>NZ_JBYEZM010000002.1:0-910045 GCF_057624675.1 Klebsiella sp. PK01
CCTGGCGGATTTCATCATGGTTCGGGATAAAGAAATCCCATCAGAAACCGGATATATGGCTGCACCTACCCGTTTTATTACTGAACTGAAGAAAGCATTGCATTCCGGGAGCGTCCATATATGCTGTTTATCCTCTCCCCGGCGTGGCGCAATCTTGATCCACGGTTGTTATTAATTGCCCGTACGCTTGGCTGGCGGCGCGGCCGCCTGTTTTGGCGGGTCAAACTGCCGTCAATGGCGCGACCGCTGCTCACCGCGCTGGCGGTCGGATTTTCGGTGAGTATCGCGCAATATCTGCCGACCGTGTGGCTCGGCGGCGGACGGACGCCGACGTTGACCAGCGAAGCGGTAGCGCTGAGCAGCGGCGGCGACAGCACGCGGCTTGCCGCACAAGCGCTGTGGCAATTGCTGCTACCGGCGATCTGCTTTATGGTTACTGCGCTGATGGCCTGGTTTATGGGCCGTCGCCGCCGGGGATTACGCTAATGCTAACCGTTAACGACCTGACATTAACCCTCCACCGCCAACCGCTGTTGTGTGGAGTCAATTTTTCTGTCGCTCCCGGCGAAGTGTTGACCCTGATGGGCCCTTCCGGCAGCGGTAAATCAACCCTTTTTGCCTGGATGATCGGCGCGCTTGCCGACACCTTTCGCGCTGAAGGTGAATTATGGCTCAACGAACGCCGCTGCGACGGGCTCGCCACCGAAGCGCGGCACATTGGCATCCTGTTTCAGGATGCGCTACTGTTTGACCACTTCAGCGTGGGGCACAATTTACAGCTCGCTCTGCCTGCGGAGATCCGCGGCGCGGCGCGGCGGGCCGAAGTCGAGCACGCGCTGGCGCGCGCCGGTATGCCGGGCTTCGCCTCGCGCGATCCGGCCACGCTCTCCGGCGGACAGCGCGCGCGCGTCAGCCTGCTGCGCGCCCTGCTGGCGAGGCCGCAAGCGCTGCTGCTGGATGAGCCTTTTAATCGCCTGGACGCAGAACGCCGCGCCGATTTTCGCCAGTGGGTATTTGCGGAAATTGACCGGCTGGCAATCCCGGCGGTGCTGGTGACTCACGACAGCCAGGATCTCCCGCCGGGCGGACGCTATATTAATATCGCCGCCTGGCAGGCAAATTCCGTCTAACCTGCGTTATCGCAAAGAAATTCCCTTATCAGGAGCAGAGAATGAGCCCTCCTCTTTCTACCGTCGGGCATTTCGATGAAACGTGTTTCTCAATTGACCGCACTCGCCCTGCTCATGGGGCTTGCTGCTTCCTCTTCTTTCGCCGCTGATACCATGCCAACGCTGGACTTTTCAACGCTGCAACAGCGGCACGGCGTGGCGATAGACACCCGCCTCAGCGCTTTCTATAACGGTTGGCCGCAAAGCGCCAACGGGCCACAGGGCCATGAACCTCAGGCGCTAAACCTCTCCGCTACTTGGCTTGGCGCAATGAGCGACGAACAACTGCGCGCATGGGCAACTCAGCACCAGCTGCAGGCCGATACGCCAATCGCGTTATATGGCGGCGCCGAGGATAACGCCAGAGTTGCGGCGCGCCTGAAAGAAGCCGGATTCACGAAGCTCAGCACGCTTAGCGACGCCTTCAGTCAGAGCGAGCGCCTGCAGAAGCTGCCGCACTTTGAGCAGCTGGTGTATCCGCAGTGGATCCACGATTTACAGCAAGGTAAAACCGTTACCGCCGCCCCACAAGGCGACTGGAAACTGTTTGAAGTGGCCTGGGGCGCGCCGAAATTTTATCTGCTGAATCACATTCCCGGCGCCGGTTATATCGATACCAATGAAGTGGAAAGCGAGCCGCTGTGGAACAAAGTGTCCGATGAACAGCTAAAAGCGATGCTGGCTAAACACGGTATTCGCCATGACACCACGGTGATTCTGTACGGCCGCGACGTCTACGCCGCCGCGCGCGTCGCGCAGATCATGCTGTATGCCGGGGTGAAAGATGTACGCCTGCTCGACGGCGGTTGGAAAAGCTGGTCCGACGCGAATCTGCCGGTCGAACGCGGTATGCCAGCCGCAGAAAAAGCGGCGGCGGATTTCGGCGCGCCGATCCCCGGTCAGCCGCAGTTAATGCTCAATACCGAACAGGCGCGTGGGTTACTACACCGCCAGGATGCTTCGCTGGTCAGCGTCCGCTCGTGGCCGGAATTTATCGGCACCACCAGCGGCTACAGCTACATCAAGCCGAAGGGCGATATTGCCGGCGCGCGCTGGGGCCATGCCGGCAGCGATTCCACCCATATGGAAGACTTCCATAATCCGGACGGCACGATGCGCAGCGCCGACGATATCGCGGCGATGTGGAAACAGTGGAACATTCTGCCCAACCAGCAGGTCTCTTTTTACTGTGGCACAGGCTGGCGCGCCTCAGAGACTTTCATGTACGCCAGAGCGATGGGCTGGAAAAACGTCTCCGTTTACGACGGCGGCTGGTATGAATGGAGCGGTAATCCGCAAAATCCGGTAGCCACCGGCGAACGCGGCCCGGACAGCAGCAAATAATCCGACTACTGAGGGAGGTTCTGGCTTTGCGCCTCCCTCAGCGTCAGGTAGCCGCTCCAGATACGGGTGAAGGTCGTCAGCCAGCATAGCGCGCCGAAGCACCACGCCAGCCAGGTGAAGTGCGCCGGAAACAGGCAACACAGTACAAATAGCAGGATCGTCTCCGTTCCTTCCGTCAACCCGCCAAGATAATAAAATGATTTATGCGCATAGCCCGGATTGGCAATTTGATGCTTTGCCGCAAGGGTCGCAAACGCCAGGAAGCTGCTGCCGGTGCCGATAAACGCAAACAGCAGCCAGCCGCCCGCCGGCGCATTTTGCGCCGGGTCGGCGACAATAAAACCGAACGGCACCAGCGCGTAAAACAAAAAATCGAGCGAAATATCCAAAAACCCGCCCGCATCGCTGAGGCCGCGCCGCCGCGCCAGCGCGCCATCCAGGCCATCCAGCAACCGGTTGAGCAAAATGGCCGCCAGCGCGGCGCCGTACCAGCCGAGCGCCAGAAACGGCAGGGCCAGCACGCCGATAGCAAAACCGAAAAGCGTCAGGCCGTCAGGGGAGATCCCCGGGCGATCGAGCACGCGGGCGATGGCATTCAGTACGGGCTTCAATCGGGGGTGCAGGCGGCTATCAAGCACGGTGACGCTCCATCAGGCTAAAAGGTTGTCGGTACAGGGGAAAGACGGAGATAATACGCCATTATAAGCAAGGCCGGTATTTGAATGATTCAGGACAACTATGCAAAAAATCATTGATGTCGTCGCCGCGATTATCGAACGCGACGGCAAAATTCTCCTGGCGCAGCGCCCGCCGCATGCCGATCAGCCGGGGCTGTGGGAGTTCGCCGGCGGCAAGATCGAACCCGGAGAAAGCCAGGCGCAGGCGTTAGCGCGCGAGCTGGAAGAGGAGCTGGCTATCGTCGCGAGGCCAACCCGCTATATCGCCAGCCATCAGCGGGAAGTTTCCGGACGTTTGATCCACCTGCACGCCTGGTGGGTTGGCGAGTTTAGCGGTGAACCCGTCGCCCATTACCATAGCGAACTGCGCTGGTGTACGCCGTCGCAAGCATTAGAATTTGATCTGGCGCCAGCGGATATTCCTCTGCTGAATGCCTTTATAAACCAACAAGCAGGCTAGCTTCTCTCCCCCTCATCTCCGGCCTGGGTCATCGTTTTTAGTTATGACCCTCGTCGGATTATAAATTTTTCTCCGCGCTCAATTTTTCCTTGTCAGCCTAACTATTTCCGGTGTTATAGTCGGAAAATCGGCTTTTTCAAGGCCGGGTATAAAAAATAACAAGCAACCACAACCGTAAGGGGAAATTACATCTATGGATCAGGCGTGTACTCTGGAAAGTTTTCTCGCCCGCGTTCAACAGCGCGACCCGCATCAAACTGAATTCGCTCAGGCCGTCCGCGAAGTGATGACTACTCTGTGGCCGTTCCTTGAACAGAATCCGCGCTATCGTCAGCTCAATTTGCTGGAACGCCTGGTCGAACCGGAGCGCGTCATCCAGTTCCGCGTCGTCTGGGTTGACGATCGCAATCAGGTTCAGGTTAACCGCGCCTGGCGCGTGCAGTTCAACTCCGCGATTGGCCCGTACAAAGGTGGTATGCGCTTCCATCCGTCGGTCAACCTGTCGATCCTTAAGTTCCTGGGCTTCGAACAGACCTTCAAAAACGCCCTCACCACGCTGCCGATGGGCGGCGGTAAAGGCGGCAGCGATTTCGACCCGAAAGGTAAAAGCGACGGCGAAGTGATGCGCTTCTGCCAGGCTTTGATGACGGAACTGTATCGTCACCTCGGCCCGGATACCGACGTTCCGGCGGGCGATATCGGCGTTGGCGGCCGCGAAGTCGGCTTTATGGCCGGCATGATGCGCAAACTTTCCAACAACAGCGCCTGCGTCTTCACCGGCAAGGGTCTCTCCTTCGGCGGCAGTCTCATCCGCCCGGAGGCCACCGGTTACGGTCTGGTTTACTTTACGGAAGCGATGCTTAAGCGCCACGGTCTGGGCTTCGAAGGGATGCGCGTCGCGGTATCCGGCTCCGGCAACGTGGCGCAGTTCGCCATTGAGAAAGCCATGGAATTCGGCGCGCGCGTCATTACCGCCTCCGACTCCAACGGTACGGTGGTAGACGAAGCCGGCTTCACTAAAGAGAAACTGGCCCGTCTGATCGATATTAAAGAGCGTAGCCACGGCCGCGTCGCCGACTACGCGCGCGAATTCGGTCTGACCTACCTCGAAGGCCAGCAGCCGTGGTCAGTGCCGGTAGATATCGCGCTGCCGTGCGCGACCCAGAACGAACTGGATGTCGATGCCGCGCAAATCCTGATCGCCAATGGCGTTAAGGCGGTTGCCGAAGGCGCCAACATGCCCACCACCATTGCCGCCACCGATCTGTTCCTCGACGCTGGCGTGCTGTTCGCGCCGGGCAAAGCAGCCAACGCCGGCGGCGTTGCCACATCCGGCCTTGAAATGGCGCAAAACGCCGCGCGTATGGGCTGGAAAGCGGAGAAAGTGGATGCGCGTCTGCATCACATCATGTTGGATATTCACCACGCCTGCGTCGAGTACGGCGGTGAAGAGAAACAGACCAACTACGTCCGCGGCGCCAATATCGCCGGCTTCGTCAAGGTCGCTGACGCCATGCTGGCGCAGGGTGTGATTTAATCTGTGTCTTTATCCCCGACGCCTGGCGTCGGGGATATCAACTCTACTCCATGGTAATCACCACTTTCCCCAGATGATTACCGCTATCGAGGCAGGCATGCGCCTGCGCGATTTCAGCCATCGGATAGCTGGCGTAAATCAGCGGCTTACATTTACCCTGCGACAGCAGCGGCCAGACGTGGTCCTTCAACGCCTGAGCGATCTGCCTTTTTTCTTCTGCGCTTCGGCCGCGCATCGTTGAACCGGTCACGGTCGCGCGCTTGAGCATCAAGGTTTGAATATCAACATCATGGGCGATTCGCCCGCCCATAAATCCGATAATAACCAGCCGCCCGTCTCGTTTCAGCAGTTCCAGGTTACGATTAAAATAGGGTCCACCCACGATATCGAGAATAACGTCGACGCCTTTACCATCGGTCAGCTGAGTGATTTTCTCTGCGAAATCATCGGCTTTATAATTGATGGCCGTGGCATAAGGACGCAGCGCCGCCACTTTTTCTTCCTGCCCGACGGTGGTATAGACTTTCATACCTAACTCATGACACAACAGGATCGCCGTCGTCCCGATGCCGCTGGCCCCGCCGTGAATCAGGACGCTTTCATGAGGTTGCGCCCGGCCCATCTGAAACAGGTTCGCCCACACGGTAAAGAAAGTTTCAGGTATCGCCGCCGCTTCGCTAAAACTCAGCCCAGGCGGTATTGGCAACGTTTGCCCCGCCGGTACCGCGCAATACTCCGCATAGCCGCCGCCGTTGGTCAGGGCGCAAACCTTATCGCCGGGATGAAAATCCGTCACCTGCGATCCTACCGCCGCGACCACCCCAGCGACTTCCAGTCCGGGTATCGGCGTTACCCCTTCCGGCATCGGATAAACGCCCTGTCGCTGTAAGATATCCGGCCGATTGACGCCAGCGGCTTTAACCTGGATCAGGACGTCGTTATCACCGACCGAGGGGATGTCGCCTTCACCAATCTGAAGAACCTCCGGGCCGCCCGGTTGACTAATTGAGATATACTTCACTGCTCCCCCTCATCATCAGATTGCTGTTACTTTGCATATTCGTCGAGCAACGCTTTTGCCGCCAACTGACCGAGCGCATTCGCCGCAAAAGGGCTGTCCCCGGTCAGCACTTTACGGTCCTGATGTACACGACCTTTAATATCGCTGTTTACGATCTCAAGCCCCATTGCTTTTAACGCTTCGCCAAAATACCAGGTCAGGTGACCAGGCATATAGCCGATATCAGGGGTTTGTTTATCGGCGGCATCCGGAAACGCGCAAATAGCATAACCGTTTAACGGATTCTCCCCCTGTCGTAACGCGAGGAACGCCGCCGGGCCGTGACAGAGCGAAATCACAAACCGATCGTGTCGTAGCGCCCAGCGCAGCGTTTCGGCGACGGCTTCGCTCTCCGGCAGGCCGATAAGCGCACCGTGGCCGCCGGGAATAAATACCGCCGCATAATCGCTATCAGCATCCAGCTGCGCTACGACGTCAGAAAGGGCCAGAGGCTGGCGGAACTGCGGAAGATAACGCTCGAAGAACGGCATAATCTTTTGGTCTTCGCGCGGCATCGCCCAGTATTCAAACTTGACCATTTGCCCGGAGAGCGTCGCAATATCAAAATCGAAACCTGCGGCGTGCAGATGGTACATCGGCAGCAGCGTCTCTACCGGATGATTACCGGTCGAAAAGAGCGCGCCGTTATCGGTAGGCAGATAACGTTCATCGGCGGCGATAACCAGCACTTTCCGCCGTCCATTATAGCGCCGCGTGTAATCAGCGCCGCTAAGGTCAGACACCGGACTGGTAAACTGGCTGAGGGAATAGGCCGAAGGAAAAAAAGCATTCTCTTCAGCATGGTCCACTTGCGGTTGTTTACTGATTTGTTCGCTCATCATCTTTTCCTTTTCATCTGCGGATATAGCGATTATTCACTGTGTGGCGGCGATATTTCACCGTTCAGCATCGCCACCTGGACGGCCTGCGCCGTGGTCACCACTCTCAGGCGACCGCGCGCATGGCGCAAATGATTCTCCACCGTACGTTCAGAGATCCCCAGCACGGCGGCAATGTCTCCCTGCCTAAGCCCTTTGGCTACCAGAGTGAGTACTTCGATTTCTCTCCGGGTCAGTACGGTTGCGTTACCTTCCTCAACAGAGCTCAACAATCTCCGCGCGCAATGAAATGCCTCTATGCCCAGTAACATCAGCAGCATTTCGGCTCGTGGAGAAGCGTCGATGGCCATGCCGCCAAGGCTCAGCGCCCCTTCAATCCCCGTGCGGCCGAAAATGGGGATCTGCATGCCATGAAGCGCGCCTTTCAGGGGAATGTCGACAATTTGATACTCACCGCTGGCCGTGTCACTACCTGTTTTTCGCCACAAAAATGGCCGGGAGGTATGGATGAAATGCTGGTTGACCGGGCAGCGCTGCAGGTAGGTTTGTTCATCTACCTCATCGTCAAACCAGTGCCCTTCAATCCAGTAAATGCGTTCAATATAGGGAGTACGTAGTGGGGAAATAGAAAATAGTACGATCCGGTCATAGCCAAAAGCGGACATCACGTTTCTGACGTGTCGTTGCAGTTCAGCCATAGTGCTGACCGATCTGATTTTGAGGATACTGTCCATTGGATCGTTTGCCATCATCATCCCTTCTTTAACATCAATGACCCTATTTTAGAGCAGGGAGGCGGAAATGATATGCGGGAAAACCCTCAACCGGGTTAAGCGCCCTCAGACGGAAGGGCGTTTTAGCTAAGCCCCTCCGTGGCGAGGGGCGGAGACATTATTGCGGACTTTCCGGCGCGATATCCGCCGCCGGCTTTTTGCCTTTCGGCTTACCCTTCCCTTTACTAAACGATTTTTTCGCTCCGCCTGGCGCAACCAGCCCGCGGAACTGGCGCACCGGCGTGCTCCGCGCCTGATCGATAAGCTGGAAAAGCGTCCCTACCAGCGGCTGCATAAAGTCCTGATAGCGGCACTGTTTTTCGCTGATTTGCGTCAATACCGACTCCCAATGGGCGGTCATATCCGGACGTGCGGCCATTTCCGGCAGGGAATGGATTAGCGCCCGACCGGCGTCCGATGAGTGGATATAGCGCCCCTTTTTATTCAGAAAACCGCGCTTAAACAGCAGCTCGATAATCCCTGCACGGGTCGCTTCCGTCCCCAAACCGTCGGTTGCGCGGAGGATTTTTTTCAGTTCTTTATCCTGCACAAAGCGGGCAATACCGGTCATCGCCGACAGTAGCGTCGCGTCGGTAAAGTGGCGCGGCGGCTGGGTCTGTCGCTCCACCACTTCACCTTTTTCGCACAATAGCTCATCGCCTTTGGCGACCACCGGCAGCGGCGTACCGTCGTTCTCTTCGTCGCGCTCTTTGTTGCCAAGCAGCGCGCGCCAGCCCGCTTCGGCGAGGAAGCGCGCCTTAGCGACAAATTTGCCGTTAGCAATATCAAGGTCAATCTGGCACTTGCGGAATACCGCATCCGGGCAGAACTGCATCAGATACTGACGAGCGATCAGGTTGTACACCTTCTCTTCGTTATCGTTGAGTTTGACCTGACTGCTGCGCGCGGTCGGGATAATCGCGTGGTGCGCATCGACCTTTTTATCATCCCAGCAGCGGTTGCGGATTTCCGGATCCATCACCGGCTGCGGTAGCAGATCCGGCGCATGGACGCTAATCGCGTTCAGTACCGCATGGCGGCCAGCAAAGTGTTCTTCCGGCAGATAGCGGCTATCCGAACGCGGATAGGTAATTAGCTTATGGGTCTCATACAGCTTCTGGCAGATATCCAGCACATTCTGCGCGCTGAAGCCGAAGCGTTTCGCCGCCTCAATCTGCAACGCCGACAGCGAAAACGGCAGCGGCGCCGGTTCGGAATCGCGTTTATCGTTATAGCCGGTTACGATTGCCGGCTGCCCTTCTATGCGTTTAACGACATGCTCGGCCAGTGGACGATGCAGTAAACGCCCCTCTTCATCCTGATAGGGTTCGCAGGCTTCGCTTGGCACCCAGGTGGCGATAAACCGCTCGTCTTGCGGCGTGACAATATGCGCTTTGACGTCAAAGAAATCTTTGGCGACGAAGTTTTCAATCTCTTCATCGCGACGGACTACCAGCCCCAATACCGGCGTCTGTACGCGGCCAACCGACAACACTCCCTGATAGCCGGCATTACGCCCGAGAATGGTGTAGGCGCGGGTCATGTTGATGCCATACAGCCAGTCGGCGCGAGCGCGGGCCAGCGCCGACACGCACAGCGGGACAAACTCGCTATTCGCGCGCAGGCGGTTAATCGCCCGTTCAACCGCCTGTGGGTTAAGGTCGTTAATCAGGCAACGCTGCACCTGCTGGCGCTTTTCCGGCGCCAGTTGCAGGTAGTCCAGCACTTCATCGACCAGCAGTTGCCCTTCTCTATCCGGGTCACCCGCATGAACCACTTCCTGCGCCTCGCCAAGCAAGCGCTTGATGACGTTCAGCTGTTTCGTGACCGACGGTTTTGGTTGTAGTTGCCACTTTTCCGGAACGATGGGCAGGTCGAGCAGATTCCAGCGCGCATAGCGGCCGTCGTAAACATCCGGCTGCGCCTGCTCCAGCAGGTGGCCGATACACCAGGTGACCACCTGCCCGTTGCCGCACTCAATAAAACCATCACCTTTGCGATGCGGTTTCGGCAACACATCGGCGATAGCGCGACCGAGACTCGGTTTTTCTGCAATAAACAACCGCATCTAATCAACGGATCTCGATCATTGGACGCCCGCCGCGGGCGGTTACCAGCTCGCCAATGGCGGCCAGCTTGATGCCAAATTCCGCGGCAGCGGCCTGGACTTCGGCTTCAGCTTCCGGCGTTACCGCCAGCAGCAGGCCGCCGGAAGTTTGCGGATCGCACAGCAGATCGCGCCATTCCGCCGGCATCTCGCCCATCAAATGACCGTAGCTGGCAAAGTTGCGCCCGGTGCCGCCCGGCACCGCTCCGGCGGCGATATAGGCTTCAACGCCCGGCAGTTTCGGGATATCGGCGTAATTTAGCTGCGCCTGAACGCCCGCGCCGCGGCAGACTTCGCTGAGATGCCCCAGCAGGCCGAAACCGGTGACGTCCGTCATCGCTTTTACCCCTTCGATATTGGCAAATGCGGCGCCGGCAAGATTCATCTGGCACATGGTCTCCGTCGCCAGCCCCTGATGTTCCGGCTTCAGCAGCGATTTCTTCTCGGCGGTAGTCAGCACGCCAATGCCCAGTGGTTTGGTCAGATACAGCTTACAGCCCGCCTGCGCGGTGCTATTTTTCTTGATACGTTCGGTTGGTACCACGCCGGTCACCGCGAGCCCGAAAATCGGTTCCGGCGCATCGATGGAGTGACCGCCCGCCAGCGCAATTCCGGCCTGCTGGCAGGCAAAACGCCCGCCTTCAACCACTTCGCGAGCAATCTCCGGCGCCAGCGTGTTGATTGGCCAGCCAAGTATCGCAATCGCCATAATCGGTTTGCCGCCCATGGCGAAAATGTCGCTGATGGCGTTAGTCGCCGCAATACGGCCAAAATCAAAAGGATTATCGACGATCGGCATGAAAAAATCGGTGGTGCTGATGATCGACGTCCCGTTACCCAGATCGTAAACCGCCGCATCATCGCTGGTTTCGTTGCCGACAAGCAGGTTCGGGTCGACAAACTTCGCCTGCTCGCTATGCAGAATGGTTTCCAGCACTTTGGGGGAAATTTTACAACCGCAACCGGCTCCGTGGCTGTATTGCGTTAAACGAATAGCTTGCTCGCTCATGGACATCTCCTGTCATTGCAATCCCGCTATGGTAGCGCCCAAACGGCAAGGTGATAAGTGCGACAGTCCGAAATCGCGAGTGGTTGCTCATTAAGCAGACAAATATGCGTTTTTGCGATACCGAACAATTTTTTCAATGTGATTTTAACTTTTACTTACAGATGACAAAAATGTGACTAAAAACAAAACCATTGTTCTGGACATATAACACCGTAAGGAAATGTAGATGAAAAAGCGCGTTCTCGCCCTCTGCCTCGCCAGCCTGTTTTCCGTTAACGCTTTCGCACTGGTCCCTGCCGGCAACGATGCGACAACCAAACCCGATCTCTATTATCTGAAAAATGCCCAGGCCATCGATAGCCTGGCGCTGCTGCCGCCGCCGCCGGAAGTTGGCAGTATCGCATTTTTAAACGATCAGGCGATGTATGAGAAAGGACGACTGCTGCGCAATACCGAACGCGGTAAACTGGCGGCTGAAGATGCCAACCTTAGCGCCGGCGGCGTGGCGAATGCCTTCTCCAGCGCCTTTGGTTCGCCCATCACCGAAAAAGACGCGCCGCAGCTGCATAAGCTGCTGACGAATATGATTGAGGATGCCGGCGATCTGGCCACCCGCAGCGCGAAAGAAAAATATATGCGCATTCGCCCGTTTGCGTTCTACGGCGTCTCAACCTGTAACACCACCGAGCAGGACAAGCTGTCGAAAAACGGCTCTTATCCTTCCGGCCACACCTCAATCGGTTGGGCAACCGCGCTGGTACTGGCGGAGATCAACCCGCAACGACAAAACGAAATTCTCAAGCGCGGCTATGAGCTGGGCGAAAGCCGGGTTATCTGCGGCTATCATTGGCAGAGCGACGTCGATGCGGCGCGTATTGTCGGCTCGGCGGTAGTGGCGACCCTGCATACCAATCCGGCTTTCCAGCAGCAGTTGCAGAAAGCCAAAGATGAATTCGCCAAAACGCAGAAGTAACGTCATCGCCTTTGCATTCCCGGAGGCGGCGCGCTGCGCCTTCTCCGGGCTACCAAATCGCAAAGCGCTGTAGCCCCGGTAAGCGGCAACGCCACCGGGGATTTTGAGATAGCCAGCATCAGTAGTTTCAGCCAGCATGGTGAATAAATTAAAGGCAGGCCGCACGCCCCGTAGGCCGGGTAAGGCGCCAGCCGCCACCCGGCGTAACAAGCGTTGACTCAGAAGCGCGTGACGAACGGCGCGGTATCCGGTCGCGCAAACGTGGTTGCTGCTTTTAACTGCGGCGTGCCGAGGTAAAGGAAACCGACAATTTTGTCCTGCTCGCGGCAGCCAAAGCCTTCGCGGACAACCGGACTCTCGGTTAACGCACCGCTACGCCAGATACCGTTAAAGCCCTGCGCCACTGCGGCCATTTGCATCGCCATCACCGCGCATCCCGCGGACATCTCCTGTTCCCACTGCGGCACCTTCGGATGCTCTTCGCAGCGCGCGACCACCGCGATAATCAGCGGTGCGCGAAACGGCGCATTGCGTGCTTTTTCAATGGCTTTTTCATCCTGCCCGGCGGCCATCGCCCCTTTTTCCAGCAGTTGACTAAAGCGTTCGCGGCCATCATCGGCAATAATAAAGAACCGCCACGGCTGTAACGTACCGTGATCCGGCGCGCGCATCCCCGCATGAAGGATATTTTCCAGCTGTTCGCCAGCCGGAGCCGGGTCGGTCAGGCGCGACGCGCTGCGGCGATTTATCAGTAGTTCGAGAGCATCCATCTGTGTAACTCCTGTGATGTCATTTTGCATAAAATTAACATGCGCATGGATTTTGTTACAGCCCGATGGGTGATTCCTGCTGACAAGCGTCGGCACTCTCTTTAGGATAGCCAGACGCGGCAGCCCCTGCGGCTGACCCATCATCAAAATATTAGGGAGAATACATGCGAACCCTTTGGCGATTTCTTGCCGGATTTTTTAAATGGACATGGCGAATACTCAATTTCATTCGCCAATTCGCGCTGAACCTGGTGTTCCTGGCACTGGTGCTGATTTGCGTCGGCATCTGGGCGCAGTTTAGCAGCAGCAACGCGGAACATACCGCACGCGGCGCGCTGCTGATGAACATCACCGGCGTGGTAGTTGATAAGCCTTCTGCCAGCAGCAAACTGGGAGTCATCGGTCGCCAGCTGTTCGGCGCCAGTTCCGATCGTCTGCAGGAGAACTCACTGTTCGATATCGTGCAGACGATTCGCCAGGCGAAAGACGACCGTAATATCACCGGTATCGTACTGGATCTGAAAAACTTCGTCGGCGGCGATCAGCCTTCGATGCAGTACATCGGTAAAGCGCTTCGCGAGTTCCGCGACAGCGGTAAACCGGTATATGCCGTCGGCAGCAGCTACACCCAGGGGCAATACTACCTGGCGAGCTTCGCCAATAAAATTTGGCTCTCGCCGCAGGGTGAAGTCGACCTGCACGGCTTTGCCACCAACGGTCTGTACTACAAATCGCTGCTGGATAAACTGAAAGTCTCGACCCACGTTTTCCGCGTCGGTACCTACAAATCCGCCGTCGAGCCGTTTATTCGCGACGACATGTCGCCGGCTGCGCGTGAAGCGGACAGCCGTTGGATCGGCGAACTGTGGCAGAACTATCTCAACACTATTGCCGCTAACCGCCAGATCACCGCGCAGCAGCTGTTCCCCGGCGCTCAGGGCGTGATCGACGGCCTGCGTAAAGTCGATGGCGATACCGCGAAATACGCGCTGGATAACAAGCTGGTCGACGAGCTGGCCACCTCGACGGAAGTGGAAAAGGCGCTCACTAAGCAGTTTGGCTGGAGCAAAGCGGATAACAACTATCGCGCCATCAGCTACTACGATTACAACGTCAAAGCGCCTGCTGAACAGGGTTCAGCGGTAGCGGTTATCTTTGCGAACGGCGCCATCATGGATGGTGAAGAAACGCCGGGTAACGTCGGCGGCGACACCACCGCGGCGCAAATCCGCGACGCGCGCCTGGATCCGAAAGTGAAAGCGATCGTCCTGCGCGTCAACAGTCCTGGCGGCAGCGTCAGCGCCTCGGAGGTCATCCGCGAAGAACTGGCGGCGGCGAAAGCGGCGGGTAAACCGGTGGTGGTCTCAATGGGCGGCATGGCGGCATCCGGCGGTTACTGGATCTCCACCCCAGCGGATTACATCGTGGCGAACCCGAGCACCCTTACCGGCTCCATCGGTATCTTTGGCGTGATTAACACGGTGGAAAATACGCTCGGTTCAATTGGCGTCCATACCGATGGCGTCGCCACCTCGCCGTTGGCCGATGTCTCAACCACCAAATCGCTGCCGCCGGAAGTGCAGCAGTTAATACAGCTGAGCATCGAAAACGGCTATAAGCGCTTTATCACCCTGGTGGCTAACGCGCGTAAGAGCACGCCGGAGAAGATTGACCAAATCGCGCAAGGCCACGTCTGGACCGGTGAAGACGCCAAGGCCAACGGTCTGGTGGATAGCCTCGGCGATTTTGACGATGCGGTGGCGAAAGCCGCGGAGCTGGCGAAACTGAAACAGTGGCATATCACCTGGTACCAGGAAGAACCAACGTTCTTCGCGATGGTGATGGATAGCCTGACCGGTTCAGTGCGCGCGGCTCTGCCGGCCGCCATCCAGGCATACCTGCCTGCGCCGGTTGCGGCAGCCGCGGACGTTGTGAAAACGGAAAGCGATAAACTGGCGGCATTTAACGATCCGCAGAATCGCTATGCCTTCTGTCTGACCTGCGCCAATATTCGTTAATCCCCCGTCTGCCCCCGCCGTGGGGCAGCGTTTCAACGACATTAAATTCAAGCGCTTCTCTGCAACTCCCAGGGTTAGCGCTTTATTTTTTTGCCTGCCACTTTATACTGCGCCTGTTCACATCCAACCTAAGCGATGCTATGCAAAAGAAATCGATTTACGTTGCCTACACCGGTGGGACCATCGGTATGCAGCGCTCCGATCACGGTTATATCCCCGTTTCCGGCCACCTGCAGCGCCAGCTGGCGCTGATGCCCGAGTTCCACCGCCCGGAGATGCCGGACTTCACTATTCATGAATATGCGCCGTTGATGGATTCGTCTGATATGACGCCGGAAGACTGGCAGCATATCGCTGACGATATTCGCGACCACTACGACCAATACGATGGCTTTGTTATCCTGCACGGCACCGACACCATGGCCTTTACCGCTTCGGCGCTGTCGTTCATGCTGGAGAATTTAGGTAAGCCGGTGATTGTGACAGGGTCACAAATCCCGCTAGCCGAGCTGCGTTCCGATGGGCAAATCAATTTGCTCAATGCGCTGTACGTCGCCGCCAACTATCCCATCAACGAAGTTTCGCTGTTCTTCAATAATCGTTTGTATCGCGGCAACCGCACGACTAAGGCCCACGCAGACGGTTTTGATGCCTTTGCTTCGCCAAACCTCGCGCCACTGCTGGAGGCCGGCATCCATATCCGCCGTCTCGGTACCCCGCCGGCGCCGCACGGAAATGGCGAGCTGATCGTTCACCCGATTACGCCGCAGCCGATCGGCGTGGTCACCATCTATCCGGGGATTTCTGCCGATGTGGTGCGTAACTTCCTGCGTCAGCCGGTGAAAGCGCTGATCCTGCGCTCTTATGGCGTAGGCAATGCGCCGCAGAACGGCGAGTTTATTCAGGTCCTGGCGGAAGCCAGCCAGCGCGGTATCGTGGTGGTGAATCTGACGCAATGCATGTCGGGTAAGGTGAATATGGGCGGCTACGCCACCGGCAACGCACTGGCGCAGGCCGGTGTCATTAGCGGTTTTGATATGACCGTGGAAGCGACGCTGACCAAGCTACACTATCTGCTCAGTCAGAACCTTGATGGTGCGGCCATTCGGAACGCCATGCAGCAAAACCTGCGCGGCGAGCTGACCCCCGATGAATAAGGAGCATGCTATGAGCCACCGCGCACTGCTATTGGTCGACCTGCAAAACGATTTCTGCGCCGGCGGCGCGCTAGCCGTCCCCGAAGGCGATAGCACCATTGATATCGCAAATCAGCTGATCGACTGGAGCCTGGCGCGCGGCGACGCCATCATCGCAAGCCAGGACTGGCATCCGGCCAACCACGGCAGCTTTGCCAGCCAGCATCAGGCAGAACCCTATGCCCAGGGCGAGCTTGATGGCCTGCCGCAGACTTTCTGGCCCGATCACTGCGTGCAGCATAGCGATGGCGCCGCGCTGCACCCGTTACTGAAACAGCAGGCCATCAACGCCGTGTTTCATAAAGGGCAAAACCCGGCAATCGACAGCTACAGCGCGTTTTTCGACAACGGTCACCGGCAGAAAACCGAACTGGATGGCTGGCTACGCGCGCACGGCGTGACGGAGCTGAACATTCTCGGCCTCGCGACGGATTACTGCGTTAAATTTACCGTGCTCGATGCGCTGGATTTGGGCTACACCGTTAACGTTATCACCGACGGCTGTCGCGGCGTCAACCTGCAGCCGCAGGACAGCGCCGTTGCCTTTATGGACATGGCCGCTGCCGGAGCCACGCTCTACACCCTCGATGACTGGCTGGAAACTCAGCCCTGACGTCGCGCCCGGCGTACCTTACGCCGGGCGGTATTTACCGCCTCGTTGACCTCGATAAATTGAGCTGTCTCGCAGTTTCCCCGGATAAGGGCTGATACTGTGGGCAGGCTGTTTTTTCGCCACGCCATTTCCGTGGCGTGTGCATTTTTATTATTGTCAAAGAGGAACTCCGATGAAACTTTTGCCCTTGCTGGCAGCATTACCCCTGCTCTGCGCCTCTGTCGTTTCCGCGCAATCTTACATGTCGGTCGGCTACTTTAACGGCGGCGGCGACGTCACCGCTGGCCCCGGCGGCGATATCGACAAGCTTGATGTCCGACAAATAACCCATCTTAACTACTCGTTCGGCCTTATCTACAACGATGAAAAAGACGAGACCAACGACGCGCTGAAAGACCCTGACCATCTCCATCAAATCTGGCTGTCGCCGAAAGTACAGGCGGATTTACAAAAACTGCCGGCGCTACGTCAGCAAAACCCGGATCTAAAAGTCCTGCTCTCCGTCGGCGGCTGGGGCGCGCGTGGATTTTCCGGCGCGGCGGCCACGCCGGAAAGCCGGGCGGTGTTTATTCGTTCGGTTCAGCAGGTCATTAACCAGTATGGCCTTGATGGCATCGATCTTGACTGGGAATTTCCGGTTAACGGCGCCTGGGGATTAGTGGCTAGCCAACCGGCGGATCGCGATAACTTTACCGCGTTGCTTAAAGAACTGCGTGCCGCCGTTGGCACTAAGAAACTGGTGACCATCGCCGTGGGCGCTAATGTTGAAAGTCCAAAAAGCTGGGTCGACGTGAAAGCGGTCGCCCCGCAGCTGGATTACATCAACCTGATGACCTACGACATGGCCTACGGCACGCAATATTTCAACTCCAATCTGTATGACTCCCGCCACTGGCCGACGGCGGCCGCAGCGGATAAATACAGCGCCGATTTTGTGGTTAATAACTATCTGGCTGCTGGTCTCAAACCCAGCCAGATGAATCTCGGTATCGGTTTCTATGGCCGGGTACCGAAACGTGCCGTCGAGCCAGGCATCGACTGGAGTAAGCCGGATGCGCAGAAAAACCCGGCCACCCAACCTTACTTCGGGGCGCAGCAAATCGAGTTGTTTAAATCGCTGGGTTATGACCTGAGCAAAGATACCTATGTGAAATACAACGATATTGTCGCCAAACTACTAAACGATCCGCAGAAACGCTTTACTGAACATTGGGATGACGAAGCGAAGGTGCCGTGGTTATCGGTAAAATCAACCGATGGCAAAGCGCTATTCGCCCTGTCCTACGAGAACCCTCGTTCGGTGGCGATCAAAGCCGATTACATCAAGAGCAAAGGGTTAGCGGGCGGCATGTTCTGGGAATATGGCGCAGATGACAAAAACCAGCTTGCCCGACAGCTGGCCGAGTCGCTAGGTATCAAGACGCAGTAAAGCGCGAGCCCCGGAAGCACGACGCGACCGGGGTGACTTAAAGAGCCGCCCGGTTAAACCGGGCGCTCAGTGCAGCAGATTACTGCGGTTTGAACGTCGCAATCGGCTTCGGCACGATTCCGAAATCCTCTTTCAATTGCTGTTTGCTCTTCATCACCATCTGACCGTTGGTGTCGATGGTCATATGCTGCGCATCCGTGTTGTTGCGCGCCTGCCACAACATCACCAGCTGCATGCTGTTTTCTTTTTGTTCCGGGGTCAGCGCAACGCCGTCCGGCCATTTTCCTAACTCCACCGCGGTGGCTAAACGTTGGTACAGTTCCGGCGTCATACTGGCAATAATTTGCTCGATATCCATCTTCTGCTCATCCGACTTGGAATAATTTGCTGAATCGTTTCTTAGCCTTTGGTTCGCTCGCCGTTTTGGTCATCGGTGAAGCTTAATGAGGCCGAATTGACGCAAAAACGCTCGCCGGTCGGCTGCGGGCCATCCGGGAAGACATGCCCCAGGTGCGCATCGCAATTGCCACAGCGAATTTCCGTACGCTGCATACCGTGGGAGTAATCATTGAGATAACGAATCGCGTCGTCGCTCACCGGCTCATAGAAGCTCGGCCAGCCACAGCCGGAGTCATACTTGGATTGTGAGTGAAACAGCGGCGCATCGCAGACCAGGCAGTGGTAGATGCCGTCTTTTTTGTTATGCAGCAACCGACCGGTAAACGGCGGTTCGGTACCGTGATTCTGCGTCACATAAAACTGCATCTCGCTCAATTCTTGTTTGAGCTCGTCAGGAGATGGTTTATTAGCCATGTGATTACTTCTCGCTTTGAAAGGGCAACTTTACCCGTCGATTCTAACAAAACATTAACAATGAAACCTGTACTTTTGTTCTAAACTTATCCGATGCCATCAGGCAGCCAGATAATTGTGATACCAATCACATTTTTATCTTATATGACCTTTAAAATTCCGGACGCAGTCCCCATATGGAATTGGGCTCAAAGGGAGAGTGAGGCAAATCAATCGCGCAAAGGTCTGCTCAGGATTGATTTGTCGCAATGATTGACACGATTCCGCTTGACGCTGCGTAAGGTTTTTGTAATTTTACAGGCAACCTTTTATTCACTAACAAATAGCTGGTGGAATATATGACTATCAAAGTAGGTATCAACGGTTTTGGCCGTATCGGTCGCATTGTTTTCCGTGCTGCTCAGAAACGTTCTGACATCGAGATCGTTGCAATCAACGACCTGTTAGACGCAGAGTACATGGCTTACATGCTGAAGTATGACTCCACTCACGGTCGTTTCGACGGCACCGTTGAAGTGAAAGACGGTCATCTGGTCGTTAACGGTAAAAAAATCCGTGTTACCGCTGAACGTGACCCGGCTAACCTGAAATGGGACGAAGTTGGTGTTGACGTTGTTGCTGAAGCAACCGGTATCTTCCTGACCGACGAAACCGCTCGTAAACACATCACCGCTGGCGCGAAAAAAGTCGTTCTGACTGGCCCGTCCAAAGACAACACTCCGATGTTCGTTCGCGGCGCTAACTTCGACACTTACGCAGGCCAGGACATCGTTTCTAACGCATCCTGCACCACTAACTGCCTGGCTCCGCTGGCTAAAGTTATCAACGACAACTTCGGTATCGTTGAAGGCCTGATGACCACCGTTCACGCTACCACCGCAACTCAGAAAACCGTTGATGGCCCGTCTCACAAAGACTGGCGCGGCGGCCGCGGCGCAGCTCAGAACATCATCCCGTCCTCTACCGGCGCTGCTAAAGCTGTAGGTAAAGTACTGCCAGAACTGAACGGCAAACTGACCGGTATGGCGTTCCGCGTTCCGACTCCGAACGTATCCGTTGTTGACCTGACCGTTCGTCTGGAAAAAGCAGCGTCCTACGAAGAAATCAAGAAAGCAATCAAAGCGGCTTCTGAAGGCGCAATGAAAGGCGTTCTGGGTTACACCGAAGACGACGTTGTATCTACCGATTTCAACGGCGAAGTTTGCACTTCCGTGTTCGATGCTAAAGCTGGTATCGCACTGAACGACAACTTCGTGAAACTGGTTTCCTGGTACGACAACGAAACTGGTTACTCCAACAAAGTTCTGGACCTGATTGCTCACATCTCCAAATAAGTTGAGATGAACAAGTAATTAATAAGAGCGGCTTCGGTCGCTCTTTTTTTTGCCTGAAAGAGGATGGCGTAATGATTAATAAAATTTTTGCTCTCCCGGTGATTGAACAACTTTCTCCTGCTTTATCCCGCCGCCAGCTGGACGATCTTGAACTTATCGTGGTTGACCACCCACAGGTAAAAGCTTCCGTCGCCCTACAGGGCGCTCACCTGCTCTCCTGGCAACCGGCCGGTGAAGAAGAAGTTTTGTGGTTGAGCAACAATACCCCATTTAAAAGCGGCGTCGCCCTGCGCGGTGGCGTACCCATCTGCTGGCCGTGGTTCGGCCCATCAGCGCAACAGGGGCTGCCGTCGCACGGTTTCGCACGTAACCTGCCGTGGGCGCTAAAATGCCAGGACGAAGATGAAAACGGCGTGATGCTGACCTTCGAACTGCAGAGCAGTGACGAAACCCGCAAATACTGGCCGCACGACTTCACGCTGTATGCGCGCTTCAAGCTGGGTAAGACCTGCGAGATCGAACTGGAAGCCCACGGCGAGTTTGAAACCACTTCTGCCCTGCACACCTATTTCAACGTTGGCGATATCGCGGCGGTGAAAGTTAGCGGCCTTGGCAATCGCTATGTTGATAAAGTGCTGAATGCCGAAGAAGGCGTGCTGAAAGACGGCATCCAGACCTTCCCTGACCGTACCGACCGCGTTTATCTGAACGCCGAAGCCTGCAGCGTGATTCATGATGATGTCCTGAAGCGCAACATCGATGTGATCCATCGCCACCACGGTAACGTCGTTGCCTGGAACCCGGGC
Organism: Klebsiella sp. PK01; assembly: GCF_057624675.1. Lineage (NCBI taxonomy): Bacteria > Pseudomonadati > Pseudomonadota > Gammaproteobacteria > Enterobacterales > Enterobacteriaceae > Klebsiella > Klebsiella sp. PK01. Next base: position 20,928 of record NZ_JBYEZM010000002.1, read on the forward strand.
CCGGCGCTTTCCGTCAGCATGGGCGATATGCCGGATGATGGCTACAAAACTTTCGTTTGCGTCGAAACCTGCTGCGTGACCGTGCCGCAGAAAGCCAGCGAAGAGAAACCCACCCGCCTGGCGCAGACCATTCGCGTCGTGAAGCGTTAATCAACGCGCAAACCCTGCACGAAAACGCCCGATAACCGTCGGGCGTGAGCGGGTAGCCTATGTGCGCCTGATGGCGCTTCGCTTATCAGGCCTACTTAAATGGGGCGACAGGGAGCGGCCAGTCGCCACCAACACCGGCAGTGTCAGTAACCATGGGTACGAGATAGAGATTTAAGCTCACAATAGCGCGGACCGTAGGCCGGATAAGGCGTAGCCGCCACCCGGCATAAACGCGAATTGTCGTGGGAGTTCGCCACTTTCGCGCCACCGGATAGTAAAACAGGGCATAACGCCCTGTTTTGATGCACAAAAAAGTCTGTCGTAGTGCGCTGTTAGAAGGAGTAGGTAATCCCGGTCGAAATCAGGCCGCTCCAGGATTTGTCCACCATCGGGCTATCGGTGATTTCGTCAGACAAACGAGTGTAGCGGGCGATACCGTAAACGCTCCAGTCGCCGAGGAAACGATAGTTCGCCGCCAGCTCCAGATACGGGTTCCAGCTGCTGTCAGGATCGTAGCTGCGCATGCCGCTGCGATTAGACTCATGCTTCGAGACGCCGTAGTAGTATTCGTTTTGATTGTCGCTGTTCCACTCCACGCCAATACCCGGCGTCAGGGTCAGGTTGCCGTTGGTATAACGGTACAGCCAGGCCAGATCCCAGGTGATACCGTTGCTGTTGTCCAGCGTATCACCAGCAAGCGTCGTACGCAGGAATCCGTACTGAGTGTTATGAACGTAGCTCAAACCCGCCATCATGGTGGATTTGCGGCGGTCCAGCTTGCGCATCTGCGAATTGTCGCTGTCGCCCGGCTTGAAATACATCGGCGACCAGTAAGCGGTCACGGACAGTTTGTCGTTGGTATCATTCCACAGGTAGTAACCACCACCCAAACCGTGGAACCAGAAATTATCACTTTCATAACTAATGACAGGTACCGGATAAACATCTGCATCATATTGTTTATAAGGATGCTCGACGACGCCCACGCCGGCCCCCAGCGTTAACTTCCCGTCAGCGTGCGCTGCGCTAGCTGACGTCGCGATGAACACACCCAGTGCCAGAAGTTTGATTTTAGTCACGATCCATATTCCTGTTGTCAAATAATTAGCGCGTGCAGTTTAACGTCGTAGAGGTCATGCCTCAAATACTTTACTTGCTCTTACACTAAACCGAACAATTTCCCACTGCTTGATGACCGCCCTCTTGCAACTTCATGACGCATTGATGAACGGCTTTGGCAAGATATGCGAAAAATTGCCTGGTTTCCGGATGAGTTATTGATATGTCATTGAAATTGAGTTTTAGCTGCATGCAAGTTTTCTAAATGCATCTACGCTTAAATTTAGAAGGTGTAGTCGCAGAGCACGTTATCCAAATCGCTTCTGTAACCTGGCACGAGGGTTGCTGAGAAGTGAAGGATGTCGTTCAGCCTGCTCCTTCCGGGGGCCCCTACTATTCATATGAACGGCTCTCAACCTGTGCTAAAAAACGAAAGGACGGCATGCCATGAATATATTCGATCACTATCGCCAGCGCTATGAAGCTGCCAAGGACGAAGAGTTCACACTGCAGGAGTTTCTTACCATCTGCCGGCAAGATCGCAGTGCTTATGCCAACGCGGCTGAGCGGCTATTGACGGNATGTCGTTCAGCCTGCTCCTTCCGGGGGCCCCTACTATTCATATGAACGGCTCTCAACCTGTGCTAAAAAACGAAAGGACGGCATGCCATGAATATATTCGATCACTATCGCCAGCGCTATGAAGCTGCCAAGGACGAAGAGTTCACACTGCAGGAGTTTCTTACCATCTGCCGGCAAGATCGCAGTGCTTATGCCAACGCGGCTGAGCGGCTATTGACGGCCATTGGTGAACCAGTCATGGTCGATACGGCCCTGGAGCCGCGGCTGTCCCGCCTCTTTTCAAACCGGGTTGTTGCACGCTATCCGGCGTTTGAAGAGTTTTATGGTATGGAAGATGCCATCGAGCAGATTGTTTCCTATCTGAAACATGCTGCGCAGGGTCTGGAAGAGAAAAAACAGATTCTGTATCTGCTGGGGCCGGTCGGCGGTGGTAAGTCCTCGCTGGCGGAACGACTGAAATCGCTGATGCAGCGAGTGCCAATCTATGTACTGAGCGCCAACGGCGAACGCAGCCCGGTCAACGATCATCCGCTGTGCCTGTTTAACCCGCAGGAGGACGCGCAGATCCTCAACAAAGAATACGGTATTCCTAACCGTTATCTCGGCACAATTATGTCGCCATGGGCGGCGAAACGCCTGCACGAGTTCGGCGGCGATATCACTAAATTCCGCGTCGTGAAAGTGTGGCCGTCAATCCTCGAACAGATTGCCATCGCCAAAACGGAACCCGGTGATGAAAATAACCAGGACATTTCGGCGCTGGTGGGGAAAGTGGATATCCGCAAACTGGAACACTATGCGCAAAACGACCCGGATGCCTATGGTTACTCCGGCGCGCTGTGCCGCGCCAACCAGGGGATCATGGAATTCGTCGAGATGTTTAAAGCGCCGATTAAGGTACTGCACCCACTGCTGACGGCGACCCAGGAAGGCAACTATAACGGTACCGAGGGGATCTCCGCCCTGCCGTTCAACGGCATTATCCTCGCGCACTCCAACGAATCCGAGTGGGTAACCTTCCGTAATAACAAAAACAACGAGGCGTTCCTTGACCGTGTCTATATCGTCAAAGTGCCTTATTGCCTGCGCATCTCGGAAGAGATCCGTATTTATGAAAAACTGTTGAATAACAGTGAGCTGACCCATGCGCCATGCGCCCCAGGAACGCTTGAAACGCTGTCGCGCTTCTCTATTCTGTCGCGCCTGAAAGAGCCGGAAAACTCGAGCATCTACTCGAAGATGCGCGTCTATGACGGCGAAAGCCTGAAAGATACCGACCCGAAAGCGAAATCCTACCAGGAGTATCGCGATTACGCCGGCGTCGACGAAGGGATGAACGGTCTCTCTACCCGTTTTGCCTTTAAAATTCTCTCAAGGGTGTTTAACTTCGATCATGCCGAAGTGGCGGCCAATCCGGTCCATCTGTTCTACGTCCTGGAACAGCAAATCGAACGCGAACAGTTCCCGCAAGAGCAGGCCGAACGTTATCTGGAATTCCTCAAAGGCTATCTGATCCCGAAATACGCCGAGTTTATCGGCAAAGAGATCCAGACGGCGTATCTTGAGTCTTATTCCGAATATGGACAGAACATTTTTGACAGATATGTCACTTATGCAGATTTCTGGATTCAGGATCAGGAGTACCGCGATCCGGATACCGGGCAACTGTTCGACCGTGAATCGCTGAATTCGGAACTGGAGAAAATCGAGAAACCTGCGGGGATCAGCAACCCGAAAGATTTCCGTAATGAAATCGTCAACTTCGTGCTCCGCGCCAGAGCGAATAACAGCGGACGTAATCCGAACTGGACCAGCTATGAAAAACTGCGCACGGTTATTGAGAAGAAAATGTTCTCCAATACCGAGGAGCTGTTGCCGGTCATTTCGTTCAATGCCAAAACGTCTACCGACGAGCAGAAAAAACACGACGACTTTGTCGATCGCATGATGGAAAAAGGCTATACCCGTAAACAGGTGCGCCTGCTGTGCGAATGGTACCTGCGGGTACGTAAATCGTCCTGATAGCGACAAACCCGGTAGCCGCGGCTGCCGGGTTTCAGCACCACGGCTCGTATAATGAAAGACATCTACCCTAATCAACATCAGGGTACAGTTGGCAAATGCAGTACAGGAGGGCATATGACCTGGTTCATAGACCGACGCCTGAACGGGAAGAACAAAAGCGCTGTCAATCGTCAGCGCTTTCTGCGCCGTTACAAGGCGCAGATAAAGCAGTCGATCTCCGAAGCCATCAATAAACGTTCGGTGACCGACATTGACAGCGGTGAGTCCGTCTCTATTCCGACGGACGATATTAACGAGCCGATGTTTCATCAGGGGCGCGGCGGGCTACGTAATCGCGTCCATCCCGGCAACGATCACTTTGTGCAGAACGACCGCATTGAACGCCCTCAGGGCGGCGGCGGTGGAGGCGGCGGTGGTCAGGGGCAGGCCAGCGCCGATGGCGAGGGCCAGGATGAATTCGTCTTTCAGATTTCCAAAGATGAATATCTTGACCTGCTGTTTGAAGATCTGGCCCTTCCCAACCTGAAGAAAAACCAGCAACGCCAGTTGAACGAGTTCAAAACCCATCGTGCGGGTTTTACCGCCAACGGCGTACCGGCCAATATCAGCGTGGTGCGCTCGCTACAGAATTCGCTGGCGCGGCGAACCGCGATGACCGCCGGTAAACGGCGCGAACTGCGGGCGCTGGAAGACGATCTCGATACCATTGCCAAAAGCGAACCAGCGCAGTTGCTGGAAGAGGAGCGGCTACGTAAAGAGATTGCTGAACTGCGGGCTAAAATTGAGCGCGTGCCGTTTATCGACACCTTTGATTTACGCTATAAAAACTATGAGAAACGACCGGAGCCTTCAAGCCAGGCGGTGATGTTCTGCCTGATGGATGTTTCTGGTTCAATGGACCAGTCCACAAAAGACATGGCGAAACGTTTTTACATTCTGCTGTATTTGTTCCTCAGCCGGACCTATAAAAACGTTGAGGTGGTCTATATTCGCCACCACACCCAGGCGAAAGAGGTGGATGAACATGAGTTTTTCTATTCCCAGGAGACCGGCGGCACGATCGTTTCAAGCGCCTTAAAGCTGATGGATGAGGTTGTTAAAGCCCGCTATGACCCGGCGCAGTGGAATATTTACGCCGCGCAGGCGTCGGATGGCGATAACTGGGCGGACGACTCGCCGCTGTGTCATGAACTGCTGGCGAAGAAAATATTGCCGGTGGTTCGTTACTACAGCTATATCGAAATCACCCGCCGCGCCCACCAGACGCTGTGGCGCGAGTATGAGCATCTGCAGGCGACGTTTGAGAATTTTGCAATGCAGCATATTCGCGATCAGGAAGATATTTACCCGGTCTTCCGCGAGTTGTTCCATAAACAAGGCGCCACCAGTAATACTTAGTCTCATAAATCAGCCAGATAAATACCCATTCTGGCTGATTTATCTGTCACGAAAACACATTGCCAGGCAGATTCTGGCTCCGTCCATTTAAATTTTGATAATTGCCGAATTAATCCTTTACGCATCGGGCCTCCGGACGGCTAAAATAAAGGTTGCACTATTTTTTCTACTATGCGTTAATGGTTGCGTCGATTTGAAAGACAGAAAGATATTACCCAAGCAGTTACTCACACCTCCAGGCGCTATCGCTGATACCACCTTTCCTGAGTCTCTCCAATAGTATTAAGATTCTTCTGCAAATCAAATCCTGTATGCTTTGATACATTAAAAACTGGATAGAAGATGACTAATAAGAGTAATGGCTTAGTAAGACGGTTAAACGCCGACTGAATTTGATGCGAACTTCTGATTTACGATAACGATGACGGCCTTGACCTGAGTAGATAAATAAGAAGCATCTCATTCAAATCAACACAAAATGGCATAAATTGATAACATAATTTGTCAGGCATGCTATTTTTAGTAGTAACACAAACGATATTTCCGTTTTGCAGTTCAGCCCATCAGAAATTTACATATTCATCTGTGGGTCAGTGACAAAATGTAAAAAAACATAATAATATAAAAGGATAAAATTATGATTAACAATATTCATTTCCGATGCCCGTGCTGCCATGGGTCACAGTACAGAACCTCACATTTTGATGTGAGCGAAAAAAACCCCTTCGGCGCGAAATGCATTTTTTGCAAATCCGACATGGTGACTTTTGACAATATCGAATCTATCGATGTTTATCAGCCTGTCATGTCACAAGTCGCCGGAAGCAAAATGTTTGCCTCCGCCGCCTCATGAGTGGCCTTTGGCCAGTCCTGCGCACTCTTCAGACACGCGTCATGAAGAGTGCCGCATTTTAGTTAATCTGCCCTGCCTCGCTCTCCACACCTACACTATCTGTCAGCATAGTTAATCTGACCAGCCGTTCGTTCACCCACGCTCTGGTAGCCTGTTTATCCACTATGATAAAATCAGCTAAACGGGTAAGACGAATCCAAACATCATGAAATTACAGAATAAATTACTGCGACATGTTATTTCCGCAGGCGTTGTGGTGTTGACGTCTTCATTTCTTGTATACGAATTAATCGCTACCCATCGCGATATGTCAGGCTATATGCGATACATCATAGAAAAAGGAGAATCGACCTTTCTCTATGATAAGTATCAGAATCAACTCATCATCTCTCAATTTCTGCGCAAACTGGATACTCCCCCAAATCAAACGGAGCTAGAGCAGGTCTGCAATAGCGTACAACACCACGGGGATGTCAGTGGTTTGAATATCGCCGGATATACCTATCCCCAACTGCATGGCACGCTAAGCGCCGCGCATGCCGACTGCGGCAAGTGGCGTGGCGATATTCCTGCGCTCCAGGCATTCGATCGCGCGGTTGCCAGGAATGATAGCTGGCAGCCAGAGGTACCTGCGACGCTCAAATCAGAAAAACGCTTTCGCTATTACATAGATCTGGTAAATAAATATATCTATTTTTATGCGCCCGTCAGAATTAAAAGCAATCCGATACAGAACTGGAATTTTCTTCAGGACAGTAAACTGGGTATTAGCCAGGCCAGCCTCGATGGTTTAGAACAGGGTCGCTCGCTCATCTCAACCGTGTATGTTGATGCGATGACGGGAAAGAATATTTTATCGTTTTTAACGCCGGTGTATTTCAAGGATAAGCTAAAAGGCGTAGTGATGGTCGATGTGACCGCGCAAGAGATTGAGGCGTTGTTATATACCAGCGACCGGCCTTTAGTGTGGCGCTATCTGGATATTACCTTGAAGGATTCCGATACTGGCGCCCTCATTGAGGTACATCATAGTAAAACACATCTGTTGAATTACGCCCATTACACCCATCAGGTGGCAGAAAACTTACGGATAAGCTTATCTCTTGATATTATGTATTTTCTGCTCAGTTCGTGGAAACTCTTCCTGTTTTATTTACTCTCTACCGCCGCGTTACTGCATCTGGTGCGGGTTCATTTCCGCCTTTATAACTCGGTATCGAAAGAGAATATCAGCGATACCATGACCGGCCTTTATAATCGTAAGATCCTTACCCCGATGCTGGAGTCGCGCCTGCAACGGCTTACCGCGCAAGGGGTTAACGTGGTAACGATGGCGCTTGACTGCGATGGACTGAAAAAGATCAACGATACCTGGGGGCATAACGCCGGCGACGAAGCGATTATTCTTCTGGCGCGGGCTATTTCCGCTTCCATTCGTAGCAGCGATTATGGCGTGCGCTTAGGAGGTGATGAGTTCTTTCTAATTCTGATCGATTATCCGCATGATGAAGCGGAAAATATCGCGGCGAAGATCCGGCAATATCTGGCGATTCATGACCATCAACAGCGCGTCGATTTTTCCTGGGGCGGGGAACATCTCGCGCCAGAACAATCACTCAGCGACGCAATGAAAGCTGCCGATGCGCGCCTGTATATGAACAAAAAGCAGAAAAAAAGCCCCGACCTTCGCAGATAAGTTTTCATTGCCATCGCGCGGGGTTAAGCTTTGCCTTTTCTGTAGAGGAACTATCGCAACATGCAATCGCCAGAGACCGCAGACATACACCAGCGGTTATGTCGCCTCCTTGATCGGCAACAGGCTCGCTACCGGGTTATGGAACATGAAGCCGTTGGTAAATGTGAAGCCGTATCTGCAATCCGCGGTACCGCGCTGGGACAGGGCGCCAAAGCGCTGGTCTGTAAAGTGAAAGGTAATGGGATAAACCAGCACGTGCTGGCTATCCTTGCCGCCGATCAGCAGGCCGATTTATCCCGCCTGGCGCAGCATATTGGCGGCAGTAAAGCGTCACTCGCCAGCCCGGCAGAAGTCGATGCCCTTACCGCCTGCGTATTCGGCGCTATTCCGCCGTTTAGCTTCCACCCTAAGCTAAAACTGGTCGCCGACCCGTTGCTGTTCGAACGTTTTACAGAGATAGCCTTTAATGCCGGCCTGCTGGAAAAATCGATCATTATGAATACCGACGATTATCTGCGTATCGCCCGTCCTGAGCTGGTAGCGTTCCGTCGCGTCATTTAACGCATCGCCGGTATGCGACAAGGTTCACGGGCGGCGCTGGTAGTCTTATTTGCAGCTAATAAATTAAAAGCCTGTTTATTCACGCGATTATGCGTAGAGTAAGCAGGTTTTCTTTTTTTATTTTGGCAAGGATCTCTGGCATGTTCGATACAACCCTGTTTATTTTGCTGGGGCTGGCGGCGCTCGGCTTTATCAGTCATAACACCACTGTCGCTATCTCAATACTGGTGCTCATCATCGTGCGGGTGACGCCGCTTAATGTTTTCTTCCCCTGGATTGAAAAGCAGGGGCTGACCATTGGTATCATCATTCTGACCATCGGCGTGATGGCTCCCATCGCCAGCGGAACGTTACCGCCCTCGACGCTGATCCACTCTTTTGTGAACTGGAAGTCACTGCTGGCGATTGCCGTGGGCGTGTTCGTCTCGTGGCTTGGCGGACGCGGAGTCGCGCTCATGGGTTCGCAGCCTCAGCTGGTCGCCGGGCTGCTGGTGGGTACCGTGCTGGGCGTGGCGCTGTTTCGCGGCGTCCCGGTCGGGCCGCTTATCGCCGCCGGCATTATTTCACTTTTTATCGGAAAGGCTTAGATAAACTGGCGTGGTAGCGGCCAGGCGTTTGCCCTAATCCTTTTTTAAACATGGTGATAAAGGCGGTTGTTGAATCATAACCGAGCGTCTGAGCGGTTTGCTGTACCGTCTGTCCGCGCACCAGCATCTGCAGCGCCAGAATCAACTGCAGCTGATGCCGCCAGCAGCGAAAGCTTAGCCCGGTTTCCCGCACCACCAGCCGCGCCAGGTTGCGTTCGCTCATGGCGAACGCCGCCGCCCACTGCGACAGCGTCTGCCAGTGCGCCGGATCGCGAGCCATGGTGTCGGCCATCCGGCGGATCTTCGGATGTCCTGAAACCGGCAACTGCAGGTGCTCCTGCGGTTGTTGCGGTAGCTCATCAAATAACACCTGCACCAGGCGCTGCGTAGGCGGCGCGTCAAGCGCCTCCCTGCCGCGTTCGGCAAGGGCCATAATCAACTCTCGCACCAGGGGTGAGATTTTTAACGTGCAGCAATGCTCAGGCATCGGCGCCGCCCCCGGTTCGATAAACAAAAAGCACACCTGCGCCCCTGGCGTTGCACGATTGCTGTGTGGAAGCTGACCCGGAACCCACACCGCATACAGCGGCGGCACCATCCACATAGCGTTATCCACTTCGCAGGTTAAAGCGCCGTGCAGCGCGAGGATCAGTTGACCTTTGCGGTGCTGATGGCGCGGAATAAACTGCTCGTCGTCCACCACCTGGATGCGAAACGCCAGCGCCGCTTCATGCCCGCTGTCTGGTTCATAGCCGTCTAAACCCAGTCCAATCATCAAATTGTCCGATATTAGCGATAATCTGTCATTTTAGCTTGATTCAAACAGCGGTTAAACAGGCTATTGTTACGACCCTGTTTATTAGTCTGAGAATGTTATGAGTCCTGTTTCTTCCTCTGCCAACGGCAGCAAGCTGCTGCTGATTGTCGGCATTTTATTTATCGCCGCCACGCTACGGGTAACTTTCACCGGTATCGCCCCACTGCTGGATGCGATACGCGCTGAATACCAACTGACGACGGCGCAAACCGGGCTGCTCACTACACTACCTTTGCTGGCCTTCGGACTGGTCTCTCCGCTGGCGGCCGGCGTCGCCCGCCGTTTCGGCATTGAGCGTAGCCTGCTGCTGGCGATGGTGATTATTTGCCTCGGGATCGGATTACGTTCCCTCCCCTCAACAGCCTGGCTATATCTCGGTACAGCGCTCATTGGCTGCGGCATCGCGCTGGGTAACGTGCTGCTGCCTGGGTTAATTAAGCGTGATTTTTCCGGCCATGTGGCCCGTATGACCGGCGCCTACTCCATTACCATGGGTGCGGCGGCGGCGGCAGGTTCCGCAATGGTGGTGCCGCTGGCGCTAGTGGGTTTTGGCTGGCGCGGCGCGCTGCTGCTACTGATGATTTTCCCCCTATTTGCGCTCTTTCTCTGGCTGCCGCAGGCCCGCCGCCAGGCTTCCACGCCGATGACCGGTTCGGGCGCCGCGCATAATCGGGGGATCTGGCGCTCGGCGCTGGCCTGGCAGGTAACGCTGTTCCTCGGCATTAATTCACTGGTCTATTACGTGATCGTTGGTTGGCTGCCCGCAATCCTGCAGAGTATGGGCTACAGCGAAGCGCAGGCTGGCTCTCTGCATGGTCTGTTGCAGCTGGCGACCGCTGCGCCTGGCCTGGCCATCCCGCTGGTACTCCATCGCCTGAAAGATCAGCGTGGCATCGCCGTTCTGGTAGCCTTAATGTGCGTGTTCAGCACGCTCGGTCTGTGGTTACTGCCCGGTCAGGCGGTGATCTGGACATTGATTTTTGGTTTCGGATCCGGCGCTACCATGATCCTTGGCCTGACGTTTATTGGCCTGCGCGCCAGCTCAGCGCATCAGGCCGCGGCGCTCTCCGGCATGGCGCAGACTATCGGTTATCTGCTGGCCGCCTGCGGGCCGCCGCTCATCGGTAAAATCCATGATGCTTACGGCGATTGGCATATACCGTTAATTATCGTCGCACTCATCGCAGTGATCATGGCGCTGTTTGGCGCCCTTGCCGGCAGGGCGCGGGAAATTCATTAATAACAAGGGTCGGCAGCCGGGGCTGCCGATTTTTTATTGTCGGGCTGCGTGCAGGAAAGCCTGTACCAGCGGCGCCGGACGCCCTTCCAGCGCGTTGCGCTCGTGCTGGAACAACGTGGCGACGAAGAACGGATGGGTGGTTAACTCCACGGCGCGGATCTCGCCGTTCTCATCCCAACCGGTCACCCGCAGCGCGCCCTGCTCCAGCTCATGGGCAAAGCTTTCGGCAATGCCGTAGTTACAATGATATCCCTCTTCAATGCTGTCCCGGCCATAAGCGCGAGCAATCAGCGTGTTCGCGCGCAGCTCGATAGCGTCTGATTTCTCCACCAGCGAACAGCTTAACGGCGCAATGACCATTCGCCCTTCGCTATCGGTTTCGGCGTGCGCCGCATCCTGCCATCCCATTACATTACGGGCGTATTCGATAATCGCGTGCTGGAAACCGCCGCAGGTGCCGAGGAACGGAATGCCATTTTCACGGGCGTAGCGAATGGCGATAAATGCGCCTTCGGCGTTTTTATACGGGCTGGCGGGAACCACCCAGATAGCGTCATAATCGGTGAGCCGGTCTGCGCTGGTAATCTCGCTGGTGGCTATCCAGTCATAACTCACCGGTTGTTCCAGAACCGCGGCTGCGTCATCAATAGCCAGCGAAATCGCCTTATGGGCAATCACGTCAGGGTTGTAATCGCCAACAAGAGCAATGCGCAAAGGGGTGTTCATAGCAGGATCCTTATGTCTGTGGATTATCGGGCAACACAAGGAACCTCAGATTAGCGTTATCATTCGCGGAACACAATGGTTATTTATCGGTGCGCTGCAAGGGCTTACCGCCCGATTGACATAACGACGGGAGAATAATGATGATTCAATGTAAACGCGTTTATGACACCACAGAGGCCAGCGACGGTTACCGCGTGCTGGTCGATCGCCTGTGGCCACGGGGGATAAAAAAAGAGGATTTGCATTATGACGAGTGGTGTAAAACCCTGACGCCTTCCAGCGATTTACGCAAGGCTCTGCATGGAGAAGCGATTGACTTCCCTCACTTCCGCCAGCAGTACCACAAAGAACTGGAAAACCATCGCGATGAAGGGCTACGGCTCGCCAAATTGGCCAACCAGCAACCATTAACCCTGCTCTATGCGGCAAAAGATACGCAACAAAACCATGCGCTGGTGCTGGCGGAGTGGCTAAAGAGCTTAATTTAGCGGCGGCGAATTATTTTTTCGCCGGATGATCGCGCCGCCACAGTTCCCATTCATCGAGCGTTTCGCCACTGGGAAGTTTACAGTCGGTGCGCACGCCCTGAGGTGTCTGGACCGGAACCTGCTTACCGCCCTTCTGGTCGCAATAGACGGCGGCCGGATTGGCCATCCCGATCGAGTTTGGCGGCGGCGGCGCATCAGGCTGTTGTGACTGAGCGCAGCCCGCTAACGCCAGCGGCAACATCATTACTATCCACTTCATAATTGCTCCTGTTTTATTCAAAGCGACCTTTCGCCCTGAATCTCCACGGTTTCTCCATTTTAACTACACTTTTGCCCTTTAGAGTAGCGCTCGTTCTCGAATTGACCAGAGAACAGATCATTCCATAATCAATGAGTTTTGCCCCATCGCCCCCGATGGGGCTTTTTTTTACCGTCGCGATAGCAGATATCCCCCTGCCAAATGTGATACATTCGTTATAAATATGTTTGTTATTAGCTGTTCGCTGCGCCAGCTCGCAGTACTGCGCTAACGTCCGGGGGCCGTTTCATTCATGTCAGACTTCATTCTTGCCCGCGTCTCACAGACGCTTGCTACCGAACGAACGCTCGAAACGTTGGTGCGACAATTGCTGGAAATGCTGGAGCTGGTGACCCGTATGGAGTCAACTTATCTCACCCGCATTGACTTCGAAGCGCAGCGCCAGCTCGTCATGTATGCCCACAACAGCAGCGAAATGCAGATCCCCGAAGGGTTCTCCGTTCCCTGGGACGAGTCGCTTTGCAAACGCGCGCTCGATGATAACTGTATATTTTGCAACGACGTTGGCCAACGTTGGCGCTCCTGTATTGCCGCGCAGGAGCTCGGTATCGCTACGTTCTTCAGTATCCCGGTCCATCTTGCCGATGGTTCCTTATATGGCACGTTGTGCGCCACCAGCCGCGTCAAGCAGCCCTTTAACCTGGAAGGCGAGCAGGTTATGATCCTGTTCGCCAGCCTGATATCTCATTACGTGGAGAAAGAGACGCTGGTTCAGCAACTGCGCAGCGCGAATGCGGCGCTGGAGATGCACTCCTATACCGATGAGTTGACAGGTTTAGCTAATCGTCGCGCATTGTTTAAACATCTTAAGACGCTGTTTATTACAGCTGGCGCCCAACAACGCAGACTTCTGCTTATCTTCATCGACCTCGATGATTTTAAAGCGATTAACGATAAACTGGGCCACCCCTGCGGCGACAGTTTTCTCATCCAGATAGGCGAACGATTAAGTGCCAGCGTGCGTGACGAAGATACCGTTGGCCGCCTCGGCGGCGATGAGTTTTTAATCATCGGCCCGGCGCTTGAATCATCCGCGCAGGAGGCGTTTATTGCCCACTTACGCCAGCAGCTTACCGGACGTTACCGCCTGGCCGGACACGGTATAGAATATCCTGGCGCCAGCTTTGGGGTGATCGAAGTCGATCCGCGAAATATGGATGTTGAGCAGGCGCTACGCGCGGCGGATGAGGCTATGTACCACGACAAAAACGCACGCCGCATGCTGACCCGGTTCGATATTGACCAAAAAGCATAACTTTCCAGTATGATAGATAACATAACGTTAATAGACAGGAACTGAGCATGAAATTGGGTATTCTTTTTCCGGTGGTGATTTTCATCGTCGCCGTGGTCTTTCTGGGCTGGTTTTTTGTTGGTGGCTATGCGGCGCCAGGGGGGGCATCATGAAAAAGACGACCATTATTATGATTATCGTCGCCATCGTAGTGGTCGCCGGTACCGAATTGGGCTGGTGGTAATCTCATTTTTCCCCTCCGCCCGGTATTGCAGAGTTGTCTTATCTACTCAATAAGTTAAGACGATACACTCACTTCATCAGCCGCTTCGCTGTATTTATTTGCTAAAGCGGGCATTAACTGGAGAAGTGAGTAATGAAAAAACCGATGGTGTTACCGTTGATTATTGCGCTGTGCACGCTGTTATCGGGATGTATCGTAGATGATGGTTATCATCATCAACACCACCACCATCATCATGACCGTGGCTGGTGACAGATAGGATCATTCAAAAAGGCGAACAAGAGTTCGCCTTGTTGCATTTAGTCCTGACGATCAGAACCTAAAAACAGAAAGCCCAGCGGGATAGCAAATAACACGGTGAACACGGTACTGTAAACCATCACCATCGCGCCTTGCAGGAAGAACATTGAAGTTGTCCACTCCGAGTACGGCATGTTGTACTCGCTCACCACGCCACCGAACGTTGCGCGGCCCACGACGGCAAGCGCAATAGCAAATACCGTCGCCATCGACAACAGAAACTTCTTGCCGTTTTTATTACTGAGGATTTTTTGCAGAATCATCCGGGTTCCCTTCTCTGTGAGCGATAATCGGCTGTATATGTAACACCAATGCAATAAAAATTGAAGGGTTTTTGTTACAACACAGCGATTATCGCTGGCAGATAGTTTCCGGGATCAGGACTGCAGCGTCGCCAGGCGTGCGGCAAAGCCGACAAAGACCAGGCCGATCAAGCTGTTGCCCAATTTCGCCAGTTTCTTTTTGGTTTTCACATAGCGCGTAACAAACGAACCAGACAGGATAAGGAAGCTCATGTAGATAAAACTAATGATCTCCAGCGTCAGCGCCAGGATAAAGAACGCGACGCCCGGCGATGTCGCATTAACGTCAATGAACTGGACGAAAAAAGAGACATAGAAAAGGATCGCTTTCGGGTTGGTCAGGCTCAGGGTTAACGAACGTTTGAGGATCGCGCTCCCCGGCTCAGCATCGGCGGCATCATGCCCCTCGCGCTGTTTAAATACCGAGTAGAGCATTTTGGCGCCCAACCAAAGCAGATAAATCGCGCCGAGATAGCGCACAATATTAAACAGCACCGGGGTCGTTTTGATAAGCGTCGCAACGCCAGCAAAAGCCAGGAACATCAGAACCGCATCGCCGATAAATACGCCAGCGGCGGCAAGGTATCCTTTCTTAACGCCGTGCGCGATACCGGTTTTCAGTACAAAAAAAGTATTGGGACCTGGTACGAGAATGATAAAAATAGCCCCGACCAGGTAGGTCAGATAATTCAAAACACCAAACTCAGCGAACACGCTGCACTCCTTCGCTTTCAACAAAAAGTATGATCCGGCTCACGTTAACGCAACTGCGGTCATTTTGAAAGCGTGGAGCGCAACTGTGGTACTAATATACCGAAGTTTCGCCAAGCGGGCGGGTTTTGAACCGGCGATGCACCCACAGGTACTGCTCCGGCGCACGCAGAATTTCGCGTTCAATGACCTTGTTGATATAACTGGCGGCAATCTGTTTATCTTCGCCGGGATAATCATTCATGACTTCACTGATATGCAGGCTGTAGCCTTTACGATCCAGCTTGCGCACCATACTGATACTCAGCATTTTTGAACCGGAGAGGCGCGACAGCACCCAGGTACCATTAGTCGTCGCCGCCTGTGGAACCGAGAAGAACGGCGCAAATACGCTGCCCTTCGGGCCGTAATCCTGATCCGGCGCAAACCACACCGCCTCACCGGATTTCAGCGCATGTACCAGACCGGAGAGATTACGACGGTCGATCATCGCTTTATTCGAGCGCAGACGAGCGCGAGTCTGCACCCACTCCATAAGCGGGCTATTGTGCGGGCGATACGTCGCCATCATCGGACGACACAAGCCCATTGCGCGGCCACCCAGTTCCAGTGACATAAAGTGAATGCCAACAACCATCACGCCTTTATCGGCGCTGAGCGCGTTGTTCAGATTGGCGATACCGTCGACGTCAAACCATTTTTTAACGCGTTCATCGCTCCAGAACCACGCCATACCCGTTTCGATAAGCCCCATGCCGAGAGACATAAAGTTCTCTTCCAACAGCTTTTCGCGGGCAGCGCAGGACATCTCCGGAAAGCACAGCTCAATGTTACGCCGGGCAATGTGTTCCCGACGTTTCAGAAAACGACGTGATAACCGCCCTGCGCTAGTACCGAGCGTATGTAACACGGGATAAGGGAGTTGGACGATTAACCAAAGAATGGCCAGGCCAAACCAGGTCACCCAATAGCGGGGAAGCAATAGATGTTTTTTAAAGGCGCAAGACATGGTTTTTCCTGTAAACATTAAAATATAGGGTAACGCTTAAGGAAAAAACGAGTCCCTTCATCCGTCATTAGGCGATACAGCAAGTCAGACAATAGTAATCCTGGTAAATTCACGGCAGCAAGAAAAAATTACACTTAATGCCAAAATACATAATAGATTCACAGATGTTACAAATTGTAAAGCGGAAATGAAGTCCGTTCATTCATATTCACGCTGATAATCATTTTCGCGCTAATGATTTTTTCTGATATAGGAATGGACTTAAACTGCTATCTGGCGTTTTTACAGGCATGACATCACGCAGGCCGCTGTTGACGCCGCCTTCCGGCACATTAGGCCCTGAACGCGCACGGGCAAAAAACATACATACATCAAATATAGTCAGTGCAAACAATCACTGTGGATAATAATATTTGCGACCGCGCTGGCCGATTAAAAATGTTAGCTATTAATAAATATAAATAAGAACAGGATTATTTATGCTTACTGATAAATACTGACAAAAGTATAACATTGCAATTAACTAATAGTCGCGTTCGCAGGAATCTCAACTATTCCCTGGTTGTTACTTTTTGCTGCACTCCTGGTAATTAAACCGCATTGCCGATGCCATCTCGCAAAATTGAGACTGACAACACATTATCGCTGATTTGGGTTTGTCAGTCCGCGCCTATCGCCTCCTGAAAGGTGATGTAAAAGCAATCACTCCTCATCGCAACTAGATATGAATCAAACTGTGAAAGGATTCATCAAGTGATTAGCAGAATGAAAGCGACTATGTGAGCTAAAATGAATTGTTTACGGAGCGTGGATGAAGCCTCAGATATACATCTCTTCACTCATGCAGCGTCCGGGAGGCATTTGAGCATGCTTTCGGATGCCACAGGATTAACGGCAACAGCGGTTTACATGGACGGAGAGAAAAATGCGTATTGCCTTAAAGTCGGCTTTAATGCTGGTCACGCGCGTCATTAACGCCATCAACCCAAGGTTGGACCTGCATTTACTGCGCACGGCGCTGATAAGCTACAAATTATCGCTGGCGTTGGAGCTTCCAGCACTGCAGCAAAAAACCATCTTTCTGGCCGCGCTGCTGCATGATATCGGCGTACTGGGTGATAAGCGGCGCATTGACTCACTGAATGCGATAGATAACCTTTATGACCCACACCAAATCCGCGGCGTACAGATGCTTGCCGGCCTGGACACTTTTACCCTTATCCGTCCTATTATTGGCGATCACCACTTTGATCCAACCCGCAAAGGCAATCTGGAGCAGCATATCGTCTATTTTGCGGACTGCTTTGAGCGTCTCCTTCCTACGCAAGGCGTCGTTGCTCCAGACCAACAAAAGGCGCTCGTCGCCCGCTTTGTCGATGACTATCGCGATATCGATCCACCACTTTGCGATACTCTGCGTGAACTAGCGCAACACCCTACCTTCTGGCGCCATATGCAAGCAGAGCATATTCAGCGGTTGCTGGAAATTGTGGGGCCGATTAACGACGTATATATTGACATCGATGGTCTGAAAGATATTTGTTTGCTGATCGCGAAAATTGTTGATACCTACAGTAGTTTCACCGCCAGCCACAGCATCATGGTTGGCGAAATTTCTTATGCCCTCGCCGTCTATATGAATTTACCGCCGCTGGTGTGCCGTAAAATTGAAATTGCCGGCTATTTGCATGATATCGGCAAAATATATATTCCACTGGCGATCCTCGAAAAACAGGCTGAACTTAGCGATGACGAAGCCGAATTGATTCGCGAACACAGCTATATGACCGGTGAAATATTACGAGATTTCACCGATCTGGCGGAAATCATCGATTGGGCCGCTAATCACCATGAAAAACTCGATGGCAGCGGCTATCCACTTCATTTGAATCATCGTTATTTGCACCTTCCAGACAGAATTATCGCCGTTGCGGATATCTTTACCGCGCTCGTTGAGGATCGCCCTTATCGGCTCGGTATGCCGTATCAAGAGGCGTTACATCTTATCGAAACTGATGTTATAAATGGCGCTCTGGATAACGATGTGTATCTTGTTTTGCGCCAGCATGCCGAGGAGTTACACCACCTCGTCACCCGCATACCGCGCCTCTGAATCTTCCGGTTGGCTGCGGGGTTCTATAATAAAAAGACGAATGTCTCATTCATCTGCCTGCAAGGAAATATTCGGTGAGAATCGCCACCATGACTAACTGGGCCTACGGGATCACCGTAGGCCTGACCATTGCATCCGGTATGGCGATGCTAATGGCTTCCGGCGCCGATCGCGCTGAACGCCAGGCTGTACAACAACGGGATGCGTTCGTTCGTCTTGCCGATGAGATAGAAAGCGACGCGTGGGAGCTTTCGGACCTCACGCGACTGTACGTCATCGAAAAACAACCAGAGACCCTGCAACAGTATCGTCAGCAGATCCAAACTCTCAAATCAATTGAAGATCGGTTGCTTAAACTAAAAGACATTGGCGCCAGCCAGCAGGAGTTGGCGCTGTTGCGCGACGGCCTGCGTATTGCCGATGAATTACAAGATGAACAGCAGGCCGCCATCGATCGCGTCGCTCGCGGCGAAGAGAAAGAGGCGATTTTGCAGGTTTACGGCAAGCCTTATGAGCAGGAGTTGGATCGGGTGCAAACGCAGATCGATCATTTCCGCCTGCTGCTGGAAGGCCGAACGAACAACGCCATGCAGCAAGCTACTGAAAAATCGCACCTCTGGCGGACGCTTTCGGAAGCGATGGTCGGCCTGACCGCCTTAATGTTTTTATTTGTTCTCGGTTTTATTCTCAAACGCCGGGTACTCACCCCTGTGGTACGACTCAGCGATGTGGTACAACGTCTGGCATCACAGGATTATGCCGTCGAACCACCGCACTTCAAACAGATCGATGAAATCGGCGATATGGCGCAGGCAATCCGCATCTTTCGCGAAAATGGCCTTGCCCGCCAGCGCCTTGAACAACAACGCGATGCCGACTGGGCGGTTCGTGAACTGCTGGCGCGAATGACTCAACGCTTGCAGGGATGTGAGTCATTCGAGGATGTGGTGAAGGTTGCTGAACTTTTCGCGCCCAACATCGCGCCGGACGTTCCTGGCCGACTGTATATTCTGGATACCGATCCCTGGCAAATGCGCTGCGTCGCGCAGTGGCTTTCGCCACCTGACGAGCCCGCAGTCTTTTATCCTGATAACTGCTGGGCAGTACGCCGCGGTCTGAGCCATCCGCCGGTTAACGGCGAGCCGGACATCGCCTGCTATCATCTGCCGCAAGAATGTAACGAGCAATCATTGTGCGTCCCACTGATCGCCCAGGGTGAAGCCATTGGCCTGCTCTCTTTTCGTAATGTCACCAGTGAGACAGCCCCTTCCCGCGCCTATCTCGAACTCATGGCGGAAGCGCTGGGCCTGGCGCTGTCCAATCAGCGTCTGCGCAACGCGCTGCTGGAAAAAGCGTTGTTTGATTCTCTGACCGGGTTGCGAAACCGCCACCATCTTGAGGAAGCGCTGCATACGCAGATGAATCTGGCGGTGCGCAACAACAGTCCGCTGAGCTGCCTGATGATTGATATCGATCACTTTAAGGCGGTTAACGATAATTACGGCCATGAAGCGGGCGATCTGGTGATTAAAAACGTCGCAGCGATCATCCAGCGCGCGGTTCGCGATATTGGCATGGCATTCCGCTATGGCGGCGAAGAGTTTTTGGTGCTGCTTTCCGGCAGCGATGAGGCCAGAGCGGAAGCCTGCGCGACTGAAATCTACAACAACGTGAGAAATATGACTTTACGCTGCGGGCTGACGGATATAGGCCAGGTGAATGTCTCTATCGGTATCGCCAGCTATCCGCAACACGCGCAAAGCGACAGCCTGCTACGTGCTGCAGATGCCGCGCTGTATCGGGCGAAAGAGCTGGGACGTTCGCGGATTATCCGCTTTGATATGCTGAAATCAGCATAACGTGTCACGCCAACCGGGAGTATATTGGCTCCCGCTTGGCGCATTACACCGATTTATCCACCCGGGTATCATTTCCCGACGTCAGGATACGCACCTTATCTCCCTTGTTGAAGATAAGCCGACCGTCGTAACCCTGTAGCACCTGTATCACCTGGCCGCTATTGGTTTTGATTAGCAGTTCAACCTGCTGAGCGCCCTGCTGCCGATCCTGGTGATAGCGTGAAGCGCCAGCTCCGGCCAGGGCGCCTGCGGCGGTCATTGCCGTCTGCCCTTTACCATTACCGAATTGATGGCCGACAACGCCGCCCAGCGTTCCCGCAGCCAGCGTGCGAAGCGGCTGGCGCTGATGCGGGTTGCTAATAATATGGCTTTCCTGTACGACGCCATAATCGACCAACGTTTTAGTCCCGGCGACCCCAGCCTGGCTAAACAACGCGGTCATTCCCAGCGCAATAAAGAGAAACTTCTTCATGATGGCACCCTTGTCTTTTCATTGCGGAAAGTCATTACGCATGTTCCGCCAAAGGGCGGAACATGCGTACATTGTTTAGTTTAGTGCCTGCTGCAGATCTTTTTTTACCTGCTCGCGCTGTTCAGCCGTCAGTACCTGATTAATACCGAAGTAATATTTCACTCGGTAATAACGCGTTTGCTGATCCAATTGCGCAAAAGCGGCTAACTGCTGTTTTACTTTCGCATCATCCCATTTGCCGGATTGAATCACATCAACCAGAGCCCCATCCTGGTAACCACCAATTTTGATATTTTTGAGGTTTGTTTCCAGCTCCTGACGCAGGGCCTGAATTTTGCTGACCTGATCGTTGCTCAGCTTGAGATGTTGCACCACCGGGTCCTGGGATAACGGCGGTACTTCGGTTGTCGTCGCGGCCTGAGCGGCAACGGAAAGACCCGCAGTCATCAACACGGCGGCCAGGGTGTTACGCAAGAAAGTATTCACGATAAATTGTCCTTAATACGCTTTATAAAGAGTGCGGATTATTACCTCCGGAATATGATCCATCTGTAACTAAGCGTTAAATTTAAATCTGGACAAATTTACAATAGATTTTATTTAATAGATAAAATAGCGGAGATGTCAGCAGCGGATCTTTTTTTAACTACACTTATTGTTATATTGGTTGAATATTCTCTTCGATTCATCAGGAACGCCTTATGCCACCACGTAGCGCCAGCGATCTCTACGCCGAAATGAAAAATATGTCAGTAGAAGAGCGTATTCGCTTTTTCTCGCTTTCGCTTGCGGAAATGCATCGTGAGCTGCAAGAGAGTATCAGCGAGATTGAGTCGATGCAGCGAGCGCTGGCAGAAAGCGAGGAGAACCATCGACAGCTGGTTGAGACCGCGCAGGATGCGGTGATTACCATCAATCATGCGGGCGTAGTGATTAACTGGAACCAGGCCGCGGAAAGAATGTTCGGCTGGTCCGCTGGGGAAGCTATCGGCAACAACCTGGGCGAGATGATCGTGCCGGAAGAGTTTCGCGAGCAGCACGCACGTGGTTTAATGCGCTTTCAGGCGGCTCAGCCGTCGAATATCCTTAATCGCACCATCGAAATTACCGCCCTGCATCGCACTAAAGGCAAGTTCCCTATCGAGCTGTCAATCTGGCCACATCAACAATCAGGCAAGCAGATTTTCTCCGCGTTTATTCGCGATATCACCGACCGCAAACAGCGGGAGCAGGTGGTCTGGTTGCACGCCAACTTCGACGCGCTGACCGGATTACCAAACCGCAGGCTGTTGGTTAATCGCCTGGAGCTGGCGATTACTCAGGCCATCGCCAATGAGACAGAAGTAGCGCTGCTCTTTATCGATCTCGACCGCTTTAAGCCGGTGAATGACGTTTACGGCCACGCCGTGGGTGACGAACTGCTGCGGCTGGTGGCGTTTCGTCTACAAAGCGTTTTACGAGAAGGTGATACGGTGGCCCGCCTCGGTGGCGATGAGTTTATCGCCCTGCTCCCTGGTTTAAAAGCAAACGATCCGCTCCCCCGACAAACGGCGGAAAAAATCAGCAATGCGCTGACTCAGTCATTTTTGATCCACGAGCATGTTATTACGATTTCCGGCAGCATCGGCATTGCGCTTTTCCCTCACGATGCCGCAGATGCCGATACATTGCTGAACAGTGCGGATAAAGCGATGTACAGTAGTAAGAAGGCGACGCCGCGAGAGAGGTAAGTAAGGTATTCAGCCGTTTCAGCGTCAAAATACTGGCCCCGGAAGCGCAGCGGGTTGTTGATACGATCGGCGTAGACCTCCCCTTTTTCTCCCCATACGCCCGTCTTCTCTGACCACACTATCTCGCCCTGCAATGGCGTCAGGCGGTGCTGCCGGCTGCCAGTATCAAAAATACCCTGTGCCGCCGGCTGGAATCTTTTTTCCCGACATTATTCCATTTGCTAAAAGGGCTTTCGCATTGCAAAAACCACACAGTAGCGTGGATTTTTATCATTTAAAGAAATAGTTCTTACTCTCGCTAAAAAATAAACTCTCTCATTTTCGATTACTTTATAAAATTTCCACTATGCCCTTTTATTTAAAAAAAACTCAAGGTACTTCTTAGGTCTGCCTTTAAATGCTCTCTCTTTTCCATAGCTATAAGCATCGTTAAAATATTTGTAAGCTTCATCAAATTGTTCTAGCTCATAACAAACCATACCCAGATCGATCGATGGCGCTGTATCTATCTCCGACCCTCTCGTTTGCAACGTCATTTCGCCCCATTTTTTTGCCTCATTGTAATCACCAAGGTCAAAATAAGCGCTGAATATATTTGCGGAAATCCAGTTAGCAACTTGCCATTCTGGTTTTGGTTCAGGCAAAATACTCCAGGCTTTTTCATATTGCTCTAACGCCTGTGCATATTTTTTGTCATCATGCAACTCATTCCCTTTTTCAACAAAGGAGTTAACTTTGGATTCAATTCTTGGATTTTCGAGTTCTTTCATAGTGCAATACTCCTTTACTGGAAATACTGAGATTTTTCTTCTGGGCCAATAAAATTTTCAAAATGTTTATATCTATCAGGAAGCAAGACTCCCTAAACCCTATGATTCCATTTATAACTTTTTAATGCTTGACATTATAGATATGCAATCCAATTTATTATTGAACCCTGCATGATAATTAACCAAGCAGGGTATTAAAGAAGTACATCCTTAAATTAAGAATATCATTACAATCCCGTAGATAACATCATTCCTTTATTAACTGTTAGATTCATTATACTTCCAAAAAAATCTGAAAAGGTTTTATTCATAAGATAAAGATGATTTAAATCATCATCATCACTAATATCATAGCTTTGTTTATTATCTTCAGCATGTAGGCAAGTCCGGTCCCAGTAATAAACTCCGGCTAAATCATTTTTAGTTATCAGGACATAACCATTGTCACTTGGATCCATGCCAATTATTAGCGCGCCATCAATAAACGATATTTCATCTAGTAACTCTTCATTAATTTCAATTATATCAAAATTACTATTACTAGTCTTATAACCAAGAAGCACATCGAATGAAATAAAATCATTATCAACCTTGTCGAATGGTAGATCGCAATAGTCAGGTGCAACGATTCTATATCCATTGTGTTTTTTTAAAAAATCTTTGTAATCATCAGGAAAAGCAACAGAGAAATGTCCCTCCAGATAACTAATATCTTGTTTATCAATACTTAATCCAGTCAAAATAGGCATTCTATAACTCCTGATATTATTGACAGTTGCTTTTTATTTTAGATACACCACCTCTATGGGTGAACCGGCGATGAATATTTTTGGGCACTTCCTGCATTGTGATGCCATTTTGATGATGATGCCACATATTAAGATCATAATTCGCCTGACCTTTTGGCGCTAATGCATCTGCTTTACCAAAATCTCCTCCAGGTGACTTACTATGATCTCCCCTTAAGTCTGGAACATTAACACTCTGCCTTTCATATGGTGTAAAATCTGGAAACCCTTCTGGATAGCGAACAACATTGCCAGCACTATCTTGGTATACCCAAACTTTGCTTTCAACTTCTTGCCAAACCGTTCCCCCTTTATTAAGCCACTTGCTTATATCAGGTGAGTTTAACGGTTTTCCAGTCAGCCCCCACGGATCCACCCATCCCAGCGGGTTCGGCGCATACTGAAAAACATTCAGCCCACCGGCTAATCCAATCGGATCAGACGAACAATCCTATCCCCTGGGCCAATCGTACCGTCAACCCGCACCAATCTAAGCTCTAAGATAGAGTTCCCAAAGCGCAGCGTTGCTATAAAGGCCGGGAAGAGTTAATTTATTACCCGGCTTTGCTTTGTTATTTACATGGATTCCAAAATGAAAAATCCCCTATATATATTTCATTCAATTTCAAGTCGGACGGAATGTTATCTATACTGTCAGCTATCTCATCAAATGGTGAGGGTAATATAAATTGAATGCCAAAATCCTCGTCTATAATAATGGAACCATTAAATATTCTTTGCCGATAAGTGAGTTTTTTTATCTCACCAAATTCTTGACCGGCATATAATAAGTTTTTGTATAACCCTTTGTAATTTTGATTGCATCCAATAGAAAATATATTTCCATCAGGTTCGGTTGATATAGTTAAAGTATCATCCAATACATAGGCAAATCTCTTACTCGCATCAGGTAGAAGATACTCTTTGTACTCAACACAATGGTCAGCATACATTTCAGCAAGATAGACAGATATATTTGTATTTAACAGCACATCGCCTAACGAATGAAATGATTTTATTTCTGCAGAAAAATCAAACATTTTACATCCCACCATTTACTAATACACCGTCGACATAAACAGGAGAGTCCTTTATTAGATCATAATTTTCAAAACCACCATGACCTATACGTCCATATACGATATCCTCACCTTCACTATTAGTCCTATAAACCTTCCAGTAATCATTTCCATGAATATTTTGTTGTTTTGCGTTACCACCAGGATGATAATCTAATTTATATGTTGTACCAGATTTTGTCGTTTTCACATATTGTATATGTTGAATAGCCTCAGGCCTACCAGCTTGTGGATAGATCTTCGTCCAACCTTTAGATGTTAAAAGGGAGTCTATTTCAGCCGGAGTTTTACCTGTTAATTTATTTACCCACCTTTGGGTTATATTGTCCTTTTCCGCGAAGCCACATTTTAGTCCCAGCGGATCGATCCAGCTTAATGGGTTCGGCGCATACTGATAAACATTCAGCCCACCGGCTAATCCAATCGGATCCTGGCTAATAAATCCCGCAATTTCAGGATCATAGTAACGATGTCGATTATAGTGCAGCCCCGTTTCAGCGTCAAAATACTGGCCCTGAAAACGCAGCGGGTCACAATGATAGTGCCAGCTCTCCTTCCTGCCCGCTTCCTGCGTCAGCAGCGCCAACAGCTGAAAACTTACAGGATAGTTGTTAATATCACCGGACTTAGAATATTTAAAGAGCGAATATATTATGATAAATTCACTTTAATATCCCGCCTATCCAGATACAGCTGTAAAAAAAAATAAGGTACCCCGCTCTGGGAATCACAATATCACAACAGTACATTTAATTAATTTATAACATAAATGTTTTTGTATTAAACTCTCAATATGCTTCCAATCTCCGCCACCTAATCCAGCTCCAATTTTTGGCATTTGTACAACCAATCGATTAATCAATGCAAACTCCGATAGTTTTTCAAGACATTCCTCAAGTGCGTGATATGATAAATATTGTTTTTTATCAGCATGGTTTTTTCTTATCCCATCTTGAGAAACCATATTAGCCACAAATATTCTATCCTTTTCATCTACAGATATGAACTGTATATCACCCAAAGTTAAATCTGATGTGTTAGAATATTTATCCAAATAAACCTTCTTGGCTGCTGGGTATTTTTTTGATAATGATAAAACAAATCCTTTCCCCCATTTACCTTTGTTATTAACTATATGAGCAATGATAGTGGCAGAACTTAATGGGACAGCAGCATCTCCAGTTACATATTGAATGATTTCTTTTTCTTTGTGATCATTCATAGCTATTAACCACACAGCCTCAAATTCGTCTTTTGATATAATCTGTGAATCAGATAGTTCTAATTCACTTTTTTTTCCATCATAAAGAAGGAAACCTATTTTATCATTTTCATCACTCAACGAGGCTGATGGGTAATATAAGCTATCCAAAACACTTATCTGTCTTGTGGCAATTTCCCCCATAAACTCTGTATACAGGATGCCTTCCCCAGACGTAAATTCCGCATTAGACTTATAATATTCAACCACAACTTGTGGACTTTCCACTGCTGACGATTCTATCCGAAACATTCAGTTCTCCTGTATTTGCAACTCTAAATGTATTTTTTCTTGGTTCTGTGACATTTAGCCCAGTTACATCTATTTCTACAAAATGAGTAATACCATTCAACTTTCTGGAATCACCATATATGTTACTTGCCAGTTGGCCCAGAGACATTTTACCTGTCCCTGAAGCATCTTTTAATGTCCTTCCGCCGATCATGGCTGGTGTAATATCTGTAAAATATTGCCCCTCACCAAAACGCGCATGTATATCACCTGATGAGGCGCGAATAGTCCCACTTTCCATAATCCCATTCATCCCCTCCTCGGTCGTATAATGATACAATGTCTTCGGTGTTAAACCTTTTGGATCTATATAACCCAGCGGGTTCGGCGCATACTGATAAACATTCAGCCCACCGGCTAATCCAATCGGATCCTGGCTAATAAATCCCGCAATTTCAGGATCATAGTAACGATATCGATTATAGTGCAGCCCCGTTTCAGCGTCAAAATACTGGCCCTGGAAACGCAGCGGGTTGCTGATACGATCGGCGTAGATCTCCCCTTTTTCTCCCCATACGCCCGTCTTCTCTGACCACACTATCTCGCCCTGCAATGACGTCAGGCGAACCGGCGCGCCGTTCGGGTCACAATGATAGTGCCAGCTCTCCTTCCTGCCCGCTTCCTGCGTCAGCAGCGCCAGCGGCTGAAAACTTCCCGGATAGTACACGTACTCGCGCATACTGCCGAACAGCGCGGCCTGCGCTTTCTGCCGCTGCAGCCGGCTGCCGGTATCAAAAATGTTCTGTGCCGCCAGCGGTTCGCGGGTGATAGTGACCGTTTCCCCCGCCAGCGCGTCGCCCTGCCAGTAGAACCAGCGCGTCTCTTCCGCCGTCTGCTTGAACACCCGGCGCCCCAGCCCGTCGTAACCGTAGCGCACCAGCCGCTCGCCCTTGCGCACCGCCACCAGCTGGCGGTTATCGTCCCAGCTAAAATCCTCTTTCTCGCCGTTATGCCGGACATCGCGCCGCTGTCGCAGCTCGCCCGCGCGATCGAATACATAACGCACCCCGCGCTGCTGCCCCTCGCGGAACCAGCCTCCGGCGCTCTCATTCACCGCCCGGGTCTGCGTCTGCAGGTGGCTGCCTGCCGCATCCTGCACAAACTGCCGCAGCGTACCGTCCGGCGCGGTATGGGCCGTCAAGCGCCCCACCGGATCGTAAGCGTAACGATCGCTGCCCCACAGGCTGTCATCGCGCCGGGTCAGGTTACCCAGCCTATCCCAGCTGAAGCCGCTGGTGAACAGCGGTAAATCATTCTGCAACACCTGCTGCGACGTCAGCTGGCCGAGCCGGTCGTAGGTGAAATGACGCGTCACTTCAGCCGACAGCTGCTCGCTGACCCGCCGCCCGGCCTCATCGTAACCCAGCACGATCGGCGCATCGTCATTCAGCTGGATCTGGCTCAACCGGTCATACTCATCCATGGCGTAACGCACCTGATGACCGCTGTCGCTGCGCCGGGAGACCAGCAGGCCGCGCTCGTTATAGCCATAATGCAGCTGAAAACCGTCCTGCTCCTCCAGCAGCACCCGCCCGGCGTCATCATAGCGCCACGCCAGCCGCCGCCACGGATTCTCACACAGCACCATCCGCCCGCAGGGATCGTAATGATACTTCGCCTGCAGGGTATCGCCGCTGCGCCGCTCGCTTAGCCGCCCACCGCGGTCGTAACCGTAGCGCACCAGCCGCCCCAGCGGATCCTCACGGCCGATCAGCCGGTTGCCTTTATCCCAGCCATAACGGGTCACCTGTCCCCAGTAATCGGTCTCCGCGGCGATGCGCCCCAGCGCGTCGCGGTCCAGCTGCCAGCGCTGACCGTTCTGGTTGATCACCGCCAGCAGGCGATCTTCCAGGTCGTACTGATAGCCAAGCGTCGCGCCATCCGGCGTCTCGCAGGCGGCCAGCATTCCTGTGCGGTTATAACGAAAACGGGTTATCTGGCCGGCTTCATCGGTGAAGTGAAGCGGTGAATCTTCCCGGTCGTAAGCGACGCGAATTTCGCCACCCTGCGGATTGACCATCGCCACCAGCCTATCCTTGCTGTCCCAGTGGAAACGGCTGCTGCCACCACTAGCGTCAATACGCTCCAGCAGCGTACCGCGCGCGGAATGCCGCAGTTGAGTGGTTCCCGCGCCGGCCTGGCTCAGCGCCTGCAAAAAACCAAACCGATCATAGCGATAACGACTCTGCCCGGAACCCGGCACGTCCGCCGCGCTCAGTTGTCCGTACTCATCATACTGATAGCGCGTGGTGACGCCGGTAGGGTCCGTTCCCGCCAGCAGGTTGCCGCGTTCGTCATAGTCCGAACGCCAGCACGCGCCTTTCTCATCAATCAGCGTCAGCAGATCGCCGTCTTCATTGTAGGCCGCCTGAATCTGGCTACCGTCCGGCAGATGTTCGGCGATCATTCGCCCCTGTTCATCATACTCCCAGCGACGCGCGCTGCCGTCCGGCTCAATGAGTTCGACGGTACGGCCAAAATCATCGTAGTGGAAGACGGTATTGCCGCCGATCGGATCGACCTCCGAAACCGGCAGGCCGTTATCATCAAAGCTGACAGACGTTACATGGCCGTTGGAATCGGTGATTTCCACTTCGTTGAGCAAGTCGTGCCAGGCGAAATGGTAATCCCATACGCCGCCGTCGCCCCAGGCGTGGACCACCTGCCACTCGTCATTGAACTGGTAGTGGAAGCCCTGGCCGTTACGGTCGACATGGCTGGTCATATGACGCTGTTGATAGTAGAAGCGCCGCGGATGCGAAAGCGCATCGATCTCCGCGCTCAACTGATTATCGCTATCGTATTCATAGCGGGTCAACGGCGTGATCTCGTCATCCAGCGCGTTGCGCAGGCGTAGCGCCCGCAGGCGGCCATCCTGCCAGGTGACGAGGATCTCCCTGCCGCTCATGCCGCGCGTGCTGACCTCGCGGATGCGCTCAAGTTCGCGTCCCTGCCAGTCGAACTGCCAGCCGTTACCGTTACGGTCCGCCAGCCGGTAAATCGCCAGCGGCCCGCGCTTACCGCGAAATTGCAGCCGCGCGCTCCCTTCCTGCTCAACATGCCAGAAGCATTCGCCATTGCGGGTTTCCCGCCACAGGCGGCTGCCGTCCGGCAGGCCGACAATAGCCTGCTCGCGGCCGTCGGACTGCGGCAGCGCCGCAAACAGCGTCATCCCTTCCGGCTGAGTCAACACCGCGACGCCTTCATCGGCCAGTATTTCAAGGCGGGTGTCCGCCGGGGTTGACCAGCCGTAACCGCACAGCCCTTCTTCATCGAGATCCGCCGACGAGTAGCTTCGCGTCCACGCCAGCGGCAGGCGGCCGGGTAACAAAAAATCCTCATGCTCCAGGCTCACGCTACCGTCGCGGATATCAACCGGTTCGGCGCGTAGCACCCGGCATTTCAGGACGCCGGGATCCATGTTGCGAAACAGCTTCTGGCGCAGCTTTTTAAACCGCCGCATAAACAGTCGCCACTGCGGCGTTTTTTTAACTTTCTTCAACCCCTTGCCCAACCCGCTTAACCCGGCGCGCATCAGCAGCGCCATCAGGTTGATGGTTGGCGGCCCGCCGACAATCACATTGTTGGGAATCGCGAGGTTAAACGTCAGCGGCAGCGTTAGCGAAAGCGGCTTTGGTTTGCTCAGCCGCTTCAGGCGGAACGGCGGCACCATCCCGAGGATGTTACAGCTCAGCACCGGCATGCCGATACGGGAAAACGGCTCACCGTCGACGGCGACGGTTTTACTGCCCATAAACAGCTCGTCTTCCATCTGCGGGCCGCCGGGCGCGCGCAGCGGCGGTACCCACACGCCGCCGACCGGAATATGTACCGCAATACCGCCGGTCCCCGCGCTGGCGCGTTTGATGCCGTTGACGTGTACGGTAGTGCCCAGCAGCGGCAGATAATCAAACACGTCGAAAACGATGCCAATATGCGGCGTCGGCAGCGGCCAGGGATAAGTATGGATATCCAGGCCAA
Organism: Klebsiella sp. PK01; assembly: GCF_057624675.1. Lineage (NCBI taxonomy): Bacteria > Pseudomonadati > Pseudomonadota > Gammaproteobacteria > Enterobacterales > Enterobacteriaceae > Klebsiella > Klebsiella sp. PK01. Next base: position 51,573 of record NZ_JBYEZM010000002.1, read on the forward strand.
GCTGCGGGTCGAAGTGAGCGCCGGAGTGCATCAGACGCGCCTCAGAACATGGCGCGCAGCAGCGCGCGCAGGAAGGTGCGCACTTCGGTGGCGAAACCGCCGTCCGAGAGGCTTAAAAACAGGATTGCCAGCAGCGTCACGGCAACAATAATAATAATCCGGGTCTTCATAGCGGGTTGCTCCCTGCAGTTTCAGTGGATGATGCATCGGTATTTCCCCAGGCAGGCAGGCTTTGCCATTCACCCGGCGGGGCATCAAAGGGGTGGGCGATCTCCGGCAGGCCGTTCCAGTGCGGATGCAGCGTCTCCCGCGCCAGACGGATCACGCGGCGAAAGCTGTCATCGCCGCCGCGGATCAGTTTTTCCCGCGCTTCGCGGATCAGCGCGAACGCGGCTTCCAGCTGTAGCTGTAACTGCCGATCCACGCGTTTTACCTGTTCGACGACGGGTTCCTGCGGCAAGCGGTCTTCCGCCTGCTGGATTAAGCGCTGTTTTTCGCTTTGCCAGCGCGTCGCGCAGGCTTCAAGCGCCTCGGTCCGCCGTTTATCATGGATACGCAGCAGATCCTGAAATGCCAGCGGCAGCGTGGTCTGGGCGCGCTCCTGGCGTGGGATCGGCTCCGCCGCCTGGATAGCGTGGGCATACTCCTCCATCGCTTTTGCCCGATGCCCGGCGAGGTTGAGACAAAAACCGGACATCCGCCAGCCTTCCACGGCAAATACCGGGTGTGGAATGGCTTGCGCTTCACCCGCCGCCCGACGATAGCCTTTCGCCGCCTGGAGATACTCTTTGCGTGCGAACCAGGCGCCGGCCTCGCCAAAAGTGCTTTGGGTACGCAGTTGTCCTTTAAGCGCCGGATCGGCAATTTCGCCGCTGATGTTTTGCGCCTGGCGGTAGTGTTCAACGGCCCGTTGATGATCGTTACCTTTCAACCAACCGCCGGCGATCAGGTTATGCATCATCGCCTGCTGGTCGGCCCAACCGCAGCGCTGGGCGACGCCGAGCGCCATGCCGCCGCGCGCGGCCACCTGCGCGGCGCTGCCTTTTTCCAGCAGCAGCATGGCGTCAGCCAGATAGCGGCGAAACAGCAGGCGATCGGGATTCGGATCGCTCTGCCCGCGCGCGGTTTGGTGCATCACTTTCATACTGTCGACATCATCGGTCAGCAGCCGTACCCTGCGCGGATGCGCCTCATACAGCGGCTGCCAGATCGGTTGCTCAAGGGTGTCGATCAGTAACAGTCTGGCGTTGCACGCCTCCTGCGCCAGCCAGCCGTTCAACCAGCGGTTCAACGCCTTTTCATCGCTGACGGCGGAGGGTTTCAGCACCAACACCAGATAACGTAAATCGTCATGAAATGTCGTCGCAAAATCCTGCAGCATCTGCCGCAACTGCGCCGGGCTATAGGTCGGAAGAAAGCGTTCGGCATCCCATATAGCGGCATCCGGCGTCGCTTCGTAATGTTCCACAAACTCGCGCCCAAGCGCGTCGCTGTAGCCATAGCTGGTCTCAAACGGCGTGGTTAGCCCCAGCAGCAGATCCGGCAGCGAGCGCCCTTCAGGGTGCTGCTGCAGCGCGATAAAACCATCAAGCAGCGACTCGCCGCCGGCAGGCACCCGCCAGATAAATAAGCGGATCTGTTCCGCCTGCTCGCTGGCGTCCAGCCAGCTAAGCTCAAGCTCGCTCATCACTTTTTCGGTCGGATTCTTCGCCGCGTTCATTCCCTTTCCCTGTCAGGCATTGAGCTCAATCTTCTTACCATTCACCATCACGCCGGCGGCGTTAATGGTGATCGTCGACCCGCCAGCGGTAATCTCCACGCTGCCGTTGCTTATCAGAATGCCGCTTTCACCCACGTTGATATGTACGGTATCGGTAGCGCTGTCGGTTACGCTCCCTTGCGTAAAGCGGGTATCACCGCCGGTGATGCTCAGGGTACGCCCGGCGCCGATCGTCACCTCTTGCTTGCTGGCAATGGTCTGCGTTTGCTTACCGGTCACGGAAATATCGTGATTGCCGGTCACTCCCAGCGTCTGATTGCCGGTGACCTGCACGTTACGGTTCTGCTGGACGCTGACGCTTTCGTTACCCTGCACCTGACGGGTGCGATCCTGTACGACCGCCAGAGACTGCTTGCCTTCGACGGTCGCGGTATGGTTGCTTTTCACCGTGGTGGTATGGTTGCCGCTAATAGTTTCATCGCGGTTCTGCTCAACGCTTAGGGTCTCATTCCCCTTCACGCTCTCGGTACGGTTCTGCTCAACGGTGGTGGTTTCATTACCATTGATGGTTTTGCTGCGATCTTTGCCGACGGTCACGCTTTCATTGCCATCCACCGTGCGGGTTCGATTCTGTTTGATATGGCTGGTTTCGTCTTTGCCGACGGTTTTGGTGCGGTTATTGCCGACATCATGGGTCTCGTCGTTTTCGACTTCAGTATCCATGTTGCGCTCGGCGTGCAGCCAGAGCTGCTCTTCGCCGGGTTTATCTTCAAAACGCAGGGCGTTGGCGTTGTCCGGCGAACCATCCTTTGAGCGGCTCATAAAGCCCATCTGCGTGGCTGCCGCCGGTAGCGCCCACGGCGGCATACTGGCTTCGTTATAGACGCGACCAATGACAATCGGCCGGTCCGGCTCGCCGTTAATAAAGTCCACCACCACTTCATCACCGACGCGTGGGATCTGTACCCCGCCGTAACCTTGCCCGGCCCAGGCGCTGGAAACGCGCACCCAACAGGAGCTATTTTCATCGCCCTGGCTTTCGCGGTCCCAGTGGAATTTCACCTTAATCCGGCCATATTTATCGGTCCAGATCGATTCTCCTTTCGGCCCTACCACGCGGGCGGTTTGCGGCCCGTAGGTGCGCGGCCAGTCGGTCCTTGACGCGGGGACAAATGGCGTCGCGGCGGGAATAACGGTGAATGCGATGCGGTGCTGCGCGGTATTTCCGCCGCCGGAGGCATACTGATTCTCTTCAAAATCATAGCGGGCGCCCACCACCAGCCATTTAGCGTTATCAGTCATATTAGGCGCATGCGTCAGGGTAAAGGTGTGTCCCGGGACGATACCGGTCGCGGTGGCGATACCCTGCGTTTGCTGCTGTTCGGCCTGCCAGGACTGCTGACGAATGCGGGCGTAGGCTTCGCCGTCGCCGTGCTCCATAAAGCGCCCCGGCCAGTCGTAAACGTCGATTTTGCCCGGCGTCGGCGAGACCGGGTTCTGCAGCGTTTGCAGCATCCAGGCGTGGGGCTTGCGAAAATCATAGTCATCGGTGCTGTAAAGCCCCGGCGTGACGACGTGGCTCGCCATCAGCTGGCTGATGCCCTCTTCGCCGACCGCGCCGCCGCCCGGCTGCGCATGCCAGGGAATAGTTTCATAACCGGGGAAGGATTCAGCCTGCTGATAGTCATCCATCAGCACCAGGGTATGGCCGTCTTTATCGTGGCGGAACAGATAGCTAATACCTTCCAGCTCCAGCAAACGGCTGATGAAATGGAAGCTACTTTCCGCGTACTGCACACAATAATCCCACTGCCGGTAGCTACGCGTAAGTTTGTCCTCAAACTTAACGTTATGCTCGCTAAACAGTTTGGCCACGATATCCGGCACCCGCTGCTGCTGGAAAATACGGAAGTTGCGGTCGCGCATCATCGGCCAAAAATCGGGTTCCAGCGTGGTCTGATAGACGGCGTAGCGCGTCTCGCCAAGATCTTCGGCGCGCACGGTAACGGCGGTGATTTTGCCGGAAAGATAACGCTCCTGCCCCCATTGGCCGGGGACCGCCACCGTCATGTTTTTGCCAAGCATGGCCTGACGGTCGATAGCAAAATCCTGGCTGAGTAAATCGACCTGAAAGTGGAAAGGTTCGGACAGTTTCTCCTGCCCGCTGAATTTCCAGAATAATAACGAGGAGCTGTCGACAGATGACAGGATCGATATCCGATTAACCATATGGATTCCTTTATGGTACAGGCAGCCGCGGGGCAAATTCCTTAAGATTGATAAATTATCCTGAATATTTATCAGAAGTCATCTCTCTGCCCGATAATTCCCCCAGGAATACTCTTAATTATTCAACTCTGTGCTTTTGTTCATCTTTATACCGTCATTATTAGTAGTGGAGCTTTCTTAACAGGCGTTAATTAGTGGTTTGACTTATTAGCAACGGTAATGAGGTAAGTCTGAAAATAGCCTCCTGGCGCGAAGAAATATGTTTAAACCTGCGCGGACGCTTTAAAATAACCGCGGCTGCGAACTGCCATCACAGCCATTTGCTCACCGGCCAGCTCTTGCATACGGTCGGCCGGTGAGCAATCCCAGCGCGTTAATCGCGCAGACATCCCAGTCTCGTTAATATCAGATCCTTTACCCAGTCATATTCAGATTCTTTTTACATAAAATCGCCGCGCTATTTTCGCCAGCTAAACGGCGAAGTCGTTAATATTAGCGATGAGGTAATCTATTGTTTATCAACCGGCTTCAGACATAAAACCCCCGCCAGCCGGGCGCTGGCGCAGGTTTTGATAAGGTACGCCCCTCTTGATCTCTGCCACCGATCTACAATACTGTATATGCATACAGTAAAAATAATCGGTGATCATCATGCAGTTTTTCACACTAACCGAACTACGCCAGATCGTGGCATTACCGCTGTTCAGCGACCTTGTTCCCTGCGGTTTTCCTAGCCCCGCACAGGATTATGTTGAGCGGCGTATCGACTTGAATGAACTGCTGATTCAGCATCCAGGCGCCACCTACTTTGTGAAATCAAGCGGTGACTCAATGATTGACGCTGGCATTGGCGATGGTGATTTACTGGTGGTGGATAGCTCCCGCAAGGCCGTCCATGGCAGCATCGTTATTGCCGCAGTGGATGGAGAATTCACGGTTAAGCGCCTCCAGTTACATCCTGTTGTCATGCTCAAACCTGATAATCCCGCCTACCAGCCGATTATGCCAGGCAGTGAAGAGTGTCTGGAAATTTTTGGCGTGGTGACCTACATCGTGAAATCGGCGGGCTGATCGTGTTTGCCCTGTGTGATGTGAACTCGTTCTATGCTTCCTGTGAAACCGTCTTTCGCCCGGACTTACGCGGCCGCCCGGTGGTCGTTTTGTCCAATAATGACGGTTGTGTGATTTCACGTTCTGCGGAAGCCAAACCGTTTGTGAAAATGGGTGAACCGTACTTTAAACAAAAAGATATCTTCAGACATCATGGGGTGGTTTGCTTTAGTAGCAACTATGAACTCTACGCCGATATGTCCAACCGGGTAATGACGACGCTTGAAGAGATGTCGCCTCGCTGTGAAAAATACTCCATTGATGAAGTTTTTTGCGATCTTACCGGCGTGCGTAACTGCCGCGTTCTTACCGAGTTTGGACATGAGCTCAGAGCCACGGTGCGGCAACGCACGCACCTGACGGTAGGCGTCGGTATAGCCCAGACAAAAACGCTGGCTAAACTGGCGAATCATGCGGCAAAACGCTGGCAACAGCAGACAGGAGGCGTGGTTGACCTGTCGAATGCGGAGCGGCAAAGAAAATTGATGGCGGCGCTACCGGTGGAAGAGGTTTGGGGAGTGGGTCGACGCATTGCGAAGAAGCTTGAAGCGATGGGGATCCGGACGGTATTGCAGCTGGCTGACACGGATATTCGATTCATCAGAAAACACTTTAATGTCGTACTGGAAAGAACCGTCCGTGAATTACGCGGCGAACCCTGCCTTGAGCTGGAAGAGTTTGCCCCGGTAAAGCAAGAGATCGTCTGCTCCCGTTCGTTCGGCCATCGCATTACGGAGTACGAAGAAATGCGCCAGGCCATCTGTAGTTATGCCTCCCGGGCAGCAGAGAAACTTCGTCAGGAACATCAATACTGCCGGTTTATCTCCGTCTTTGTAAAAACCTCACCCTTCGCGCCTGACGAACGGTATTACGCCAATAATGCCTCGGTGGCCCTGCTTACCCCAACGCAGGACAGCAGGGATATTATCGCCGCCGCGACGCGTTGTCTGGATGCCATCTGGCAAAGTGGCTGCCGGTATCAGAAGGCCGGGGTAATGCTGGGCGATTTTTATAGCCAGGGCGTCGCGCAACTTAATCTGTTTGACGAAAATGCGCCGCGAAAAAACAGCCAAAAATTGATGGAGGTGCTGGACCGCCTGAATGCAGAAGACGGACGTGGGACGCTTTACTTCGCCGGCCAGGGTATCCAGCAACCGTGGCAGATGAAGCGGGAAATGCTCTCCCCGCGATACACCACCCGATATAGCGATCTGCCCACGGTTAAATGATTCCCCAACAGGCCAAACCTTAAATAAAATCAGGTTTGGCCATCATGGCAAAATGTTGTTGTTTATTTTTTCGACCGCGGTTTGGCGATTCTTTTTGCAATCAATGGTTCGTTAGCATAAATTTCATTTAAATTATTTTGTTGTTCAAAGCGTAACATTGGGCTTTGCATCACGGTAATCGAACTATTTTCATAAGCATAAGGTAATGGCTGAATCAAATGTGGATTCTGTTTATCATAAATACAGACAGGTCTCCCCCCCAAGAGATCAACAAAAATAACCTTATCAAACATAGAATTAGACTTAGATATTAAGTATTCAGACCATTGTCGCAGCCCATTTTTGAAAATAACATTGTCAGTTCCTATTACTTCACTAAAACAGATAAGCACAACCTCTTTAAATACCCCGGCACAGACGTAGTCATTGAACTTGCTATTCTTTCTGACAACCCCCTCATATATATAATCAACAGGAATTTTAACATCGACCTTTTTATTTGGGGTTTTACTATCTATCCCATGAATAAAATCATTAATTTGGTTATCGACCTTATCTTTGCCAAATTTATCATCCTTTAAATAGCCAAGATCACCACACTTATCGCAAGTAGTAATTTCGATTCCTACCCTAAATGGAACTCGTGATTTACAAAATGCCCTGTGCGTTTTTTTAACATAAATTGCAGCATCCGGTCGGTCAATCTGACTTTTATCAATGCTGTATCCGCCATAAATTTTATGTAGTAATGGCCGGGAAAGTTCCAGTACATGAACTTCAGTTTCTCTTTTATCCATCATGATATCCTTGACATTATTTATTGAAAATAAAAATTGCGCAGCGCGTTTCTCACTTGTCTTTCCGCGGTTGCAGAACAAGTTGATGATGGCTGGCCTCAATGACGCGCGCGCGGTCCGGGTCAAGATCCTCACGGGCAAGCACCAGCTTCCAGTCGTTTTTCGTCAGATCCGGCGCCCGGAACAGCGCCACCACGGCGACATACTGCGCCTGTTCATCCAGCGGCATGGTGAGACTCATCGCCGTTCCCGGTTTGAGCACCAGGCCGCGGCTGGCCAGTTGGTCGTCTTTTAAAATGTCCTCTCCTTCCGCCGCCAGCTGCTGGTAAACCGTCTTATCGAAGGTCTTGCGATCTTTCAGCACATAGACCCGCACCATTACCGGCTGGGAGGCGCTGTTATCCTCGCGGTTATCGGTGTTTAACGCATTGCGCGCGCTAAAATCCAGACGCAGCGTTTTCACCTGGCGATAAAATACTGACTTTACGGCGGACGAAGCGCCGTCGCTGATTTTCTGTGTTAGCCCACAACCCGCCAGCATGAACGGCAGAAGAATCAGTGCGGATAGTTTAAGCGAAGTGATATGCAACACGTTGGTTTCCTTGTGATAATGATGCAAGCGGCATGCCGCGGTAGCCGCCCAGTTCCGTGGTAAACGTGGCCGGTAAATCCGGCGGAACCGCGTCCCCCTCCATGCCCAGAACGCCGGTAATACCGAGCATAAACGGCGTTTCGCCGAGCACCGGCGCGGGTAACAGCGGCGTGGGAAGCGTTAAGGTGATTTTGGCCTTATAGCGCCAGCCGAGATAAACCCGCAGCAGAACCAGAAAGTCCGCATAGATTTGCCCTTCCGGCATCCAGCCTGCGGCTTCGGCGATATCATCGGTATACAGCGCGATCAGCAACTGGCTGGCAATCTCGGTCGTTTCATCGCCCAGTAACGTATAGCCATCAAGCAGGAAATCGTTATCGTCGTAAAAACCCAGCGGCTGCGCCGGGTACACCGTCCGTGGGCAGTGCGGCGACGCTTCCGCCCGCGTATGGGGCGCCAACAATCGTACCAGCGCCTGAATTCCCTCTTCAGTGCGCGCGGGCAGGCGCATCACGCTGAGTAATGCCAGAAAGCGAGATACCGGCGCGGCAATATGCTGCGCGGTGCCGGGAATGCCCAGCCCGATCAGCCCCAGCAGGCTCTGCGAAGTACGGTCGCGACCGCCGTCTTCAAAGGTTGCCGGATACGAGTATTTGCGCCAGATGCGATAAAACTGGCTCAGAATGCGGTGGTTGAAAATATCGAGAAATGCTTCCTGCGCCTCATGCCCTTCTCTTTGCTGCGCAATATCATCCAGCCAGGCGGTGGGCAACGGCGAATCGACACCGTATAGCCCCATAAAGGTGGTGCGCAGCGTCGGCGGCGCGTCGGGATGCGCCTCATCATACTCCACCGCTTTGAGTTCGCTGACCGGAAAACCCATCCCCGGATGCGGGCGAAAGCGTATCGGATCATCCGCCGGGTTCAGCGTGCTGCCTAATGCCGGCGCGCCAGGTCGCGATTTTTCCAGTAGCTGACAGAAGCGGTAAAAGTTGATGCGCTGAATATCCCGCTCAAGCCGCGGGCTCAGCCGGGAATGCGGCGTTTGTGGTTCTCCTGCCATTCGAGACGCTCTCCGGTAGGTTGCAGTATCAGAATCAGACGATTAAACAGGTGGATGTCGGTATACAGGGCAAAGAAGCGGTTGAGCATCTCGCCAAACAGACAGATGTCGCCGTGCCCGGCGAAGCCGTTACCGTCAAGCGTCACTTCTATCTGCACGCCGCGTAGAAAATGCCCCTCGGCAAAACGTTCCACCTCACAGTGGCTCACATCAACGATCGCCTGCAGACGACGGCGGTTCATTTCGTTATCCGTCCAGTCATACAACGCCAGCGCGCCGCGCAACACCTCGGCGTTATCCATCATCCACAGGAAGCTGCTGCCGAGATGACTCAACACCCGCCAGTGAAAACGGTCGCGATCCGGTGGATAACACGGCAACGTCGGCGCGGTGAGATTACGCACCTGGAGGCGCGACGTCGTGGATTTCACCACCGTGTCCAGCAGCGTGCTTTGCAGCGCCCGGCGCGGCAGCTGGCCGTTGGTGCCGATCAGGCTCAATGACAGGGTTTCATTCTGCGGCACGCGATGCTGGTCAAACGCCTCGCCGCCAAGCGTCAGCCAGGTATCATGTAGCCCGGACGGGCCACGTTTAACGCGCGTGTGGTAATAATATTCCGGCGCATCATGGCGCAACATGCCGCCTTTGTGGCGAAAACTGGTAAACGGCACATACGCCTGGGTGCCGGAAAGGTGAGAAGAGGTGACGGACTCCACCGAATAGATTTCGGTGTGTCCATCCTGGACGCGCATGGGGCGCAGCAGATACTCACTTTGTAGTGAATCCAGATGCAGCGGGTCCGACTCCAGCGGGAACAGGTTAATAACCGGGGTGCAGTGTAAGCGCAGATGTTTCTCTGACAACGCGTATTCCTGCGGCCACGATTTATCCAGCACCACGTCTATCTCAAACCATCCCGGCGCATCAGGAAACGTCATATTCTCCAGGCCGCACAGCGCGACCGACATAAATTTTTCACGAAAGCTGAAATACTCCAGCAGCAACTGGTAGCCGCTGAACCCGCCGCTTTGAGGCAGCAGCGCCTCATCGTTGGCAAACCCGCAGACGGCAAAATGGGCCGCCAGCGGTCTACTATCAGTCTCCCCCGCCAGACATATGCCGATGTGCGCCACGTTCAGGGTCAGCGCTTCATGCAGCGCGCAGGCCAGCGGCGCATCGGCATTCAGGTATAGCGGGATACGGCGCAGGTCGAGCGTGCTCCAGTCAACCAGCTCGCCACAATCAAAACGCAGACAAATCGCCTGGCGGCCATCCGCCAGCGTCCTGATACTGGCGCGGGAGAGCGCGAGCGGCTGTAAGGTTAGCGGCTGGGTCGTGGTGTAACGGCAGCGGGTGCCCGTCTCGCCGATAGGCCGGGAGATCACCTCCGTCCCCTTCTCCAGCCGCTGTGGCTCTTTCATCTCCCGCCAGTCGATGCTGAACTCCACCATCGCCAGCGACGGAATGGTACGTAGATAATGCGGCCAGATCATACTCACCAGCCCGCCGGTCAGCTCCGGCAGATCGTCGTCGAGCTTTTCGCGCAGCCGCCCTATCAGGAAAGCAAAGCCCTCGAACAGCCGCTCAACATAGGGATCGCGGGCGCCGGCTTTATCGAGGTTTAACGCCGCGGCGCGATCGGGATGGGCGCGGGCAAACTCCTCGCCAGCCTCGCGCAGATAGCGCATTTCAGCGTCAAAATAACGCAGAGTTAAATCGTCCATGGAATATCTCAGATGTCAGAATTAGAAAACTCGCTGCTTGTAAAGCAGCGCTTGCAGAGTGAATGTCGGCCCTTATTCCTCTACGTCACCGTCGGCAAACGGTTCTGCTCGGGGGGCCTCCACGATGAAAATCTGTGTCGGCAACGTGAAGTTTCGCAGTTTCAGCAACGCCAGCGGGCCATCGCCGAGTTCCGTACGCAGTAACCACTGCAGTTGCCGGCTATCCGGCGTATTGACCGTCAGGCGAAACAGCCCATCGCCGATCTGCTGGCGCTTCATTCTCTCCAGCATACGCAGCGTGCCCCACGGGCCGCTGTCGTTCGCCAATAGCCGGGCGCCCGCCGCCGTTGAGCTCCAGGTCAGCATCGCGCCGGGTTTGTTGAACGTCCCCGGCCAGCGGAAACTTTTCCATTCGGCAAGCTGGTTAAAGTAGTGCAGATTCTGGCCGTCGAGGGTGAGCTGCGTTTCAACAATACCCGGCGTCGCCACCCCCTGTAGTTCAAACCCCATCCCCTGGCTGCCGTCGGTAAACAGGATGTCGGACAAGGAACTCAGTTGATTAATCGCCTTCAGGAAGGCCGGGTTAAACGTCAGCCCCTGACTGTGCGTGCTATCGGCCACCCAGCGGCTGCCCTCGCGGTTGAGCACGCCACCCAACTGGCTGGTGAGAAACCGGTCGATCCGCCCGCTGTCGCGGCGGATAAATGCCGCCAGCATCGGTAGCGAGACATCGTTTTTACCCGCGGCAAACGGATAGCGGCCGTCAAAAGCCGAATGCCAGTTGGCGACCACAGAACGCTGCCACGCCTCGTTGAGGCTGGCCGCCGATGGCTGCAGCACCGTCTCCCAGGCCTGCGTCAGCGGCTGGACGAACATGGTCTGGCCAAAACCGCTCCACTCTTCGCCGAGGCTGGCCGCCACCAGGCTGCCGTACTCCTGGGTGTCGGTCAGGTCGACGCTTTTGCCCTGGAACACGGTCTGCGCCAGCTGCTGCATCATCGCCTGCGGGTCGGGGGCGTTTGCCACCTGCTGGAGCCAAAGGCAACTTAAAATAGACATTAAGCAATATAAATCATCTGGTTATACTGCTTTTTGAGACTTGCTTACGTTAAAGATTAACAATATACAACCTCTTATAATTTCAAGAGGTTGTATATGAGTTTTGGAGAAAAGGTTTTTAGTGAACTAACTATATTTTTGTTCAAAACCAGCCGTCGCCCTCCCGGTAACTGTTGCTTACGGTTACGGGGCTCCCAGAGTCGGCGTGCATGTAAATTTGATAACGCTTAGTGATTGTGTTGCATAGAGGCAAGTTATGTACTATTTTTCCTTATGTCTTCCATGGCCGGATGGGCAATCATGTCAAAAATTGATCTTCTTATTCTTGTTTTTACCTTTGGCATTTCGGCCTTGGGTTATTCCATCTGGCTTCTGATTGAGCATTCCCTGAGTTTAATATCAAAAAATAGTCTGGATAAATGAGATCTCTAGTTATTTGCTTGAACTACAACCAGATTCGAATCATAGCCATTACTGCATAGGAACACTCAGCAATGTCAGTGATGCTTAAGTTTTTCTTTTTATGGATATTTCTTGTCATAATTGTCAAAGCTACAATTGAGGCTGGTTTTCTCGATGCGCTGATCATTTAATGTAACCAGCTACCGCGCAAATTATCCAGGAGCAGATTTGTTAAATAGTCAAACCATCCTAAGCCTTCACACATCACACCTAGTAACTCTTGCATACGGTTACTTGGTGGTAGCATGTCATTAAATGGCATTATTTGTTGTCTCTTAGACCTGATCTGACACTCTAAAGTCACAGATCCAAACATAATCTGAAAGTCCGCTCCGTGCCAAGAGCGGACGTTATCTATCAAACTCTCGATGGGTGTATTTAAAACATATGGTAATTGATTATTATTTTTTTTCACGTCATAATGAGGATGTATTGATAAAAAATTTAAGATGGTAAATATGATTAACGAAACGACTGGATATGTATATATATTAGAGGTTTCTGATATTGACTTACCTGTATGTAAAATTGGAATGACGACCAGAGATCCAACCTCCCGATGTGATGAGATAAATAAGAGCTCAACAGGCGATTTTATTTGGGCTGTTTCTCACTCTATTTTTGTTAGTGATTGTAAAAAACTAGAACGATTAATTCACGATAAGTTAAGTCCCTTGCGGCAAAAAAGAAGAGAGTTTTTTAATTTACGCGCAGATGATGCATACAAAGCAGTAATGTCAATTTTTGAATCTCAGGATGAGATAAAAATGATGATTGAGTTGGAGTCGAAATCCTTATCAATAATTAACCCGGACCATAAAGTTAAAAAGAATAACAGATATCTCTCCAAACATGGTTCTGATGAGTATGCAGAGATATTACAGTCTTTTTGCGAAGTTCTGGGTGTGAAAGGAAGGGCTTTTGGCCAGCTCAATAAACCATTTTTTGGTATGAGCGATGGAAATGAAGGCGTCCAATGGAATATTTCTGTCTGTACGCAAAGTAATAATATCCGTATGGGTGTTAATCTTGAAGGTATAAAATACAAAGATTGGCCTATAGCTAAGCTTATTAAATCAGAGTTGGCAGTCCCTGGGTTGCTAAGTGTAATACAAAAATTAGATTCTGAAGACGAAATTAACATGACTTTTTATCGGGATGCCTGGCAGGTGGTTTCTAGACCTGAAATTAGAGAGAAATATATAGGCGGCAAGGAATTTAACCTCAATGAGCTGACTCATGGGGAATGGGAACGTATTTTAAATGAAGCTTTAAATTGCTTGGATAAAGAACGTGATTATAAAGGGAGAAATATGCAGGATGTTACGATGGTAAACAAAAATGGTAGTGTTCTTGTTCGTACCATGCCAGTTTCTCCTCATTTAACAATATGGTCTCCATTAATAATTAACGATAATATTGATGATGCAATCCGAAATAAGTTTAATCAATTGATTCATATTCATCGTTGGATGATGCAGTTAAGTTGAAAAGTTGAGCTTGTTATGTCCGCTCCTCGCTCAAAGCTGACTGTCAGAGTTAATTGCATTCTGCATGCACAAATTGTCAGTTGGGGTCTGGACATGTAAACATGATTACTGGATTTCTAATGCAGATAATTTCTCCTCCAGTTCGTCTACTCGCTCAATCAGCACCTTTACCGTTGCCAGCGTGTCCATCATGAATACGTTGTTATCCAGCTGCAGGCGATCGTCGTTCACCCTCTCACCGTTGCGCATGTATGCCGTGTTAACCTTCTTCACGTACTGCGGATCAACCTCTTGCACCTGCTGCGCGATAATCCCCCCGCACGTCCTGTTCTGCTCGTCGTCGTTGTAGATGAATGTCACCAGCTCAAGCGCCGACAGATAGCTGGGGTCGGTTCGATATAGTGTTTCAGGCGCACATCAAACGTTCCCTAGAACTGCATGAACCCGTTCTGACTCTGTCGGATCCTTCCGTCAGGTAGAAATGCAGCATAGAGTCAAAGGTAACTTAAAATAGAAATTAAAAATATAAATCAGATAGTTACACTTATTTTTTGAGACTTGTTTACGTTAAAGATTAACAATATACAACCTCTTATGATTTCAAGAGGTTGCGTATAAGTTTTGGAGAAAAGGTTTTTTGTGAACTAGCTATATTCTTGTTCAAAAACAGTGCTCCCCCTGTGACTCATGCATGCGATTACCGGATGGATTTCCTCCATCTTAGCAACTAACGCAGTAGCAGAAGCGTTAACGAACTATCGCTGAAAGCGATACACCTGGAGTTAGAGAGTAGTTAGCGGTGAGAAATGGATGGCGGTCATACCACGAGAAGAGCTGACCAACAAGTTGGCAGGTATGACTAAGTAGTTTCTACTCTCACATTAGTGAGTATGACCTTCAACAATAGAATCTGGACAAATAATCACTATGTCATTGATATATAGTGCCCTTGTAATAGGCACTATGTTATAGTGGTTAAATTATCAGTTCCTAAAGGAAAGAGGTTGGAGTGGAACTCAAACATAATACAAGAAACTTAAGTTTCGATTTCTTCAGAGGTATTATGGCTATACTTGTAGCCATAGGGCACTTTTACTATTGGAATAACAATTATAATTTCCCACACTCATTTATATTAGCAGTGGATTTCTTCCTGGTTTTAAGTGGATTCGTTCTCGCTAAGTCGATTCTCAACAAAACTTCTTTTTGCTCTATAAGATTCGCAAAGAAGCGTTATATCAGATTAGCCCCTGTTTATCTTTTTTGCGCTATACTTACAGCATCATCGGCTATCATTTTAAAGGGAACCCCAGTTCCGACCTTCTCTGAGATAGTAAAAATACTTGGAATAGCACAAATCATTCCATTTGATTCAAAGGAAGGTTTTGCATATATTGGAAGCTTAGCAATTTCTTGGACTATTTCCGCAGAACTATGGTTGGGAATAGTCATATTCCCAGTGGTATATTTTTTAAATAAGCATGCAAAACCGCTATTATTCCCATTACTTTTAATTGCAATACTTTATTCATTTTTGGTCATAAATAAAGAATCTCCAAACTACATGGACATTCAATATGATAACTATAACCGTTATATAATGTTTGGTTTAATCCGCACATTACTTGACTACTCACTTGGAATATTATCATTCGTTGTACTAGACAAAATAAAAACTTTAAAATATGACAAAGTTAATTCAGTAGTACAAGTGGCGGTAATTATTTTATATTTAAGCCTATTCTCTGGCTTAGGATATGAAAGAGCAAATGAAATTTTTGCCCCTTTTATATTTTCAATATTCATTTGCTCGCTTGGTACTGAAAAGGGGATTATATATCGATTGCTGTCAGGAAGAATAAGTGCTTTCCTAGGCGATATCTCTTACCCTAGTTACATGATACATATTCTATTACTGTATGTAATGACAAGAACTTTATCCATGCCGCTCAACTGGTTAACAACAATAATTTTCGTCACTCTATTAATAGTAATATCCAAGCTAATAAACATATGCATTGAAAAGCCTTTTATGCGTTTTTTATAAAAACGAACTTGTTATTACATCACTACTATTTAGTCTGGCCTTACAGGCCAGACTATTTCAGGCGCATCATCGAAATTTATTCTACTCACCAAAACCCTGAATTTTTTCCATTCCCTTAAAGATTCCAACTCATGTTCTGTTGCTATATTTAAATCTACTGCATCTTGTAGGGGAGTGATTTTTTTATTAGCAACACCTAATAATTCCGCAACCTTCTTTTTTGCTTCACCGATATGTTGTTCTTTCGTTAGTGGCGGAAGATCCACCCACACAGGAAAACCGTTGTAGTCACACCCTCTCTGTTTTCCTTTTGGCGGTATCGCTGTGTATTTTAAAAAAACACCTTCACTTACATCTACGCCATCTTCTGGCCAAACTCCCGCTTGTTGATATTCTGGCTTCATTTCAATTGGGTAAAAACTATTCGTGTTCCCATCATAAACATATCTCATGCGTATTTATCCATTTCAATAATATTTAGTACCCTACCGCGATATAGGTTGCGGTAACACTTCCTGCTGAATTGCTTTGTAACTTGAACCCCCAACGACTCCGATTAGAAGCACCAGTAGCCCAGGCCGCCACTCCAGAATCGCTAGCAGCTACCGCCGTACACGAGTTTGGAAATGCTATTGGAAATGTAATGTCTGTACCTGAAACTCCGGATATAGTTCCCCACTGAGTAATAAACCCAGTTACAGAATCCTTAAACCAGCCACTGGTAGACTTATTTACGTGGTTACGCATATTACCAATATAGTTACTCAGTGAACCATTCCATAATGGTCCCTGAATGTCACCCTGAATAACAGCATCGCCATTATCTCTGAACTCAAACCATTTATCGTTAACTGCACCTACCACATGAAACGATAATGCGTAATATTGACCAATTTGTTCTGTAAAACCTAAATCAGCAGACGTATTGTTAACTCCAGTAATTCGATAGCCACGTGTAAATCGTGAGTTATTAGCAACAGGCCCAACTCCACTTTTAATGACATACTCTTCACTGGTATTGGCTATACTACCTGTTGCCGTTAATTTAGCTACTGTAGTATTCCCCTTGAGTAGCGTAATTCCACCTACAGTTAAACCTTTATTATCTAATATTGATTGCGTAATAATTCTGGGGTTAGCCCCCTGATTTTCCTGTTCACCGTAGCAAAGGTCTCCTTCAAGATTGATTCCAAGGCGTTTCGTACTCATCCCCTGAAGTTGAAACCCGATCGATAAATTAGCATTAGCTGAAGGGCGACGGAGCACCAGAGGCGTATGCTGTACCCCTGAGATATCCAGCGTAACATCCGTCGTTGCATTGCTGGAATTATTGATTGACTGCTTGGCCCCCCATGTATTGCTCACGTTTAATACAGGAACTTTATCCCCACTGGTGCCGGTATCCTTCATCGCCGAACTACCCAGCCCGAGGTTCTTACGTGATTCTGCCTTATTATTAACATCATTAAGATTGGCATCCTGCCGCAGGAAAAGCCCATCCCCCGTGGCGACCTTTAGTTCAATATCCGCGGTTTCATTCACCGCCAGGCGAAACTGTAACCGGACACTCACCCCACTTTCCGGTTTTTCGATGGCTGCACAGTTCCCGACGGCATACAGTTCTCCGCTGTCTGTCAGAAGACCCACTTCACGGACGGTAAAACCGCCGATATCAGCAGGCAATACCAGCTGCGCAATAAACTGATTATCCTGCTCAGGGGAAACCGCCAGTGAGGATATTGCACCGCGATAAACCTCATGAACAAGGGTAGTGTTTGCCGGGTCTGGCATAACCGCTTGCCCGTTCCCGTCGCCAGTCACAAAATCCTTCAGGATAACCGGCTTCCCGCTGGCCGCGGATTCGGCCTCAAGCGCCTTTCCACGGTTTGTCAGTATGCTGTAATATTTCTCAGACATTTTCTGTTTTTACCTCAATCACAATATCGATATAGCTGGTCACGGCGCCACCCGCATAGCAGTTCCCGTTTGAGCCTAAATCCGCGATGACGTCGATCCCGCTCATCCAGCTGCGCAAGTTTTTGGCTTTATCCACCTGCCGGCGGATCCTGCTGTAAAGCGCAGCATCAATTTCCTGCTGGCTGTAAACCTCAATCCGGAAGGTGTAGGGAGCCTTACGGGGCGTTTCTTCCCACCATTCAACAACGGTGGTTGGCAGGCTAACGGCACTCAATGAACGCCTCACTGCGCCGGCGGTCCCCCTGTGCTGGTGTACATAGGCTGCATCACGGATGACCTGCCTTTTTTCCTGCTCCGTCCAGCTGTCATCCCAGAAATCCACGGCAAATTCCCAGGCCAGCCACGGCAACAAATGGAGCGGGCAGGTGTCCGGATTTTTCACTTTCCGGACCATATCAGTGTCAAGGGCCCGGATCTGTTCCCGTCCGGCCTGCTCCTGTGCCCTCTCCTGATGAAGTGATGCAGGAGGAAGCAGGGAGCGAAATTTATCGGCCACCTGTCGCCTCCTGTTTTCGGGTTACATTGATGGCAGTACACCACGGCGCCTTCCCGGCTTCCGGCTCGATATCCGCAACCGGGCTGCTCAGCCGTACCCTGACCACCCCCGCCTGTCTCAGTGCGGCATAAAATGCATCCAGCGATACCAGCATTCTGATCCGGTGCGACAGTTCGGTGTACGACGTCACCACCCTTATCGCATTCTGAAGCACAGTCTGCGCGTCAGGGCCATCCGGGATTTCCAGCTCAGCCGTAACCTCATAAGGAATATTCACGGCACTTTTCACGCTGACAAAATCCGTCAACGGGCGTACCTCGTCGGCGTTCAGGGTACCCGCAACCTTGTCCAGCAGGACTTGCGGTGCAATGCCATCACCCGAACGGGAAAGCACATACACATCCACTTCACCTGGCCGACCATGCGTCTCCGGGCCATAGGCATCCGCATCCAGAACGTCAGCGTCCGCAGATTTGGCAAAAAAACGGTAAGCATTACGCGCGCCGGCAGTGTTCAGTTGCGCCCAGGACAACTGGATACGCTCACGAAAAGCATCATCATCTTCCAGTACCGCCTCAACGGGAGGTACCGCCCCGGGATCGGCTGGCGTGGTAACAAACCGCTGGACGTTAAAAGCCGCGCCAATCTGATCCAGATCGCTCCCCTGAGCACTGGCAAGAAATACCGCTCTGACCGCATCGTTCACGCGCTGGAAAGCGAGAGTCAGCTGATAAGCATTAACCTCGCCCTGTTTGTACGTCGGGTCAGACTCCACCAGCGCATCAAACGTCGAATCGAGTGCCCGAAGACGTGCCAGCCAGCGAGAAAAAATAGTGGCCGCATCCGGTACCACAATGGCATCAGGAACGGCCAGTTCAGACAGGTTAATCACGTCATAGCTGCTTGCCATAAACGGGTATGCCTCCAGTGGTTACAGGTGAATGATTCTCTTTATTGATCCCCTCTATATCGACGATGCACCCGGAATCATTATCCGGAAAGGAGACCACAACACGGGTGACTTTCAGCCGTGGCTCCCATCTGGCAAGCGCCGATGCCGTCGCGGCAATGATCCGTAACCGGGTGAGGTCATCACGTGGATTGTCCACTAAGGCAAACAAATCACTGCCGTAATCCCGAACCAGCACCCGGCTACCGACAGGCGTATTCAGTATGTCGCTCACCGACTGGCGCAAATGCGCCGCACCGGACAGACGTTTACCAGTCCGGCAGTTCACACCGTTCATCATGATTTCCCGTATGGTTTCGCCGTCAGGCGGAGAGTTAGCCGAAGTAATCCGGGCCGGTCTTACCTTGGCCGCCGGATTTTTTTGCTGGTTTGGCCGGTTTATGAATATCCACCACCAGATTCCAGGTATAACTGAGCCCGGCGGAAGTGAGGGAATACACCAGCGATTCCACCACCCAGGCCCTGTCTTCACGGGAACCAAATCCCGATGTGGTGACCGATGATTCAGCGGTCAGGGGGATGTGCTTCGGGCGACACGGCCCGGTCACCGTCATTTTTTGTTCATTTCGCCTGGCCTGTGTTTTTCTGGCTTTTGCCTGTTGATCGGCGGTGGATTTCGCAGGTTGGGTATAGGGATTGGCGAGAGACGGCCCATCGTGATCCACGGTGGTGGTTTTGGTTTTACCATCCACTTCATCGTAGTAACGCACGCCGATCTTGCCGGCAGGCTTGCCACTCTTGCCCGTGGCTTTTCCTGTCGAGCTGCCACGTTCCCCTTCGCTGTAGGACCAGTTTGAGACTTCTTCCGGTGTCACGGTCACACCGCCAGTCTGCTCCCCTGAAACGTTTGCCGTCGCGCCCTGCAGCAGAAAGAGCCAGTATCCTCCGGAAGGTTTGCTGACGGCATTACAGGTGCGGGCCAGCCTGGACAGCAGATTCGCATCCGATTCAGCCACCTGATCCACATGGTCAATATGGATGTCGGCCAGCTCACTGGCCACGCGGGCGATCAACCCGTTATCCGTTGCCACCGTTTTAACAATGTCGGCCAGACGCAGATTATCCCAGCTGCGGGTCTTCTGGCTGAGTACATCGCCGGGTTGCTTCTGGGCGTTCATCGGTGCAGCCGTCGCATAGATTTCAATACGCCGCGGCGGGCCACTGCTGCCCACCCCCGCAACAACAAACCAGCCTTTATCGGTGAGCTGGTCATTAAACCCCAGCCCCACCCTCAGGCGGGCACCTTTAGACGGCAGTGCCATGGTTTCTGAGTGAAGAGTGATCTTCAGCTCATCCGCTTTCGCGGTGGCACCGCCATAATCGGTCAGGGTGAGTTCCACCAGGCGCTCCTGCAGCGCCCGCGTAATATCTTTCCCTTCCGCGCTGACGCTGAACGCCGGCGCATATTCGGGTACAACACGCTGCGCCATATCACTAGTCCCACAAACTGAAAGATGAATCTTCAACAGGCGGTGCCAGATCGGGCAGGGTAATCATTATCCCTGCCGGATAAATGGCGCCCATGTCCGCCAGTCCCCGGTTAGCTTCAAGTACCTGAGTGACCGTAAAGGAGAGGTTCCCGGTGCCGTAGTGTCGCGCGCAAATTGCATCCAGCACGTCACCATCACAGGTCTGATAAATCGTCGGCATAATGTTTCAGCGTCATATTCCAGTTTTTATTACGGTGACCGCCGCCCGGCAGAAATTTATTCGTCGAGTCAGAAAATTCGGTCACCACCCACCAGCCCAGCACATCCCCTTCACCGCTGACCAGCTGTTGCGGTTTTGCCTGATCGCTAAGGTCATGGAGATCGTTTACCGCCTCCACGCCTTTGCGGAACATGGCATGCGCCTCCCCCTCCAGCCTGACCGTCCGGCCAGGTTTGCCGGTATACTGCAGAAGATCCTGTTTACCGATGCGCTCCTGCTCACTCCAGCGCCAGCTGGCTTCCCGGGTCAGCTGGTTGTATGCTGTGGAGTCTATCGAGAACGCGAAGTCGCCAAGCATCATCATCACCCGGGCAGCCTGACCTCCCCGAATGGAAGAAGACTGCGCCTGCCCGAAATCTTCAAAGACAGGAATAATTTCGCTCACCAGTTAAACCCTCCATCCTGCATGCTGCTGTTTCCCGCAAACGCCGGGGCCGTTTTAGTGACGCCGACAACGGCATCAGCAATCCCCTGCTCGCTCTGTCCGGGCGCACCATTAATGGTGAAACTGTAATTTTTGACACTATGATCGTTAAATTGCGGTGTCTGGCTGCTTTTATCAGCCTCGGACAACTGCTGCATCAGCACATCCCATGCCCCACCAGATGACCCACTATCTGATTGATTAGCAGCAGCGCCGCCAGGGCCTTTCAGTGCCTCGTTCCAGTCGGGTAAACCATCTGACTGAGCCGTCATATACGGTTCCAGTGACTGATTAAAGGCGGCATCATCATCACTGAAGTAACCGCGGGTTGAGAGGTATGACTGCTTTACTTTCTCCGGTAAGTCGGGGTGCTGCTGAAGCTGCTGTTCGAACCACTCTCCCTGACCCTTTCGCTGTGCTGTCATTCTGGCAATATCGACAGATCCGGTCCGAGCCAGAGAATTGAGAACATCTTTCTGATCGCCACGATCATCAGGGAGTAGCCATGACAGTTTCTTAGCCAGCGCATAAATAATCTTCCCGACAAAGAAAACCCCCTGACCGAATGTCAGCACACCAGGGTAGAGGTCATGGCGCAGAAAGTTCACGACACGCCGGATCCCACCGCCCTTAAACCAGTCAGCTAAATCATCCGTGAGTTTGCGAATATCAGGTGACAGCTCATTACCCAGTTGCCCGGAAATCTCCGCCATGGCGGAAGACAACACGGTCTGCAGGTCGCTGATGGCCCGGCTGCCGGTGATCGCCCCGTCCGCGCCCTCTTTTGTGACCAGGTTATATCGCCGTTGTTCGTCCATCAGATCGCGATAACTTTTCCCGGACTGCTTCAGGAGCATCAGCAACTTACTTGCCTCCCCACCAAACAGGGAGTCCAGCGCAAAAGACGATTTCGAATCATCCTTAAGGGTCAGCGCCCGCTCAATAATTTTGTCAAACTGCGCCATATTACTGAGCCCGGCAAAATCCCCGGCTTTAAACCCGAGGGTCTCAAAAGCATCCTGCAGGCTACCCTGCTTCCCGTTCTGCTTATACTCGCCGGCTTTATGCAGGTACTCTTCAAACAGGTCAGCAATATTTTCCCCGTTCATATCGTACTTTTTCGCCAGTGTGTCCCACGCATCGAATGTGGTCACATCCACGCCGTAGCTTTTTGCCACACTGGCCCGGCGGGCCGTCTCCGTGTTTGTGGCGGCTGGCGCTATCAATGCCCCCAGTGCGGTGGCCACCGCACCCCCCCCCCCCCCCCCACCACCGCCGCCAATGGCCAGACCCGGCGCCATCATCCCGCCCAGTTGCCCGGCGACGCCCAGGCCCCGGCGAAACAGCCCCTTACCAGCCCCCTTAAAGGCGGCCAGCCGTTGCGCTTTCTGCATCTGCGCATTCAGTTTTTGCTGTTCTGCCTCCGTTTTGCGGATTTCACGGGAGACCTCACTGTACCGGCGTTTCAGATCGCCAATACTCTGCCCGGCCAGCTTCGCGCGTTTAATTTCGGCGGCGAGCTTCGACTGATCCTTTGTCAGTTTCTCTGACTGCTTCCCGACCCCTTTCAGGCTTTTCTGCAGGCCGCTGGCCGAACGCCCCCATGAGCTGTCGATGTTGCCGCCAAAGGTGATGACGGCTTTAAGGTTTTGGCTGATTCCGGCCACGGTTTACCGCCTCCACTTCATCAATGAGAAAATCAGAAAAGGTACTGAACGGCATATCCAGATAGTCCGTCATGGGAAAATGCAGACGCCGGCCCAGAAACCTTATTGCCCGCAGCAGCCCGTTTTCGGTCGCTCGGCGGGCGGGAGCATAAAAACGTTGAAGGCATCCAGCAGTTGCGCATAATCCGCAGCGGTCAGCTTCCAGATATCCTGCTCACTGAGACTGCACAATTGCGCAATCATGCGGGCCTCTTTCTCTTCGTCATTGCCGCGGTCCTTGGAATGCGCAATACGGTCACGCACCAGCGGCTCCCGCATGGACACCTGTTCCAGTACAGAACCATCCTCCAGCGTGAGCGGTGAATAAAAGGTAATAACGCGTGTTTCGCCAGGAAAACTCATATAACACTCCGGTATAAGAAAAACGGCCCGCAGGCCGTCAGAAGAAAGGAAGATCAGAGCCGGACTTTTGCCGCCAGGCCGGAAAGGACATCCACACCATTAACCCGGCGCGAAAACCGCTCGGTATCGATGGCAAACAGTTCACGGCCATCTCTGGTCTGCCGGTAATAGCTCACGGCGATATCGACCGTCACCGCATTTTCAGACAGGTTTGCATTACCGCGGGCGTCCGGTGTGACGTTGAAGACAAACCCCTCAATCTCTTCGATCGTCCCCAGTGCGGTACCATTCGCCAGATACCCCTGATAAGCGGTAAAACGTGGACGGTTGCCGCTGACGAAGCCAAACGCGGTCAGCATATCCGTGTCGATGCCGTAGAATTTCACCTGGCAGGTCAGCGCTTCCATGCCGTCATCAACGGGAGTGGGCGCATCCTGTGCCCCCGTGCGCAGGTCGGTTTTGACGATGGACAGTGCCGGCGGCGTGAATTCATGCGCCCCCTGAATACGTACCCCCTGCCGGAAGAAGGTCCAGACGCGTAGTGTGTTTTTGTCGCTCATGCTGCCAGCATCTCCTCAAGTGCATAGTTGTTATTCACCCGGACGCGCAGGCTGATAAGTTCAGTCGGCGATTTCGGACCGAAGTCATAGTTAATATAGAGGACGCCGGCCGCCATGCTTTCCGCGGTATTCAGCTCCTCATCCAGCCAGGCCCGCCCACCGAAAATCGCGCCAAGATTGACCAGCTGGCGGAGATACGCATTGATGGTGCCAATAATGTCGTCGGCGTTCTCCCGGTCCAGCGGTCGATCCACATATTCCAGCATCGACTCCTGAATGCTGTCCTCGATAACATCGGCGGTACGGCGAACAGACTCGAAACGCCACTGAGGATCGGTGGCACACAGACGGTTTCCCCAGTGCTTAAAGCCGGCACGGCGGATGATGGTGGAGACGTTCTGCATATTGAGCAGGTTCGCATCACAGTTTTCCTCCCCCAGGATAAATTCATCAACCTGCTCCACACCCAGAATGTTGTTGATGTCCTGGTTGGACTTGCTCCACCACCAGCCTTTCTCGTAATCGATTCGCGCACGCAGCCCCGCCGCAAAGGCGGAATAGGGCCGGTAGACCAGCTGGCCTGACGCATCGCTGACCTGCACGCGGGGACGTAACAGTTCCACGCGGGCCCCATAGGACTGACGGCGCTGCACCACTTCCTGCAGCGTGGCGCCGGACGCGCAGTCTACATAAGCGACAGCCCGGAGTTTCCCGGCAACCGTCTCCAGCGCCTTACCCACGGCATCGTCCTCGCTGAAGCCCGGGGCAATCACAATGCGCGGTTGATAAGTGGTCACGGATTTTGCCGAAGGCAACATACCGATCCCGGCAAGAACGGCAGCCCGTTGTGCCTCCTCTTTCGCATCTTCAGCCACTCTGACCACCACCGTCAGGGCATTACGCTGATCGTTAATTTCATTCAACGCCTGCTTCAGCGTTCCTTTTTCACCGAGCCGGGACAGCATGGTGGTACCGACAACGGCCACCGGCGTATTCAGCGGAAACGGCTCATCTTCACCACCCGCGAGCTGAAGGCTGAACGGTGAAACCAGCCCCGTGCCGTCCCCCTTCGCGCTGATTTTACTGTCCTGCACTTCCGCGACGGCCGCCACCACATCGGCAGCGGTCGCCGTCAGTACACCTTTATCATCACAACCCAGCGTAACTGTCAGCGTTAACGACACCGCATCCCATTCCGCCGTTGTCGGTACCGCGGCGGGATTTTCTGCATCAGGAACACCGGCTACCGCCTCAACCAGCAGGACATTGCCCGCCCTGCCGGCGATCGTCGCGGCAAACTCCACAACGTTATCCAGAATAGGCGTCCCGACGGTTCCCGCTGCCAGCGTTCCGGCTGAGGCATCCGGCGCGGTACCCACCAGACCGATAATGGCCGTCTGGATCGTCGTGACCGCAACTGTACCGGATGTCAGTTCGATCGTTTCCACACCATGTAAATTCGCCATTCGTTTTCTCCAGGCATAAAAAAACCTGCTGAAGCAGGTCACATTTTCTGATTAGGGGCATCCGTGGTGCCGCCGCCGTTCCCATTTTCTTCATGGTCGTGACGGTTAAACGTGTTACGGATGCCGCTCATTTTCCCCGCGCCGTCCGAAATTTCCTGTGTGGCACCGATATTTCCGGCCACGTTAGTATCAGCATTAATTTGCGTTACCCCCTGCACGGTCAGGGTGTCAGTAATTTCCACCGGACCGTCCAGCGTGCCTTTCCCGGTAATTTTGTAGGTGCCTCCCTCTACCAGGGTGATGGTCAGGGCATGTGCGGCTCGGTCGTAACGAATTTCCGTACCGTCGCCGTAGCGGGTGATATGTTCACTGTCGCTCCCCTCCGGTACCGGAAGCCCGCCGGTATTCCAGCCGGGAAACACCCGGCCATTATTCAGCTCACCCGCCTCCGACAGCACCGTGACCGCATCCCCCACCGCATACGGATTGGAATCCGCCCGGTTAGCGCCGGAAAATCCCTGACAGAGCGGCAGCCATGTGGTGATGATATCGCCCAGATCCACCCGGCACTTCGGAATGCCGTCATGTTTCACGGAGTGGATGACGCCGCGCCGCACGAGATTCGCCAGGCGCCGCTGTAAATCGCCCTCAATCTCACTCACCGGATGTTGCCTCATAAATCAGCTGGTAGTCGTCCACATGGGCGCGCCCGATAGCCGGCGCTTTACCAAGCCAGGCGGCTTTAAGTGGAGCATTAAGCCGCGCAAACGGATCGACACCAAAGGCCGCCGACTGGGTAAAGGAGATACGCCACACCAGGTAATCATCCATACGCGGATCAAATTCATCGCGTTCGGCGGACGTAAACACCGCGGGCTCAATATACCCCAGGCCAAACTGCTGCCCGTCAATCCACTGGGTAATGTCTGCCGCCGCCGTACGGACAAAAATTTCGGGACTGGATATCCCCGCCCCGGCAGCATCCACAACCACAAACAGATCGCAGGTCAGCCCGATATTGAGCTGCCCCTCATTTCCCCCGGCCTGCTCCCAACTGTTAATGGTGAAATACACTGCGGGCGTAACCAGACCGGAGAATCGCGGGATATTCTTTTCCGGATACGCATCAGCATCACGAACCCAGCTGATTTTTTTCAGTGCTGCAATCACCGCCTCATGGTACTGCGCCAGTAATAAAGGTTCCGCCATGGTTGTCCCCCTCAGACTGATATTTTTGCTTTTACCCGGCCACGGATATCGCTTTCAAAGTGATGCATGAAAATCTCCATTGCCTCCGCAAAGGCGTTATCCTCGATGTAGTTCAGCATCGGCTCATAAATATCGATTTCCGCCTCGTGGGTCCTCCGGGTGTCAGGATCACGAATCACCACCGTTCGCCGGTTCTCCCTGCGGGAGCGTGCCACTTCCCCGTTTTCAAACGTCCGGGGAGACAGCAGGCTACCTTTGGGTGTGAATCCCGCGTTTTCAGCCTGGCGGCGCGCCTTAATAAACCGCCCCGTGGCTTTATCCCGCCGGGAGTGGTGGGGTCTTACCCGGCCATTAATCCGCCCCTTCAGGTCTTTGACCTTGATGGCATTCAGGCCAAACCAGAGACGGAAGTTATCCAGTTGTGACCCACGATCAAGGCGGAATGACAACAGACGACGGCGGACCAGATTAAGGCTGCGGGGAGCCAGTCCCGTTTTCAGGTCAGCCATCGCCTTCTTGCGTAACGTTGCCGCCGTTCGCCGCAGCGCGCGGGAATAAGCCGCCCGAAACTGCTTTTGTGTCGCACCCACTTTTTCAGCAATACGCCAGATAGCATCAACATCGATATCGACGGGCAAATCCCGCCGCAGTCTGGTTTCACGGGACATATCAACTCCACTTGTCGATTTCCGGCTGTGGCTTACCCGGCTCACCGTAGGCCAGCGTCACCCGCGTCCGCCCTTCTTCATCCGTCCCGACATGGGTCACGCGGTACGGCATACCGTTCACCACCACACCATCGTGCTTTGCGAGTCCCTGAATATCCGCTGTCATGGCGCTGAAGGCCGGAGCATGATCCTGAATTTCGCCGCCGCCCGGCACGCTGACCGGCGTATCCGGCGATTCGAAAATCACCACCACCGCCCGTTTCTCCTGACCGATAGTAAGCAGCGCCGGAATTTCCTCCGCAAATGCCCGGGAGATCCGGGCATCCGCGTTTAACAGGCGTTGACGAAAGCGGTTCATCAGTAACCCAGCCGTACCGGAATAGCGTCGTCCCCCACGTCAGCAGCCGCCCATGCGGTGCCGGCAAGGGGATTCGGGGCAGCAGCCTCACCCGCAGCGACCGTCAGTTTCCCGTCGGCGAAGTAAAGTTTCTGTCCGATGGTAACGGCTTCCGCCGCTTTGGGCAGAACAAACACACCGGCAGTGTGCAGTACCCCCCACGAACCGGCCGGGATCATATCGTGGGCGACCCCCACCAGCCCGCCTGACAGCACAGCATCACCCGACTGAATATCCTCAGCACCCGCATTCTCAAAATCGATTGTCCGGCCATCCTGCTGATAGTTCTTTGCCATTTTTTTCTCCAGAAATAAAAAGAGCAGCTGGCGCCGCTCCGGAATAAAAAATCCGTCAGATGACGGTTGTTATTTTTTGGTGGCTTTAACCAGACCGCGCCAGTCGAGCGGCGCCACACCGGCGTCAATTCGCACCTTGAAGGCTGCCCCGTCCACGGTGAAACCCTGTTGCTGCTCCAGATAGGGTGTATCAATACCGTCAAGATACGCCACCTCGATGGTGTCGCGGCCCTGCGCCGCTGCCAGGTAGTAGTCTGTCGGACTGCTGTCATCCAGGCGGGCCTCTGACAGAACCGTCACAAAGTTCTGGATCGGGTTATTGATGCCACTGTTAACATCAGCCCCCGGTACGCTGGCAGATTTAATCAACTGATTCGCGCGGGATTCAATCGCCACTGGCGTCAGCATAAAGGCCGGACGAATATTGAGACGGCGCTCACCGGATTTTTGTAACAGCATCGCCTGACGGCCGGCATCAAGCCCTTCGATGCTCAGATCAGAAGAGACCAGGTTGCCGTGGTCAGCATGGAACAACGGTTTACCGTCCGACATTTTTGGGTTACTGGTCAGCACAGCCCAGACCAGGTCACCGACGGTTGCACGCGCAGCGCCCCCCATCGCCATTGGAATGCGGGTCAGCATATCCATATCGTCGTTAATGATGGTCTGGCGATCGATACTGAAGAGCTCGCCATAAGTCGCCAGCGCAATGGGCTCACCACGATCTTTCAGGGTGACGTATTTGTATTCCGCTCCGGCACGCACTTTGCGCAGCGTAGGGAAAGAATCCAGCCCTGCGCGGTGCGCGGTTTTGAAATCGGTCAGCGTACCCTTGCGGGTCCACTGGTCGAAGGTTTCACTGGCTTCATCCCAGCCCATCAGCGCGGCTTTATGAGCCACATCCATCAGGATGTTGCCAAAATCGCTGCTGCTGTGGGTAAACGCCAGCCCCACCATCGCAAGAGGGGACGAGTGGCCGGAGATACCAATGCCGCGATCCACCAGCGAGGCGCGCGCCAGCTCACGCAGGGTGTATCCGTTGTAGGCATTGTCTTTTTCAGACTGGGCATACCCGGCACGGGTCATAATCGCAGCGCGGATGGAGTCGCCGACCAGATTACCGTTGCCGGCATAGAGATGAATCGCGCCCGGACCTGCACTCGGGGTAGTGCCTGCCGCCAGGGCCTGCAGCAGCTTATCGCGGGCTTTTTCAGCACTGCAGGTAAAGTCCGCCAGGCATTCCGCTTTCAGCGTCGCGAAGGTAGGGAACGCCTCAAACACAGAAGAAACAGCATTCACGCGCTCCGCGTTCGCCGTCTGCATCTGCAGCTGAAGTTGCTGAGCCAGCGCAGTGATATCGATATTTGCCATCTGCGGCGCGGGCTGTTGTGGCGGGTTAAGGTTTGCCTGTACCGGCACAGGTTGCTGAACCGGAGCCTGCTGTTGTGGCTGGTTCACAGGAGCTTCAGCACGCGGCGTAAAAAGGGATTTAATCTGTTCTGGCATATTCTGGTAATCCTTCAGTTTATTTTCATTCACACAGGCCGCGGCCTGCAGTTCAGGTTCAAGCGTATCGGCGAAACCTTTTTCCACCGCCTCGGCGCCGTTAAGCCATGTCTCCGCTTTCAGCATCGCCTCCAGCTCTTCCTGCCCCAGTCCGGTTTTGTTCATGTAGGCACTGAGCATCAGGGCTTCATTTCGGTCCAGCCAGTCGGCATAGTCGCGCATATCGTCAGAATCACCCGCGATACCACCCCATGGTTTGTGAACCATCAGCCAGGCGTTTTCCGGCATATGGACCGTGGCTCCAGGCAGACAGACAATCATCGACGCCATACTGGCCGCCACACCATCCACCCAGATGTCCACCTTCGCTTTCAGCCGCGACAGCGTGTTGTAGATAGCAAAGCCCTGCATCACATCGCCGCCGGGACTGTGGATATGCAAATCCACCGCACTGGCCTCAAATACACCCGCCTCTTTACAGTCAGTGACGAACTGCTGGGCCGTAATCCCCCAGCCGCCGATCACGTCATAAAGGAAGATTTCAACGCGCCCGGCGGCCAGCGCACGAATTTCGTACCAGCACTGGCCGTTTGCCGCATCGACACCCGCCAGGCTGGCCCGGGGATTAATCATCATCGTCCGGCTCATGCCGGGTATTGCTCGTTTTTGCCGTTGCATCTGGCATCGCTCCTTTGTCATTGGCGGCGTCAGAATCAAACACCAGCCCGTGTTGACGGTTGAATTCAGTTTCCCGCAGACGCTGGCGCTTAACCTCCTGAGGGTTCTGGCCACGGGCGCGCGTCCACTCCGCCTCGGTACCTGCACCACCCCGTACAATCGCTTTCCACGCAGTTGCCTCTTTGCCCGGATCAATCCATGGCATGACCGGGCCGAGATAAAGCG
The DNA here is from genome assembly GCF_057624675.1 of Klebsiella sp. PK01. NCBI lineage: Bacteria > Pseudomonadati > Pseudomonadota > Gammaproteobacteria > Enterobacterales > Enterobacteriaceae > Klebsiella > Klebsiella sp. PK01. Next base: position 81,746 of record NZ_JBYEZM010000002.1, read on the forward strand.
CGTTATAGAGGGATTTGGGATCCACATCCGGCGGGACATCGATACCACTCAGTAACGCCATCGCCAGCCATGCCCGGTAAACCGGGCGGCTGTGCTGGCCGACAAACCACTGCTGCAGAACGTTGTACCCTTCGAAACTCTCCACCAGTTCCTGCCGTTGTGAGCTGTAAGTGCCGTTATAGTCGCGGGCAATGCTGGAGTAACTGCCGCGTGTACCGGCGGCCACAGCCCGCATCTGCCCGTTGCGGAATTCGTAGAGATGGACGTTAGGGCGGTTTGACTCCACCATGCCGAGGTCTTCGCCGGGGCGGAGTTCGTCATAAATCATGCCTGGCGCGATATCGTAATGGCGCTGGCCGCCGGGCGCAGAAAACTCCCCCTCATCGCCCATCGACTGTGCATCACCGCGTTTGATATAGAAGCCCAGCGCAGCAGCAATTCGTGCCGCCACGCGTTCGCTCTCTTCATAGTCTTTGATATCAGAAAGGCGGGTAATCACCCCATGGATCAGACTGATGCCACGTAGCTGGTGCAGGCGCTTACGCTGTGCCAGGTGAAGCATGTTGTCAGCGGAGATCGTTTTCAGTTCAGCACTGAAGCGCGTCATGTTTGCCGGGTGGTATTTGTAAACCCGGTACCCGACGGGACGCCCCCAGTCGTTCACAATGATGCCCTGGCGAATCTGCTGGCCTGCGGTGCTGTTAAGGTTGAACGGCACAAAATCCGCTTCAAGCATTTCCAGCGAGAACGGTACGGAGGTGGCATACTGCAGGCCCGGCACATTCCCCCTGACCAGTTGCGTGAACACCTCGCCGTCACGCAGCGCTGAACGTAATAACAGACGCTCGGCTTCAGGACGGGTAAACATCCCGGTTACCTCAGGACGCACAGACCACTCCGCCCAGAGCGCGGAAAGCTGCCCGGCAAAATCAGAATGAAGATTGCCCTCCAGATCGAGAGGCTGAGGCTCGACATGGATGCCGTGGGCACCAATTACCCGGTCTTCCATTTTGTCGAACAGGCCAATCACCAGATCATGGTTTTCATCCAGCCACCGGGCCTGCTCCCGCAGGGACTGACCCGCTGCAAACACAGCGGTATCCGCAGACTGGGTTTGTTTTTTCGCTTTGTGCAGACGCGACGGGTTTGCCGCTTCATACGCATTAAGCCGGAGACGATCCCGTGCGCGTGCCGCTGCCCACCCGGGGGAAATGGCCCCCAGTGTTCTTTCAAGAATGCCCATAAGACGCCCTACAGAAATTTAGCGAGTTTGTACGAACCACCGCGGTTATTGGCTGCCCGCCAGCGTCGCTCCCAGTAATCAAGCTCTTCGCGCAGCGCTTTCGGATCGTGATTGGTAATGGCGCGACCGTTCACGCCAGTGAAGGAGATACTTTTGCCGTCAAGGGAGTCCTGATAGGCCTGCCGCACCATCATCAGCGTTTTTAGGAGATCCTCTTTTGTCACAACCAGCCTCCCTTACCGGAAGACCCCAGCCAGCTGCCGGACAGATCTTTTTTCTGTTCAGGCTCAGCCGGAACAGGCGACTGAGCGGCTTTTGTATTTTTCACGGTTATCTCCCGGGGTCGTTCCCCTTCAAAAATATTTGGATTCATATCCTGCGTCTCAGCCCATGCTGGCGGTTTTTCCCAGTCACGGATTTTTTCGTATCCACGCAGGACCGCCACGGCGTGGGCATAACAGAAGAGGTCAAAGGCTTCGTTGGCACCCTTACCGGGTTTACGCCATTTACCGTCAACACCGCGCTCTTCGTAGGTCAGTTCTTCATAAAACCATTCGCCCAGCCAGTCAGGAAAATGGATATACCCGGCTCCGGGTGTTTCCCTGTCCAGGTTGTTGCTGAGCTGGTCCTTAAGCAGATCGGTCTGCAACAGATACACCGGCACCTCGCCGCGGGCATCTGCCCGGCGGTCACTGCGTTCGGTATTATTCGGGTGGGTTTTAGTAATGATTTTCTGGCGCTTTGCACTGTCGCCCTTGATCAGGTAGACACGCTTACCCAGTCCATCTCGCCGGCACTGGCGCCAGAATTTATACGCGTTATCGGTCACACCTTCTTCACCGCCACTGTCGACAGCCATCGCCAGCACTGGCATACGCCGCACCGGATCAGACTGCAGCGCATAGGTTTTTTCCAGAACATCGGAGACCAGCAACTGCCAGTCCTCCGGATAGGCCCCCGGATGGATCGGCTCTGCCTCACCATGCTCATTACAACGCAGGGACTGGCGGAGGTTGTAACGGTCCACCAGCCAGCGCTCACCGTTTTCGCCGTAGCCAATAATCTGCACGACGAAACGGCGCTTTTTGCCGCCCTGAACGTCGACAGCCGCCAGCAGGAAACGCACCTTAGCCGGTACCAGGCGCTTACCGTAATCCTCCGCCCGCTGCAACAGGACATCAGCGCGTCGCTGTTCGCTGGCTGCCCGCGGCAGGTACGGTAATCCCCAGTCGGTGTTAATCACCGCTTTCAGGGTTTCTTCACTGCCCGTGGCCTCGTATTCCTGTTCAGCGGTCAGCAGTTTATAGACCAGTTGAGCCCAGGTCTGGTACGCAGCCGCAGGGCCCTCCATCCAGAAACTGGCAATTCGTGAACGGCGCGGCTCGCCGGAAATATCACCGTCACGATCAATACTCTGCCCCTCACGAAGCCAGATCCCGACGCCGTTAAGCTCACGTTTTTTATCGGCGGTGATAATGCCGCTGCAGTGCGGACAAAGCAGGTGCGCCGCCTCACTGGCTTTAACCGGGTCCGGTTCATCCCGGTAGCCGGTCATAGCCTCCATTGCCGGCTGAAAATATTCCCCACAGTGCGGACATGGCCAGTACCAGCGACGACGATCGCCGCGGTTATATAAAGACAGGATCCCGGTTGTTGGCGGTGCCTCATGGGGTGACTGGCGACGCCACTTACTGTCACGGATATCCCGACCGGGGGAACTTTCCACCAGCGTCATCCCGGCGGACATAAAGGTGGTAGTACGTTTGGAGGCCAGAGAAAAGCCATCGCCCTCACCATCAATATCTTCCGGGAAGCGATCGTAATCCGTCAGCGCCACACATTTAAAATCCGACGATGACATGACGTTAATGGAGGGCCAGCCGATTTTCAGGAAGCTACCTGAAAGGAAATATTTGTCATGTACGTTATTGTCATTTCGTCTGGGGCTGAGACATTTTTTGACTTCGGGGCTGCAGCGAAACGTTCTGGCAAGACGCTTTTTCGAATGCTCCTGCGCTTTGTCCTGTGTCATCTGCACCAACAGCATATCGGACGGATCACAGACAATGTTGTAAACCACCCAGCCATCAATCAGGCCGTTAGTTTTCCCCGTTCGCGCAGGACCGACAAATATCACCGCATCATATTCACGGGACGCCAGACAGTTCATCGGTTCCAGAACATACGGCGCTACCATCGGGTCCCACGGTACCGAGTTACCACCGGACGTCGGTACGCGCATAAATTTTGCCACTGCTTCGGCAACTGGCATCCTTCGGGGTGCCTGAATCAACTGGCCAGTATCCTTTTTAAGTGACAGCGCCGTGGCCTGTACCGACATTATTCCTCCTCCGGGATGCCCTCCTCTGCTTTCTCTTCGTCACTCATGATTCTCCGGGCAATTTCATCACGGAGATCGTCGATAATCGACTGGACGCGGGAAACCGCCGCAGGATTCAGCGCACAATCACGTTCAAGAATGTCCGGTAACGTCTCAAGAACCTGCACCATGGCTTTTGCCATCTCAGCAAACTCACGCGCCACATCAGACGCCGGGATCAGTTCGCCTACCTCCTGTTCAAATTTCAGACGCTCACGTTCAGACTGATACCAGGCTTTTCGGTCCTGCGGTTCCATTTCGCCTTCCGCTACCGGCGCAGGCATTTTCATCAGCTCAGCAAGAACATCCGTCAGGCCATACAGCTTCAGGTTACTGTCATTGCCACCTGCCGGACGGACATTCTTTAATCTGGCGGACACCGTCTGACGATGGACGCCGGACAATGCAGCCAGCTGGCTGACGTTAAGTTGCAGCCGCTTTAATTCATGGTCCATGCAAGGCTCCAGTGATGAACAAAAAACAAACAAATTCGACACCGGAGAAATTTTTCCCCCGATGTTTCAATAAATTGAAGTGGTGGTGATGGCCGATAAAAATGCAAAAATTTGGCTTTTTCCGCGTGTTGCCAGCCCCTCGGTGTTCAGAATCGCCAGGAGGACCCGCAAAAATAAGAGATATTCTCAAATAAAAAGAGAGCAGCGTCATGCTGGGGCCATTAATGTCTTGAAACTTAAGGGTGCAGCAGTATCTTCATTTATGCCCTGGAGGCATTTTTAGACTATAAGGAAAAGAATTGTATGAAATACACTCAGCAAGAAAAATTACAAATTCAAATGCTCACGGAAATTTTTCGTGCCCTTGAAATCGAAAATTCATTTGATCCTGATCTTATTGATGAAGCTGTAAGCACCGACAACTACTGGGCTCTGTCATGGCAATACTCTAGCCTTGACACGGGTGAAGAAAACCCGCAGGAAGTCAAACTGTTTGTTGACGTTGTCGATATGTACGAAATCCTTAAATATACTTATGAACGTTTCAGTGCCGAGGATAAAGCAGAAGTAGCAGAGGCTATTCCACATTTCAATGAGAACACATCCCTGTCGTTCCCAGGATTTGACGGTAACAATGAAACAGAATATCTCGTTATTGGTGGAATCCTGAAACGTATGGGCCGTTTTTCCGGCAAAGACGAACTGACACGTAATTCACACAGCCCAGCAGTAGATATTTACCGCAGAATGCTTGAGGTTTTCTTACCTGCTCGAGCAAACACATGGATGTATCAAGTAGGGATTTCAAAGGAGGATTTTATTAAAACATTAAATGCACGTATCCATCCAGAGAATCGTTAAGATTGTAATGCCCGTCAAAACGGGCATTATCACAGCACTCAGCGAGTGCCTGCTGTAATGCTTAGTCTTAATTATGTAGGTCGCACTACTCTTAACATTAATAAATCAGCAAGTCAGGTTGTGTTACCTGCATGATATGTTCATGCTCCAGCGCCAACACATACTTCTCTTTCTTTCGTTCATTCATCAGCCGGCTGCCTATCGTCCCTTTCAGTTTTGAGCGAGTTTCCTTAATAACGTAGCGGTGCTGCATTTCCTCCCCCATAGCCAGACGTCGTTTCAATTGTTCAGCCATCCAGTTAAAAGCGGAGATATAACTCTCCTTTATCGCGGTAGCTGATTTACCAGTAAAGCCCATGACGAGCATCATCCACCCATCTTTCGTGATGTTGTACATCAGACGCATCTCGCCCTTTTTATCGATGTATTCAACGGGCTCAAAATTGAGCCGGTTGAAATCCGGAGAACATTCACTTTCAAGCCGCTTGATAGCACGAAGAACGTTTTTATGCGCTTTGCAAAAATAACAAGCGACTTTAAGCGACGTAGTAATCACTTTATTCCCTGATGGGACAACCATTTCACTGAAGTCGAAGGCTGGAATAACTGACAGATTATTCATGGCGTTTTTACCTTTCTTTGAGATGAACCTTTGCCGCAATAGAAATCAGCCCACCGAAGGCTCGCCAGCTCAAACTGACTTCCTCAAAGGCTCATTTCAAAGGGTAGGTTCGGTGTTGTCATATGCGCATTGCGGCGCGCGTTTACTGCGGATACTAAAAGGGCCCGCATAGGGCCATTTTCTTGAAAGTCACTTGTCAAACTTCAGAGGGATAAATAATTTATTTCTGACACTGCGTGTTGATGTACTCCTGCAAAACCATCAATGCTGATTGATCTCGCTTGATACCGGCTCGAATACCGAGAACGTTTCGTCCAGCAACTGAAGAGAGTTCGACGGTGGCAGCATCGCCCATGCTGGCGGTGCTGGTGGTTTGGGTTGTGGCAGACACTGGACACTTGCCTTTGACGAGCACCCGACCACCAGCATCAAGCTTACGCTGCAAAGCATCATTCTCAGATTTCGCATCTGCTAACTCCCTTGTGTATCTGGCATCCAATGCGGCAACGTCACGCTGCCGGGTTTGCATGTCGGTGATGGTAGCGTTCGCCAAGTCCAGCGCCTGGGTCTTTACGTCACGCTGCCTTTTGTATTTTGTTGCGGAGGTATGGTAGTGATTTGCAAGCCAGCCCAGATAAACTATCAAACAGATAATCGCGGAGTAGATAATGGTGGTTATACGGCTCATTGCTCTATCCCCCAGCACGTTAACGCACTTTCTTGGTCCCGGCGGGATACTTGCCCATAGCAATTATTAGAGCGTATGCGGCAATCCTTTCCACCGTCCTTAATCCACCAGCGAATCGCTTCGCACGCACCTTTACGGTCTCCGGCGTTAATCCGCTGATAGAACGTTGACGGGAAACATTTACCAGGGCCGATGTTATACGGACAGAATGAGGCAATGCCGACTTTCTGCGGCGGTGTCAGTGGAGCATGGATATTACGATCCACCCATGCCAACGCTTTGTCGCGCTCGATGGCGTTAATCTTTTTACACTGCGCCTCGGTTGCAGTCTGGCCTTTCACAACACGCTTACCACCAATGACCGTCACACCGTGGCATAACGACCAGACGCCGCCCGGATCGGCAACAGCTACCAGCGCGTTGCCTTCCTTCTCACTGATGAACTGATCAAAGAGTTGCGGAGCAGTAGCACCAGCAGCAATCAGCCCCAGCATAGCGGCACTAAGTTTCGCTTTATTTCCCATCAACACTCCGTGCCGCCTTGCGCCGGTCATCTTTAATTTTGAAGTACAGATTTGTCAGGTACGTAAGCAAGCCGAAAAGTAGGCTGCCAAGTACGCCAATGGCTGCCCATTGTGATGGACTGACCCTATCCAGCATCTGAAGCATCCAGAACCCGGCGTTTCCAGCTGATGTGCCATAGGCAATGCCAGTTGTTAGTTTGTCCATGCGATACATACTCTCACCTCGCTGTGTGCGGGTGCTGTGCGTGTGTTTGAAGGGGTCAGGCTCATCGGGCTGATTTATCAACAAACCGTATCAATGATGATTCCCGTGAGCCTGATTAAGGGAATAACCCACCAGCAAGGCAGGTAAATTAATATTGAATTCAAATAAAACACACCAATACACACAAAACCCTTGCCTCGTGTGTATTGGTGTGTATAATAAGAATCAGGCCAGGAGGGAATATGAAATCGACTGACCTGATAAAGGAATTGATAGCCGCCGGATGTGAACTCAAAAGGCAAGGGAAAGGCAGTCACCAGATATGGTGGTCGCCGATAACGGGAAAAACATTCCCGGTTCCACACCCTAAGGGCAACCTACCGATCGGCACCATCAAATCCATCAAGAAAACGGCGGGGATCTAATCCCCGCCACCTTTGGAGGTTACTATGTTCTTTTCAGTGGGCGTCGAAACGCCAAAAGATGAAAACACCGCCTACGGTATGATTGTTCCTGCGTTTTCAGCTTATGAGATGGGTTGCTTCTCCGCCGCTGATACACAGGACCAGATCGCGCCAATGGTTAAAGAAGCCATTCTCTTAAGCGTTGAGTGTCTGATCGAAGATGCCGGGCGCAGCGTCGATGAAATCAAAGACGCCGGTTACATGGTGTATGCAGCTAACCCAGAATATAAGGACTTTGACAGCTGGTTCATGGTTGAAGTTGATTTGTCTGAGTTTGAAGGCAAACCACAACGTATCAATATTTCACTGCCTGATACACTGATTAAGCGCATCGACAATGCCGTAAAGGGTAACGCTAGCTATCGTGACAGAAGCCATTTCCTGGCTGAAGCAGCACGCCATGAACTAAAAAGCTAATTCTTAATCACCGGGGCACTGGATAGAGCCCTGGTACAAATAACTCTCTTATTAAAAAAAGAAACAAGATCATGAGTATTTTCTTAACAAGCACCCAAGAATCTTATGGATTACTCTGCTCACAAGACAGTTATGCTTCTTGCCTCCGCTTCTTCGAGCCTAGAGGTGTGCATGTGGAGCAATTAGGCGAGAAGACACTGGAACAGTTAGTGTCGAAAGCGTATCTCAATACACCACATGATGTATTTTCCTTGACTGCAGGCAAACTTTGCGGCCTTCCGCAGTGTGGACCGAAACAGGCCCAGATTCTGGTCAATGGAATTCACCAAGCACGAAACACAACACTCACCAGACTACTATTTGCATTCGGTATCTATGGTATAGAAGAGCATTCGGCCTACTCTCTTGCTGGTAAGTTCAATAACCTGAGAGCCATTCAAAGTGCAGATATACATTCGCTTAAAAAATTGCTTCCAGAAAGTTCGGCAGTGAATCTATACAACTTTTTTCGTCATCAGGACAACATTTCAGCCATTGAGAAACTCATGAGTGAGATCACAATTGTCTCCCCAATGTAACAAAAGCAAGCTTAAATAATATCGCGTTAAAAGCTCTGTGGTTGAAATACGCCGAACGTGGCGCGGATGTAAAAAAGCCCCGCGTCATAACGAGGCTTGTAACCGGTTTAATCGGGATATCGAAGAGGACCAGCCAGAATTACTACTTCTTCATCATGGCAAATGTCATCACTCCTGGTCAGGCTCCAAACGCCTATAACGTCACTTCCTGTTCTGACATCCTGGAATATCTCATTGGTGAAATACGCAATCTCAGAAATGCCGCTATGTTGAATCCAGTAAAACCCCTCTTCCATATCCGCCTCCTAATGCTTTTAAGCAGTATATGACGGACTACAGCGGGGAGCAGGATTAAAAATGCTCTGTATTTCTATAGGGCGGTATGGTGCCGGGTGCCTCCCGGTGAATCAGCCAGCAAACTGACCCGCGTTTGACAAGGAAATATGGAGAATGTTTACAGTAACTGAACGCTCAGCCGCACAGGGAAATTCACCGACAGGCAAACCTAACACAGCAGAAACAAAAGCCGGGTTAGCTATTTGTTTAAAAATAATCTAGTAATTACGACGATATGACAGGGGTACTGATGCAATGCATCTCGCGAATACCCCTGTCGTATCGCCGGAAAGCAAAAACCCCGCGCCGGCGGGGTTCTCGATATAGTCAAATTGTCGCTTTTTGTCGCTGCCTAGTGGCGCAGCTCTGCCAAGCATGAATGGATTATCTAATTTTTTGGCCCGTTTTCAACATTGAGATGAATTTATAGCACTTTTTGCTAATTCCCATGAATTTCACGCCAGACCGAAAGAAAGACTTTTGCTCTGAATATTTCCAGACACCAGCGCATTCGCTTTCTGGCTTCGCTGTCCGTCAGCCACGGTGCCACCAGCTGTAGCTCACGGGTAATATCAGAGATTTTTTTACGTGTGGTGTAATAGTTAACCCCCACCAGATAAACCGGATCATCAGTCTCAAATGCAGACAGCACGCACTTTTCCATAAATGTTACGTCATCCTCACGCATAGCTGAGTCTATCGCGCTGGTGGTAGGCTGAGGCCATAAAATAGCGTGTGCCCGGTTTAATGCCTGCTGCCCCCGGAACCCTTCACTCCTGGCTTGCTCAATCGCCGCTGTAAAACGCTCCATTGCTTTATCCGACCATCGCTCTGCCCTGAGGCCGCGCCAGCATGAATGACCTGTCGGTTTACGTGGTGAAGGACTTCCCCGCATGCCCTCCCCCCAGACTGTAAGCAGTGATTTAATCCATGGCGACTGAATGCCGCTCAAAGGGGTGAACCGACCTAACCAGCTTTTGCGCGGGGCTGCGGCTACGGTTTGTAATCCTGCGTTGTACTGTCGGCGTTGACGCGGTGTCATCATGTTCTTCTCCTTACGCCAGAACGCCGAGTGCATAGGCCCGGTCCAGCAACTTAATAATCAATTCCGGCTGAGTGCCGTACTCACGCTCGAAAGCAACTGGATCGTGATGAAGCGTCCGGTGATGCTTACGGCAAAGAGGGATCGTAAAAATATCGTGTGCCTTGGTACCAACGCCGCCCTGCCCCCATCCTATAAGGTGATGCGCATCGTCGGCAGACTGACCGCAGCACATACATGGCTGAGTCTTTACCCAGGAAATAAAACCATCTGACACCCAGCGGATCCGTTTAGGTCTGGTGAATAAAGTGGCTGGCGCCACGGGATCAACAACCACTGGCACCTCTGGTTTTATCGGGGCTGGTGGTTCAGGATGCCTGGCAACCTTAGCAACAAGCGGGGAAAGAATGCTGGTGGCCGGCACCGATGGGACGATTTCGCTTTCTTTGTAGACTGACTGGAAAACCTCTTCTTTAAGCCGGAGGGAACGGCGCGCCATCTCTTCTGTGATTTCGTCCCCTATTCCAACGCTGACAGCCCACCAGCACAATTCAGCAAGTGACAGGGAGCGTTCGGGGTCAAATCCCAGTGCGATACGGGCAGCATCGATTACCAAATCTGCGTTATTGATACCTACCAGCCTATCAAGGGTTTGATCGGTCTGGTACTTCAGCTCGTTATCACAATGCCAGCATGCGACGATTGCCCCGGTTGAATGCCGGAACGTTACCAGTTCTGAATGGTGATAATCAGAATGTGGCCACTGGCAATGCTTGACCCTCTGAAGCAACCAGGATTCGAGACCATTCACCCCGCCAGCAGCCCTCACCACTCGCTCTTTCATAAAGAATGGGCGAATTTCGGGATCATCTCGTAAAGGTTGCCCGGCGTCAGGAATGCGCCCGCTTGGGAGAGCCTTCATTTTTTCTGGCAGAGTCTCCACCAGCACGCGCCCACCACTGAATAAAGACATCAACTCTTTACCGGGTTTAAGCAACACAATTCCCAGGTGCCGGGCAACATCAACATTTAATAATGCGCGCATCACTCCCTCCACATTTTTTGTGTGTAGGTTCTGTTAACGCGCGGTGGCTTGCTGGATTCCGGCAACAGCACACGGAGTTCCCATGAGATAAAGTCGCTCGACAGGCTTTTCTCAACCGGACAATTCTTTTTCCGGTAGCGTTCCTCCAGCTCCAGAGCCTGAGACTCTGAAAGTTGTTCATGGAGAAACCAGCTTTTCTTCATGGCCGGTCCTCGTACACTCGGAGGAACTCCAGCGCCCGATCACGCGCCCCAGGTTCGTCAGCGATAATTTCTTGCAGCAGCTGCACGGCAAGTACCGGTTCCTTTCTTCCGACGACAGAAATCCCACGGGAAACACCGCGAGATAGTTTTATGAAGTTTTTTTTATGTAACGCACGAAGGTGCAAAGCGACAGCATTCGGTGAGCTAACGCCGAGAAGCCCGGCCAGTTCCCGAACGGTCGGCGGGTAGCCATGCTGATTGATATATACCACCAGCAGATCAAAAACTTCCTGCTGTCGTGGTGTCAGGTTGTGGAATGAAGAAAGACCGGCACCATCAACATGATCGCCAGCCTGTTCCGCATCAGATATTAATTTTGTTTGCGCCATGGTTTCTCTCCGTGACGCAGCAGGTATAGGTTGTTCAGGCCTATGACGGGAGTGTAACAGAGCCCGGAGGAATCTGGTAACCCCCTCCGGCCTTTGCTCTTTCAATCATCTGCGAAAACAGCGAGAGAGTCCCCACGATCTCATCGGGCTGCAGAGGCATAAACGATACAGTATCACCGCAACGGTACATTAAAGCGCGCTCACATACGGGAAAAGAGGTGAGACGGGCAACAATTACCCCGTCATCGCATCTGATTACTACATAGCCGGTGTTCGGCATTTGTTGTTTTTTAGCCACAGCAAAATCCTCAAAATAAACCAGGTCAGCCACTGGACCTCTACTCAATAGAACCAGTCGTCAGCACTTTCCCAGGTATCCTGAAGGATTTGCTCCACCCGCTTTTTGTCCCCATCCATCCCACCAAACACACTCAGACCATCAGTACCGGTTCGGCGAATGATCAAACTGCACTTGTTAAAGTTTTGGTCAAGCCTCCGCAGTAGCTCTTTCTCTAATGCCGGGACAGCGCCCTCTGGTAGCTTTTTGCGACGATCAATTGTGATTTCCACTTTCATAATTAGCTCCTTACGCAAATACTGTATAAATAAACAGTAAACCTGTTAGGTGAAATGTTCAAGCCCTTGATGTCACTTTTTGTTAATCACATGCCCATGTTTAACTTGAAGTTTTCCCCAAAAAAAACAAAACCCGCCGTAGCGGGTCGGGATTCAATCACAGGATTTGGGTCTTCCTCGACGTAATTTTCTCGGTTGATCGGGAACGTTAAAATCCCCTTCACGTCCACATCATCCAGGGCGTCCCACCGATCGCTTCACTATCTGAAGTATTGAGTGCGCGATCTCGGACAATACCAAACTGACTTACTCATCAGGACAGAACGAGTATGTGGTCAACTTGTTCAGGGTGACGTGAATTATCAATTATAATGAACATCCTAGGCGCTCTAAATACATGCCGCCGAAGACGACCATACGAAAGTAACGCTTCGCCCAACTTTTGATTTTGATCCAATCTTCAGCAAAAACACCTCTTCCCCCATCCCATCTTCGCCTCCCCTCAAATGCAGCGCAACAAAAGATCAGAGTAACACACTGATTATTAAGAAAAATAAAAGATCAATGCAAATTCAAACGAATCAGCGCCGCGCATTCAATCCAGTAAAATCAAACTAATTAACGATACTCACAAATCAATAGTTGATTGTCTATTGCGAACGATGTATTTTACACTTTATTGATTAAGAGGGGGTGGCACATGCCGGAAGATATTTATAGCTATGAGAGATTCGAAGAGTTTCTACAACGGCTACCTCAGTTGAACATCGTTACTGAAGCGACAGCTAGGAATCTTAAGGAGTCAGCCCTAAGATTGTTAGCAACCTACACACCTGATTTTGATGAAGATATCAGAGATTTGGATGTAGATGAGGCAATAAGGCAATACTGTGAGTCCTCAGGGGTGGATGTTTCAAATTCAACGTTACATTCGTACAAGAGTCGCCTGGCGTCAGCAATTGAGAAATTTATTGAGTTCCAAAATACTCAGGATGCCAAAGTTGACGATGTTAACAATGAGAAGTCAAAGCCAAAGCGCCGGAGAAGAATGCCTAAACAACCAGTCCCTGTATCGGCAACAACTCCCGAACCGATAAAAACTTTTGATCTTCCAATTCCCGTGCGGGACGGAATGATTATTACAGTTGGAAAATTACCGATGGACTTAACTATTGATGAAGCTGAAAGAATTGCAACGATTATTAAATCGTTCGCAGTAAGGCAATAAAAAAGCCCTGCTACCAACAGGGCTTAGTCGGGCGGGAGCGCTACCAACGCTTCCTTGGTATGGAGGTTACACCCACCGATACACACCCAAGTGTTACGAGCTAGAGTGTATCGGTTCTCCCCACAAGAAACAACCCTGACAGGTGTACAGGGGTGTGACAGGAGAATGCACAATGGCCACCACTACGTGTCCGAAATGTGGAAACACCTGCCCGGTCGATTTTAGACCATACATTCATGATAGACATGGCAACATTATCTATCCGAAGAAGGCTCGTGTATTTCCAATCCCGCGCTGCAATTGTGGACGGGTGTAAATGAAAGAACCCGGCCATACGGCCGGGTTCTTTATTTAACTCCCATCTTCCACAACCAGAATATCTGGAAAAAATAATGGCACTATCTAAGTATTAAAGTAAACCACTTCCACTCAAACCCTGACGCCTGCTCCCGTACAAATCTGTTATGAATTTTGCTGATTTATCAATTTCAGGAAAAAGAGTCCTCTCATTAATGCCTAAAAGGTTAAGCTCATCTCTTATTGAGGCTTTATCGGCTTCATCTATCCAAATTCTATCCTGTCGTAAACGATCACCGGATGTAGATGCATCAATATTTACACCCCAAAGCATAAACGCTCCGGCCTGAGCAATTATTCGCTTGTTAGACATTTTGGGTTTGACATAAACCGGACGTAATAAATCGTCAGGGTTTACAACCTTTCTGAAATGAGCCTTCTCCATCCCAATATGAAAAACCAAGATGTCGACGATAGACTCCTTATTAAATTCGGTTATAGATGAGGTATTTACGGCACAATAGGCTAGCTCCTCTTTCTGCTTTTTGGTCAGATTCGCAATGTTAGCCATGCAACTAACTCTATCACTATCATAATAACGCTGCCGGTCTTTTGGCACTAAAAAAGCCTGGACTGCACCATGATACTCCTCATTACCATTACTCATTTCTGTTGCAAACCAGAGTGCTACGAGAGGATTCGTCGTTACATCCAAAAGCCTTGTGGGCAAACCAAAATGTTGCATTCTGACCAATCGATCAAACATAGTTTTATCAGATTCAAACTCACCAGGATGCAATGAAACAATATCCCTGACAGCAAAGTTTTCGCTACTAAGAATATCATTATCATCACGTAAAAGTTTAGGTACAGAATACCATCCATAATGCCTCTGTCCGCGGAAAGCGGTTGGTGGATAACCATCAAGCCGCCAATTGACAACATGATGGACAAAATCAGACACTGATGTAATCTGTAGTGAAGGGCGAGGCCTTTTTTTCTTTAATTTCAATTTAACATCTAACATTATAAGCCCTCAAGTTTATTTCTGATACACAGTAAAATTTAACTCAACAATGTTTAGTAAACGCGCTAGAAGCAGTAATAACGACGTCGACATTTTCGCATTCTTCCTAGTTCTTAGTTAGAATGATACACTTTGTCATAAAAATTTCGCTGATATAGCGAGACTTTTATGACCTTATTGCTAAATTTTTTTACTCTAATATTTTATAGTATACAGATGCCCTCGATAATGCTCCCGCACCCTGTCAAAACCTCATAGTTACTGTTCTCTCAGTCAAGCGTTTATGACAATATGCTTCCAGCCCTTACTGCTAAATCCAACTCAATATCTTCTACTACTTCGGTTTCATCAAGCCTCACGGAATACAGCATGTTAATAATATCCTATACGATTCAACAAAAGTGCTTACACCTAATCACGTGTTAATATTCTGCAGAATCCTCAGTGTGCATCTGCAAGTGCCTCATTTGACCACCTGTAGAGCAGTTGGTAACAACTTCTAGTACGTTCGAGCAGAACATTTTCCTTCCTGCCAATAGCTAACCTTTTTTCACAGTCTTGTGAACCTTCTCCAACGCTTCTACCAGCACATCAAGGTCCTCTAGCTTTACAAAAAGAACATCGTGGCCAAGCTCTTTAGCATGGGCTGTGCGGCGCTTGATGCTAGTAATCAGTCTGTTGATATCGGTCATGCTGCTCGCTCCTCACATTTCTTACGATGCGCCTGTAGCAACTGTTCAAATCTCATTCGCATAGGATTACCGCAGCCAAACGGCATATCGTTAACTCTCCACGTAGGGGAACCATCTTTAGTGCCCGTCCGGACAATTCGTCCGGTCCCCGCCAGCTGCTTAACCTGTCCACTGACAGAACTGCCACTACGCCCCATTGCTTCGGCTATTTCGCCGGACGTCATATCCGGGTTGGCCCTGAGGAACTCAAAGGCGGTTAATTCATTGCGATATCTGGATTTGATTTTTTTGGTCATGGTCAAAACTCGTTTATCTGGTTAAACCTGCCGCTTTGCGGCGTTTGTACTCTTCCATCAGAAGCTGTGCTGGTGTTGGCCCTGCCGGATGTCGCGGCGCTTCAAGCTGTCGGCGAATCGGTGGGATCGAGAATCCATTAGCCAGATGCTTCGTCCACTTCGTGAGTAATTTTTCTGCCAGTTTTTTTAGTTCCCCCTCTGTGAGGTTTCGCTCAACTCCAGTTCTGCGCATCTCAACGCAGATGTGATACAGCACGTCCTGTTTCCAGGGGTATCTGTCGCTGCCCGAAAAGCGATAAGACTCATTGCGCCAGCGCTTGTATTCAGCCATCACAGCTTCGGATGTCAGGTTGAATGGGTTGGCTCCACTCGCCGAAACCAGCGCTACGAATTCAGCCAGATCCGGTGGCCATGTGTTACCCGCGGCGCAGCGCTCCATGCACTGACGGCAGACCAGGGTAATCTGGGCATCACTCATCGATCCAATCTGGGCAATCCACATATCCGATGGCGCCGCCCCGTTCTTCTGGGTCCATCGGTTCGAGAATATCTCCCCCATGACCGTCCATAGCCGCCATGCCGTATCCGCCGCCAGCAAGTCCGCGTTGCTTCTCCCAGAGCTCTCTGGCTTCCTGAATTTGCTGAACTGCCCGGGATGCGGTGTTAACTGATTGAATTCTTGCATTGCCGTTACCTCCGGTTGCTGGTTGTGGTTTGGATTTGGCTCTGGCACTTATCACGCTGCGGGCAAATTTCTGCTCCCACTGAACCTGAGTGAATACTTTCCCTTCGGATTTCCAGTACGCGGTGAACTCTGCCAGCTCTGTCGGCAGGTATGCCGGTTCGGGAAGCGCTATTCCCCAGGTAGCAGCCAGTCTCGGCCAGTCCTGTGACGGCAGCCAAAGGTCGTGCATAGTGAATTTCCCGATCGGAATATCCAGATCTTGCAAATACTGAGGTTCCTGAAAAACATTTCCCTTGTGCGCGTAGAGAGTGGGGTTTGATCCTTTTCCCTTCCCTTCCATTCCTTTTCCGTCAGTGAGTCCTCCATGAGGATTCACTGAGTCCTCATGGAGGACTCCTTGATTAGGAGCTCTCTTTTCTTCCTTTCCTGCCTTAGCCTCAGTGAATTCTGGCGGAAGAGGTATTTTTGAGGCCGAAGGCCTGTTTATTTTTTGATGCTTAAGGAAACCTTTAATCTGCAAATAGCAGACATCATTCACTGAATACTCAGTGAGTAATCCATGAGTAATCAGTTCCTGTATTAGTGGTTCGCAATCGAGCGCATCCGCAGGGAAGATTTGCATCTTCAACCGTTTTGGCGAACGCTCAAGGCATCCCATATCGTTGGCGAAGTTGAACAACCCGATAAACAGGAGACGCGCTGGAATTGAACATTCCACCACCTTCTCATCTGTCCAGAATTCAGGTTTAACTGTTCTGATGCGGGCCATCTGAAACCTCTTATTAACCAGCTGGTGCTGGTGGTCATTGTCAAAACTCGATTAGAAAAATTGCGGCGCTACGGCGCTGATGCTCGCCAGTAGTGGTCCCGCCGCATCTGCAGGGAGCATGTTAAAAAGTGCAATTGCAGCTTCCCGTATTTCACGCTCTAGTTTCTGCAGAGGTGCGCCAAGCAACTTGGCCTGGTGCGCTTCGCTGCATTCTTTGATTGCATTGGCCACCAGCTCGGTTTCAGTTAAGCCACTTTTTAGGCCATGTTTGCGCGCGATCTCTATCGGCATTGCATCAGCGATCGCCGTCGAAAGCTGGATGACATAACTGGTGTACTTCTCTGAACCGCCCTCGTTTTTCAGGTAGCGATACAGATTCTGTTTATTGACGCTGATTCCGCGCCCGTTTTGTTTCTCCCACTGTTCGGCCACCAGCTGCGCGACGTGGTCTTGCGCACGTCCAGGTAATGAGGACTCCCATTCCTGAACGGCGGTATAAATGGCCCTACACTTATTGCGATCGCGGCGCATCGGTAAATACTGATTTTCTGTTTTCAGCTGCATACCTTTCACCAGGGTATGATTTTCAAAAGAGATGGTTTGCATGGTTACTCCTTTGGAAGTCCATCAGCAGGGTTCGGATAAAGATCTGGGCGCAATTCGTGTGGTGTTACCTTCCAGTCGACAGCTTTGCTCACCTTGATCACTAGCTCTCCTGGTATTTTATTTTTGAACCACCCATTAACTGTTTGGGCTCTCCTTTTCATACGACGGCCGAGCTCGGCTTGGCTGCAGATGTTCAAGAGCTTTTTTTGGGTTGATATCTTCATCGGTTGATCTCATTGGTTGTCGATGGAAGACAATAAAACAAATTTAATCGATATCGTCAAATTATTTCGATAGTTAGACCTACAGAAAAAATCTGTATAATCAGTTGTAACTTTATGAATTGGATGAAGAGATGAACTTCGGAAAGAGATTGCAAAGGGCTATAAAAGATCTCGATATATCTCAATCTGAGCTAGCCCGCAGGTTGGGAGTTAAGGCTCAGTCGGTAAGCGGCTGGTGTAACTCTGATATTCTACCTAGATCTGAAATCTTAAATCTTCTGCCGGCAGCTACTGGTTATCCGCTTTCATGGTTTTTTATGGAAGATGGCGAAGTATCTCAAGATAAGGATCCGTGGGAGACAAACGTTCAAATCAAGCCGTCTTCTGAACTCCAAGCAAGGTTGCTTAATGCGTTTGAACAGTTACCAACTGATGATGAAAAAGAGAGAATTATCAGCCTTATAGACATGCGTCTTGAAGAACTTGATAATTTCGCAAAGGCCTATCTACAAAAAAGAAACCTGATTCCCCCTACTAAATAAACCCTTCTATCTCCTTCCACATTTCGTGGGTCATGAATTGACCTGCTGGTTTTTTTCACCCCTAGCTATCAATTTAATTTGACGCATATCGATTACTTCGATAATAATACACCCATCGCAACACGTCATCGAGGCAGGAAGCCCACGAAGTAGCTGCCGGCGGCATACGAAACACCGGATGAGATGACGGCAACATTAATCGCAGCAGGTTTAAACGTTCCGCTACCCGGCGATAAGGGTCAACTAAACGAGGTGCGAGATGGACAGCCAGGAATTGAAACACGTGATAGCTCTTCTGCTTGAAGATTCAAAGCGCTTGCAGGAGTTAGAGCCAAACGCAGGTACAGAGGCCCGTGTTTTATTAGCAAAGCAGGCGTTGAAGACTGGCGAGACACAAAGCCCTACCCGAACCAATTTCATGACTCACACGATCACTCCCCTGCCGTGCAAAGGAAATGGTGTGAGCCGTGTTTATCACGAAACGATGGTTAAGGCTTTAAGAATCGAGCTTGAGAGGCTTAGGAGTCAGATCAGGATAAACGAAATCGTTGCCAACTAAGGCAGCAGATGGAAGTAAACATGCACTTTGTTCAAATTTACAGACAAAGATATTTGCATTAACACCAGCGCTATTAGCAATTGCAAATGTTTGATCAACGATTTGCTGGCAGTTCATTGTGCTTTTGAGGATGTATCCTTCCGGAGCCAGTCTGCAGCAGCTTTCGTCAGACTCTTTGATTGTCTTCTGGTACAGAAAGGTAAGCATAATTTCTTCAAATTTTTTAGCTTGTTCGGCTGTGGCTTCAAATAATCGAACGTGAACATAAAACTGGTTCATTTAAGTTTCCCTTGCTGGCTGTGTGAGAACTCCAGCATACCACCGAGCCTGAAGTGGTGAAAAGACAGTCACAGGTAACAGGCTTTGCAATGTGGTGAATGCGGCTATGCGCACGCGGCACAGTTAAAAAGGTAAGCATGGGCGGTTTCCATGTTGCGGGAAAAAGCAGGTCGGCAGCAGTTGTTAACTGGCTGATGTCACCGGGAGGCACCCGGCACCGCATCGCAAAGCCTGATTAATGGTTAATCAGCAAGTAGCGTTAGCCGCGACAAGGCTGAGGCTGGAATGAGTAAGAACGGTATTCGCTCTCTGGTCATTTCGTTAATTATCGGCCTTTTGTTCTGGGTCGCAGTATTTATCACACTCAAGGAGTTAATCCATGATCGATTTCAAACGCAAGCCAGCGCGCCAGCAGGCCATCCGCCTGAGCTGGTTCGAGACAAGAGTTCGCCAGCTTTGCTACCTGTTAGCCCAGAAAGGAAACCCTGAGGCTAAAGCATGAATACGCTGTTTGCCCTTGTCATCAGCGTGTGCGCCCTGACCGGCGAGTGCTCTAATGTCCTGATAGGCGTGTATCCATGTGAGACCAGTTGTAACAGCGATGCTGAGGCCCAGAAGGTAAAAGGCACATGCCAGCCATACAAAAAGGCATTGAAGACGGCTGACGACCAACAGCCAGCAGTAAGTTTCTGATTCGGGTTTTGATAATGAGCACTGGCAGATGCCGGCCTAAAGCCTGGTATACCGGGCTTTGTGATGGTACATCCGCCATCGTAACCAAACAGGAGGCGAGGCCTGTTCTGGTTAAATTGGAAAAGTTGACTTTGCCCGCCCCGCGGCGGGCCCTTTTTCCGGAGGTTTTATGTCAGCTAACGAACTGGCATTGAAATTTAGTACTGCTCCAGCTGAGCAGCTCATCGGCGTTCTGACCGTTCACGAAGTGAAAGAGGCACTTCACGATGAAGTGGAGGAAGAGGTGCAGAGTGAAGTTTGGATGGAACATAACTTTGCTATGGAAGCCGCTGAAGAGGTTACAGATGCCTTTGCTACAGCGATGAAGCTGGCGCTGACGCAACCCGCAAAGGTGGCTAAAGCTACATTACGCAAAGCGCTAAAGGATTATCCGGGTTATGGCTCGGAACCAAAGAGCGGCCCATAAAGCACAAAACCCGCGCAAGGCGGGTTAAGTACCCCGGTTAGCCGACCAAAGCTTCCCGGATTCGAGTTTTGACAATGACCACTACCCAGAGGGAGCTTTCACAGTCCCGGGTATCTTACAGCCTTAAGGAACCCAAACGCAATGAACAACTACGCGTATCTCATTAAAGCAAAGGCAAAGGCCACCGAAGCGAAAAACCTATTCTGCTGGTTCTCTGCAAAATCTGATTCCCGCGCCGAACGCCGGATCCTGGACATTCTGGAAGACGCTGAGATTAATGTTGGCCGCGGCGCCAACCATCAGCTGCCTATCCGCACCAACTGGCTCATCGTTGATGACCTACCGGAAGAAGGTGTGCTGGATGACACCTGGTGTGATCGCTATGAACTGGCAGAAGACGGGCTGACATGGCAAAAAATCGTTGCGCCGGCGGCCGCTGAACCTCAGGCGGACAACGAACCGGAAAACAACACTTCTACTGATAGCGATGAAGAGGACTATTCGGCCAATGAAGATGCCCTGTTCAACCTGGCCGAAATGTCCTTCCGCACGCAGCTGCTTGCCCAGTACATGGCTGACGATCGCCACGTGTATCACATTAGCATTCCACATCGTGACCGCCTTTCCTTAATGGAAATGGATACAGAGAATCACGCTGTACAGAATCTGATCCTGGCTGCTGAAAATGTTCCGGAAATTAAGAAATACGATATGCCTGGACTGTGGAAATTCACTAGTGCATTCAAAACCGTGTTCCCTGAAGGAAAGCGCTATGAGCTTGGTAAACAGGTTCAGTTTGCCAAATTATGGTTTGAGACGGCGCACATTGACCGCGGGATCCTAACTAAAGAATGGGCTGCAGGTAATAGTATTTCAGCCGTTAATCGCACTCCCTCCGGCGCGAATGCCGGCGGCGGTAATGTAACAGACCGGAAAACACCGCTGACCAGAACGGGGCTGGCCTACGAAATCGCAGCTGGCCTGCTCGCCCGTGTTAACGAGTTCGATATCTATAACCCACCATTCAAAACCGAATGCGCCATTAACGCCATAATGAACGACTGTGACAACCTGGAGTTCACGGCGACCGTGAAGTTATTCGAGGAAATGCCGGGCGGCATGGATTATTCCCGCGCCTGCAATATTGCGACGGTTAAAACAACACCAGAAGGTTTGTGGAAAGATCCGGTGAAGCATCGCGAATATCTGAACCGTGTCATGACTGAAGCAGACCACGCTCACCCGGACGAACTTATTGTTGATATCGCCTGCGGCCGTTCCTCGATGCCTATGCCAATGCGTAAAGTTGAAGAACCTGACAATAGTGATGCAGATAAGATGACCGGCGCGAATGATCAGGCCGATGATACGCCGGCGCGCGAACTTGAAATCAGGCCTCAGGTAGAACTGGCTATTTCCGGTAAAACTGCAGTAATGGATCTGTCAGAAGCAAGTGAACTGCTTAACCTTTTAGAAATCGAACGGGATAATTTTATCAAATCCCTTTCATTCGACCTTTATTTTATGGAGGTAGGTGGTCTCTCCATTTCCGATGACGAAATTCATCACCTCACATTACAGGCACTGCATAAGTGGATTAAGGTTCCGGCCAGACGTGTGCGAATGCTTGAAGAAGCACTGGCGAACATCCGCACATCAAACGCAATGCCTGAAAACCCGGAGCAAGATGATCTGCAGGACAAAACAAATCAGATATTAGCTGCTAACCGTGGCGAATATATCGAAGGCATCAGCGATCCTAACGACGGCAAATGGGTTACAGAAGATCTAACCAAAACTAATTCTAACGCAGAGGCCACCAGCGATGTGCAGATGGAAGAGAATTTCGGTAATGAAACCGAAGTTAATAATGAAATTTCTGAAAGCGAAACAGCAGTTGAGACAGGTACAGGAAATGCTGACATTGGTAGCGAAACAACTACCGTAAATATTGAATCCGGTCATCATAATGATGTTGAAGAATTACCAGCAGATAATATTCACGTCATGGTTGACCTTGAAACCTTGGGGAATAAACAAGACGCCCCTATCGTCGCTATCGGCGCAGTTGTGTTTGATCCGGCAACAGGCTCAATCGGAGAATGTTTCTACAAAGTCGTAAGCCTGGAATCCTCAGTGAGTTGGGGAGCCAAAATGGATCCATCAACCGTAATCTGGTGGCTTAAGCAGTCCTCTGAAGCGCGCTCGGCAATCGTGAATGATGATGCTATCCCGCTACATGATGCCCTGCTCCAGTTCGGTGAATTCATTTTTGAAAATATCCCGGGCGGTCGCAAAAAAGCACAGGTCTGGGGAAATGGCGCATCTTTCGATAATTGTATTCTGCGTTCTTCATTTGATTTCATCGCTGAAGAATACCCATGGGAATACTGGAATGATCGCGATGTTCGAACAATTGTAGAACTCGGCAAAGCAATTGGAATTGACCCGAAGAAAACCATTCCATTTGAGGGAGAGCGGCACAACGCCCTTGCCGATGCCATCCACCAGGCCCGGTATGTTTCTGCAATCTGGCAGCGTCTCATTGAGGGAAATCAAGTCTGGAAGAAATTGACGGCGCCAGTACACGTAGCAATTTAACTGATATTTAAAAATCAGATTATCCACCGCCACAGAATTATAGTGGCGGTGGTCGAGAGATTAGACCATGAGCGAACAATACATGATCCCATTATCGGAATGGGGAACCAGAAGGTTTAGCATAAAACTTTCCAGTCAGTGTCTGGTTAATTATGGTCGTTTGGGTTACATCCAACCTCCTCCAGAAAAAATTGCTGGCAGATGGTTAGTTGATGAAAGTGCTAAATATGTAGGTAAAGGATCTGCCGGCATAAGGCCTTTAGTCCTCGACGATGATGATGATGCACTGAAAGGAATTTTAAATCATGTCACCGAGACCACGAAAAAATAGCATTAAGATACCCGGGCTGTATGCCCGGTTTGACCGACGCACGGATAAAACCTACTACCAGTATAAAAACCCAGTGACCGGAAAATTCCATGGTCTGGGAACTGATAAAGAAAAGGCAGAGAAAATAGCCACTACGGCAAATCAGCGTCTGGCAGCTGCTGAAGCGGATTATTTTTTGAAGAGAATTGAAGATAATCCGGAGGCCAAAAAGCGTCGAGGAATCAGTCTGGCATCATGGGTCGAGCGCTACCTCAAAATACAGGCCGCCAGACTAAAAGATAATACCATCGCTGAAACCACATATTCGGAAAAGGTCAGGATGGCTGGAAATTTAGTTGAGCGTCTTGGCAACCATCCTTTAAAGAATCTAGAGGTTCGCGATTTTGCAATGATTCTCGATGAATGGATCGATAAAGATATGAACAGCACTGCCCAGAATAATCGTGTGTTGTGGATCGATATATTCAAAGAGGCTCAGCATGCAGGTGAAGTCCCCCCTGGCTGGAATCCGCCCGAGGCAACCAGAAAACCAGTGATTCGAGTTTCCCGAGCACGCCTTACGTTTGAGGACTGGAAGTGTATTTTCGATGCTGCTCCAGATAAACATTACATAAAAAATGCCATGCTTCTGGCTATAGCAACTGGCCAGCGTCGAGAAGATATTTGTAACATGCGTTTTGCTGATGTTTGGGATGGATATATCCATATTGTTCAGGGAAAGACAGGTACCAGACTGGCGCTGCCGCTTAGTCTTAGATGTGAAGCTCTGGGATTAACACTGAAAGAAGTTATTGATGGATGTCGGGATCGCATTGTGAGCCCGTATCTCATCCATTCCTCCAACAAGAGGAAAGCAGGACCTTTAAGAAAGGATAATCTGTCACGTACTTTCGCTAAAGCGAGAGATAAGGCAGGCATAGTGCCACCGGAAGGAAAAACAGATGTGACGTTTCACGAACAGCGTTCGTTAGCTGAACGTCTCTATCGCGCTCAGGGAATCGATACAAAGATACTCTTGGGACATAAGATGCAAAGCACTACCGATCGTTATAACGACACACGCGGGCAGGAATGGATAAAGCTGGTCATATAATCGGGCTGTATTTCCGGTTCTGGGGAAATAAAGTTTTAAAATGCTCGGTTTGAAATAATAGCCATCACAGATTATAGGATGAGCAGTTTTGGTGAAAAGTTTTGGAGATATTTTGGAGAAATGAAAAAGTTATTAATTTTCAATATACTAAATCATCCCCACCTGCTGGAGCCGCAGGCGTACGCGAGTCAGGCGAGTCAGCCAGGTCTGTAAACTGAGGGTGCTATCTGCGGCGACCACGCTCTGAGAGGGATTTTTGCCCATCAGCGCCAGCAGCGGCCCAAAGGTACTCTCCAGCGGGCCGCGCACGCCGCCGGCCTGCTGATCGATAAACGGCTGCTTATCCTTATCGAGTAGATTTTTAGCCGATTTCACCAGCGAATCCGCCACGCCCTCACGCTGCTGCCCGGTCTGCCCCTGCCAGGCAAGGGTATTCATCAACGCAATCAGCGGCGACTGACGAACGTCGCCCGCCAACGTCAGCTGATCGGTCACATCGGCAATATTGCGCGCCGGATTCAAGCGAATGCTATTGAGAAAACCCAGCCACGCCCCGGCGAAATCGGTGAAATAGCGATCGGTCAGCCGCTGTTTCAACGCCTCCGGGGAGACATCGCCGCTGACGGTCTGGCGGCTATCGCTCAGCACCCAGTCGATCTCATCGCGCCTGGCCGCCACCACCTTATCGATCGCCTCGCGCACGCCGCCTTCCCACGCCGGGCGGGTGAACATCCCCGGCACCACCTCTTCCGTGGTAAACAACCGGCTGGCATTGGTCTGCGGCGTCATATCTTCCAGCGTCATGTCGGCATAGTTGCGGCGTACCTGCAGCAACATGTTCTCGTAAAGCGTGCTTTCAGCGTTGCGCCGCCCGATTTGCGCCAGCAGCACCTGACGCGCTTGCGTCACCAGCACGGCGTCCGGGGTGATTTTCCACGCCGGCTGCGACGGCAAGTTGTCCATATAGAAGGCCCATAGATCGGGGGCGATACTCTGCCATAGCGCCGGGGCGACTCCCTGACGCGTCTGCTGCGCGGCGGTCATTGTCTGGCGGTAAAACGCCGCATCGGCTTTATCCGGACGCGCCATCATCAGATAGGCCTTTAACTGGTCATAACCCGCTTTCGCCAGCTGCGCCCGCTGCGGGCTGCGCGGCGGCAGGTTGACCAACACCGTCAGTTGCCGGGTGAGCGCTTCTGCCGCCGCGTCGCGGATCAGACGCTGGTTAGCCCGCCCATACCACGGCAGCAGCGCGGTAGAAAGCGGCTCGTTATGATTAAGACCAAAGCGCTGATACCAGGGCGCGCCGTTGGCGAGCTGATTCTGTAGACGGCCGATATCGTTGCGCAGCACCTGCAAATCGATCAGCTGTTGGTCGTTAACGACGGGCTGCCGCAGCAGCTGTACCCGCTGGATGGCGCTGACAATTTGCTGGCGGTTGACGATAAAAGAGAGCAGGCTTCCCGCCGCCCACAAGCCAAACAGCGCCAGCAGGCCGACGCCGAGGGAGCGGCGCCACGCCACCCCCACCGGCACGCCGCGCGCGCGGCCGCAGTCTGCGATGATCCCCTGCCAGACGGCCGGGGCTGACCAATGGTGGGGATAGAGCCCATTGTCCGCCGCCTCTTCCGCCTTTAACGATGGGCTGAAAAACAGACCGCGGAGCGGGATCTGTTGCAGATACCCGGTAAGCCACGGCGTCAGTAGCGACTTCCAGCCGCTGATACCGCCCTCCTTCAGCCATTTAGCGATACGCAGCAGGTAATCGTGGGACGAATCAGCGCACAACTGCTGGGTCCCCTGCGCCAGCATGGCGGGCAGAATGGCGCGAAGCTGCAGTTCAACATCCTGCGGGACGGCCCGCGGCGGGAACAACGCCCCCAGCGTCTGGGTAATGCGCGTATCCTGCGGCCAGTCGCTGTCGTGGAGTTGCCACAGATAGACCGGCGGCTGGTAGCGCAGAACCTGCGCAACCTGCTCCAGCGTACGCAAATACCCGTCCAGGTTCGCGTCGGTGGCCTGAGCGCTGTCCAGCGCCAGCACGATACCATCCAGCGGCCGGCGGCCACGCAGCCGACGCAGGACGCTGAGCCGCTCGTTATCCACCTTCGCCGACAGGCTACCGCCGTGAATTAGCACCGTACCGCGGCCCTCCAGCCATTGCTGTTGCGCAAGGCCGGGAACGATGGCGGCAATCTGCGCCGCCTCGCCAGCGACCCACAGCAGGCGGACCTTATTGCGCCACAATCGGCCGTAGCGGCGACGAAGAGTGTGCTTTAAGGACGCAAACGGCTGCGCCGGTTTTGTCTGCTGGCTAATAAAAGTCCGCGTCTGACGCTGTTGCCCATCGGCTTTTTGCCTGATAAACAGGTGGAAAGCAATAAAGCCCAGTACCCAAAGACAGAGACCAAACGCCCAGACCAGGCTGCAGACGGTCACTATCTCGCGGACCGCCGTCCACTGCAGCGTGCGGTTGGCGTGCCAGTTCCACCATCCCAGACCGCCCAGCAGGACCACAATTGTCCAGACGGCAAGACACAGGGTCGCGGTGGCCGCTACGGTCATTACCGCGGCATTTTTTTCCTTGAACATAAAATTGATGATTCCCTTAGCCACGGGCGTGCATCATCACGCCCGTATAGCGTTATTAAGGATACTTAGCGGATATAATGAATATGGCGATAGCGAATTAAGGCAGCAGTATTTTAAAAGCCTCGCTTTTTATATCGCGATATATTTTCCCCAGCACGCCCGATACCGTATTCAGATCTTTCATATCCGTTCGCGCCTGCACTAATATATCGCCGACATTAATATCTATAATCGCTTTTACCCGCTGGCCAAATTGTTTCACCGAATCCCACGTATCGTCATCGTTATCGTAAATCGTCCGCGACGCAAAATAACCGTGGGAAAACGAGGAGTGCAGCGGGTCGTGATTATATTTGGCCAGCGTGTCATGCACGTAGTTATCGTAAAAATCCAGCATCGTCGGCGAGCCCATCAGCGCCGCCCGCCGGGCATCGCCGCTTTTCTTGATCTGGATATATTCCGACTCCTGCGCCGCCACCAGCGGACCGCCAAGCTGGTCGGTCTGCGTGGTGGGGATCACATCCAGCAGCACCTGAGCCAGCAGCGCCACGATACCGGTATGGGCAAAGTCATAGCCCCACGCCGCGCGATCCAGACGATCCTTATCGATAAACGGCACTTCTCGCGGACCTTCGCTTTCCGCGGGCGCCGCCGCCGACGGCAGCGCGCTGGCCTGCTCATTCAGCGCCTGCTGATAAAAAGGCTTACGCTGATAATACTTATCGGCGTATTGCGGGCTGGCAAAGCGCTCGGTGCGCCACGCGGTGATCCAGCTCAGTTGGTCCGCCAACATCACCTCAAGCGCTTTGGCCTTCAGCGGCACATACACCGGATCCGGCAGCTTGCCCAGCGGGCCGTTCTCCGGCGGCTTCGCGGCGGCGGCTTTCGCCTTATCGCCATCCGCCTTGTCGTGAGCCGCCTTCAGCGCGGCAACCGGATCCCGGCCCTGGGCCACGGCGATGGCCACCACCTCCGCCTCGTTGACGGCCGGCGTTTCGGTCTTCGCCCCCGCCTGCTGCGCCCCAGCCTGCTGCCAGGCGTTAAACAGGGCGATGGCCTGTTCGGAGATTTTGAATTGATCTGCGACATCCCCTTGCATTATCCGATAGGTTTTATCTTTGGCGCCGCCGGGCAATACCTCCTCAGGTACGCTCAGCGGCGCCCCGGCGTCAAAGGCGGCGGCATACATATCGTGCAGCACAATCTTTGACAGCAGGCTGCGGGCGTCGGTCTGCACTTTGCCGAGTTCTGACGGTTTACAGTCGCCGCCAACATCGGCATGCATCCCGGGATAGACCACCTCCACCGCTCCCGCCGGGTATTTCCCGTCAGGACCGCGAATGGAGTCCAGCGGCAGGTCGCCGTGCTGCTCGTGGCCGGCGACAAAGTGGTAGCAGCTTTTTAAAAAACTTTTGGTGGTCGGCAGCCGCAGGCTGTTGGCCGCCCAGCCCAGATGCCCGGTGGCCGACGGCAGGATATGCGGCACGCCAACCGCGGAGACCGTATCCAGCAGCCCCATAAACTCGATACTGATGGGAATGCCCAGCAGGGTCGGGCCGGCGGGTACCACCGCCCCCGCCGGCAGCATATTTGTCGCATCAAGCGGCATTTTAGCGTCATCGAGCAACGACTCCAGCCCGCGGGCGAAGGCGCGGGCGGTGGCGGCCCCCCGGCAGTAGCCGTAGACAAAGAGCTTGATTTTGGCGATGCGCCGCTGCGAGCGCTGGATATGCAGCCGCGTCGGCTGCCGCGGCCACTGGTTGACCACGGCACCCAGATGGTCGTCGCAGAATTTGTCAAGCGCGCTTTTACGGTTGAACTTCTGGGTCAGCCGCGAGAAGGGCCAGACGGTGGCCATCTGTGGTCGAAAGGTATCCAGTTCGCTGTCCTCAATTGCCTTTTTATTCACCGCATAGCAGATGCTGCTGTAGGTCTTAAGCAGCGCCTGGTTGATACGATCCTCACCGCCGTTGGCAAACAGCTCGCCGTCCAGCGAGTAGTGCTTCTCACCAATCTCCGGAAAGCTTGCGCCACAGCCGGGAAAGTAGTAACAAAAATAGCCATCTTTTTCTGCTGAGAAATTCTGGTCGG
Organism: Klebsiella sp. PK01; assembly: GCF_057624675.1. Lineage (NCBI taxonomy): Bacteria > Pseudomonadati > Pseudomonadota > Gammaproteobacteria > Enterobacterales > Enterobacteriaceae > Klebsiella > Klebsiella sp. PK01. Next base: position 110,845 of record NZ_JBYEZM010000002.1, read on the forward strand.
TCCAGTTCGCTGCATGATAGAGCCGGCCAATATTGGTCAGCGGCGGATTACGAGAGCCGTAGACCTCATCGGCCCCCTTTTCATTACAGCAGGTACCGTCAAAGAACAGGCTGATATGCAGACTGGCCGGGCAGCCCGGTTCCGTTTTTTTGTCCGATTGATGTTCAGACTCCCCGACATATCCTTCCAGATACTGCCTGGCGTAGTTGCCTTCGGCCTGCGTTCTGCTCGCCGGCAGGCGGCCGCGCTCGTTGTATTCGGTTTTCTGCTGCGTGGAGTTATCTGCTGGTTTTTCCCCTTTTTTATCATCCGGCCCGGGAAACTTTGGCGGTAAACTGGCCGCTTCTGCGGTGGAGGTTTTAACCGTGACCGGAGTGGCACCGGTCTGGAAGGCCGCAATAAGCGCCTTCAGGGCATTCAGCGTGGAATCTGCGGTGTCGGACATACAACTTCCTCCTTGATATGTTCGATAAGTATTTTGTGTGCCCTTTCCCTCCAGTCAGGTGGAGACTGAGGGACTGGATATTCAGGTTGACCTGGCTGAACCGGCCCCCCCGGGAGCACACAGGAACGCACTATCCGCACCTTATCGCAGGGGAAAATATGCACATGAAAACCGCAGGCCTGACCCTTCTCCCAGCGTTCAATCGGCACGGTAATCGGCCCATGGTGCTGATAGTATTGCGCGTAGTTGTCAGGCATATCGCTTAGCCTCATCCAGGAGTTAGGATCGGAGGTCCAGGTGATTTTTGCCGTCAGCCCCGGCCGCCAGTCGTTGGGCACCATCACACAGCAGAAGCCGCCGCCGCCGCCGTAGGAATTGGCCCTTGGCCCGCCGTAGCCATTCACCTGCACCGAAACGATGGCATCCGGGCCGTGGTTTAACAACGTTATGTCGGCGGCGCTCATGCCGTCGCGACTGTGATCGCGGCAGGCCGTCAGCAGGCAGAGAAAAGCGGCGGCCAGCACCGCCAGCCCGCCGGGCAAAATACGAATATGCTTTATCATTGATGTGTCCTTACAAATATAAATTGATGAGTTATTAATAAATGGCGTAATTAAATGCTTGTATTTATGCTAATATATAACCCCCATATATAACTGGTAATGATATTTGTAGCGGTCAAATAAAATGGGCCGCTATAAATATCTTCAGCTGTATTTTCATATCCGTTCGCGCCTGCACTACTATATCGCCGACATTAATATCAATAATCATTTTTACCCGCAGGCTTGCGTGGTGGGAATAATATCCAGCAGCACCTGAGCCAGCAGCGCCACGATACCGGTATGGGCAAAGTCATAGCCCCACGCCGCGCGATCCAGACGATCCTTATCGATAAACGGCACTTCTCGCGGCCCTTCGCTTTCCGCGGGCGCCTGCGCCGACGGCAGCGCGCCGGTCTGCTCATTCAGCGCCTGCTGATAAAAAGGCCTACGCTGATAATACTTATCGGCGTATTGCGGACTGGCAAAGCGCTCGGTGCGCCAGGCGGTGATCCAGCTCAGCTGGTCCGCCAGCATCACCTCCAGCGCTTTGGCCTTCAGCGGCACATACACCGGATCCGGCAGTTTGCCCAGCGGGCCGTTCTCCGGCGGCTTCGCGGCCGCGGCTTTCGCCTTATCGCCATCCGCCTTGTCGTGAGCCGCCTTCAGCGCGGCGACCGGATCCCGGCCCTGAGCCACGGCGATGGCCACCACCTCCGCCTCGTTGACGGCCGGCGTTTCGCTCTTCGCCCCCGCCTGCTGCGCCCCGGCCTGCTGCCAGGCGTTAAACAGGGCGATCGCCTGGGCGGAGATTTTGAATTGATCTGCGACATCCCCTTGCATTACCCGATATTTTTTACCTTTGGCGCCGCCGGGCAATACCTCCTCAGGTACGCTCAGCGGCGCTCCGGCATCGAAGGCGGCGGCATACATATCGTGCAGCACAATCTTTGACAGCAGGCTGGCGGCATCGGTCTGCACCTTGCCGAGCTCCGCGGGCTTACAGTCACCGCCGACATCGGCGTGCATCCCGGGGTAGACCACCTCCACTGCCCCGGCCGGATATTTGCCGTCCGGACCGCGAATGGAGTCCAGCGGCAGGTCGCCGTGCTGCTCGTGGCCGGCGACAAAGTGGTTGCAGCTTTTTAAGAAGCCTTTGGTGGTCGGCAGCCGCAGGCTGTTGGCCGCCCAGCCCAGATGCCCGGTGGCCGACGGCAGGATATGCGGCACACCAACCGCGGAGACCGTATCCAGCAGCCCCATAAACTCGATACTGATGGGGATGCCCAGCAGGGTCGGGCCGCCGGGCACCACCGTCCCCGCCGGCAGCATATTTGTCGCATCGAGCGGCATTTTAGCGTCATCGAGCAGCGACTCCAGCCCGCGGGCAAAGGCGCGGGCGGTGGCGGCCCCCCGGCAGTAGCCGTAGACAAAGAGCTTGATTTTGGCGATGCGCCGCTGCGAGCGCTGGATATGCAGCCGCGTCGGTTGCCGCGGCCACTGATTGACCACGCAGCCCAGATGATCGTCGCAGAATTTTTCAAGCGCGCTTTTACGGTTGAACTTCTGGGTCAGCCGCGAGAAGGGCCAGACGGTGGCCATACTGTTCCGGTATCCGGTCAGTTCGCTGTCTTCTATCCTTTCCTTTTTCACCGCATAGCAGATGCTGCTGTAGGTTTTAAGCAGCGCCTGGTTGATACGGTCCTCACCGCCGTTGGCAAACAGCTCGCCGTCCAGCGAGTAGTGCTCTTCACCAATCTCCGGAAAGCGCGCTCCGCAGCCGGGAAAGTAATAACTGAAGTAACCATCATCCTCCGCCTTATCTAACCAGTTTGCCGCATGGTAGAGGCGGCCGATATTGGTCAGCGGCGGGTTTCGCGAGCCATACTCTTCATCACCATCTTCTTCATTACAACAGGTACCGTCGAAGAACAGGCTGATATGCAGGCTGGCCGGGCAGCCCGGTTCCGTTTTTTTGTCCGAGGGATCTTCTGACTCCCCGACATATCCTTCCAGGTACTGCCTGGCGTAGTTACCTTCGGTCTGCGTTCTGCTCGCCGGCAGGCGCCCGCGCTCGTTGTATTCGGTTTTCTGCTGCATGGAGTTATCCGCGGGCTTTTTGTCATCCGGCCCGGGAAACTTCGGCGGTAAACTGGCGGCTTCCGCGGTGGAGGCTTTAACCGTAACCGGAGTGGCACCGGTCTGAAAGGCCGCAATAAGCGCCTTCAGGGCATTCAGCGTGGAGTCTGCGGTGTCGGACATACGACTTCCTCCTTGATATGTTTAAAAATGACGTTATCTGCTTTTTTATCCTCATCGGGCGCACGCTGTATCGGATATTCCGGAGATGAACGACCGTAACAGGAACGTACAATTCTTACCTTATCGCAGGGAAAGACATGCACTTCAAAGCCGCAACCCAGCCCTTTCTCCCAGCGCTCAATAGGCACGGTAATCGGTCCATGGCGCTGATAGTATTGTGAATAGTTGTCAGGCATATCGCTTATTTTCATCCAGGAATTAGGATCGGAAGTCCAGGTAATTTTTGCCGTCAGTCCCGGACGCCAGACATCAGGCACCATCACACAGCAGAAGCCGCCGCCGCCGCCGTAGGAATTGGCCCTTGGTCCCCCATAGCCGTTCACCTGCAACGAGACAATGGCATCCGGACCGTGGTTTAAGACGTTTATATCAGCGCCGCTCATGCCGTCGCGACTGTGATCGCGGCAGGCCGTCAGCAGGCAGAACAAAACGGCGGCCAGCACCGCCAGCCCGCCAGGTAAAATACGGATATGCTTTATCATTGATGTGTCCTTACAAATATAAAGTGATGACTTGTTAATAAATGACGTAATTAAATGCTTTTATTTATGCTAATAGATGCCCCCCATATATAACTGGTAATGATATTTGTAGCGGTCAAATAAAATGGGCCGCTACAGACATTAATACCAGTTTTTCAGAGGTTAGAGCCGAGCAATATTGGTCAGCGGCGGGTTTCGCGAGCCATACACTTCATCACCATCTTCTTCATTACAGCAGGTACCGTCGAAGAACAGGCTGATATGCAGGCTGGCCGGGCAGCCCGGCTCCGTTTTTTTGTCCGAGGGATGATCGGACTCTTTAACATACCCCTCCAGGTACTGCCTGGCGTAGTTGCCTTCGGTCTGCGTTCTGCTCGCCGGCAGGCGCCCGCGCTCGTTGTATTCGGTTTTCTGCTGCGTGGAGTTATCCGCGGGCTTTTTGTCATCCGGCCCGGGAAACTTTGGCGGTAAGCTGGCCGCTTCTGCGGTGGACGTTTTGACCGCGACCGGGGTGGCGCCGGTCTGAAAGGCGGCAATAAGCGCCTTCAGGGCATTCAGCGTGGACTCTGCGGTGTCGGACATACGATGTTCTCCTTAACATGCTTATAAAGTATATTTTTTGCTCTTTCCTTCCAGTCTGGCGGCGACTGGGGTACCGGGTAGCCCGGCTGTCCCGGCGGGATGCAGGAACGCACTATCCGCACCTTATCGCAGGGGAAAATATGCACATCAAAGCCACAGGCCTGTCCCTTTTCCCAACGTTCAATAGGTACAATAATCGGCCCATGGCGCTGATAGTGAGTTTCATAATCATCCGGCATCTCACTGGATTTCATCCAGTAATTGGGATCGGAGGTCCAGGTGATTTTTGCCGTCAGGCCCGGCCGCCAGACATCTGGCACCATCACGCAACAGAAGCCGCCGCCGCCGCCGTAGGGATTAGCCCTGGGGCCCCCGTAACCGTTTACCTGCACCGAAACAATGTCATCCGGGCCGTGGTTATAGACATTTATGTCAGCGCCGCTCATGCCGTCGCGACTGTGGTCGCGACAGGCCGTCAGCAGGCAGAGCAAAACGGCGGCCAGCACCATCAGTCCGCCGGGCAAAATACGGATATGCTTTATCATTGATGTGTCCTTACAAAAGAAATTAAATGCGCGTTATTAAGAGATGACGTGATGACAGAATTATATTTTTTGCTGATATATATACCTCCAGAATATTTGTGATAATGATATTTGTAGCGGTCAAATAAAATTGGCCGCTACAGACATTAATACCGGTTTTCCAGATGCTTCCACAGTGGAGGTTTTAACAGCGACCGGAGTCGCACCGGTCTGAAAGGCCGCAATAAGCGCCTTCAGGGCATTCAGCGTGGAGTCTGCGGTGTCGGACATACAACTTCCTCCTTGATATGTTTAAAAATAACATTATCTGCTTTTTTATCCTCATCAGGATGAGGAAGTATCGGGTATTCCGGGGCTGCACGACCGTAGCACGATCGTACTATCCGCACCTTATCACAGGGGAAAATATGCACATCAAAGCCGCAGGCCTGCCCCTTCTCCCAGCGTTCGATAGGGACAGTAATCGGCCCATGTTTCTGATAGTGAGTTTCATAATCATCGGGCATCTCACTCGATTTCATCCATGCGTTAGGATCGGAGGTCCAGGTGATTTTTGCCGTCAGCCCCGGTCGCCAGTCGTTGGGCACCATCACGCAGCAGAAGCCGCCGCCACCGCCGTAGGAGTTAGCGCCTGGCCCGCCGTAGCCGTTCACCTGCATCGAAACAATGGCGTCCGGACCATGGTTTAAGACGTTTATATCAGCGCCGCTCATGCCGTCGCGACTGTGGTCGCGACAGGCCGTCAGCAGGCAGAGAAAAGCGGCGGCCAGCACCTTCAGTCCGCCGGGCAAAATACGGATATGCTTTATCATTGATGTGTCCATACAGAACTGATAATCGCCTATTGATTATCAAAAGGGAGGATGTTTCATTCCTCAAAGTGACTTTCAAACCAGGAAGCTAAATCACCGATAAAATTCTGCTGATGCGCCTGCCAGCCGAGCTGCCAAAGGGTATTAAATTTGTCCTCCTGAGTCGTAAAAAAGGTGCTGAATTTTTCAGAAACCGTAAATCGCTGGGCATCGATAGCGACATCCAGTTTCATTATTTGCTCATCGCTGAAATTAATCTTGATCGCCTCCGGGATCGTTGCCTGAACTGGCGAACACTCGCCTTCCAGCCAGCAGATCTTGTTGTCTCTATCGCGGTAGCTCCAGAGATAAACCGGTTCTAAAAACCACGCTTTTTGTTCTTCAGTGAGCACATGCTGCATCAGCAAGGGGAACATGCGAGTATCGTAATAGCGCACCAGGCCAGAACGGTCTTCCCAGGCGCCATCGGCCAGATTGCGCAAGTGGGCGGCGAGCGTTGAAAAACTTAGCGGTGAGAGAAAGATCAGCAGACCCGGCTTGTAGGAAAATGCGGCGATCAGATCGGCGAGCCACTGACGATGCTGCCAGCAAGCTAGCTCAAGCCGCATCAATAAAGGCGCCATCTCCAGCAGCGGCTCTTCCGGTTGCCCCTGATAGAGCGAGAACCATTGCACCGGAGGAGAAAGTCTATTTAAGCCATCCAACAACGGATTGCTTAAAACACCTTGATCGGCAATGAGATAGACGTCGCGCAGCGCGAGCTTTCGGGCAAATTGTTCCAGCTTGCTAGTCCATTCCTGATTCATTAACGACATGTTCATTCCTTCTTATCTTAAGGTTGCGGTGCCGGCACGGCTGCGGTGACGATGCCCAGAGAGAGAGCATGACGCGGATCGCGGGCGATCCAGCCGCAAGACTGATGAAAGCGGCGGGCAAATATCGCCGCCAGCGCGATGGTGATGAGCTGCTCCATCTGCCCCGTCTCTCCCCAGTTTTCATCCTGCAGGAGTTGGTTGCTGTTCCAGCCGCTTTGCGCCAGTTCCGGGATTTGCGGCTGTGTAAATGCGATACAGGGATCGGGCGGACGTTCGGCCCCGCTTTGCTGCATCGCCCGCTGACAGACCTGCTGGATATTTTCCACCGCGGCGCCTTCATAAACCTCGCCGCGGGTCAGTCGCGCCTCCCCCTCCCGGGCCAGTAACCACAGCACGGCGGATTCACCCGCCGGTCTTGCGGTATCAGCCGTCGCCGCTACCGACTGGCACCCTGCTACCAGAATGAAACATGCGTCGCCAGCCACATTCATTCGCTCGGTAATCTCCGATAAGCTGGCCTCACCTTGCCAGGGTTCCGCCATATGCGGCAACTGGGCGGTGGGATAGCGCTTTCGCAGCTCGGCGCAAAATTCTCGCCATGCCGGTTCGCTGCCCTGCCAGTAACAGCCACTCAGGCAGGGAAATTGATGGTCGCCTCGCTGAGCCAACCATTGCCGCACCAGCATCCGGGCCAGCTGTTGTTCGCGCAGGTCGATATCAACGATGTCCGAGTGGATCAGCCGCAGCGCCCGCGCACCGGCCTCCAGTTTCTCTTTTGGCGCCTGATGTTCTCGCTTCAGCAGCGTCTGCCAGTGCTCGGGCTCACACCCCACCGGCCCCAGCAGCACCGTTTCCCCCAGCCCTACGCTATATTGATGCCGGGCCCACCACGTTTGATGATCGAGATCGATCAACCGCTGGTAGTACTGGGTGTAGTGGACCGACAGGCGGTAATAAAGCAGACGCAGCATCCAGATGATGAAGACCAAGAGCACGGCGCTAACGATCGCGACGGCAATTAACGCCCCTCCACGCGCTTCGGCAGGCATTAACGCCGCGCCTCCTCCGCTGATAAACGTCAGCCCCGCGCCAAAGGACAACCACCGTCCGTTGTGGGGTGGCGTGGCGGTTTTGTAAGGCAGATAGTCGGTGAGCTGTCTCATAGCGCGACTTCGCAATCAGGGCGTGAACTCACCAGCGTACAGCCGCAGGCGCAACGATGCCCGTCAAGAGCCACCGGAGCACCATCCACTTCATACAGCGAGCTTCCTTCGGCTATGACCGTCAGGCCATGTTTATTGCAGCTCACCTGGTCGCCTTTACAGGCGATACCTTTACCAAAACAGAGGTAATGGCCGCCGATCACCGTACCGCCATGCTCACGCAAGCTATCACCCTGCCGAATAATGGGTTTCAAGGTCTGTTCCTCCGGGTAAGTTATATCAATAAGCGATTGTCAGGCGGCACGCGGAACAAAGGTCTGAGCCAGTTCTTGCGCATGAATCAGGCAATCTTTACAAATCGATGTGGGAAGGTCGGGAAGCGGAAATGTCTCGCCGGCGGGCCCTTGCATCTTATGTGTGCCCTTAAAACTGAGCAGGCTCGGGCTATGAAGGTGGATTTCCCCCTGCGGAGTCAGACGAATGTAGCCGCCGCCGCAGCCCAGGGTGATACCATTTTTGGCGGTAAGCTGCAGATGACCCTGCGTTGACTGAACGGTAATATCTTTCAGTGAAGTGAGCGCCAGAGTATCGCCGTGCGACTCTATCTCCAGCGGGCCTTTCACCGATACCATACGCATCCCTTCGCGGTGGGAAAGCAGTGAGATAGCGTTTTTGGTATTCACCGACAAACGATTACCGCTGGCCAGCGCAATATCGCTGGCGCTTTGCAGATACAGTCCTTTACCACTCTGCAACAGCGTCGTTTCCGCCGTCACCATGCCGATGCCCTTCGGCGCGCTCATCAGCAGGACGGGGCTCGCCAGATTGACGGCTTTGCCGACGAACTGCTTTAACGTGCTGATATCCGGTGGGGTGTTGTAGTGGGTGCGGGCAATCTCCTGCCAGTCGTTGAGCTGAACTGCGGCGGCGCTGAGCAATTTACTGGCGGGCTCCATTTCCGCGACCGCCCCCATCGCTTTCAGCTGTTCGTCAGCGGTGATAAATATCCCTTTGCCTGCGCGGATCGCGCCGTAGCTGTCGGTGCGTAACTCAAACCCTTCTCCCCGCGGCGTGTTCTGATGATCAACCAGATGGCCGAGGTTCAGTTGGCTCTTGCCGCCATATTCGGTGCTGACCTTAACGTGCTCTTTACCTCGGGTATCATCGAGGCGAATTTTGTTGTTCGCTGGCGTGCGCAGCACGTTGCGCTTGTAGTTGTAAAGCGTCACATGGTCCTGGTGCGTGGAATCGTGCAGCGCGCCGGCGATGTAGGGCCGATCCGGATCCCCCTGCTCAAAAGCGATCGCCACTTCGGTTCCCGCTAACAACGGCAGATGCAGGCCAAAAGTTTCACCGGCGTAAGGGCGTGCCTGCCGCACCCACAGGCTTTCCTCACCCGGCTGCCAGCGATCGCGGTCGAATAATAAGTTCACCCGATAACGTCCGTCGCGATCGATATGGCCGTAGAGATCGTTGATTTTGGTGCTGGTGACGCGCGCTGGCAACGTCCCGGCCATCTTGGGTTTGCTGATGATTGCCGGGCGAAAGCAATAGGTTTCTACACTGGGAATGGCCTGAAACGTCACTTCGAAGCTGCGATCGCGGCGGGCGCGACAGTGAATAGCGGTGATCGCCACGCCCCGGCGCCAGACCTCCGTCACCTCCTCGCCGCCGTTCACTTTTAGCAGTTGGCCGGGAGCCAATGTCGCGCAGTTTGTTTCCCCGCTCAGCCGCGTCTGCTGGTTCAGGTAGCGCTCATGGCGAATACGGGCATAAAAGGCCCCGCTCTCCGGGTCCGGCGTATGCTGGTAGCGATTACCCGGCGCCAGATAGTTGTCCGCCCAGTGATAGGCTTCACCATAGGTGGTACTATCGCCGCGGCTGACATTGATGTTGAGATTCATGTCCTCGGGCGCGTTACGATAGTTGTAGTCACGGGTGAAGACCGAACGCTCAACCACGTGGTGTCGGCTCTGCAAATCCCACACCGACTCGCTGCCGCCATCATGCTGCCCTGACGGGGCGACCGAGGGCAACATCAGCCCCGCCTCGTAGTGTTGCTGGTCGTCGAAGAACTCCGCCACATCAATATTTAGCCGGGTATCTGCGGTGAAGCGAAACCAGATCCCCACCTCGCCCAACAGCCGGGAGATAAAAGTCAGATCGTCCTCGCCGTACTGCATCACCTGTTCACGGCGCGGATATTCATGCGCCAGTCGAAATACAAAATCTTCCCCGCGCATGTGGTGACGGGTTCTGAGAATGTGCTCCACAATCTGCGGCACCGACATGTCCTGGTAAATTCGATTCTGATGGCTCTTCGACAGTAACGCCAGACGCGGCTGTAACGTCAAGGCGTAACGCGTTTCCTCCTTTGAGGTGGAAATCCGTTCAAAAGTGGTGATCGTCCCCTGCAGCACGCGCACCGGTTGCTGGATCTTAATGCCAAATCCCTGGTCAACCGGCGCCTGCAAGGTCAGCGAGGTGTTTTGCAGCAACATCTGCTGCGGGGTGATGGCGCGATCGCTGCTGGTAAATTCAATGGTATAGCGGAAAGGCTCGCTTAAGTTTTCCTCGCCTTCGAAGCACAGAACATCCAGCGAGGAGTTACAACCATGCACCTGTAAAAGATGATGACTGTGGTTGAAAAACAAAGGCTTTATGTTACTCATGGTTTATTTTCCCTTATCAAACACCATTTTCTTTATCTCCCTTCCATCACTTTCAGCCACGCTACCGCCCGTCGCTGTTTCCTGTTGATGAGGAGCCCAAAAGCGCACAAGGTTGGGCAGATTGTGTTGACCCCGGTCCCCGGCAACAAAAACGACGGACAGGAAAACCTGCCCGCACGGAGATTGATGAGATAGTCGGTTTAGAAAGCACCATCCGCCGGGGATGAGGCGGAGTTGGTCGCCACCCGGCAGGCATCGGCCTGCGGCACCAGGCTAATTTCGACCCGGCGGTTCAGCGCCCGGCCTTGCTGCGCCTCGTTGCTGGCGATAGGTCGGCTTTCGCCATAACCCTGTACCGCAAAACAACTTTCCGGCACGTCACCGGTGTCGCGCATCCAGTTGCGCACTGATTCGGCACGCTTCAGAGAGAGTGTCTGGTTAGATTTATCATCACCCACGCTGTCGGTATGCCCGGCGATGACGATAAGCCAACCTGGCCTGGCCTTTATCCCCAGCAGCGAGTTCACCAGCAGCTTGGTGGAGCCCGGTTTCAGCGTCCACTTGCCGGTATCGAAAAGTGACATGCTGTCGAGGCGGATAATTTTCGGCACGATTTTTTCTACCGCTTTCGGCGGTGGCGGGGGGACGTAGGAGCGAATCGTTTCCAGTACCGTCAGACGCAGACGCTCGCCGCGATATAGCCCGAGCCCCAGCGCCAGCGGCGCGCCATCACGCGCGAAGGCGTCCAGTTGCGCCGCATCCTGACGTAAAATCTGTACGGCGCGGGCTTTTGCTGCATGGTCGTCCATCGCCGTCCGTTCATAGCGCTGAACATCAAAGCCGATTCGCTGAAGGAGTTGATGGTTGTTCCATGCGCTGCAGCACAGCGCGATCATGGCCGCGAGGGAGAACAGGCAGAATGCCCGCCGCAGAGCACGGCTTTTCGGCGTGATGCCACCGCCCAGCGGTAGTATTGGCAAAATGAAATCAGGCAATGTCCGCGCTTCTGAAGTCATTTCCGGCAACCAGCCCGGTAGTGAGTTGAGGGCGGTATGACCAGACAGCCAGCGCTGCCATAGGTTATCCGCCACGACAGGCGCCCCGGCAGGCGTGAAATGATACAGCACGACTGCCGGGGCAATCGGGGGAACATCGTCGGTTGCCGCAGTCAGCGCGCTCAACGCCATCTGCTGCGTAAAGCGGGTAAACGCATTCATCCTCACCTGCGCCGCCAGGCGGCTACTCCCGCTCTCTTGCGCAAGCCAGCTTGCGCTGCTGCAGGGCACGCCGTCAGAGGGCCACACCTGCGTCATCTCTCCGACACGCGCTGTCTGCCATAACGGCTCCAGCGATACGCCGGACAGGGTGCTGTTCAGCAGTAACGGTATCGCCCGGCGGGTATCACGCCGCACCTGAGCAAGCTGCCAGCGCAACTCGCGAAGCCGGGCCGTCAGCGCCGCGTCATCATCATGTTGTTGCGGCTGCACGCAGAATATCACTGCCAACTGCGCGATGAGCGCCGGCCGCTCACGCTGCAAATAACGCGCCGTCTGCTGTAACGCAGCGGTGGTGACTCTCAGCCAGCAACCTTGTGAGGTAGGATAAACCGCGCTTTCTCCCGGCCAGTCCGCGGTGTCGCCGCAGACCAGCACAACCGGCAGTCGGTAAGGCGCCGGCGGTAGCTCAACCATCCAGTCGGCATCCTCTGGTCGCCCGCGTCGTTGCCGCTCGACGTAGACCACTCCGGCCGCTACGCCCGCCACCGTCAACCCAACAGCCAGCAACCGGCCGCCGGTGGTTAACGGCAGAAACAGCAGGCTCAGCAGCACTACCAGCAGCCCCGCCCACAACCATAACAGGCGCTGATAGCGCGCGTTCATTGCCCGCTCCCCAGTTGCAAAGCCGCTACCAGACCATCCAGCCAGTAGTTCAACCCCAGCCACAGCGCGGCCACCGCCGCCAGCGACAATCCAATGCAGATAGGCCAACGGCGCAGCCAGTCAGCCATGCCGTTGCGCCCGGAGAGCGCCGCCAGTATCGGCTGATGCGGGTCGCTCGCAAACGGCGGTACACGCTCGCCGAGCGTGCTGACAAGCGCTGCGCGCGCCGGGTCATTAAGGCTATACCGGCCCTTAAACCCCAGCGCCAGCACCCGATGAAAACAGGTCAGTACGGCTAGATCCGGCGCAGGTTCGCGCAGCACCTGGCGGATGCGCTCATAGAGCGCATCCCCGGCTTCCATGCCGCCAAAATATTTGACCTCCAGCGGTCGATCGTACCAGGTGATACTGGCGTCATCTTCCTCTTTGCGGCCTTTGGCGGTTTCATCCAGCAGCGCGCACCAGCTATAAAGGATATGCTGGCGGTTCGCCTCACTGACATCCGCGGCCACAAGCTGCGCCATCACCTGTTCAATGTTGTTTACACAACGCTGCCAGAGGAGCTTCCCCTCTCCCTCGGCCAGTTTGGCGCCGAGACGCAGTTCCGTCACCGTAAGCCAGCTATCCGCCAGCAGAGCATCAATATTGAGATCCTGAGTCATGAGCGCAGCACCGCATACAGTTCGAGTTCAGGGGCGCCCAGCAGGCCGGGCACATAAAAGACGCAACTCCCTTCCGCCAGCATCGCCTGCGCCGCCGGATGAGTCATATCAAGGGTGAAATACTGATTTTCCAGGCGCAGCGGGATGGCGGCGGGAACATGGCTCATGGCCTTTAGCGGAATACCCGGCTGCGAACCGTTGACCACCCGGTCAACCTCATCGGGGCTACCGGCTTTACACTGTTGCGGAAATTGCTCCAGCAGCTGCGCCGCTGGTAGCGTGGAACGCACCGAGAGATAAAAATCAGCCTCTTCGCGCAACCTTGGATCGTGCAGACGGGCATGCCAGCGCTTACGCCGGTCATCGTGCGTCATTTCAATCGCCACGACCCTGGATGGCAGGCTGGCTTCGAGCAGTACGCCGAGTAATTTGAACAACGGTGGAAAGACTTCTGTCAGCGCCTGATGACGATAAGGCGGAATATCCGCCGTAGTATGGTCAAGGGAGAAGGTCAGCAAGCTGCCCGCCAGGCCGGCCAGCGCTTCATACAGCCGTTCCGGATGTACCTGTGGATGGCGTAGAAAATGGCTCAACACCGGCTCCGCGCTGTTGAGCGCGTTAAGTAGCCAGAACAGTGATACATCCGCTACCGCAAAATCCGCCATCCTGGCGTTGCTCTCCCGGCGCATCGCCATCAGGCGCTGCAGGCGCGCGCGCAGCTGATTCGTCAGCTGTTCCGTCTGTTCGTAAAGCCAGCGGCTGGCCAACACTTTCAGCAGCGGCGGGATAAAGTGCTCATCCAGCGACCAACAGTTCTGACTGTCGCGACGTAGTCTGGCGAGGGCGACGGTTTGATAATCGCCGTTATCGTCATCCGCAGCGCGCAGCGTCAGTTGCGCAAGCAGCACCGCAATTTGTCGACTGTCTTCGCCATATCTGTTGCGCACTTCTCGCCAGGCCAGACGCCAACGTACCGGCCGCTCTGCGCGCTCTTCCATCTGCAGGCAGTTGCCGCCGTTTTCATGCTCATGAGGCAGCGCCAGCACCACGGTTAATTCACGGCAGTCCTCCTGCGGCAATACCATTACCGCAGGAAGCGCATCAGCGTTATCGCTATCGATAAGCGTGCCGTCAGGAAAGCGCACGTACAGGTGGCTGGCTTTCAGTGTCCCTTGCTTTAGCAGGGCGGCGTCAAATTCGACGCGGATGACGCCCCAGGGATTCATTACTCCCAGACGGGCAATACATTCGCTTTGCCAGGCCGCCTGGTTCACCTGTTGTTGAAAATGTTGTGGGGAGATCATCTGACCCCTGCCCCACAGTGGTCGTAATGTTTTCATCGCACCTCCTGTGCGTTACTTTTGCTTCTTCAATAAGACGTTCTTAAACCCCAGATTTCATTTCACCTTGCTAACTCACGGGCAAACGGCGCTCCGAAAGAGAAAAACTTGAATTATTGTTATTGGTATTTATTTTTTCTTGAACGAATATTGGGTGGGCTTTAATATTATCGAAACGACTAACGGCCAGAAGTTTAACTGTCAACTCGACGGCCCTCGGTTCAATTTCGATATGCAGTGACAATTGTGAATGAATACGGGTATTGAGTCGCTCACCTGGGAAGGCGTTGTTCATTACATCCCTTATATATCCGAACCACATCAGAATGAATCACTAGTTACCGTTAACCACCCAGATTAATGAACCATATTTAGATTGATATCAAGAATATTCACTATAGAAATAACAAACAAAATAACCAGCAATCGCAATATTGCAATATATCGCGTGGGCTCATGTGTTTTTAGTAGGGAATTAAACCAAAAACTCACTGACTAACGGGGCATGCGCCAATGATGCCTATTCCATTGATATAAATCATCACTTACCGCTATGCCGCAACAATATTGACCTGAAAGAATTTCCGGCTCAATTATATTTCTGGCGAATTATTTACAAACATTCCACCTCCCCCAAAAGCGCACCAACCAGAAAAGTCACCTCTTCAACGGCGGCGAATAATTTTATATTCGGCGAATAACATTCATTCAAATAATAAAACCCATTAATTGCGCGCAATTAATGGGTTTTATTAGCCTTGACCCGGCTTATCGTGTTGCCCGCATCAGCAGACTAACAATAAACGCGCCGCCAAGCCCGGCAGTAATAATACCAATCGGTAATTCTTGATTCGCTATCAGGCTTCGGCTAAGTATATCGCCGCCAATGAGCAATATCGCGCCCAGCAGAGCGCACATTGGCACGGCCATTCGGTGCCTGACGCCCACGACCCGACGCGCCAGATAAGGCACCATCAGGCCGACAAAACCAATGACCCCGGTTAAAGAGACCAGCAAAGCGGTAGCCAACGCGCAGCAGAGAAAGGTTTCGCTTCTCAGCCGCTCCACGTCGACGCCCAGCGAGCAGGCCGTCTGCTCCCCCGCCAGCAGCGCATCCAACGCCCGCCAGCGAATCAGGGTAAATCCGCTCAACAGCGCCAGGCTCAATAACGGAATGAACAGGTTGTCCCATCTCGCCAGTCCCAGACCGCCCAATGACCAGAATAGCAACGAACCGGCCGCTCGCTGATCGCCGGAAAAGACCAGATAGCTGGTCAGCGCGCTGAAAAGAAACGACACCGCCAGGCCGCAGATAATTAACTGTTCCGCTCGCCTTAACTGGTTGACGCGAAACAACATCATCACCGCCAGCGCGGATAATATCCCGCCGATGAAGGCCGAGACCGGAAGCGTAAACGCCCCCAGTATCTCGCCGAAACGGGTGATCACCAGCACCGCGCCGGCGGAAGCGCCTGAAGAGAGACCGAACAAGAATGGATCGGCCAGTTCGTTACGTGTCGTAGTCTGTAACAGCAAGCCGGCGATCGCCAGTCCTGCGCCGGTCAACGCCGCCAGCAGGCTCCGTGGTAGGCGTAAGTCAATGACGATAGTTTTCAAAATCTCGGGAATGGGAGCGGATGATAGCCCTAACGCTGATATCACCTGTCGCCATGAGAGCTCCACACTCCCCAACCGCAGGCTCGAAATCATCAAAGCGCATAAAACGACGGATGCCAGCGCCGTCCATAGAACAAAACGTTGCATTGACGGCTTCATTTCACGTCCGTGGCATATAAGAGATGCGCCAGCTTCTCAACTGCCGCAATATTCGCCGGCCCCGGAGTCAATTCAGCATACTGCAACTTTAGATAACGCTGCTGCCGGACAGCGGGGGTCTGTTTCATCAGGGGATGGGATTCCAGTACGCGCTGCAGCGCCTCGGTTCCCGTGCCGGTTTGGTAATCGAGCAGAATAATCACCTGTGGTTCTCTGGCCGCCACCGCCTCCCAGCTCGTCGTTGTCCAGTTCGCGTCCAGAGTATCCATCACGTTGCGTCCCCCGGCCGCCTCGATAATGGCCGTCGGCATCCCGTACTTGCCGCTGGTAAAAGGTTTATCTTCGCCGGAGTCATAGACAAAGACCCGCAGCGGCTGCGTATTCGCTGCCCTGGCGGGCAGATGCGCCAGGCGACGCTTCCACCCTTCCACCAGCGCTTCTGCCTGTTGTTGCTTGCCAAAAATCTTGCCCAACTTGAGTTCATCGTTGTACAGCAAACTCATATCAGCTTTCTTCCCGCGCCCGCCGGCCTGGACGCAGCTTTCACTGAGTACCAGCGTGTTAATCCCATATGGCGCCAGCGTCTGCGGCGTCACATCGCCGCCGATTTTCATGCCGTAGTTCCAGCCGGCGAAGAAAAAGTCCGGCCGAACCGCCAGCAGCGTTTCCAGCGCCGGATATTTAGGCGCCAGCTCGGGGATGACCCCCATCGCCGCTTTGAACTCCGGCGTAAGTTTGTACCAGCCGGTGATGCCGGTTAGCCCAACAATACGATTCTGGAGATCGAGCGCGAAGGCCATTTCCGCCATATTAAGATCGTTAATCACCGCGCGCTGCGGGGGTTGATTAAAGGTGATGGGCTTACCGCAGCTATCCACGGTGACGGGAAATTGATTAGCCAGCGCCAACGGGCTACTTAACAGCAGCAATAAAGTAGTTAAAAGTTTGTTCATATTTACTCGAGTTCATTAAGCGCGATGAGGAACTTCAAAAATGCGCAGCGCTTTACCGCTAACGGGATGCGCCACGCGAAAACTGGTCATGCCAAAAACCGGATAGCTCACGCTGGGGTGCAGCGCAGCCTCGGGTACGTCGCAAATCACCTGCTTGCCATGGTGGAGAACCAGCATCCGGTCGGCAAAGGCTTCAGCCGCGGCAAGGTCGTGTAACACCGCAATCACCGCAACCTCTGCGCGTTTTACCAGGGCAAGTAACTCGGTTCTCGCCAGCGGATCGAGGTGATTAGTCGGCTCATCCAGCAGTAATAATGTGGGCGATTGCGCCAGCGCGCGGGCGAGCGCGGCGCGCTGGCGCTGACCGCCGGAGAGGTCGCCCAACTGGCGATGGCGTAAAGGTTTCAGATCCGTATCACTAATAACGCTCTCCACGATGCGACGTCCCTGCGCCGAGGACGGTGATTCGCGATACGGTAAACGCCCCAATTGAACATACTCTTCCACCGTCAGACGCAAATCGGGGATATCGTTTTGCGACAGGAAGGCAATATTCCGCGCGCGCGCTTCCGGCGACAGTTGCCGTAGTGGACGCCCCTGCCAGTACAGCGTCCCTTTATCCGGACAGAGTTCGCCAATAATGGCTCTTAATAGGCTCGACTTACCGCTGCCGTTAGGTCCAATAACCGCCAGCTTTTCCCCGGCTCGGAGCGAGAAATGAATACCGTCGAGTATTACAGTCCCCTTTTTGACATTTAGACTCAGCCCCTTGATGCTAAGTATTTCAGAATCACTCTTAAGCATATTTACCGATACTTATATGTTATAACATAACATACACCTACCATACCCAGCTCGTCTCTGCAAAGGGGTTGCATACTTTGTTATCGTTATTCGCTAAAAAGTCTTCCGTTCCGGAGCGTAGATTCCGGGTCGCCTTCCAGACAGAGATTCGCTATCATCCGCCCTCACCCTTAAGCAGCGCCTGCCCATGTCTACCGTAATTGATACCTTCATCGCCCCACCTTGTTCCGCGCAGATTAAGATCCTCTACGAGGACGAACATTTGTTATTGATCGACAAACCCAGCGGTCTGCTCAGCCTATCGGGTAAGAACCCGCAGAACCTGGATTCGGTCCATCACCGCCTGGTGCAGAATTTTCCTGGGTGCTCGCTGGTTCATCGGCTCGATTTCGGGACTTCCGGCCTTATGGTGGTGGCGCGTAACAAAACGATCAACGCCGCGCTGTGTCAGCAGTTCAGCCAGCGGGCGGTAAGCAAGGTTTATCACGCCCTGTTGTGT
Organism: Klebsiella sp. PK01; assembly: GCF_057624675.1. Lineage (NCBI taxonomy): Bacteria > Pseudomonadati > Pseudomonadota > Gammaproteobacteria > Enterobacterales > Enterobacteriaceae > Klebsiella > Klebsiella sp. PK01. Next base: position 129,139 of record NZ_JBYEZM010000002.1, read on the forward strand.
GGGCATCCAGAGGAAGATGAAGGGGTGATAGACGCGCCGATTGCCAAAGATCCGGCGCTGTTTCCACGGATGGCGATTAGCGAGCGTAACGGTAAACCGGCGCGCTCGCGCTATCAGGTGCTATCACGGGAATGGTTGCCAACAGCCAGCGGTTCGCTGGCGGTAACTCGCGTACGATTGCTACCGGAAACCGGACGCACCCATCAGCTACGCATCCACTGCCAGCATCTCGGCTATCCGATTCTCGGCTGCGATCTCTACGGAGGGCTGGCGTCACATCAGGCCTCACGCCTGATGCTCCACGCCAGCGAACTGCATTTTCACCATCCGGTCAGCGGTGAAGCGATAGCGGCGCGCCAGCCCAGTCCTTTCTGATTCGTCAGTCGCAAATCACTTTTATCGCCAGCCCGCCGCGTGAGGTTTCGCGATATTTATCGTTCATGTCTTTACCGGTTTCATACATTGTCTCAATGACCTTGTCGAGACAAACCCGCGGCTCGCTGGTTCGGCGGAGCGCCATCCGCGCGGCGTTAACCGCCTTCACCGCATTGATGGCATTGCGTTCGATGCAGGGGATTTGCACCTGCCCGGCCACCGGATCGCAGGTCAGACCGAGGTTATGTTCCATGGCGATTTCCGCGGCGTTGCATACCTGCGCCGGGCTGCCGCCAAGGAGTTCCGTCAGCCCAGCCGCCGCCATAGAGCAGGCCACGCCAATTTCGCCCTGACAGCCAACTTCTGCGCCAGATATAGAGGCATTCATCTTATACAGTGAACCGATAGCCGCCGCAGCCAGCAGATAGCGGGCAATCGAGTTGGCATTGACTGGGCGGCGAAACTTGTCGTAATAGGCCAGAACCGCGGGAATAATCCCGCATGCGCCATTGGTAGGCGCGGTGACGACCCGCCCACCGGCGGCATTTTCTTCGCTCACCGCCAGCGCAAACATATTGATCCAGTCGATGACGTTCATCGGATCGCGGGACAGACTATCGCTGGCCACCAGCTGTCGGCGCAGCGCCGCCGCCCGCCGCGGCACGTTGAGCGGCCCCGGCAGCACGCCCTCGGTATTCATTCCCCGCTCAATACCGTTACGCATCACCGCGTAAATGGCGGCGAAGCCAGCATCGATTTGCCCCTTATCGCGCAGCGCCAGCTCGTTTTGCATCATCAGGCCAGAGATGGAAAGGCCATTGTGTTCGCACAGCTGAAGCAGTTGATGGGCGGAACGGAAATCAAAGGGGACGGGCGTTGCGATATCGTGAGTCTGGCCAAAACGCGATTCCTCAACGATAAATCCGCCGCCAATTGAGTAATAGGTTTTGCTGAGTAGCGGCTGCTGATGATCCCAGGCGCTGATGCGCATACCGTTCTCATGGCGGGCCAGCGCGCTATCATGAAATACGATGCTCTCCGGCAACGGGAAATCAACCTGCCGACTCCCCTTCGCCACCGGCAGACGGCCGCTCGCGGTCACCTGCTGAATGAAAGCCGGGATGGCGTCAATATCGACATCCTGCGGACTATTTCCCGCCAGCCCCATGATAATGGCGACATCGGTCGCATGCCCTTTGCCGGTCAGCGATAGCGAACCGTACAGATCGACGACAATGCGCGTAGTCTGCGTCAGGTCGCCGCGGGTCGCCAGCTCGGTGATAAAACTTTTTCCTGCATTCATCGGCCCCACCGTATGAGAGCTCGAAGGACCAATACCAATTTTGAAAATATCGAAAGCGCTAATCATATCTACACCTCGGTTTACCGTGCAGTGAAGACCAGGTTTCACACCCATGATAAAAATGGGGCGACCATTATCGTCGCCCCGTTGCGTTACAGCGCCTGGGTGAAGGTTCGCGAAATGACATCCTGCTGCTGTTCGTAGGTTAGCGCATTAAAGCGCACCGCATAGCCAGAGACGCGGATGGTCAGGTTCGGATAATTTTCCGGATGAGCTATGGCGTCCAGCAGCATCTCGCGGTTCATCACGTTGACGTTCAGATGCTGGCCGCCCTCGATCCGTTCTTCGTGGTGGAAGTAGCCATCGAGCAGACCGACGAGGTTGGTTTGCCGGACGCTCGCCTCTTTACCTAACGCCGCCGGGACGATCGAGAAGGTATAAGAGATTCCATCCTTCGCGTAGGTGAACGGCAACTTAGCCACGGAAGTCAACGAAGCGACCGCCCCTTTGCGATCGCGGCCATGCATCGGGTTGGCCCCCGGCGCAAACGGCGTACCGGCGCGGCGGCCATCCGGGGTATTACCGGTTTTCTGGCCGTACACCACGTTTGAGGTAATCGTCAGGATCGACTGCGTGGGCACCGCGTTACGGTACGTCGGCAACACCTTAATTTTCTTCATAAAGCGTTCAACGAGATCGCAGGCAATACTATCGACGCGCTGATCGTTATTGCCGTACTGCGGATAATCGCCTTCAATCTCAAAATCGATCGCCAGGCCGCTGTCGTCGCGGATGGGTTTCACCTTCGCGTGCTTAATAGCCGAAAGCGAATCCGCCGCCACCGACAGCCCGGCAATCCCGCAGGCCATAGTGCGGTATACGTCGCGGTCGTGCAGCGCCATCAGCGAGGCTTCATAACTATATTTATCGTGCATGTAATGAATGATGTTCAGCGCGCTGATGTACTGCACCGCCAGCCAATCCATAAAATGATCGAGGCTGGCCATCACTTTGTCGTAATCCAGTACCTCATCCATCAGCGGCGCGGTTTTCGGCCCGACCTGGATTTTGAGTTTCTCATCCACCCCGCCATTGATTGCGTACAGCAGCGTTTTGGCGAGGTTGGCGCGCGCGCCGAAGAACTGCATCTGTTTGCCGATGACCATCGGGCTGACGCAGCAGGCAATAGCGTAATCATCACTGTTGAAATCGGCGCGCATCAGGTCATCGTTTTCATACTGCAGCGAGGAAGTGACGATCGAGACCTGGGCGGCATATTTCTTAAAGGCAATCGGCAGCGCTTCCGACCACAATACGGTAAGGTTGGGTTCCGGCGCTGGGCCCATGGTGTGCAGCGTATGCAGATAGCGGAAGGAGTTTTTAGTCACCAGCGTGCGGCCATCCAGCCCCATCCCGCCAATCACTTCGGTTGCCCAGATAGGATCGCCGGAGAACAGCGTGTCGAATTCCGGCGTACGCAGGAAACGCACCATGCGGATCTTCATAATGAAGTGGTCGATCAGTTCCTGGGCCTGTTGTTCATTGAGGATCCCGGCGTGGAAGTCGCGCTCGATATAGATATCGAGGAAAGAGGCGGTACGCCCCAGCGACATCGCACCGCCGTTTTGCGATTTCACCGCCGCCAGATAGGCGAAGTACAACCACTGTACCGCTTCCTGAGCGTTGCGCGCCGGGCAGGAGATATCGCAGCCGTATTTCGCCGCCATCTCCTGCATTTGCAGCAGCGCGCGGCGGTGTTCCGCCAGCTCTTCACGCAGACGAATAGTGGCTTCCAGATCCTGCCCGCGCTCCAGCGTTGCCTGCAGATCGGCAAACTGCAGTTCACGTTCACGCACCAGATAGCGGATGCCGTATAGCGCCACGCGGCGGTAGTCGCCAATGATACGCCCGCGGCCATAGCCATCCGGCAGACCGGTCAGTACGCCGGATTTACGGCAGCGCAGCATATCCGGCGAATAAGCGTCAAATACCCCCTGATTGTGGGTTTTACGCAGCTCGGTGAACAGATATTCAAACTGGCTATCCATTTCCCGGCCATAGGCATCAAACGAGCTTTTAATCATGTTAATGCCGCCAAACGGATGCAGCGCGCGCTTGAGCGGTTTATCCGTTTGCAAGCCGACTATTTTTTCCAGCGATTGCTCAATATAGCCGGCATCGTGAGCGGTAATGGTGGTGGCGATATTAGTATCAAAATCAACCGGCGCGTGGGTGGCGTTCTCTACGCGAATGCCGGCCATGACTTTTTCCCACAGCGCGGTCGTCGCCGGCGTCGCCTCAGCAAGGAATGATTCATCTCCGGTATACGGCGTATAGTTGTGCTGAATAAAATCACGGACATTAATTTCTTCTTTCCAGTCCGTACCTTTAAATCCGTGCCATGCTTCGGCGTACAGCATATCGCTGGTATCGATATTTACCTTCATGAAAATAATCTCTCTACAGGACCACAACGTAATTAAGCAAATTCCAGGGATGCATTAATTTTGCCTAAATGAATAGCATCGAGCGCAATCATCTTCTCTTCATTGGTGGGTATGACTGCAGATATCACTCGTGCCTCGCGGGAAGAAATAATGCGTTCACCGGCGGAGTTGGGTTGTTTATTTAGCGCATCATTCAGGCTGACGCCGAATACCGCTAAATGCTCAATCACCAGTTGGCGGATTAATACCGAATTTTCGCCGATACCGCCGGTAAAAATAATCGCGTCAAGGCGGCGTAGCGAGGCGGCATGGCCGGCAATGTGGCGGGCAATACGATGCACAAAGGTTTTAATCGCCAACCGCGCACGTTCATGCCCCTCATGCCAGGCTTTTTCCAGCACCCGCAGGTCGGATGACAATCCGGATATCCCCAGCAGGCCGGACTCCTTATTCACCACGCGCTCCAGATCGCTGAGCGTCTGGTTAGTTTCGCCGGCGATCCACGCCATCGCGCCAAAATCGACATCCCCGCTGCGGGTACCCATCATCAGGCCTTCCAACGGCGTCATGCCCATCGAGGTGTCCACGCTGCGGCCGTTGCGTACCGCGCAAATCGACGCGCCGTTGCCAAGATGAGCAATGACCAGCCCGCTATCCTGCTCGGGTAAATCAAGCAACGCCAGCGCGCGCTGAGAAACATAACGGTGCGAAGTACCGTGGAAACCGTAGCGACGCACGCCCAGTCGCTGGTAATAGTCCCACGGCAGACCGTAGAGAAATGCCTCTGGCGCCAGCGTCTGATGAAAGCTGGTATCAAAGACCGCTACCTGCTGTACGCCCGGGAATAACTGCTGAGCTGATTCAATACCGCTGAGATTGGCGTAATTATGCAGCGGCGCCAGCGGCGACACCTGGCGAATATTGTCGATAACTTCATCGGTAATTATCGCCGATTCGGTAAATATGCTGCCGCCGTGCGCGATACGGTGGCCAATTAACGCCACGCTATCCATTAAATCACGTTTTTCTAATTCAAATGCGATCGCCTTCAATGCGCCTTCATAGCTGCGGTGAGCCAGCTTAGCCGGCTCTCCCCCATTTATTGACAGGAACGCATCTTCAGAATTAATGCCATCTGCAATACCAGCCATTAATACTTCACAGCTGGCGGCATCAAGTACTGAAAATTTAATTGAAGACGAGCCGCAGTTAATGACCAGTACTACCGGATATTCATTCATGTCATCACTCCGCTCGTCCTGAGCTTAATTAAAACAGTTTGTAAACGATGTTCAGAATGGTCAGCAGACCGATTACCGTGACGAAGACGTTGTCCAGGCGGCCGCGATATTTCGCCAACGATGGCGCTTTACGGATGGCGTACATCGGCAGCAGGCACAGCAGCGAGGCAATAATCGGCGCGCCCATCGCTTCAATCAGGTCGAGAATGTTCGGGTTGGCGTAGGCGACAATCCACGTTGAGCCCATGATAAAAATCATGCTGATGGTGTTGAGCTTGCCGCTGGAAACGCGGGTTTTATCGCCTTTGTAACCAAACTTCAGCACCAGACCGTTCAGGCCTTCCAGCGTGCCGAGGTAGTGTCCGAAGAAGGATTTGAAAATCGCCACCAGCGCGATGATTGACGCGCCATATTCAAGCACCGTTGCAAAGGTGGATTTGGTGCCGGACAGCGAGGCGAAGTGGTTCGCCAGGTACGAGAGCACCGGGATATTCTGCGCTTTGGCATCTGCCATATTCTGCGGCGACAGCGTAAACAGGCAGCTGAAGGCGAAGAACATTACCACGGCCACCATCAGCATGCTGGCGCGAGAGATAATCTGTGAACATTTGCGCTCGGTGAACTCGCGACCAAAGTCTTTTTCATACTCTTCGCGCTTGGAAACCACGAATGAAGAGACAATTGGCGAGAAGTTAAACGAGAACACCATAATCGAAATACCCAGCCAGACGGTCACCAGAATACCATCGTGACCGGTCAGCGAGATCTCGCTTAAATTCACCTGATCGATAACCGCGGAGTTCCAGTAAGGGATCAGCGACAGAGAAATCAGCACCAGGCTGGCGATAAACGGCCATACCAGATAGCTCATTACTTTCACCATCAGATCTTTACCGAACCAGATGACAAACGCCATCAGCAGCAGCAGGAACAGCGCGACAAAACCGCGGTTCAGCGCCGGCAGCTGCAGCTGGTTTTCCCAGAAGGTCATAAAGGTATTGGTGATCGTCACGCCGTAAATCCACAGCAGCGGGCAAATCGCGAAGAAATAAAGGAAAGTAATCACCACCCCGCCGGTTTTACCAAAGTGCTCCTCTACCGTTTCAGTGATGTTGCCGGAAGGATTTGAGCCGGAAAGGCACAGCCGGGCCAGCGCCCGATGGCAATAGAAGGCGATCGGGTAGGCCAGCACTAACATCAGTAAGATGGGGATCAGGCCGCCGAAACCGGCGCGGATCGGGAAGAATAATACCCCGGCGCCAATGGCGGTGCCGAATAAGCCCAGGGTCCAGGTGGTGTCCGATTTGCGCCAGGACGACTCTTTTGTCTGGCTGGATACAATGCTATCTGTAGTACTCATATCCTATCCTCATCAAAAAGATTAAGCGTCAACTAAACCAGTAATTTGCGATACGCGAGACAGGTCGATATTGCCGCCGGAAATAATGCTGACGGTTTTTCGGTTCTGAATATAGCTGTCCAGCTTACCGCTTAATAATGCGGCACAGGCTAACGCCCCGGCCCCTTCGGTAATCACTTTATTGCGTTGAATAAGTGCGACCATGCTGTTGCGAATTTCGTCTTCGCTGACCAGCACAATATCGTCAACTAATTCACGAACAATCTGATAAGTAATATTTCCCGGGCGAGAAACGTCGCAACCGTCGGCCAGGGTGGCATTATTGCGATGATTGGTGATTTCTCCGGCGTAATACGAGGCCGCCATGCCGTGAACGTTTTCAGACTGTACGCCAATAATCCGAATGGTCGGGTTGATCGATTTAATCGCCACCGCGATACCGGCAATTAAACCGCCGCCGCCAATCGGTACAATAACGTTATCGACATCATATAAATCCTCCATGATTTCCAGACCAATAGTCCCCTGGCCGGCTATCACTTTCGGATCGTCGTATGGTGGAATAAATATCCGCCCTTCCATTTCAACAATTTCGCTGACTTTGGCGATGGTGTCGTTAAAATTATCGCCATGTAGCACCACTTCCGCCGAATAGTCGCAGGTGGCGGCCACTTTTGATTTTGGCGCGCCTTTCGGCATCACCACTTTACCGTCGATGCCGAGCATAGCGCAGGAGAGCGAAACGCCCTGCGCATGGTTACCGGCGGAACACGCCACCACGCCTTTGCGCTTTTCCGCATCAGTCAGCGAACTGAGTTTATTAAACGCGCCGCGAATTTTAAAAGAACCGGTGCGCTGCATATTTTCAAACTTAAGGAAGATTTCGCCTTTGCATCGTTCGCTGAAATAATTCGAACGCGGCATCCCCGTTTTATATATTTTACCTGCCAATCTTTTTTTCGCTTCGAGGATATCTTCAATAGCAACTGGAAGATCGTATGTAATATGCATGAGAACCTCTTAACCTGGAATTAAACAAATAGCGTTAATGGGCAGCGACTGATAAATAAATCGCAGCTTAAGTTTCAATCAATATAAAAAGACAGTTAATCTACGGTGATTAATTGTCGTCGTCGGCAACCGCTATGGGCTGAATATTCTTTCGCTAATTCAACTAACGCCGAGGCCGCACTTTTAATGCGATAATTCTTCGACCATACCGCAGCATAATGCGCTACCGGTAATGCGTCCTCGACAGGAATAGTAATAAATTGATTAGAGCCAAATGGTGCGGTCATATCACACGGAATAACCGTCAGGAAATCAGCATTGAGAACAAGATTATAAATAGTAACGACAGAGTCTGTTTTAACGATGTTTTCATTGTTGATGCCGCTGCGTTGAAGCGTGGCGAGGAGTTCACTGTAGTAACCCATATTGGTTTGCGGCAATACCCACTGTTCGTGCTGTAACGATGCCAGCGTGGCACTGCCGCTCCGCGTTCGCGATTTGCTGGCCACCAGCACGAATTCCGATTCAAATAGCGGTTCGACATGTAGATCGTGCAGCTTCATTTCATCGCTCAGCGTGCCGATGGCGAAATCGAGACGACCATCGCGGATCGCCGGCAGGAACGAAGAAAGCTGCGCTTCATACATCGAGACCTGTGCTTTTGGATATAATTTTTTGAATTTATGGATCATATCCGACATAAAAGTGAAGCCGATTAGCGACGGGAAACCAAACGAGACGTCAACGACTGTGCTGCAGGTCATACTGTGCATTTCGTTAACCATATTTTTCATTTCACGGGTAATCGACTCCGACCAGGTCAACAGCACCTGCCCGGCTTCAGTCAAAGTTACACCGGTATTTTTACGGACGATGAGCTCGGTACCGAAATAGTCTTCAATATCATTAATTGTTTTACTGACTGCAGGTTGAGTTAATCCTAATTCTTTCGCTGCTGAACCAATCGAACCACTTCTGATCACCTCCTGGAATACAACCAGGTGCTGAGTTTTAGGGAGCGGAATAGTATTCATATTGGTTATCCACGTTAATGACTTTGTTGACGGCGGGAAGTGTATCAAATGATGATCTGGTGGTTGTGTGAGACCACTCACAAAGCCCTTTCACCTATAATCAACCTTATCCAAAAAAACAAATTAAAACATTTAAAATCAATAAGTTAAAATCAAAAACATGAAATTAATCATGATTTTAGTCAAAGAAATATGAGGGGATAAAAAATATTTATGGGGATAAAAAAGGTTAATTTTTAAGCTAAAAATGAGCGAGCAAAGGGTAATTTTCAAGCAATAAAAGGAGGCATTTCACATTAATTTCTGTTTAAACCTCAGGTGTAAACAATCAAATAAAATGAGAAAACTGTATTTATTTCGATTCATTACGGGATGAGGTCACAATTTTTCACGTTATTTGTATGTAAAGATATATTTCATTAATTTAGCTGAAAACAAAAACAAACAATTGGTTATCATTATCAACATTATTTTAACCTAATTTTTAGGCTATTTTATAGCAGGTAATTCCTTGATTAAAATCAATATCGATTTTTCATCCAGTCACAAACCTGCCAAGCAGTGATTTGTGCTAATCATCACAAATCAGGAAAACTCATCATCCATGTGCCGCAGATAACGCCAACCGGTAAGCGCACTCACCGCCGCACAGATCGCTAACGTGATACCCAAGGATTCCCCCCAACCCACAATTGCCAGCCCCAAGCCGATAATCAAATAATAGGCCAGGCCAAGCAGCGCCCCGGCACTACCGCGGCAATCGCCGTAATCGCTAAGCGCCGTACCCAGCACCACGGGGATCGCCATGGCATAGGCTGTCGCTACCCCCATCATCGGCAGCAAAAAGAGCCATGAATGTGTTAACAGGCCAACGCCTGCGCTGGCGAGCAATAACAGAAGACCGGCACAAATAAATATGTGCTGCTGCCCCGCTCCACGTCGTAGCAACAGACGATTCCCCTGCGCGCCGGCTAACGCTCCCGCGGCCAGCGCCATACCGCTGTAGCCAAAAGCCCGCGCATCCAGCCCCAGGCGGGCAAAAAGGAACGGCCCCTGGCTGTAGTAGCTGAACAAACCGATATTCAATGCCGCCACCAGCGCCACCGCTAAACGGATTTTTGTATCCACCATCATGCGCAGTAATAGCGGCCAGAGCGCCTGATTTGCCGTTCGCGACGGCCGGGTTTCCGGCATTACCGCCGCGCACAGCAGCAATAGCGTCGCCGCCAGCAACGCCAGGGCGCTAAACACGCCATACATCCCCCACCACCCCGCCAACACGCCGCCAGAATAGACGCCAATTGCTGGGCTGATAGCCAGCGCCATGCCCACGAAGGAAAAAATCGCCGCCAACTGCCGACCTTCAAACGCATCGCGCAACACCGTTTGCCCAACCACCGACCCGATAGCCGCGCCGAAAGCCGCCACGATGCGAGCCGCCAGCAATACGCCAAAATTTGGCGCCGCCAGCGCCAGCATGCAGCCTGCGGTATACACCGCCAGACCGAGCAATAACGCCGGCCGCCGTCCACGCCGGTCGCTGAACCAGCCCCAGAACAGCACACCGATGGCAAAGCCGATGAAATAGACCGCCAGCGTCTGCGCCGCATCGGCGGCGCTAACGGAAAAATGGGCGCTGATATCAATTAGCGCCGGGCTATAGATAGTTTCCGCGATTTGCGGAAACATGAGTAATGCGGTAACCAGCGCCATCGCCGAACGACTTAACATATCAATCTCCCTCATCAGAGGCGCCATTGTAGGGAGCGGCAAAATCGGCGATTATAAATATAATGACACTTAACATCGAGAATCAGACATCATGGCCTGGCTCAGCGCGGATGCATCCTTTGACCCAGATATATTCAATGCGCCGCTGATTGGCGTGCAAGCGACCCTTAACGGCGATCATGACGATGGTCTGCATCAACATCAAATGGGACAGATGCTATTTACCCGTCAGGGCTGCATCCGGCTGACGCTGAACGACGGCGCGCTATTGTGTATGTTGCCGCCGACCCGCGCGGCGTGGATCCCCGCAGGCGTCACCCACCGCGCCGAAATGCAGCACATCGTTGATTACCGTTCGGTATGGTTCGCCAATGACTCATACCCGCAGTTGCCCCGTCAGCCTGCGATCCTCAACGTTACGCCGCTGCTGCGCGAGCTACTGGAACGCATCAGCGCCAGCCCCTGGGATACCGACTGGCGACAGGGCCCGGCCCTGCACCTGGCGGCGCTTTGCGTGGCGGAAATCGGCGCGGCAAAACATGAACCGATGATGCTAACGCTGCCGCAGGATAAACGTCTACGTCATCTCAACGGCCATGAGCAACCGCCGCTACTTCAACAACTGGCGGCGCAATGTGGCGCCGGAGAAAAGACCATCAGCCGCCTGTTTCAGCGCGAAACCGGCATGTCATATCAGCAGTGGCGCCAGCAGTGGCGGCTGATGAAAGCCGTAGAATTGCTGTCCTGCGGTCAGCGCATCACGGATGTCGCCCAGGCGCTAGAGTTTGCCAGCGATAGCGCCTTCATCTACTTCTTCCGTACTCAGACCGGCAAAACGCCGGGACAATATGTCGCCAGGTAAATACTCTGTTTTCGGCCAAAATGTTAACTCCAGCACGCGAGGCGGCCGATATTCGGCTAAGGTTTTCTGATGGCCGTTCGCAGTGGCGCGAAGTCAGCAAAACGTAAAATGGAGAATTATCGATGACGAGATCGGTTCTACGTCGCCCGGAAACCCTGACCCACCTTATTCAACTGGCGCTGGGAGGCGCAATGTTAAGCCTGGCGACATTCGCCGCGCAGGCAGATGACAACACCTCCCCGGTGCCGCAATCGCCTGATGAACTTTTAGGCCCGCTATTTAACGACGTGCAAAGCGCGAAACTCTTCCCTGACCAAAAAACCTTCGCTGATGCGGTCCCGAATAGCGATCCGCTAATGATCCTTGCCGACTATCGGATGCAAAAAGGTCAGGCCAGCTTCGATCTGCGCCATTTCGTCGAGATCAACTTCACCCTGCCGCGTGATAACGATCAATACGTGCCGCCGAAAGGGCAAACCCTGCGTCAACACATTGATGGGCTATGGCCGGTGCTAACCCGCAGCACCGTCGAGGTCGAGAAGTGGGATTCGCTGCTGCCGCTACCGAAACCTTATGTGGTGCCCGGTGGACGCTTCCGCGAAGTCTATTATTGGGATAGCTATTTCACCATGCTGGGCCTCGCCGAAAGCGGGCACTGGGATAAAGTGGAAGACATGGTGGCCAATTTTGCCGCCGAGATTGACCGCTGGGGGCATATTCCAAACGGCAACCGCAGTTACTATCTGAGCCGTTCGCAACCGCCGTTCTTTTCCTTTATGGTTGAGCTGTTGGCCAGCCACGATGGCGATCGGGCGCTAAAGACCTGGCTGCCGCAGATGGAAAAAGAGTATCGCTACTGGATGGAAGGCGCCGATGCGCTGACGCCCGGCAACGCGAATAAACGCGTGGTACGTCTGGAAGATGGCGCGCTGCTTAACCGCTACTGGGATGATAACGATACGCCTCGCCCGGAGTCCTGGCTTGACGACGTGACTACCGCCAAAAACAATCCTAACCGCCCGGCCACCGAAATCTATCGTGACCTACGTTCCGCCGCGGCCTCCGGATGGGACTTCAGTTCTCGCTGGATGGATAATCCGCAGCAGCTGGGGACTATCCGCACCACCAGCATCATTCCGGTCGACCTCAATGCGCTGATGTTCCACATGGAGAAAACCATTGCCCGCGCCAGTAAAGCCGCAGGTGACAGCGCTAAAGCCGGACAGTACGACGCGCTGGCGAATGCCCGCCAGAAGGCGCTGGAAAAATATCTGTGGAACGATAAAGAGGGCTGGTATGCCGATTACGATCTGAAGAGCCATAAAGTTCGCAATCAGCTGACCGCCGCGGCGCTGTTCCCGCTGTACGTCAAAGCGGCCTCCAGCGAACGTGCCGCGAAGGTAGCCGCCGCCGCCGAAAGCCGCCTGCTGAAGCCCGGCGGGCTTACCACCACCACGGTCAATAGCGGCCAACAGTGGGATGCGCCAAACGGCTGGGCGCCGCTGCAGTGGGTGGCGGTGGAAGGTCTGCAGAACTATGGTCAGAAAAAGGTGGCCATGGACGTCACCTGGCGCTTCCTCAGCAACGTCCAGCACACCTATGACAGCAAGCAGAAGCTGGTTGAGAAATATGACGTGAGTTCGACGGGTACCGGCGGCGGCGGCGGAGAGTATCCTCTGCAGGACGGCTTTGGCTGGACCAACGGCGTGACGTTAAAGATGCTCGACCTGGTTTGCCCGCAAGATAAACCGTGCGATGCGCTGCCGGCAACCCGCCCGGCGCAGGCAGAAATCACCGCTGGCAAGCAGCCCGCCGCGAACGATGCCGTGGCGGCTGCGGAGAAAAAAGCCCAGTAATCCCCTGCGCGCGGCGATATCTTCGCCGCGCTTTTTCCATCGACGTAACCCCATCATCCGCCGACAGCCAGCAAAATGTCTTCTTGCTCTGAGGAGGACTATTTTGCTTGATCATGCAAAAGCAAACGATAATAATTCGCATTATTTTTAACGAAAAAGCATTTCGTTTATTTCCGCGGCGGCGCACAGGAGTGCCAGACCGCGCTATTCAGGATTATGGCATGATCTCCTCTGTTAATTTTAAGCGCTCCGCGCTGGTGTGCGCCCTCGCGGCCGCTTTCCCTCTCGCCGCTCAGGCGCAAGATACCCTGATCGTGACCGCGCAACCTGACGACTCCGCCAGCGCGCAAACTCAAGGCTATAGCGCCAAAACGTCAACCGGCGCCACAAAAACCGACCAGCCGTTGATTACTACCGCCCAGTCGGTATCGGTGATCACCCGCCAGCAGATCGCCGATCAGGGCGCCAATACCGTAAGCCAGGCCCTACAATATACGCCGGGGGTTTATTCCAGTTTTGGCGGCGGCGCGACGCGCTTTGATACCATCTCGCTGCGCGGCTACCACGGCGGCGACGTTGATAACCTGTTCCTTGACGGCATGCGCCTGATGAGCGACGGCGGCAGCCATAACGTACTGCAGATCGACCCATGGTTTATTGAACGCGTCGACGTCATCCGCGGCCCCTCTTCCGCCCTTTATGGCCAAAGCGTGCCGGGCGGGGTGGTCAATTTGACCTCCAAACGGCCGCAGTTCAGCCAGCAGGGGCACTTTCGCCTGACCGGCGGCACGCAAAATACTAAGGGCGCGGCCTTCGACTATACCGATGCCATTAATGACCAATGGGCCTGGCGGCTCATCGGCATGACCCGCAGCAGCGATACGCAGTATGATCATACCCGCGAAGAGCGCTATGCGATTTCGCCTTCCTTGCTGTGGCAGCCGGATAGCGATACTTCGCTGCTGTTGCGCGCCTACCTGCAAAAAGATCCCTCCGGCGGCTACCACGGCTCTCTGCCGCTGGATGGTACCCGTTATGCGCACAACGGCCGTAAGCTCTCACCCAGCACCAATGAAGGCGATCCGGGCGATGGCTACCAGCGCCGCGAGCAAATCTACAGCTATGAATTCAACCACCAGTTCAGCGATGTCTGGTCGGCTTACTCCGCGGGCAGCTATACCCATACGAATGTCTCGCTGGCTCAGGTTTATCAGGTTGGCTGGGTGGGTGACAGCGACCTGCTTTCCCGCGGCTACAGCGGTTCCCGCGGGTCGCTGGACGGCTGGTCAACCGATAACCGCCTGCGCGCCGATTTCGCGACCGGTGAAGTGGCGCATACGTTAATCCTCGGCGCTGAGTATCATCGCTTCCGCAACGATTTATGGACCGGCGCCGGCGGCGCGGCGCCGCTTAACCCCTTTACCGGCTATACGCCGCAAACCGGGCATACCATCACCTACAGCGATAATAATAATCGCCGTTATTACCAGACCGGGATTTATCTGCAGGATGAAATGGTGTGGAATCGTTGGCACTTTGACGTTTCCGGACGCTACGACCGCATCGTTTCACAACAGGTTAGCGACACCTCAGGCACGTCAAACCGCCGCTCCGACGATCACATCAGCGGCCGCGCCTCGCTGCTGTACGCGCTCGATAATGGCCTTTCGCCCTACTTAAGCTACAGCCAGGCGATTACCCCGGCGATGCTGCCGGGCGCCGATGGTACGTTATTAAAACCCACCACCGCCGAACAGGTGGAGGCCGGCTTGAAATTCCAGCCGCCGGGCAGCAGCGATTTGTATAGCATCGCGATTTACGATTTGATGCAAAAAGATGTCGCCACCCGCGATCCGAACATCGCCACCGCCACCTATATTCCCGCCGGGAAAGTGCATTCACAGGGCGTAGAGCTGGAAGCGCATAACCAGATTACGCCGCAATTGAGCACGATTGCCTCTTATACCTGGAATCGCCTGCGCTTTCAGGACACGAAAGACGGCACCGATAATAATACCCCTCAGCTGACGCCGGATCAGATGGCCTCATTCTGGGCGCGCTATCAATTGCCGGCGGGCATCACCCTTGGCGCGGGTGTGCGCTATATCGGTAAGCAGTGGGCCGATGACGCCAATACCGAGCGTTTACCGTCAGTCACCCTGATAGATGCGATGGCGCGCGCCGACCTCGGGGCATGGTCAACGGCGATGAAAGGCGCCTATATTCAGGTTAATGCGAATAATATCGGCGATCGCGAGTATATTTCCGGCTGCTACGGCACCGGCAACTGTTATTGGGGGGCTGAGCGCAGCGTCACGGCAACCGTGGGCTACGATTTTTAATTTACCTCGTAAACATAAGCCTCCTGAAATAAGTCGGAGGCTTAATTTCATAAACCACATAAATATCTGATCAGTGCTTTTTAATGAAAGCCGCCAGACAAACTAAATTTATTGTTTAACCAGAACCACCCTATTAAACTAGCTACTATTCTGGTAAAAATTTACGCGCAAGGTTGCGGTTATCACAAGGAGTGTGAAGTGAACAATTTAATCAATTTCATCTCTGATTTATCCCCATTGTCCTTTATGGGTTACCATATATTATCAACCACGGTGATATATATTCTAGTGATGATTATCATCTCAAAGACTCGTCCTTCTGAGAAAAACACGCCGATACCACCACCTTACTCCATATCTCCGTCGTTTCTTGCCTGGCTACGGGGCAGAGCCACCGTCGTTATTCAATTAGCCATGTTCAGGCTATTAAGAAAAAACTACGTAACCATTATTCATTGCGCTGAGAATATCGAACTTTGCGCCAACCAGCAGTATGCAGAGTGCAAGATGACTCGTGTAGAAAAAATACTCTTTGACCATTTTTCTACACCAAAACCCAGCGCCCAGAATTTACCCCTTTCTCTTTACGTCGCCGATAAAAACCATTGGTCAGACGATCCCCAGTGTTGGGGCCTGATGCTCAGTCCGGCGCAACATACGTGGAATATGATCCTGATCGTCGTTCCTTCATTAATTTTAATCGGTACATATCTGTGGAAAACGTTTTTCGATAGTAGCACGCTTATCCACTCCAGCGTATTAAGCTGGCTCATGATGCTTATCGTTACCGGGCTTTGGTTGTTACTTTGGCTCATCATTACCTTAAATGCCACCCGGATGGACCGTGAGGGGATCTCAATTAACATTGTTCATAATTATGTAAATAGATTAAAGGATACTCTCATGGCTGAGGCCAAGACAACAACGGATGAAACAGCTGATTATTACGTCGCCATCGGTAAAACTTCCCTGCTACCCGAGAAATATCGTGAATTTATAACGATCATCAAGCCAATAAATTATGCATTTTCTGTTGAACGGCTTGAGTAGTCTGAGGGCGACATCATGTGGACTCTTATTATGCATATGCATCCTTTACTGTTTCTCGGCTGTATTATCGTTGTCGTCCCGGCTATTTATCTTTCTATCGGAATCATTATCGCCCTGACGCGGCCTGCGGCTAAAGCCCAGCAGTTAACGACCGGGATCGACCCATGGCTTCTTGCCTGGATTGACGGCGGCGGCACGCGGGTCATTCAGTTAGCAATGTTCAGTTTGTTACATAAAGGATATCTGTGGATCCCCGAGCCCGGGCAGATGTTGGCTAACGGACGTTATGCAAGCAATGAAATGAACGTCATTGAAAGAATTTTATTTGACCATTTTGAGGTACGAAAACCATGTCATGAAGATCTGCCTACTAGCCTGCATATCACCAACCTTAACATCTGGCAGGATCAGCAAAAAAGCCCAGAGCTGGCCTTAAGTATGCTACGCCGCCGATGCAATTTTCTGTTGTTCAGTATCCCCTCACTCATCTTAGCCGTAATATTAGCTTGTCGAATATTTATCTACGTCGATGTCGCTGAAAACACTTTTTGTTGGATATTGATGGTTACAGGAAGCCTGTTGTGGTTCACAGCATGGGGTTGCAACGTCTGGGATCATAATCGTCTGGATTTGAATGGGGTCTCACATAATAATTCTCAGGCGCTTATCGGATTATTATGCGAAAAATTAGCCCAGACTAGCGATGAAATGGATGAGGCCACGGCTATGCTGGTGGTGGCGGTTAATGGAATCGAGTCCCTTCCAGAAAGTTACCGGGATTACAAAGAGTTGATTGGTCCCGTCAGCTACATCAGTTCAATTAGCCACGAAAGTTAGGATTATCTGAAAGGCACCCCGCAAGGCGAATCCTGCCTGACGGGGTGAGAGATGACGCTACATCGCGTCCAGCGCTTTCTGCAGTTTCCAGATATAGCGCGGGGCCTGCGGGGCAGGATGCTTTTTCGCCACGTGTTCAAAGAACTCATCGGCATCAAGATCGTTAATCTCGTCGATGGCGTCCTGGCGATTCGACGAGAAGGTGCGCAGCAGCGCGCCTGCGCCGTTGGCATAAGAGACCACCACCGCATAGCGCATCACCTGCGGGTCCTTAATCCCCGCCAGCGGGCCGTTTTCCAGAATGCTCAGATAAGCGGCGCCCATCGAAATATTGCGTTCCGGGTTTTTCAGCTCGCTGACCGAAGGCTGGCCACGCCAGCCCATCCGTTGATAGACATCGCGCCCGGAGGTCGACGGCTTCAACTGCATCAGTCCTACCGCACCGGATTTACTGACCACCGAGGGATTACCGCCGGACTCAATCGCGATGATCGCGGTTATCAGCTGCGGGTCAACCCCCCACGCGGCACCGGCTTTTTCACTGATCGGCATCCACTGCATCGACCGCTTCACCGGGACTTCCGGGTTCCACGGCGGATTGGTGTAATCGTGCTTCGAGCTACAACCGGCCAACAATACAAATAAAAAAACAAACCATCTCAATTTCACACATCTATCCTTATTGGCTGAAGTTTGCCGCACGGAGATGACAATAAACGTTCCAGGCGGCATGATAACCCTTTCATTCTTTGCAAGGAATTGCCATGTCTCAGTTTTATCTGGTCGCCCCTTCCGGTTACTGTATCAATCAACAGGCTGCGGCCCTTGGCGTGGCCCGTCTTCAGGAGGCCGGTCATCAGGTACTGAACCAACAGGCGATCCCCCGTCGACAGCAGCGTTTCGCCGGCAGCGACAGCGAACGTCTGGCCGATATTAACCAACTTGCATCCCTTGAGGGAAAAAACCACATCGTGCTGGCGGTGCGCGGCGGCTATGGCGCCACCCGGTTACTACCGCATATCGACTGGCAGGCGTTATCGAAACGCCAACAGCGGGAACCGCTGCTTATCTGCGGCCACAGCGATTTCACCGCCATCCAGATGGGACTGCTGGCTAAAGCCAACGCGATCAGCTTCAGCGGGCCGATGTTAGCGGGCAATTTCGGCGCCGAAACCCTGAATGCGTTTACTGAACATCACTTCTGGCAGGCGCTACGCGAACCCGAATTTACCCTCGAATGGCAAAGCGACGGCCCAACCTGCCGCGTCGAAGGTACCCTGTGGGGCGGCAATCTGGCGATGGTCACGTCGCTCATCGGCACGCCGTGGCTCCCGCAGATTGACGACGGTATTCTGGTGCTTGAGGATATCAACGAGCATCCGTTCCGCGTTGAACGAATGCTGCTGCAGTTACTCAACAGCGGGATCCTTGCTCACCAGCGGGCTATCGTGCTCGGCAGTTTTACCGGCGCGCAACCCAACGACTACGACGACGGTTATGATCTTCCCACCGTCTACACCTGGCTACGTCAGCAACTCACCATCCCGCTGCTGACCGGCCTCGAGTTCGGTCATGAACAGCGCACCGTTACCCTGCCTCTCGGCGCGCGGGCGCGGCTGGTCAACAACGCCTCAGCCGCAACCTTAACGATAAGCGGCCATCCGGTGCTGGCGGAATAAAAATTCCTCTGCGCGAGTATCCTGCAAACGCGCGGATTGTTAAAATAGTGTAATTTTCACCCCTTCACGCTGACAAGGAGTACGTGAACATTGGACGCCGCTGCGGTCATTAGTCTGTTTATCCTGGGTTCTGTTTTAGTAACCTGCAGTATTTTATTGAGTTCTTTCTCCTCACGCCTCGGCATCCCGATTCTGGTTATCTTCCTCGCCATCGGTATGCTGGCAGGCGTAGACGGTATCGGCGGCATTCCTTTCGATAACTATCCTTTCGCCTATATGGTGAGTAACCTCGCGCTGGCGGTGATCCTGCTGGACGGCGGAATGCGCACCCAAGCCAGTTCGTTTCGCGTGGCGCTCTGGCCAGCGCTGTCGCTGGCGACGGTCGGCGTGCTGATAACCTCCGCCCTCACCGGGATGATGGCGGCATGGCTGTTCAAGCTCGATTTAATCGAAGGGCTACTAATTGGCGCCATCGTCGGCTCCACCGATGCGGCGGCGGTGTTCTCGCTGCTCGGCGGTAAAGGGCTTAACGAGCGCGTCGGCTCGACCCTCGAAATTGAATCCGGCAGCAACGACCCGATGGCGGTGTTCCTCACCATTACCCTGATTGAAATGATCCAGCAGCATGAAGCCGGACTGAGCTGGATGTTTGTGGTGCATATCATTCAACAGTTTGGCCTGGGCATCGCTATTGGACTCGGCGGCGGTTATCTGCTGCTGCAGATGATTAACCGCATCGTCCTGCCTACCGGGCTCTATCCGCTGCTGGCGCTAAGCGGCGGGATCATGATTTTCGCCGTCACCACCTCACTGAACGGGAGCGGTATCCTCGCGGTCTATCTCTGCGGTTTCCTGCTCGGTAATAAACCCATTCGCAACCGCCACGGCATTCTGCAAAACTTTGACGGCCTGGCGTGGCTGGCGCAAATCGCCATGTTCCTCGTCCTCGGCCTGCTGGTCACACCGTCCGACCTGTGGCCGATCGCGATTCCGGCGCTACTGCTGTCAATGTGGATGATCTTCATCGCGCGTCCGCTGTCGGTATTTGCTGGCCTGCTGCCGTTCCGCGGTTTTAATCTGCGCGAGCGGGTGTTTATCAGCTGGGTCGGTTTGCGCGGCGCGGTGCCGATTATCCTCGCCGTTTTCCCGATGATGGCCGGGCTTGAGAACGCGCGGTTGTTCTTTAACGTCGCCTTTTTCGTGGTGCTGATTTCACTGCTGCTTCAGGGCACCTCGCTCTCCTGGGCGGCGAAAAAAGCGAAGGTCGTGGTACCGCCGGTCGGCTGGCCTATCTCACGCGTCGGGCTGGATATCCATCCGGAAAATCCGTGGGAACAGTTTGTCTACCAGCTGGGTGATGATAAATGGTGCGTTGGCGCAGCGTTGCGCGACCTCCACATGCCGCCGGAGACGCGTATCGCCGCACTCTTCCGCGACAACGTACTGCTGCACCCTACCGGCAGCACGCGGCTGATGGATGGTGATATTCTTTGCGTTATCGGCCGCGAGCGCGACCTGCCGGCGCTGGGTAAAATGTTCAGCCAGTCGCCTCCGGTCTCGCTCGATCAGCGGTTCTTTGGCGACTTTATCCTCGATGCGGAAGCTAAATTCGCCGATGTGGCGCAGATTTATGGCCTCGACGGCGGTGAAGAATTTCGCGAACATCAGCAGTCGCTGGGCGATGTGATTCAGCAACTGTTGGGCGCCGCGCCGGTCGTCGGCGATCAGGTGGAGTTTGCCGGTATGGTGTGGACGGTCGCCGAAAAAGAGGACGACCACGTACTGAAGGTGGGTGTGCGGGTTGCGGAAGATGAGGCGGAGTGATCCGCCTCACACAAAGTTACACTGTCACCACCGGTACGCGCGGCGCCAGAGCGCACATTAATTCATAACCGACGGTGCCGCTGGCCGCAGCGACATCGTCAATCTTAATCTCCTGCCCCCACAACTCAACCGGCGCGCCAATACCCGCATGCGGACAAGGTGTCAGATCTACCGCCAACATATCCATCGAAATACGCCCGACGGTGGTGGTGCGTACGCCGTCGACCAGCACCGGCGTGCCGCTCGGGGCGACGCGTGGATAGCCGTCGGCATAACCGCAGGCGACAATGCCGATGCGCTGCTCGCCGGATGCCTGATACAGCCCACCATAGCCCACCCGTTCGCCGCTTTTCAGCGTCTGTACGGCAATCACTTCACTGCTGAGGGTCATCGCCGGTTTCAGGCCGCTATTGGCAATATCCCGCCACTGACCCGACGGCGATGCGCCGTACAGCACAATTCCCGGGCGCACCCAATCAAAGTGCGCTTCCGGATGCCACAACGTGGCCGCTGAGTTCGACAACGAACGCGGGCAGTCCAGCCCCTCCGCCGCCTGCTCGATACGGCGCAAGGGCTCCACGATGCCATCCGGGTTTTCCGCATCAGCGAAATGCGACATCAGCGTCATTTCACCGACGTTGGCGAGCGATCGCAGCTGTTGCCAGACGATATGCACTCGTTCTGGCATAAAGCCCAGCCGGTTCATACCGCTATTTACTTTGAGATAGATATCCAGCGGCGCATGCAGTTTAGCCTGCTGCAGCGCTTTAATTTGCCAGTTGCTGTGTACGCTGGTGGTCAGGCGATACTTATCCAGCAGCGCCAGTTCATCGGCGTGAAAGAATCCTTCCAGCAGCAGAATCGGCCCTTTCCAGCCCTTTTCCCGCAGTAGGATCGCCTCTTCGAGATTCAGCAATGCGTAGCCATCTGCGGCGTTCAGCGCCTGCCACATCCGCGCCAGGCCATGGCCATAGGCATTGGCCTTCACCACCGCCCAAACGCGCGCCCCAGGGGCAGCGCGGCGAACAATCTGTAAATTCTGACGTAAAGCCGACAGGTCAATGCTGGCTTTTACCGGACGAGACATGGAGGCTCCTTAGTTATGCACGCCGTGCAGATGCTGAGCGCGAGCCGGCGTAAAGCCCGGGCTGTAACGTGCCACGGCCAGATCATCATAAGGGATCGCCGGCGTACGCCCGGAGATCAGATCGCTCAGAAGCTGCCCGGACCCGCAGGCCATGGTCCAGCCCAGCGTACCGTGCCCGGTGTTCAGCCACAGATTTTTGTACGGCGTGCGGCCAACCACCGGCGTACCGTCCGGCGTCATCGGTCGCAGGCCGGTCCAGAAGGTCGCCTGCTCAACGTAGCCGCCGCGCGGGAACAGATCGCGAACCACCATCTCCAGCGTCTCGCGGCGCGGCTTCAGCAGCTCTTTATTAAAGCCGACAATTTCCGCCATCCCGCCAACGCGAATACGCTGATCGAAACGGGTAATCGCGATTTTGTAAGTCTCATCAAGGATAGTCGATACCGGCGCGCCGCTCTCTTCGGCAATCGGAATAGTTAACGAGTAGCCTTTCAGAGGATAGACCGGGATGTCCACCAGCCCTTTAAGCATCGCGGTGGAGTAAGAACCAAACGCCATCACGTAGGCGTCGCCCTTAATAATTTCGTCGCCGCATTTCACACCGGCGATTTGATCGCCTTCGTAAAGCAGCGCATCGACGGAGGTATTAAAGCGGAAAGTCACCCCTGCCGCCTCGGCCATCGCCGCCAGACGGGTAGTGAAGAGCTGGCAATCGCCGGTTTCATCATTTGGCAGGCGCAGGCCGCCGGTCAGTTTATGGCTGACTTCCGCCAGCGCCGGTTCGACTTCGAGCAGGCGGTTGGCTTCCAGCAGTTGATACGGTACGCCAGCCTCTTCCAGCACGGCGATATCACGAGTGGCGTTCTCATACTGTTTTTCGGTGCGGAAGAGCTGCAGGGTGCCGCCCTGGCGGCCTTCATACTGGATACCGGTGGTTTCACGCAGCGCTTTCAGGCAATCACGGCTATATTCCGCCAGGCGCACCATACGCCCTTTGTTTTCCATATAGTGGCGGGTATCGCAGTTACGTAGCATCTGCCACATCCACTTGAGCTGGAACTGCGTGCCGTCAAGGCCAATCGCCAATGGCGCATGGCGCTGGAACATCCATTTAATCGCCTTCAGCGGCACGCCCGGCGCCGCCCACGGCGCCGCGTAGCCGGGAGAGATCTGCCCGGCGTTGGCGGCGCTGGTTTCTTCAGCGGGCCCTGGCTGACGGTCGATAACCGTCACCTCATGTCCCGCCTGGCTTAAATACCAGGCGCTCGCTACCCCAACCACCCCACTTCCCAGTATGACGACTCGCATAGCCACTCCGTAATAGTTAAAGAACAATCATCTAATTACAAATTGATAACCCAGATGAAAATATTATTCAACATACGCTTTATTTATGGTGACTTATCTCACACCAAACCGCACCAGCACTGACACCAGAGATTTACGATCTCGTGCTGCGCTTTATTTTTCCTCAGCATAAAATGCTAAGTAAATGTTAAATTAAGGCCTTTGGGATTGTGATATCGCGAAGAAAAGAAATTACCCGCAGACGCAGTTTGTTATGGCGTGTTCTATGCTTGATAAGAGGTTCTCCACAAAGAGAGAACCACCAACAACGAGGGCGCGCTAATGGCTACGATTGATTCCATGAACAGGGACACCACCCGGTTAAGCGATGGACCCGACTGGACTTTTGAACTGCTGGAAACCTATCTTGCCGAGGTCGACCGGGTGGCGAAGCTGTATCGTCTCGATACCTATCCGCATCAAATCGAGGTGATCACCTCCGAACAGATGATGGACGCCTACTCCAGCGTCGGGATGCCGATCAACTATCCGCACTGGTCGTTCGGCAAAAAATTTATCGAAACCGAACAGGCGTATAAACACGGCCAGCAAGGTCTGGCCTATGAGATAGTCATTAACTCCAACCCGTGTATCGCTTATTTAATGGAGGAGAACACGATTACCATGCAGGCGCTGGTAATGGCGCACGCCTGCTATGGGCACAACTCCTTCTTTAAAAATAACTATCTGTTCCGCAGTTGGACCGATGCCAGCTCAATCATCGACTATCTGATCTTTGCGCGTAAATACATTACCGAATGTGAAGAGCGTTACGGCGTCGATGAAGTTGAAAAATTGCTCGACTCCTGCCATGCGCTGATGAACTACGGCGTCGACCGCTACAAACGCCCGCAGAAAATATCGCTGCAGGAGGAGAAGGCGCGGCAGAAAAGCCGCGAAGAGTATCTGCAAAGCCAGGTGAACATGCTATGGCGTACTCTGCCAAAACGGGAAGAGGAAAAAGCCATCGAGGCAAGCCGCCGCTATCCTTCCGAACCGCAGGAGAATCTGCTGTACTTTATGGAGAAGAACGCGCCGCTGCTTGAGTCCTGGCAGCGCGAGATCCTGCGTATCGTTCGTAAGGTCAGCCAGTATTTTTATCCGCAGAAGCAGACTCAGGTTATGAACGAGGGCTGGGCGACATTCTGGCACTACACCATCCTCAATCATCTGTATGACGAAGGTAAAGTGACCGAGCGCTTTATGCTGGAGTTTCTGCACAGCCACACCAACGTGGTGTTCCAGCCGCCCTACAACAGCCCGTGGTACAGCGGGATCAACCCCTACGCGCTGGGTTTCGCTATGTTCCAGGATATTAAACGTATCTGCCAGTCGCCAACGGAAGAAGACCGCTACTGGTTCCCGGATATCGCCGGCTCCGATTGGCTGGAGACGCTGCATTTCGCCATGCGCGATTTTAAAGATGAGAGCTTTATTAGCCAGTTCCTGTCGCCGAAGGTGATGCGAGACTTCCGCTTATTCACGGTACTCGATGACGACCATAATAATTACCTGGAGATTTCCGCCATTCATAATGAGGAAGGCTATCGGGAAATTCGTTCTAAGCTGTCGGCGCAGTATAACCTCAGCAATCTTGAGCCGAATATTCAGGTCTGGAACGTTGACCTGCGCGGCGACCGTTCGCTGACGCTGCGCTATGTGCCGCACAACCGCGTGCCGCTGGATAAGAGCCGTCGCGAAGTGCTTAAACACGTTCACCGCCTGTGGGGCTTTGACGTGATCCTTGAGCAGCAGAATGCCGACGGCAGCGTTGAGCTGTTGGATCGCACCCCGCCGCGGCAGAACGCGTTGTAAATCGGATCAAGTGTCAAAAAGCGAAATGCCCGGATTATCCGGGCATTTTTTATAGGGTGGTCCGTACTTAGCGCATATTGATGGCTAAATCGCCGGGCAGCGTTTTTTGCATCCGATGCCAAATCTCGCCGCTGTTGTGGCCATAGGCGCGGACGATTTCGTACACTTTATCGTGCTGACTCTCTTCGCACACTTTCGCCAACTGGTGGTAGAAACCCAGCGCCAGGCTACGCGCTTCCGGATTAGCAAAATAGTGACGACCAATGCGGGTATACAGCCCCTTCATGCCGTTGAGGATCAGACCGTAGATCGGGTTGCCGGAGGCAAACGCCAGACCGCGGAAGATGTTGTAGTCCAGTTCGGCGAAAGCATCGGCATGATCTTCAACTTCACGCGCGGTAGCCAGGACCTCCAGCGCTTTGTCCGGGTGCTGGCGGAAAGCGGTACGAATAAAAATCGTTGAGATATTGGTTCGCACCGACAGCAAGTTATCAATCAGCTGCGGCACGCTATCGTGGTCGAGACGCGCCAGCGTTTCAAGGATATTCAGTCCGGAGGTTTCCCAGAAGTTGTTCACTTTCGTCGGTTTACCATGCTGGATAGTCAACCAGCCATCACGGGCCAGACGTTGCAACACTTCGCGCAGAGTGGTTCGGGTCACACCAATCAGTTCAGAAAGTTCACGTTCAGCAGGGAGAATGGATCCAGGCGGGAAACGATTATTCCAGATACTTTCAATGATGTACTCTTCCGCGAAACCCGCAGGGCTTTGCGCCTTAATGACCATAATAAGATTTCCATTACACAGCGTTGCAAATTGCACTCATCATACCAGAGCAGCCATACGCCAGATAGCATCTGAAAGTAATTAAAAGGGGATCGCCGTTTCATTTTCAGCTTTTGCTTAACGCCTTCCATTACCTGTAATGCGCCGCGAAGAAAGTTGCTTCCCTTTTTACTCAACTGGTAATCTTGCAATAGTTACGCATAAAATCATGTTGTTTGACGGAAGGACCTCTGTCGTGGAAATGTCTTATGGCCGCGCCCTGTGGCGCAATTTTCTTGGCCAGTCGCCAGACTGGTACAAGCTTCTCCTGATTATCTTCCTGGTGGTTAACCCGCTGGCGTTTTATCTTCAACCGTTTGTCGCCGGTTGGCTGTTAGTGGTGGAGTTTATCTTCACCCTGGCGATGGCGCTCAAATGCTACCCGCTGCTGCCTGGCGGCCTGCTGGCGATAGAAGCGGTGCTGATCGGTATGACCAGCCCCGAACATATTCGCGAAGAAATAGCCAATAATCTCGAAGTCCTGCTGCTGCTGATGTTCATGGTGGCCGGGATCTACTTCATGAAGCAGCTATTGCTGTTTATTTTTACTCGGCTGCTCCTCGGGATCCGCAGCAAGATGCTGCTGTCGCTGGCCTTCTGCCTGGCAGCGGCTTTTCTCTCCGCCTTCCTTGACGCGCTAACTGTTGTTGCGGTGGTCATTAGCGTAGCGGTCGGCTTTTACGGTATTTATCATCGCGTCGCCTCCGCGCGGCCTGATGATAACGACATGCTTGATGACAGCCATATCGATCAACACTACCGCGACGTGCTCGAACAGTTCCGCAGCTTTTTACGCAGCCTGATGATGCACGCCGGCGTCGGTACCGCGCTCGGCGGCGTGATGACCATGGTCGGCGAACCGCAGAACCTGATTATCGCCAAAGCCGCCGGCTGGCACTTCGGCGAATTCTTCATCCGTATGTCGCCGGTAACCCTGCCGGTAATCGTATGCGGCCTGATAACCTGCCTGTTGCTGGAAAAATTCCGCCTGTTTGGCTATGGCGAGCCGCTGCCAGTCCCGGTGCGCAAAGTCCTGCAGGATTTCGACGACCGTAGCCGCCAGAGCCGCAGCCGCCAGGATCGGATGCGCCTTATCGCTCAAGGGATCATCGGCGTGTGGCTGATTGCCGCCCTCGCCCTGCATCTGGCGGAAGTTGGCCTGATTGGCCTCTCCGTCATCGTGCTGGCGACCACCTTTTCCGGCGTGACCGACGAACACGCCATCGGTAAAGCCTTTACCGAAGCGCTGCCGTTTACCGCCCTGCTGACGGTCTTTTTCGCCATTGTGGCGGTGATTATCGATCAGCATCTGTTTGCCCCGGTGATTGAGTTCGTCCTGCAGGCTTCACCGCACGCTCAGCTATCGCTGTTCTATTTGTTTAATGGCCTGCTGTCGTCCATCTCCGATAACGTCTTTGTCGGTACGGTGTATATCAACGAAGCAAAAGCGGCGCTGGAACACGGCGTTATCAGCCTGCAGCAGTTTGAAATGCTGGCGGTCGCCATTAATACCGGCACTAACCTGCCTTCCGTCGCGACCCCCAACGGCCAGGCCGCGTTCCTGTTCCTGTTGACCTCGGCGCTGGCGCCGCTGATCCGCCTCTCTTATGGCAGAATGGTGTGGATGGCGCTTCCCTATACCATCGTGCTCACGCTGGTCGGCCTGCTGTGCGTCGAAACCCTGTTGATGCCGGCCACCCAGTGGATGCTCAGCCACGGCTGGTTGACCACCCCAGTACTGCCCTAATTGCGCAGCCCGTTACCCGGGTTCCCCCCGGGTAACGAATATTCATTTACGTAATATTTTCCGACTAGCGGATGGCGTCGCGGTAGTTTTCGTTTACACTGCCATGATTTAGCATGTTCCAGGGAAATGATTATGTTGCAATACTTAAACCAGTGCTCAAGGGGACGCGGCGCCTGGCTCTTGATGGCGTTAACCGCTTTTATACTTGAATTAGTGGCGCTGTGGTTCCAGCACGTGATGCTGCTGCAGCCCTGCGTGTTGTGTATTTACGAACGCTGCGCTCTGTTTGGCATTATGGGCGCCGGTCTGGTGGGCGCTATCGCGCCGAAAACCCCGCTGCGCTATGTCGCGTTGCTCATCTGGCTATACAGCGCACTGCGCGGTCTGCAGTTAGCCTGGGAGCACACCATGATTCAGCTACACCCTTCTCCGTTCCAGACCTGCGATTTCGCCGCTCGTTTCCCGACGTGGCTGCCGCTGGATAAATGGCTACCGCAGGTATTCGTTGCCACCGGCGACTGTTCCGTGCGCCAGTGGGAATTCCTGACTCTGGAAATGCCGCAGTGGCTGGTAGGCATCTTTGCCGCTTATCTGGTCATCGGCCTGCTGGTACTGATCGCTCAGCCATTTAAAGCCAAAAAGCGCGATCTGTTCGGCCGTTAAGCTATCCTGCCAGATGGTAAACGCTCCTTCGGGGGCGTTTTTTGTGCCTGTAAGTTGACGACGCCCCTTTAAAGTTGCATATTAAATACATCTTATTTGCATCCACTAAGGAGCTTACTATGTCCCACCTGCGTATCCCGGCTAACTGGAAAGTCAAACGCTCCACTCCGTTCTTCACTAAAGAAAATGTTCCGGCAGCGCTGCTCACCCATCACAATACTGCCGCTAACGTTTTCGGTCAGCTGTGCGTAATGGAAGGCACAGTAACTTATTACGGTTTTCATGATGAGCAGGCTAGCGAACCGGAGATGAAAGTCGTCATTAATGCCGGGCAGTTCGCCACCAGCCCGCCGCAATACTGGCATCGTATCGAGCTCAGCGATGATGCCCAATTCAATATTAACTTCTGGGTTGAAGATGAAAGCCACGGCGAAGACGGCCTGTTCCACGCCAGGAAAAGCTAAGCCCCTCACGTGCTTGCGGTTGAAAATCGACATCCGGATGTTTAAAGTCGTTACCCGATAGGCTCGTCTTTCTTGAGTCTGAAATGGGATAAGTCACCATGAGCATAGTCTGGTATATGACGCTAATCTGCATTGTCGTCGCGTATTTGATGATGAGTTTCCTGCCCATCTGATCGCCGCAAGCAGTCATCGCGCCGGGGAGACCTGGCAGCTCGTCAACTCCCTCTCAGCCCGGCCACCGCGCCGGGTCTATTTTTATCTACATCTGCTTTACAAATATTCCTAAAGTTCCCCGCCCCCGCGCCGATGATGAAATGCCAAACGCACCTGGTGATGATGACTTAAATGTGGGGTTTCCGATGAGTAGAAACGGCTGGCGTTCTCTTAGTGTTGTTATTTTTCCATGCGCTTTATTGTGGGCGGGAATTATCTGGCTGGCATTAAGAATGATGGGATATTGATGCGTACAAAGAACCGGGCCGCGCAGGCAGGGAATGCCCGGTTCTAATATTTCAACGAGCTTACTGCGCCCAGTCTGGTTTGTTTAAGACAGGCATCAGCTTAAAAGCAAGGTGCGTTGAAGTAATGCGGATGTAGTGTTTAAGCAATGCATTAGCGCAAGACGAATCGATACCTTACGAGGTTTTGAGTTGTTTTGCGCTAATTTTTTGCCCCATACATGCCCCATTAAAAATTCTGCGAGCAGCTTTCCAGATTAAAAGCAACGCCGTTTACCTCTCCCCCATCCCATGTCATCCTCTTTCGCGGTAATCATGGATTTTCGGTGCGCACCACTCTTTCGTGATTCCCTTCTTTTTCAAGCTTACAGCTTTGTCCAGAACTCGTTTTTGACGCCTATACTTTCAGTCTGACCACTGGAGGTTGATATGTGCGGACGCTTTTCCCAGTCAATGACCCGTGATGATTATCTTTCCTGTCTTGCCGATGAAGCCGATCGTGACATCGCATATGACCCGGAACCGATTGGTCGATACAACGTCGCGCCCGGTACCAAAGTTTTGCTTCTGAGCGAACGCGACGAACAATTGCATATCGATCCTGTCTTCTGGGGTTATGCGCCAGGATGGTGGGATAAACCGCCTCTGATTAACGCACGCGTCGAAACGGCGGCCACCAGCAGAATGTTTAAACCTCTCTGGCAACATGGCCGGGCGATCTGCTTTGCGGATGGCTGGTTCGAATGGAAGAAAGAAGGTGACAAGAAGCAGCCCTACTTCATCCATCGCACCGATGGCCAGCCGATATTCATGGCAGCAATCGGAAGCACACCATTTGAACGCGGAGATGAAGCAGAAGGCTTTCTGATTGTCACCGCGGCAGCAGATAAAGGGCTGGTAGATATTCATGACCGCCGGCCGCTGGTACTTACACCAGAAGCAGCCAGGGCATGGATGAGACAGGATATTGGAGGGAAAGAGGCCGAAGAAATAGCTGCGGACGGTACCGTGTCAGCAGGCCATTTTACATGGCACCCTGTTTCACGTGCCGTTGGTAATGTGAAAAACCAAGGCTCAGAATTACTCGAAGCTATTGAGCGCCATTAAATTGATAACGTCCGCAACCATTCTAAAAGCTGTGGTTGGATAGCCAGAGACTCTCTAACAATAGAGAGTCATTTTGAATTGGCAGTTACACAAATGCTTACCAAACGCTATAATTGTATAATACTTCATCATGCAGGCACTAATCTATGATCAGGTTGAACTATAGGTATTATTTATTATTAACTATTTCAACATTTTCATTTTATTCGCTTGCCGATGATCGTTCATGTATCGGGGTCAGAACTCAATCAAGCATAGGTGGAAAAACTGTAGCAATAATCTCAAATAATTGTGGCAGTTGCAAAAGCGGAGATGTAAATATATACAGGGATAATCAATATGATAATCAAGGAACACATTTTAAAAATTTAACAAATGGCTCCGAGATGCCATTTGAATATTCGACGATTAAGCCTGGTTCATATTTCTATGTTGTTATGAACGTGCAGGACTGTAGCTCCCTCCCAAAACCACCTTCTACGCCACCAAGTGAACCGCACGTTCCAACACCAGTACCTGCCCTAGATTGTCCTGGTCCAGTTGAAAACACGTACCCCTTCATGCAAAGGCCAATAGCAGGACAATCACAGTTTCTAACTGTTCCCGCTTCAACTAAGACGGTCGAGCTCTGTGTATCTAAAGTTTCAGTTCCTGTAGTTGACCACGTTCTATGCACAGCAGATATTTTCCCTCCAAATATCAACGAGAATAAGTACAAGGAGATGTGGGTTTGTAAATCTGGAGAATATTGTGGCGGCCTTTATTTTTCTCATGGCTATGAGAAAGTCTTTACAGGAAGCAGCACCCGAAAGGATGGTGCATATTGGTGTGTAAACGCATCTATCGAAAACTCCTTTAAACCGTATCGTGTCTTTTTTACTGTTTTACCTAAGAAGTAACATCTTGAATTCATTTCTATTCTTATAGAGGGCATTATTATGAAACATAAATATTTTATATACTTGCTTTCATCATTATTATTTTTTAGTTTCAATTCTTTTTCTGAACAACCTAAAGACCAAATGTCGATTACTCAGCTTAAAGCGCAAAACGCTATCCTGCTTCATGCTCTGACTCCTGCGCAGAAAAAATTACTTATGCAGTCACCTGAAGTCATGCAATGCACACCACCTAATGATTGTAACTGCCGTGCCGGTGGGTACGGATATTGTACTACCAAAAAGGAATGTGATTATGTTCAGGGTACGTGCTACTGAATTATTAGGTCTTTGACTTGCTGTTCTGCATGATGGCATATGACCGAAGGTTTACTTTGCGCATGTGCAAAGTATGGATCTGTCGCATTAAGCTGGCGTCAGGTAACATGTTGTTTTTTTGATGTTACCTGACCATATTTCCATTTCGTAAAGCCTTATTAAGTATCTATGTAATCCGAACCATTTACTTTTAGATATCTTCCTACTAACTAAGTTGTTAGCTCATGAAGGACTTAACTTGCTACAGAAACAGCAATGATACATTTCATATTAATGGATGAATTACCTTACTTCGAGTAAATCACTGTATCTTGTGGTATATCTAGGGGAAAGCATTTCTCTCTTCATCTGCCAGGTGGCCTGGATCCCCTGCCCAGCAAAATAGAGAGTTCCCCTCCCATCCTTTGCGTTGAGGTGGTCGAGAACTTCCATCAGCTTCTCGCTGTTCTGCCTTGGCGCATTATCATCGAACAGGTTCAGTTGCGAGACACCCTGGCTATAGAAATCACCGAGCATGATCCCCGCTTTCTGATACCGATGCCCGTCGACCCATATCGCATCCAGGCACTTTACCGCCGCATTGATGATATCCCGGCTATCCTGCGTTGGCGTCAGCAACTTAATGGATCCGCTGTTACCGTAGTATTTTTCATTCAGCGCAAAGGGAGATGTCTTCACAAAGGTGGAGATATAACGACAATACTGATGCTCACCACGAAGTTTCTCTGCGCCTCTGGCCGCATATGAACAGATAGCCTGTCGCATTTGTTCATAGGTGGTAATACGCTCCCCGAATGATCGGCTGCAGACAATTTCCTGTTTCACTGGCGCAAACTCTTCCAGCTCAAGACACGGCTCGCCGCGAAGCTCCCGGACGGTTCTCTCAAGCACAACGTTGAAGTGCTTACGGATAAAGCGGATATCCGTATCAGCTAGCTGCAGGACGGTTTTTATCCCCATAGATTCAAGCTTTTTGCTTATACGGCGGCCAACACCCCATACCTCATCTACCGGAAGTAAAGCCATCAGTTTGCGCTGCCGTTCCACATTCGAAAGGTCGACAACTCCGCCAGTAGCTTTCCATGTTTTCGCCGCATGATTGGCGAGCTTTGCCAGCGTCTTTGTTTGTGCGATCCCCACCCCGACCGGAAGCCTGGTATTGCGGTAAACGGTATCTTTCAGCTCATGCCCGAACTCTTCCAGCACACGGCAATTACGCACACCAGTGAGATCACAAAAGGCCTCATCGATACTGTAGATTTCAACTCTGGGACACATTTCCTCCAGTGTCGTCATGACACGGTTGCTCATATCCGCGTAGAGTTCATAGTTCGAACTGAAGCAAACCACGCCATGCCGGCGGAACTGGTCTTTGCATTTGAAGTACGGATCCCCCATCTTGATGCCAAGTTTCTTGGCTTCGGCAGAACGCGCTATCACGCAACCATCGTTATTGGACAATACGACAACCGGCTTCCCTCGCAGATCCGGCCTGAAAATGGTTTCGCAGCTCGCATAGAAGCTGTTCACATCAACCAGAGCAAACATCACATCACCGGGCAGTCATCAAAGCCAGCTTTGCTGATAATGTGGGTAACCACACCTATCAGCTCTACATCCGCGAGCGATTCCCCTTCTATAGCTTCCCCATCCTCAGTAATGAGCGCTCCACCAAGAAAGCGCGCAAACTGCTGCACCCCACAATATGAGATAAGTAAAACCGCTGATGCTAATGGTGATGATGAGCGCTCAACTACAGCGACTCCACGTTGTGTTTCAACAAATGTTGCATGCTGGCTGATGCCAGTTGTCTCGTAAAACGGTGATTGTTGAAGCATGATCTGCACCCATAAATACTGTTTTTATATACAGTAGTTTCGAAGTGGCACAAGATCAAGCGCTCTGTTTAAGCACTTCAATAATTATTAATTATCATTAAGTATTATAAGGACTTATAGGAAGGAGCAGAGAAAACAGCGAAAGGTAGAATAAATAAAGCCATTACATTCATTGATTTAGCCGATAGCCTTAAGTAAGGTATAGCCTCACTAAATGTATGGCATTTACATATAAACCATGGATATGGCTTGGCTAAATCATGTTTAGCTAAATAATTACACAGCAGAATAATATGTTTATTACCTTTCTTGTACGCTTTGCCGCAGTTGTTGCGATCTACTCGCTGACATTCCTGGGAACCAGATGGCCTCATCCCATGTTCATACCAGATATTGTGTTACTTCTACTCTGGGCTCATATGGAATGGGATTTGTGGCGGAAACGCGGGGAATAACCTGCAGCTTTGATCGCTGCAGGCTTGTACATCATCAGATACTTTTACCCAGCCCGGCATAATAGCTTTTGTATGCCCGGTAGATGGTCGCCATTTCCGTATCGGTGATGGCCCGACTAAAAGCCAGTACAGCCATTACCTGACCCGTTACTGTAGTGCCATGGTCAAGACTGGCGCCAATATAAATATTTCCGGTGATTGACGGTGAAGGTGCTGTACCATTCGTCACCAGCGCATGCTGACCCGTTATCGGCAAGTCAGCGTGGATCCCGACCCGACCAGTACCGTCATTTGTCACCGTTCTGGAGACAGAGAAAATACCATCTGGCGCAGCAGCTTCTGCCGGCGCTGAGTCCAGCACTGAAAACCATGATGCACCGGCGGAGTTCAGCCATAAACCGCCTGGTTTATGCGTAGTTTCAAACTCATGGCACCGTGACCGTTTCGGCGCAGCAACCTGCATCACCCCAACCACGTTAAACTTGCCTCCGGGATTGTTCGTTATCCCGATAAAGGTCATATCACTGTTGGCATAGGGGGCAATACTGATCCCCGTATCAATGTATGCCGTCTCATTAAGTGATGCGGCGTAGCTGGCGATTGCTGGCGAACCAACAACCGTCATATCCGCACCAACGCGATTGCGTGCCAGCGAGCCGGTTGTCCCGTCAACGTCCCACTGGAGGATCATGCCCGGCACCAGGTCAGGCAAACTAGTGATGGGGAAAGCAATCTGACCAAGAGAACGGCTGGCCGTCACGGTACCATCGATATAAACACGGGTAGTTGTCATTGTTACCTCAGAGAGTTTTGTTAAAAGCGACCAGGTCGTTGTAAAGCGGAAGGTTTGATACGGGTGAAATATCTGTGGCAGAGTCCCTGATGCATCCCCTGCTGCCAGTCGTTGCACCCGGCATATTTGCCCGGTTGCCCACGTAGGCGTAATTCACCGCGGTTGCGGTACCCGTTTTTGCTATTCGAATGGTTCTGCCCGCGTCAATGGTCACCCCTGTAATGGTGGCGCCGACAAGCCGGAAACCATAGTTACCCGGATCGGATACCCTGGCGGTATCAATCACCGCATTTCCGACACCGCCAAGCAGTGGAATGACCACCTCTGTTGATGTCTGGGTGATATTGGCATCATCAGGGCGAAGCGCCAGCACGCTCCCTGCATTCAAATACTGAGCAATTGAGACGCCAGCAATCTCCCCATCAGTCCTGTAGCCATTGCTGGACAGATGGTCTTTATCAACATACGGCCGCGCATACTGTGTTCCCGTCAGGATAAATTCTTCGTTATCCCGGCAAATTTCATACTGTGCGTTGCCAATAACGAGATTAACGTCAGCGCCCGCAGCCCCAGCCTGAACGGTAGCGTTACTGAACTGCTGAACAAACATTTTCAGTGACTGATCGCCGTCGTCGGTGAGGGAGTGGAGATAGCTTTCGTAGTCCTGACGAAGACTGATCATCAGGCTTTTATAGGTATCCGCACTGGTGTTGTTTACCGCGTCCGCATTGCCGTGGATGAACAGCATATATGGCTGATAAGCCATTCCGAGACTTCTGGCAATTTCATACCCTCGCTGCATCACCAGTTGAGTCGCAATGAAAGAGGCAGTCCCTTTCGAAATATTCGCCAGTGATGTGCCGGACGCCCCGGTAGCTGAAACAAGACAGGTCACACCGCCCTTTTCAAAAAGGCGCTCGCCAAGGCCACTGCAGTCTGATTCCTGAGAGCCAGCCTTACCGATGTTTTCCACAGCTGGAACCAGGTACTGCAAATCGGACAGCGCGACTGATTTCTCAGCGTGTGCGCTGTCATATTTTGAACCGCCATTGAAAATCACCGCCCCGTATGGGTATCTGGCCGTTGTCGTTACGGGAGCCTGAACTACAGATGCCGCGCCAACAGAGAGCGACTGTCCAACAAGCATAATGTGAACCAGCTCAGCGCGCCCCTGCCTGATGCGTGAACGCCCATCAGTTTTGATGCGGTGAAGATGATAATCACCGCTGCCGCCCTCCTGCGAAGCGAATTTCACAAAATAACTGTTATCAACTGCACGGAACGTAACCGGGCCGGTATTCCCCCCGTCAGTTGTGATGTCAGTATTCGCCCCTTCAGGTGAAATAAATTTGAGGTTTCCGCTTACTTCAATTGCCATTCCGCCATCGGCAGATACAACCGGCTCGCTCTGGTCTGCTCCGCTATCACGCAGATCTATAACCTCACCATTGCGCTTAACGATTTTGAAGATTTCGCCATTAATATCAGCGTGAACTTCGGCATAGTCAGGGTAGTCAGCAGAGAAGAAAGTATTGAACCGTAGCATTCCCACGCTGCCATCCTCGGACAATGACAGCACTGAAGCGCCTGATGTTCTTGACTGAAACACTGAGCCATCAGCCTTCTGAACCTGCTCAATACTGCTGCCTACCATCACAGCCGGGAACTGTGATGTTCCGTCTTCAAGGCGCTGATAGGTTACATTGCCATTCTTATCTGTTGCCATCTCAGCTATCCCCGGAAACCCTGTCACGTTTTTTGCATTGCTGTCGAAAATGAAGTCGACCTGTTTTTGCAAACCGTAAACAAAATCACTCGATGGGTAGCTTTTGCCCGTTCTGGTAGGCACGCCATTGATATTCTGCCAGACATCCGCAACATTATTTTTATCGTCAGACCAGACAAAATAATAAGCCATGTTTGGTATTTCACCGGATGCAATAGCGGCGCTGGCCTCTGCTTCTGTCCATGGATGACCGAGAGGCTCAATATTTGCGAGAGCGCCAGCCCACGTATAGCGCTCCACTCCGAGCCTGTCGATATACGTTTTGTTATCAGACGAGATAATCTCATCCATTTTTGCGCCGGCAAATACAGCATCCCTGATGTCCGTACTTGGCACCGGGTTCTGAGTTGGAGTCGGTAACGGTGTTGCCATTGTGCTTGTCGCCCTATAAATGGCGCACGAAAGCCTCAGAAATTAATCTGATGTAGTGCGCGAAGGTTGAAGAGTTACTGCAGTGTGTTACGGATAAATTGCGTCTGAATATTCGGACAGGGTCAGTGTCTGGGTGTAATCGCCATTGGGTTTTGCAGTTTCAACGCGCCAGATGGACGAGTTCAATTCAGTGTCTGTTGCAATGAAGTAG
Organism: Klebsiella sp. PK01; assembly: GCF_057624675.1. Lineage (NCBI taxonomy): Bacteria > Pseudomonadati > Pseudomonadota > Gammaproteobacteria > Enterobacterales > Enterobacteriaceae > Klebsiella > Klebsiella sp. PK01. The sequence continues at coordinate 166,277 of NZ_JBYEZM010000002.1, forward strand.
CGGCTGGCTACCTGGCAATCGCTGCCATTGTAGATATTCAGGTCGAAAGCATCTGCAGCGGTCTGAAAAGCTTTTGCATTTCCCGTTACAGGATAAGCGCGCCACCGGCCGCGGAAGTTACCCATGCTATCCGTCATCACCACCCACATGTCGCCCAGTGAAAAATCAATACGCTCTGAGGTCGTGAAGATGTCACCATTGCGGCCAGTAAGATAGCCGTTCTGCTGCTTGTTGTCGTACATGTCCGGACACTGGACGACGGCGCCGCGAACCACCTGCTCAGTTTCCAGCACCTTGACCGTCATGCTCAGTCGCGAATACAGAAGGCGCTGAGCCTCAAGCCACGCCCGATCCAAAGCCTGAGTACGATTACGGCAACCATCCAGGCTAATCTGGCTGGCATTGACGGTTGCATCTTCAACTTCCCTGATGCCACCAGCGTCGATTTGCAGGTAGATATAAGATTTCTTATTGGTGAGCGGGTCAACATAATCGACCGTGACGCCGTCATATCCTCCCGGCAGCGACATCTGCCATGAAACCTTATATTCATCAAAGAACATGTTTGAGCGCGCAAATACCGCATCCGGATAGCTGACCTTTTCATCACGCCAGAACGTCAGCACATCACCGATGTTATTTCCATCCACCCTCGCCGCATTGCAGATAGTCCGGATCCGCTCACCGAGCGACAACTTCTCATCTGAAAAGGTGTAATCGAAATAGCCGAGTTCCGGAACCGTTATTGAGTCAGCAATCGCGTAAAGCGTCGCGACATCGATGCTGGCCACATCCTGCTTACCGATAACTATCCACTCATGCAGTGCAGCGTCGGCAAATGAACGGCTTGGGCGCAGCGTGTAGTCAATCTGGCCGGTCGTCCTGTCATAGCTGATGGTATGACGCTGAGCGAGCATATTGTATTTCTGCTCGCGGTTACTGTTACTGTTGTTGCTCCCCTTGATGGTCACTCTGGCGATCGTATCGTCAGGATAAACAACATTGACGCGGGTATTTACCGCGTGAATAGCCATCAGCGTGACGACGTTGCTGTCGTTGCTGTTATCCAGCCTCTCAATTGTGACCGCATAGCGGCCCATCCCGGCGGCCGGGGTGAATTTATGAGTGGTTCGGAAGTTACGTGTCGAGACCTGATAATCGTTATCGAAGAAGTAATCATATTGCTCTGCTGTTCCGGGGATTTGATTGTTGTTCTCGTCAACCTTCCAGAACCGGATACGATAACGCGTCGTACCCGCGGTGGCGCCTAACTGAACCATCGCATGAACCCAGATTTGAGAAGACTCAAGGGGAGAAACCGATGGGCCAATGACCAGCGGCGTCTGATCGTTCAGGGTAAACAGAGTCAGATTTATGGTCGCATTAGCGGGTAAAGTGGTGATTTCTCCTGTCATGTCACCCAGATAAAACGTGGTGTATGACTGCGTGTCCTCGCCAATATAGCTCTCTGAATAGACAATATTCCCGCTGCCGGTGACATTCCTGGTGACGGGACTTCCGCCCGAGTTCCAGGTTGCATTAATCACAAAGGTAACCGGATGCGGCACAGCAAGCGCGGCAAAGTATGAGAAATTGTCGTCATTGGACAGCACCGTCGCTTTAAGCTGATTGCTCTCAATGCTCATTGCGGTCGGCGTGGATGTGGTCGCCGTCTGCGCCGGAAAATCCTCACTCTCATTCAGCCCAGGCACTTCTTCGTTATCGATATCATCGAACTGATATCCAACGTCAATAGTGCCTATCGTCGCGCCAGGATCAAAAATCTGGTAACTGGCGCCTGCCAGACTCCCCAGATTCGATTCTGAATACCGGACAGAGGAAATGGTGTATTTTCCTAACCCCACTTCAAACCATTCGGTAATGTATTTGTTGTTGTCGATGAACTCGAACAACGCCTGCTGCGTCAGATCCGGAAACACCCTGCACTGCCCGTAAATGTTCGGTCGCCCTTTGTACAGTCTGGCGCGGTTAGTTTGTCCGGTGGCATCGTTATTTGGTGATTCGCCAGTCGAAATTGACGGAGCAGAGGCATTTTGCTGCCCGGTGATCCCCGCCAGCACCTTTTTGGTAAAGCGGATCGGGTTAAGGTGCTCTACAGGGTTGAGCAGCGTCTTTAACAGGCCTCCGCTTTCTGGCTGGTCAAAAACCGCTACCACGTCGCCGGCGCGCAACTTAAACGACAAGTCAAAATCATCTTTAAGCTCGCGGCCATTCAGACGCACTTTCACGTTATTGTGCAGTCTGAGAGAATCCAGTAATGCTATCAACTCAGTTCCCGGCGGCGTCGTTCCATATTGTTTCGGCGCGCCAGGCAGGCGCTGGAGCTCATATCGAACCATGAACCAGATACTCCACTTTGTTGAATTTCTTCGCCAGGATGACCATGCTGTCAGCGCGCACAAACCCGAACTCACCGCGGGAGTGCATGCATTTAACCGGGTCCAGCATTACGCCCACATGAACAGGACGATCAGCGTAATAAAACACGGCGAGGCAGCCAGGCGAAGCTACGGGAACCACTCGCCAGTGGGCGGATTCCTCTGAGTAGCAGGTGATGAAGTCGGCGCCCGATTCGTAGCCGGGAATATGATGCAGCTCCAGACCTAGCACATGCCTGTAATACAGCACCACCAGCCCCCAGCAATCCATCTGTTCAAAACAACAGGCACGGTTAACCCACGGCTTGCCATTCACAAGCCGGATAAATTCGTTCTGCGTCATACGGTAATCAGTCCGGGATAGTCTTTCGTGGTGTAAATGATGGGATTGGCCAGCGTCAGCGGATTGGTCTTGCCGGAATTAACGGTGACGTTTGTGCCGTCGGCGCCAACATCCTTCACAAACAGTGACCAGGTCTTTAGGGGCTCCGCATCACCGATCGCATTCCATTGTTGATACTTGCAGGTGATAGCAGTCATCCTGGCGGCACCTGTCCACGCTTTTAGCGTGTTTCTGACCTCTTCAGCCCCCTGCAGGAAGGTGATCCCCATCGTGATGATTGCTGACCCGTTCTGGGTCGGTTCTGTGATATCAAACGCTGCCGGTTGATACAGGTTGCCGCCAAACGTCGCCTCCTGAAAAAGCTTGTTCACCACACGGTAATATCCAAACGCCGGGTGATAGAACTCGATGGTCTGTTTGATATCACTCGCCGGCCGCCGCTCCTTCCATTCGCGCAATGTTGTCATGAATTACCTCCCGGATATTCCGGCATAACCTCCGTAACAAGCAGGTCATAGAGATATTCGGTACCAGGAGCCATCCCAACGATCCAGTCGTCGTATTGCTCGGTATAGTCACTCATGCCGTTTGACAGAACCGTCGCCGTCCAGGTCACCACTCCGCCATTTTTGCTGGTTTGCACCGGCATGTTGATGAAGTGAAGAGTCTGCAGCTGCGGGCCGTAAGTGTCGCCAAGGTCGATACGCATCTGGAACCAGTTACGTCCGCGGTCACAGTACGTCGGCGATCGTAGCCAAGACTTAAACACTTCCGCCTGTTTAAGAGTGAATATCCACTGAAGCGTCCATGTCGTTTTAAGGTCCGTTGTAAACGGAGTGAATATTGCTGGACCGACCGCCGGCTGCGTTGTCTGCCAGCCGGTATCCTGCGTCATGTTCTGGCTGGGACGCTGCGGAAGGGGTAGAAATTCCGGGTATGAAACTGTTGCCACGTTTCCTCCGGGCATATAAGGCCGCGAATGCGGCACTGATCTTTTATCAGGATGTTCGCCGGTTAGTTACCAGGTTAGGCTGATTAACCCTACACAAATCGGCGGATAATTATGGACATCGGTTTACTTATTGCTTCTCTTAAGAACGGAATTGGCGCCCTCTCTGCTGTTCAAAGCAACGAGGTCTTGCGCGAGCGTATCGCTTTCATCGGCGAGCAGATTGACGTACTTCAGAAAGCCCATGCTGCCACCGTACAAGAACTTGCCGAGACGAAAGCCAAAAACGTAGAACTTGAAAAGGAAATAGCGGCTTACAGGGCAAAGGATCAGTTTGTCGAGCACATGGGTGCGGCCTTTAGAAAAAATCCCTCTGGTGGCTACGTCAACGCGGTTTATTGCCCCAACTGTCATAAACAAGTCGGGAGTGGGTTTGATGATTTTCCGTACCATTGTGGCTCCTGTGGTTGGACATCGAGATTCGAGGCTCGTGAAACAGAGCATGTGATGAAGTCTCTTCCTCAGTGAAAACCAACCCGCCGGAGCGGGTTGGTTTTAGTAATCGCCATTGGCCTGCCGGCGAAGGCCGAACGTGTCCTGCATCTGAGAGGACATCGGGCCACCGTTCTGCATATCGGTGATAAAGGTTTCGATAACCAGTTGCCCGCCGTTCTGGCTGCTGCGGGTATCGACATTGACGCCATTAGCATAGTTGTAAACGTTGTTCACGACTTGCAGCGCGCCGCCGCCACTGCCCTGCAAATCCTTATTGCTGATGACAGAACCGTTATCACCCGGGATCATGTACTGACTGCCATTACTGGCACGGTAGATTTCAGGCATGCCGCCCTCACCTACCTGGTACATTGAACCCGCCGAAACCGGACCACCATTCTTGCGCTTGCCGGCCAACGATGAGCCTACAGCCAGCGCAGCCACCAGAGCGCCGAGACCAATAGCAACCGCGCCGCCGAACGAACCGATCGACGCCACAAGCGCCGCCGGCGTCCATGCTGCTGTTGTGGCCGCCGCCGACGATGTGCTGGCTGCGGTTGTCGTTGCCAGAGAACTGACTTGCGTAGCAGTGGTGGCGGCTATAGCTGCTTGCTGGGTTGTTGCCCCCAAAATAGCAGACTTAGCCCACTGAACTCCCATTTGCACAAAGGTATTAATTACCTCGTTCAAAATGGTATTCCCAATTGAACGCAATGCATCAGAGGCAGCCATGCTTCCTGTCACTATGCCTGTTAATGCATTACTAGCACTATTAGCAAAACCATCAAACGCCGCCGCTGCCGCTTGTGTCGCAGTGGTTTGCTGCGCCCACTCTTGCCACATAGCTGCTATGCGCTGGTCTCGATATTGCTTTTCAATAGAGGATCTAGCCGCCTCAGCCTCAGCTATTTTCTGAGGGTACATTTGAGCGTACATTTTGATATCAGCAATATCCTGCTGGTACTGAGTATCTAGCCCTATAACCCTACTTGATTTATTCTGAATTGAACTAAACTTGCTTGCCGTATCAGCTCGTTCTTTTTCAGCTTTGGCCTGTTCGCGCAACGCTTTTGCGTTGTCCCAAGCTTTTGCTGCATACTCTCCAGCCAAAGCAATTTGTTCTTGCGATGCCGCTTTGCCCAAAGATTGCTGGGCATTTAGGATTGCTTGAGCTCTTGATAGTTCAGTGATGCTACTGGCGGACAGTTCTGCTTTGCTTTTTAAATCCGACAACCTTTCCGTAATTAATTCTTGTGCTCTAGCGTACTGCTCAGCCTCTTTCCGTGCTGCGGACTTCCCACCCTTGGTCTTACTTTGCGAAGTGGTCGATACAGCTTTTATCTCAATAGGCTTGGTGTTTTTCGCCACCTTTTGCGCTGCATCCCAACCGGCGCGGGATGCCTTTTCCCAGGCATCTGCAGTTAACTTTGCTGATTTCTGCTCATTTTCTTTCTGCCAATCGCCAAACCCCAACCATCCCCAAGTCCTTGCTCTTCTTGCATACATTTCAGCTTCAGATCTAAGGTCTGCGATTTGTTGACTTGCAGTCGCAGCCTGACCAGTTAATCTGCCTATTGCTACAGCCAAAGAATCGATCACTAAGACCATTCCGTTACTTGCCCCTGTAGCCTTATTTAGATTATCCACCATTGTTAGGAATGAATTAGTTAATGATGTATTGGCTTGAGACAAAGTCCTTGGTAGTTTCTCGAACTCGGTATTAACTAAAACGGTCTGTTTCTGAATGGCGTTTAGAGCATCCTGCGCCGATAATTTTCCTTCGAGCATCAATTGGCGAAGCTCTCCCACGCCAATTCCCATTCCTGCAGCAATCTGTCGCGCCAACTCCGGCATTTGTTCAAGTATTGAGTTAAATTCCTCAGCCCTCACAGTCCCCGAAGAAATCGATTGACCGAATTGTCGAAGAGCATTCGCCATTTCCTCTGAAGAAGTGCTCCCTATACGACCAATTTTCTGCAAAGTTTCTGTAAGTTGAATAATTTGGCCGTTTGATGCCCCTGTGTCACGTAATGCAGTACTAAGCGATTCCCATAGCTTTGTCGTGTCCTGTATAGACCCGCCTGTCGATGAGCTAACTCGCATAAGACTTTGCATGGTTTGAGAGGCAGATGATGCACTTCCAGTTAATCTCTCAACTCTCGCATTTAACTGACTCATATTATCTGCAGCAACAAGGAATGCTCTTCCCCAATCAACGACAATAGATGCAGCAACAGCTCCAGCGACTTTATTAAGGCTTGTTTGCAGTTGTTCAAATTTTTTCGAGGCATTATCGGCGCTGTTACCGATTGCGTTTAATGATTTGTTAGCCTGTCGCTCTCCAACCAAAAGCTTAGCGGTATCAGCTTCGATTTCTATATAAAGGCTACCTACTTTTTCACCTTGCGACATATTTTCTCCAGGCAATAAAAAACCCCGTCAATGCGGGGCTTAAATCAGTTCATCATTGTTTAAGGGACTCGCTTAACCCTTCCAAACTGGAAGTTTGCTGTGGTGTCATACATCACCCCATTAGAGAACATAAACACATAAAGTTGATTTCCTGTGTATCCGCCATAACTGTTTTTTGCATTAACCTGCACACCGACAACCTGGCCATACGTCACGCCTCCACTCGTCGAAGAAAGGGAGCCATCCTGCGAATAACCTTTGAAGGGAGGTTCAAACGTATATCGAGCAGACTCCGGGTCTTTCAGAATAGATGCCATGTGGTTTTTAATTTGTTGCTGATAGTCATTCGGCAAAGTGCCGTAATTTGCAGTGGATATTTCCACTTGAGAAGGTGGCTTAGGTGCGCAGCCTGCAATGACAAACGACGAAGCGGCCAATACTGCCGCCATCAAAACCTTTTTCATATCCCTATCCCCATTGATTAGTTTGGACAAATCCTAGCAGGGATAGAAGCGAACGACAAAACGCTCTGGCGTGGGCTTATCGATAACTATGCGATACCGGGTAAATATAACTGGACCTCATCAGCAGCACGATCGCGCGCTGCATGGAGCAATTGCTTACGCCCACCTACACCCCACTTTGCCATCTGGCTCGCGCACAGGCTGATTGCTTTGGTTTCAGTGTTGATGATGTGGTCGATTTTATTCAGGCGGGACATAGCGCCGATCCCCAAACGAACGACGGTTCGAAATACCTCGTACACCTCAATTTCGAACTCCGGCTTAATCCAGGCTGCATAACGAATTGCTAAAAGTTCCACTCCCCATGCGCCACTTTGATCACCACCCTTTACAACCCTAAGTGGCTGATTTTGTTCCGAAGCACTTTTTAGTGCTTTGGATTCTAGAGCTTTCACGAAGCGTTTGATCTGGGCACTGCGTAAGAACACGCTGGGACGTTGGGATTCTGTCGCTTCTCCATTAGCTACTGCTGCTGCATGGAGATCATTAAGGCTGTAGCGCCCTTCATCGTCTACACGAACGGAAACGCCGTTAACTGATACGGTTGGATATTTCATGCGATTTACCTTAAGAAAGCGAACCTGTCACACAGAAAAGCCGCCCCAAGAGGCCCGCCGGCACTAGCGGCAGTTCTCAGGATCGCTTTCTGTAAGGTTCTTGGATTATACATTGCGCGTGTGAAGCGCGGTGAAACGCGGATATAAAAAAGCCCCGGACTTTGCCGAGGCTGATTCATCTGGTTTTGCTGGTTTGTTCCTGCTGCATTAACGCCTGCCAGCGCCGATCGTCATCATCCATAACTGCATCGTACTCTTCCCGTGTAAATCCTTTCTGGTTCGGGTACTTCGCATTAAGCATTAAGGCGAACTCAGTCATTGTGAGGTTTTCAGCCTCTTCTCGACTTATGCCGAAATGATTGCGCGCGGCCATGATGTAATCGGTAGCGCGAAATTCTGATGTGGTTTCATTCGACTCGTAGCGCTGCAACTTGCGTACTTTCGCCTTGCCAATGATTCCATGCATCATCAGATTTTGAGCAACGATGATCATTTCCGTCGCCGGCATAGTTCCAGGACGCCACATGAATCCCCGCTTGCGTGATTTTCCCGGCTTCATCCATCCGACCAGTTCCCCGATATCGTCATCGCAACAAGCAGTAAGAACGGCATGGGCAGCCATAACTGCTTTACGGTTCAAAAGTCCGCTCTGGATGAATCGCAGAACGCAATCTGGCAGGCGGCTGTACTCATCGCGGATATATACCTGAGCCGCCAGTTGAATTAACGGTGTCGCCTCATCGTTACACAGGTCATAGAACGTCTGGACGATTTCGTCCGGCTCGCCTATGCGCGCCATATTTCGGAAGGATGGACGGAAGAAGTATTCATTGGTATCAGTGCCGATGACACATTCACCTAATTCTTTAATGGGGGTCATATTCGCTCCATAAACAGTATCAAGGGCGTTTATGCGCCCTTTGTACTATTCACGAACTGGCTTGCGCTTAGTTGATTGTCACTGTGCAGGCGGTGGAGGTGATCTTCGCCGGCGTCGTTGCCGAATCAGTCACCTCACAGGTATAAACCCCGGCGTCGCCGGCGGCTGCACTGGCTTTGTTGAAGGTCGCTGTAGTCTGGCCACTTACAGCAGAACCGTCTTTTTTCCATACGTAAGTGTACGGAGCAGTGCCACCGTCAACCGCTACTGACATGTTAAGCGCAGATCCCGCGGTGACCGTTTTCGTTGCAGTCAGGTTGGTTGTGAAAGCCAACGCCGGGCCAGCAACCTCAAAGACGACAGTGTCGGCATCGTAGACTTTCCACTCCCCGGAGAAGGTGGAAATATCTGAAGTGCCGAAGTCACCAGACCATGAAGTGGTGTTGAAGTACCCCATGATATAAGTGCCAGCATCTTCACCGGTGAAGTCAAAGCGCACCCAAATCGTCGGCTGCCGGCCAGCCTGCACTTCGTCGAAAATGTATTTCGAAATAGCGATAGCGCCGATCTCAGTTGTTTTGTCCTGTTTACGGAATTCACCTTCACCGGAGATGGTGAAGTCCATGTTATTCACCAGGTTCTCAACCAGTCCTTTCGTATCGTCAGCTTCTGAGTTGACGGTGTTCATGGAGTAGTCAAAGCCTTTTGTGGTCATAGCCCCGAGACGCTTCCATTCGGAAAGCGCCGGAACGGTGTCAGCACAGCCATAGGCCATACGTAGCACCGCAACCTTACCGATTAGCTTACCGGTATCATTCTGGCAGCCCTGCATGTGTACCTCTCAAATAAAAAAGGCCGCCAGAAGGCAGCCTGATGGGTGAATCTGGCGATCACTCGCCGTATGTACATGAAACAAGCAGCCGGGTTACTAACCGGCCCTCTTCGGTTGGTATAGCCGCCGGAACATTGCCGACAAGCCGAAGCGCGCCGACGCACTCATCAGCTCCAGTTTGCGCGCTAATATATTCAACGATGGCGTTAACCGCAGAGTCAGCGGCATCCGGATCGACTTTCGAAGAGATTACGTCGACCATCACATACCAGTCTCCGCCGAGGTCATAAGTAATATCGGTGCCGCCGGAAGGCCGGAATACGATGAACTGGTCAGCATCTTTCCCGGTGTCACGCCACTGCCGCCATTGAACCTTAAATCCAGCAGTCAGACCCTCGCTCTCAAACAGATCCTTCAGGCGCATATACATCGGAGGTGTCATAGCGAAAGCTCCTTCTTAACCGCAGCGTCTATCTGGCTACGGGTATCTTCGAAGCCCTTCGTTAAGAACTCTTTTCTCGCCGTTGAACGTCTGAAGGTCTGTTGCACTGCCGGGTCATGAACGAACACCGCATAGTTTGCTGTATAGCCGACGCGTCCAGTAACACGAACACCCCGAGCAATGATTTCCCGGTACTGGCTGTTAAGCAGCGTCGATGTGTCGATTGGGGTATAAAGCGCCGCCTGCGCGCTACCGATAAGCATCGCCGACTGGATTGCGCGCACGGCCTTACGCCCCTGGACGTCTTTGATGATGCGATCGAGGTTGGCCTTGGCCTGGCGGATTCCTCTCACTTTCAGGCCCATAATCAGACTCCCGTAATCAGTGCGAAATCGTCCGCCAGTCGCTCGAAGGTGTCGGCGAACTGGACGATCTGCCGTATCTCATCAGCTTCATCCGGTGGCGCCGCATCGGTTGACGCGCCAATCAGGATGTAATCTCCCTCCCGCGCCGTTGCGTACTCGGTCCATATCGTATTTTTAACCACGATCTCCCGGCCAAGGTCACCGATTTTCGCCGAGAGCCCGCCCTGGTAGTCGCAGAGAATAGCGATAGGCGCTTCCCACCCGTACGGCTGACCTCCGCCGTCGGTATCACTACCGTCAGCATCGCGTATGCGCCGCCAGATTGTCGCTGTCGCGGTATAAGACCAATTGGCAACCGAAGACATCAGTCATCCCTCCATCGCAGTACAACGGAACCTGTGGCGCGTATGCGGTCGCAGTTGATGTACCACTCGCCATTGGATTTGACGTACGCCGTCGTTTGCTGTCCGGTATCGGTCATCACCCAGACACGGACGAATGACCGCGGATGGCGTTCTTTTACGGATATCCATTTCATCAGCAACCACCAACGACCATAAACAGGCCTACGCTATTACCGGCACTAATTGGGAGTTCACCAGTGCAGCCACTGGTATCAAGCTGGGCCAGCGAGTCACGCAACCAGGTGATGCTGTCATTGCCATAATCGAACGAACGTGACGCTCCTGATGGCGCTCCCTGCGATTTTATTCGCCTGGCACCGGAAGACGTCGCCATGAGCGCAGCGGCATACATGAGGATGAGTTTTGCCGTGCATTCGTCATATCCCGCACCATCGAGGCACGGGATAATCTTGTTCACCACGCAGAGAATCGGATCCAGTAGCGCGCCGGGAATGGAATAACCCAATTCACCGAGGAACGCCTGCACATCAGCCGCTGTGATTGGGTCAGCCATGGTTATTTCGCCTTTTTGTTTGCTTCCGCCAGCGCGGCTTCGGCCTCTTCAGCGCGTTTGTTCGCCGATTCCAGCTCAGCCGCATGCGCCTGCTTCAGCTGCTCAAGGGCATCAGCATGCTCTTTGTCTTTTACATCAGAATTTGACTGGGCCTGCTTCAGCTGCTCAAGGGCATCATTGAGTTTTGACTGCAAATCAGATGCCCCGGATGCAACCGGCGCAGACGGCGTAGCCACTTCGAAGACGAGCTTTTCACCCTTCTTCTCAGTGGATTTCTCAACCTTGCCCTGCTCAATCCACTTTTCAGCGATTGAGTCATCAACATCATAAACCTGTCCAGCCTCCAGCTTTTGAAGGCTGGCACCGGCAAAGAGGTTTGCTACCAATACCTTTACGAGTGCCATGTTGTTTCCTTAGCTCGAAGCGTGAATAACAGAGTAGTGACCGTTGATGTCCTGCTTGACCATCAGGCCTGCAGCTCCCCAGGTGCGCCATACGTAATCTGAGTTGTAGTGCAGGCGCGGATCAGCGACGGTGCCGAACGCCTGGCCGACGATAGGAGCAATCACGCCGGCCTGCAGCGGTACGATTACGATTTCGTTGCCGGTCAGCTCAGCATCTTCTTTGATTGCCGCGATTCCTGACAGTTTTGAGATTTCTTCCAGCACGGTGCGGAGAGAGTTCACATCGAAGTACTGTTCCCAGTTGGACATGATTTCGCTGGAGACGTACCACGTCTGCTGGCCGTACTGCATGTTTTGCAGCTTGAGGACGTCACGCAGGGCGATCGCTGCGGCACGCATGGCTTTCGGGTCAGTGCTGGTTGCGAAGTCTACGGTCAGTGTCACCTGCGCCACACGCTCATCATGACGTAAACCCTTCCAGGTCTTGTCATCGAATTTAATGTAGTTACCTGCCGCATCGCGGAAACCTTCCCATATGTAGTCGACATACTGACGACGTACGTCATCGACAGAACCCGCCTGAGCATCGGCCAGGGATGAGAGCGCAGATCCTTTATTGAATACCGGATCACGCCAGTTGAACTTAAAGCCGCTGTCGTGGATCGGCACCATGGTGCCATCGAAGGTGTAAGACTTCGCATCCAGCGCAGCACCAATCTGACCGGACATGGAAGTGTGCGCCCAGCCACGGCCGCCGGTGCGAGCGTACTCATACACAGACTCTTCCAGGCGAACAGAGCGAGACAGCGGCATCAAGTCGTTCAGCAGCGTGAATTCGGTGTTCGGTTCGAATTGCTTCATCACGGTCTGGTCGTAGGCTTTGTACAGACGGCGGATATCGTCGACTGCGTTTACCGCATTCAGCTCTGGTGTATCTTCTGCATCGCCACGCCATTTAGTGCGTGCAATGAAATCAGCGGCAGCCTGAGCGCTGGCATTGCGAGCTGAAGTCAACTTTTTAAATTGAGAGGAGTTAACCTCTAGGTTCCCAGTTTCGGTCGCCTTCTTAGTGGAGAATACAAACATTCAGGTGCTCCTTATTTAATGACCACGCGCAGGAGGTCACCTGCCGTGGCAATGGTATATGGACGGTCTTCTTCTACGTAGCAGCGGACCGACTCATCAGTGCCGACAGCTTTAACTCGACCGTTGGCCACAGAGAGCGGCTGCCCTTTTGTGTAAGTGCCTGCTGCAGCTGGAACGTTGAAGAAAACGCCTGGGGTTGGGTGAAAAGCAACAACCCAGTCGCCAGCCTTGATGACGTCGTCTACGGTTTTGCAACGCAGGTAGTCATAGTTGGCTACGTAGAGGATCGCGGCTTCATTACCATCCACGGAGGCGGTGAATTTCTTCGTGGTGTTGTCGAAGAAACCAATCGTACCTGGAGGCGTATCAGCGGCTGCAGCGCCTTCACGGTGAAGCTGTGGGTTTGCGAAGATACCGCCCGCATGAATTACGTGTTTTCCGTCTTTAGCCATTTTTTACTCCGGCATTTCGCTGACTGATTGGGTGTTGGTAGCCTGGTTGCGGAATGCACCGTTCAGGCCGAAAGAGGTTTGGCACTTGGCGTACATGGCGTCGAGCGCCTTACCGTCCAGATCTGCGACTTCTTCATCGCTCATATTCATCGCCAGCTTCACAGCTGCGCGCTTTTCGCCTTTCTCTTTGTCAGCGTTCGCGTTCAGGCTGTTGAAAACGACGTCCACGCGATCGGCGAGTTTCTGCGCCCAGGCTGGCATCTCTTCGTTATTAGTGGCCTGATCTTTAGCCTTCTTGTCATCCGCCTCTTTCTTTTCACGGGCGGCCTTCTCTTCTGGCGTTTCTTCTTTGCTGTCGGCGTTTTCTGCCAGCATCTGATTGTATGCGTCCATCAGTTCGGCATCGGTTTTACCGTCAACCGATTTACTTTTGGCCTTCAGCGCATTAACGATGAGCTCTTTCATCGGGTCTGTTTCCTTCTGGGTTGAATCGCTGTTGGCGCCGAAAAACGCCTTTAGCTGGTTGAAAAATGTTTTGAATGCGGGGTCTTGCTGATCTGGGGCATCGGACTCTTCGAGATTGACAACCTCGATTTCGACCTCATCACCCTCGGCGTTCACAAAGATACCGACGCCTTCTTCTGGCGTTCCGGCGCCAGGTTCATCAAGCAGCACCGCCACATGGTCAAACATCATGTTGGTGGCAATCTCGTTGTACTTCTTGCCCTTTGATTCGCCGTTGGCGGCGATGCCGGAATACAGCAGGCCGGTGGAGATGTGGATCGGCTCGGAATTGGTGCCCGCTAGCATCTCGTCCAGGCGGTTAATCAGGCGCTTACCCTTCTCGCTGGATTCGGCGTACTGGCGGTTAACGTACATGTCGCCAGTCACCTTTCCGTCTTTGTGGCTGACGTTCTGCAGCCAGGCGCCGACGTGGTATTCGTTCACCGCCCGGACATCGCGCGCCGACACGTGCTTACCGTCCACTTTCGGGTGGCCCAGCGGCATCGGGTTACGTTCGAGTGTGTTGTAGGCCTTTTCGATTTCGGCTGCCGGGTACAACTTCCGGTTCATCACGATATCGTCCACGACAGGCGTGATGCCGCGAACCACGATATGTGGCTTGCCGTCGATGGTTTCAGTGGTGATGTTTGAAGCGGAGTTGACGACGGTCAGCACGTTAACGCGGTTGCGTTTCATGCTGGGTCCTCGTTGGTGGATTTCAGGCAATAAAAAAGGCCGCCTGAGCGACCTATGTAATGTTAACTAAGTCCCCACTGATGGGGGTATTTAAATGGTATTTCTGGAAGTCTAACTGACACTAAAACATCATTCGTAAATGCAGTTTCAAAAAGAGGTATTTCTTCTCTTACGCGACCACTAGCATCAATCTGCCTGAAAGGATCGTTAAGAATAACATTAACAACTTGCTCGCGAGTTAGGGTTACTTGAACATTCTCGTTGATGGCAGACATTAGGTCATCAATACTAACAAGTATGGGGTTATTACGATTTCTACAGTTAGCATTCCATAAAACATTGTAAATACGCTTACCTATTTCTCGTGCTTCCATAAACCCTCCAAACCATAGGAAACACAAGGTTATTACGCACAGCTAAACATGCCAATCATTTCTTTCTTTCGCAAGCCTTTCACTCAGCCCTTCGTTGAAAATGCTACCATCGTCGTTGAGCAGCACCGGTATCTGGCTGCAATAGCAGTTGTACCGGTTTCCGTTCTCAGCGTAGAAGTCGCGCACTTCTTCGGTGGTATAGACCTTGCCGTGACGGCTGGCGTGCCAGATGCGCGTCGTCGGCTTGAGCGCTGACAGCCACAGTAGGCCGGTATTTAGCCCCAGCCGGTCAGCGGCCCAGTCCGTTTCGTTCCATTGCGCCTGCCGCAGCGCGCCGACCTGCTCAGTCTGAGCTATGGTCTTGGCCTTCGACATCGACACGTCGAGGCGCTTGCTAATAACGCTGGCCGGTTCGCGTGGGTTAACTCCGCGCGCCACCGCATCGGTAATGATGCTGGTCAGATCGCCGCGGGCGGTATCGCTGATGACTTTCCAGTCACTGAACGTTGTCAGCCTGGCTGCTGCTATCTGGTTAAGGTGACCTGGACTGCTTAAAAGCTGCTGTAGCGTCGTCTGGCTGGCGTACACCTGCGACTGCTGCGAGAGATTATTGAAAGCCTCCAGTGTGCCACGC
Organism: Klebsiella sp. PK01; assembly: GCF_057624675.1. Classification (NCBI taxonomy): domain Bacteria; kingdom Pseudomonadati; phylum Pseudomonadota; class Gammaproteobacteria; order Enterobacterales; family Enterobacteriaceae; genus Klebsiella; species Klebsiella sp. PK01. The sequence goes on from NZ_JBYEZM010000002.1 coordinate 181,543, forward strand.
TGCGCCTCTGCGACTACGTAATCCATCGCCCAGAGGTTTTGCTCGCTACCATCCAGCAGGTAATCGTCGAGAATCGCTTGCACCGCTTCGAGCAGGTCGGCCATCTCCTGTGCTGACATGTCGTAGATGAACTTGCCGGCGTTGACCTGGTAGAGCCGCATGTCCGCGCCGTTGTCGTGGCACAGGAAATGCCAGTTATGGCTGTTTATCTCACGTTCTCGCCCGGTCAGGCGCTGGTCGAACAGAGCTTTCAGCGCCACCTTTATCGCGTAATACCGCTCCTCGATGTCGCGCTCCATCTTGCTGACGGACTTGCGCGACATTGTGGGGTCAACTTTCGACCGTGGTATCACCGGACTTTTCGGCTTCTGATTCTGGGTCGGCCAGTGGGTCAGGCTTTGGCTTATTGCCATCTGGCGGCTCCTCGTCATCAAGTTCAGGCAGGGCTTGCAGTTCGCCCGCCGCGCGTATCTCATTTTCTGTGATAGCTGAGCGGCCAAAGGCGTTCGTCGACTTCACTGCCACGTCCGCAAGTTTGTCCATGTTGGCAATCTTCTCTGCCTGGCTCGGTGCCAGTAAATCGGACCATCCCACGGTGACTTCTTCGCCGCTGGCAGGAGGAATAAAACCAAGCGTCCAGAAGCGAGTAACCACCTCAGTGATTACCTCGGTCAGGAAGCCATTGCGTCGGCTCATGCGGGTTTTGGCCCAGTCCTTCGCATCTTCCGTGCTGGCCCTTTCTCCTGTCTGCATGCCCACCAGCACCTTCACGGGGATCGGCACTGTGGCGCAGAACTCATTGAGCGCAGTCCGCCATGTTGGCTCCGGGTCGGCAACTGCCACTGAAAGCACGCTGGTATCGCCCTCCTGCATAATGACTGCGCTATCTGTACTGTCATTAAGGCGGCGAACCTGGTCATCCATCCCTTCAGAGAGTTGGGCCTCGCTAACACCCAGCGCTCTTGCCAGTTGGGCAAAGCTTGTCTTGGCACTGAAGTTGAAGTTGAGCTGGCGACTGGCATTCTTCAGGAACCCCTCCGCTGCACCACCAGACACCTTCTCGAGGTCCATCAGCTTGTTGAAGCCCTCTTCTAGCAGAGACTCGCCGGAATCCAGTCTTCCATCGTCTGAGCCTTCAGCCAGGATGATGACGCGATCAGGGTGAACATTGATGATTCGCCCGGGCTGGCCACTGCGTTGCTGCTGAACCGGTATCTCTGTAAACGAGTACATGTTGACAGCACCGTAGTCCTCGCTGTTCTGGTCCTCGTTATAACTGACCGGGTCGAGTTGAGCCTCCCAGACCGGGATTAGTCTTACGAGCGCCTTTTCCTGCAGCCTGCCGACCATCGCCTTATCGACAGAATCCCACCATGGCTTACTGTCTTTAACCTGGATGAGCAGCGCTGAGTAACGGCCAACGAGGTTACGTTTGTCAGCGCCCTTAATCTGCTTCCAGCAGCGCTTAAGCAGCTTATTGACCCGCTTATCCCAGGCTGTCTGCTGTGTGGCATCCTTAGTTTTGTCGCCTTCGTAAACGTCCGGGAAATCCTCCCAGCAGCCATCAACCATGCGCGCCACTGCGGCGCCGGCGATGGCATTGCGGCGGTACGCCCGGTAAAAATCATCGAAGCAAAGATCCTGCGGATACCCAAACTCCTGATACAGGCGCTTACGCTTGGTATTACTGGTGCCATTGAACAGTGCGTTGACGTAACGCATCCGCTCGCGGTCGATGCTGGCATTCGTGGCGAGTTGTTTATTTTCGCTTTCGTTCACGATTTCCTCCGTCAGCGCGAGCGCACCAACATGCCGGTTGATTGTGGTTCTGATAATTCGGTGAGCGCGTATACCGCGGCATCGAGCCGGTCAGGTGATTTCTTCGCAGTGGATGGCACGTACTCCATGAACTGGTTTTCTACCTCGTAGAGACTTCCACGGTGAGCGACTCGACCCTGCGCATACAGCGCAGAGATAGGTTCTGCACGTGCGTATTTACCCTTACTGGCGTGCACACGAATGATGCGGCCGCCGAACCCGGCATTACGCAGAGTGTCCTCGGCCATATCGCCGCCCTGGTTGGTTTCAATGACGATCGCATCAGCTTCGTGCTGCTCATAGGCATCAATGGCTTTAGTAGCCCACCCGTTAGGCGAATACTTTCCGCTGTAATCCGCATCGAGGCTGTACTGCCTCTCATCGCCACTGCCATAAACACTCGCAACAGCAATACCGGATTCATCGCTCTCTTCGCTGTTGGTGGCCTGCGGGTCGATTGCCACTACAGTACGGGCAAGTTCCTGAGTGATGCGTATCGCATGTGCGGCGCTGATCATCTCCTCGTTCCACAGTGCACCCTCCGCATTGAAGCGTTTCGGGTTCTGCATATACTGAGCTTCGGCGGTGCGCCGATGCGAGAACAGCGATACGCGGTGCGATTCGTTGTGCTTAAACGGCCACAGCCAGCCGTCAGGCAAGCCGTGATCAATCGGGATAGCGTGGGTGTTTTCCGGATATGTTTCTTCGTAGCTGCGACTGCTATCAATGAGAACAGGCAAGTTCAGGTGATACCATTTCTCGCCACTCCCGCCCCGCAGCAGATACCCGCTCAGGTCGTGGTAATGGATGCGTTGCATGATGACAATCATCGGCGTCGTCTCGATCGCCAGTCGTGATTTGATTGTCTCGTTAAAACGGTTATTGACGCCGTCACGGACGATTTCCGAGTAAGCATCATCAGGCTTAACCGGGTCATCAATAATCAGCGCGCCTTGCCAGCCTGGCTCCATATGCCCGGCACGAAAGCCGGTAACTTGCCCCGCAGCTGATGACGCATATACGCCGCCGCCGTGTTCAGTCCACCACATAGCCTTACTGTCGGCATCGTCACGCAACGCCATTGGCCACATGGACTGGTAAGCTTGCGACTTAATCATGCCGCGCGCCGTCGAGGAGTTCAGCAGCGCCAGATTATGCGAGTAGGACAGGTGCATGAAGCGCGCCCGACAGTTCAGCGCCAGCCCTCTCCCCATCATGTTGATGGTTGCCAGCTCGGTCTTCGTATAGCCAGGAGGGACGTTGATAATCAGACGCTGAATCTCACCGTCGATAACGCGATCCAGTGTCTTCTGAATCACCTTGTGGTGAGGCGCCACAATCATCTTGCCGCCGGTACGTTGTTTGAAGAAGTACCGAGCGTAATAAAGTCCATCCTCTTCACACTCTATCTTACGGGCATAGGCTTTTTGCTCAGCAGTCGTCATCCTCCAACATCTCCCGCCGCGCTGCTTTATATTCTTCTTTGGTCAGCGTTGCCATTTCGATTGGCCCGCCGTTCTTGCCTGTATGCTCATGGGTAGCCTGCTCTTTGAAAGCCATCACATCTATGTGCTTCCCGAGCAGCTCGAGGTTTTTAACTTTATCAGGCCACTTAATTTTCTTAAGCAGCCCGACCATCTCACGCTCTTCACCGCGGCCTTCGAACATCTCAGCTACATCGAATCCGCTAAGATATCTCCGCCATGATGAAGGCCACTCGCTTACTGGCTTCAGGCTCATGTCGTCTTTGAGAATGTCGAGCACGTCCATCTGGTCTATCTCAACAAGACGATTCAGGACGTATGTCGCATTTATGCCAACCAGATCATTGCGCTGCGCTTTCAGTTCGGCAATTCTGGACTGGATGTCAGGTTTTGACAGGTTTTCGGACGCAGTGCGGTTAGCTGTCTTTGCGCTGTACCCCGCCCGAATAGCCGCTTGCGTGGCGTTTAAATCGATGAGGTACTCGCGACAGAACATATCTTGTTTGTCGGTGAGTGCCATTTAAATACCTATGGGGAATGTGATGAGCAATGTGAAAATTTACGCCGGATTGGTTAATGGAGACCTAATGCCAATCCTTGAAGATAAAACCTCTGAAGAGATCGTTATGGCTTTTACTGGGGATGACACTGGAGCGCCTCCGTCATCTGTTACTATAGAAGTCGTTACTAATAACGGCTCAAAAGTCAAAATACTCATACCAAACAGCACTGCTGATGCCAGCGTGACCATTGATGGCAAGCGTTTATAGATCAGTACAGTATCCAGTATTGAAGCTCGACCCAGTCCGGTTTTGCCATAGTATTTTCCTGTAGTAAAAACCAATAAAAAAGCCACCCGTGGGTGGCCTATTCAATGTCGGTTTATCCAATCTCACTAATGAAGGGAAACCCGAAATTCGCGTACGGCAAGAATCCCCCCATCCTAGGCAGGGATAAATAATGTAATTCAAGGAAATAGTGCAGGTCTTGGTTTGTTTCTAAAAATGGCTTCTTCTATATTTGCTGTGAGCGGTTTTATTCCAGAGTACCCTAACCAGTAATTATTTTTATCAATAGACTCATATATAAAAAGAGAGAACACAACTTCTCGTAAGTTAGGATCTCCATTTGTTGGGATATATGTAAACCTCTGAATACCTTCTTCTACATTCCGTACTTCACCATTCCAGCCTTCGCCGTATAACATTACATCGCGCATAATTTTCCTCGTTAGTCCCTGATAGATAAAAATAGCATAGTCAGAGATTAACCTAGGAAGATAGGCTTAAGGTTGTGATTTACTCAACACTTAGGAGAGCATTATCGAAGCCACTCTATGGAATGTCCTCTGTAATGACGCCACCCCTACCCTCTTTTGGAGTGCAATTTAATTAGGTAGCACTATAGGGAACCGATTTACGCGGGACTCTTATAGAACCTTAACTATTAGCACGCTATTGAGTAGCACAATAGAAATCACACAACCACACCCAAGGAGGTATTTATGTTAAAAATATTGAAAGCATTAGCACCATTTTCCCCAGCAATAAACGGCATCATCCTTCTTGCTTGCCACATCATTGAGAGGCTCTTCGACGTCCTTCCTCAATTGTCCTAATCCCCGCCTTATCCAGATTGCACTGCCCCAGCGCAGAGTAAAGCTTCGCGTTTAACTCCAGACTAGCCTGCCAAGTGAACGGAACCTCCATTCCGGGGATCGGCGTGTCTGCTGTCAGGTCAGCGCTTATTGGTACCACTGGGGCTGGCACGTAAACTATCTGCTTGTTCCCGCAGGCTGTCAGCAGCGGCAGAAGGAACAAGCTGGTTAGCGCACGGATCGCCTTCAAGCGCCTGCCTGATGTAGACAATACGCGTCTCGCCTTTATTGGCCAGTTCGTTCTTTGCATTCTGGGTAGCCTGTGAGATGTCACGGATGAGGTTCATCGTGGTGATCACGTTGTTGGTGATTGCCTCCGATTTTTCTGCAAGGACCGTCGCCTTATCGCGCTGGTCTTTATAAGCGATGGCATTGTCGCGGTAGTGGTTAATCGCCCAGGCCATAGAAACCAGGAGGCAGATAACGACAGCGCAGATGATTGCGGTTAATCGGCTCATTTCTGGCCCCACTCGCAGACTTGGCGCTCAATCTCGCGTCGGGTGAACAGACCCTTCCACTGCTTGCCACCGGCATAAGTCCAGCGCTGCAGTTCTTTGCATGCCCCCGGCACATCACCGGCGTTCAACTTCTTCAGCAGCGTGGAACTGGCGAAAGCGCCAGAACCAACGTTATAAGTAAAGGAGTAAAGCGCGGCACGGGTAGGCTCAGGGATGCGAACCTTAATCAGCGGGTCGATGGCGTTAGCAACCTTTCGCAGATCTGCCTTCAGCAGGTTGTCGCACTCTTTATCAGAGTATCGGTGTCCACGGCGAATATCGGCGCCAGTGTGGCCATCGCAAACAGTCCAGACGCCGACGACATCCTGGTAAGCGTAATAGCGACGCCCTTCCAGCCCATCAGCGTTACCAAGCATGACAGAAGCGATTGCGATCGCGCCGGAACCGCCGGCGATTGCGCCAATAAGCTTATTCCTGAGCGTCGGGTTCATCTCTGCTCCTGCTTCGTCGGTTGTCTTCGCGGATTTTAAAATACAAATTTGTCAGATACGTTAGTACGGCAATGACAATGCCCACCAGCACGCCGATGGCATTCCACTGCTCGGGGCTGTAGGCATTAAGCATGCCATTCAGGATGCTCCCGGCTGAAGCGCCATACGCAGCACCAGTGGTAATCTTTTCCATGGAATACATACTCTCACCTCGCGTAGTTAGCGGGTGCTGTGTGTGTTTGAAAGGATCAGGACCGTCGGGCTGATTTATCAACAAAGCTCGTCGTAGATGATTCCCGCGGTCCTGAAATAAAAAGGCCGCGCAAAAGCACAGCCTTGAAATGAGTTTTATCGAATGTCGATTTGCCCTTTTGCGGCAAAAAAAAGCCTGCTATAGAGCAGGCCAAGAAGTAGGTTCATGTCAAACCAAACCGACAGCATCATTCCAAGTATCCCGAGCTACTGTTTTACCTGGAGGGCAATCGATGCTTCGCTTTGTCTTTCGTATATATAGCATGCGTTACAGAAGTGGGAAACATAGCAAGAACATAAAATTACAGAGTAGTTTTAACGCTCTGTAGACATTAAGATCCGATGTGTGCTTAATGACAAGGAGTCAATATGAAACAGGTAATTTTAACAACAGTCTTGCTAGTATCCTCAGCGAGCGGCTTCGCTTCAGACGCAGTCGGAAAATACAAACAAGGCGACTGCATAATAGGTACCAACCCACATTATAGCTGGAATGGCCAGATCGCCGCCGTTGAAGCATATTCTGAAATCTCGGGCTTTATCGGGCCTAAATACATCCTTAATTTTCCAAAATACAAATCTAGTGCTGTAGTCTTCGACAAGGACATCGAAGCGCACTCAACCAAAATTGGAGATAATTTCTGTAGAAATCTTTAAGACAAAAAACCCGCTCAGAGGCGGGTTAACGTAAAATTGGCACACTATCAAATTTACATGAAATATATGCGTTTCAATCCAGTTTTGCAAGACTTCCATCTAAATTTGTCGCCTTTTGTTGTGAACGTGTTCGCGTAACCTGTAATAACGAATCGCTATCAAGGCGCCGCAAAGTGCTTTTCATCTCCTCCCACCGCTCCGTAAACGTTTCTGACCAGTTCTTCGTGGTCACTCCGATCAGGGAGGCAAGCATTTGGTATTCGTATGTGTTGCGCCCTGTCAGTTCAGCTTTGACGTCCTGCGCTGCCAGCCAGATAAGCTGACGCAGACGATCGACCGTTTTCTTTGCAATGCGCACGCCGGCCAGCTTCTGGCTGAATTGCTCCCACGCCCACCAGGTGATCGTCTCCTGATGCTCCCAACGGATATTGTCGCTGTAGTTCCACAGTAGCCAGGATTTCTGATGCTCTTCCAGCGATAGAACCGCGCGGCGCCAGGATGCAGTTGAATATTCCACGGGCCGCACCAGGGCAATTGCGGAGCCTTTTGCGCGGGACTGCTGCCCTGGAATTGGCGGGCTGGATGGGTTTACCATGCGGCCGGAGACCGGATCGGCGACTTTCTTTCTGCCGCGGCTGCGCGCCGTCGCTGTGAATTGTGCGTTCTCTGCAAAGGCTACCAGTTGCCCTTTCGTCGCACCGCTCAGATCGGCGGTGGCCACTATCAGCTGCTGGCGAACATACTCAAGGTACTGGGTATTCATGTTTTCTCTCCTGAAGCCTGATAGATGCGGATGAAATTCTTCAAAATGCGGTAGTCAACCAGTACGGTGTCCCGGTGCCGGCACAGGCGCAGCTTGCTCCAGCGTTCGCGGATGCGTTCGATAACGTCACGACTCATGCGGCCTCCATTTCGGTAATGGTCAGCTCAAGCCGCCCACCTTTGACGACTGGCATTCTCTTCATGCTGTAGTAATCAACCTGCTGGTCATCGAGCCAGAACCCGGATTTCGTTAGGGCATCGAAGGCGGCCTTTTGTAGATTGTCCAGGTCACGGCGACGGCGGTCAGGCATGTGGCACTCGATACGGATTTTCACTGGAGTCGATAAGCCGATATCCAACATTGAGTCTTTGATGATTCTGGCGACGCTGTCTCGGTACGCCTGCCCTTCTGCGCTGATATGCGTGCGCCCGCGGTTATGCCGGTAGTAGCGATTGTTGCTAGGCGGCCAGGGTAATGAGATCCGGTATTGGTTAGCCATGCTGCTCACCCTCAAATCGCCAGAAATAACCTTTATGGTAAGATGATTGACCTGTGCAGCACCTGCTAATGCAGCCACTGTCAAAGCCATCGCGAACCGCATCCATAGCGGCTGCGTAGCGAACCTCTTTGCCAGTAACTCGGCATGTCGCAATTACCGATTTACTTGCGTTGTGATCCTCGCCGAATCTTCCTAGTTGATTTGGGGTTACACCAAGATCGTTATATGCATGGCGAAGATTGTTCGAAGGAGTTGTCCATTCAAGGTTTTCTGCTCGGTTATCTTTTTTGTTGCCGTTTTTATGGTTAACAACTAATCCGTCGGCGTAACCGTCGCAAAATGCCATGGCGACAAGCCTGTGTGCTGCATACTTTTTGCCGCGAATCTTTATCTGAAGGTAACCAGTGGCATGCACGTCAAACGGCTTCAAATCCTTGCCTTCTAAAACCTTCTTGTAGCCACACATCACGCTAACGGTGCGTGTTAAGGATCGGAATCGACCATGATTACTGACTTCATAATCGCTCGATATGGAAGTTTCTTTCCAAATCTCTTCTTCAAACATGGTCGTGCCCTTTTGAGTGATATTCGGAGTTGGTAGGGATCCGTAATTTGATGCCGCGCTCAGCACACCAGACTTCAATGCGACGCAGGTAGAAGGTCATTTCTTCGGAGTCGAGAAGCTTTGTGGATTTGACCCACTTCGTTTCGCCGAAAATGGTCACTGGTTTTGCTGGGCAATACAGGTCTTTGAAGAACTCATGAAGCTCTTCGTCAGTGTGGGTTTCTGTTGAGTGTTGACTGGCAGCAGCGGCAACATCGCTATTCCACATCCACATAAGTGAGTTCTGAGGAATGGAGCGCTTGTTTTTCCACGGCTTGATAATGAGGCGATAACAATCTCCGGATTCCAGCATGGGCTGTATCTGTTGTCCGATCGCGTTGAAGTTTGATTTGTGCAGACGGATGCCGTCTTTGTGTAGATTCACGCTTCACCCCCTGAGAGATAAAACGCAGAATGCAGAAAATCGCAGGTGCATTTCTGCATCTGTGACTGGTTGAAAGGTGTTCTGATTGTCGTTTGCACTTTGAGTCCCCTCAAAGCGCAGAAGTCACCGGAGTTGTTCAGGCTCCGATGACATGATTATGGCTGGTTGATAATGGAAAATCAAAACTATCAGATTTTTGATACGTCCATGCCAGCGGCAACAAGGCGATCAATGATATTTCGCATTTTACCAACTTCTGTTTTAAATGAAGGATTTAAACCAACCTCCTCACAAATACTCTCACGTGGAACATGCTTCAGCTCTTGAGCGTATTTAAGTAATTGAAGATGCATTTCAGAAGAACGGTTCCCTTGTGGAGCAGCGTTGATTGCTTTACGCATAGCGTCATAGATAGCTTGTTCTTTAGTCACAGTGCTTTACTCAGATTTGGACATGGCAAGATTATACAATAAAGCCCCAAATACCGGACTTGAGTAATATCGCGAATATGCGCCAAACCTATTGTTGCTAGTTGATAGCAAGTTGTGCACTCAGTATCTGACCAAACTCATCAACTTCCTGTTGTGAACCTAATTCAGACATCACTTCTGAGTGTGCCTGCGCTTTTTCGGTGAGAGCATTTAACTCTTCATTCGTTAGAATCTTTGTCATGCTAGTTTTCGCTTAAAAGACGGCTTGCGGAACACACAGTATCAAAAAAACCCGCCATAGCGGGTTTAGATTTATTGGAGCGGTTCAGGTGGTTAACTATCCTTGAATCCTGGCTTGCCATTTTTAGCCCGCCATTCTTTTACCTCCTTCACGATACCTTCCGGACTATCTTCACGATCATCGCGAGGATAGTAAATTAAGTCAGAGCCATCTGGGTGCTCAGTCAACCGCTCGAACTCGTCAACTAATTGGTCATCTTCCTCTTCCGTTGCACCTTCAGCTCGGCATATTTTTTCTACAAACTCAAGGAATTCAGCTTCGGTATAATCAGAAATGGTTCTATTGTTCAATTACTTATCCCCTTTATGAATATCAATGTGCCGCTTTGGTGTCATTACGCGAATGTTATCCACATCATAAACTGCACCATCATCTTTTATTCTTTTAAGATGATGAAGCTCATAGCGTTTCCTTTCACCAACCCTTTCAGATTTTCTCACGAAAGGAGACTTAGATTTTTTCAGGTTAGCTTGGTTTTGTAGTTTAAACTGTTTGTTTAATGATGGATCTTTACCAACTTCTTGCCAAACTGCCCTACGAAATGAGTCAAAGTTCGAAAACTCACGACCACGTAATTTGTCTGCAATCTGGCTTGGAATTGGAGAACCTAGTTCCTGACCTGCTTTGTCTAACCAACCATCGCCAACCTGCTCCCCTTTACCAGTGACTTTACCAGGCAAGTCTCGAGGGCTAGCCAACATAACATATATTGGTTCAACGCCTGTGAATAGCGCATCTGGTTGCCAGTAGATAAAGTCCTGAATCGCCAGCTCTTCCGCAGCTGGATAGGTCGTTGTTACGATGCTATCTGCTTGTCTGATATCTGTCCCCGTATGTACAGGAGTCTTTGGCACTGGCCCCGTATTACCGGTACTGGCTGGTACTGATGGCCCGCTTGGAACCGGGTTAATCAGGATGGTACGAGATGGTGCGCCCGCCACTGCCGGAACTGTTATACGGTCAAGACCAGTCGCTTCATCCCGAACTGCATTAAGCACCGGAACAGCTGCAGACACGCCGCCAACACCAGTTTTAACCATATGTACTGACTGATGACCATCCTCATCGGTGGTAATGAAGCTACGTACCGGTAAGTTAACGCTGGTCATCCCTGGCTCAATACTAACCTTTCCAGCCGCCATCAATCGGGCCTGCACTGCCAGCATACCAATATCCCGTCCAGGAACACGGCTACTGCCAGTGCCAGCAGGCAACGGGGTGAATCCGACAGCAAGTGCACCGATTACAGCCCCATACGGGCTGGTGAGAGCAATATCGGACAAAACTACAGCTCCCCTCCAGAAGACACCGGCCATCCAGCCAGCCATTTCACTAGCTACAGTCATGACACCTTCGGCCAACGTTGTAAGCTGTAAGGTACCAGGAGCTCGGCTAAGCGCCTTTGTTCCTGCCTTCGCTAGTGCAGCACTCCCTGCCGCTGCTTTTTCGGCAGTATACATTGGAGTGGGTAAAATTCCCGCTTTAGCATAAAGGGCCTTTCGTGCTTCTTCCGCTTTGCGAGCTTCTTCTGCCCGGCGGGCTTCCTCGGCCTTTCTCGCCTCTTCCGTCTGTCGGGCCTCTTCCGCTTTACGGGCTTCCTCAGCAGCCCGCCTGGCTTCTTCAGCCTGTCGCGCCGCCTCTGCTAGTTCCGCCTGAATCCGCTGACCATCACGGTACGCCTCCGTCAGAGATGGAACCTCAACATCCTTATCACGGTATCCGATACGGTCGTCACCTTTCCCCCCTCCATTAATGATGTAAGGGATCCTGGTTCGGGTCATGACTCTGTTTCCATTCAGCCAGAATCCCGCCGGGATATCGCCCTGCAGCACAGACACGTATGCTTCCAGCGTCACTTTATTCTCTGCGGCAATAGTGCCACTGTCGTTGCCCCCGCCGGTACCGTTATCATGAGGAATTTCTCCCAACACATGTCCGGTCTCAAGAACCCCTGCCGTGTGTAATATTCCGTCCAGGTCACGCATGGTCATCATTGGTCCCGTCATGCCCAGCGCTTCAGCCTGCACATTGCTAATCCCTGTAATGACGACGGAAAGAGCTCCCGTTTCAGTCAACCCGTAAGTGTTCAGGTAGGCACCGGAATAAATCGCTTTTGCCCCTTTAATCATCGCCTGCAGTTTATTCTGGACCGCCGGGTCACGCATCGCGGCATCATACTGACGCTGCGCAGCTGTTTTACCAGGGGATGATCCACTGCTGTCACTGCCACCAGTTCCGCTACTGCCGCCACCCGGATCCGGTCCATCTCCACGCTCAGGACTCCATGTCGTACCATCCCCAAAACCACCGTAATCAAATCCACCCATGTTTATCTCCATTACCTTGAGGTACGTGACCAGCCCCAAACCGGCCGTTTCCCTGCTTTGGTTATTCCGTTATATCGTTGTTACGGCTTCGTGTATTCCAGAGTAGTCAGTCTCTGCTCCAGTTGAATTCGCAGTTGTCGCTCTTCTTTCAGGGCTTCAACCAGCAGGGCCACCACGCCGTTGATATTGACGCTGCGCGCATCTTCAAGCAGTGAACCATCATTCATCCGTAATTCTGTCTGACTAACGGCCTGTGGCAACACAGCCTCCACTTCCTGTGCTATCACCCCGGCTTCCGGAGCCCCTTGTTTGAGATAGGTATAACCGCCAAGGGTTGAAAGCTTATCCAACGCACCGGAAATAGGAGAAACGTCAGATTTCATGCGGGAATCAGAACTGGTGAGCCACGAACCATTAGTGAACGCACTCCCGTCATGGCGGAATTCATACCAGCCATGCGAGCCGCCATTCCCGACATGCATTCCGAGGAAATGATGCTTGTTGATGCGCTCGTAATGATAAATGTCAGCAAACAGGTCACCAGCGCCCTGAATATGCATCCCGTAAGTGGTGTGGTCGGCGTTATTATTTAAACTGACAACGCCCTTAGCAGTGAACCATCCCCCTGCATTGCGCTTGACGAACTGGCCTGCTGATAATTCACTGTTTGCTCTTACTTGAATTTCATTCCATGACGAATCCCAGCCCTGGTAGGAAAGGATGCCGTAATCCTCTCTGCCAGCAACCGTCCTGTTACCCACCAGCATTCTCGTCGTGACGTTACCGCTGGTAAAGGCAGTCTGCACAGCCGGGGAGTCATAAATTTGTCCAGCGATGAGCGGGGAAGGACCAGTGGTATGAGCCGCAATACCAGCGTTATTAGAGACCAGAGCACCACCAGAAATGTCGACACCATTTCGTAGAGAGACTCGGCCAGTTTTAAGATTAAAAGATAATGGACGAAGAGTGTTCCACTGTCCGTCTTGCGCCTGACCTTCTGGAGTTACAAGAGCATAAAAGTCATTACCGTCATTACGCAGGATAACACCCGTATTGCCACCCGCCAGACGAAAAGCGTTCTGTGATTTAGAAACCACCTCACCATCGGTAACCACACGCTTGCGCAACGTGGTCAGTGATTTCATTTCTGAAATATCGTCGTTAACACCGTTTAAAACTTGTGCATTGCTTTTTTGGTCAACCATTTCCATTTTTCCTTGTCGATTACGAAAACCCATACTGTATAAATACACATGTGTATTTATACAGTACTTATAGTCCTGATTTTTACTTTCGTCAACTTCACTATCGATTAAAGAAATGGTGACACTCTTTAGGCTGACATATGCTTAACTCTCTGAGATTAAAAGCAATAAATAACCATAGCGTTAACGTTGATTTGGTCACATCTACGATGTCTTTAGAGGTGCTCTGTCGACGCAGTTCAAGGATGTTTCAATGCACTGATCGCGAAGAGTGCCTCTTTTTTCACAAGGTTTACCCAGCAAATTTGAGGATGATGTACTCGGTTCCAGCGCCTCTACCAGCGCATCAATATCTTCTAACTTTACGAACAGCACATCGTGGCCAAACTCTTTTGCGTGGGCAGAGCGGCGCTTGAGGCTGGCTAATAGTCGGGTGAGATCAGTCATAGTTGCCTCCCTAAATCTCAAAGGCCAATTGCGGCATAAAGCGGTCGCGATCGGCGTTATAGTTGAGTGCGCTGGCACTGTTGTTTGATTCAATTCGTTCAGCTAAAACCCAAGCTCTAGTCTCTTTACTAGATGTTCTATAAGGAGTTTTTTCCCAGTACTTATCAATATTGATATTTCTGGCAATGTTAGTGCTGTCCGCCGATGAAAGAGGTATGTGCATGAAGATGTCTTTATTCAGCATCCGCAGACCATGCAGCTTGGTAATTGGATAGCCATTCTTGTCCACGACATGGCGGATTAGGTCCCGGAGTTTCGCCCGACAAGCTCGAGGGCGCTTCGCGTCGTACTCTCCCATTGAGCCGATGCATACCCGCGGGAACTCATGGCACAGACGGATAAAGCGCTCATCCGGTTCATTGAAGTGATACACAGGCGCGCCGATAATTTTACCGTGAGGCCACTCGGCAATCAGTGCATCGTTCTCCTCACTCGTTCCTCCGATGACGTCAGGAATTACAGCAAAGGAAAATCGAGGATGGTTCATCCACTTTGCGACAAAGGCGTAATATTCGTTCCAGTCCACCACGCGTTTTTTCGTCCAGAAGCTGAATGCGCCGTTATCCAGAGCAAATGATTGAGTAACCTCGCTAGCCAGTGCTAACTGACCAGCGTTTGCAAAGCTAATGAACGCATGGCGCCCCTTCCACGCCTTCAACGCACAGGTATCTGGCGTGATTGGCCCTCCGTGGAAGTGGATCATTTGTCGGCCCCCTCGCGCAGCTGCTGAATCTTGCCACCAAACAGGAAATCGAGATGGTCTACCGAGTCACTGTCCAACATGGATTTTGTGAATTCTTTCGCCTCCATCCACACATCAGCCTTAATCCCGGCTACGATGCGATCGGTGGCAGGGGTTTGTTCTTCTGAAATCTCGGCAACGACATCTTCGTGATACGTCGTAATATCGTCCTGGTGAATGTCTACGTAATACCCTTCAACCGTGGACTCATGACCGCGCAGATAGCCTGAGTTGAAAATTCGTACCCGTTCAGCCTTCAGCGCCACATTCTCCGCCGCCAGCTTCTTCACCCAGTCCTGCAGGTCTACGCCAGCCGGGCAGCCTGAAAGCTCTCGGCATTTCTCGATAGTTAACAGTGCTGCTGTGAGTTCGTTATTCATGCCTGCGCTCTCCCGTAGACCGCTAAAATTCGTTTCATAACCGGGCTCTGCCGGCACTCGTTGAAAATCTGATTGGTACTCTTCTGGCCGGAGATTTCCTCCTCGGTGGCCAGCCGGTAGTGAACCGTTCGCCATACCTTTGCTACTGCTACCAGTACGCCCTGCTTTGCCAGAATGTTGGCCGCCTGATTGATACAACTGTGCGACATGCCAGAGGCTTCAGCCACATCCGGGGAACTGCAGGTTTTGTGCGTCTTGAGGTAATCAAGAATTGCGTCTTTGCCGGTCATTGTTTGCGCCCTCTCAGTCCGTGCTTCTCACGAATTTCAGCCAGCCTGGCCAGCCCCTGCATGCGTGATAACGGCTTACCACCAAGTACAGGAAGTTGCTTAACGGGCTCCGGAATCGTCTCTCCTGAGTTAATTCGGTTAGCCATGCGCGCCAGTTCCTCTGATGCTTTGCGGCGCAACTCAGCGTCACTGAGGCCGTTTGCGCGCATGTTCTGGTACAGGGATGTAACCAGCCAGTAGTGAGCGTTGGACTCCCATGGGTGGGATTCAGCATCCGGATACTGTCCGCGCGTACGGCAGTACTGGTAAATCATGTCCACCAGTTGTTCGGCGTTAGGTAACCCGGCCGCCGCGGCTTCTTCAGCCTTGCACCAGGCAACAAACTGACCGGGTGACGGAAGGAATGGGCGTTCCTGACGACGGGCTACCCGCATACCAGCTGCAACCTGCTCCATGGTAGTGATGCCGTTTTCCCTGAATGCCAGAACCCACTGGCGCCGGATTTCGTTCATCTCGGTCTGGTCACGGTTTGCAGTGGTTGCCGGGAAAGCTGCCAGCAACTGGCTGAACACGCTGTTGATGACCTGGGCAACCTGCTCAAGCTGCGGTTTCTCGTCGTAGTGTTCCGGCAGGTTATGCGCAACGCGGCGCATCTGTTCGCGGTCAAAGTTATGCATCTGCTCTGCAAGGCTTTTCATAGCTGCACTCCGTAAATCCAGTCAGTGTTGGTCAGGTCAACCTTTGGCTTGTCGGCGGCAGAACCGTTGCTCTGCTTGCCTCGCTTGATATCGAGTTGGGTCCACTTTTCGCGAAGGGTTGACGGGCACAGGACATTGCCCTTCCAGAACTTGTCTTCACAGGCCCACTTGAACAGCGAGGCGATTTCCTTGTGGGTGCGCTTGTCACGCTCTCGCATCAGGCGGATATCATTCGCCCAGGTGGCGTAGTTCGGTTTTCTTGCAGAGGGGGCGATGCCCTGTACGACGGTGAACAGCCATTCAGCACAGCGGAGGTCTTCAGAGTTGCCCCATTTGGTTCCGCTCTGGATCGCTGCTTCTGGTCTCAAAGCAGGAGTTTTCTTTCCGGGCTTGTCAGAGGATTCGTCAGAATTCTCGGACGAAGAGTTATTTATATTCTTGTTATTACCTTCTTGTTCATGATGTGCGGGGAATTGTGCGGCCTTATGTGCGGCATACCCTTCCGAACCCGCGCCATTACTGGCTTCGTCATGTGCGCTTGTATGTGCGGCTTTATGTGCGGGTAAATCGTCCATTTTTTGAGCATATTCGACATAGTTTTTAATGGTGATCACCCTGCCTTTTCGTTTCTCTCCTTCGATGGTGATCATCCCTTCGCGAACGAAGACAGACAGCATTCTCTCAACTGCGTCACGGCTTGTCGGATTACCCTGACGGTCACACAACTGAAGCCCAAGATCTGCAGCAGTGACGACCAGTTGACCGGTTTGCAGAGGCCATTGCTTGCCCTTGAAGAAGGCCACATATGGCTGTCTGGCTGCGTCAATGAGAAGGTTTTCCCACAATGCGCGCAGGAACACGTCTTTAGCCCATGACTTCTTCTTGATGCTCCGGTACAACGGGACGTAACCAGACTTCTGGTTCTCCATCCTGTTGCTCCTAGCGGCTGAGTGTGCCGCGAAATTGGCGTAAGCTACGTTCGACACAGTTAAACCTCCTGCGCCTGGCGTTTTTGATTAGCGTTTGTCATAATGACCTCGCAATTGACTGACGTTATTTGCAATTGAAAGCCGTTGGTGTTCCAGCACCGCGGCTTTCGCCATTTCTGTAGTTCTCACATAACCCCCAGCATCGATGTCACCATCGTCATCAGTGGGCCTACCTGCTCCGGCATGAGGCGAAACAGCGAAGCGATACCCTCGCTTACCTCCTTCAGTTTCTGATGCTCAGGTGCGTTAAGAAGCACCGCCTGCTTGGCCTCTGCGCACTCTTTCATTGCCGAAGCTATCAGCGACATGGTGTCGTTCTGCGGCGCCAGCTTTGTGCGGAATTCCAGCGGTAAAACGGCCATGATTGCCGGTGTCAGCTGGCGAACGTTCTCGCGGTACTGATCCGAATCAAACCGGTTATCCAGGAAGCGAAAGAGTTTCTGGCGGGCCCGACTGATATCGTCAGGAAAGCTGATTGAATCGCCGCCCTGCTCCCGGTACTCGTTGATAATCAGTGCTGATACCACGTCCTGATTGTCGATAGCCGACGCCCAGGCTCTTACTGCATCGCGGATCAGCTCATGATCGTGATCCTGTTTTGTTTGAGCGCGATTTATCATCGCGGCCGGAACGAATCCTGTATTGTGTTGATATGCAAGTGAATGCATGTGCTATTCCTGATGTTCCTGCTTCTTGCTATGAGGAAAATCGCGGTATTCGACCGCCTTCACCTCGCCAGTAGGAAGCTTGTTGATAAAAATCTGACGACCAACCCTGATCGCTTTACTAATTGCCGTTTGGTGAACGCCGATGGCATCAGCTGCTTTGGCCTGACCTACCTCGCCAACAAACTCAGCTAAAGAAATTTTCATGTGGTTGCTCCATTGAGTGCATAACCAAACAATACCACAAGTATTAAATAAATCAATACTTGCGGTATTTTTAAAATATGAGCTTTGGTATTAATATCTGATAATGGAAAAGAAAAAGATCCTCACCCCTGCTCAAGTGGCTGACTCACAGCGTTTAAAAGCCCTTTACGAAGCGAAGAAAAAAGAACTGGGTATTACTCAGCAATCCATTGCGGACGCGCTGGACATATCTCAGGGTGCCGTCGGCCATTACCTGAATGGAAGGAATGCTTTAAATACAGCGGTAGCATCAGTATTTGCGAGGCTTCTTGGGGTTAGTGTCTCTGATTTCAGTCCGTCACTTGCGAAGGACATCTCTGACATGAGCTCGGTAGCGTCGGAAAATACTTCGTTCGCCGGGCATTATTATCCAGGTTCAAAATACCCGGTCATTAGCAAGGTTCAGGCAGGTGCATGGTGTGAGGCTGTTGAGCCATACACCCTCAAAGATATCGACTTGTGGCTTGAGTCTGACGCTCACATTCAGGGTGAGGCGTTTTGGCTGCAGGTAGATGGTGACTCCATGACTGCACCGGCAGGACTGAGTATCCCTGAGGGTACATTTGTTCTATTCGATACTGGTCGTGAAGCGATCAACGGCAGCCTGGTTATAGCAAAGCTATCGGACTCGAACGAGGCAACATTCAAGAAGTTGGTGATCGACGGTGGGCAGAAGTACCTGAAGGGCCTTAACCCGCAATGGCCGCTCGTGCCGATTAATGGTAACTGCCGGATTATTGGGGTTGCTGTAGAGACAAAGTTGCGTTTAGTTTAAATGTGCTAATCATGAAATGCGCAGGCTATTGATTTAAATATTAATTTCAGAATGCCGTGCAAACATTATCATACATATTTGAGACTTATTCCTGTTGACATTTTCACCCTGGACTTACCATAATGGTAATAAAGATATGTAGTAAGTATAAGACTGGTGCGCCAAAGGAGCCCTTGAGAGATGGCGAAGAGCGCATCATTGAGGAAGGTCCGCTGTATCCAAACCTCCTAGCGGAGTTAGCAAGGTGCCAAGTAAACTCTGTTACACATAAGACAAATGATTTTTTAGCACTTCATCGTGTGGATCTGGGGGATGTTCGTACATACGTAGAACTAGCCTTAAAAGGTGGGCGATACATCAACTCACAGTGGTGCAATGGTAACGCTCCGAAAGGGCTATTTGCATGTGATGCTTATGTAGTGCCTGCGCAATTGTACATACCCCACGAACGTTGCGAGTGCACAGTTATGTTATACGTAAAAGTATGCCTTTTAGACTCTGGAAACACGGTAGCAGTCATTTCATTGCATGAATCAACTGAAAACTAAGGACAAATCATGAAACGTTATTCACTCTGCCCAATATGCGGGGATGAAGGGTTGCATGAAACGAAAACCAAGATCCTCAGGGAGTTTGAGGGTTTTAAAAAAGAGGTCCCGTTCCATGCATCTGTTTGCGAATCATGTGGCTCAGAAACCCTAACAGTTCAGCAGGCAAAATTTAACAAACGCCAGATGACTGATTTTTATCGAGAAGCTGATGGATTGCTTACAGGCGGTCAGATAAAGGCGATCAGAGAGGATTTACGTCTTACCCAATCTGAAGCAGCAATCATATTTGGTGGGGGCAAAAACGCGTTTACCAAATATGAAAATGGTGACGTAACGCAATCATTTGCGCTGGATAAGCTTTTAAGAACGGCTTACTCGGTTCCCGCTGCTTTTGAGTTTCTGCGTAAAGGTTGTCCGGCCGTAACCACCGTAGAGTATACCAATCGCACTACCGAGTTAGAAATGATCAAGACTTATCTTGTTTCAAAAACTGGTCACCTTAAATACGCGAAAAGTCCTGCTGAAGATTCGGTAAAAGTCGTCATCCAGAATTATGTGTCTGAACCAACTCAACATAACACTTGGCATATGATTGAAACGATTGCCTTAGGTAGTAAATTATGATTTTAAGAGAAGTAAAAGATGTACTGTTGAGAAAGTCTTCTCTCACTTTTGATGCTGACACAAACATTTTTATGTTAGAGGGCATGGATCTAACCCTTCAATCGAATAACCGTATTGTTAGC
Organism: Klebsiella sp. PK01; assembly: GCF_057624675.1. Classification (NCBI taxonomy): domain Bacteria; kingdom Pseudomonadati; phylum Pseudomonadota; class Gammaproteobacteria; order Enterobacterales; family Enterobacteriaceae; genus Klebsiella; species Klebsiella sp. PK01. Next base: position 201,464 of record NZ_JBYEZM010000002.1, read on the forward strand.
GTACAAGTTGCTGAAAAATATGAAGACGAAGAACTAACTAAGATAAGTCGGTGCGTATGTCTTTTCAGGCTGCAATGTTCTATAAGAGCGACTGAAGCAGAGCAAGATCCAGAAACATCTAAAGTTCTGTTCGAAATTGAAGCTCAGCACGATGTTGTTTTTGACTCAGACTCAGCTGTAACAATCGAAGAGATAGAAAAGTTTAGCGCTGATGACATAATCAACAATGCTGCTTGGCCGTATTGGAAAGAGCATGTTACTTCGCTTTGTTCCAAAGCTGGACTCAGCCCTTTGCAGGTACCGTCAGCTCAGAAGAATGAGCCCATAAAAATTACAGCCAAGCGAGAGTTGTAAACAAAACCGGCCGCGTGCCGGTTTTTTTATCCCTTTAACCCTACTCGCCTACTCTCTCCATCCCTCTGATCTTCTCTTTGCTTCGAGCTGAGCAACTATATCTAACTGCTTCCTTTTCTTCATGATATTTATCAGTTGCCGGTATCCGTGGTGGGCCGGTGCGTAAAATTCAGCTGGGTATTTATTACCCGTCAAAGCTTCGTATTCAGCAGCCTGCTTGTTATGTTTTGCCTTCAGCGCTGGGAATGCCAGTTCAGCTAAAGCCACATGCTGCTCGCAGAACTGGATGGCCCGCTCCAGATTATCGCCAACGTCTCGTTGCTTATAGTGCTCTTTGATTTTCTCCTGGAGCTGGAAGTGCAAATCAACAATCTGCTCGTCACTAAGCCACCGAAGGCCGTCAACCCACTCTTTGGTATCCATTGAAACCCGCCTAATGATGTTTTTTGCAGCATATCACCGGCATTTACAAAAATAAAATCACATCAAATTCATACCATTAGTATTAATCAATGATTTATTAATACTAGCGGTATTGATATATATTAGTACCGCTAGTATTGTTTATCCATCGAAACGAAACATCGACAGCTGAGCGAAGTTAGCCAGCGGCGAAGTGGAGATTCGGTCAGTCGAACGGCGCGACAGTAAACCATGCGTCGGGCGCCCGGCGGGCTCAGGGAGAGCGGCAATGGTGCGTATTCAAACGACTTTCATACCTCAGTCGCTTCACCGAGGCGGCTTAGTTATGACAACCGGCGGCCATCCACCGTCAGAGATTAAGCGCAGAAGTCTTTCTTGTTCCGCTGGCCGGCGATAAGGCAACGAGGGTGATATGAATCACGATGAATTTGATGATGGTCGTTGCGGTATGTCGCGCCGGTGCTGGCGATATATGGTCCGCTTCTGCATTGGCTTGATAGCAATATACCTGCTGATTGCCTTGTTTGTGATGGAGGTCTTCCATGATTAGTCAGCACTACGGTACCCAGACCGTTAACCGCGGCGCCGTTCAGCCAGGCATGCTGGTTAAGCATCGCGACGGCACATGGACGGCATCGGCTCACATGCGCGGCAAGCTGTACCTTCACCGCGGCTGCGAACGTACCTACACCGAAGCCCTGCTTATCGAGATCTACCTCGATGGACGCGGAAACGGCTTAAGCAACTAACCAACTAATTCAACCGATCTGCCTGGCAACAAGCGGGCGGGATTCGTACACCAAAAATTCAGGAGAAGCCATGAGCGAAGTAACGGATTTAGTAGTCATTGAGAAACAGAACGCAATGGCGGTATTCACCACCAAAGAGCAACTCGACCCGATTATTGAGGCAATCGAAAAGGAAGCTCGCAGCCTTGTCCCGGATGTGTCGACTCGTAAGGGCCGCGACGCTATCGCATCCATGGCACATAAGGTGGCACGTTCAAAAACCTATATCGACAACGCCGGGAAAGACCTGGTCGCTGAGCTTAAAGCCTTACCGAAGCAGATCGACGAAAGCCGACGGATTGTTCGCGAGCGACTTGACGCGCTTAAAGATGAGGTGCGCCGCCCGCTCACCGAGTGGGAAGCCGAGCAGGAGCGCATTAAGGCCGAAGAAGCCATGAACGCGCTGCATGCCGAAGCGCTAGTGTTGAACGAGAACATCGATCTGCAGCGCGCGATTCAGTACGAAGCTGACCATGAAATGGCCCTGTTGATGAATGACAAGTTTGACCGTGACCGTGAAGAGCAGCTCCGCCTGGCAGAACAGGCCCGACGAGAAAACGAAGAACGAATTAAGCGCGAAGCGGCTGAACAGGCAAGGCGTGACGCTGAAGCAAAGCACAAGGCTGAACTGGAGGCTGCAGCACGCCGCGAGGCTGAAGAGAAAGCACGTGCAGAACTGGCTGAACGCCAGCGCATCGAAGCGGAACAGCGTGCTGCACGAGAGAAGCAGGAAGCCGAAGCGCGGGCTGAGCGTGAAAAAGCCGCGGCCGTCGAAGCCGAGCGCCTTAAAGCAAAACAGGCAGAAGAAGCTCGCCTGGCTGAAGAAAAGCGCAAAGCCGAAGAGCAGGCGAAAAGAGAGGCTGACGTTAAACACCGTAAGACTGTCGGCACCAATATTGTCAACGCGCTAACCAGTCATACCAGCATCACCCGCGAGCAGGCTATCGAAGTGCTTACGGCATTGAAAGACAACCTGATTCCATGCGCGACGATTCATTACTGAGGTGACTCATGAATATCACATGCGAGTGCGCTGACATGCGCACATCTGTTGGTCCACACAACACTCTCAAAGTTGAGATGGAAGGCGTTGTGCTGGCCGGAACTGTAAAAACTAGGGACGTACTTCCCCAGCTCGACGGCGCAGAGGTGATCGAGTGGTTGGTTGAGCAGGGTTACGTCATCACCCATCAGGAGCGAGCGGCATGACAGCGGCAGAACGTTGGGATGACGACGCTTTCGTCAGACTGATGCGTGACGCAATCCACGAATCACCGGTTGAAGATGACGAGCCGGTTAACCTGGCTGCAGAACGCCATAACCCGGTGATCAGCATGGAAGAGTTCGCAGGTAATTTTAACTAAGTGAGACCATAATGAAATTCGAAAAAGCCATGAGAAAGAAAGCCAAGCTACGGCTGGCACTTACCGGGCCAAGTGGTTCTGGCAAGACCTACAGCGCGTTGCTAGTCGCCAAAGGTATCGGCGGCAAGGTCGCATTCATCGACACCGAAAAGGGCAGCGCTTCTCTTTATTCCGATATTGCTGACTTTGATGTTCTTGAACTGGATCCCCCCTTCTCTCCCGAACGATTCATTGAGGCGATTAAGTCAGCTGAGGATGCCGGATACGAAACTCTAATCCTCGACAGCATCACTCATGAATGGGGCGGCGTAGGCGGGTGTCTTGAACTGGTCGACACTATTGCCAAGGCAAAGTACCGAGGCAACAGCTGGTCAGCATGGAGCGAGATTAACCCTCGTCACCGCCTTTTCCTCGACGCAATTTTGCGTTCGCCAATGCACATCATCGCAACCATGCGCAGTAAGACTGAAACCGCCCAGGTTGAAGAGAACGGCCGTAAGAAGGTCGCCAAGCTTGGCATGAAGTCTGAGCAGCGCGATGGCGTCGAATACGAGTTCACTACCGTGCTGGATATCGCTCACGAAACGCACCATGCGATCGCCAGTAAAGACCGTACCAAGCTGTTTTCCAACTCCGATCCGGTAATCCTGAGTGAAGACACTGGCAAGCGTCTTCTGGAGTGGCTGGAATCTGGCGTTAATCAACACGAAGAAAACCTCAAGCAGTTCGTTGCTGATGCTGAGAAAGCGCCGGATATGGAAGCACTTAAGCCGTTATTCGAGGAAGCATGGCGCACCCTGCGCGGCACAGAATATCAGGCTAAAGCGAAAGATATCTATGACATCAGGAAATCAGAACTCGAACAAGCGGGAGCAGCGGCATGAGCAGTAGAGGCGTAAACAAGGTAATCATCGTTGGTCGATTAGGTCAGGATCCGGAGGTGCGCTATGCACCTTCTGGTGCTGCATTTGCAAATCTCACAGTTGCCACATCCGAGCAGTGGCGTGATAAGCAAACAGGCGAACAAAAAGAGCAGACTGAATGGCATCGGGTAGTGATTAGCGGGAAATTAGCTGAAATAGCCGGCGAATATCTGCGTAAAGGTTCAGAGGTCTATCTGGAAGGGAAACTGCGCACAAGAAAATGGACAGATCATAACGGTGTCGATAAGTACACCACCGAGATTCAGGTTGGTATTAACGGCACAATGCAAATGCTTGGCGGCAAGCAGGTAGGAAACGAACAGAACATGTCTACGCGCAATAGTGCACAGCCGCAGACACCAGCGGCAGAGCAGAAATATGAGCGCAGCGAACCCCCCATGGATTTCGACGACGATATTCCATTTTCGCCGGTAACTCTTCCCTTCCCTCGTCACACCATTCACGTCATTTAATCAGGAGCATGAACATGCCATCACCTCTTCTCGGGGCGGGATATTTACGCCCGCCAAAACATTCAGGCACCAAAGAGGAGGTGCTGGCGAGGTGCTTCGAGGCAATCGCAAATAACGATTACCAGACACCGAACATGGAAGTTCGGATTCAGGAACGATTCGAGAAGGATGTCTGGTTCGACAATCTGGAAGCAAGTAAACGCCCTCAGTATGTACCGGTCGGACCGATGCGCCCATCACGTGAGGATGAACGAATCAAACGCTATCGGGCCCGCTTCGGGTCTGTTAGCAATAACTGAATGCAGGTCATTTATGACTAAACAATATTCTCTTATCTACGCTGATCCTCCCTGGTCATATGGCAACACCATCAGCAACGGCGCCGCCGTCGATCACTACCCCACCATGAGTCTGCTCGATATGAAACGGCTCCCTATATGGGAGCTCGCCGCGGATAACGCTGTGCTGGCGATGTGGTACACCGGCACCCATAACCAGGAGGCGGTCGCGCTTGCCGAGGCCTGGGGTTTTACGGTGCGCACGATGAAGCTATTCACCTGGGTGAAGCTGAACCAACTGGCCGAGTTACGCATTAATAAAGCGCTGGCAGAGGGAGATGTGACCGACTTTTACGACTTCCTCGCCCTACTGAATGCAGAGACGCGCATGAACGGCGGCAACCACACTCGCGCCAACACGGAAGACGTGCTGATTGCCACCCGCGGCGCCGGGCTGGAACGCAAGCATGCCGGCATTAAGCAGGTAGTCTACAGCCCGCTCGGCGCTCACAGCGAGAAACCGTGGGAAGTACGCCACCGGCTGGAATTGCTTTACGGCGACGTACCACGCATTGAGCTATTTAGCCGCAGCGCGGCGCCAGGCTGGAGTCACTGGGGAAACCAGTGCGCCACCGCTTCCGTTGAGCTGATCCCCGGTTGCGCAATCGACGTTATGAAAACGGAGGTGGCATGAATGAGTTGGCTCTTTTCGCAGGCGCTGGCGGAGGAATATTGGGCGGAAACCTCCTTGGTTGGAGAACAGTTTGCGCAGTTGAACGTGATGCCTACGCCGCACAAGTTCTCGCGCAACGACAAAATGATGGAATTCTCAAGCCTTTCCCGATTTGGTCTAACGTGTGCAGTTTTGACGGGAAACCATGGAGAGGAATTATTGACATCGTTTCTGGCGGGTTTCCGTGCCAAGACATCAGCGCAAATGGTCACGGTGCCGGCATTGATGGCAGACGCTCAGGACTGTGGTCTGAAATGGCGCGAATCGTCAGTGAGGTACGACCTAAATTCGTCTTCGTGGAAAACTCTCCACGACTCAGGGGAAAAGGTCTTGCCGTGGTCATCAGTGACCTTGCCGAAATGGGGTATGGCTGCGAGTGGTTTCGTCTTTCGGCATCGAACTGTGGAGCGCCCCATGAAAGAGACAGGATGTGGATTGTGGCCTACAGCGAAGGCAACGATACGCGGAGACTGTCCAAGCGAGCGGCTGCGCAGAACACCAGACTTGCCGAGTGCAATAAAGATGCGTCCGTTGCCGGATGGGTCGCAGCCACGACAGGATGGACAACTGAACCCGGAATGGGTCGAGTGGTTCATGGGTTGGCCCATCGGGTGGACCGAATTAAAGCCCTTGGCAATGGACAGGTTCCGCGAGTGGCGGCAACAGCATTCTCTTTGCTCTGTGGAAAATGAAAAACAGGAGCGTGCCGCATGACAGCAGAAATCATCGATCAAGCCAACGAGCTTGCGCAGCAGCGAATCGACATGGCGATCGCAGCGCACCGGATAAACCACAACGCCGTATCAGCTGAGCATTGTAGTGAATGCGGAGAGAGTATTCCGGCGCCGCGGCGCGCTGCCGTTCCTGTCTGCCAGACATGCGCGGAATGTCTGGCAGACTTAGAGCTGATTATGAAGCAGAGAGGTAAGTGACATGCATTCCTTGCAAGACGTACACAACAAGTTAGCCGATCTTGTATCAGAGGCGCACAAAGTAGCGTGTGCCCTCGATATTGGTGACGAGCGCACTGAAGCATTCGAGCTATACGAGGCACTTCGCCGACTTCAGCGCCAAGGTGCAGCAGCTGAGCTTCTTTCCGCGACCAACCCTCTTCTGGCCTCACCTTATTACGACGAGGACTGAGAAGAAGATGAAGATGACTAACGCAACTTATAGCCAGTAATGAGCTGGCTATTGGGTGCGAAAACACCGCCTCCATTATCCCTTTAACCCGGCCACGCGCCGGGTTCTTTTTGCCTGGAGAACACCATGAGCGAAGTTATTCAGCTGACTCCTAATAAGTGGGTTTCGGAAGAAGTGCTGATGACGATCACCGGACTCACCAAAAACGCTATCAAATCGGCCCGCGAAAAATCATGGATGGAAGGTCGCGAGTATCGGCACTATTCCGGAGACTGCCAGCCTAAGGACAACTCCCCTATCCTCTACAATCGCTTAGAGATAGACAACTGGGTTGAACGTCAGCGCCCGGCGATCCCGCGCCAGAAATCTGTTTAAATACCCCAGTGATTCACAACAAGGAGGACACATGAAATATCCTACCGGGGTAGAAAATCACGGGGGTAGTTTGCGCCTGTGGTTTATATATAAAGGTGTAAGGGTTCGGGAAAATCTCGGTATACCTGACACCCCAAAAAACAGGAGAATGGCAGGAGAACTGAGAACGACCATTTGCTATGCCATCAAGATCGGCACGTTCAATTATGTCGAGCAGTTTCCGCAGTCTTCAAACCTTGGGCGATTTGGCCTGACGCGCCCAGGGATTACTGTTGGCGAACTCGCCAAAAGATGGTTGGAGCTTAAAAGAATGGAAATTACGCTTAACGCCTTCAACCGTTACCGGTCTTACATCAAAATTTGCTGCGAATTACTGGGCCCAGACAAATTGCTTTCCAGTATTAACACGGAACAGATTCTGGTAGTGAGAAAGGAGTTACTAACAGGGTTCCAGATTTGTGGGAAACACCAGAAGAATCGCTCCGCCAAAAAAGGCCGGACAGTGAGAACAGTAAATGTTTACCTTAACTGCCTTGGAGGTATGTTTTCTTTCGCTAAGCAAAATGGGTATATCGACAGAAACCCATTCGAAGGCATTGATCCCCTCAGGAAGAGTAGATCGGAACCAGATCCACTTACCCACGAAGAATATTTCCGACTTCTTAACGCTTGCCCATCAGAGCAAATAAAAAATCTGTGGATACTGGCCGTTAACACAGGACTACGTCACGGAGAAATTAGTGCGCTTGCCTGGGAAGATATAGACCTGAAAAAATGGACAATCACTGTAAGCCGCAACATTGCCATTAAAGGACATTTCACCCCGCCTAAAACAGAATGCGGAAACCGGGAAATAGTACTCACCGACGCAGCAATACAGGCTCTGAAAAGCCAGATGGCTTATACGCGGATGGGCAAACAGCATCAAATAGAAGTGCATTTGAGAGAGTTCGGCAGAACAAGAACAGATGCATGTACTTTCGTATTTGTTCCGCGGCTGACTGCAAGGAATGGAAGAGGTGGAGACTGGTATGCACCTGGTTCATTCGGTGCAACGTGGAATGATGTGCTCAAGAGAGCCGGCATTCGTCATCGCCGTGCGTATGAATCAAGACACACTTTCGCATGCTGGGCATTAAGTGCTGGAGCAAATCCAAACTTCATTGCCTCACAGATGGGCCACACGTCAGCGCAAATGGTTTACAACGTTTACGGAAAATGGATGACTGACAACAACAGTAATCAGATGGCGATACTCAACGCAAATTTTGGAGGTTTTGCCCCATCCATGCCCCAGGCACTAAATCAGTAACCACTTTTCCCTTTCATTTCAACGTGTCATTGCGCCCAGTCTGGTTTGTTTAAGATATGGTCCTGCCAGTCGACGACGGTGGACTCTTTCACCGCTATATGGCGCACGGAAATACGTTCGCCGTGCATCGCCACTTTTGAGCCGGTCAGCAGCGGATGCCAGTGCGGCAGCGGTTTACCTTCCGCCAGCAGGCGATAGGCGCAGGTGTGCGGCAGCCATTCGAAGGTCGGCAGATTCTCACGCGTGAGTTTGATGCAGTCCGGTTCGTACTCGAAGCGACGCTCGTAGTTGCGGCACTGGCAGGTTTTAATGTTGAGCTGACGGCAGGCGACGTTAGTAAAGTAAATCTCGTCGGTATCTTCATCCATTAGCTTATGCAGGCAGCACTGTCCGCAGCCGTCGCACAGTGATTCCCACTCCGCGTCGGTCATTTCATCCAGTGTTTTTTGTTGCCAGAAAGGTTGTTCGCTCATTGGGATGTCCGTCATTGCAATTCAGGGTGCACCTTATAACCAGTCTGGCACGCCGATGCAAGTTTTGCCGCCCCAAAAGGCGGCAAGCGGACTTTACAGCACGCGGGTAGACAACGTCAAACCATTGAAGCCGACTTCCAGCTCGTCGCCGCTGGCCAGCGGCCCGACACCGTCCGGGGTCCCGGTCAGGATGATATCGCCCGCTTTTAGCGTAAAGAAGCGCGACATATAGGCAATTAGCGGTACGATCTTATGAATCATATCCGCAGTCGTCCCCTGCTGGCGGACTTCACCATTAATCTTCAGGCTTAGCGGCGTATTTTGCGGATCGCCGTTGAACTCGGCGGCAGGAATAAAACCGGAGATCGGACAGGCGTTATCAAACCCCTTAGCTTTCTCCCACGGTTGCCCGGCCTTTTTCATCTTGCCCTGAATATCACGCAGGGTGAGATCCAGCGCTACGCCATAACCGGCAATCGCCTTGCGTACGTGGTCTTCGCTGGCCTGTCGCAGGGTACTGCCAATCAGCACCGCCAGTTCAACCTCATGATGCACCGAGCCCAATCCTTCAGGCAGTACCAACGGCTGGCGGATATCGCATAGCGCCGTTTCAGGTTTAATAAACAGCACCGGTTCTTCCGGCATCGCGCTGCCCATCTCCTTAATATGTTTTGCGTAATTACTGCCAACGCAAACCACTTTGCTCACTGGATAATCCAGTAACTCACCCTGCCAGTTATGATGTTGGTACATTATTTTCCCTCAATGGGTTAATCGGATTTATTCCCCTGTTCCGCGAGGTGTTTCTTAAGTAGATTCTCAGGAGGGGGAGGAAGTTGAAGGTAATAGCCCTGATCGACGAGCGCTTGTTTTACTTTTTCGAGGTCAGCGTTAGCCAGCGTCTTGCGCCCGTCGAGCGGCAGCAGCATGGTCATCTGCGGGGTGCCGAAGCTTGCCATCAGTTCCGGCGGGACGCGCGAGAAATCGTCCTTTTTTTCGACATATAAATAGGTTTGTTCACGTTTAGTACTTCGATAGATCACACAAAACATAGTTTTACTCGGAATTAGACCCGTGGTCACTTGCCTCAATATATGAGTGACTATAACATGCCTTTTAGTCTTCGGAATATCACCGCACTTCGGCGGATGATAAACAGCAAATTGAGTAAGGCCAGGATGTCAAATACGCCAATCGAACTTAAGGGCAGTAGCTTCACTTTATCTGTCGTTCATTTGCACGATGCAAATCCCGAGGTTATTCGTCAGGCGTTAGAAGACAAAATCGCCCAGGCTCCCGCTTTTTTACGTCATGCACCGGTCGTGGTCAACATCAGCAGTATTGAAGAGAGCGTCGACTGGCGCCCGATGCATGAAGCTATCGTCGCCACCGGATTGCGCATCATGGGGGTGAGCGGTTGTAAAATTTCCCGCCTGAAAACGGAAATCGACCGCGCCGGGATCCCGCTACTGACGGAAGGAAAAGAGAAAATCGTTCGTCAGGCGCCGCCGCCGGAACCCGTTGAACCACCACCAGTTGCTACGCCGATCACAAAAACGCGTTTGATTGATCTGCCGGTACGTTCCGGTCAGCGCATTTATGCGCCACACTGTGATCTAATTGTTACAAACCATGTGAGTGCCGGAGCGGAACTTATCGCTGATGGTAACATCCATGTGTATGGCATGATGCGGGGACGTGCGCTGGCTGGCGCAAGCGGCGACAGAGATGCCCAAATATTTTGTACTAACCTCGCGGCGGAACTGGTGTCCATCGCAGGGGAATATTGGCTGAGCGATAACATCCCAGCTGAATTTTATGGCAAAGCGGCGCGCCTGCGTTTAGGCGACGGCGCTTTGACAATTCAACCGTTCAATTAATCCCTTTTTAACAAGGAATTTCTATGGCACGCATTATTGTTGTGACTTCGGGTAAAGGGGGCGTTGGTAAGACCACCTCCAGCGCGGCCATCGCTACTGGTTTGGCCCAGAAGGGAAAGAAAACTGTCGTTATCGACTTCGATATCGGCCTGCGTAACCTCGACCTGATTATGGGATGCGAGCGTCGGGTGGTTTATGACTTCGTCAACGTTATCCAGGGCGATGCCACTCTCAATCAGGCGCTAATCAAAGATAAGCGTACTGAAAATCTCTATATCCTTCCGGCTTCTCAGACCCGTGATAAAGACGCGCTGACCCGCGAAGGCGTAGATAAGGTTCTTGAAGAACTGAAAAAGATGGACTTCGATTTTATTGTCTGCGACTCCCCGGCAGGCATCGAAACCGGCGCGCTGATGGCGCTGTACTTCGCTGACGAAGCCATCATCACCACTAACCCGGAAGTCTCCTCCGTGCGCGACTCCGACCGTATCCTTGGCATTCTGGCCTCCAAATCCCGCCGCGCGGAAAATGGCGACGAGCCGATCAAAGAGCACCTGCTGCTGACGCGCTACAACCCGGGCCGCGTGAACAAAGGCGACATGCTGAGCATGGAAGACGTGCTGGAAATTCTGCGCATCAATCTGGTCGGCGTGATTCCGGAAGATCAGTCCGTGCTGCGCGCATCGAACCAGGGCGAGCCGGTCATTCTGGATACCGTTTCAGATGCGGGTAAAGCCTATGCGGATACTGTGGATCGTCTGCTCGGAGAAGAACGTCCTTTCCGCTTCATCGAAGAAGAGAAGAAAGGTTTCCTCAAACGCCTGTTCGGAGGATAAATTATGGCATTACTCGACTTTTTTCTCTCGCGAAAAAAGAACACGGCTAACATTGCGAAAGAACGCCTGCAAATCATCGTCGCGGAGCGCCGCCGCGGCGACGCGGAACCACATTACCTGCCGCAGCTGCGCAAAGATATCCTGGAGGTCATCTGTAAATACGTGCAGATAGACCCAGAGATGGTCAGCGTACAGCTGGAACAGCGCGATGGTGATATTTCGATTCTCGAGCTGAACGTGACCCTGCCAGAAGCTGAAGAGTCGAAACCCTGACCCTGTTGTCTTGTTAACGGCATTTCGCCGTAGCCTTAAAAAAAACCGGCCACGCAACGCGCGGCCGGTTTTTTATGGCCTGAATCGCGCCGGGCGCTAGCGAGGATAGTCGTTGAGCAGCGCTTTAAGACGATCGGCCATCAATTCCCCGCGCCAGCCGGAAACCAGTTCTGGCTCACCATTTTTATTTTTAAGCTGCCAGTGCCAGTTCAGCAGTTGGTTTATCTGACGGCGCGACGCCAACAGCTCGGCGCTCACGCCCTTCTCCGCGCTCACTTCCTGCACCAGCGCTTTAATATCTTTAAAGGCCTTGCGATACCCCGGCATATCGATCAGGTTTTGCAGCGGCTCCGGTAGCGCCGATTCCGGCAAGGCCTGCGCTTTTTCAACCAGGCTAATCAGCGTTTTGCCGTGGAAGCGAATTTCGCTGCCGGATAAACCGAGGCTATCGAGCTCGCCGAGGCTGGTCGGCATATAGCGCGCCACGCTCCACAGATGCTCTTCGCGTACGACAAAGTTCACCGCCAGGTTACGCTCGCGCGCTTTGCGCAGACGCCACTCCGCCAGCAACTGCAGGCAGCCCAGCTGGCGCGTTCGCAGTTGCCAGGCATTGCCGATTTCCCGCCACGCATCCGCCGGGTCAAGGATTTCCTGACGGCGCTGCTGCATCAGGTGGCACTCGTTCAACGCTGCCGGCAGCCAGCCCGCATGGTCGGTTTCCGCCATTAATTTGCTGGCGATCGGTAACAGGTACCAGACGTCGGCGGCCGCATATTCGCACTGACGCTCGGTCAGCGGGCGGGCCAGCCAGTCGGTGCGTGATTCGCTTTTGTCCAGCGCGACGCCGGAATATTCTTCCACCATTGAAGCAAAGCCCCACGACATCGGGCGCCCGCAGAAGGCGGCCAGAATCTGGGTGTCGATCAGCGGCTGCGGCATCAGGTTGAACGCGTTGAGGAAGACTTCTAAATCTTCGCTACCCGCATGCAGGTATTTGGTGACATCCTGGTTGAGCAGCAGCTCGCGCATCGGCGCCCAGTCGTTGATGGTCAACGGATCGATCAGAGAGACCTGTTTGCCGTCGAACAGCTGCAGCAAACCAAGCTGCGGATAGTAGGTACGGGTGCGAACAAACTCGGTATCCAGCGCAACTGCGGGTGCCGAAGTTGCCGCTTCACAGATAGCGCGCAGGCCATCGTCGGTGGTGATCATCTGATAGTTCAAATCATACTCTCTTAACTTGCGCCCATAAAAAACGCCGGCTTAGCCGGCGCGAGATTAATCACAAACCTCATGCAATCGTTGGGCTTGCAGATTGCACCAGACAAATAACAAGGAAAATCAATTGATTGATTTTCGGCCGATCGCCACAAAGAAGGAAAAACCACGCTTTTTCCTTCTTTGTCAGTAATCTGGACGCCGGCTAGCCGGCGCCTGGCGACTCACTCGTTGCTTAGCCTTTATTGTCTACTTTAGCACGGGCTTCGTCACGCAGTTCTCGACGTAAAATTTTGCCGACGTTGGATTTCGGCAGTTCATCACGAAACTCAACCAGCTTCGGCACCTTGTAGCCGGTCAAATGGCGACGGCAGAAAGTAATCAGCGCTTCTTCGGTTAACGCAGCATCTTTCTTCACCACGAAGATCTTCACCGCTTCACCGCTGCTGCCGGACGGTACGCCGACGGCGGCCACTTCCTGCACGCCGGAATGCTGCATGACCACATCCTCAATTTCATTCGGATAGACGTTAAAACCGGAGACCAGAATCATATCTTTTTTGCGATCGACGATGCGCAGGAAGCCTTCATCATCCATCACCGCAATATCGCCGGTATGCAGCCAGCCATCTTTAATGATTTCATCGGTGGCATCCGGACGCTGCCAGTAGCCCAGCATCACCTGCGGCCCTTTGATGCAGAGCTCACCCGGCTCGCCCGGCGCGACTTCATTATCATCGTCATCGACCAGCTTGGCTTCGGTCGACGGCACCGGCAGGCCGATGCTGCCGCTGTGGTAGTCGATATCATGCGGGTTGACGCTCACCAGCGGCGAGCACTCCGTCAGGCCATAGCCCTCCAGCAGATACTGACCGGTCAGTTTCACCCAGCGCTCCGCCACCACCTGCTGCACCGGCATGCCGCCGCCGGCGGAAAGATGCAACGAAGAGAAATCAAGCTGCTGGAACTCTTTATTGTTCAATAGCGCGTTAAACAAGGTATTCACCCCGGTCATCGCGGTGAACGGATATTTTGCCAGCTCTTTTACCAGGCCCGGAATATCGCGCGGATTGGTAATCAACAGGTTCTGCCCGCCGAGTTCAATAAACAGCAGGCAGTTCATGGTCAAGGCGAAGATGTGGTACAGCGGCAGCGCGGTCACCACCAACTCTTTACCACGGTGCAGTAGCGGACCGTAGGTCGCATTCACCTGTTCGAGGTTAGCCAGCATATTGCGGTGAGTCAGCATCGCCCCTTTCGCCACGCCGGTGGTACCGCCGGTGTACTGCAGGAAGGCCAGATCGTCCGCGACGATTTCCGGCTTCACGTACTGCATACGGTAGCCATGCTGCAGGGCGCTACGAAATGAGATGGCGTCCGGCAGATGATATTTTGGCACCAGCCGCTTAATGTACTTCACCACGAAGTTGACCAACGTTCCTTTAGCGGTGGAGAGCTGATCGCCCATCCGCGTCAGGATGACGTGTTTTACCTGGGTTTTATCGACTACTTTCTCCAGGGTATGTGCGAAGTTGGAAACGATCACAATCGCCGCCGCGCCGCTGTCATTGAGCTGGTGCTCCAGTTCGCGCGGGGTATACAGCGGGTTAACGTTGACGGCAATCATTCCGGCACGCAGGATCCCAAACAGCGCCACCGGGTATTGCAGCAGGTTAGGCATCATCAGCGCGACGCGATCGCCCTTCTGTAGCCCTAATCCTTGCTGGAGATAAGCGGCGAAAGCACGGCTGCGCTCTTCCAGCTTACGGTAGGTCATCACCTCGCCCATGTTGATAAATGCCGGCTGATCGGCATAACGGGTGGTGGCGTGTTCAAACAATTCAACCAGGGATTGATAGCGGTCAGGATTTATCTCCGCCGGGACATCGGCGGGATAACGGTTTAGCCAAACCTTTTTCACTGCTTCACCTCTGAAATAGTTATTCGTCGTCATCACAGCCCCTGATCAACAAACATTTTGTTAACATTATATTAACTCAGCGTACCAGTTTATTAATTAGGCGTTTTTCAGGTTGCGAAGCGCGTCACTATTTATTTTTCTTATGAGACTATAAAACACGAAACAGCGGGCTAGCCGCTGTTTCTATTCCATTATAAAAACAACAAAATCATTCCGTTACGACATTTCTGACCTCAGCCGGTCCCGGGTTATACCAACCCCAACCGCCGTATCCGTAGCCCCAGGGGCGTGGGCCGAGCATCCACGGGTCGATGGGCTGCGGCGGCATCACCACCTGCTGCACCACGTTCCAGCGCTTATAGCCGGTGGCGTTCATCAACATGAATTTATAGGGGGTGGCGCCAACTTTTCCGTCGACGACGCCGCTAATCGGCCCAACCACGGTCACCAGCTGGCCGCGGAAATCGACCGGGTCGAGGAAACCGCTCACGTCGGCGAGGATACGGCCGCGTGAAGGTTCCCCCAGTTCCGGCCGCGCGCCGCTATCCAGCGGTACGGTGGCAATCTCTAAGCGGGTTTTCCCCTGCTGATTCTGCACGTTGACGACCTTACCGCCAAAACGCGCTTCCTGGCCGATATACAGCTGCGGCGCGTTCATCACCCGCACTAAATCCTGCTGCGGCGTAGGGCTGGTGCCTTTAATAACATCCGGCACCGACACGCAACCGCTTAGCGCAACGGCGACCGCCGCGGCTAACAGCCAACGAACGCCCTGTTTTTGACCCGCCATGATGCGACTCCTTCTCTCAGTCTTCTCTCTACTGAGATTCACTCGCGGCCAGGAAGTTTCTTCCACGCCACTTCGTTTCGCAAATAAACTGGTTCCGCATGCTCAACGGCCACGGTTTTTCCCGCCGCAAGCAGTTGGATGGCCAGCGGTAGCATATCTTCTGCCGCCGGCAGTTCAATCTCGCCGCTGCTTAAAATCAGCCCGCTCTCTTTCGCCAGATCCGGCCACGCCTGCCAGCCGGTGCCGACGGTAGCCCATTCGCCGGAAAGCCGCGCCAGGCGTTCGGCAACCGCAGCCGGTTTGAGGACCGCTTCAGTTTCTTCGCCGTGCCAGACGCCATCTTCGTCGCGCTGATACTCGGCCCAGTAGACTTCGCCCATACGCGCGTCAATGGCCGCCAGCACGCGAGTAGCGCCGGTTTTGCGCCACGCGCCCTGCGCCATCGTCGCCAACGTAGAGACGCCAATCATTGGCAGCTCCGCGCCCAGCGCCAGTCCTTGGGCAATGCCGATACCAATACGTACGCCGGTAAAACTGCCCGGCCCGCGGCCAAAGGCCAGCGCGTCAAGTTCATTCAGCGTAGTGCCGCTTTCAGTGAGGACCTCCTGCACCAGCGGCAGGATACGTTGGGTGTGTTCGCGAGGACAAATTTCAAAATGGGCGCTCAGGGCGCCATCATTCCACAGCGCCGCGGAGCACGCCTCCGTGGCGGTATCGATAGCCAAAATTCGCATGGGTGGTCACGCTCTCGTTACATATTCCAGGTTTTAGGGCGGTACATTCATCGGCGGGCGGACTCACCGCCGCCGTACCGTCCTAAATCCATTGGGGATAGCTGATTAACAAAATGGCGCGCAGCTTATCACATTTTACTGCGGATTACCTTGCCGGCGGCACGGCGAGGAAGCGCACCGCCCGGCGGATATCGCGGGTCCGCGGCGCGGGTGGCAGGCTGGCCAGGAACACGGCGCCGTAGGGGCGCATCACCAGCCGGTTGTCGCAGATAACCAGAACGCCGCGATCGTCAATATCGCGGATCAGGCGCCCCACGCCCTGTTTGAGGGTAATGACGGCATCCGGCAACTGAACTTCATCAAACGGATCGCCGCCGCGCAGTCGGCAGTCTTCCATTCGCGCTTTGAGCAGCGGATCGTCCGGTGAGGTAAAGGGCAGCTTATCGATAATCACCAGCGACAGCGCGTCGCCGCGCACGTCAACCCCTTCCCAGAAGCTACTGGTCGCCACTAATAGCGCATTGCCGGCGCTAACAAACTGCTGCAGCAGCTGGCCTTTGCTGGTCTCTCCTTGTAGCAGTACCGGCAGCGTCATGGTGGCGCGAAACTGCTCCGCCAGATCGCGCATCATGGCATGCGAGGTGCAGAGCATGAAGCAGCGTCCATCATTGGCCTCAATCAAGGGTTTCAACATGGCCGCCAGATGACGGGCAGCACCGGGCTGGTTCGGCAGAGGTAGGTTACGCGGTACGCAGAGCAGCGCCTGATGCTGATAATCAAATGGGCTGGGCAACAGCAGCGTCTGCGCGTCATCAATGCCGAGACGAGCGGTAAAGTGGTGGAGATCGTCGTTCACCGACAGCGTCGCCGAGGTAAAGATCCAGCTCCCCGATTTTTGCGCCATCACCTCTTTAAACTTCTCGGCCACCGTTAACGGCGTCAAGGCGAGGGTAAAATGACGCGACGTGCATTCATACCAGTAGCTATAGCCAGGCTGATTGATCTCTTTGAGCCGCTTCAGGCGCCCGCGATAGAGCGTCGCGCGCTCAAAGGCTGCATCGAGCAGCGCCGAGCGGCCAAGGGAGAGTTTAGCGACGTCGTAACACAGTTCAAGCGCGTCATCGAGCAGCAGCAGCGCGCGCTGAATGTGGCTATCCGCCAGCAGTTCGCGCAGGTTGCCGCGATAGCCCGGATCGCCCAACTGCAAACGGAAATCCTGCGCGCTTTGCGCCAGACGATCGGCGCATTTTTGCAGCTGTTGGGTATCTTTTAGTTCGGTACGGTAGGCAATGGTGATGTCTTTGGCCAAATCCAGTAGCTGGCGGCTGGAGAGCGACTGGCCAAAATACTGGCTGGCGATATCCGGCAACTGATGGGCTTCATCGAATATCATTACTTCCGCTTCGGGGATCAGTTCGGCAAAGCCGCTCTCCTTCACCACCATATCGGCAAGGAACAGGTGATGGTTGACCACCACTACATCCGCATCCATCGCCTTCTTACGCGCTTTCACCACAAAACAATCTTTGTATAACGGGCAGTCGCTGCCGAGACAGTTATCGTTAGTGCTGGTCACCAGCGGCCAGGCCTGAGAATCTTCGGCGACGCTGGCGCAGGTGCTGATATCGCCATCCTGCGTCTGATTAGACCAGGAGCGCAGAAGAATAACGTCACTTAACGTTTGTACCGGCAGATCGCCGCCCGCCAGCGCCTGCTGCTCAAGGCGTTCAAGGCACAGGTAGTTTGAGCGCCCCTTTAATAGCGCCAGTTTACCGGTGAATTTCAGCGCTTTGGCGACGGTCGGCAGATCGCGGCTATAGAGCTGATCCTGCAGCGCTTTCGAACCCGTGGAGATGATCACCTTTTTCTTCGCGCGCAGCGCGGGCGCCAGATAGGCGTAGGTTTTACCGGTGCCAGTCCCTGCTTCCACCACCAGCGGCCGGGAGGCTTCAATAGCTTCACTCACCGCTATCGCCATCTGGCGCTGCGGTTCGCGCGGCTTAAATCCCGGTATCGCCATGGCCAGCTGGCCGTCTGCTGCAAAATCGTCGATCACGTTGCCCCCTGGTTATTTGGACAGTGATTATGTCAGGGAGGACGGCGTTTCGCCAGCCCGGGTAGTGACGCGGGCGGAACATTGTGGCAGTCTTGCCGCAGCCAAATGGATAGAACAAAGAGGAAAGATAAATGACAATTACGCGTATTGATGCCGAAGCCCGCTGGTCTGATGTGGTGATTCACAACCAGACTATCTACTACACCGGGGTGCCGGAAAACCTCGACGCCGACGCGTTTGAGCAGACCGCCAACACCCTGGCGCAAATTGACGCGGTGCTGGAAAAACAGGGCAGCAATAAGTCACGTATTCTTGATGCCACCATTTTCCTGGCCAACAAAGATGATTTTGCGGCGATGAATAAAGCCTGGGACGCCTGGGTGGTTGCCGGTCACGCGCCGGTGCGCTGCACCGTACAGGCAACCCTGATGAAGCCGCAGTATAAAGTTGAGATCAAAATCATCGCCGCGGCGTAATTACTCGTCTTCGTCGTCATCTTCGAAGCGCGCTACGATCCGGTCGCCGGTATGCGTGGCGCGCAGTTCATCGGCCACCAGGGCGATTGCCTGGCCGCTGCTCATCCCCTGCGCCATCAATTCCTGAATACGTTCGACCGCTTTTTGCTGTTGCTCATGGCTCAGCGAAGGTAAACCTGCAAACATCACTCACTCCTGCTACATTGTGGGGCGTAATTATTTCACGCCGTCCGCCATTTCGCCAGTGGGCGGCACATTAGGATCGAGGTTAATGTTGTCCCCTGCTATTATTACCCTGCCCTGGCGCCCGGATGCCGCCGAACGCTATTTCGCGCCGTTAAGCGCCACGCCGTGGGCGATGCTGCTGCACTCCGGCTTCGCCGACCATCCGTATAGCCGTTTCGATATTATCGTCGCCGAACCGCGCGCGACGCTGGTTACCCGCGGCGAGCAAACCTGTGTCTGCAACGGTGAAGGCGAATTTGTCTCGCAGGACGATCCGCTGCAGCTGCTGCAACAGCAGTTGGATCGCTGTCAGTTAACGCCGCAGGCCGATGAAAACCTGCCGTTTCTCGGCGGCGCGCTGGGGTTATTCGGCTACGATCTTGGCCGTCGCTTTGAACGTCTGCCGACGCAAGCGCAGGCTGATATCGCCCTGCCGGAGATGGCGGTCGGCATTTATGACTGGGCGCTGATCGTCGATCATCAACGCCAGCAGGTGTCGCTGCTCAGTTACGACGATCCGCAACAGCGCCTGCAGTGGCTGGAGTCGCAAACAGGTGAGCCGGGTGAAGCATTCGCCCTGACCTCCTGCTGGCAATCGAATATGAGCCGCCAGCAGTACGGCGAAAAGTTCCGCCAGGTGCAGGCGTATCTGCGCAGCGGCGACTGTTATCAGGTCAACCTGGCGCAGCGTTTCCAGGCTCGCTACCGCGGCGACGAATGGCAGGCATTCTGTAAGCTTAATGCCGCCAACCGCGCGCCGTTCAGCGCTTTTATTCGCCTGCCGGAAGGGGCGATTTTAAGCCTGTCTCCGGAACGTTTTATTCAATTGCATCAGCATGACATCCAGACGCGCCCCATTAAAGGCACGCTGCCGCGACTCGATTCCCCGCAGGAGGACGCACGCCAGGCGGCGACGCTCGCCAACTCGCCGAAAGACCGCGCCGAGAATTTAATGATTGTCGATCTGATGCGCAATGATATCGGCCGCGTCGCCGTGCCGGGCAGCGTTCGCGTACCGGAACTGTTTGTGGTCGAACCGTTCCCGGCGGTGCATCACCTGGTGAGCACCATCACCGCACGATTGCCTGCTACGCTTGATGCCAGCGATCTGCTGCGCGCGGCCTTCCCTGGCGGCTCCATTACCGGCGCCCCGAAAGTTCGCGCCATGGAGATTATCGATGAACTTGAACCGCAGCGACGCAACGCATGGTGCGGCAGCATTGGATATCTCAGCTTGTGCGGCAATATGGATACCAGCATTACTATCCGTACGATCACCGCCTGGCAGGGCCAACTGTACTGCTCAGCGGGCGGCGGTATCGTGGCGGACAGCGAAGAAGCCGCGGAATATCAGGAAACTTTTGATAAAGTTAACCGTATCCTGCATCAACTGGAGAGCTAGAACATGGCGGCTAACGCCCTCGATCTGGACGACTTTCTTTCCCGTTTTCAACTGCTGCGCCCGCAGCCCTCGCCGCAGTCGCTGAACCAGCGCCAGGCGGCGGTACTGGTGCCGATTGTCCGGCGCCCGCAGCCGGGGCTGCTATTGACCCAGCGTTCGCCGCTGCTGCGCAAGCACGCGGGCCAGGTCGCCTTCCCCGGCGGCGCAGTTGATAACACCGACGCTACATTGATCGCCGCCGCGCTGCGCGAGGCGCAGGAAGAAGTGGCGATCCCGCCGGGAGCCGTTGAAGTGATCGGCGTGCTGCCGCCGGTCGACAGCGTCACCGGCTTTCAGGTGACGCCGGTGGTCGGCATAATCCCCCCGGACCTGCACTATCATGCCAGTCAGGACGAGGTGTCTGCGGTGTTTGAAATGCCGCTGGAAGAGGCGCTGCGCCTGGGTCGCTACCACCCGCTGGACATCCATCGGCGCGGTAATTCTCATCGCGTCTGGCTATCGTGGTACCAACATTATTTTGTCTGGGGAATGACCGCCGGCATTATTCGCGAGCTGGCGCTGCAAATCGGCACTCGCCCTTAGCTATAATAAGTAATGCGAAGCCGCTCGCACTATTAGTAAAACCAAGGTTATCCATTAGTTTAATTCATGTGAATAGTTAAGCTGACAACCCGGTTCCCTCTTACACTATGCGCAGTTATTACATCGTTACCGCAACCGCGGTAACCCTGTCAGGAGTGTTATCGTGATTAGTATATTCGACATGTTCAAGGTGGGGATTGGTCCCTCATCTTCCCATACTGTAGGGCCGATGAAGGCCGGTAAACAGTTCGTCGATGACCTGGTCGAAAAGGGATTGCTTAATGAAGTGACGCGCGTCGCCGTTGACGTTTATGGGTCGCTTTCATTAACCGGCAAAGGCCACCACACGGACATCGCCATTATCATGGGGCTGGCGGGCAATCTGCCTGCAACGGTCGATATTGACGCGATCCCGGCATTTATCCGCGACGTTGAAACTCGCGGCCGTCTGCTGCTGGCAAACGGGCAACACGAAGTCGACTTCCCGGCGGATGACGGCATGCGTTTTCGTAGCGACAACCTGCCGCTGCACGAAAACGGCATGACTATCCATGCCTGGGCCGGCGAGAAAGAAATCTACAGCAAAACTTACTATTCAATCGGCGGCGGTTTTATCGTCGACGAAGAGCATTTCGGCAAAGAAGACGCGAGCGAACTGCAGGTTCCGTATCCGTTTAAATCGGCGCAGGAAATGCTGGGCTATTGCAAAGAAACCGGTCTGTCGCTCTCCGGCATGGTGATGCAAAACGAACTGGCGCTGCACAGCAAGCAAGAGGTCGAAGCCTATTTCGAAAACGTCTGGCAAACCATGCGCGCCTGTATCGATCGCGGCATGAACACCGAAGGCGTGCTGCCGGGGCCGCTGCGCGTGCCGCGTCGTGCTTCGGCGCTGCGTCGCCTGCTGGTCGCCAGCGATAAACTGTCTAACGATCCGATGAACGTTGTCGACTGGGTGAACATGTTCGCGCTGGCGGTCAACGAAGAGAACGCCGCCGGCGGCCGCGTCGTTACCGCGCCGACCAACGGCGCCTGTGGTATCGTTCCGGCGGTGCTCGCCTATTACGATCACTTTATCGAGTCCGTCAGCCCGGATATCTATATTCGCTACTTTATGGCGTCCGGCGCGATTGGCGCACTGTATAAGATGAACGCGTCCATTTCCGGCGCTGAAGTCGGCTGTCAGGGCGAAGTCGGCGTCGCCTGTTCAATGGCGGCGGCGGGCCTGGCTGAACTGCTCGGCGCCAGCCCGGAGCAGGTTTGCGTGGCGGCGGAGATCGGCATGGAACATAACCTCGGCCTGACCTGCGACCCGGTCGCCGGACAGGTTCAGGTGCCGTGCATCGAGCGTAACGCTATCGCCTCCGTGAAGGCGATTAACGCCGCGCGTATGGCGATGCGCCGCACCAGCGAACCGCGCGTCTCTCTCGATAAAGTTATCGAGACCATGTACGAAACGGGTAAAGACATGAACGCCAAATATCGCGAAACCTCTCGCGGCGGCCTGGCTATCAAAGTGCAGTGTGACTAAAACTCATCTGTGAAATGCGCCCTTTCCGGGCGCATTTTTCTTTTTCTCCCACCAACTTATCTTACCCACTACACTTGCTTTAAGCCGGCTGTTACTCTTATTCCTCTATTTAGCCGACAGGGCGCCGCGCATGCAAAATGCACAGAAGGTCATTTCGACATATCGCCGCAAGCGCATTCTGGTGTGCCTGGCCGTTGCATTTCTGACGCTTGCCGTCACCCTGACAATCCGATTTATTTCACAGCGTAGCCAAAATCAGCAGCGTATCCAAACGGTGACCCGCAATATGGTGATCGCGATGGACAATATCCTGCAACCGCTGGCGGCAAAACACGCTACCCTGCTAAGTATGGTCGGCAAACCCTGTCAGGATGTACATCTTGAACTGCGTAAAACCGCAGCCACGCTACAGACCGTGCGCTCAATCATCCTTGTTCAGTCCGGGATGGCCTACTGCTCCAGCATTTTTGGCCCGCGCCATGTGGCCATTCATCAGCTACAGCCCACACTGCCGACGGTAAAGCCGCTGCTGGCCTTTTCAACCGACAACTCACTGCTCAAAGGCACGCCGGTACTGATCCAGTGGTATCCCTCCTCCGTGAGCGGCGCCGACGGCGCGTTGTTAATTATTAATATCGAGCTGCTTGGCGAATTGATTCTCAAAGAAAAATCATCGCTCATAAGCGACATCAGCCTCACTGTAGGCAACAAGAGCTTTCTCAGCGATGTCGGCGTCGTCGAAAGTCATCAGTTGCCGGGTCTGCCGATAATTTACCGGCAAAGTTCCAGCCAGTTCCCCTTTACCATCAACATCAGCGGCCCGGGAGCCTCCGCGGTGGCCTTAGAAGAGCTGCCCGCTGAATTACCGCTGGCGCTGATGTTCAGCCTGTTGATGACCGGTATCGCCTGGCTGACGACCGCAGGACGAATGACTTTCTCGCGCGAAATAACCCTGGGTATCGCCGCCCACGAGTTCGAGGTATGGTGCCAGCCGCTGCAGGATTTACGCACCCAGCAGTGCTGCGGCGTGGAAATTTTGCTGCGCTGGAACAATCCGCGCCGCGGCAATATCTCACCGGATGTTTTTATTCCTATTGCTGAAGGCTACAACCTGATAGTCCCCCTGACCCGCTACGTCATCGCCGAAACCGCCCGCCGGCTACATTATTTCCCGCAGGATGCCAATTTTCATATTGGTATTAACGTGGCGGCGCGTCATTTCAGTAATGGCGAACTGCTGCGCGATCTGCACACCTATTGGTTCAGCGCTAATCCGGTACAGCAGCTGGTAGTCGAGCTGACTGAACGCGATGTCCTGCGTGAGGGAGATCACCACATGGCGGAGCACCTGCATTTTAAAGGCGTCCAGCTGGCCATTGATGACTTCGGCACCGGCAACAGTTCTTTGTCCTGGCTGGAAAAACTCCGCCCGGATGTACTGAAGATTGATAAGTCTTATACCGGCGCCATTGGCATTGATGGCGTCAACGCGACGGTGACCGATATGATTATCGCCCTGGCGCACCGGCTCAAAATCGTCACCATTGCCGAAGGGGTCGAAACTCAGGAACAGAAGATTTACATGCGCAGCCACGGCGTGGATTTACTACAGGGATATTATTATGCCCGCCCGTTACCGGTAGAGGATTTTCCGCGCTGGCTGGCGGAGGAGAAACACCGTCTGGCGGCGACTGGGGGTAAAAAACAACCCGCCGGGCAAGTTTAGCCCGGCGGGTTCGACATTACTCTTCTTCGTCGTTATCGTGTACGGTTTTAATAACCCGTACCAGATCGACGCGGTAATCGTTCGCTTCAACAATGGTAAACTGCAGCGGCGGCAGTTCCACAACATCGCCTACCCGCGGGATATGGCCGTTCGCGGAGATAACCAGCCCGGCAACGGTAGCGATATCATCGTCTTCGTTGACCAGGTCGTCCAGCCCCAGCGCCTGCTGCAGCGCGTGGAGGTCGGTTGAGCCTTTGATTAACCACCCCTCGCCATCCAGCACAATTTCCGGCGTTTCATCCGCATCCGGGAACTCACCGGCAATCGCTTCCAGGACGTCCAGCGGCGTCACCAGCCCCTGCACCACGCCAAATTCGTTGGTGACGATGACAAAGCTACCGCGCGCCCGGCGCAGCACGCCCAGCAGGTTGATCGGGTCCAGCGTTTCCGGCACCACAATCGCCGGAGAAGCGGAAGCCATTGCGGCAACGTTCTCCCCCGCTTCCAGCGCCACCAGCATCTCTTTGGCGCGTACAATACCGATGATTTCATCAAGCTCGCCGCGGCAAACCGGGAACATGCTGTGTGGAGACGAAAGCAGCTGGCGACGAATTTCTTCTTCGCTCTGTTCAGCATCCACCCAGCTAATTTCGCCTCGCGGGGTCATGATGCTGCGCAATGAACGCTGCGCCAGGGTCAGCACGCCGTTAATCATATAGCGTTCTTCTTCAGCAAACGCGCCTTCCGGCACCGGCACTGCCGCCGGGCTATCGCTATCGTGCGCGACGGCCGCCTGTTTGCGACCGCCCATCAGGCGCAGAATCGCATCAGCGGTACGCGCGCGCAGCGGCAACGTCGACTGGTGGCGGATAAAGTTACGCCGCGCCACCTGGTTAAAGAACTCAATGGTTATCGAGAAGCCAATCGCCGCGTACAAATAGCCCTTAGGAATATGGAAGCCAAAGCCTTCAGCCACCAGACTCAGACCAATCATCAGCAGGAAGCTAAGACACAGCACGACAACCGTCGGGTGCTGGTTCACGAAGCGGGTTAACGGCTTCGAAGCCAACAGCATCAGGATCATCGCAATAACGACCGCAGCCATCATCACCGGCAAATGGTTCACCATGCCGACGGCGGTAATCACCGCATCAAGTGAGAAGACGGCATCCAGCACCACAATTTGTAGCACTACCACCCAGAAGCTGGCATAGCCTTTGCCGTGGCCGGCATCATGCTGGCGGTTCTCCAGTCGTTCATGCAACTCTGTCGTCGCCTTGAATAGCAGGAAGATACCGCCGACCAGCATGATCAGATCGCGCCCGGAGAACGAAAAATCGCCTATGCTTATCAAAGGCTTGGTCAAGGTGACCATCCACGAGATAACCGAGAGCAGCCCCAGACGCATAATCAGCGCCAGCGACAGGCCGATGATACGTGCCTTATCACGCTGTTTTGGCGGCAGTTTATCGGCAAGGATGGCGATAAAGACCAGGTTATCGATACCCAGAACAATTTCGAGGACCACCAGCGTCAGCAGGCCAGCCCAAATGGTGGGATCCATTAAGAATTCCATGAGCGGCTCCCGTTAACGACAGCGGTAGTCATCGCGATGTCATGCACCGGCGAAACAATAGTTGCTGGTAAAAAAGCGTGTGAGGTAGAGGCGGCAGACGAGTGCCTGAGGGTGAAAAGACGTCGATGACGGTCCATACGGCGGGCTATGCCCTATACTCCTGAGTAATTAAACGGAAGCTAAACATAGCAAAATATAGCGCAGAATTGGCAAAAATTTACCTGTCTTTGCAATAGCTAAGGCTATTTTTTGCGCTGCGAAATTATTGATTATCGAAGCGTAATTTACGGAGCTCCATCACATTAATTATTTTTTCACTATCTAAAATAATTCGCGGTAGTAATTAAATTAGATCTTACACCCTTACTGAATCGATTTTTCCACAAGAGTGATTCAGGATGTATCAGACCAGATGATGCATTCACCATAATAACGGAGGTAGCAAGTGACGATTGCTATTGTAATAGGCACACATGGTTGGGCTGCAGAACAACTGCTGAAAACCGCAGAAATGCTGTTGGGCGAGCAGGAAAACGTTGGCTGGATCGATTTCGTTCCCGGTGAAAACGCCGAAACGCTCATCGAAAAGTACAATGCACAGCTGGCAAAACTGGATACCACAAAAGGCGTGCTGTTCCTCGTCGATACGTGGGGCGGTAGTCCATTCAACGCGGCAAGCCGCATTGTTGTTGATAAAGAAAACTATGAAGTGATCGCTGGCGTCAACGTCCCGATGCTGGTCGAAACCTTCATGGCCCGCGACGACGATCCGTCGTTTGATGAGCTGGTGGCGCTGGCGGTGGAAACCGGTAGCGAAGGCGTGAAAGCGCTGAAAGCCAAACCGGTTGAAAAAGCGGCACCGGTGCAGGCGGCCGCGCCAAAAGCGGCGACACCCGCTAAACCGATGGGTCCAAATGATTACATGGTGATTGGCCTGGCGCGTATCGATGACCGTCTTATCCACGGCCAGGTTGCGACCCGCTGGACCAAAGAGACCAACGTCACCCGCATTATCGTGGTCAGCGATGAAGTCGCCGCCGATACGGTGCGTAAAACGCTGCTGACCCAGGTGGCTCCTCCGGGCGTGACCGCTCACGTTGTTGATGTCGCGAAGATGATCCGCGTTTACAACAACCCGAAATACGCCGGCGAGCGCGTCATGCTGTTATTTACCAACCCAACGGACGTTGAACGTATTGTTGAAGGCGGCGTGAAAATTACCAGCGTCAACATCGGCGGTATGGCTTTCCGTCAGGGTAAAACGCAGGTGAATAACGCGATTTCGGTCGATGAAACCGATATCGAAGCATTCAAAAAACTGAATGCCCGCGGTATTGAACTGGAAGCGCGCAAAGTTTCCACCGACCAGAAACTGAAAATGATGGATTTGATCGCCAAGGTGGATAAATAACCCGGCGCTCGCGAGCCAATTTTCACTTTAAGACTTAATCAACAGGAGAAGTACAATGGAGATTACCCTTCTTCAGATTGTGCTGGTGTTCATCGTCGCGTGTATTGCGGGTATGGAGTCGGTACTTGATGAATTTCAGTTCCACCGTCCTCTGGTCGCCTGTACCTTAATCGGCGCCGTTCTCGGCGACATGAAAACCGGTATCATCATCGGCGGTACGCTGGAAATGATCGCCCTGGGCTGGATGAACATCGGTGCGGCGGTTGCGCCTGATGCCGCGCTGGCGTCCATTATTTCTACCGTACTGGTTATTGCCGGCCACCAAAGCATCGGCGCCGGTATCGCGCTGGCTATCCCGCTGGCGGCGGCAGGCCAGGTTCTGACCATTATCGTGCGTACCATCACCGTTGCCTTCCAGCACGCGGCGGATAAAGCCGCTGAAAACGGTAACCTGACGGCCATCTCCTGGCTGCACGTTTCCTCGCTGTTCCTGCAGGCGATGCGTATCGCCATCCCGGCGGTTATCGTAGCCATCTCTGTCGGCACCAGCGAAGTTCAGGGTCTGCTGAACGCTATTCCGGAAGTGGTAACTGGCGGTCTGAACATCGCGGGCGGTATGATCGTCGTCGTCGGTTACGCGATGGTCATCAACATGATGCGCGCGGGCTACCTGATGCCGTTCTTCTACCTCGGTTTCGTCACCGCGGCCTTCACCAATTTCAACCTGGTTGCGCTGGGGGTGATTGGTGCCGTCATGGCCATTCTCTACATTCAGCTGAGCCCGAAATATAACCGCGTAGCGGGTGCCCCGGCTCAGGCGGCTGGTAACAACGATCTCGATAACGAACTGGACTAACAGGTGAGCGAAATGGTTGATATGACTAAAAATACCACCGAGAAAAAACTCACTCAGAGTGATATTCGTGGCGTGTTCATTCGTTCTAACCTGTTCCAGGGTTCATGGAACTTCGAACGTATGCAGGCGCTGGGCTTCTGCTTCTCTATGGTTCCGGCAATCCGTCGCCTGTACCCTGAGAACAACGATGCGCGTAAGCAGGCTATTAAGCGTCACCTTGAGTTCTTCAACACCCATCCGTACGTCGCGGCGCCGGTACTCGGCGTAACCCTGGCGATGGAAGAGCAGCGTGCTAACGGCGCGGAAATCGACGATGGCGCAATCAACGGTATCAAAGTTGGCCTGATGGGGCCGCTGGCAGGCGTCGGCGACCCGATCTTCTGGGGTACCGTACGCCCTGTATTCGCCGCACTCGGCGCCGGTATCGCGATGAGCGGTAGCCTGCTCGGTCCGCTGTTGTTCTTTATCCTGTTCAATGCCGTGCGTCTGCTGACCCGCTACTACGGCGTAGCATACGGCTATCGTAAAGGCGTGGACATCGTTAAGGATATGGGCGGCGGCTTCCTGCAGAAACTGACTGAGGGGGCGTCAATCCTCGGCTTGTTTGTCATGGGAGCTCTGGTCAACAAATGGACGCACGTTAATATCCCGCTGGTGGTTTCCACTATCACCGGTCAGGATGGCCAGACTCGTGTGACCACCGTGCAGACCATCCTTGACCAGCTGATGCCGGGACTGGTGCCACTGCTGCTGACCTTCGCCTGTATGTGGCTGCTGCGTAAGAAAGTCAACCCGCTGTGGATCATCGTTGGCTTCTTCGTCATCGGTATCGCCGGCTACGCGGTCGGCCTGCTGGGTCAATAATCGTCACGTTGTAGGCCGGGGACAGCTTTGTCCCCGGCTTTTTTTTAGCGTTAAAACGTGCGCCTGTGCGAAGGCCCACGCAGTCTGGAGGATCAATGGCAATCACGGAGCTGGTGCTCATTCTGTTTATCGTCGCCCTGGTGGCTTTCGCTATCTACGACCAATTCATCATGCCGCGCCGCCATGGCCCCACCCTGCTGTCAATCCCCCTGCTGCGTCGTGGACGGGTCGATGGGATGATTTTCGTCGGCCTGACGGCAATTCTCATCTACAACAATATCGCCAGCCACGGTGAAATAATCACCACCTGGTTATTATCTGCGCTGGCATTAATGGGGCTATATCTGTTCTGGATCCGTACGCCGCGAATTTTGTTCAAAAAGAGCGGCTTTTTCTTTGCCAACGTGTGGATTGAATATCCGCGGATTAAAGCGATGAATTTGTCGGAAGACGGCGTACTGGTGATGCAATTAGAGCAGCGGCGCCTGCTTATTCGCGTACGAAATATCGACGACCTGGAAAAAATATACAAATTACTTATTAATAGTCAATAACTTACAAAGATAGCCTGCGCTATATTTCCGTCATTTATTGCTGTCGGAATATATAGCCATGGCTATATTTACTCACCGCTCCTCGTTATATTATTTAACCAATCCTTCACTTAATATTTTAAATGAAAATCGTTATCATTTATTGTTGCTAATATTATTTTTCTGTGATTGTTTTATCTTCTAAAAATATGTTAAGGTTGCGCCCGTCGTTGGGGAGTAGCCGATTTTCCGCAGGTGGAAAATGTACGTGTCAACATACTCGTTGCAAAACGTGGCACGTACGGGTTGAGCGGTCGTTCAATCAGGCGAGACCATAGATACATCACTGCTGTACGTTATGCTCAAGCTCCGCGTATGTTTACTGGGGGCAGCGATGTGTCATATGGATATTCCCCGGTCAGGACACGCTCATGAACATATCTGCCACTATTCTTCTTGCCTTCGGCATGTCGATGGATGCGTTTGCCGCTTCTATCGGTAAAGGCGCCACCCTGCATAAACCTAAGTTCTCCGAAGCGCTGCGTACCGGTCTTATATTCGGCGCGATCGAAACCCTGACGCCGCTGGTCGGCTGGGGCCTGGGCATGTTGGCGAGCCAGTTTGTGCTGGAGTGGAATCACTGGATCGCGTTCGTACTGCTGGTGTTTCTCGGCGGGCGAATGGTCATTGAAGGTTTTCGCGGCGGTGATGACGAGGAGTGTGAAGCGCCGCGCCGCCACGGCTTCTGGCTGCTGGTGACCACCGCATTCGCTACCAGTCTTGATGCGATGGCGGTCGGCGTGGGTCTTGCTTTCCTGCAGGTCAATATTATCGCCACCGCGCTGGCTATCGGCTGCGCCACCTTTACCATGTCGACGCTGGGAATTATGGTTGGCCGCTTTATCGGCCCGCTGCTCGGCAAACGGGCCGAAATTCTCGGCGGTATTGTGCTAATCGGTATCGGCGCACAGATTCTGTGGAGCCATTTCGCCCCTTAGCGCTTACGCTTCGCGCTGCCAGCAGTGGATCATGAAATCGGTCTGGCAGCCAAAAGTTTCCTGCTCGCGCAGTGACTCACGAACTTCCGGTTTCGCTCGCCAGGCAAACGGCGTCATCTGCAGCAATGCTTCCGCCTGCGCGCCGCTCAACTGCATCGGATACGCTAACTGCTGCTCATGACGCAACGTAAAGCCCGGCATTGCCTCCCGGTTCTGTTCATGCAGACGAACTTCATCGTAGATCAGCCCTTTCAGCTCCATCAAATGGCGCGGCCCCGGCGTGGCGGTTATCACCCAACCGCCAGCTTTCACTACACGCGCTAATTCGTCCGCGTTACAGGGCGCATAAATACGCACGACGGCATCCAGAGAGCGATCGGCAAAAGGCAACCGTTGGCTGGAAGCCACGCAGAATTCGACCTGCGGGTAACGTTTAGCGGCGGCGCGGATCGCCGACTTTGAGACGTCGAGGCCGAAACTGCGTGCGGCAATGGCGGCGAAAGCATGCGTGTAGTATCCCTCGCCGCAGCCGATATCCAGCAGCTCGCCTGGCGCGAAAGTCCGCAGATAGCCGCAAATCGCCTCGCGCAACGGCTGATAATATCCACCATCAAGGAAGGCGCGACGCGCCTGCATCATCTCAGCGCTATCGCCCGGGTCACGTGAACGTTTGAACTGCACCGGCAGTAAATTGACATACCCTTCCTTTGCCAGATCGAACTGGTGCCGCTGCGGGCAAATATAGCTATTTGCGCTGCGGCTAAGCGGCGCGTGGCATAGTGGGCAGGTATAAGACATGATAACTCCGGTGGCGCTGAAAGGGCGAAAGTGTAGCGCTATTCGCCCTCGCAGACCACTGTTACAACGCGGGAGCCAGATCCTCGCGGTTATGCATGACGATAAGATTCTCAGAGCCTTGCGGCATACCGTCTGGCATCACGTTTTCCAGGCGTAACACATCGCCCATGATCTGGCTGAACACCGGCGCGGATACCGCCCCACCGTAGTATTTACCGTTGCTGGGGTCGTTTATCACCACCACCAGCGCAAACTTCGGCTGACTGGCCGGCGCCACGCCGGCGGTGTAGGCGACATATTTATCGATATATTTTCCGTCAGGGCCAATTTTCTTCGCCGTGCCGGTTTTCACCGCTATCCGATAATCACGTACCGCCGCTTTTGTACCGCCGCCGCCCGGCAGCGCCACGCTCTCCATCATATGTTCAACTTCATGCACGATCTCTTGCGGCATGACTCGCGTACCGATGACAGGCGGGTCGATACGGGTTATCGACAGCGGGCGCTCAATACCGTAACCGCCGATCGTCGCATAGACATGCGCCAGCTGCAGCGGGGTTACCATCAGTCCATAGCCAAAGGCGAAGGTGGCGCGATCCAGCTCACCCCAATAACGGCGATGCGGCATTAACCCGGAGCTTTCGCCGGTCAAACCAAGCCCGGTCGGGTCGCCAAAGCCAAAGGCCTTATAAGTGTCGATCAAGTGTTGCACCGGCATTGCCAGTGAGAGGTGCGAAACTCCTGTATCGCTCGATTTTTGCAGGATACCGGTGAGCGTCAGCTCGGGATAATAACCCACGTCGCGGATGCGATGACCATCAAGCGTAAAGGGATGGGTATCGACGACGCTATCCGGCTGCACGATACCCTGCTGTAACGCGGTCATAATCACCAGCGGTTTGACCGTTGAACCCGGCTCAAAGGTATCGCTGATAGCGCGATTTCGAAAATCATCGAGCTGGGCGCTGTCGCGGTTATTAGGGTTAAAATCCGGGTAGCTGGCCATCGACAGGATTTCGCCGGTATCAATCTTGATCAACACCGCCGCGCCTGATTCCGCCTTATTCCAACGCACGGCATTATCCAGCGCATCCTCCGTGACCGTTTGCAGCCGCTCGTCGATACTAAGTTGCAGGTTATGTGCCGGAACGGCGGCCTGCTCGGTAATATTTTCTATCACATGACCGTGGCGGTCTTTGCGCACCAGCCGACGCCCAGGCGTGCCCATGAGCTGTTTGTTAAAACTTTTCTCAACTCCCTCAATCCCCTGATTATCTACGTTGGTAAAGCCCAGCAGGTTGGCGGCGACGTGTCCGGCCGGATAAAAACGGCGGGACTCATCGCGCAAATAAACGCCCGGGAGGTGCAATTTATCGATCCAGTCGGCCTGTTCCGGATTAACCTGGCGCGCCAGATAGAGGAATCGGGCATGGGGATGCGACTGCACCCGATGAGAGAGCTCAATAAGATCGAGATGCAATGCTTCCGCCATAGCCTGCCAGCGCGGGCCATAGCCGACGCCGCCCTTCTCCAGCATGGTCTGTGGATCTATCCAGATTGCGCTTACCGGCACGCTCACCGCCAGCGGGCGTCCTTCACGATCGCTGATAGTTCCGCGCATTACGGCAATGGGTTCTTCGCGCAGCGAACGCATATCCTCTTGTTTAACCAGATTATCCGGAGAGACGATTTGCAGCCAACCTACCCTCGCCAGCAGAAATCCAAGACATCCCAAAATCGCCACACACAGCAACCCAAAACGGATAGGGAGAAAATTTGTGGCGGACTTACTTTTATTCTTTTGCACCGTAGCTCCAGCATTATTTTGCAACCACCTGATTTAACAGAAAATTGGCAAAACAGACTGCTAAACAGTGCTAATAAGGGTGATGTTTTGCAACAAAGCGCGTCGGAGGGGAAATATTGGAAATACTTTGCAACAGATGCTAAAAAGCCCCGCAGTAGCGAGGCTTTCTTACAAGATGAGTGGTCTTGAATCAGATAGCAGTTACGTTAACTGCAGCCGGACCTTTCTGGCCGTCCTGAATTTCGAACTCAACGTTCTGGCCTTCAGCCAGAGTTTTGAAGCCGTTACCCTGGATTGCAGAGAAGTGTACGAACACGTCTTTGCTGCCATCAGCCGGAGTAATGAAGCCAAAACCTTTAGACTCGTTGAACCACTTAACTTGACCTTTAATCTTTGCCATTTGCAAAATTCCTTAAACTGTTTTCTTCACCCGCAGGTGCTTACATAGATAAAACTGACACATAACTGCATGAGGCACTAATATAAGGTTCGGCAGAGAAGCGGTATTCAACGACAACGTGTTTACTCAGGACTTCTTTACTGAAAATGCCACACATAAACAGAACTGTACCTCGTTTAACCCGAAACGTGTTATCACACACAACGTAAATAATGGCAAGCCATTTTTAAACGTGTCACGATCGTTCGCACAAATTATCAGGAAATCATTTGATCGCCTGCACATTTATGCGTCTTTGCCGCGCCTGGCTTATCTTTGCATTGTTACCAAACAAACAATAACGTATGCCTGATAAATGCAACTTTTTTACCATAGCTCAACAACTTCTGTTCGTCCAGGTACGTACGTATACGAACTGCCATATTTAAGGGGGCGCAGCGGCGTATTGTGCATAATGATGCGAAAATGGCGCTGAAGAACAAGAGGAAATCGCCTGAACTATGCCAGTAGTAGAGTTAATTAAACCGCTAACTCGTTACCACACAAATATTCGCTAAAATAGACGTTAATAATGAAACATTAATGACAAAGTATTGCCAGCAGGCAATAGAAACGTTTCGTTATTACTTTTTTTGATTAGCTCAAAAGATTATTCAATATGTGAAATAGAGCATGGATGTTTAATCCATTAAACGGAAACAGTTTGAGGCGGAATAAGGGATTATATAAGAATAAGTTATAGCAAAATTTTATGACACTCACAGGCGCGCACATGATGTGCACACCTGTTCATCAACTTAACGTTCGGCAACGAGACGAATGAAATCGTCGTCGTTTTTCTCCTTCTCAGCCGCTGAAGGTTCAGCAACCTCTTCTTTCTCCGGCTCATTGGCTTCACAGAGACGGCGCAGCAGCGCATTCTGCCGCTTTTGTTGATCCAACAGCGACTGCAGCAGTTCGATTTGCTCATTGCTACGTGAACTGGCGCGATTCACAAAGAACCACAGCAGCAGCCCCACCAGCAGCAGTACAACGGAAAGCGCCAGAGACGCCAGACTTACAATCCCAGGATTCAATAACTCACTCATTTCACCACCTCAAAGAGAAGGCGTTCATTCTACCACCCGCGCGGCAGAAGAAAATCCGTCGGCACAAAAATGTCTTACCAGGGGATGAACTTGTTAATAGCGCAAATACCGCTGAAAAATTGCACATCCTGATCGCACATTACGTTAAGCATCTGAGTCCACAGCAGTAAACAGCCCGCTATGACAACAATCAGCAAAACCCAGCGTAATTTTTTCACTCCACTCTCCGTACCATAATCAGATGTTGCCAGGATAACACGGCCTTCTTAAACCGCGGCTAACTGTAATACGAAAGGCGAGTTTAGGAATCATAGACTTGTATCAAATAATGTTCGTGCCAGAATAAACGTCAGGATCATACAAATAACGAGGCAACAATGCGATTGATCATTCGCTCTATTGTCATACTGGCGATCGTCTGGATTGGCGTATTATTAAGCGGTTATGGCGTATTAATTGGCAGCAATCAGAATGCTGGCGGGCTGGGACTACAGTGCAAATACCTGACGGCGCAAGGCATCACCACCGCACAATATGTTCACTCTGATAGCGGTATTATCGGCATTACCAACTGCCCGATTCTGCGCAAAAGCGTGAAGGTTATCGATCAGGGTTAATACAAGTGGAGCTACAGCATCGCGCTGTAGCTCCCGCTGACTATCAGAACGGATAATTGTTATAACCCATCTGCTCGGAAATCTTACGCGCGGCGGCATGCAGCATCGCCACATACTCGTGCAAACGTTCTTCAGAGAAGCGCAGCGTCGGGAAGGAAATACTCAAGCCGGCAATCACCACGCCAAAGCGATCGAAGACCGGCACCGCAATACAGCGTAATCCTTCTTCCTGCTCCTCATTGTCTTCGCCATAGCCCTGCTCGCGCACCTGGTCCAGCACTTTCAACAGCTCGCTGGTATCGGTAATGGTTCGCTCGGTGCTACGTTTGTACTCCACGCCCTCCATGATTTGCTCGACTTCCGCCCGCTCGCGCCACGCCAGCAGCACTTTACCAATGGCGGTGCTATACAGCGGATTACGACGACCGATACGCGAATACATCCGCAGGTTATACATGGAATCAATTTTGTGGATATAAACGATGCTGTCTTCATCCAGCGCGCCGAGGTGAATCGTCTCTTTAGTCAGACGCGAAATTTCGCGCATCTGGATATCAGCGCTGCGGATCAGATCAACGTTCTGCAATGCCCGCGCGCCAAGCTCGAACAACTTCAACGTTAAAGAATATTTCTCAGACTCGCCTTCCTGTGCGACATAGCCCAGCGACTTCATAGTCTGTAAAAAACGATACACCGTGCTTTTAGACATCATCACACGCTGTGACAATTCGGTGATACCAATCTCACGCTCTTCGCCCAAAGCCTGCAGGATGCCAAAAACTTTTAATACTGAAGAGACAGAATCTGGCTGTTTATCCATATCAGCAGCTGCCATTGTTCACCTCATCGTAACTGTTTTATAAAATTCAGAACTGTTTTTTATTATAAATTCACATTATGACCGTCGCAATCGTTGTTCTGCGAGTTGGTTACAAATCTGCGACTTATGGTTGAATAATCAATGCTAAAATCATTAATCAGAAAATAGTTTCCTCTAAGACTTAAACTTCACATGGATAAAAAATTTTTGGATGGCCTGCCGGCGCCGCAGCGCTACGGCGCCATTCTGACGATTGTTTTAGGCTTGACGATGGCCGTACTTGATGGCGCTATCGCCAACGTCGCCCTGCCGACGATTGCCACCGACCTCAATGCTTCGCCGGCATCGTCAATCTGGATAGTCAACGCTTATCAAATCGCTATTGTCATCGCCCTGCTACCGCTATCGTTTCTTGGCGATATGGTTGGCTATCGGCGCATCTATAAAATCGGTCTGGTGGTATTTACTATCACCTCGTTGATTTGCGCACTTTCCCGAAGCCTTGAGATGTTGACGCTGGCGCGAGTGGCTCAAGGTTTAGGTGGCGCAGCGCTGATGAGCGTCAACACGGCGCTGATTCGCCTTATCTATCCTAAAAGGCAGCTAGGACGTGGAATGGGCATCAACTCTTTCGTTGTCGCCGTATCCTCCGCCGCGGGGCCAACCATTGCCGCCGCTATTCTTTCGCTCGCCTCCTGGCAATGGCTGTTTTTAATCAACGTACCGCTGGGGATTATTTCTATTTTCCTCGCTATGCGTTTTTTGCCGCCCAACAGCGCCGCCAGCAAAATTACCCGTTTCGATCTGACGAGCGCGATCATGAACGCTCTCACCTTCGGGCTGCTCATCACGGCGCTCGGCGGCTTTGCCCAGGGGCAATCCGGTTATCTGGTGCTCGCGGAAGTCATCGCCATGCTGATTATCGGCTTCTTCTTTGTGCGACGGCAGTTGCGCATGCCGGTACCACTGCTACCCGTTGATTTACTGCGAATTCCGATCTTTTCGCTCTCTATCTGTACCTCAATCTGTTCTTTTTGCGCCCAGATGCTGGCGATGGTATCCCT
This sequence comes from Klebsiella sp. PK01, assembly GCF_057624675.1. Classification (NCBI taxonomy): domain Bacteria; kingdom Pseudomonadati; phylum Pseudomonadota; class Gammaproteobacteria; order Enterobacterales; family Enterobacteriaceae; genus Klebsiella; species Klebsiella sp. PK01. The sequence goes on from NZ_JBYEZM010000002.1 coordinate 238,582, forward strand.
GCCCTTTTTCCTGCAAACCGTTATCGGACGCAGTGAAGTAGAGACCGGGCTGCTGTTAACGCCGTGGCCATTGGCGACCATGGTGATGGCCCCTCTGGCGGGTTACCTGATAGAGAAAGTTCATGCCGGGCTACTGGGGGCAATGGGGTTGATGATCATGGCCTGCGGCCTGTTTGGCCTTGCGCTATTACCCTCTTCCCCTTCCGACCTCGATATTATCTGGCGGATGGCGCTGTGCGGCGCGGGCTTCGGGCTGTTTCAGTCGCCAAACAACCATACTATTGTCTCCTCCGCGCCAGCTCATCGCAGCGGCGGCGCCAGCGGCATGTTAGGTACCGCACGCTTACTGGGACAAAGTAGCGGCGCCGCGCTGGTCGCCCTGCTGTTTAACCTGGCGGGCGATAGCGGCACCCATACCGCGCTTCTGCTGGCAGGCGCCCTGGCGGTGGTTGCCGCTGCCATCAGCGGACTACGCGTAACTCAACCGCGCGCCGCCTGATAACGCGCGGCCAAAAAAAATCCGCAGCCCGAAAGCTGCGGATTTTTATTTTCAACGTCTGCACGCCAGATTATTTCAGGTATTCCCCGCTGCGCAGCGCTTCAATGCGTTTGTCCAACGGCGGGTGGGTCATGAACAGTTCGCTCATCGACTTCGCTTTACCGTTGATACAGAACGCCATCATGCTGCTCGCTTCCTGCGGTTCATAGCTGGTTTTCAAGCGCTGCAATGCAGCAATCATCTTCTCACGGCCGACCAGTTTGGCGGAACCAGCATCGGCGTGGAATTCACGATAGCGCGAGAACCACATGGTAATGATGCTGGCGAGAATACCGAACACCAGTTCCAGTACGGTAGCGACCGCAAAGTAGATAAGCGGGTTACCGTTGCTGCTTTCGCCTTCATCTTCACGATTACCGCCGAGGAAACCAGCCGCAATCTGCGCGATAACGCGGGAGATAAAGATAACGAAGGTGTTCACTACCCCCTGAATCAGCGTCATGGTGACCATGTCGCCATTGGCAATATGGCTGATTTCGTGAGCGATAACGGCTTCCGCTTCGTCACGGCTCATATTCTGCAGCAAGCCGGTGCTCACGGCGACCAGAGAAGCGTCGCGGCGCGCGCCGGTGGCGAAGGCGTTAATGTCCGGGGCGTGATAAATCGCCACCTGCGGCATGCCGATGCCCGCCTGCTGCGCCTGCTGCGCGACGGTGTTCATCAGCCAACGCTCAGTTTCGTTACGCGGCTGCTCGATAACTTCCCCACCAACCGACTTCAGCGCCATCCATTTCGACATCAGCAGCGAAACGATCGAGCCGCCAAAACCAAACAGCAGCGCCATGATCAGCAGGCCGGTCATGCTGCTCGACTGGATCCCCGTCAGGCTAAGCACCAGGCCAAATACCACCATGACTGCCAGGTTAGTCAGCAGGAAAAGCGCGATTCGCATCATAATATTCTTTTTACCTCGATTTAACAAAACGCACTATGCGATACCCATATCGTATGGGTCAGATGCTAATTTTCAACTATCAGGCCCTGCTAAGTCACGAGAAAGACACAACTTTACATTTTGTAGCATATCGCTGACACCCTGAGAGAGTGTTGACATTTTTGTTGAATAAAGTCGACGGGCAGATGAAGAGAGAAAAAGAAACGGGCACAATCACTTGTGCCCGTTGAGGAGTTATTTGCTAACCGGCGGCTCTACCGGAGGCTGAGCTTTTTCCTGTTGCGCCAGGTCAATGGCGATATGCACGGTCTCATCAAGATACGGATCCGGTTCTTGATAATCCTTCGGCAGATCGTCAATCTTTTTGAGCAGCGGCTTGCCTTCGCGTTTCAGGCGATCGTTCACTCGCGCCAGACGAATTGCATCATCTTCTTCATTCTCTTTCTCACGCTGCGCGTAGTTCAGAGAAACAATATTGCGCTTGTCTTTCATAGCGTTAAAGCGCGCAATATCCTTCATGATGTACTGGAATTCCGGATCTTTCGCGATACGGTCTTCATGGCGCTTAAGCAGTTCAGGTTCGAACGGTTTCATATCGCCGGACTTCACGTAGGTCGCCGGATCGATACTATCCCACGGCAGCGCGTTATCTTCATACTGCTCGCCGGTATCGCGATCTTCTTTACCGGTTGGCATCATGATGTCCGGAGTAACCCCTTTACGCTGAGTGCTGCCGCCGTTAATGCGGTAGAACTTCTGGATGGTGTACTGTACGGAACCTAACGCCGGCCATTCCGGGCGCAACATCTGATCGTAGATACGGTTTAGCGAACGATACTGCTGAACGGTTCCTTTACCAAAGGTCTGCTCGCCGACGATCAGCGCACGGCCATAGTCCTGCATCGCGGCGGCAAAAATTTCCGATGCCGAGGCGCTGAAGCGATCGACCAGGACCACCAGCGGACCTTTATAGTAGACGACACCGTCGGTATCGCTATCTTCGCGAACCTTACCGTTGTTATCACGCACCTGCACCACCGGGCCGGATGGGATAAACAGACCAGAGAGCGAAACCGCCTCCGTCAGCGCGCCACCGCCGTTACTGCGCAGATCGATGACGATGCTGCTGACATTCTGTTTTTCCAGCTTCTGCAGTTGCACTTTGACGTCATCGGTCAGGCCAACGTAGAAGCCCGGGATATCCAGCACGCCGACTTTTTCTTTACCGACGGTTTTGACCGACATCTTAACCGCACGGTCTTCAAGACGAATACGTTCGCGGGTCAGAGTAACAATTCGGGTTTTCGCCCCTTTGCCAGCCGGCAGAACTTCCAGGCGAACTTTGCTGCCCTTCGGCCCTTTGATCAGCGCGACAACATCGTCCAACCGCCAGCCGATGACATCGACCATGCTCTTACCCGGCTGACCGACGCCGACGATACGGTCGCCAACGCTAATCGCTTTGCTCTTCGCCGCAGGACCACCGGCAACCAGTGAATTGATCACCGTATAGTCGTCGTCCATTTGCAGCACCGCGCCAATACCTTCCAGAGACAAGCTCATTTCAGTATTGAACTGTTCGGTGTTACGCGGGGAGAGATAGTTGGTATGCGGGTCGATTTCGCGCGCGAAAGCGGTCATCGCCAGCGAGAAGACGTCTTCGCTGTTGGTTTGGGCCAGGCGACGAATCGCAAACTTGTAGCGACGAGTCAGGGTTTCACGAATTTCTTTCTCGTCTTTACCCGCCAGCTTCAGGCTTAGTTCATCGAACTTCACCTTGGCGTCCCACAACGCGTTAAGCTCGGATTCATCCTTCGGCCACGGTGCCTTGCTGCGATCGAGATTGAAGTTGTCGTTGCCGGTAAAATTCATCGGACGATCCAGTACCTTTAAGGCGTACTGGTAACGCTCAAAGCGACGCTTCTGCGCGAGGTTATACAGGTCGTAGAAAACGTCCAGTTTACCGCTGCGCAGTTCGTCGCCGATTTTATTTTTTTGCGCCGCAAACTGAGAAACGTCGCTGGCCAGCAGCACGTTATGGCTGTAATCCAGCAGATTCAGATAGCGGTCGAAAATTTTTGCCGAAAAGGCGTTGTCGAGATCAAACTGCCGATAATGGGAGCGAGTAAAGCGCGAGGTAACGCGCTCACTCACCGTCGCGTGCTGCGGCTCTTCTTTCAGCACGGGAATTTGATCGACTCGGGTGATATCGTCCACGGCGAAGGCATGGCCTGCTATTGCTAGCAGGCCCGCAAGCGCGGTGAGCTTAAAAAGTTTGTTCATGCCTGGCCCGGCCTCCGTTTCAGAACACCAGGTGTTCTGCGCGTACAATCATTGACATACCAGAAGTCAGCTGTACACGAACGCCATCTTTGGTGATTTCCACAACGGTGGCGTCCATTGCGTTGTTGCCTGCTTTCACCTTCAGAGCCTGACCGACGCTCAATACAGAGACGTCAGACACCGGGGTAAGGCGTTGCTCTTCACGCGGTGCTTTGGCAGCTGCAGGACGCGGCTTACGCTGTTCACTACCTTCTTTACGGCGAGCCTGCGGCTGAGGACGCGGTTTACGCTCGCGGCGTGCCCCTTCTTCCTGCTGGCCTGCCGCGGCAGCGGCTTCGCGCTTCTTCGCCTGCTGGCTGGCGCGCTGCGCCTGAACGCGGGCTTTGGCTTCTTCGAGCTGCTGACGGGCGTGAGCAACGTGTTGCTCTTCCAGTTCGCCGCACGGGTTGCCGTCGAGATCGACGCGAATCGCTCCCGCTTTCACGCCGTACAGATAACGCCAGCTCGAAGTATAAAGACGTAAGGCAGCGCGCAGTTGGGTTTTGCTGAGATTCATCTCGCCGCCAACTCGCTCTACAAGATCCTGAAAAATACCGATTTTCAGGGGGCGCGCTTCGCCTTCAGCGCTGAAACACTGAGGAAAACGTTCGGCCAGAAACGCGATTACTTCTTTACTGCTATTCAACTTAGGTTGATTTTCCATGAAATTTCCTGATTACAACGGACGTAGCCAACAAGCCGCAGGCATGAACAGGCGTCATTATAATGACGTCATCGCTAAATGCTACGTTATCCGTTGATTATCCTGCGACGTGGGCAAAGATTTTTTGATAATCGGTCGCCGCAATCAGCGTTTCAAGGCGCGAGACCAGCTCTGCAAGCCCCTGTTCGTCTTCTGCGGTGAAGCGGGAATACGCCGTGCTATCGATATCCAGTACGCCGATAATCTGATTATTCACCTGCAACGGAAAGACGATTTCCGAATTGCTGGCGGCGTCACAGGCGATATGGCCATCAAAGGCATGGACATCTTCCACGCGCTGGACGCGGTTCTGCGCCACGGCGGAACCGCACACGCCGCGGCCGACAGGAATACGTACACAGGCCAGCTTACCCTGGAACGGCCCCAGCACCAGCGTGTCGCCTTCCAGCAGGTAAAAACCGGCCCAGTTGACCTCTTCCAGGCGTTCAAACAACAACGCGCTGGTATTGGAGATCATTGCCAAAAAACTGGTTTCGCCTGCCATAAGCGCCTGGAAATCGCGGTTCAGATCCGCGTAGAATTCTGTTTTGTTCATTTTTTAATCACTTAGTTGTCTTACTATCTCATCTGCAGATGCCTACTAAAATAAGCATTAAATGCCTTCGGGCTCAAGATGAATTCATTCCTGGGTTAATATAGTGGGATACATTCATTCCCGAACGTAATAAATGCTGATAAAAACACCCTCAATCACGCCGACGAAGAAGATTACCGTTCATTCGGTCAGTTCGCCAACGCCGCATGCGCACTATCAGCGCTGTACGCAGTGCGACATGCTGTTTCGCATACCGGTTGTGAAAAGAAATCAATGCGCCTGGTGTCCGCGGTGCAACGCGAAAGTACGCGACGGCCGCGATTGGTCCCTCTCGCGGCTTGCCAGTATGGCGTTTACGATGATGTTGCTGATGCCGTTCGCCTGGAGCGAGCCGCTGCTGCGTTTGCATCTGCTCGGCGTGCGCATTGACGCTAACGTCCTGCAGGGGATCTGGCAGATGACCAACCAGGGCGACCCCATTACCGCCGCGATGGTGCTCTTCTGCGCCGTGGTTGCGCCCGTCCTGCTGGTGGTATCCATCGCCTACCTTTGGCTTGGCAACGTGCTGGGGATGAACCTGCGTCCGGTGCTGCTGATGCTCGGGAAACTGAAAGAGTGGGTGATGCTGGACATTTATCTGGTCGGTATAGGCGTCGCCTCCATTAAGGTCCAGGACTATGCCTTCCTGCAGCCCGGCATCGGCCTAATCGCGTTTATCGCGCTGACCCTACTCAGCATCCTGACGCTCATCCACATGAACGTTGAAGAGTTGTGGGAGCGTTTTTATCCCGAACGACCGGCAATGCGCTACGACACCAATCTTCAGGTTTGCACCGGCTGTCACTATACCGGTTATCGCGACTCCCGCGGCCGCTGCCGCCGGTGCCATACTTCGCTGCATCATCGCCGGCCGCAAAGCCTGCAGCGTAGCTGGGCGGCCCTGATTGCGTCGCTGGTTTTCCTGCTGCCGGCCAACCTGCTGCCGATATCGATAATCTACGTCAATGGCTCGCGCCAGGAAGATACGATTCTTTCGGGCATTATTTCACTTGCCAACAGCAACGTCGCTATCGCCGGCGTAGTGTTCATCGCCAGTATTTTGGTACCATTCACCAAAGTTATAGTGTTATTTACCCTGCTGGTCAGCATACAATTCAAATGCGAACAGGGGCTACGTACGCGTATCCTGCTGCTGCGGCTGATTACCTGGATCGGCCGCTGGTCGATGTTGGATCTGTTTGTTATCTCATTAACCATGTCGTTGATAAACCGCGATCAGCTCCTGGCTTTTACCATGGGGCCGGCGGCGGTGTACTTCGGCGGCGCGGTGATTTTAACTATCCTTGCAGTTGAATGGCTGGACAGCCGCTTACTTTGGGACGCTCATGAGTCAGGAAACGCCCGCTTCGCCGACTGAAGCCAAAATAAAAACCAAACGTCGTATCTCGCCATTCTGGTTGTTGCCGGTCATCGCGCTAATGATTGCCGGATGGCTCATCTGGACCAGCTTTGAAGGCCGGGGAACGACGATTACCATCGATTTCCAGTCCGCAAACGGGATTGTTCCGGGGCGTACGCCTATCCGCTATCAAGGGGTAGAAGTTGGTACGGTACAGGATATCTCTTTGAGTAAGGACCTCAGCAAGATCGAAGTTTCCGCCAGCGTGAAGAGCGATATGAAAGACGCGCTGCGCAAAGACACCCAGTTCTGGCTGGTGACGCCAAAAGCTTCACTGGCCGGTGTTTCCGGGCTGGATGCGCTGGTCGGCGGTAACTATATCGGCATGATGCCGGGCAAAGGCGAACCGGAAGATCACTTCGTCGCCCTGGATACTCAGCCAAAATACCGCATCAACAACGGCGAACTAATGATTCATCTGCAGGCGCCGGATCTCGGCTCGCTGAACAGCGGCTCGCTGGTCTATTTCCGTAAAATTCCGGTTGGCCGGGTGTATGACTACACGCTCAACGCCAACAATCAGGGGGTGACGATTGATGTATTAATCGAGCGTCGCTTCACCAATCTGGTGAAAAAAGGCAGTCGGTTCTGGAACGTCTCCGGGATTAAAGCCGACGTCAGCCTGAGCGGCGCCAAAGTCCAGCTGGAAAATCTCTCCGCGTTAGTTAACGGCGCCATCGCCTTTGACTCGCCAGACGACTCCAAAGCGGCGGCGCAAAACGACGAGTACAACCTGTATGAGGATCTGGCGCACAGCCAGCGCGGCGTGCTGGTGACGCTGGAGCTGCCCGACGGCGATGGGTTGAAGGCGGGCTCTACGCCGCTGATGTACCAGGGGCTGGAAGTGGGTCAGTTAACCAAACTCAATCTCAATCCCGGCGGTAAAGTTAGCGGTGAGATGACCGTCGACCCGAGCGTGGTCACCCTGCTTCGGGATAAAACGCTGATTCAAATGAAGAAGCCGAAAATCTCGCTGGATAACCCAAGCGTCAGCGCCCTACTCACCGGCAACACCTTCGAACTGGTACCCGGGGACGGCGAACCGCGCAATCACTTTATGGTTATGCCAGCCGATAAAGCGCTGCTGGATGAGCCTAACGTCGCCACCGTGACGTTATCGGCGCCGGAAAGCTATGGCGTTTCCGCCGGCCAGCCGCTCATGCTGCACGGCGTGAAAGTGGGCCAGGTGCTGGAACGCAAGCTAACCGCAGAGGGTGTCACTTTCCAGGTCGCCATTGCGCCGGAGTATCGCAATCTGGTACGCGGCGATAGCAAATTTGTCGTCAACAGCCGCCTTGATGTGAAAGTTGGGCTGGATGGCGTGCAGGTACTCGGCGCCAGCGCCAGCGAATGGGTTGATGGCGGGATCCGCATCATCCCCGGCGAAAAAGGGGAAATGCAGAGCCGCTATCCGCTGTATGCCAACCTGGAAAAAGCGCAGGAAAATAGCCTTAGTGAAATCCCAACCACCACGCTAAGCCTTTCTGCGGAAACGCTGCCCGATGTGCAGGCAGGCTCGGTAGTGTTGTATCGCAAATTCGCCGTCGGCGAGATCATCTCGGTGAAGCCGCGCAGCAACGCATTCGATATCGATCTGCATATCAAACCGGAATATCGCCATTTGTTGACCAATAACAGCGTCTTCTGGGCCGAAGGCGGCGCAAAGGTAAAACTCGACGGTAATGGGCTAACCGTGCAGGCGTCACCGCTGGCGCGCGCGCTGAAAGGCGCCATCAGCTTCGATAACCTCAGCGGCAGCAGCGCCAACGCGCGCTTGAACAATAAGCGTATCCTGTACGCCTCCGAAACCGCCGCCCGCGCGGTGGGCGGCCAGATCACGCTGCACGCTTTCGATGCCGGTAAAATGGCGGCGGGTATGCCGATTCGCTACCTCGGTATCGACATCGGCCAGATCCAGTCGCTGGAACTGATCACGGCAAAGAATGAAGTTCAGGCCAAAGCGGTACTTTATCCGGAATATGTCGGCACCTTTGCCCGTGCCGGGACGCGTTTCTCGGTCATTACGCCGCAGATCTCTGCCGCCGGCGTTGAACATCTGGACACGATTTTCCAGTCTTATATCAACGTTGAACCCGGCCGTGGTTCGCCGCGCCGCGACTTTGAGATTCAGGACACCACCATCACCGACTCACGTTACATCGATGGCCTGAGTATTATCGTCGAAGTGCCGGAAGCCGGTTCGCTCGATATTGGTACGCCGGTGCTGTTCCGCGGCCTGGAAGTGGGCACCGTGACCGGGCTGACCCTGGGTTCAATGTCCGACCGCGTAATGGTTAAGCTGCGTATCAGTAAGCGTTATCAGTACCTGGTGCGCAACAACTCGGTGTTCTGGTTGGCTTCCGGCTATAGCCTCGACTTCGGCCTGATTGGCGGCGTGGTGAAAACAGGTACCTTCAACCAGTTTATTCGCGGCGGTATTGCCTTTGCCACGCCGCCGGGAACGCCGCTGGCGCCGAAAGCGCAGGATGGCAAGCACTTCCTGCTGCTGGAAAGCGAGCCGAAAGAGTGGCGCGATTGGGGAACGGCGCTACCTAATTAATTCCCAATGTCCCATAAACGCCCCGGTGTCCCGCTCCGGGGCGTTTATGGTAAACTGCGCACCCTTTTTTCTTGTGGTGCGCTGCTCGTGGCTCAAAACGCTGTCTATCTTCCGGAACCCTTCCTCGCTCAAATGCGTGCGGCTATGCCAACGCATCTCTCTTTCGATGACTTTATCGCCGCCTGCCAGCGTCCGCTGCGTCGCAGTATCCGCGTCAATACGTTGAAGATTACGGTCGCTGATTTTCTGCAACTGGTCGCCCCTTACGGCTGGCAGTTAACGCCGGTTCCGTGGTGCGCCGAGGGTTTCTGGATCGAGCGCGATGACGACGATGTATTACCGCTGGGCAGCACCGCCGAGCATCTGAGCGGGCTATTTTATATTCAGGAAGCGAGCTCGATGCTGCCGGTAGCGGCGCTGTTCGCCGATGGGAACATGCCTGAGCGAGTGATGGACGTCGCCGCCGCGCCGGGTTCCAAAACGACGCAAATCGCCGCTCGCATGGGCAATCACGGCGGGATTCTGGCTAACGAATTCTCCGCCAGTCGGGTGAAAGTGCTGCACGCCAATATCAGCCGCTGCGGCATCACGAACGTTGCCCTCACCCACTTCGACGGGCGCGTCTTCGGCGCCGCGCTACCCGAATGCTTTGATGCCATTTTGCTCGACGCCCCCTGCTCGGGCGAAGGGGTAGTGCGTAAAGATCCTGATGCGCTAAAAAACTGGTCGCCAGAAAGTAATCAGGAGATTGCCGCCACCCAACGTGAGCTCATTGACAGCGCCTTTCACGCTCTGCGTCCTGGCGGCACCCTCGTTTACTCCACCTGTACACTGAACCGTGAAGAAAACGAGGAAGTGATAAACTGGCTCCTGCAGACCTACCCGCAGACGGTAGAAGTCCTGACGCTGGATTCACTGTTCCCACAGGCCCGCGAGGCGCTCACCGACGAAGGCTTCCTGCACGTGTTCCCGCAGATTTTTGATTGTGAGGGTTTTTTCGTTGCCCGCCTGCGTAAAACCGCCTCTATCGATCCGCTGCCTGCGCCCGGCTATAAAGTGGGTAAGTTCCCTTTCGCGCCGATGAAAGGACGTGAGGCAGCGGCTGTCACCGCAGCCGCCAACGCCGTTGGCCTGCATTGGGGAGAGCATCTTCATCTGTGGCAGCGTGATAAAGAAATCTGGCTGTTCCCACAGGCGCTGGAAGCGCTAATCGGCAACGTCCGTTTTTCGCGCATCGGGATCCGCCTCGCTGAAACGCATAACAAAGGCTACCGCTGGCAGCATGAAGCAGCGATCGCGCTGGCCGCGCCAGAGGAGCCGTTTGAGCTCACCTTAGCGGAAGCGGAAGAGTGGTATCGTGGACGCGATGTCTATCCCGAGGCGCCGCCGCGGCAGGACGAAGTGATTGTCACGTTCCAGGGAACGCCATTAGGACTTGCCAAGCGTGTGGGATCGCGGTTGAAAAACAGTTACCCCCGCGAACTGGTGCGCGACGGCAAACTCTTCGCTGGAAAGTCGTGACCGCGCGCCAAAAAGCGCACTTTTTGACTGGCGATTTACTCCCCGTTGTCTACGCTGAAAAATGACGGCCTAACTGGTCGTACCACAACTCAGCAGACAAACGGGGTGAATGATGAGTAAAACTAACGTACGAATCGGCGCGTTTGAGATCGACGACGCCGAGCTGCATGGCGAGTCACAGGGTGAGCGAACGTTAAGCATTCCTTGCAAATCCGATCCTGACTTATGCATGCAATTAGACGCCTGGGATGCCGAAACCAGCGTTCCCGCCATTCTTAATGGCGAACATTCTGTGCTTTACCGCAAACATTACGATCGCCAATCCGATGCCTGGGTCATGCGCCTTGCCTGACTCAAATGAACCCGTCGCCTGAGACGGGTTATTTATATCCCTCCCCCGCTGCGCTAACTTCCCCTACACTTACCTTATGTTCATTCGCTAATGAGGGCGGGATGTTTGCCTTAGTATTATTCATTTGCTATCTGGACGGCGGGTGCGAAGACATCGTAGTGGATGTCTATGATAGCGAACGACAATGCCTCGTCGCTATGGACGACCAACGAATTCGCCAGGGAGGCTGTTTCCCGGTAGAAGATTTTATCGACGGCTTCTGGCGACCGGCGACGGAATACAGCGATTTTTAAGCGGCTCACTGCAGCTGCACCAGCGTTAGCTCTCCGCCAAACACCGCGCCGGTGTCAATGTAGTGTTGGTTATCGCTATCGTAACGGCGTTTAAGCGGCGTATGGCCAAACCAAAAGTGATCCGCCCCGGCAATCTCACTGTGCCGCCCCGCCAGATGATCGGTTAAACGCTGGCGGCCCCAGAGCACCTGATGTTCGTCCACGGGCAACTGCCAATGATAAACGCTGGCGGGATAGTCGGCATGGGCAATCACGTGGGTGGTATCCTGACAGCGGAGTTCAATGATTAACGGCACATCCCGGCAGCGGTTAAACAGCAAATCAGCCAACCGTTTCTGTTCTTGTGAGGCGGTTGGATACCACTCGCCACCGTTCATCGTCCACAGTGCCATTTCCCCGCTCGCCAGCGCATCCAGCGCCATTTGCTCATGGTTACCGCGCACCGCTCTGAACCACCGGCAACGCAGCAACCCCAGACATTCCACGCTTTGCGGCCCACGGTCAATCAGATCGCCAACAGAAATAAGAAGATCCTGCCAGGGATCAAATTTAAGCTGGCGCAGCTGGGACATTAATAAAGCAAAACAACCATGTAGATCGCCCACCAGCCAAATATTACGCCAGGTGCTACCTGCCAATCGCTGATACATATTTCACCCCCTCTGTTAATTATACAAAATATGTCTGAAAACGAGGTTGAAAATTCATACGTCAATCAACGTTAAACAAGGCGTAAATATAGTCTGGCGAACCATTAAGCTTGTCCCGCGAGATCCGTAAAATAAAAATAAAATAATGACGAGGTATGACATCGTGACGGACAATAGCCTGCATTCATCATGCACACTGCAGCAACGCTCAAATTTGATTGCCGATCTCGTAATGGGGCGTATCACGCCTGCGCCAATCTGGCAAAAACGCAACTTTCGGCTCAAATTCTTGTTGCGTACGGCATTATTTTATCAGCCGACCCGAGAAATGCTGGACACCCTTTCGGCACGTAGTGATTTCCGCCAACTGTTGGCTGCGCAGGCTACGCTTCCAGGTAAAGTACATCGTCAGTATTTAGTGCGCGATCTAAACGCGCGTCAGCGTTCCCAGGCCATCATCAGCCACTATCAGTACGTCGACTCGTTGGGCGAAAACCGGCTGGCGATGGCCATGATATCGCCGTCAGAACTACCGTTACTGACCCTGTCCGCTAAAGATGATGCGGCCTTTACGCTCTTTGCCTCGTCAGCCGGGAAAGCAGAGCGGGAAGGTGAAACCACCCTTTGGCTTCGCGATAGCCATCACCAGTTGTTGGCCAGCGCCACGTTTAGCGTAATGCGCCACCAAGGGCAGTGGCAACTGGTCATCGGCGGCCTGCAGGGGCCCCGCCGCCATGTTTCCCATGAGGTGATTAAACACGCGACCCGCGCCTGTTACGGCCTGTTCCCTAAGCGCCTGCTGCTGGAATTCATCTGGCTGTTGGCCGGCCAAAGCAATATTCAGGCTATTTACGCCGTTAGCGATAATGGCCACGTGTTCCGCGCGCTGCGCTATCGCTTAAGCAAAGGCCGGCACTTCCATGCCAGCTATGATGAGTTCTGGCAATCAATTGAAGGTGTGCGTGAGGATAGTTACCGCTGGCGCTTGCCGCTGAAACTGGAAAGAAAATCGCTGGAAAGTATCGCAAGCAAGAAGCGTGCCGAATATCGCCGCCGTTTCCAGCTAATGGATGAGATGGCCGTACAGGTGGCTAATCTGCTAAGTGTAAAATAAATATTCACGTCTTATTACGAAAAAGATTCGCCGTTTTAAATAACGGCGTTTTCATTTGTACATTCTTTGGTTAATATCGTGGCCTGTTGATAATCGGTTTAAGTTGGCCATTGACCCATGAGTAAAACTGAGATTTTCCTGCTGCTGGTTATCCTGCTTATTTTAGGTAGTGCCCTATGGTTTATTTTCAGTGACGAGATATGGGTATTGGTCAGCTATCTGGAAACGTCACTTTATCCGGCACTGATCGCGCCAGAATAATTCTCCATATTGCTCGTGGCCGAAAACTTAGTTCAATTATTAACAACTTGCAGAATTACGACGTCGATTAGCCGAAGAACCGCATTAATTGTAAAACATTCCATCATTGCCTTATTTCATTTGTCATACAAATATGTATACTGACGACTTCCGATGTAGACCCAATTTTCACCTGCACCATGGGTCTGGTTGCGTGCAGGTGTCTTCTTTTCTGCTGTTTTTATATGCTCATCCCTACCAACTTTTTCCCTGGCATTTCGCTAAAAATATGCGCTAACACGACAATTGCAAAAATTGTACACAGTCCCCCCTTCCCCACCTCGCCACACACAGAATTTACAACGCTCAAAACACCTAAAAACCAATAATAAAAATAAAAATTCACAAAATATAAAGCATAAAACACCATAAAAACACTAAATATAAGTTCATTGTAAAAAAATAAGCATTTTTCCAGAGAGCGATTATATGTTGATTAATGGGATTAATCTCATGCTCACAAAAACAGGGTTTTACTTAGCGGCTTTCAATCCAGAGGTTCATCATGAACGTCAACACTATTTCGCGCATTTTGCTTGGCGGCTTTATCACAACAGCGCTTCTCGTTCAGGCGCCATGGGTCACTGCAGCTGGGCTAACCACAGGTACATTGACGGGTCAGGTCGGGGTGCAATTGACTATCGGCTCGGGCTGTACCGTCACCAATGGTTCCAGCGCAAGCGGCGTAAACAACTGGGGTACCATTGATTTCGGCACCTATAGCGATTTGGTTAACGCCATAGATAGCAATCTGATTGGCAGCGGCGGCGCCAGCGCTGTCTCTATCGTCTGTAGCAATAACCTTCCCGCGACGCTGACATTGAATAACGGCCAGCATGCAGGAACAAACGGACTGCGCCAAATGCAAAGCGCCGACGGCGATCAAATTGCCTACCGGCTTTACTCAAATAGCACCCGTCAGGCCGAATTTACCAGTGCCGGTATCGGCATCACGGGGACAGGTAGCGCGCAGGAAATCCCAATTTATGCCCGAGTGCTGCCGGCGGACCAAGGAGGCGTAACCGCCCCTGCTGCGGGCTTCTACCAGGACATGGTCACCGCGACATTAACCTGGTAACACTGTGGAGAAATGGATGTCATGTCGCGCACAATTTGGCTACTCATATTCTTTTTTTGGACCACAGCCGTCTGGGCTGACACCGCGCAGAAAACCTTCAAGGTTACCGCCCAGATCACGACCGGCTGCCTGCTTGGCAACGGAACAGGAACACCTGGCGCTGATTTTGGCACCTTAAATTTTGGCTCCATGTCGTCGCTTTATAGCAATGTTGATGTCGCCAGCTCCGCTGGCGCTGGCTCAATCGTCGTCGCGTGTACGCCGGGGATGGCGATCTCGCTGGCGCTTGACTACGGTGTCAACGGCGGCTCCGCGGCCCAACGCTATATGTCCAATAGCACCGGCAATACGCTGGCTTACCAGCTTTTTCAGGATGCTAACCGCTCTACCGTTTGGGGGACCGGCGCTCAAGCTTACAGCGTCGCCTCATTCCCCAACACGACACAAACTTATACGGTTTATGGCCGCCTTTTTGCCACGAATGGCTTTCCGGCGCAGGGTTCATACAGTGATACCGTTACGGTCACGCTGACCTATTAAAATAAGACAGGTTGAATATGATTCGTCGTTGTATTGTTGTTTTGCTGGGTTCAGCAATAAGTACTAACGCCTGCGCCGCCAGCTCGGTGCTGGTCTGGCCTATTTTTCAAACCATCAGCGCCAGAGAAAAAGGCTCTGAACTGTGGCTGGAAAACCGCGGCGATACGGCGGTCAATTTACAGCTACGCATCTTCGGCTGGGATCAAAAAGAATCGAAAGATGTTTACGCCGATCAGAATGACGTCGTCTCCAGCCCGCCCTTTGCCAATGTGCAACCCGGCCAGCGTCAACTTATCCGCCTGATGCGCGTTTCGCCAGTCGCCAGCGGCCAGGAAAAATCATACCGTATCGTGATTGACGAAATCCCCGCGGCGCAACCGATAAAACAGACAGACAAAAGCTCCGCCGGCCTGAATATGCGCATGCGTTACGTACTGCCTCTGTTCACCTATGGACAGGGTGCGGATCCGTTGAAGCTGGAAAACGGCATAGAGCTGCTACGAACCACGTTAAACTGGTCGCTTAGCGGTCAGAATCTGTGCATTAACAATGCCGGGAATCAACACGCCAGGTTGAGTAATGTCTACTGGTCAACATCAGCAGGAAAGCCGCAGATCGAACAAACTCAGGGTTTACTGGGGTATGTGCTGGCTAAACGTCGCGTCTGTTTCCCGACATCAGGCCGCGCGGCGAACGCATCCGGGATGCGCCTGTTTGCGAAATTGACTGATAATAGTCAGGCGGTGGAAATCCCGGCAGCGCGTTAACCATGAGGCTTCTGATCGGAATCGGTGGTCTGCTGGCTATTGCTTCGGCAACGGCCTGGGCGGCTACCTATGATTCGTTACCCGCACCTGCGACCGCACCAGGCACACAACAGGAGTACGTGCTGTATCTCGGTATTTCCGTCAACGGCAACACGCCTGTGGGTACCGTGCCGGTGAAAGTGATTAATGATCGTTATTGGATCTCCGCTGCGGTACTCAAGCAGATGTGGATCCCGGTTCCCGACGGCAAAACGCTGGTTGACGTAGGAGAGATAGCGGAGGTCAAGGTCGTTTACGACCAGCCCGGCCAAATGCTGAAATTAACCGTTCCGGATAATTGGCTGCCGGAGCAGCATATCGGTAATAGTCGCGAGCAGGAGTATCTGCAGGCGATCAGTACCCCTGGGCTGTTGTTTAACTACGATTCCTATAGCCTGGCTTCTTCCGCCGGCGAGCGAACCACCAGCACCTCGACGGAATTTCGCCTTTTCGGCCCAGCCGGTGTGTTTTCAAACAATGCGGTGATCAGACAGAACTGGTCGTCTCGTCACGACGATAGCCAACAGGGCTATATTCGCTACGATTCGCTGTGGAAATATAGCGACCCGGAAAGTCTGCTCAGCTATCAGGCGGGGGATGTGGTAAGTAATGCTTTAACCTGGAGTAGTTCAGTACGTGTTGGCGGTATTCGTCTCAGCCGTAACTTTGCGGTACGCCCGGATCTTATCACCTACCCTTTGCTCAATCTTTCCGGTAGCGCGGCGGTCCCCTCCAGTGTCGATCTCTTTATCAACGGCTATAAAGCCAGCTCAACGCAAATTAACGGAGGTCCGTATACCCTGACTAACGTGCCGTACATTAGCGGCGCTGGTGAAGCAACCATCGTCACAACCGATGCTCTTGGCCGTCAAGTCTCTACCAGCGTTCCTTTTTACGTCTCAAACACCCTGCTGCGCCAGGGACTCAGCGATTTCGATTTTACCCTCGGCGCGTTGCGTAATAACTACGGCATTAAAAATGCCGACTATGGCGCTGGCGCCATCAGCGCAATTTATCGCTACGGTTTAACCAACTGGCTCACGCTGTCAATGCATACAGAAGATCGGCAAGGATTAACTAATGGCGGGGTCGGCAGCGACATCGCTATTGGCGCGCTGGGTACGCTGAGTCTGTCCGCCAGCACGAGTAAGGGCGATGGGCAGGGTGACCAGTATTCCGCTGGTTATTCGTATTACGGCAATATCTGGGGGATTAACTATCAACATATTCAACGCAGCGAGAATTTCGCTAATCTCTCCAGCTATCGATCGACGGTAACGCTCAGTCGTCAGTCAGACCAGGCAACATTAAGCCTCAGCCCATGGGGAAAAATACTGGGTTCATTTAGCCTTGGTTATTTCGATATCCAGGCGCAGGATGACAGCCGCACCCGCCTGATGAACTTATCCTGGAGCCGTAGCCTGTGGCGAAATAGCAGCTTCAACATCAGCATTAACCGGGATCTGCAGGCAAATACTTATTCCAGTATGATGCAGATAACCATTCCTTTCGACAGTTTCGGCTCATTGCAGTTAAGCAGTCAGCGCGCCAGCTCCGGCGAATGGGGGCAAAACGTCGCCTACAACCGCTCCGCTCCCGCAGACGGTGGATTAGGTTGGAATTTGGCCCACTCCGTTACCGGAGATCGCTATAGTCAGGCGGATTTAACCTGGGTAAATGATGTTTCAACGTTAAGTGGCGGTTATTACGGTTCCCAGCATGATAATCAGGGCTGGTTTGAAGCAGCTGGTTCGGTGGTGTTGATGGATAGCAGCCTGTTCTTCGCGCGCAGGATCAGCGATGCGTTTATCGTCGTCTCGACCGCTGGCTATCCGGATGTCGCAGTTAATTACGAAAACCGTAAAGTCGGAACGACCGACAAGAGTGGCCATCTGCTAATCCCGTGGGCCACCGCCTGGTATCCTGGCAAAGTGACCCTCGACACCTTACCGCTGCCCACGGACGTTGAGGCTAAAGTCGTAGAAAAACGAATTGCGATACGGGAATCCAGCGGCGCGCTGGTGGATTTCCCGGTCACCCGCGTCCGTTCCGCTTCGATTACCCTGGTCGATGAAGCGGGCAACCCTCTGCCGCCAGGCACGTCGGTTGAAGAAGTCAGCAGCCAGCAATCGGGGCTGGTTGGTTACGACGGACTGGTGTGGTTCAGTCATCTCACTCAACACAACAAATTGGTTATTCACGCTGCCAGCGGCGTGTGTACGGCGCAATTCGAGTTGCCGGAATCAACGCCGGTACCGCAACGTATCGGCCCGATTAGCTGCCATTGAAGAATAAGGATAGAAAATTGAAACATCTGTTTTTACTGTGCGCGCTATTCTTTCTGCTTTGTGCAACGGCGCGCGCGGATATTAGTTGTTCATTTCAGCTCTCAAACGATGCAAGTTTTGGTTCTGTTGACTCCTTTACGCTGGCAAACACTCAGCAAACGGTCAAATCGGGGTCTGGTTTTTCCTGTTCCGGCAGTGCCCTATCGCTACTCAGTACAAATACGATAAACGCCAGGATTCTTTCCTCCGATCATCCCTCGGGCACCACGCCCCAAATGATGAGCACCACCGGTACCGACGTGGTTCCTTACAACATCTGCTCAGATACCAATTGTTCGGAAATTTACAATATTGGCTATACCAAAACATGGAGTATCACTTCACTCATCGGCCTGCTTGGGTTATTTAATGCCAGCGACGGTTCGCTGCCTTTGTATTTGAAGATCCCGGCCGGACTCAACGTACCTGCGGGTACTTATACCGACACCATTAGTATTCATTGGGATTACCGGATTTGCGTTTCCGGCATTATTACCTGCAACTATGCCACCGGTCAGCAAACCGTCACGCTGAATGTGAAGCTAATTGTTACCAATTTCTGTTACATCGATAATGCTCCTGATGTCGCCTTTACTCCGGCGTCAATTCCTTCAAGCTTTACCACGCTTAGCAACAAACTTTCCGTTCGCTGTACTAAAAACGCAACCTATACCGTCAACCTCACCAGCGCCAATGCCCTCGCTGGCGGATGGCGGCAGCTTATTGCGAGCATTAACCAGGTGAATTACGGGTTGCAATATCAGTTTTATCAGCCTTCAGGCAGTGCATGGACGCCAACCAATAATCTGAGCGTCAGCGGCACCGGCGCATCACAGGATGTAAACTACACAGTACAGATAAATCCCAGCCAGACCAGTAAACCCGCAGGAGTATATACGGATATCGTCACCGTCACCGTGACCTATTAAGAACGGTACAGGATTCCGGCCAGCATGTCTGAACTCGGCCATTAACGGGACAAATTTTATGTAAAAATAATGTTAAGAGTGTTTTTGTTGTGATATAAGGGGAAAAGCTGAGCGTTCGGCCGTTTGGGCAGTCAAAAATGGATATTATTAACTCGCTGAACTTCAGATAAAAAGAGACCGAACACGATTCCTGTATTCGGTCCAGGGAAATGGCTCTTGGGAGAGAGCCGTGCGCTAAAAGTTGGCATTAATGCAGGCTAAGTCGCCTTGCCTTATAAGAATAGTTGACTGTGTCAGCTTTTCCAGTCCGCGACAAAAGCGGTTGAAAAATTGCTGACAAAATCCGTTGCGCCAACAAAAAACCGCCGCGTTTTTCCACAAGACGCAGGCGGTTTTTTATCTTTAAAACAACGTGATATAGGTAATTATCAGCAGAGCTTTTGCGCTCGTTCGATAAACGGCGCCAGACTCATTTTTTGCCCCGGATGCTGCGGATCGTCAGCCAGGATGATTGAAATCGGCTGCGCGGTAGTCTTACCGGCCTTCACTTCCTGCTCGGCGACATCATTCAGCGGATACTGCACCAGGGTGCTCGGGTTAATCACATAAAGCGCATTACCCGGGCGGCAGGTTAACATCACCTCTTCGCGGGTGAAGGCCCAGTTGTCTTTACCCACTTCAAAACGGCTCACGGTAATCACCTGTGGCGCCGCCAGCGCGGCGCCTGAGCTTGCCAGTAACAACATTGTCAGAACGATTTTTTTCATCATTTAGCCAGTTAACTCAATTAGGTTGCCAGGTCGCGAACAGGCTGACGGCGAGGATCGCCAGCGCGGCAAGCGCCATTTCCAGCTGTGTAGTGCGTAAAATAGTCCGTTCCGCCCATGCGCCTTCGCCTGACATTCGCGGTACCAGAACATACCTGTTCACCAGCGCAATTGCTACCATCGCGGCGACCAGCGCACATTTGAGCAACAACATCGCTCCCCACGGTGAATCGCCAATCAGCCGCCCCTGTATTAATAGCGTATTGCCAATTCCGCTGGCAATCGCGCCAGCCACGGCCAGATGCCCATAACGTGAAAAACGCATCATGGTGGTTATCGCTACCTGACGCCAGCGCCCGCGCGCCAGCCGCAGGCAATAGACAAATGGCAACAGCCCGCCGGCCCAGGCAGCGACGCAGAACAGATGTAGCGCGTGATTGGTGCGCTGTAGCGCGCCGAGCCAACCGTCGTTCATCGCCGCATGCCCCACGCCGGCCATTAACAACAACTGCGCGCAAAATAGCAGTAACAGAAGACGCGCCGGGCGGCGTGGTTTGAGCCACGCCACCGCCAGCGCAATCCACGCCAGCACCATTTGCCAAAGCCAGACGCCGCCGAACTGCGTCCCGATAACAGCCCTCCAGATTGCAGGTCGCCAGACATCCCCCCAGCCATCGGCCATCAACCCGCCTTGTGCCATCAGCATCAAGGTGGCTGAAATAGCGCTAATCATTAGCAGGTAGCGCAGCAAAGGATAAAAACGCTGCATCAGCAGACGACGCAGCGAGGCTGGCGCCCACCATGCGCCGTACAGCGCGCAACCGAAAGCCGTCATCAATGAGATGAAGTGGACAAACCGCAGGCCGACATACACTCCCGTCAGCATGGTTTACTTCACGCTGAAGTGGTATTGCCCTTTGGTCTTATGGCCGTCAACGGAGACCACATGCCACGCTACGGTATACTCGCCCGCCGCCAGCGGTTCAGTCAGCGGCAGCGTTAATTGCGCCTTATTACCGTCGCTGCGGGCCAGCTTGCCGGTAGCGACAGGTTTATTCTGCGGGCCGCTGAGGGTCACACCGCTGAAGGAGAGCTCGACGCCTTCACTAAACGTTAACGTGAGCGACTGCGGCGACGCGGAGACCGTCGAATCGGCCGCCGGGATTTGTTGTTGCAGATGAGCATGAGCAAAAGCGCTGGCGGTGGTTAACATAGCGCTGAAAAATACGGCGGCGTATAGCGCGCGTCCGGCGATGTTTCGCATAAACGTCATTCCTTTTTGTTATGTATGTTGGACAGAGAATAACCCTGTATAATGGCATAGTCGAGCTAAGCATCCGGGACTTGCCTTTCAGCGTCACGCTTAGTAACTTTTGCGCCGTAATGAAGGAGGTACTGATGGCAAATAATCTGGCAAAAATTTCGCAAGATGAAATGGACAAGGTCAACGTTGATCTCGCGGCGGCCGGCGTCGCCTTTAAAGAACGCTACAATATGCCGGTCGTTGCCGACCTCGTCGAGCGAGAGCAACCGGCTCACCTGCGCGACTGGTTCCGTGAACGTCTGATCGCGCACCGTCTGGCATCCGTGTCACTTTCCCGCCTGCCGTATGAACCGAAAGCAAAATGATTGATCATTCCTTGAGGATCCCCCCATTGGCATCCGCCGCGCATTCCTTTACGCTGGTGTTTTTGGCGAGGAGTAAGCCATGCTGCGCGTAATCGATACCGAAACCTGCGGTTTGCAGGGCGGCATTGTCGAAATTGCGTCCGTCGATATCATCGACGGCCAGATAACGAATCCCATGAGTCATCTGGTGAGACCTGACCGCCCTATCAGCCCGCAGGCGATGGCTATCCACCGCATCACTGAAGAAATGGTGGCCGATAAGCCCTGGATTGAAGAAATCGTACCGCAATACCAGGGCAGCCCATGGTATGTCGCCCATAACGCCAGCTTTGATCGCCGGGTATTACCGGAAATGAACGGCGAGTGGATTTGTACTATGAAGCTGGCGCGCCGCCTGTGGCCGGGGATTAAGTACAGCAATATGGGGTTGTATAAGTCGCGCAAGCTGAGCGTAGCCACCCCGCCGGGTTTGCATCACCACCGCGCGCTGTACGACTGTTATATCACCGCCGCCCTACTGCTGGATATCATGCAGGTTTCCGGCTGGTCACCGGATGAAATGGCCGACATTACTGGCCGACCGGCGCTACTGACTACCTTTACCTTCGGCAAATATCGCGGCAAAGCGGTGTCGGAAGTGGCGGAAAACGATCCAGGCTATTTACGTTGGCTGTTCAATAACCTGGACCGAATGAGCCCTGAACTGCGGCTGACCCTCAAACACTACCTTGGCGAGTAACGCTACACTTCTACCTTGCCGGGCAAGGTGCCTTGCGCGAGGGCGATTAAAAAGGCGTACTCCAAGGCCACGCCCTCGTAGCTTTTAAACCGTCCCGACTTACCGCCATGCCCGGAATCCATGTCGGTACATAACAGCAGCAGATTGTCGTCGGTTTTCAGCTCGCGTAGCTTCGCCACCCATTTTGCGGGTTCCCAGTATTGCACCTGCGAATCATGCAGCCCGGTGGTCACTAACATATGCGGATAAGCCTGGGCTGAGACGCCATCATAGGGGCTATAGCTCTTCATATAGTGATAATAGGTTTCGTCCTGCGGGTTTCCCCACTCCTCAAACTCACCGGTCGTGAGCGGAATAGATTCGTCGAGCATGGTGGTCAGTACGTCAACAAACGGCACCTGCGCCACTACGCCATGGAACAACTCCGGTCGTTGGTTTATCGCCACGCCCATCAGCATGCCGCCGGCGCTGCCGCCCATGCCATAGCATAATTTAGGGTCGCCATATCCCTGCGCCAGCAGCGCATCGCAGACGTCCAGATAATCGTTAAAGGTATTCTTCTTGTTGAGGAATTTGCCGTCTTCATACCACTGCTGACCAAGTTCGCCGCCGCCGCGAATATGGGCTATTGCAAAGACAAAACCGCGATCCAGCAGGCTCAGACGGCTGGCGCTAAAATCGGCGTCCATGCTGGCGCCGTAAGAGCCATAGCCGTACACCAGTAACGGGTTGGCCCCTTTGCGAAAGTGTTCGCGGTGATAGACCAGCGATACCGGCACCTCCACGCCGTCACGCGCTGTCACCCACAAATGTTCGCTGCGATAACAGGCAGCGTCAAAGCCCTGCACTTCCTGTTGTTTGATAACCCGCCGCTCGCCGGTATCCATATCCAGCTCAAATAGCGTATCCGGGGTCGTCATCGATGAATAACCGTAGCGCAGCCTTGACGTTTCCGGTTCCGGATTATAGGCAAGCCACGTGACGTAGGCGGGATCGTCAAAAGCGATGCCAACCACTTCTCGCGTTTTACGGTTGATCTGCCGCAGGCTGGTTAAGC
Source organism: Klebsiella sp. PK01 (assembly GCF_057624675.1). NCBI lineage: Bacteria > Pseudomonadati > Pseudomonadota > Gammaproteobacteria > Enterobacterales > Enterobacteriaceae > Klebsiella > Klebsiella sp. PK01. Next base: position 261,738 of record NZ_JBYEZM010000002.1, read on the forward strand.
CCCGCTGGCGTTCCTCGACCACCAGCCAGTCGGTAAACAGGGTAAAACCTTCAAGCATCACGTCAGGACGCGCAGGGATCAACGTCTGCCACTGCCCTTCGTCGCGAAGCACGGTGCGGTAGAGGCCAAAGTTCTTACCTTCGCGATTAGAGCGCAGATAAAACGCGTGCTGATAATGGTCGAGGCTATATTCATGATCCTTGCGTCGCGGCAAAAAGCACACCGGTGCCGCATCGGGAAGTTCCGGATTAAGGAGTAACACTTCACTGGTGGTGGCGCTGGCAAGATAAATAACCACAAACTGCTGGGAGGTGGTTTTATGCACGCTGACGTAAAACGTGTCGTCTTTCTCTTCGTAGACCAACACATCGTTATCTGCACTAGTGCCAATGGCATGCCGCCAGACCTGATACGGCAGCAGCGTGGTCGGGTGCTTACGCACATACCACAGAAAACGTGAGTCATTACTCCAGGCGAATCCTGGCGTGACGTTTTCCAGGATCTCAGCCGACCATTCGCCGCGGCTCAGATCCTTAAAACGTAAGCCGTACTGACGGCGGGAAAGATAATCTTCCGCCACCGCCATCAGCTGGTTGTTCGGCGCGACGCCTAATCCGCCGAGAGTATAGAATTCGCTCTTCGCCGCCCGTTGGTTGGCGTCGAGCAAAATCTCCCATTCATCCCACTCTTCTTTGAGCACCGATTGACGTTGGTAAATCGCGTATTCACAGCCTGGTTCATAGACCTGGCGATAGCGGTAGCCATTTTTGCTATAGGGAGCGGAGACCTCCCGCTGCGGAATGCGATCGATGATTTCCTTCAGCACCCGCTCCTGCAGGCTGCTTTGTGAATCCATCACCTTTTTGCCGTAGTCATTTTCCTGATGGAGATACTCCAGCACTTCCGGGCGCGCGCGTTCGTCATCGCGTAGCCAGTAGTAGTTATCGATGCGAGTGTCGCCATGTAGCGTCATGGCGTGGGGGATCCGTTTGGCTTTCGGTAGCATGCGTTATTCTTCTGCGTCTTATTATGGAATCACAAAATCACTCAGGGCGCCAAGCGCCCTGAACGATGTCGTGTCTATAAGGGTGGCAAAAGTGGCCAGCGATGCAAGCGAAACGCTCTCTTTTAAGAATCAAGCGCCTGCTTTTGCGCCTGAACATCGCGTTCTATCTCCTGACGAACGTCCTCAGGCAGCTTGAGCGCATCGCCGAGCGCATCCAGATAGCTGCGCTCCATAAAATGGTCAATATCAATTACCGCGCAGCTGAGGTAGTAGATTTCCAGCGCTTCTTGCCCATCGCGCACGCTTTGCGCCAGCCGCTGCGGGTCGAGCGGCTGGGTTAAAACCCTGTCGATCAACACTCGGCCCTGCACGTCGATGTTCGCCGCGCGCAACTGCTCTTCTATATGCTGACGTTCACGTTCGTCAATATGACCGTCGCTTTTGGCGGCAAAGACTAGCGCGGTAATCAGCCGCTCGCTGCGCGCATCAAGCACAACCGGTTCCTGGGCAACCGCGGTAGATGTCTGCATTGCGATATCCGCCTGCTGGCCGCGCATTTTTTGCTGATACTTATTCCACAGCACGCTGCCTGCCACCGCGCCGCCGCCAACCAGCAGCGCGCCGGTGCCATATTTCGCCAGCAGCTTGCGCGATGACTTGCTGGCGACCAATAAGCCCGCAAGACCGCCCAATGCGCCGGGCAGCAGGTTTTTAGCGGATGACGACTTTTCAGCGGAGAGGGGGTTACCCTGCTGACCCAGCAGGGACTGAAGTTGATTAAGCCAGTTAGCCATAACATTCCTCATAGCGCGAGATGCGATGCCATCAGCCTAAACGACGAGACGTCAGGAAATGTTATGGCTGGCTAAAGATGCGAAAATTTCCGTTGCGCCGGTTATCAGGCGGCCTTTGCTTTGCGCGGCTTTTTCGCGGCGCCTTCTTCGGCGGCACCAGGCTGAGCCTCGTCCTCTGTAGGCGCAGACTCCGGCATTTCTGCCGCCGCCTCAGCATGATCTTCTGCTTCCGGCAATTTCCCTGACTTCAGAATGTGGTGTAAGGCGTCTTTGCGCTCGGCCAGCCACATCGACATATTGTCACGCTGAGCTTCATCTAATTCCAGCGGGCACGCGACCAGCCAGTCATTGAGCACCTCAGCCAAATCGAGCATTTTGTCGTAAGCATCGGCCTCTTTTTTGCTGGCAAAAGACATTTTTTCCTCACCTTCACGGATCACGACGTATTTGATTTCAACCGCCATTGTGCAGCCTCTTTATACTGTATTTATATACAGTATATCAAATTTCGCCGCCGTTCTCAACTTACGCGTATAAAGACATACGCAAACGTTTTCGTTTATAATGCGCGGCATGTTCTGTTTACGCTGAGAGTAGGTTATGACTTTATTAGGTACCGCGCTGCGCCCCGCGGCCACGAAGGTAATGTTGTTAGGTTCCGGCGAGCTCGGAAAAGAAGTCGCCATTGAATGCCAGCGGCTGGGTATTGAAACCATCGCCGTCGACCGCTATCCCGATGCGCCGGCGATGCAGGTGGCCCATCGTTCGCACGTCATCAACATGCTGCACGGCGACGCGCTGCGTGAACTGATCGCCTTAGAAAGGCCAGATTATATCGTGCCGGAGATCGAAGCCATTGCCACCGACACTCTGGTTGAACTTGAACAAGCCGGGCAAAAAGTGGTGCCAACCGCGCGGGCCGCGAAACTCACCATGAATCGCGAAGGCATTCGCCGGCTGGCGGCAGAAGAACTGCAGATCCCCACCTCTGCCTATCGTTTTGCCGACAGTGAAGAAGGGTTCCGCGCCGCCGTCGCCGAAATTGGTCTGCCTTGTATCGTTAAGCCGGTAATGAGTTCCTCGGGTAAAGGCCAAAGCTTTATCCGCTCGGCTGACCAGCTCAGCGCCGCCTGGCAATACGCCCAACAGGGCGGGCGCGCAGGCGCCGGACGCGTCATCGTCGAAGGGGTGGTAAATTTTGATTTTGAAATTACGCTGCTCACCGTCAGCGCCGTCGACGGCGTCCACTTTTGCGCCCCGGTAGGCCATCGTCAGGAAGATGGCGACTACCGTGAATCCTGGCAGCCGCAGCTGATGAGCGATCTCGCGCTGCAACGCGCGCAGGAGATCGCCCGCAAAGTGGTACTGGCGCTGGGTGGATATGGGCTCTTCGGCGTTGAATTGTTCGTTTGCGGCGATGAGGTTATCTTCAGCGAAGTCTCCCCTCGCCCACACGATACCGGCATGGTCACTCTGATCTCGCAGGATCTATCGGAATTCGCCCTGCACGTTCGCGCCTTCCTTGGCCTGCCGATCGGCGCCATCCGCCAGTATGGACCAGCGGCATCGGCGGTGATTTTACCGCAGCTAACCAGTGAGAACGTGACCTTTGGCAATCTGCATGCCGCCGTTGGCGCGGGTCTGCAGTTGCGGCTGTTCGGCAAACCGGAAATCGCCGGCGCGCGTCGCCTGGGCGTTACGCTGGCGGTTGCTGACAACGTCGATGAAGCCATCAGCCGCGCCAAAAACGCTGCCGCCGCGGTTGTCGTGAAGGGATAAAAAAAGCCCGGTCGCTCACGCGGGCCGGGCTTCTGTCATTTAAGGCGCAGAAATTATTTCGCGCCTTCTACCGCTTCGCGGGCCAGTTTGGTGATGCGATCGTAGTCGCCGTTTTCCAGCGCGTCGGCCGGAACCAGCCAGGAGCCGCCGATGCACAGCACGCTGTTAAGCGCCAGATAGTCGCGGTAATTCGCCGGAGAGATGCCGCCGGTCGGGCAAAAACGAATGTGGCCGAATGGACCCGCAATCGCCTGCAGCGCTTTCACGCCGCCGTTCGCTTCCGCCGGGAAGAATTTGAACTCTTTCAGGCCATACTGCATGCCCAGCATCAGCTCGGATACGGTGCTAATACCCGGGATCAGCGGGATAGTACCTTCGCCGGTCGCCGCTTTCAGTAGGGACTCGGTCAGGCCCGGGCTAATAGCGAACTGCGCGCCTGCTTCAGTTACGGCTTTCAGTTGCTCAACGTTCGTCACGGTGCCGGCGCCGACAATCGCCTCCGGCACTTCTTTGGCGATAGCGCGGATAGCTTCCAGCGCGCACTCGGTGCGCAGCGTGACTTCCAGAACGCGTACACCGCCTGCAACCAGCGCTTTCGCCATCGGCACCGCGTGTTCCAGCTTTTTCACCACGATAACCGGTACGACCGGGCCGTTAGTCAGGATTGCTTCTGCAGTTGTTTTCCAGTTTTTCATCAGAGTTTTCTCTCGCCAGATCTACAAATCGAATCGTCTTAAAAAGTGATGCAGGTTGCGCCCTGCTCGGCTCCGGAGAGCTTCTCGCGCAGCGCGCCGAACATCTCGCGGCCGGTACCGACCCGCGAACTGCTCAGGTCAGGAATATGCGGCTGGCGGGCGGCCAGTTCGGCTTCATCGACCAGCAGGGTCAACTCGCCGGTCTGCCCGTTAACGCGAATCATGTCGCCATCTCGCACTTTCGCCAGCAAGCCGCCATCATAGGCTTCAGGAGTAACATGGATGGCTGACGGTACCTTGCCTGATGCGCCGGAAAGTCGACCATCGGTGACCAGCGCAATTTTGAAACGGCGGTCCAATAATACACCAAGTGGCGGCATAAGTTTATGTAATTCTGGCATGCCGTTCGCTTTCGGCCCCTGATGGCGTACAACGACTACGCAATCTTTATCCAGCAGTCCCGCTTCAAACGCCGGCAGTACGTCGTGCTGGCTCTCAAAGACGACCGCTGGCGCTTCGATAATCTGGTTCTCAACCGGCACCGCGGAGGTCTTCATTACCGCACGACCGAGGTTACCGCTCAGCACTTTGGTACCGCCATGGCGGGAGAACGGTTTCTCGAAGGTAGCAATGACCTGATCGTCAAGCGGCGCGGTCGCCCCTTCACGCCAGTCCAGTTCGCCGTTATTCAGCCAGGGTTCCATGGTGTAACGGGACAGGCCGAAGCCGGCAACCGTGTTGACATCTTCATGCAGCAATCCGCCTTTTAGCAGCTCGCGCACCAGTACCGGCACGCCGCCTGCCGCCTGGAAGTGGTTAATGTCCGCCGGACCGTTTGGATACAGACGCGCCAGCAGTGGCACCACATCAGAAAGATCGGAGAAATCATCCCAGTTAATGATAATGCCCGCCGCGCGCGCCATCGCTACCAGGTGCATCGTATGGTTGGTGGAGCCGCCGGTCGCCAGCAGCGCAACGATACCGTTGACCACCACTTTTTCGTCAATCATTTTACCCAGCGGCATCCACTCATTGCCGTTGCCGGTCATGCGCGTCACCTGACGCGCGGCGGCGCTGGTCAGCGCTTCACGCAGCGGAGCGTCCGGGTGAACAAACGAGGAACCCGGCAACTGCATACCCATAAACTCAACCACCATCTGGTTGGTGTTGGCGGTACCGTAGAAAGTACAGGTGCCCGGCGCATGATAAGAGGCGGCTTCGGATTCAAGCAGCGCCATACGGTCAACCTTACCTTCGGCATACAGCTGACGAATACGCACTTTCTCTTTATTCGGCAGACCGCTGGCCATCGGGCCGGAGGGAATAAATACCGACGGCAGATGACCGAAGGAGAGCGCCGCCATGGTCAGACCGGGAACAATTTTATCGCATACGCCAAGATACAATGCGCCGTCGAACATGTTATGCGACAGGCCGATGGCGGCGGACATGGCAATCACTTCGCGGCTCAGCAGCGACAGCTCCATGCCATCCTGACCCTGCGTCACGCCGTCACACATTGCCGGTACGCCGCCGGCCACTTGCCCTACCGCATTGGCGGAGTGCAAGGCTTTGCGAATGATATCCGGATAATGTTCATAAGGCTGGTGGGCGGACAACATATCGTTGTAGGAGGTGATAATGGCGATGTTGTTGCGCAACATGCTCTTCAGCGACGCTTTATCTTCTGACTGACAGGCGGCAAAACCGTGCGCCAGGTTACCGCAGGCCAACTGCGAGCGATGGACGGTATCGCTTTTGGCTTGATTAATCCGTGCGAGGTAGGCTGAGCGGGTTTCGCGCGACCGTTCGATAATGCGATTTGTTACCCGTAACATTGTCGAATTCATAGAGGCTCCTCAAAATTTATCTGTCCGGCCACCGCGCGATGACGTCGAAGAATGGTGTAAATGGCACCACCACTGGGGCTCAGGGGCAAAATGTCTACAGGCAGTGTAATAAAAAAAGCCCCGGGGGTGAATCCTCCCGGGGCTTAAAAGATTAAAAATTATGCGCCAGACTGCGCCAGATCATGTTACCGGTAAAATAACTCTCCCGGATTAACGATACTCTTACTCGAACTCGTTCCAGGAACGGCCATCGCGGGTGATCATCGCCACCGACGCCACCGGGCCCCAGGTACCTGCCTGATAAGGCTTCGGCGCGTCGCCGTCAGCCGCCCATGCGCCGGTAATGGAGTCAACCCACTTCCACGCTTCTTCCACTTCATCGCGACGCACGAACAGCGCCTGGATACCGCGCATGGTTTCCAACAGCAGGCGTTCGTAGGCATCCGCCAGGTGAGTTTGATTGAAGGTCTCGGAGTAGCTCAGATCCAGTTTGGTGATCTGCAGATTATGCTTGTGATCGAGGCCTGGAACTTTGTTAAGCACCTGAATATCAACACCTTCATCCGGCTGCAGACGAATGGTTAGTTTGTTCTGCGGCAGCTCCTGCCAGGTCTCTTTGAACAGGTTCAGTTCCGGAGTTTTGAAGTAAACCACCACTTCGGAACATTTGGTCGGCAGACGTTTACCGGTACGCAGGTAGAACGGCACCCCAGCCCAGCGCCAGTTATCGATATCCACGCGGATGGCCACAAAGGTCTCCGTATTACTGGATTTGTTAGCGCCCTCTTCTTCCAGATAGCCCGGTACTTTTTTGCCTTGCGCAAACCCGGCGGTGTATTGACCACGGACGGTTTTCTCACGCACGTTCGAGCGATCGATTCGGCGTAGCGATTTCAGCACTTTTACTTTTTCATCGCGGATGCTGTCGGCAGTTAGATCCGACGGCGGCGACATGGCGATCATGCACAGGATCTGCAGCAGATGGTTCTGGATCATGTCGCGCATCTGCCCGGCTTGATCGAAATAACCCCAGCGGCCTTCAATACCCACTTCTTCCGCCACGGTGATTTCAACGTGGTCAATGGTGCGGCAGTCCCAGTTATTAACAAACAAGGAGTTAGCAAAGCGCAGTGCCAGCAGGTTCAGTACCGTCTCTTTACCCAAATAATGGTCGATACGGTAAACCTGGCACTCTTCGAAATACTCGCCCACCTGGTCATTAATTTCCCGGGAGGTTTCCAGCGAGGTACCGAGCGGTTTTTCCATCACCACCCGCGCGGGTTTGGCATTCAGCTTTGCTTCGCCCAGGCCTTTGCAGATGGCGCCGAAAGTGCTTGGCGGCATCGCAAAGTAGTTAATGGTGACCCGGTTTTCCTGATCCAGCATTTCGCCCAGACGGGTGAAGCCGCTGGTATCGTTGACATCAAGATTACAGAAGTCCAGACGACCGCTCAGGGTATCCCATAAACCTTCGTCGATTTTCTCTTTCATGAAGGTTTCTAACGCTTCACGCACTACTTTGGTATAAGCGTCTTTATCCCAATCGGCGCGACCAACGCCGATGATGCGGGTTTCAGGATTAATCTGGCCAGCCTTTTCAAGCTGATACAGGGAAGGCAACAGTTTACGGCGCGCGAGGTCACCTTTCGCGCCGAAAATGACCAGATCGCATGCCTGGGCCGTTTGCGTTACCGCCATGTCATTCTCCTCAGTTGATAGTCTGGTGCTTATGCCAGGCTAAATTTGTAATTTTCTTACGCTGCACTGTACTGTGTTTACGAATTTCCTGAAACCCTTAGCGGTGCTTTCCCGACGTTACCGCACATAGAGGAAAAGCGTTCGCCGACAAATTGGGCATCAGGCTAAGAATGTTCGTTGTTTCGTCTGGTTTTCAGTTAGTAAAATACGACTCTGATCATGTAATGAAAAAAAACGACATTTTTTCTCGTCATTCCTCACCGCTTCTGATTGCGGAGGGGTATATTCTTGCTAAAACGCCTGATGATTTCACCCATTAATGAAATCGTTTCCATTGATGAGCGCCTGTTAACAATGAACATGCTGGAAAAAATCCAGTCCCGACTGGAAAACCTTAGCAAATCTGAACGCAAAGTGGCGGAAGTCATTCTTGCCACCCCGGCGCAGGCCATTCACTCAAGCATAGCGGCCCTGGCGCTGGAAGCCGGCGTCAGCGAGCCGACCGTAAACCGATTTTGTCGCAGTCTTGAAACCCGGGGTTTCCCCGATTTTAAACTGCATCTGGCACAAAGTCTGGCACACGGTACCCTCTATGTTAACCGTAATGTCGATGAAGACGACAGCGTCGAATCCTATACGGCGAAAATTTTCGAATCGGCGATGGCCAGCCTCGATCAGGTACATCATGCGCTGGATATGTCGGCGGTCAACCGGGCAGTCGATCTGCTTACCCAGGCGAAGAAAATCTCCTTCTTCGGTCTGGGGTCCTCAGCCGCCGTCGCGCATGACGCAATGAATAAATTTTTCCGTTTTAACGTCCCGGTCATCTACTCCGACGATATTGTCCTGCAGCGCATGAGCTGTATGAATTGTAACGATGATGACGTGGTGGTCATCATTTCACACACCGGGCGCACCAAAAGCCTGGTTGAACTGGCGCAACTGGCGCGTGAAAACGATGCCATGGTCATTGCCATTACTTCAGCCGGCACCCCGCTGGCGCGGGAGTCGACGCTGGCCATTACTCTGGACGTCCCGGAAGACACCGATATTTATATGCCGATGGTGTCGCGTCTGGCCCAGCTCACGGTAATTGATGTGCTGGCGACCGGCTTCACCCTGCGCCGCGGAGCAAAATTCAGAGATAACTTGAAGAGGGTCAAGGAAGCGCTCAAGGAATCGCGCTTTGATAAAGAACTACTCATTAGTAGTGATAAACAATAATAGTCATTATAAGTCAGAGACCAATTATGTCCCGGCAGCGTAGCAGTTCCGCCCATTAGCGGATTCGGCGCTACCGAATCCATGTTCACGCAACACCAAAGTTGTTTCAGTCAACGGAGTATTACATGTCCAGAAGGCTTCGCAGAACCAAAATCGTAACGACCTTAGGCCCGGCAACTGACCGCGATAACAACCTCGAAAAGGTTATCGCCGCGGGCGCTAACGTCGTACGCATGAACTTCTCTCACGGTACCCCGGAAGATCACCAGCTCCGCGCAGACAAAGTCCGTGAAATTGCAGCAAAACTGGGCCGTCACGTAGCAATTCTCGGCGACCTGCAGGGGCCGAAAATCCGCGTCTCTACCTTCAAAGAAGGCAAAATTTTCCTCAACATTGGCGACAAATTCCTGCTCGACGCCAACCTCGGCAAAGGCGAAGGCGATAAAGAAAAAGTCGGCATCGACTATAAAGGCCTGCCGGCGGACGTCGTTCCAGGCGATATCCTGCTGCTCGACGATGGTCGCGTGCAGCTGAAGGTCCTGGAAGTACAAGGGATGAAAGTGTTCACCGAAGTTACCGTTGGCGGCCCGTTATCTAACAATAAAGGTATCAACAAACTCGGCGGCGGACTGTCTGCTGAAGCGCTAACCGATAAAGACAAAGCCGATATCATTACCGCCGCAAAAATTGGCGTTGATTACCTGGCGGTCTCCTTCCCGCGCTGCGGCGAAGACCTGAACTACGCTCGCCGTTTGGCCCGCGACGCTGGCTGCGATGCGAAAATCGTCGCTAAAGTCGAGCGTGCGGAAGCGGTCTGCGACCAGGATGCCATGGACGACGTTATTCTCGCCTCCGATGTGGTGATGGTTGCTCGCGGCGATCTCGGTGTGGAAATCGGCGATCCGGAACTGGTGGGTATCCAGAAAGCCCTGATTCGCCGCGCTCGCCAGCTTAACCGCTCGGTCATCACCGCCACGCAGATGATGGAATCGATGATCACCAATCCGATGCCGACCCGCGCGGAAGTTATGGACGTAGCGAACGCCGTGCTGGACGGTACCGATGCCGTAATGCTGTCCGCAGAAACCGCTGCCGGACAGTATCCGTCAGAAACCGTTGCCGCGATGGCGCGCGTGTGTCTGGGCGCGGAGAAGATCCCAAGCCTCAACGTTTCTAAACACCGTCTTGACGTCCAGTTCGACAATGTCGAAGAAGCGATTGCCATGTCAGCGATGTATGCGGCCAACCACCTGAAAGGCATTACCGCGATTATCACCATGACCGAGTCCGGCCGCACTGCACTGATGACTTCGCGTATCAGTTCCGGCCTGCCGATTTTCGCCCTCTCCCGTCACGAGCGTACTCTGAACCTGACGGCGCTCTATCGTGGCGTGACGCCGGTGCATTTCGATAGCCATAACGACGGCGTTGCCGCCGCGCACGACGCGGTTAACCTGCTGCGTGATAAAGGCTATCTGGTCTCCGGCGACCTGGTGGTCGTCACCCAGGGCGACGTGATGAGCACCATCGGCAGCACCAACACCACCCGTATCCTGACCGTTGAGTAATCATCTTCAGAGACAGGAAAGCCTCCTTACGGAGGCTTTTTTATGCTGGTTATCCTGGTAAATGCAGGCATCACAACATGCCGGCGATGGTAGCATACGGAAATGTTTTGTAGGCCCGCGCAAGCGCAGCGCCGCCGGGCAATATCCGCGGATAAGGAGCCGCTTTTGCGCCGGATGGCGGCTGCGCCTTATCCGGCCTACGGTCTGGTAAATGCAGGCGCCGTAGCCCTGCTCAACGCAGCGTACAGCTTACTTCTTCGGAAACAGTTCTTTGCGCTTATAAGGCTCAGTTTCACCCGGCTTACGCGTCTTCAGCAGTTTCAGGATCCAGGTATACTGTTCGGTGTGCGGCCTGACGAAAATCTCAACCTCTTCGTTCATACGGCGCGCAATCGTCGTGTCATCGGCTTCCAGCAGGTCGTCCATTGGCGGGCGCACCAGTACCGTCAGGCGATGCGTTTTACCGTCATACACCGGAAATAGCGGCACTACGCGCGCGCGGCAGACTTTCATCAGACGGCCAATCGCCGGAAGAGTCGCTTTATAAGTCGCGAAGAAATCAACAAATTCGCTGTGCTCGGCGCCGTGATCCTGGTCGGGCAGATAATAGCCCCAGTAGCCCTGGCGCACCGATTGAATAAACGGCTTGATACCATCGTTACGCGCGTGCATCCGCCCGCCAAAACGACGGCGTACGGTGTTCCAGACGTAGTCAAATACCGGATTACCCTGGTTATGGAACATCGCGGCCATTTTTTGCCCGCCTGAAGCCATCAGCATCGCCGGAATATCCACGCCCCAGGCGTGCGGCACTAAAAAGATGACCTTTTCATTATTACGGTGCATCTCGTCAATGATCTCTTTCCCTTGCCAGTCAACGCGGGACATCACGCGCTGCGGATCGCGCATGCCGAGTTCGGCCATCATCACCATTGCCTGCGGAGCAGACATATACATCGCATCGATGATAGCTTCACGCTCTTGTTCGCTTTTTTCCGGGAAGCAGTACAGCAGGTTAATCTGCGCCCGACGGCGGGAGCTTTTTGCCAGACGGCCGACAAAACGCCCGAGTTTTCCGAGAATAGGGTCGCGGAAAGAGGGAGGCGTCAGCGCGATTCCGGCGAAGGCGAAAACGCCCAGCCACGCGCCCCAGTAGCGCGGCAGTAAAAAAGATTTCTCAAATTTGGGGATAAATTCAATGTTATTTTTTTTCGTTTCCATGCCCGGTCCGCAGAAGTTCTGCTTAATCAATAAAGATAATGGCTTAGTTTAGCGATACGTCACTCATCGCACAAAAGAAAAAGCCGGCGCACAACGGGCGCCGGCTTTCAGTGAAGATAATTCAGACTAATCAAAGCGCAGCTGTGGGATAACCTCTTTGGCCTGCGCCAGGTAATCGGTACGGTCGGAACCGGTTAAACCTTCGGTACGCGGCAGTTTCGCCGTCAGCGGGTTAACCGCCTGCTGGTTGATCCAGACTTCATAGTGCAGGTGCGGGCCAGTAGAACGCCCGGTGTTGCCCGACAGCGCGATACGATCACCGCGTTTCACTTTCTGCCCCGGTTTCACCAGCAGCTTACGCAGGTGCATATAGCGGGTGGTATAGGTGCGGCCATGACGCACGGCGACATAGTAACCTGCCGCGCCGCTGCGTTTCGCCACCACCACTTCACCATCACCGACGGAAAGCACCGGCGTGCCCTGCGGCATAGCGAAGTCAACGCCGCGATGCGGCGCGACGCGCCCGGTCACCGGATTCAGGCGACGCGGGTTGAAGTTAGACGACACGCGGAACTGACGCGAGGTCGGGAAGCGCAGGAAGCCTTTCGCCAGACCCGTACCGTTGCGATCGTAGAATTTGCCATCTTCGGCACGGATCGCGTAATAATCTTTGCCATCGGAACGTAAACGCACGCCCAACAGCTGGCTCTGCTCGCGCTTGCCATCAAGCATTTCACGCGACATCAGGACCGAGAATTCATCACCTTTTTTCAGCTTACGGAAGTCCATCTGCCACTGCATCGCTTTGATGACCGCGCTGATTTCCGTACTGGTAAGGCCAGCATCACGGGCGCTGGAGACGAAGCTGGCGCCAACGGTACCTTTCAGGACATTGTTGACCCAATCCCCTTTCTGCAGCTCGCTGCTCATTTTAAAGCCATTGGCGACGCGGTTATAGGTACGCGTCTCGCGGCGCGACATCTCCCACGTCAGGCTTTGCAGGTCGCCATCGGCGGTCAGCGTCCAGGAGAGCTGTTGACCAATTTTAAGGTTGCGCAGTTCTTTATCAGCAGAGGAGAGTTGAGCGATATCGCCCATATCAATACCGTACTGATTAAGAATACTGCTCAGCGTATCGCCGGTGGAAACCACATATTCATGGCCGCCGGAGTCGCTATCGGATTTATCGTCGAGCTCATCCTGCGGGATAGCTTCTTCTTCCTGCGGCGCCTGATCGATGGGTTCAGAGGCTTCCGGCAGCAGAGAGCGGATTTCGCTTTTTTCCAGCTCAATCGTTCTGACGATCGGGGCTGATTCCGGGTGGTAGATGTAGGGCCGCCAGACGGCGACCGCTAAAGTCAGGACGCTCAACGACCCCAGCATAACGCGATGGGGTCGCGGCAAGTTGTTGAATGCCTGAGTGACAGCGCGGGCTATCTGTTGCACGTATTCACTTCCTCGTTAATCTCCTTTCAGGCAGCTTGAATACTGATGCCCCAACTGGCTCAGGAACTGCGGGTAACTGTCTTTACCCAGCTTAATTCCGATTCCAAGTGGATCCAGGGTTCCCATGCGCACGGAGGTCCCCCTGGCAACAGCTTCGATAACCGCTGGCCTGAATTGTGGCTCAGCAAAAACGCAAGTCGCTTTCTGCTCAACCAACTGTGTTCTTATTTCGTGTAAACGCTGCGCACCAGGCTGGATTTCAGGGTTGACGGTAAAATGCCCCAACGAGGTCAAACCGTAATGTTTTTCGTAGTAGCCATAGGCATCATGAAAAACGAAATACCCCTTACCTTTCACCGGCGCCAGCTCGTTACTCACCTGTTTGTCGGTTGCGGCTAATTTTGCCTCAAATTCCTTCAGGTTGGCGTCAAGTTTGGCTCGACTCTGCGGCATAAGTTCCAATAATTTATCGTGGATTGCAACCGCTGAGAGCCGCGCTATCTCTGGGGAGAGCCACAGATGCATATTGTAAATGCCGTGATGGTGATCGCCGTCACTTTTTTCGCCATTAGCATGTTCGTGACCATGTTCGTCATCGTCATCATCCGTCCCTTTCATGAGCAACGGTTTCACCCCATCCAACTGGGCGATGGTGACCTTTTTCTGCTCCGCAATGCTTTGCGTTGACTTGTCCATAAAGGCTTCCATTTCTGGACCAATCCATACGACTAAGTCTGCGTTCTGTAAGCGTTTTACATCCGATGGACGAAGTGAATAATCATGCTCGGAAGCACCATCAGGCAGTAAAACCTGGGTATCCGTCACGCCATCGGCGATGGCGGAAGCGATAAAGCCAAGGGGTTTCATGGAAGCGACGACGGCTGCATGAGCAACCGGGGCATGAGCGAACAAAAAAGCGGCGCTAAGTCCAGCGCAAAGAAGCGTATTTTTATGTAACATAATGCGACTAATCATCGTAATGAGCGAAAGTGATGTGATATTATAACATTCAATCGCTAGTGCAACCCCTAATTTGACATGACGAATCTTGTAACGCTGGAAAAAGTCGCGGTCGTCTACGGCCAGCGGCGCGTGTTGTCTGACATTTCGCTAACGCTAAAACCAGGCAAAATTTTAACGCTTCTTGGCCCAAACGGCGCCGGGAAATCGACGCTGGTGCGCGTGGTGCTCGGCCTGGTGACGCCGACCGAAGGTGCTATCCAGCGCGAGAAAAATCTGCGTATCGGCTATGTGCCGCAAAAACTGCATCTTGATGCGACCATGCCGCTGACGGTCAGCCGCTTTATGCGCCTGCGTCCCGGTACCCGCAAGCAGGATATTATGCCGGCGCTGCAGCGCGTGCAGGCCGGGCATCTAATCGATGCGCCAATGCAAAAGCTCTCCGGTGGCGAAACCCAGCGCGTTTTGCTGGCGCGCGCCCTGCTGAATCAACCACAACTTCTGGTGCTGGATGAACCGACCCAGGGCGTCGACGTCAATGGTCAGGTGGCATTGTATGATTTAATTAATCAACTGCGTCAGGAGCTGAACTGCGCGGTCTTAATGGTTTCCCACGATCTGCACCTGGTGATGGCCAAAACCGATGAAGTGCTGTGCCTGAATCAGCATATTTGCTGCTCCGGAACTCCGGAAGTGGTCTCGATGCATCCGGAATTTATCTCCATGTTCGGCCCGCGCGGCGCGGAACAGCTGGGCATTTATCGTCACCAACATAATCACCGCCACGACCTGCAGGGGCGGATTGTACTGCGTCGGGGAAATGGCCGCTGATGATTGAATTACTGTTACCCGGCTGGTTAGCCGGCATGATGCTCGCCTGCGCGGCAGGCCCCCTGGGTTCGTTCGTGGTCTGGCGGAGAATGTCCTACTTTGGCGATACGCTGGCGCATGCTTCGCTGCTTGGGGTGGCGTTTGGTCTGTTGCTCAACGTTAATCCGTTTTATGCGGTTATCGTGGTCACGCTGCTGCTGGCAGGCGGGCTGGTATGGCTGGAAAAACGCCCTCACCTGGCGGTCGATACCCTGCTGGGTATTATGGCCCACAGCGCGCTGTCGCTCGGCCTGGTGGTGGTGAGCCTGATGTCGAACGTGCGCGTCGACCTGATGGCCTATCTGTTTGGCGATCTGTTAGCCGTCACCCCGCAGGATTTAATCTCCATTGCGTTAGGCGTGGTGGTAGTGGTCGCGATATTGCTCTGGCAGTGGCGCAACCTGCTGGCGATGACCATCAGCCCTGATTTAGCGTTTGTTGATGGGGTGAAGTTGCAGCGGGTTAAGCTGCTGCTGATGCTGGTGACGGCATTGACTATCGGCGTGGCAATGAAGTTCGTCGGCGCGCTGATCATCACTTCGTTGTTGATAATCCCGGCCGCTACCGCCCGCCGTTTTGCCCGCACGCCGGAACAGATGGCCGCGGTAGCCGTTGGTGTAGGTATGCTGGCGGTGACCGGCGGTTTAACCTTCTCGGCGTTCTACGATACCCCTGCAGGCCCTTCGGTTGTGCTCTGCGCAGCGGCGCTGTTTGTTCTGAGTATGACGAAGAAAGCGGCGAGTTGATTGAGAGGCTACCCGGTAGCGGAAAGCTACCGGGTTTTATCAGGGCATTTCCGGCGGGGTAATACCGAAGTGATTCCAGGCGCGCACCGTCGCCATTCGGCCACGCGGCGTGCGCTGCAGGAACCCCTGCTGAATTAAGTACGGCTCCAGCACGTCTTCAATGGTTTCCCGCTCCTCGCCGATAGCCGCCGCGAGGTTATCGAGGCCGACCGGACCACCAAAGAATTTATCGATCACCGCCAATAGCAGCTTGCGATCCATATAGTCAAACCCTTCGGCATCCACGTTGAGCATATCCAGCGCCTGAGCGGCGATCTCAGCGGAGATAGTGCCATCGTGGCGCACTTCGGCGAAGTCGCGTACCCGGCGCAGCAGACGGTTGGCGATACGCGGTGTACCGCGCGCGCGACGGGCCACTTCCAGCGCCCCTTCCTCGCTCATCTCCAAACCCATATGACGGGCGCTGCGGCCTACGATATGCTGCAGGTCCGGCACTTGATAAAACTCGAGGCGCTGCACGATACCAAAGCGGTCGCGCAGCGGCGAAGTCAATGAACCGGCGCGGGTAGTCGCGCCAATCAGGGTGAACGGCGGCAGGTCGATTTTAATCGAGCGTGCGGCCGGGCCTTCGCCAATCATGATATCCAGCTGATAATCTTCCATTGCCGGATACAGTACCTCTTCCACTACCGGCGAAAGGCGGTGGATCTCATCAATAAACAGAACATCATGCGGCTCAAGGTTGGTCAGCATTGCCGCCAGGTCGCCGGCCTTTTCCAGCACCGGGCCGGAGGTGGTACGCAGATTCACGCCCATTTCGTTGGCGACGATATTAGCAAGCGTGGTTTTCCCCAACCCTGGTGGGCCAAAAATCAACAGGTGATCGAGCGCATCGCCGCGCAGTTTCGCCGCCTGGATAAAGATCTCCATCTGCGAACGCACCTGCGGCTGGCCGACATATTCTGCCAGTAATTTGGGGCGGATAGCGCGGTCAGCGGCCTCTTCGAAACCAATGCTGTCGCCTGATACCAGCCGATCTGCTTCAATCATCCCTTACCTCACAACGCCGCGCGCAGCGCTTCGCGGATTAGCGTTTCACTGTTGGCGTCCGGGCGAGCGATTTTGCTCACCATTCGGCTGGCCTCTTGTGGTTTATAGCCCAGCGCCACCAGCGCGGCAACCGCTTCTTGCTCCGCATCGTCGGCAGTTGGGCCGACAGGCGTGGTCAGCACCAGATCGGCGGCCGGAGTAAACAGATCGCCATGCAGGCCTTTAAAGCGATCTTTCATCTCGACAATTAAACGTTCGGCGGTTTTCTTGCCGATACCAGGCAGTTTCACCAGCGAGGCAACTTCTTCACGCTCAACGGCGTTCACAAACTGCTGCGCCGACATGCCGGAAAGGATAGCCAGCGCCAGCTTCGGCCCGACGCCGTTGGTTTTGATAAGCTCTTTAAACAGCGTGCGTTCCTGCTTGTTGTTAAAGCCGTACAGCAGCTGCGCGTCTTCACGCACCACAAAATGGGTGAAGACGATGGCTTCCTGCCCGGCTTCCGGTAGCTCGTAGAAGCAGGTCATCGGCATATGGACTTCATAACCTACGCCCCCGGTTTCCAGTAATACCAGCGGGGGTTGCTTTTCGAGAATGATGCCTCTGAGTCTGCCTATCACGTAGCGCTCCTGAATAAAGGGCCGAAAGTCTAATGCGTTATCATAAAAAAAGGCTGGATGAATATCCAGCCTGATTTGTGATTATCGTAACCGCCCTCGCGCCAGATTGAGCCTGGTCTCGCTAATCTGAGCCAGGTTCTGACTGAGGTGGCAATGGGTGATGGCGATGGCCAGCGCATCCGCCGCATCCGCCTGCGGATTTGCCGGAAGTTTCAGCAAGGTACGCACCATATGCTGTACCTGGCTCTTTTCCGCGCTACCGATTCCGACGACGGTTTGCTTAACCTGGCGGGCGGCGTACTCAAAGACCGGCAGGTCCTGGTTCGTCGCCGCGACAATCGCCACCCCGCGCGCCTGCCCAAGCTTCAACGCCGAATCGGCATTTTTCGCCATAAAGACCTGCTCGATAGCGAAATAGTCAGGCTGGAACTGGGTAATAATTTCGGTGACGCCGGCGTATATCAGCTTCAGCCGCGACGGCAGATCGTCTACTTTGGTGCGGATACATCCGCTGCCAAGGTAGCTCAACTGCCGCCCGACCTGGCGAATCACGCCATAACCGGTCACGCGTGACCCCGGGTCAATGCCGAGAATAATGGCCATCACGCGCCTCCAGTAATAACTCACCCGCAATACCGGCTACCGGCATCACAGCGTTGCGGCAACCTCATCAGAGATTTCGCCGTTATGATACACTTCCTGCACGTCGTCGCAGTCTTCCAGCATATCAATAAGACGCAGCAGCTTCGGCGCGGTTTCCGCGTCCATATCCGCTTTAGTCGACGGGATCATTGAGACTTCAGCAGCATCAGCTTTCAGGCCAGCGGCTTCCAGCGCATCACGCACCGCGCCCATCTCTTCCCAGGCGGTGTAAACGTCAATAGCGCCGTCGTCATAGGTAACGACGTCTTCAGCACCAGCTTCCAGCGCGGCTTCCATGATGGTGTCTTCGTCGCCTTTCTCGAAGGAGATCACGCCTTTTTTGCTAAACAGATAGGCCACGGAGCCGTCGGTTCCGAGGTTACCACCGGTTTTGGTAAAGGCGTGGCGTACTTCGGCGACGGTACGGTTACGGTTGTCGCTCAGACATTCAACCATTACCGCAGTGCCGCCCGGGCCGTAACCTTCATAAATGATGGTTTCCATGTTCGCGTCTTCATCACCGCCGACGCCGCGCGCGATGGCGCGGTTCAAGGTGTCGCGAGTCATGTTATTGGACAACGCTTTATCTACAGCCGCGCGCAGACGCGGGTTGGATGCCGGATCGCCGCCGCCCAGACGCGCAGCGGTGACCAGCTCGCGGATGATTTTAGTAAAGATCTTACCGCGCTTGGCATCTTGTGCCGCTTTGCGGTGTTTGGTGTTGGCCCATTTACTATGACCTGCCATAAAAAACTCTCCAAAAAAGCCGTCTTCCCGCGACAAACGCCGCGGGAAGTTATCCGGCGTTAATTACAAATTCTTCAATCGCCTGCCGGTTGCTCCACGATTTGGTTAGCGCGGCGGCATCCGACGCGCTAACCCAGCGGTAATCCAGATGTTCAGTGAAAACAATCTGGCGCTCATGGGGCAGCGCAAGACGGAACCAGAATTCCGTATTGCGCTCGACGCCCGGCGCATAGCGATGACGTAAGTGAGAAAATATCTCGAACTCCACCGTACGCTGACAGTCAATTAAGGCCAGTTGCTCGCGAGCAACGTCAATGGCGACCTCTTCCTTTACTTCGCGCGCGGCGGCCTGCAACGCGGTTTCCCCCTCTTCCAGGCTGCCGGTAACCGACTGCCAGAAAGCGGGATCGTCGCGTCGCTGCAACATCAGCACCCGCTTCGTATCTTCGGCGTAAATTACCACCAGAACGGAGACGGGCAGCTTGAATGACATCTTAGTTGTTCTCCGGAGACTCTTTTGCCTCTTTCGCCACAACCTGAATCCCCAGTTCGCCTAACGCGGCAGGATTCGCGAAGCTCGGCGCTTCGGTCATCAGGCACGCGGCAGCCGTCGTTTTCGGGAAGGCGATAACGTCACGGATGTTATCGGTACCGGTCAGCAGCATGGTCAGGCGATCGAGGCCAAACGCCAGGCCGGCATGCGGCGGCGTGCCGTACTTCAGCGCATCCAGCAGGAAGCCGAATTTTTCACGCTGTTCTTGTTCGTTAATGCCCAGAATGCCAAACACGGTTTGCTGCATTTCACCACTGTGGATACGCACCGAACCACCGCCGACTTCGTAGCCGTTGATGACCATATCGTAGGCGTTAGCCACAGCGTCTTCCGGAGCGGCTTTCAGCTCGGCGGCAGTCATATCTTTCGGCGAGGTGAACGGATGGTGCATCGCGGTCAGGCCGCCTTCGCCGTCGTCTTCGAACATCGGGAAGTCGATAACCCACAGCGGCGCCCATTTGTTCTCGTCGGTGAGATTCAGGTCTTTGCCCAGCTTCAGACGCAGCGCGCCGAGGGCATCGGCAACCACTTTCTTGTTGTCAGCGCCGAAGAAGATCATGTCGCCGTCCTGCGCGCCCGTGCGCTCAAGAATAGCTTCGACGATTTCGGCGTTGAGGAATTTCGCCACCGGGCTATTGATGCCTTCAAGGCCCTTCGCACGCTCGGTCACTTTAATATAGGCCAACCCTTTCGCACCGTAGATCTGTACGAATTTGCCGTATTCATCAATCTGTTTACGGGTCAGCGCCGCACCGCCCGGCACGCGTAAGGCAGCAACGCGGCCTTTGGCGTCGTTAGCCGGGCCGGAGAAGACGGCGAATTCGACCGCTTTCACCAGATCGGCTACGTCTACCAGCTCCATCGGGTTACGCAGGTCCGGCTTATCGGAACCGTAACGACGCTCCGCTTCGGCAAAGGTCATCACCGGGAATTGACCGAGGTCTACGCCCTTCACGTCCTGCCACAGCTTACGAACCAGATCTTCCATCACTTCACGCACCTGCGGCGCGGTCATGAACGAGGTTTCAACATCAATCTGAGTAAATTCAGGCTGACGGTCGGCACGCAGGTCTTCGTCGCGGAAG
Organism: Klebsiella sp. PK01; assembly: GCF_057624675.1. NCBI lineage: Bacteria > Pseudomonadati > Pseudomonadota > Gammaproteobacteria > Enterobacterales > Enterobacteriaceae > Klebsiella > Klebsiella sp. PK01. The sequence goes on from NZ_JBYEZM010000002.1 coordinate 282,292, forward strand.
CATTTGACTATCTGATAGTAACGATCGAAACCGGACATCATCAGTAGCTGTTTGAACAGCTGCGGAGATTGCGGCAGCGCGTAGAATTTACCTTTATGAACGCGCGACGGCACGAGGTAGTCACGCGCGCCTTCCGGTGTGGCTTTAGTCAGCATCGGGGTTTCGATATCGAGGAACCCGTGATCGTCCATGAAGCGGCGCACGAAGCTGGTGATTTTGGCGCGGGTTTTCAGGCGCTGAGCCATTTCCGGACGACGCAGGTCCAGATAGCGGTATTTCAGGCGCGCTTCTTCGGTGTTGACGTGGTTGGAGTCCAGCGGCAGCGCTTCCGCGCGGTTGATGATGGTCAGGTCAGACGCCAGCACTTCGATTTCGCCGGTGGCCATCTCGCGGTTGACGTTGCGCTCTTCACGCGCACGCACGGTGCCGGTGATTTGGATGCAGAACTCATTACGCAGTTCGGAAGCCAGTTTTAATGCATCCGCACGATCCGGATCGAAAAACACCTGCACGATGCCTTCACGGTCGCGCATATCGATGAAGATAAGGCTACCGAGATCACGACGACGGTTGACCCAACCACACAGGGTCACTTGCTGCCCCACGTGGGACTGACGTAGCTGTCCGCAATATTCTGTACGCATGAGATATCCCTTAACTTAGCCGCAGGCGGATGTTGCCTGCCATGCAGGCGACGAGGTCGCAGCTTTGCTGAATGTCACTACTGAATGAAAAAAGGCGGCTATTATACTGGAAATTCTGTCTGACGATAAGCCCGACGCAGTTTGTACGCTGCTTTGCTGCGCGCTTATTGCTTGTGCTCACATAAATTAACAAAATTTGTTACCCTTGAGCCGAATTAGCAACGGTATTGTAGCGGCCTGACAAGAGAACAAGATACGGGGATACCATGTTAGAACTCAATGCGAAAAAAACCGCGCTGGTCGTTATTGACCTGCAAGAAGGCATTTTACCCTTTGCCGGCGGCCCGCATCGCGCCGACGAGGTGGTGACGCGCGCGGCAAAGCTGGCTGAAAAATGTCGTCAACAGGGTTCGCCCGTCATCATGGTTCGCGTCGGCTGGTCCGCCGATTTCGCTGAAGCGTTAAAACAGCTGGTAGATGCCCAGGCTGGCGCCGCGAAGCTGCCTGAAAACTGGTGGGTCTATCCGCCGGCGCTTGGCAAGCAGGATAGCGATCTTGAAGTGACGAAACGTCAGTGGGGCGCGTTCTACGGTACCGATCTTGAACTGCAGCTGCGCCGCCGCGGTATCGACACCATTATCCTTTGCGGTATCTCCACCAATATCGGCGTGGAATCCACCGCTCGCAATGCCTGGGAACTCGGTTTCAATCTGATCATCGCCGAGGATGCGTGCAGCGCTGCCTCCGCCGATCAGCATCAGGGCAGTATGACGCATATCTTCCCGCGCATCGCCCGCGTGCGCAGTACTGAGGGCATTCTCGCCGCCTTATGATTTATATCGGGCTCCCGCAATGGTCGCACCCTAAATGGGTGCGCCTTGGCATCACCGGCCTTGAAGAGTATGCCCGCCATTTTAACTGCGTGGAGGGTAATACCACCCTGTATGCCTTACCAAAGGCCGAGATAGTCGATCGCTGGTATCAACAAACTCACGATGATTTTCGGTTCTGTTTCAAATTCCCGGCCACGATTTCGCATCAGGCGGCACTGCGCGACTGCGACGATTTAAGCCACGAATTTTTTACCCGTCTGGCGCCGCTGGAATCGCGCATCGGCCAGTACTGGTTGCAGTTGCCCGCCACCTTCGGGCCACGAGACCTCCCTGCCCTGTGGCATTTTCTCGATACGCTACCGAAAAACTTCACCTACGGCGTTGAAGTTCGCCATCCCGAGTTTTTCGCCAAAGGCGATGCCGAACAGCAGCTTAATCGCGGGCTACACCAGCGCAACGCCAATCGAGTTATCCTCGATAGCCGCCCGGTGCATAGCGCCGTCGCGCGTAATCCGGCGATGATCGACGCGCAGAAAAAGAAACCCAAAGTCCCGGTTCACGCGGTCATGACCGCGGAGCAGCCGATGGTGCGCTTTATCGGCAGCGATGATATGGCGCAGAATCGCGAATTGTTTCGCGTCTGGCTACAGACGCTGCCAAAATGGCATCAGTCGGCCACGCCGTGGCTGTTTTTGCATACCCCGGATATCGCCCAGGCGCCTGAACTGGTAGATACCTTATGGGAAGACCTACGCGCGGTGCTGCCGCAAGTCGGCGCCGCACCGTCAATTCCGCAGCAATCCTCGCTTTTCTGATATCCTGCTATGATAGTCGGAGCCACCTGACATAATTAAAGGGAGTTTTGGGTATGGTCAGCGCGCTGTATGCGGTTTTGGGTGCGTTATTGTTAATCAAGTTTTCCTTCGACGTGGTACGTCTGCGCATGCAGTATCGCGTCGGCTATGGCGACGGTGGTTTTAGCGAACTACAGGTCGCCATTCGCGTTCATGGCAATGCCGTGGAATACGTCCCCATTGGGCTTATCTTGCTGCTGTTTATGGAAATGAACGGCGCGCTAACCTGGATGGTGCACGTTTGCGGTATTTTGCTGATTGCCGGGCGCCTGATGCACTCGTACGGTTTCCATCATCGCCTGTTCCGCTGGCGGCGTTCCGGAATGAGCGCCACCTGGTGCTCGCTGTTGCTGATGGTGCTGGCTAACCTGTGGTATATGCCCTGGGAGTTGGTTTTCTCCCTGCGTTAGCGCACAATACGCCGTTTTCGTTTTTTCGGGTTTAACGTTATGTCTCACCGCGATACGCTTTTTTCCGCGCCGATTGCCAGTCTCGGCGACTGGACCTTTGATGAACGGGTAGCCGAAGTCTTCCCGGATATGATCCAGCGCTCTGTTCCTGGTTATTCCAATATTATTTCGATGATCGGCATGCTGGCTGAGCGTTTTGTTCAGCCAAACACTCAGGTTTACGATCTTGGCTGTTCGCTCGGCGCCGCGACGCTTTCCGTGCGCCGCAATATTGCGCACCCGGGGTGCAAAATTATCGCCATTGATAACTCCCCGGCGATGGTAGAACGTTGCCGTCGTCATATTGATGCCTATAAAGCGCCAACGCCGGTTGAGGTTATTGAGGGCGATATTCGCCATATCGCCATTGAAAATGCCTCGATGGTCGTGCTGAACTTCACTATTCAGTTCCTCGAACCGAGCGAACGTCAGGCGATCCTTGATAAAGTATATCAAGGGCTCAATCCGGGCGGCGCGCTGGTGCTTTCCGAAAAATTCAGCTTTGAAGATGCCAACGTCGGCGAACTGCTGTTCAACATGCACCATGACTTCAAGCGCGCCAATGGCTATAGCGAACTGGAAATCAGCCAGAAACGCAGCATGCTGGAAAACGTCATGCTGACCGATTCGGTTGAAACCCATAAAGCGCGCCTTCGTCAGGCCGGATTTGAACATGCCGAACTGTGGTTCCAGTGCTTTAATTTTGGTTCGTTGGTGGCGGTTAAATCCGAGGAACGGGCATGATCGACTTCAGTAATTTTTATCAGTTGATCGCGAAAGGACCGCTCTCCCACTGGCTGGAAACCCTGCCCGCTCAGGTCGCGGCCTGGCAACGCGAAGCGCTGCACGGTAAGTTTCGCGAATGGGAACGCGCCGTTGAGTTTCTGCCCGAGCTGGCGCCCTGGCGTCTCGATCTATTGCATAGCGTCACGGCGGAAAGCGAAACGCCACTCAGCGAAGGCCACCAGCTGCGAATTGAAAATCTGCTGCGAAACCTGATGCCGTGGCGTAAAGGCCCTTATTCGCTGTATGGCATTAATATCGATACCGAATGGCGCTCCGACCTGAAATGGGAACGCGTGCTGCCGCATCTTTCCGATCTCACCGGTCGTACTATTCTTGATGTCGGCTGCGGCAGTGGTTATCACATGTGGCGAATGATTGGCGCCGGCGCGCATCTGGCGGTCGGTATCGATCCAACCCAGCTGTTCTTATGCCAGTTTGAAGCGGTACGCAAACTCATCGGCAACGATCAGCGCGCGCACCTACTGCCGCTAGGCATCGAACAACTGCCGGCGCTGGAAGCTTTTGATACCGTCTTTTCGATGGGAGTGCTGTATCACCGCCGTTCCCCGCTGGATCATCTGTGGCAGCTCAAAGATCAGTTAGCCCCCGGCGGCGAACTGGTACTGGAGACGCTGGTCGTTGAAGGTGATGAGAACACCGTGCTGGTGCCAGGCGACCGCTACGCGCAAATGCGTAACGTTTATTTCATTCCTTCCGCCGCCGCGCTAAAACAGTGGCTGGAGAAGTGCGGATTCATCGATGTGCGCATTGTTGATACCTGCGTCACCACCAGTGAAGAGCAGCGCCGCACCGAATGGATGACGACGGAATCACTCGCCGACTTCCTCGACCCGCATGACAGCAGCAAAACGCTGGAAGGTTACCCCGCGCCGCTGCGCGCGGTGATCGTCGCCACTAAACCAGAGACGCAACAGTCGCTGGCGAAAAAAGCGGCCGCGGCCAGGGCGTAATTCACCTCAGCCGAACACTGGCGCTCGTGGGATAAAAAAAGGCCCCTGTTGAAATTGCAGGGGCCTGGTACGGGCAATCATCATATTGGGCGACATGATGTGCAGCAAAAAACGGTTAGCTTCGCGGGCTAATCCCGCGCGGCAGAAATAATCTGTTTCATTTCCGCTACCGCTTCGCCGTTAACGGCATAGCGGCAATATTCATCGGCATCTGCGTCGGTGGACATTGATAACCCCGGATTACGAAAGCGCATCGGCGATGGCAACCACTGCCCCGCTGAGCTATGCACCTCTTTGAGGCCTGCCTGCAGAAACTTTTGCAGATTGGCAGCCCGCACTCCCGCTCCGGCCATAATGATTGGAGTATCGCCCAGCGCAATTAGTTCCATAATTTTTGCAAGACCTTGTTCCGCCGTTGGCCGTTGACCGGAAGTAAGGATGCGAGCAACGCCAAGTTCAGCAAGCGAATGCCAGGCCTGACGCGGGTCGGCGCACATATCAAAGGCCCGATGGAAGGTCACCGCCAGCGGACCCGCCGCCGCCATAATTTTTCGCATACGGGGGATATCCACCTGGCCGTCAGCATCGAGTACGCCAATCACCAGACCAGCAAAACCCAGATCTCTGACCGTCGCCACATCATCCAGCATGGCGGCAAATTCACCCTCGGTGTAACAAAAATCGCCGCCGCGCGGACGGATAATCGGATGAACCGGAATCGAGATATTGTCTCGCACCGAACGCAGCACGCCCAACGACGGCGTTAACCCGCCCTCCTGCGGCGCGGCGCAAAGTTCAATGCGATCGGCGCCGCAGCGCTGCGCCTCCAGCGCGCATTCCATGCTATAGCAGCAAACTTCCAGCAACATCGATTCCTTCTCCATTTTCATCACGGGCAGCACAGCATGTCACGATTTTTCCCCGCAGACGCCGCGCGGCTTCACACTGTTAAGTATCGGTTCGCTCGCTGGCGACGATTTGCTCGATCGACCAGGGATGGAATTTGATGGTCACTTTGCCGTCCGTGACCGCAAGCGTCGGGTTCGGCAAGCGTTCACGCTCCCCTTTCGGCGAGCTGGTTTTTACGAAAATTCCCGGCTGGCTGAGCCCGTCATCGGAAAGCAAGGCCAGCGCGCGAGCGTTGAGGGTTTCCGGCTCGCCCGGCAGAACGATTTCGATATGTTCCCAGCCTTCGTGCGGATAGCGTTTTTCCCCCGGCCATGGCAACTCCACAACCGTAAAGCGCCAGTGGGCGACACAAATAGGTTCGGCAAGCTTAAATAAGCAAATGGGGCGGCCATTAATGATATTTTCCGATAGCAGCGCGCCGCAACGCTCCAGCCCCTGCCGCCAGCGTTCCGCCGTGGTATTTTGATGACAGCGCAGCGAGATATGGTCGGCGTCCAGCGGCGCAAGCTCCAACCCCAACCGTTCGGCCAGCGCTTGCAGCGCATCGCTAAAACGCGGTAAATCCGCCGAAATATCTTTCAGTTCATCAATTTGCTGCCAGTTCGCCATCTTGCGCCTCGGTCATTGCTAAAAAGGCTAATTTATCCTGTTTCGCCGCCCCGACCAACCGCCAATCCGCGCGCCTGAACAACGAATGGTTATTCATTAAGCGTGCCGCTTTACAACTTGCGCGCGGTGCTGACGGCTGGGCGCAAATGCAGTATACTCCCGCCTTAATTTGTCCATGTTCCGGCGCCGCCCCACAGGGGTTCTCGCGCCTTAAAAGTAAGGTATTCCGGTGAATATTCAGGCTCTTCTCTCAGAAAAAGTCAGCCAGGCCCTGATCGCGGCAGGCGCGCCTGCCGATTGCGAACCTCAGGTCCGCCAGTCAGCAAAAGTTCAGTTCGGCGACTATCAGGCCAATGGCGTGATGGCTGTGGCCAAAAAACTGGGCATGGCGCCGCGACAACTTGCAGAGCAGGTACTGTCTCATCTCGATCTGAACGGCATTGCCAATAAAGTCGAAATCGCCGGGCCGGGCTTTATCAATATTTTCCTCGATCCGGCCTTCCTGGCGGAAAACGTCAATCTCGCGCTGCAGTCCGAGCGCCTGGGCGTGGCGAAACCACAGTCGCAGACCATCGTTGTTGACTACTCCGCGCCGAACGTGGCGAAAGAGATGCACGTCGGCCATCTGCGTTCAACCATCATCGGCGATGCCTCGGTACGTACTCTGGAATTCCTCGGCCATCGCGTTATCCGCGCCAACCACGTCGGTGACTGGGGTACCCAGTTCGGGATGCTGATCGCTTATCTGGAAAAGCAGCAGCAGGAAAACGCCGGCGAAATGGCGCTGGCCGACCTCGAAGGTTTCTACCGCGAAGCGAAAAAGCACTATGACGAAGACGAAGCGTTCGCCGAGCGCGCGCGTAGCTACGTGGTTAAGCTGCAGGGCGGCGACGAGTACTTCCTGCAGATGTGGCGTAAACTGGTCGACATCACCATGTCGCAAAACCAGATCACCTACGATCGCCTGAATGTCACCCTGACTCGCGATGATGTGATGGGTGAAAGCCTGTACAATCCGATGCTGCCGGGGATCGTTGCCGATCTGAAAGCAAAAGGTATGGCCGTCGAGAGCGAAGGCGCGACCGTGGTCTTCCTTGATGAATACAAAAACAAAGAAGGCGAACCGATGGGCGTCATCATCCAGAAAAAGGATGGCGGCTACCTCTACACCACTACCGATATCGCCTGCGCAAAATACCGTTATGAAACGCTGCATGCCGACCGCGTGCTCTACTACATCGACTCTCGTCAGCATCAGCACCTGATGCAGGCATGGACCATTGTCCGTAAAGCCGGCTATGTACCTGAATCCGTACCGCTGGAACACCACATGTTCGGCATGATGCTCGGGAAAGATGGTAAACCGTTTAAAACCCGCGCCGGCGGTACCGTCAAACTGGCCGATCTGCTGGACGAAGCGCTGGAGCGCGCACGCCGCCTGGTGGCCGAGAAGAACCCGGATATGCCTGCCGATGAGCTGGAAAAACTGGCCAATGCGGTGGGTATCGGCGCGGTGAAATATGCCGATCTGTCGAAAAACCGTACTACCGATTACATTTTCGACTGGGATAACATGCTGGCGTTCGAAGGTAATACCGCGCCTTACATGCAGTATGCCTATACCCGCGTGCTGTCGGTGTTCCGTAAAGCCGGTATCGACGAAAGCGCGCTGGCTGCCGCGCCGGTGGTTATTAGCGAAGATCGCGAAGCGCAGTTGGCTGCCCGCCTGCTGCAGTTCGAAGAAACGCTGGCCGTCGTCGCCCGTGAAGGTACTCCGCACGTGATGTGCGCCTATCTGTACGATCTGGCCGGGCTGTTCTCTGGTTTCTACGAACACTGCCCAATCCTCAGCGCCGAAAGCGAAGAGGCCCGTAATAGCCGCCTGAAACTGGCGCAGCTGACGGCGAAGACGCTGAAGCTGGGTCTTGATACTCTGGGTATTGAGACCGTAGAGCGGATGTAAAAACAAACCCGGTGAAAGCCGGGTTTGTATTATCAGGAGCCCCGGTACGCGCGGCGTGGCCGGGGAATCTATGCCGCTATCAGAAATATTTGCGCAGATATTCCGTCAGACAAAGAATCGCCATCGCCTGGCCGTACGGCATCGACGTCAGCGGAATTTGCCGATAAAAATCGAGATCGGTGCCCATCCCGGTACCAAACGAAGTTTGCAGCAGTTCCCCCTCTGGTGAAATATTACGCACAATCCCGCGTATCGCCTTTTCGGCAACCTCGGTGTACTCCGCCCCGATATAACGCTTGCGTATCGCTTTCAGGATGCCGTAAGCAAAGCCCGCCGTCGCTGACGCTTCAAGGTAGGAATGCGGATCGTCGAGCAGGGTATGCCAGAGGCCGCTCTCATCCTGACAGTCAGCTAACGCGGCAATTTGCGCATTCAGTACCTGTAGCAGATAGCGGCGCACCGCACTCCCCTCTGGCAAATCCACCAGCTCAAGGAAGTCCGGGATAACGATGGTGAGCCAGCTGTTACCCCGCGCCCAGCGCGCACGCGCAAAGTTGTGCCGACCGTCGTAATTCCAGCCGTGGAACCACAGGCCAGTCTCTTTGTCCATCAGGTTCTGTACATGCAGCAAGAACTGATAGGTTGCTTCTTCAATGTAGTGCGGACGATTTAGTAATTTACCGATTTTGGCTAGCGGCAGCACCGTCATCATCAGCGTGTCATCCCACATCTGCTGATGGTTCTCTTCCGCCAGGGTAATGTGCTGCATGCCTCCCTGCTCGGTGCGCGGCATCTCATGCATCGCCCACTCGGCCCAGCTATCGAGCCACGGGAGATACTCCTGACGCCCGGTCTCTTCATAGCGATAAGCCAGCGTCAAAAACGGCGCCATGGTATTAACGTTTTTGGTGGTTGCCCCTTCGGCGAAGCGGTCGGCGAACCAGCCGTCAATGATATCGCGCATGGCGGTATCGCCGGTTTGTTGATAATACTGGTAGATGCCGTACAGGCCAACGCCGTGGGTCCATTCCCAACCGGCCCAACCTTTGGTATCGATGACTCGCCCGTCGTCCAGCCGCAGTAAAAATTGCCCGCTTTCATCCTTAATATTCACCAGGTTTTGCGTCACATTACGGATCAATGCCTGAAGCTCGCTGCGAGCGATAAAGCGCTCAGGCTGACGCAATAATGGGCTATGTTTGACCGGCCAAACTTTCATGTTCTTAACCTCTGGTATATGTCGAATTCAAAGCACCGCCCTGATTCAGCGCCGGGGCGGCAGGTTTATTGCGATTCAGGTAACCAATATTGTTATTGCCCCACAGGCATTCGTAAGGCATCCCCGCCAGCTGCTCAACCACCGCGCGGTTTTCCGCTGTCGCCCGCTCGGGCTGCGCGTAACCGACATCGCGCATCATTAGCGTCTCGGCGCGCAGCACGCTATGCGTATGCAGATTGAGTTTAAAGCACAGGGAGACCAGGAAGCCGCAAGCCAGCACCACCAACGTACCGACGCTAAGGATCAACAGAATGGTATGACTCACGCCTTCCGGCTGAATTTTTTGCCCGGAGACAAAGCCCGATAGTTGCATGATGATGCCAACCAGCATCACCGCCCCCGCCTGCGACGCTTTGCGGGTCAGCGTCATGATACCGGCGAAAATGCCCTCCCGACGCTGGCCGGTAATGACTTCGTCGACGTCGGCAATATAGGTGTAGGTATTCCACGGCACGTAATTAATGCCGCCGCGCCCCAGACCCGCGATAGCAGAAATGAGCAGTAATAATGAATAGACGTCGCTCAGCCCCGCGTAATAGAGCACGGCATATGAGAGTGAGCTCAAACCGAACAGCACCACTACCATGCGGTATGAAGGCGCCGGGCCAAAGCGGATGCAGAGCGGGATCATGGCGATGACCGCGATAAACTGGAAGATAGCCATCGTGCCGAGTAAGTTAGAGGCGACGGAGGCATCCTGCATCAGCACAAAGACCACATAATAGGTAAACACCGCATTGAAAACGTCCTGCGCGATGTAACCGCCCAGATACATACCAAGATGCTGGCGGAAGATTTTAATGCGCAGCGTAGAGCTAAGCTCAATAAACAGCCGGTTAAGACTCTGCGCGAGGGTTAAATTGCGTTTTTCTTCTTCTGCGCGCAGCGCCGCTTCAGACCACGCTTCCCGAGGGCGCTCCCAGGTAAAAAACCAGACGAAGGTCAGCATCAGGGCGCACAGCACCGAAAAGACCAGGCTTGCGTAAAAAAATGAGCTGGCGTTGTCTTTACCCAGTTGGGTGAGCAGAATCCCCGGTAAAAACGAGGCTAATATCGCCGACATTTGCGCCATGGAAATACGCGCGCCTGAAAATTTGGTCTTCTGTTTGAAATCATCGGTCATCTCCGGCACCAGCGTCTCGTAGGGCACCAGAATCATGGTATAGACAATATCAAACAGCAGATAAGTCGCGAGGTAATACCAGAACCCCATATCGCCTACCCACATCATTGAGTAGCTAAAGACACAGGGAATACCGAGCAAAATAAAAAATTTGCGTCTGCCGAATCGCTTACCCAGCCAGGTAGAGCCAAAGTTATCGGTTAAGAAGCCCATCAGGGGGCTAACGACTGCGTCGAGTACGCGCGCGGTGGCGAAAATGAGCGTCGCCTCAATGGGGGATAGCCCGCAGAAAGTGGTGTAAAAATAGAGTAGCCATGCTGCGGTAAGCGCGGTAGTTCCCGCGCCGAGAAAATCGCCGGAACCATAGGCGAGATAATTAGCCAAACCGATTTTTCGTGTTTTCATCGCCGTAAATCCTGTCTCTTTTTTATTAGATAACTTCGGCCTTACCAGGCTATACCGAAGTTTTGCGGATACATGGCTACAGTAAGATCATGAAAACCGGCTTACCTTTGCATTTTTGCCAGTACTAATCATTCAGTGGCAAAAAAACAAAGGGCCGGGCAACATGCGTCACCGATTTATAAAACAGCGTTTCTTTTAAAGCAAAAGAGAGAATCATTTTTGCGAGTCGGCTGCCAGAATCTGATATTACACGGTTGGAGAAAGGCGTTTTTAACCGCGCGAATACCCCTTGTGGAAAGATGGAATTAGGAGTAAAGAAAGTAGAAAGATCCCGTTGCGTATCTCAAGGAGGCTAGATGCCCTACTCTCATCTGTTAGTCGCCGTCGCCCCAACGCCGGAAAGCCGCATGTTGGTCAATAAAGCGGTGTCTATCGCACGTCCGCTTAATGCGCAGGTTAGCCTGATCACGCTGGCGACAGATCCGGAAATGTATAATCAGTTCGCCGCGCCGATGATGGAGAATTTGCGTGAGATTATGCAGGAGGAGACACGTAGCTTTCTTAATGAACTCGCCGCCCAGGCGGACTATCCCATCAGCAAAATGACCATCGCCAGCGGCGAACTTTGTCATCACGTGAAGGATTTTTGCCGTCAGCATCACGTCGACCTGGTGATCTGCGGCAACCATAACCAGAGCCTGTTTTCCCGCGCAACCTGTTCAGCGAAGAATATCGTCGGCAGCAGCGGAGTCGATGTGCTGTTGGTTTCCCTGGAATAAGCTGATGCCGAAGCATCAGCCATTTTGACTACGCGGAGGGAGTAACTACGGTTGGCTGCTGGCAGCTATCCTCATGCGACTTTACGCGCTTTAGATCGGCAACGAACTGCGCCTGCCAGTTATCAATATCATTATTCTCGATCGCCTTGAGCATTTTGCCATGGCGAATAATTCGCTCCGCAAGCGGCATAGTCAGAGCGCGGTCCAGCGCCGCCGCCACTTCATCGCGATCGTAAGGGTTGACGATGAGCGCGGAAGTCAGTTCATTCGCCGCGCCAGCGAACTGCGATAGCACCAACACCCCAGGGTTTTCAGGGTCCTGCGCGGCGACAAACTCCTTGGCCACGAGGTTCATGCCATCGCGTAGCGGCGTGACCAGCCCCACATCCGAATAACGAAATACCTTCATGAGTAGTTTGCGATCGAAGTGCTGATTCAAATAATACAGCGGCGTCCACCCCAGTTGACCATAGTGGCCGTTGATTCGCCCGGCGGCCGTTTCCAGTTGATGGCGGATATCCTGATAAGCCTGAACATCGCCCCGCGAAGTGGGCGCTATCTGGGTATAGCGAATTTTTCCACGATGCTGCGGGTAGTTTTCCAGCAGCGCCTCGTAAGCCTGAAAACGCTCCGGCAGCCCCTTGGAGTAATCCAGGCGCTCAACGGAAAAAATATTCTTAACTCCTTTTAGTTCAGCTTTCAATTGAGCCAACTTCGGCGGCAGCGGCCCGCTGGCGCTGCGCGCGACTTCCTGAGGTTCGATGCTTATCGGATAGACGGCAGTACGGAACGTCTTACCCCAGGCACGGTATTGCTGGTGACCCACTTCGCACAAGGTCGTTTGTTGGGCGACGCAATCAACAAATGCCTGCCGGTCGTTTTCGGTCTGAAAGCCGAGTAAATCATAATCACAAAGCTGTTCAAGAAGCTCCGCATGTGGAGGTAAAGCGTTGAATATTTCAGGCGTCGGAAACGGAATATGCAGGAAGAAACCGATGCGGTTTTTGACGCCGTTTTTGCGTAATTCACTGGCAAATGGCAATAGGTGATAATCATGAACCCAAATCATATCGTCGTCGGCTAGCAGCGGCAGCAGTTTTTGCGCCACGGCGGCGTTAACGCGCAGATACCCCTCCCACGCCGGACGCTGAAAATTGACTAAGTCGAGACGATAGTGAAACGCGGGCCATAGCACCGCATTGGAAAACTGATTGTAGTAGAGCTCGTGATCTTCTTCGCTAAGGTTGAATGAGGCCCAGGAAATATCCCCTTTACTCACCTTCTTCAACGGCTGGCTATCATCGCCGATCTCCCCACTCCAGCCAAACCACGTGCCGCCGCTCGCCTTCAGCGCACCTAAAATACCCACCGCCAGGCCGCCAGCGCTGGCCTTTTTATCATTCGGCGTTGCAATACGGTTAGATACTACGACTAAACGACCCATGGTCATCCCTCCCGTTAGTGAATACATCCAGGCATTGCGTATTGTCGACGACGTGACGTAACCACTGATGTACGGCGGCAACATTTGCCAGCCGCCAGCGCGCCTGTGTGTCGCCTTGTCCAACTTTTATCGATACTCCGCCTAATTGATTAACCATAGTAAAACCCGCCTCATCAGTCAGGTCATCGCCGATAAATACCGGCTTTCGTCCCGCAAAAGGCGCTTCCCGCATAAACGCGGCAATCGCTTCACCTTTGTTAATCCCGCGCGGTTTGATCTCAACGACACACTTCCCTTGCTGAATGGCCAGAATCGGATAACGCTGCACGATATCCTGCGCCAATGCCAGGATGGCGCTCTGGTGTTGTGGCGCCTGGCGATAGTGCAGCGCAAAAGCGATGCCTTTATCTTCCAGTTCACTGCCAGGCAGCGCCTGTAGCGCCGAAGTTAATGCTTCGCCGACCTCACGGCTCAGCGCCGGCGGTAGTGATACATCATGTCTTTTTCCATTGATATCGCGGCGTTCAGCCCCGTGGACGCCGGCAAGCGGCAATCGCCAGTGACGGGTAAGTGCGTCGAGCTCTGCGAGTGAGCGCCCTGAAATCAATGCCACAGCATCATGTTGCTGCTGTGCCAGTAATCGCAACATCTGAAGGACGTCTTCGGGGATAACAACCTGATCGGGATGAGGTTTGATATCGGCAAGCGTGCCGTCAAGATCCAGAAAAAATGCGTGGTTTCCGGTTAGCTCAGGCGGTACAGATATCTGGTCAGCCACCCTGTATTCCTCCTTATCATGGCCAGCATTACGCTGGTTGTTAACTAATTGTTAGCCATGTAAGTATAGACAGTGTGACCAGCCTCGCCATTTTTGATAGTCACCGCCAGCGCAGCGGGCGCTGGCGGGACATTATGAGTAGACTTAAAAGTTGCGCTCAATTAATGCGAACGTTTCGCTTTTTGCTTGTAACGGTCGAAGATAACCGCCGCCAACAATATCACCCCGCGGACCACATATTGCGAGAATGGCGAGATGTTCAGCAGGTTCATCGCATTCTCTACGGTACCCAGAATCAGGATCCCGGCCACCACATAAGAGATCTTACCGATCCCGCCTTTTAGCGATACGCCACCCAGTACACATGCCGAGATCACAATCAGTTCATAACCAATTGAGGTCATAGGCTGACCACTGGTCATGCGCGAAGCCAAAATGATCCCCGCAGCCGCCGATACCAGACCTGAAAGAACGAAGATGATAATCTTGGTACGAACCACCGGTACCCCTGCCAGACGCGCAGCCTCCTCATTGCCTCCTATTGCCAGAGTATTGCGGCCAAAGGTGGTTTTATTCAGCAGCAGTCCAAAGACGATCAGGCAGGCAACCGTCAGCCAGATAGGCGCCGGCAAACCTAACCAGTTGGCATAGCCCAGGGTGAAGAAACGTTCATCCTCAATGCCAACCGCTTTACCATCGGAAATAATATAGGCTAGCCCGCGGACAATTTGCATGGTGGCCAGGGTCGTGATTAGCGCGTTGATCTTCAAACGTGCAATAACAAAACCATTCACCAGCCCGCTGACCGCCCCTAATAGTAATCCTGCGGCAATACCAATCCACAGGCTTTCGGTGAGATTAATCACCACCGCTGTTGTCACACCGGCGCAGGCAATCACAGAAGCAACTGACAAATCAAAATCGCCTGAAGCCAGGCAGAACAGCATTCCGCAGGCGACCATTCCCGACATGGAAATCGCCAGCCCCAACCCTTTCATGTTGACGAAAGAAGCAAAATTGGGAACAAAGATCACGCAGCCGATGAATAACACGGCGAAGACCACCAGCATACCAAACTGATCCCAGATTCGGCCGAAACTGAAAGAGGATCGGGCAGCGCTGGGTGTAGTTACAGATGACATCATTCACTCCTTACTCAGGCTACGGCCTGGCTGACTTTAGGCATTGCAAGGCTCAGCGCCTGCTGTTCATTCGCGTCTTCATGCAGCAATTCACCGGCCACTTCACCTTCGCGCATGACGACGATGCGGTCGGCGACGCCGAGCACTTCTGGCAGGTCGCTGGAGGCAAAAACGACCGCCACGCCAGAAGCCGCCAGCGCATAGATAACGTTGTAGATTTCATGCTTTGCGCCAACATCAATGCCGCGGGTCGGTTCATCAAGCAGGATGACCTTCATCTCTTCCGACAACCAGCGACCAAGAATAGCCTTCTGCTGATTACCACCGGAGAGATTCATAATTAACTGCTCAGCTCCTGGGGTTTTGATATTGAGCGATTTGATATGTTGTTCGGCATTACTCGCTTCCCAGGCATTGTTAATCAGGCAGCCGGCATGAATATGCTTACGCCGGGCGCTGATATTGATGTTGTCGCGCACCGAATGTACCGGAATGATGCCCTCGGCTTTGCGATCCTCCGGACACAGCATCATTCCCGCCTGAATCGCCTGCGCGGGTTTGCGAATATTTATCGCCTGACCATCGATATAGACCTGACCGCCGGTAATTCTGCTGCCGCCAAACAGCCCCTTCATTAATTCGCTGCGTCCGGCGCCGACCAGACCAAACAGGCCGACAATTTCACCGCTGCGTACCGATAAACTGATTGGCATTCTGACGCCCGGCGCTTTAACCTCTTCGAGCCGCAACCGCTCACTGCCATATTCACGCGCTTTCCAGCCGTAGATATCGCCAAGATTACGACCCACCATCGCTTGCACGAGCGCGTCGTGGTCCACCAGCCGCATGTCATCGAAGGTACGCACGTAGCGGCCATCTTTAAACACGGTAATGGCATCGCTGAGAGCGAAAATTTCCTCCATACGGTGTGAGACATAAATAATCACTCGCCCTTCTTCACGTAGCTCGCGAATGACGCGAAAAAGGTTGTCGATTTCCCGTGCGGAGAGTGAACTGGTAGGCTCATCAAACGCGATGATCTTCGCGTTACGCGCCAGCGCCTTGGCAATTTCCACCATCTGCCACTGGCCGATCGACAAATACTTCAGCGGCGTTTCCGGGTCGATATCCAACCCCAGATGTTCTAACTGCAGCCGCGCTTCATAATTCAATAAAGACCGGTTCACAATGCCGCCTTTATGCGGCAACTGACCAAGATAGATATTTTCGGCAACGGTCATTTCCGGGATAAGATGCAGTTCCTGATAAATAATCGCCACGCCGGCATTTAGCGCCGCGGTGGTATTACTAAATGCCATCTGCTGACCATCAATTTGCAGATACCCGGCAGTCGGAATGTAGTTACCGCTGAGAATTTTTAAGAGGGTGGACTTCCCGGCGCCGTTTTCACCCATCAGCGCGTGGATCTGCCCGCGATAGCAGTCAAAGCTGATATCAGACAGCGCTTTAACGCCCGGGAACGTCATGGTGATGCCGCGAAATGAGAGATAAGGGGTAGATTGTTGCATAACGACTCCGCTCTACTACGCATAACCTCCCGCCAGGGCGGGAGGCGGAATGAACCCGGCCTTACAGCCCTTTCTTCGCCAATTCTTGCTTAAAGTTATCGCGGGTAATCAGCACCACGTCGGTCACGGCGGTAAATTTCGGCGGCTCGGTCCCTTTGGTCACCCAGTTGTAGAGCATCTCACTGGTTTTATAGCCATGAATGTCCGGGCTTGGCAGCAAAGAGCCATAGAACCCCGTCGGCTGGGCTTTCGAAAGTTCGTTCACCGCGTCAACGCCGTTAATGCCGATACCGATAACATCCGGCGCTTTAAAGCCCTGGCCTTCAGTCGCACGTACGCCACCCAACACGGTGTTATCGTTCATGCCAACAATTAACCAGTGTTTGACCTGAGGGTGCTGAACCAACATGGAGTTGCCCGCATCGAAAGCCCCTGGGATATCATTAGATTTGGTTGGCACGCGATAGATCTGTTTTTCCGGGAAACCCGCAGCTTTCAGCGCGTCGAT
This sequence comes from Klebsiella sp. PK01, assembly GCF_057624675.1. Lineage (NCBI taxonomy): Bacteria > Pseudomonadati > Pseudomonadota > Gammaproteobacteria > Enterobacterales > Enterobacteriaceae > Klebsiella > Klebsiella sp. PK01. The sequence goes on from NZ_JBYEZM010000002.1 coordinate 299,297, forward strand.
CGAACCGGTAGTACGGCGGCGGGCGGTATCCAGTTCATCGGCGGTAATCGCCATCACGCCGGTATCTTTCACGTCCCAGCCGCGTTTTTGCATCTCTTTATACAATTCCTGCCCCTGACGAGCGCCGATTTCGCTGGCGGCCATCATGACCAGCGGCACGCTCTCCATCGGCTTACCTTTGGCATTAACAAACTGATCGTCGACGGTGATAACTTTCATGTCATAGCCGCGCGCCTTGGCAACAATCGCCGACCCCAGTTTTGGGTCCGGCGTGCAGATGACAAATCCCTTCGCGCCGCTGGCGGCGAGGCTGTCGATCGCATTAAGCGTTTTTTCGCCATCCGGTACCGCGATTTTAATGACATCAAAGCCCAGGTCCTTGCCGGCTTTATCAGCAAATTTCCACTCGGTCTGGAACCAGGGTTCCTCTGGTTGCTTCACCAGAAAACCGAGCTTGAGGTTTTCAGCCATAGCTGATTGTGACATAACCGCCGCGAGGCCAATGGCCGCCAGCGCTTTAGTAAATTTGTGCATGGTAAACTCCAGCTTTATTTCGCTTTTCTGTAGGGAAAAATCGGACTTAAATTTTTTATCGGTCTTAAAACAAGGCATTAGAAAAAACGCAATCAACATTGCCGTTGTTAAAATAGTTTTAACTGGAAATTATTTATCCATACGAGAGCGTCATCACACCGCAGAATTACAGTAATTGCGTACATAAATTCAGCAAAAAATGACATAAAAAAAACGCTAATTGTCAGACAATTAGCGTCATGCGTGACATAATAATCCATATCATCAGCAGACTTATCCTTGTGGCTGCGTCGACGCTATCCCAGGCGACTCTGGCCTTCTATTCTCAGCCAGCATAGACGTTATTCTTCTACCCCTTACAAAAACGATCTATCACAAATTCATTCTCATCTCGCTATTTTCGAATAATGAATAAGCTATGATCGATATATGAAATTATCGTTAAATCAACTTTATTAATACAAATTAACTAGCTCTACGAACAATTAAACATAAGCATTTAAATTCAGATGGTTACAATACAATAATTACAAAAAACCAATTTAAACAATCGCTAAGCTGATGTTGTAACAAATCGTAAATTACCTGTATTGAGAGTTTCCTTATTCAATATACAAGGGTATTCTTAATGTGTCGGCAGAAACAAATAAATGGTTAAGTGCAAATGGAAAGCACCGTATTTATTTCCTGCCCATTGCATTGCGCCTGCTGTATTCGCCTGTGCAAGGCGATGGTAGTGCGTCATACTTCCCTTGCGGATAAATAAGGATATTGTTATGGCAGTTCCAGGAATGGTTCAGAAATTAAATACCCAGATTAATCTTGAGTTTCACGCCTCAAATGTTTATCTACATTTAGGCGAATGGTGCGCGCAGCAGCGCCTGAACGGTACCGCAACCTTCTTACGTACCCGTGCGCAATCCAGCGTGACGTTAATGATGCAGGTTTTTGACTATATGAAAAAGGCCGGGGCCTGGCCAATAGTGAAAGCCGATGAAAGCTATCCCCCACAATGCTCAACGCTTGAAGAAGTGTTTGCCAAAACCCTTGAAGAGTATCAGCAACGTAGCAACATGCTGTCCGGTCTGGCGCAGGAAGCAAAAGCGCAGCACGATGACACAACGTGGCGTTTTTTGACGCTGCTGGAGAAAGAACAGCAGCGAGATGGACTTTTATTGCAAACCGTCCTTGATGAAATACGGACTGCAGATAAAGCCGGGCTCGGTATGGAGCAAACGGACCGTCGACTTCTCAATCTCATCTCGCCTCAACACCACTAATTGAATCCGGCCGTTCCTGACTGGAACGGCCGGGCAATCAACTGCGCAGTGATAAATCTAGTGCGCTTCACCCTGCGGGGTAAACTTCAGCTCAATCAATGCAATTGCTTTTTGTACTGCGCGCAGCGTAACCGGATCCGCCGAAGCAGGGTTGCTCGCAAAATCAATCGCCTTTAACTGGGCCGCCATTTTTTCGCGCACTTCGACCGGGGCGATAACGTCAATCACATCGAGGATTTGTTTGATGACCAGCTGGCATGCAACGACATCAGATACCAGCTCATCTTGTTCAGTGAAAGGTTGAGACATTTTTTACTCCTATTTTCAGGAGCGTAATAGTAACCTAAATCGCACCAGATAAAAAAACATGTGCGGGAGCGGCGAAAAGAAAACGTACCGCAAAGATACTTATTCACTTTGCTATGGCAACGACTCAATGGGTACAACAACAATTACGCCGAAAGCAGGCGCTTTTTCCGCCCCGGCATTATTGGTGGCTGGCGCTTTCTTTATGGAGTTTCTCGATGGCACGGTCATCGCTACCGCCCTGCCTGATATGGCGAAGGATTTTGGCGTAGCGGCGGTCGCGCTCAATATCGGCATCAGCGCCTACCTGATCACCCTCGCGGTGCTGATCCCCGCCAGCGGCTGGATTGCCGACCGCTTCGGCGCGCGAAAAGTGTTTACGCTGGCACTAGCCATTTTTACCCTCGCCTCCGTTTTCTGCGGTTTATCGCGCAACATCGAAAGCTTTGTGACAATGCGCATTCTACAGGGTATCGGCGGCGCGCTAATGGTCCCCGTCGGGCGACTGGCGGTGTTGCGCGCCACGCCCAAAGATCAGCTCATCAAGGCAATAGCCACGCTGACCTGGCCGGCATTGGTCGCATCGATAATCGGCCCGCCGCTCGGGGGCTTTATTACCAGTTACGCCAGCTGGCACTGGATCTTTTTTATAAACGTGCCGCTTGGGCTACTGGCGATGGCGCTCTCGCTACGCATCATTCCCAACATCCGTGAAGAAGAACGCCGCCCCTTCGACCTCCCCGGTTTTGTGGCGACGTCATTGGCAATGATAAGTCTGGTGGCAGCGATGGAACGGCTCGGCGACCAGCAGCCACAAAGTTGGCAAACGCCGGCGCTCCTGGCGACGGGTATGGGATGTATGGCTTTTGCGCTACGTCATTTCCGCCGCGCCGCCTGGCCAATGGTACGGTTGGACGCTCTGCAGGTTCCGACTTTCCGGATAACCATGTACGGCGGTTCACTGTTTCGCGCCTCGATAAGCGCAGTCCCGTTTCTGCTTCCGCTATTATTCCAGGTAGGGTTCGGTATGGATGCTTTTCATTCCGGGCTACTGGTGCTGGCCGTTTTCGTCGGCAATCTCACTATCAAGCCCGCAACCACGCCGCTCATCCGCTGGTTGGGTTTTCGCCGCTTATTGCTGATTAACGGTGCGCTGAATGTCGCCTCGCTACTTGCCTACGCGCTGTTAACGCCGCAAACGCCAGTATGGCTGATAATGTTGATCCTCTATCTTGGCGGGGTGTTCCGTTCCATCCAATTTACCGGCGTCAGTACGCTCGCTTTTGCCGACGTTCCTTCCGCTCAGATGAGTTATGCCAATACGCTGTTCAGCACCGCTTCACAGCTGGCGGTTGGGCTAGGTATCACTCTCGGCGCCATCGGCATCCGCATCGGTGAACAGTTGAGCGAGTGGTTTAACCTGACGACTCTACCGGGAATTGATTTCCGTATGGCGTTTGTCTTTATTGCGCTGATTTGTTTGGTAGGGATGGTTGATACGTTGCACCTTACGCGAGATGCTGGCAGCACGGTATCCAGCAAAGAAAAACCATAGCAAACAGACCTGCACATGGATGCAGGCCTGTTTGAAAAGCCCTATCAACCAATAATCTGGCGGACAAAAGCTTCGATTTCTTTATCCTGGCAGTTTTCGAAGAAGCATTGCTGGAACCGCGGCCCGGAAACGGCGGTTTTTACCAGTTCCGGATCGATCGCCCGCAGGGTATCAAGATAATTTTCTTTCACCACCGCCGCTTTCACTGTGTTGAGGATGCCCGCGTTGCGTACCTGCGGTTCTTTGCGCTCAGGCGGATAACCTTCGCCATTGCGGCCCGTAAAGGCCTTCTCGAAGATAAAGCGCACGTTCAACTCCGCCCCCCAGCCAAAGCCTTTAGCAAAAGGCAGCGACAACGCGTTACCGTTGTTGATTTGGGCAAACAGGAAGGCATCCGCAGGGTCAATACAATAACCACAGACCACCCCTGGATGAATATTCAATGACATCAACGCGCCCTGGCCTGTGCCGCAACCGGTCACCACGAAATCGACCGCTTTAGCGTTCAGCAGGATGCTGGCCATGATCCCCAGATGAATGTAGGTCAGATGATGGTCCTGTTCATCACTCATTCCCACGTTGTAAACCGGAAAGCCTTTCTCATCAGCAACGGTTTTCAACTCCTTGAGAATGATGGCGTTTTTGCTGGCCTGGCTGTTTTCCATCATCAGTGCGATTTTCATGCTTCACTCTCCTGAAAGCTGTGCGGGAGCGGCCCGCGAGTTCGTTAGCGTTATCAGGACTCTACTACTTCATAAATGCATTTTCAAACTATATGAAAAGCCGTTTTATAAATTACGTAGCGCTTCACACTTTAAGATCCGAGGCCCACGTACCGCCACCTTTGCCTCTGCGCCTAACGATGAGTATGTTGTCGTTGGGCTATCACTGACGGAATAATTATTAAATTAAAAGCATTCTCATCCTTTAATATATTGCCAATGCGTTTTATTCCCATTTGCATTTTTAATAATTAAATTTTTTAATTTACTTTTTGCAAATAAATAACTAACAAATTATAGTGGCGCCACACTATGTTTTATTCTTTATTTCCGGAGTGGACGCCATGCTGAAAGCAGAAATGATCGAAAAACTTAATGAGCAAATGAATCTTGAGCTTTATTCTTCTTTGCTTTATCAGCAGATGAGCGCATGGTGCAGCTACCATAGCTTTGAAGGCGCCGCCGCGTTTCTCCGCCGCCACGCGCAGGAAGAAATGACGCACATGCAGCGCCTGTTTGACTATTTGACCGATACCGGTAGCCTGCCGCGCATTAATGCCATTAGCTCGCCGTTTGCCGAATATACTTCACTGGATGAACTGTTCCGCCAGACCTATGAACATGAACAGTTAATTACGCAAAAAATTAATGAACTGGCGCATGCGGCGATGACCAATCAGGATTACCCGACCTTTAATTTCCTGCAATGGTATGTTGCTGAGCAGCATGAAGAAGAGAAATTATTCAAATCTGTTATTGATAAACTGACTCTTGCCGGTAAGAGCGGTGAAGGCTTGTACTTTATCGATAAAGAACTGGCAACCCTCGATACACAAAACTAATTCCCGCTGCGGCGGCTGCTGGCCGCCGCGTGTTCAATGACGGCAGATTTTACTTTCGCTGGTATTGAAGCCCTCTTCCACCGCAATAAATTTACCTTTCCGCTGCAAAAAAGCCACCAGTTGCGCCGCATCCAGACCCTGCGCCGAACAGGTGTGAAAGCGCGCATTAATACCAAATTGCGTCTTAATTGCCGCTTCGAGACTGGCAACGCTGTACGATTCGCCCGATGCGATCATCATCTGTAATACTTCATGACCGTGAATAGATGACATAGCTCCTCCTGTAAAACGTGCAGCATATATCAGCCTGCGCCTGGCGGCTTTGCGCCAGCGCAGTGTTTTCTGCCCGTCAGAAATGTAAAGTTTTAATTACACACAATGTAACCTTCATTTGACGAAATCACTCATTTCACATACTCTGCGCGGCATAATTATTTGTCCATTCATTCACAGATAGAGAAAAGCGTGAAGAACCGCACTCTGGGTAGTATTTTAATCGTTGCCGGCACCACAATTGGCGCCGGTATGTTGGCGATGCCGCTCGCTTCGGCGGGAGTGGGTTTTGGCGTCACCCTGATATTACTGATCGCGCTGTGGGCACTGATGTGCTATACCGCCCTGCTGCTGCTGGAAGTCTATCAACATGTCCCTGCGGATATGGGGTTAGGCTCACTGGCGGCACGCTATCTCGGCCGCTACGGCCAATGGGTCACCGGTTTCTGTATGCTATTTCTGATGTATGCGCTAACAGCGGCCTACATCAGCGGCGCCGGGGAACTACTGGCCTCTAGTCTGAATCAGTGGCTAAACTGGAGCCTGCCGCCTTCTGCTGGCGTATTGCTCTTTACCGGCATTGGCGGCGCGGTGGTGTGCATCGGGACCTCGCTGGTCGATCTGTTTAACCGCTTTTTATTTAGCGCAAAAATTATCTTCCTTGCGGTGATGCTGGTGCTGCTGCTGCCGCATATTCACCAGATAAATCTCCTGACCCTGCCGTTACAGCAAGGCCTGGCGCTGTCCGCTATACCGGTGATTTTCACCTCGTTTGGTTTTCATGGCAGTATTCCAAGCATCGTTAGCTATCTGAATGGCGATATTCGTAAGCTGCGCCGCGTCTTTATCATCGGTAGCTTTATTCCGCTGGTCGCCTATATTTTCTGGCAACTCGCCACGCTTGGCAGCATCGACTCTCCGGCTTTTACCGCCGTGCTGGCGAAGAATTCCGGCCTGAACGGCCTGCTGGCAGCAATCCGCGACGTTGTCGCCTCGCCGCATGTAGAAGTGGCGGTACATCTGTTTGCCGACTTCGCGTTGGCCACGTCTTTCCTCGGCGTCGCATTGGGTTTGTTTGATTACCTGGCAGATTTGTTCCAGCGTAAAAACACGCCTGCAGGACGTATTCAGAGCGGCATCATCACTTTTCTGCCGCCGCTGGCGTTCGCCCTGTTTTATCCGCAAGGTTTCGTGATGGCGCTGGGATACGCCGGCGTGGCGCTCGCCGTACTGGCGCTGATGCTGCCATCATTGCTGGTGATGAAGAGCCGTAGACTGCACCCGAAGGCGACATGGCGTGTACCCGGCGGCTCGATAGCGCTGTGGCTGGTGTTGAGCTGTGGAGTGGCGATTGTGGTCATTCAATTCTGTATTGTGGCGGGATTATTACCCGCAGTCGGATAAACAACAGGGGCCATTTGGCCCCTGTTGTTATTTAGCTAAGCAACACTGCTTATACTTTTTGCCGCTACCGCAGGGACAAGGATCATTACGCCCCACCTTGGTCTCATTTCTTACCGGTTGCTGCACGGCCGTCGGCTGAGCGTTTTCCATCCAGTAATGATATAAAGCCAGCGCCGCGGGCTTAATACTATCAATGCTTTCGACAAATTCGTCAGCCGTCAGCGTATCGAGCGCTTCGAAGCGTTCTTCCGTTCCGTGTAGCGCAATGGCATCAAGCTGCGGCTGCAGTTCAGCGGGTAACGTCGACCAATCACTGAGAGCAACGCCACGCATGTAGCCGAAGCACCACTCTTCAACAATAGTCAGCTCCTGCCCTTCAAACTCACGGGTGCCGAACAGGGGATCAAACTGCTCCGGATAGTCAGCCAGGCGTTCGGCGATGTCGCTCATATGCTGCAGGGTCAGGTTGACGAAACGGTCGCGCTCGCGATCGTTAGCCCAGCGCGGTACGTTATCCGCTCCGCCCCAGATAGCCAGCAGCCACTGCGCTGGTTCGATTTCGCTCGGTCCGGATAAGATAGCCGTCAGCAGACCATCAAGTTCAGAGACATCAAGGATGGCGCCTTCGGTGGCATATTTCGACAGGATCTCATCCAGCCACTCGAGTTCGCTTTCGTTCAGGGGTCCGGTTTTCATTAACAGGCTCATGATGGTAGAAAAATGGCGCTTACAGTAGCGAAAACGGGAGGAGAAAACCACCCGCTCTCACTATCACAGGTGAATTTATTAACGCCGGGCAGGCCCGGCGGCGAATCAGTTACATATCTTTAATGATATTAGCACGCATCACTTCGTATTCACTTGCGCTAATGACGCCGTCATCAAGCATTTTCTTAGCTTGCACCAGCCGATCTCTAACATCATCCGCGGCAGAACTCTTACCCATCGTGTTACCACCGACATTGTCGTCGTTCTGTTCATCGCCAAAGCGGTTGCTGCCAATGGTGCCACGGGTGAAAATCATCCAAATCGACATCACCAATGCGGCCAGGCCGCCCAGCGCAATCACCCATACCCATACTGCGGCTCTACCCTCTTCGACGGTGGCGGCAATACCAATCAGGCCGATTAGCATAATGCCGTACGGCGCCAGCAACCACCAACCGGACTTATTGAGATCGTGCAGACGGCGCACCGCAACCGCGATCCCCGGAATGATAATGATTAACCCGAAGATACCGCCAACGACAGGAATCAATCCCAGGATCGCGGACAAAATAAAGTTAGCAATGGTAAAAACCACATATTCCTGGCGCGCGGAGCGGCCGCGGAACGTAGCGTATTTTCGAAAACAGTTCCCGTAGCTTTCAAGCAACGTGGCCATAAGATCCCTCATATATAATTATCATTGCCATTAAGGCTTCACATACCCAAAAGATATCAATACAGCGTTAACATTAACGCCAGTGATATATTACCTTAAATAGTTTGTGAATTTCCTGATAAAAATAGGTAAGGGAAACGCGGTTAACTTCAGCGTAGACCCAGCTTATCCATAACCGATTTAACTTCGTTAATGGCCTCCGCGGAGAGTGGGACCAAAGGTCGTGGTAAACACTCTACTTCGGTCAGTTCGAGAATAGAGGCGGCGGCGGCAATCACTTTCAGACTGCCGTGCAGTCTAAACAATGCCCATAATGGCTCCAGACGCTCGCTTAATACCGATGCCAGCTGCCGATCGCCGCTCAGCGCTGCCGCGGTAATATTTTGGGCAATTTCCGGGAACAGGCCACCGCAAACTGAATACCACAAGTTACAGCCGGCGTTTAACCCTGCGGCGGCAAAAGCGTCGCCGCTGACGCCAATACTGACTCGCTGCGGCACGAGCTGACGAAGCGTAGCGACTCTGACACCAACCTGATCATCCGGCAAACCGGGGATCTTTATTGATGCAATATTAGCTAACGAGGCAATACGCTCAACAAGCGCATCAGAAAAGATCCTGTGGGTGGTACGCGGGTTATCATAAATGCAAATGGGTACCGACACATGGCGATCAACCGTCTGGAACAGGGTGAACACCTCGTCATCCGCCAGAGGCTGGTAATTCAACACCGGTAGCAGCAACGCGTCCGCCCCCGCCTGCTGAGCATCCTCTGCAAGACGTAAAATAGTATCCGTCGCCATCGCACCTATCCCGACCATCATCGGGATCCCTTGCGTATGCTGCTTTGCCGCCAACACAACCGTTTTGCGCTGCTCGCGGTTCAAATAGGCATAGCTGCCGGTCGAGCCCAGGATGCCCAGAGAATCAACTCGCGCCGAAACCAGACGATCGATAATTTTTATCAGCGCGCGGCTATCTACTTCATTGTCGCGCAGCGGCGTCAGTGGAAAAGCACACAATCCGGTAAACATATTTCCCCTACTCCTGTTGCCTGGTTCGAAAATCCCATTAAGCGTAGCAAGCACCGCAGATTTTGTCATAGGACAAATAACGCTATAGCGCTGTGAGTCTATCTCAGCGGGTGGGGGAGGATGTCAGAAATGATGTCAGGAAATGACGCTTCGGAAATGAAAAAACCACCCGGAGGTGGTTTCACGACACTGCTTATTGCTTTGATTATTCTACTTTATCCCAATGGTACCCGGAGTGGGACTTGAACCCACACAGCGCGAACGCCGAGGGATTTTAAATCCCTTGTGTCTACCGATTCCACCATCCGGGCTCGGGATATAAAGTGGAGGCGCGTTCCGGAGTCGAACCGGACTAGACGGATTTGCAATCCGCTACATAACCGCTTTGCTAACGCGCCTTTAATACTTAAACACCCGCTACTGCCGATGCTTTTAATTTGGAGCGGGAAACGAGACTCGAACTCGCGACCCCGACCTTGGCAAGGTCGTGCTCTACCAACTGAGCTATTCCCGCATCATCAAGTAGATTAGCTAATCACTTGATTTTGTTATCGTCTGGAAGACTGTGCCGCCGTTCGATGCGTTGCATTCTACTTATCTCACGCGGTGAGTCAACGGTATTTTTCGCAACTTCGTCTCGTTTGCTGAAATTTGCGTCGAAACGATCACTGTTCAAGCAAATCGCCACGCGCAGCGTTCAAATATTGTAACATTGACCACAGCGTCAACACCGCAGCAACCATGAACAGAACGATACCAGCCCATTCCACCCACATATTCGGCCGCCACAGCATCCAGACCAGCGCCGCCATCTGGGCTGTCGTTTTCACTTTACCAATCCATGATACGGCTACGCTGCTGCGTTTACCCAGCTCTGCCATCCACTCACGAAGTGCAGAAATAATAATTTCACGTGCGATCATCGTCGCTGCCGGCAATGTCACCCACCAGGTATGATAGTGCTCGGCGACCAGCACCATGGCAATCGCCACCATCACTTTATCCGCGACTGGATCAAGGAAGGCGCCAAAACGCGTGCTTTGGTTCCAGCGACGCGCCAGATAACCATCGAACCAGTCGGTAACGGCAGCAACAAAGAAAATTAACGCGCAGACGAAAGGCGCCCAGCTAAAAGGCAGATAGAACGCCAGCACGAAAAACGGTATCAAAATAACGCGAAACAGAGTGAGCAACGTAGGAATATTAAATTGCATGGTAACAGGTAACTATATGTTGTAAGTGTAAATTAGCCCTATGGTGCTACAGAGCCCCTAATGTTTCAACGAGTAGAAGATCTTTTCTGCCAGTCCGTGAGATATCCCCGGTACTTGCGCAATTTCTTCTACACTGGCTTTCTGCAAACCCTGCAGACCACCCATATATTTCAACAACATCTGTCGGCGTTTCGGACCAACGCCGTCGATCGTTTCAAGAGTACTGGTACTTTTCACTTTTGCCCGTTTTTTGCGGTGCCCAGAGATAGCATGATCGTGCGACTCATCGCGAATGTGCTGGATAACATGTAAAGCAGGAGAATCCGGCGGCAAACTAAACCCCTCGCCTTCAGGTTCAAAGAATAATGTCTCCAGTCCGGCTTTACGATCGCTCCCCTTCGCTACTCCCAGCAGCAGCGGATGATTTTTGTCCCACGGTACATCCAGTTCGGCAAATACGGTTTTGGCCTGGCCAAGCTGGCCTTTACCGCCGTCGATCAGGATGACGTCCGGGATTTTGCTCTCTTCAATGGCTTTACCATAGCGGCGACGCAATACCTGATTCATTGCCGCGTAATCATCGCCAGGCGTAATACCGGTAATATTGTAGCGGCGGTATTCCGCCCGCAGCGGACCATTGCTATCAAACACCACGCAGGAAGCGACGGTTTGCTCCCCCATGGTATGGCTGATATCAAAACACTCCATCCGCTTCACCGCAGGCAGTTTCAGTAACGTCGCCAGGGCCTGCAGACGCTGGCTGACCGTTGATTGCTGCGACAGTCTGGTGGTAAGCGCGACAGCGGCGTTGGTACGCGCCAGCTTCAAATAGCGCGCGCGATCGCCGCGGGGTTTGGTCTGCACATTCACCCGACGACCGGCAAGCTCGGAAAGCGAATCGGCAAGCAGGGTTTTATCGCCAAGGTTGAAATCGAGCAATATTTCCCCCGGCAGTGTTCGCATCTGGCTACCCTGCAGGTAGAACTGGCCTACGAAGGTTTCCACTACCTCCCCCAACTCAGTGCCACCCGGAACTTTCGGGAAATAACTGCGGCTACCGAGTACCTTACCCTGACGAATAAACAGCACATGCACACAGGCCATTCCGGCATCAAACGCCACGCCAATCACATCCAGGTCGTCGCCAGTATTGGAAACAAACTGTTTCTCCGTCACCCGACGTACCGCCTGAATCTGATCGCGGATACGGGCGGCTTCTTCAAATTCAAGCGCCTGACTGGCCTTTTCCATACGGGCAATTAGCTGGGTCAATACCTGATCGTCCTTGCCAGCAAGGAACAGGCGCACATATTCCACCTGCTGTTCGTACTCTTCTTCACTCACCAACCCGGCGACGCATGGCCCTAAACAACGACCAATTTGATATTGCAGACAGGGACGCGAACGGTTGCGATAGACGCTGTTTTCACACTGGCGAATGGGGAAGATTTTTTGCAGCAGCGCGAGCGTCTCGCGGACGGCATAACCGTTAGGGAACGGGCCAAAATATTCGCCTTTGGCGTGTTTAGCGCCGCGGTGCATCGCCAGTCGTGGATGGGTGTCGCCGCTGAGAAAAATAAAAGGATAGGATTTATCGTCGCGCAACAGCACGTTGTAACGTGGCTGGTACAGCTTAATATAGTTATGCTCAAGCAGTAGCGCTTCCGTTTCGGTATGAGTAACGGTTACGTCAATTTGCGCGATCAACGCCACCAGAGCCTCGGTTTTACGCGAAGCCAGGTTGCTGCGAAAATAGCTGCTAAGCCGCTTTTTCAGATCTTTGGCTTTACCAACATAAATGACGGTACCGCCGGCATCATACATACGATAAACGCCCGGTTGGCTGGTAACCGTCTTGAGGAAAGCTTTTGCGTCAAAAACATCACTCACTGACTTGCTAACGACTCCGCATTGCACAGGCCATGGCGAATTGCCAGGTGAGTAAGCTCCACGTCGCCATGAATGTTTAGTTTACTGAACATTCGGTAACGATAGCTATTCACCGTCTTGGGACTCAGGTTTAACTGTTCTGAGATCTCATTGACCTTTTGGCCCTTGGTGATCATCAGCATAATCTGCAATTCGCGTTCAGACAAACTGGCAAACGGCGATTCCGTTTTTTCCGGTTCAATCTGACTGAGCGCCATCTGTTGGGCAATATCGGAAGCGATATAACGCTGACCCGAAGCAACGCACCGAATCGCATTTACCACTTCCTGCGGAGCTGCGCCTTTGCTTAAGTAACCGGCGGCGCCAGCTTGCATAACCTTCGCAGGCAGCGGATTCTCAGTATGCACGGTCAACATGATCACTTTGGTATCGACAATAGAGCGCGCAATTTTACGCGTCGCTTCAAGCCCCCCGATACCCGGCATGTTCATATCCATCAGGACGACGTCCACAGGATTCGCACGGCACCACTTCACGGCATCCTCGCCGCAGCAGGCCTCACCGACAACTTTAATCCCTTTTATATCTTCCAGAATGCGTCGTATCCCTGCGCGCACTAGTTCGTGGTCATCAACAAGAAGTACGTTGATCAAAGGAATAATCTCCAGAATTAGGGATAACGCTACTGATAGTTTATCTCACATATATTACCGGGTTTTATCGTAACTTTAAAAGCCCAAAAAGTGTCCTGGAGAAGATTTCTATCCCATTTATGGCAATTTGTCTCCACACCAGGTGGAAACCTATACAGAACATATAGTTGGATTATGTTTCTTTTTTAACATTCCCCCTACAGAAGGAGCAAAAAAAGCAACAGAACAGCTCGCGGATAAATACGGTTCGAAGGATGTAACAATAATTAACTTCTCCCAAAAACAGCGGCAAAAATTAACGACGACCGTTAAGATGAACAGATATTATTCAGTAAATTTAACCGCTCAGCGCCCGAAACCTGGAACACAAATCACGCGCTCCTTTTTTTTCTACTGCTTGTGGTATACTGCGCCGCCTTAACATTTAGTATTGCGCAACAGCGCCGATAGCAAACGAGGATATCGATGAGCACACCAGATTTTTCCACTGCAGAAAATAATCAACAACTGGCGCAGGAGGTCTCCTGCCTGAAAGCGCTACTGACGCTAATGCTTCAGGCTATGGGCCAGGCGGACGCAGGCCGCGTGATTATTAAAATGGAAAAACAAATCGCGCAGATGGAAGATGAGGCTCAGGCTGCCGTATTCTCCAGCACCGTTAAGCAAATTAAACAAGCTTACCGTCAGTAAGAAAGGACCGGCTGAAAGTTATCACTGACAGCCGGTTTCACGTCTGACACGCAGAACGAACGATTCGCTCAAATTAATCCTGTTGCGACGGCATAACAGGCGATTTGCGTTTTGTTGGGCGCGTTAAATTTGCGCTGCATATTCTTCTGATGAAAATTGACCGTATTTTCTGAAATAGACAATATCATCGCCACCTCGGCGGAAGTTTTCCCTTCTGCGGTCCATTTGAGAATCTCCAGTTCGCGTCGGCTAAACTTCATCTCCGGCGGCATTACCATCTCATCCTCCAGCCGCAACAGCGCCAGCAGGCTGAGTTCGGTGAGCGTTCTCAGGCGCAATTCTAATTCGTCCTCCTGATAAGAACCCGGTTGCGCATTTTTCGCGGAAACCGATAAGAAGCCCAACGCATGATTTGGCAAGGTAAGACACTGCGTCACACCTTTATTTAAACCATGATCGCGCGCGCCATTCCATAATTCCGGCGTATCGCAAAAGAGCTGGTCATTCCACGGCAAATGCCCACGGAGAAAATTTTCTCTGCGCAATACCGGGTCAACAGCAAAATAATTCTCTGCCTGATAATGAGACATCCAGGCCTGCGGATAAGTTGATTGCAGCGTGAGTTTCGGACGCGTAAAAGGCACCGGATGGCGCACACAAAGTGCGTAGTAGTCGTATTCCAGCGCCTCTGTTTGCTGCTGGAGCAGGTTATAAACCGAATCCCCATCATGAGTTGACTGGAATTGTTGCAGCATTTCCCGCCGCCAGCTGAAAAAATCAATGTCCCTCATAACCTACCAAATAACCCCTGATTGATAATCATTATTATAAATACATAAAACTAACACATAAATCTTATTTATATGTATAAAATAACGTAGCCATCGCATTATTCGATTTTCGCTGACGATTATTTATCGAACTCTGGAGGAAAATATGCTCTCGCCGTCCTCGTCTATGCAGCTCTTTTCCCGGATGTGGCAAGACTTTAGCGCAAGCCCTGTCCCGCCAATCGAGTTCCGCCACCCAGGGGCTTTATCTTCTTTTTTTGCTGTCAGTGATTTTGCTGCCGCCTCAATGGGGATCGCCGCCGCTTACCTTACCCGCTTGTGCTCATCATCCGCCACGCCAATAGTGGATCGCCGGCTCGCGTCATATTGGTTTTCAGCCAGCGCCAAGCCGCACAATCGCCCAATACAGCAGCTTTGGGATCCATTAGCGGGAGATTATCAAACGGAAGATGGATGGATCCGACTGCATACGAATGCCGCCCATCACAGAATCGCCGTGGCGCAGATTCTGGGGCAACATGCGACGCGGCAAATGTTGGCTCAACAAGTTCGTCAATGGCGCTCGCATGTGTTGGAACAAGCTGTGGTGGAAAATGGCGGTTGCGCGGCGGCGATGCGCAGCGCGGAAGAGTGGCGAGCCCATCCGCAAGGCATCGCCGTCAGCCGGCAGCCGCTGCTGATAGAAGCAGATTTACCGCCGGGACCGTCGGTTGTTTGGCCTCTCTCCTCCTCCCGTCCTTTGTCAGGAATCAGGATACTGGATTTAACCCGGATTATTGCTGGCCCAGTCGCAACACGTTTTCTCGCGGGATTAGGCGCTGATGTATTACGTATCGATCCGGTCGACTGGCATGAACCCACGCTCGAAGAAGAGATTACGCTGGGTAAGCGCTGCGCCCGATTGAATATAAAAAAACAAATCGATAAGCAACATTTAATCACGTTACTCTCGCAAGCCGACGTCATTGTTCACGGTTACCGCGCTGACGCGTTGGATGCGCTAGGCCTTGATTGTCATACCAGAGCCGCTTTATCGCCGGGAATTGTTGATGTTTCATTGAATGCCTGGGGATGGGAGGGGCCATGGAGAAACCGACGTGGTTTCGACAGTCTGGTGCAAATGGCCTGTGGTATCGCTCATGCCGGTCAACGCTGGCGCGACGCGGATAAACCAATCCCGCTTCCGGTACAAGCCTTAGACCACGCGACGGGGTATCTGATGGCTGCTGCGGTATTAAAAGGGATAGGACAACGCATAGAGAGCGGCAAAGGTTATCGTGCGCGGCTGTCATTGGCGCGCGTCGCCGCCACCCTGATGGAGTGGCCAGGCGCACGGCATGAGATGCCTTTCGCGCCGCTGCAACGTCGTGATTTTCAACCTGCGATGGAATGGTCGACATTTGGTCTGGCTGAACGGCTCACATTTCCCATCCGCCTGTCGGGTACGCCCATTATCTGGTCACGACCGCCCTGCCGTTTAGGGTCGGCCGCGCCAGAATGGTAACATTTACTGCATTAAAAATTTCTCAAGGAACTGACGCGTCCGCGGCTGCTGAGGATTAGCAAATAGCTCTCTGGCCTTACCTTGTTCGACGATACGTCCCTGATCCATGAAAATGGCGCGGTCGGCGACATCACGAGCGAAGCTCATCTCATGGGTCACAATAACCATGGTACGTTTCTCCTGCGCCAGCTGGCGTATGGTGTTGAGCACCTCGCCCACCAACTCAGGATCCAATGCAGAAGTCGGCTCATCAAAAAGGATAACGTCCGGGCGCATTGCTAACGCGCGGGCAATTGCCACACGCTGCTGCTGCCCGCCGGATAAACGACGCGGATAGCTATTCTCTTTTCCCGACAACCCCACCTTTGCCAGCAGCTCACGCGCCAGAGAAATGGCCTCGTTCTTATCTTCGCCTTTTACGATAACCGGCCCTTCAATAATATTTTCCAGCACCGTACGATGCGGAAACAGATTGAAGTTCTGAAACACAAAGCCAACATGCTGACGCAGGCGGCGGATCAACCCTTTTTGCTGGCTAATACTACGCGACGTATCGATAGTCACATCACCCACGCGAATGGTACCGCTTTCGGGGTGCTCAAGCAGGTTAATGCTGCGCAACAGCGTGGTTTTACCGGAGCCGCTAGGGCCGATAATTGCCACCACTTCCCCTTCCTGAACCTCGAGATCGATACCGTGCAGCACGGTCTGCCCGTGGAATTTCTTCACCAGTTTTTTGACTTCAATCGCACTCATTTTGGATCACGCTCCTGGCGATTCAGCTGATTTTCAAAATAATTCTGCAAGGTTGAGAGTACGGTCGCCATCACCCAATAGATCAGCGAGGCGGCCAGATACATCGTAAAGACCTCCAGCGTACGCGAGGTAATTAACTGCGCCTGACGGAACAGTTCCGGTACCTGAATCGTCGCCGCCAGCGAAGTATCTTTGACGAGGCTGATAAAGCTGTTAGAGAGCGGCGGCAGCGCCACGCGGGCAGCCTGGGGTAAAATAGCCCGTCGTAAGGTCTGCCACGGCGTCATACCGATACTCGCTGCCGCTTCCCACTGCCCTTTATCTATAGAGGCAATTGCCGCTCGCAACGTTTCCGCCGCATAGGCCGCGGTATTCAAGGACAGGCCAATCATCGCCGCCGGAATAGGATCCAACTCAATGCCGAACTGCGGCAGGCCGTAATAGATCATAAACAGTTGAGCAATCAACGGAGTTCCGCGGAAAATGGAGATATACATCCGCGCCAGCCATCTGATCGGCCAGATGGACGACATGCGCATCAGTGCGAGGATAAAGCCCAGCAGCAGACCAAAGAACATGCCGCCGATGCTCAGTTGTAACGTAAAAACCGCGCCCTTTAACAGGTATGGTGCGGAATCAATGACCAGTTGGATACTTTCGTGCATTCTATTAATTCTGCATTAGACGTGCGGATGATAAGCAAACAGCGCGGGCGCGCCGCCAGTATGGATAAACAGAATCGGCCCCTCATCCTTAAAGCGATTCTGATTAATGCCGTCAATCAGACCGGCCATGGCCTTTCCGGTGTAGACGGGATCCAGCAGGATACCTTCCAGCTGCGCCAGTAGTTTCACCGCTTCCAGGCCTTCTTCATTGGGCGTACCGTATCCGGGAGCGAAATAATCATCCCACAAGGTAATTTCCGCTTTGGCCTGTAATTCAAGGCTATTCGCAACGGCTTGCTGCAGCGCAACCACTTTCGGCAACTGGTCGGCAACGCTACGTGACACGGTCACCCCAATTAATTCTGCGTTCGGCATTAGCTGTTCCAGGCCAACGGCTAGCCCTGCGTGAGTACCCGCGCTACCGGAGGCGACCACTACCGAGGAGATCTCCACCGCCCCTTCACACTGCTGGGCGATTTCCAGCGCGCTTTCGACATACCCCAACGCGCCAAGGGCGTTAGAACCGCCAACCGGAATGACATAAGGGCGATATCCCTGCGCTTCAATACGAGTCGCCAGCTCCTCAAGCTGCGCGTTAGGATCGGTCAATGCATCGCACATCTCGACCTGAGTATTGAACAGATCCAGCAGCAGGCGGTTACCGTTGGTCAGATAATTTTCAGCACGAGTACCTATCGGATTTTCCAACAGCGCGACGCAGTGCAGTCCCAGTTTCGCGGCGACGGCCGCCGTCTGACGCACATGGTTGGACTGAATGGCTCCAGCGGTAATCAGCGTATCAGCGCCCTCGCGCAGCGCATCAGCGGCAAGAAATTCCAGCTTGCGCAGTTTATTTCCGCCCATCGCCATGGGGGTAACATCATCACGTTTAATAAATATATCCCGCCCGAGATGATCGGACAGGCGCGGTAGATATTCGAGCGGCGTCGGCGCGCCAATAAATTCCAGGCGCGGAAAACGCGTTAAATTTTGTAGTGACATGGCACCTCCAGACTCAGTTATCCTTATTATGCACGCAGTTGCGTGCGAAATAAAAAAAGGCGCCATTATCAGCGCCTTTTTTCATCTGCAGACGTTACTTAGTGACGTCAGCACCAAACCATTTTTCTGAAAGCGCCTTCAGGCTGCCATCTTTCTGCATATCGGCAATGGCGGTGTCCACCGCTTTCAGCAGATCTTCATTACCTTTACGCAGCGCCACGCCGGATTCCTGACGGGAGAATGCTTCACCGGTTACGGCCAGGGTATTGTTGGTTTTCTTCACTAAATCCAACGCTGCCAGGCGATCGACCAGAATAGCGTCAATACGGCCTACGCGCAGGTCCTGATATTTTGTCGGGTCATCATCGTAGGTACGAATATCAACGCCCTGTACATTCTGGCGCAGCCACTCTTCATAATTGGTGCCCAGGCCAACGCCGACTTTTTTGCCTTTCAGGTCCGCTGCGGTTTTAATCACGCCTTCGTTACCCTTTTTCACCAGCGCCTGAATACCAGAAATAGTATACGGGGTGGAGAAGTCGTATTTTTTCTTACGCTGGTCGGAAATAGTGACCTGGTTAATCACCACATCAATTCGTTTGGAATCAAGTGAAGCCAGCATACCGTCCCATTTAGTAGGTTTGAGGTCCGCTTTCACACCGATGTGTTTCGCCAGCTCATTGGCAAACTCAACTTCAAAACCGGTCAGTTTGCCATCATCACCTTGATAACTAAATGGCGGGTATGTGCCCTCCAGGCCAACGCGCAGCGTGCCGCGCTCTTTGACCTGATTAAGCAGATTTTCAGCGGCGAAAGTTTTCACGCTCACACCAGCCATCAATGCTACGGCCATTGCGCCCATCAGCGCCTGACGACCCAGAAGTGCTAGTTTCATAGATACCCCGAATATGATGAGATTTTCGTGTAGTGTAAGGCGTTTAGCAGTAGCCTACCAACATCTATCCGCTACATCTTATGCCAATTTATTATATATGCAGCCATTTAGGGTATAGCGAAAAAGCAACGAAATTATTCATATTTGCCAGTTATCTCCCATACTGCAAAGGTCAGCTTGATGACGCCAGGAGCATGGAAGATGAAAAATCCCACGTTGTTGCAATGTTTTCATTGGTATTACCCGGAAGGTGGCGAGCTATGGCGGGAAGTAGAAGCCCTTGCGCCAAATCTTAACGAAATTGGCATTAATATGATTTGGTTGCCGCCCGCCTATAAGGGTGCCTCCGGCGGTTATTCGGTTGGCTATGATAGCTACGATCTTTTCGACCTCGGGGAATTCGATCAGAAAGGATCGGTTGCCACCAAATATGGCGATAAGGCCCAGTTATTGGCGGCAATTAAGGCGCTAAAAGAGCATCAAATTGCCGTCCTACTTGATGTCGTCGTTAATCATAAGATGGGCGCCGATGAGAAAGAACGCATTCGCGTACAACGCGTTGATGAACAGGACCGCACGCAAATTTCGGAAGAAATCATCGAATGTGAAGCCTGGACTCGCTATACCTTCCCTGCCCGCGGTGGACAATATTCACAATTCATCTGGGACTATAAATGTTTTAGCGGTATCGACCATATCGAAAATCCCGATGAAGATGGCGTATTCAAGGTGGTTAATGACTACACCGGCGACGGCTGGAACGATCAGGTCGACGATGAAATGGGCAACTTCGATTATCTCATGGGCGAAAATATCGATTTCCGCAACCATGCCGTCACCGAGGAGATAAAATACTGGGCCCGCTGGGTCATTGAACAGACTGGCTGCGATGGTTTTCGCCTTGATGCCGTCAAACATATTCCGGCATGGTTTTATAAAGAGTGGATTGAGCACGTACAGAGTTCCAGCGAAAAACCACTCTTTATTGTTGCCGAATACTGGTCGCATGAGGTGGATAAACTACAGCAGTATATCGATCTTGTAGACGGTAATACCATGCTGTTTGATGCACCACTGCAGATGAAATTCCATGAAGCCTCACGTCAGGGGCGCGATTACGACATGAGTCAAATCTTTACCGGCACGCTGGTTGAAGCCGATCCCTTCCATGCGGTTACGTTGGTGACGAATCATGACACTCAACCGCTTCAGGCGTTGGAAGCGCCGGTCGAAGCCTGGTTTAAGCCGCTAGCCTATGCGCTGATTTTACTGCGTGAAAACGGTGTTCCCTCGGTATTTTACGCCGACCTGTTTGGCGCAAGCTATGAAGATACCGGCGGAGATGGCCAGACTTACGCCATCGAGATGCCGGTTATCGAGCAACTTCATGAGCTCATCGACGCCCGTCAGCGTTTCGCCCACGGCGTACAAACGCTGTGGTTCGATCACCCTAACTGTATTGCCTTTAGCCGCAGCGGTACCGATGAGCACCCGGGCTGCGTGGTGGTGCTTTCTAACGGCGATGATGGCGAGAAAACGCTGCCGCTTGGCGAGAATTACGCCAATAAACGCTGGAAGGATTTTCTTAATAATCGCCAGGAGATGATTGAAACCGACGACGAGGGCAATGCCGTATTTACCTGTAACGCTGGTAGCGTCAGCGTCTGGGTCATTGAAGAGGTGCTTTAAAGCACACGGGCCGGCTTAAGCCGGCCCGCCAAAAATCGATTATGGCGCGGTTTTACTCGCCGCCAGGTTCTTTTTCCAGGCCTCTTCGCACTCCGGCGTTAAGCGCTCGACGCGGGTTAACGTCATTCGGTCATATTCCAGCGTATTTCCATCACGTTCAATAGGATAAATATCAAGGCTGCTGGTCACATTGTAGACCTGGTCATCGCGGTTCATTAATTTACCCGGCTCAGCAATCACCCGCTGCCACTGACGGCAATCGAGGGTATCCCCGTCTTTAGTGACGATAAACGTCGCAATCGCCTCAGGGCTTACCATCGCGCTTTGCGGTCCCTTCGATTGCCAGAACCCTTCCAACCCTGCAGGCGCTGGCGCTTTAACCACTGCCTGATAGGTATCAACCTGTACGCATCCGGCCAAAGCAAGCAGCGCGCCAGCCATAACAATCTTTTTCATCATCCATCCCACAAACCGATAAAAAAGTATTGTGGCATTAAAGCGTTAAGGCCGCCACCCCTGCACGATGCGCCCGTTGCTTAACCTCACCGCCAATCCCGGCATTTACTCTTACCGATTATTATTAGTTGTATGAAACATGAATGAAAAATGCATTTTTTGAATACAACACCGATAACATCCATTTAATTGACTGCCGCCTCATAAGGATAATCCGAAAATAAATTGAAATAGTCGCGACGCCATGCCCCAGCGCCGGGCATTATTACTGTCAGGAACTGATTATTCTTTTTCTATGGCTTTACTTTAAGAATATTCCTGGCAAATTATGAGTATTATTAGCAAATAGTTTAGTCTGGCTAATGCTTTCCGCATAAAGTCAGGCGTTATAAAAATGGACTTCATCACACGGCCAGGCGCCAGATGAATTATCGTTACGTGTTGATTGAGGATGGGTCATGTCAACGATTATCATGGATTTGTGCAGCTATACCCGGCTAGGTTTAACCGGATATCTGGCAAGCCGGGGAATAAAGAAGCGCGATATCATTGAGGTGCGTAGTGCACTAAGTTTGAAGGAGCGCTGCGAATCACTGCGTCCGGCGGTTGTGTTTCTCAACGAGGACTGTTTTATACATCACGAAGAGAGCAACCAACTTATCCGCGACATCATTACCACCAACCCCGATACCTTATTTGTTATTTTTATGTCCCTGGCAAACATCCATTTTGACCACTATTTACTTGTGCGCAAGAATCTACTTATCAGTTCAAAATCGTTAACGCCGAAAGACCTTGATAACATTCTGGGTAATTATCTACAAACCGATACCGCCAATCATCTAAACCAATTACGCACCCGCATTCCTACTTTATCACTCAGTCAGGCAGAATCGAATATGCTGCAGATGTGGATGGCCGGGCACGCGACTTCACATATTTCAAGACAGATGAATATCAAAGCAAAAACCGTCTCGTCACATAAAGGTAATATTAAGAAAAAGATCCAGACGCATAATAAACAGGTGATTTATCATATTGTTCGATTGGCTGAAAACATTACTTCCGGCATTTACGTCAATATGCGCTGATGGCAAACTGGCGGGTATCGCCGCCAGTTTCTGAATCGGGCCTACTCAGCTTTCTCAACAAAAATGCCGTCCGGGTGCCCCACTTCATTGAAAAACCAGATCCCCAGCGGGTAGTCTTCCAGCGCCACAAGATACATGGTTCCTTCACTAAACGACTCAATTGCCAGTACTACCCCCGAACGACGTGGGCCACCGTCGGTCTTTACCGTGACACGATCGTTTACCTGCATAACTCGCCTCCTCTCGTTTTGAGCCAGTGTAGAACAAAACCTGCCTTCACGCAGCGTTCAGCCAGCGCAACTGGCGTTTTTATAGACCGTCTATACTTAAAGAGGCCCTGTCAGAGCCGAGCGAGGTAGTGATGATGAAATCCGCTAAAGACCGCGGTGTGACGAATACAGACGGGATTGACGTTAATGTCGATGCCCTGCTGGCGGCGATCAATGAGATAAGCGAAAGCGAAGTACATCGTAGTGAAGATGATCCGCACCATGTCAGTATCGATGGTCGTAACGAACACACCTGGCGCGAGCTGGCTGAAGCTTTTGAGCTTGATATTCATGACTTTAGCGTTACTGAAGCCAATCGCTAAGCACAGGTGAAAAAAATCCCGACTCGCAGGAGTCGGGATCAAACTTGCTAATGCAAGAAGCACTTGAAAATTCGTTACACCGGGAAATCCGATGCATGGAAGACATTATCCTCAATTATTTTGCATGACAAGAAGTATTGATGATGAGAATTATTGAGAAATGCGGCTTATATGTACATCCAATTTAATAACCCAGGCGTGACAAGGCTTGCCCCTTATCGTTCTGTTACGAACGGTGCGCCGAAGCGGTGAGTTTTTTAGGAATTTTCCTATACCAAAGAATATCAACGCGGCAGAAAAGGTGAGCAATTTCACATTATCGAGTCCTATCCAGCCGAACAAACCCGGTTACGTCCATTCTGCTTTGCCAGATACAGGCGATGATCGGCAATCGACTGCAGCTCCTCAAAGTTAAACTCCTCTGATATCTCGCTACTACTAACCCCCAGCGAGGCGCTGATCCGCAGACTAACGCTGTTGTGCAATAATATCTCCCGGCTATGGATACGCAGACGAATACGCTCAGCAATCGCGCGTGCTTGCGACAGTTGCGTGTTGGGTAGAACGATACAGAACTCTTCGCCGCCAACGCGACCGGCAATATCCTCCTCGCGGATCTGCCCCATAATGGTGCTTCCCACCAGCGTTAAAACGCGGTCTCCGGCCTGGTGTCCGTGTTTATCATTAATACCTTTAAAATAATCCAGATCCAGCTGAATGACGGATATGGGCTGATTATTCCGCTGGCAGTTTCGGGCCGCCGCAATCGCCCTCTCAAACAGGGCGCCGCGATTTAACAGCCGTGTTAAAGCATCATGCCAGGCCTGCCATTCAAGCGACGCCTGTAACACGCTCATATTGATGACCATACGGCGGATAACCAACCAGGACACGATCAGCATGAGGGTAAACATTAACCACATCAGGGTCAGGGCGATGGAAATCGTCCCGAAATCACCACGCACGCCCTCCTTCAGGGTATGAATATGCAATAGTAGGCCGTCAAAGTTACGGATCTTTTCCCAACTGATATAGCGGGTTAACTGGCGTATGCCACCATGGTTATCATTGGCCAACGCATAGCGCAGTTTTTCTTGTTCCTCGGGCGAGAGCGGCGTCAGCACATCATCCGGCGCCGAAGAGGCCAGCAAGTTGAGCTGCTTGTCATACAGCTGATACTCGCCCATCTGGCCTCCTTTTACCGCACTGACGAGAAAATTCTGCAGGTCGCGGATGGAAAAATCCATCGCCAGCACGCCCAGCCAGTAGTGCTCATAATCCAGAGGAATCGAGGCCGTAACCACCTGCGGTTGCGTATACCCATCTTCCTGCTGGGTGGTTTGCCAGAGGATCCCTCGCCCCGGATTATCACGCTGGGTTTGCCGCATAAACCATGCTGACCCCGTATCTCGCGAAAACTGCGCCAGCACCTGGCTTGAACTGCGCGGAGCATCGGTGGTGGTGTAAAAGCCGCTGCGAGAAACGTAGGACATGCGCTCGCTGAAGATTCGGTTATTGTTGGTCAAACGCAGAAGATAGCCAAGCTCAAGGGTAGCCATCAATTCATTGCTGGCCTGAGGATTGTTACGCGACAACAGGTCATCTGCGTCGACAAAAGAATCGGAGACTCCGTATACCGTCAGGGTACGCCGGTTATTTAGCTCGACTGACCAGATAGGATCGTGACGTTTACTGATGTACTCCTGCTCGGCCCGGCGCAGAATGGCGAAATCCAGCGGGTTCTCCAGCGCCGATTGCATGCTGTTGCGGAAAAAGAGCAGCCGATTAAGATTAAATTGCAACAGCCCATCCATTTCATGGGCCACGTTCTCAAGATTATTACGTTGATTGGCGACGTAGGCCTCTTCCAGTACCCGGATTTCTCGCCAGATGAGTAACGTAGAAAAGAACAGCACCACGATGAAACAGATATTAACCACACGCCCTGGATTGAAGAGGCGACGGAACTTTTTTGGCCACAGCGGCTTATCCATTATTTACTCGCAGTACGGTCAAAGAAACCAACGACATCAACGCTCCTTGTCCGAACGTAATCAATATAAAAAGCGCCCGCACCAGCGGGCGCTGCACATCTAATTATGCTGCGAACGTTGCCCTTCGCCGCGGACCAGCTCATCTTCACGGAAGGCTTCACGCTGTACGACGTGACCGTCATACCACCGGCACTCCACCATGTCGCCGGCGATGCCGGTGACGACCATTCGCGGCCCGCCGCTTTTCCGTCTGACTTCATCACTGACCAACAAGACCATTTTTGCCTCCGGTATCAGGGAGAAACAGTTTCACCTTAGACGACGCCGGCCCATCTTGCGTAACCGGCGCTGGGATTTATTTCGCGTTCCCGCGCAATGCGGTTATCGCTTTTACGACGCCAAAGACGATAGCGCCAATGATAAATCCTAGCACCAGATTAGCGACCACAGGCATTATGGATGCCAGTATTCCGCTCAGCCCATGGGCAAGATTTTCGATGAAATGATGCAGCGGCGCTACGCCGTGAACCACGATACCGCCGCCAACCAGAAACATCGCCAGGGTACCGACGAAAGTCAGAATTTTCATCAACCGCGGCGCGATGGCCAGGAGAGCTTTTCCTATCCATTGTGCCAGTACGCTTTTTTTCTCTACCAGCCAATAGCCCATGTCATCCAGCTTGACGATGACGCCCACCAGGCCGTAAACCCCAACGGTCACGAGGATGGCGATACCGGATAAAATCAGGATCTGATTAAGCAATGGCGCATCAGCAACAATACCCAGGGTTATCGCGACGATTTCGGCTGATAAGATAAAATCGGTACGGATCGCTCCTTTTACTTTATCGCGTTCAAAGGCCTGCGGATCCTGGGCTGCGAGCGTTTCCAGGCGCTGCTGACGCAGTTTCGGGTCTTCCTTATTCTTACGCGCATGCAGGTTATGCAGCACTTTTTCAAAGCCTTCAAAACAGAGAAAAGCGCCGCCGAGCATCAAAAGCGGCGTAATAGCCCAGGGAATAAATGCGCTGATGAGTAACGCCAGCGGCACCAGAATCACTTTATTCAGAAACGAGCCTTTTGCTACCCCCCATACTACCGGGAGCTCGCGGTTGGCCCTTACGCCAGTGACCTGCTGCGCATTGAGAGAAAGATCATCGCCCAGTACGCCAGCCGTTTTCTTGGCCGCCAGTTTTCCCATGACGGAGATATCGTCCAGCAGCGTGGCAATATCGTCCAATAAGGTTAAAAGACTACTTCCTGCCAAAATGTACTTCCTTCAATTTCTGTTTATGAAACATAGAGTATGAGGCAAAAGCGCCCTCTCGCCCAGAGATGTCACTAGTCAACAAAAAAATAACAAAAAAATCACATTGAAAGCGCTCGCCAGCACGTTAGTTTTCACGTTAACTATATGTCCCCTTTCTATCTTTTTCGTCGTGAGGAAGTATGTCTACCCGTCAACTGTTACCCCTAATCGGCGCGCTGTTTGCGCTGTATATCATTTGGGGTTCAACCTATTTTGCTATCGCGATTGGCGTCGCCAGTTGGCCGCCGTTGATGATGGCCGGGATCCGCTTTCTCTCTGCCGGGGGCGTGTTGCTCATCTATTTGTTGGCCACCGGCCATAAACTCCCGGCCCGCCGGCCGCTACTTAATGCTGCACTGATTGGCATCCTGTTGCTCGCTGTCGGTAATGGCTTCGTCACCCTTGCAGAACATCAGCATGTACCATCAGGTATCGCTGCGGTAATGGTCGCCACCGTACCGCTGTTTACGCTCTGTTTCAGCCGTTTTTTTGGCATTGCCACACGCAAGCTGGAATGGTTCGGTATCGCGATCGGCCTGGCGGGAATTGTGATGCTCAATAGCGGCGGCAACCTCAGCGGTAACCCCTGGGGCGCATTGCTGATTCTGATTGGTTCCCTGAGCTGGGCGTTTGGCTCGGTTTACGGTTCGCGTATTGAATTACCAACCGGGATGATGGCTGGAGCGATTGAAATGCTGGCGGCAGGGATTGTGCTGTCTGCGGCATCGGGGCTCTCGGGGGAGAAACTCACTCAAATGCCGTCCTGGTCCGGTATTTTTGCTGTTGCTTATCTGGCCATTTTTGGCTCGCTTATTGCCATTAACGCCTATATGTATCTGATACGTAACGTAACGCCGGCGGTTGCTACCAGCTATGCCTATGTAAACCCGGTTGTCGCCGTGCTACTGGGAACCGGGTTTGGCGGCGAAAGTCTCTCCTTGATCGAATGGCTGGCGCTGGCGGTGATTATTTTCGCGGTCGTGTTGGTGACGCTGGGTAAATATCTCTTCCCTGCCCGTTCAACCGTTACGCCTTGTCAATCGGATCGATAATACCGATGCCGTGAGTGTCGATCTGCGCGCAATCCCCGCCGCCGCAGATCCACTCCTCCAGACGCTCGTTTAGGGCTTCATCGCTTAATTTCAGCCTCCCGCGGAGCGCGCACTCCCAGACAATAAGCACCCGCCAACCTTGTTCTACCAACAGCGCCAGGTCGCGGCGATCGCGCTGCACGTTAGCACCAATCTTTTTTAGCCAAAAATCGGTGCGCGTCGCCGGTACTTTAAACAGATAGCAGTGGTGATGATGCCAAAAGCAGCCGTGGGTGAAGATAACACAGCGGTAGTCAGGCAGCAGAAAATCAGGCCGCCCAGGAAGCGATGCCGCCTGAACGCTAAAAGTGAACCCGGCCTGCGTCAGTAGCGCCGCCAGCCGCTTCTCAATTGCCGTATCGCGGGTAGCGATAGCGCGCATATTTTTACTACGCGTGGCCTTATCGTGAACGTCCGCCATCGCTCTCTCCGGCAACACGTTGCTTTACCGCGGCGGCAATTCGTGGCACCAGCAGCTTCGCCACCGCGGCAAACACCGGAACTATCACCGAGTTGCCAAACTGGCGATAGGCCTGAGTATCGGAAACCGGAATACGAAAACGATGCTCTCCCGGCGCTTCGAATCCCATCAACCTTGCGCATTCGCGCGGCGTTAAGCGCCGGGGGCGACGCAGTTGATTCTGAGGATCGTCAAAATGCTTTTCGCCTAATGCCTTATCCCAACCGCGATCCACCAGGATCTCAGCGCCATCTTTGTAGTAGCGCGCAGAGAGCGTTCGTGCGACGCTGCCTGGATGAGTCGGGTCGACCAGACCGTAGCCAAAACCGTTGCCACGCGCCTGATGTTTACGCGCGTACCGGTAAAGATACTTCCACAGAACCGGCGTCAGGATGAATTTAGCATCGACGGTCGGATCTAATAACTCACCGAAGGTTGGCCGCTGCGGCGGATACAAACTGGCGATATCGCGCAGCGTAAATCCTTCATGCAACTGTAAGTCACGACGGAAACCCACCAGCACAATACGCTCGCGGTGCTGCGGCAGGAAATGACGCCCATCGATAACTTTGGGATCCTCGGCGCCCGCATGATCGGCATCCGCCACCTCATAGCCAAGCTCATCCAGCGTTTGCATGATAATGCGGAAGGTTCTTCCTTGATCGTGACTCTTCAGATTCTTGACGTTTTCCAGCACGAAGATCGGCGGACGGCGGGCGGCAATAATTCTGACGACATCAAAAAACAGTGTTCCCTGAGTTTCACAGGCAAAACCATGGGCGCGTCCCATGGCATTTTTCTTTGATACCCCGGCGAGGGAAAAGGGCTGGCAAGGGAAGCCCGCCAGCAGCACATCATGTTGCGGGATCGCCTCGCGGATAGACTTCGCCGCCTCTTCATCACTGATATCGCTGCGCTGGCTGAGAGTGATTTCGCGGATATCGGCGTTAAAGCTGTGCTCCTGTGGATCGCAATACCAGTTAGCTTTATAGGTACGTACAGCGTGTTTATTCCACTCGCTGGTAAATACGCACTGCCCGCCAATAGCTTCAAAGCCGTGGCGAATGCCGCCGATGCCGGCGAAGAGATCGATAAAACGAAACGCATAGTCGGGATGATGGCGCGGCGGAATCGGTAAAAGGCTCGCCAGATGCGCACACTCCGCGTTCGTCAACCTGCTCGCCGCACGGCTCACCGTCGCCACCCGTTTGAGTATCGCCGGGCTCCAGTGCTGATCGCCAACAGCAACCAGCTGTGCAACCAGGGTTTTGACATCATATATCGTCATCAGCTGGCGCAATAACGCCTGCGCGTGTTCCCCTGCCGGCTCAGACAGGAGCTTTTCTTTTGGTAAATTTTGCGGCATAACCTCAACCAGCACGGACAATTTTTGCAGAGAGTACCACAAATAGTCGCAACGGATTTAAACCGCAGGCGCAAAGCGGCGCAAAACCGCCTCATCCAACGACAGAGGGTTGCCGCGCAGTTCGGCGCTCAGCTTCGCCATAAATTGCACCAGAAATTGGGCATTATGCACCGCCAGCGCTCTCCCCTGCTCCGTTTGCATGGTCTCAGGCAGGCGTAGCAATTTACTCTGAAAATGGTCGAGGGCATATTTCTTGTCATCAAGATCGCGCTGGTCAGCAAAGGGGTCGTCAGCATCAAACAAAATAGTGTTCAACGCGCCGGAAACGGCAAAGACACGAGCCAGGCCAATCGCGCCCAGAGCCTCCAGACGATCTGCATCTTGCACAATTTTCGCCTCTACGCTTTGCGGTAATATAGCCGCACTAAAGCTATGCGCTTCAATAGCATGCATAACCGCAGGATAACGGTCGGCGGGAAAGTCGGGGAAAGCGCTTTGCAGGATAGACCGCGTTTTTTCTGCCGCCATCCGTGAGGACTGATGACGTTGAGGGTGATTTTTAGCCAGGCTGACAATATCGTGAAAGTAGCAGGCCGTCAGGATAACCAACTGGTCAGCGTCGCTATCGCCGACCAGTTGCTGCGCGGTACTCCAGACACGGCGAAAGTGAGATATATCATGAGCCGCATCTTCCTGCGCATGATGCGCATTTAACCAGTTTTCAAATCGTTGTTGCCATTCAGCTAATAACATGAGCTTTTCCTGATGCCTGGACCCGCTGTGAGCATAGCAACTTTAATCGTGCTGTTCATGTCCCTGAATTTGGGGACGCGTGTACCAGGCTATCGCCCCAAGGATGGACCCCACACCTCCCAGCACCAAGAAACCCAGTAGCGCGCCAATCCATTTGCCTGCCGTTGAACCCAATTCACCATCAATGCTGGCGCCGGGAATGCTTTGAATACGCCCCACTATCCACCAGTACCGCACCATCGCCCATACAAAGTAACCGCAAAAGGCGTAAAAAGCCCATAACGCCAGCTTTCCGCCGGGGCTCCGTTTCGCTTTAGTGTCCATTAAATCCTTCTCCATACTTCAACCACTGCGCATGATCTCCAATCACACAATTGTGATGCGCGTCACATTATACAATTATCGTGCTTATCTGGAAGCATGAGTATGGTGCTAAGCGCTTTCGGCCACCCGCGAACGCAGGATTGGGGCGCTCCCTATATACTATGGATGTGGTCATGTTTTTAAATAAGACGATTTGATGAAATGTAGCGCCATTAATTATAAAATAACATTATTCCAAATGTAATCTATCAATATATAACCTGTCATGCTTTATATTATTTACAGTGCAAATGTCATTTCAATGGGTAATTTAAAAAACATTAATATCAACAAGGAAAATAAAACACCAATAAACCACAGAAATATTAATCACCTAAAGAATAAAAAATACATATATTGAATATAAAATAAATATTTTGAAATATTTTAATATACTTTTATTACATTTTTTATTTAATTAAAAATGAACTTAAGCGGCTAGTATCAATTCGTCATTCCACAGGGAATTAGACAATTCATATTAATTATGATTAAAGGGAATACATAATGAAAAGAAAAGTATTGGCTATTATGCTGCCGGCGTTATTAGCAGCAGGCGCGGCGCACTCTGCGGAAATTTATAACAAAAACGGCAACAAGCTTGACCTCTACGGAAAAGTTGACGGTCTGCACTATTTCTCTGACGATGCTTCTGAAGATGGCGACCAAACCTACGCGCGTTTAGGCGTGAAAGGCGAAACGCAGATCAACGATCAGCTGACCGGCTACGGCCAGTGGGAATACAATATTCAGGCGAACACCACTGAAGGTGAAGGCGCTAACTCCTGGACCCGTCTGGGCTTCGCGGGTCTGAAATTTGCTGACTACGGTTCTCTGGACTACGGCCGTAACTACGGCGTTATCTATGATGTCGAAGCGTGGACCGACGTACTGCCGGAATTCGGCGGCGACAGCTACACCCAAACTGACGTCTTCATGCTTGGCCGTACCAACGGCGTGGCGACCTATCGTAACAGCGATTTCTTCGGCCTGGTTGATGGTCTGAGCTTTGCTCTGCAGTATCAGGGTAATAACGAAAACGCTGGCTCCGGCGAAGGCACCAATAACGGCGGTGATCGTAAACTGGCCCGTGAAAATGGCGACGGTTTCGGTATCTCCTCTTCCTACGATCTCGGCATGGGCATCAGCTTCGGCGCGGCGTATGCTTCTTCTGACCGTACCAACAATCAGGTGGCCGCAGCGGCCAACAGCGCTTACGCCGGCGGCGATAAAGCCGATGCCTGGACCGTGGGCGCGAAATACGATGCTAACAACATCTACCTGGCCGCAATGTACGCGGAAACCCGCAACATGACTTCCTTCGGTAAATCCACCAGCAATCTTGGCGGCGGTATTGCCAACAAGACGCAGAACTTCGAAGTTGTTGCCCAGTATCAGTTCGACGATTTCGGTTTACCGCTGCGTCCATCCGTCGCTTATCTGCAATCTAAAGGTAAAGACCTGTACAACAGCGGCGACAAAGACCTGGTTAAATACGTTGATGTGGGTATGACTTACTACTTCAACAAAAACATGTCCACCTACGTTGATTACAAAATCAACCTGCTGGACGAAGACGACTACTTCTATCGCGCTAACGGCATCGCGACTGATGACGTAGTCGCGCTGGGCCTGGTCTACCAGTTCTAAGAGCCCCGCATCACCAAAGCCTGCCACGGGCAGGCTTTTTTCGTTTTTAGCAGTCAGCCGATCGCGGCGTCGGCATACATCCAGCCATTGAAGTCATTTAAACTTTCGTCCTGGAAATGGCTCCAGCCCCCACGGTTCAGGAAAGCGGGAGATTTGCTCCCCCAATAAAGTTGCCCCTCATCCGCTGTTCAAAACCTATTCTGACGACATAAAAATCAGCTAATTAATAATTTTACTATATTACATTGATTTTACATCCAGCAATATTGGGTTGGCATACGGCTCTTAAGAACTATCTGGCAAAATGATTGGCACGATCGGACTGTATTCTCTCGCCCCTGCACTGATGATTATCCGGCAACTCTTCTATTCGATTGCTGGCTGGCTCTCTCCTCTCGCCCCCTACATCTCCCACGATTTCTGCACCGGGATGGAATACCCCTACAAAAATGATCGTTTTGACCGATCGATTTAACAAAATCGATCTGTCATAACAATTATCCACACGAAAAATACGCCTTTAAAATATCCCCTTCACAGGGAAGAACATTTTGTGACTCTTAAACAGGTAATAACCGGGCTGGTTTACGGCGTGGAAGTTATGTCGTGTCGCATCACAACACGTTAAACCTGTTATGAAGAGCATGACTACAGCAGGCTTAGCTGTCTGATATGCATTGATTGAAAAAACGACAAATTGGTATAATTGCAAAGTGAAATTATTTAAATGTAAACACTGCATGCGCTGCGGTAAAAAGCTAGGGTTCCTCGAAAGATTAATGGCTGAGAAAGATCATCTCTGTGATGAGTGTTGTTCTAAAGTAAGCAAATACATGTATGACAAGAGACAATAAGTTTCCAACCGCAAGGCAGGAAAACGACTCAAATTCGCATGGATAAGTCTTATGACATGTAAAATCTCATGACTCGTGAACAAAGTAGTGTAGTTCGTTTTCTCTTACAATTGCGACATCAATAGCGACCAATACGGATGGTCAATAATATTGATCAGGTTTGGCATTTGGTTGCGATAGCCAGGTACTAGTATTGTAAACAATCATCTCGGTTAGTTGTTAACCGTCCATTTCAATTTTTTATCGCGCTTTAAATAATCAAAAAGAGGAATAATGGAAACAGCAAAATGCTTACAGCGGTTGGTTATGCCAAACGCCAGGTTTGGGGCTTCTGAAAGCATGTACATCAGAGGGAGCCTTTTTTCATTTTCGGAAAATATCATTACCATATTTCCCGGAGGGAAAATTTCTTTTGATACCTATTACAATGGTTTTTCCACTATTCTCTGGAAAGAAAAATGCGGAATACACGATCTCGCGTTCAATGCATCAGGCACTGGGTTAGCCAAAATCAGCGCGATGCTCATTACAGAAGAAAATTCAAAATATGAGCTAGCATCGGCGACCGTGGCACTGGATAACCTCACTCGAGAAATATTCACCCTGGATTTGGGCAACACTCTCAATCGAGGCATTATATATATTGAAATAATTCCGATAGATGGAATTGTCTCCCTTAATAGCGGGGAATGGTTTACCAAACAGTCTCCCCGCAGAGAGGTTAAGCTTGGGATATCAATTACACATTTTGATAGAAAAAAATACGTTATCCCATCAATGATGAGAATAAAGCGAGAAATATTAGAAGATGATAACTATCGCGGACTAATTGATTTTACTGTTATTGATAACTCCAATAATATAACAGCTAATGAGGCTAATGGAATTAAGGTCATTCCAAATAAAAATACCGGAGGTGCGGGTGGATTTATGAGAGGCCTACTTCATTACATTGATGAAGGTGATTTCACCCATACATTATTCATGGATGATGATGCAAGTTGTGAAGCTGAATGCATTAAAAAGACATACTCGATATTGAGTTATGCGTTAAACGACAATGCTGCAGTTTCTGGTTCGTTATTCGCAGGCGCGCGCCCCGACTCTTTAGTTGAGAAGGGAGCATTTTTTGATAGGGTATGTCATCCTATTTACTCAGGGTGGCGATTAAATGATGTGGAATCCCTGGTAAAAACAGAAACTCTAATACAATTCCCTAATTATGGCGCGTGGTGGTTCTTTGCATTCCCGATAAATCACGTCAAGAGTTTTGCATTTCCTTTTTTTGTTCGCGGTGATGATATCTTATTCGGCATGATGAACGATTTTGATATATTAACAACAAATGGCATTGCTTGTTATGCGGAGGAAGATTTCTCTTCTAAGACCTCACCGTTGACCGCCTACCTTGATACGCGAAATCATCTCGTGAATATGTTATATTTTGGCCGACCAGTTAAAGACATAATTGGTACATA
This sequence comes from Klebsiella sp. PK01, assembly GCF_057624675.1. NCBI lineage: Bacteria > Pseudomonadati > Pseudomonadota > Gammaproteobacteria > Enterobacterales > Enterobacteriaceae > Klebsiella > Klebsiella sp. PK01. The sequence goes on from NZ_JBYEZM010000002.1 coordinate 333,837, forward strand.
TATTTCATTTCATCTAAAAAGCCTGCTTGCTCATCAATATGGTAGTGCAGCCGCCATCAACCTGGCTTTCAAACATGTTTATGGCGCTCCCGATTTTTGGGAAAATAATGCAGACATGAAGGATGTACGAGAAGAATTAAACTCTATTACTTTTAATGAAAAAATGAAACCGATATCTCCTCCAGATAACAGTGTAGAGTTTAAGTGTAATTTCGAGACAAAATCACGGCGACTTTTCAGAATTATTACGTTAAATGGATTCCTGGCGCCTTTAAAAAACAAAATTATTTATCAGGAAAAAACATCAGGCGTGTCGCTGAGACAGATTTTTAGGTACAAGAAGATCTTTTATTACGATCGAAGCACTAAAAATGGTTATATTGCTGAAGCATCAAAAAAACAGCAGGCCTTAGGGTTTATCAAGATACTCTTTAATACCTTAAAGATAATTATTACATCAAAAGCACAGCGAAAAAAATACTCAGAAGTGACTTGCAAGCTCACAACAGAAGGATTCTGGAGAAAGATACTTCTTCGCCAATAAATACTCTTTATCTCTTAATCGAGCGAATCATATCCCGTAAGAAAAGAGTTTTTATTCTTACTGGCTATCAACGCATCAGATCTTTTATAGTTGCAGGAGTTGAAGCATCAACAAACTGCAACTTTTTTATGTAATCCATTCACCCCGTCAAGCTGACTATACACGCTAGCATGTTTACGATGATTAATTCATTGAATCGATTTTATGCAGAACAATCATCACTGCACTACACATGAAGAGGCTCCGCTACGTGAACTATCGCTCAAGTCGTGTTGTGGCAACATGAGTTCATGACCACGTTTTTACCGGTGGGTGGCTGACAACTTACCGGCCCTGACTGACTTTTATGAGCCTGCGGGCGAACCAGCTCCCTATTCTGAAGCCTTTTAGGGTTGCCTGGTCGCGATACTTCTTACACCTGCTATTTGTGTGAAATTCACGCGAAATTAAACAACTTTCTGCGGCGATAAAACAGAGCGTCAGGTACGTATTTATGACCGCAAATTGACCGTTTCGCCGACACTGGAGCAACCGATTTTAGAGGATTCAGAAGATGATGATTGATAAAAATATAGCGACGGAATATACCAACAGTATACCAAGTGTGATGAATGTCGTTGAAGGGATTTGGCGTAAGTGATTGAATAGTGGCGGAGAGAGGGGGATTTGAACCCCCGGTAGAGTTGCCCCTACTCCGGTTTTCGAGACCGGTCCGTTCAGCCGCTCCGGCATCTCTCCGCTGTTGAGGTTGCTATAATGCCAGGTTCTTTGGCATTTTAATAGCTCCAGTCCCTTAAATTGAGTTCAAGTGACGACTTTGCGAGCGATATGATGTTTAAATGGCCGTGGAAAGCAGAAGAACAGACAGGCAATGGCGAAATCCCATGGGAACAAGCGGTTGCCATTCCGGTTTTAGCGAACCTCACTCAACAGGAACAGCAGCAGCTGTGCCAAATGGCGGCACGTTTTTTACAGCAAAAACGTCTGGTGCCGTTACAGGGATTTGAGTTAACTCCCCTGCACAGCGCGCGTATCGCACTCCTCTTTTGCCTGCCTGTACTGGAACTTGGCCTTGAATGGTTAGATGGCTTCCATGAAGTCTTGATCTACCCTGCCCCCTTTGTCGTCGATGACGAATGGGAAGATGACATCGGCCTGGTACATAATCAACGCGTTGTCCAATCCGGCCAAAGCTGGCAACAGGGCCCCATTATCCTTAACTGGTTAGATATTCAGGACTCTTTCGACGCCTCCGGCTTTAATCTGGTGGTACATGAGGTCGCGCACAAACTGGATTCACGCAACGGCGACCGCGCCAGCGGCGTTCCTTTTATCCCTCTGCGAGAAGTGGCTGGCTGGGAACACGATCTGCATGCGGCGATGAACAACATTCAGGATGAGATCGATTTGGTCGGCGAAAGCGCCGCCAGCATTGATGCTTATGCGGCAACCGATCCGGCTGAGTGCTTTGCAGTGCTATCTGAATATTTCTTTAGCGCCCCAGAGCTTTTCGCCCCCCGTTTCCCGGCGCTATGGCAGCGGTTCTGTCAGTTCTATCGTCAGGATCCGCTACAGCGTTTACGGGAAAACGATCTGCTGGATGAAGACGACGTGCGGATTGTTCATTAAAAGCTCGCTTTGAATTAAACTTAGCCATTCGAATCAGTTGCTTAAATTTAGCGTTGACACAAAAATGCGAGGCCAGTAGTATGCGCCTCGTTCACACGATTCCTCTGTAGTTCAGTCGGTAGAACGGCGGACTGTTAATCCGTATGTCACTGGTTCGAGTCCAGTCAGAGGAGCCAAATTTAAAAAGCCTGCTTTCGAGCAGGCTTTTTGCTTTTTAACGTTCATGGCTTAAAAACTGGCTTCCCCCGCTGAACTGCTAATATTCACCGGCATCCCGGATCGCCGCTGTAGTGCATAATCCGCACGACCGACGTTTACGCCCGCTCCCTGCACAAACTCGCGTATTGCCGGGGTATACGGTAGCGGCACTTTGCGGTCTGACTCAAATTCCGAACGATTACGCGACAATGGTTCATGAACTTCCAGCCAGCGGCTGCCGTCCGGCTCGGTAGTGTACTTCACCGGCTGATCGATTATCTGTACTCGCGTGCCGACCGGCACATTATCGAACAGGTATTTAATGTCATCGTTGCGCAGGCGAATACAACCCTGGCTCACCCGCAGGCCAATGCCAAAATTGGCGTTGGTACCATGAATGGCATACAGCCTGCCGATATAGATAGCATATAGCCCCATCGGATTATCTGGCCCGGGGGGCACCATCGCCGGCAGGGTTTTACCTTCTTTGGCGTACTCACGACGGGTATTCGCCGTCGGTACCCAGGTAGGTCCTTCCTGTTTACGTTCCACCGTCGTCACCCAGTTGCGCGGCGTTTCACGCCCCGCCTGGCCAATACCGATTGGCAGCACCTCGACGGTAGTGCCCTCGGGCGGATAATAATAAAGCCGCATCTCGGCGACGTTGATTACGATACCGCTCCGTACGGTGGCAGGCAGGATCAATTGCTGCGGGATAATCAACGAACTACCGGATTTCGGCAAATAGACATCGACGCCGGGGTTAGCCTCCAGCATGTTGCTGAGCCCCTGCCCGTACTGCGCGGCAAAGGTTTCCAGCGGCTGGGTATTACGCTCGGGCACGCTAATTTTAATCGGGCTGCCAACCAGACGACTCCCTTCCGGCGGTAACGGATAACTTACCGCCAACGCGCTGTAGCTGGCCAACATCATCACCAGAGAGCAAAGCAACTTCATACGCCGCACCATCATTTTCCCTTCCTCAGTCGCGACTCACGTGAATGAATTATAGCTGCTTTGGCGCCTCCCGCTGACCTGCTGTCCGCACTCAGATTTGATAATCGATAGCCACTTCCTCCGGCTCCATCGCCTGGCGTTTAATCTCATCCAATGACAACCCGGCATTGCACAGTTCAATGAAACGCCAGACATAGTTACGCTGTAACTGACCGCGTTTTAACCCCAACCAAACGGTATTAGCATCAAAGAGATGGCGTGTTTCCAGCCGGGTAAAGGTATCCGCTTCGCGAGCATCGCCGGATTGCTCCGCCACCAGCCCCACGCCCAAGCCCAGCTCCACGTATGTTTTAATGACATCGGAATCCTGAGCGCTGAGAACGATATCCGGCATCAGCCCTTTACGGGTGAAGGCTTCATCAATACGCGAACGTCCGGTGATCCCCTGCCGATAGGTAATTAACGGCCAGCGAGCAATAGCCTCAAGCGTCAGCGGTGTAACCTCAATCAGCGGATGATCTTTTGGCACTAACAAACTGTGGTGCCAGCGGAACCAGGGGAATGCCACCAGCGTCGGATCGTTACTTAAGCGCTCGCTGGCGATACCAATATCCGCCCCGCCGTTGTGCAGCAGCGCTTCGATTTCCTGCGGCGTCCCTTGCACTAACTCCAGCCGCACGTCGGGGAACAGTTCGCGAAAAGCTTTAATCACCGGAGGCAGGCTATAGCGTGCCTGAGTATGCGTGGTGGCAATGGTTAATACGCCTGAAGCGTCGTTGGTAAAAAGGTCGGCCAGTCGGCGGACATTGCTGGCTTCGTTGAGGATCCTTTCGGCAATAGAGAGCAGCGCTTTGCCAGGTTCGGTCATCCCCAGCAGACGCTTACCACGACGGATAAAGATTTCTATCCCCAACTCTTCTTCCAGCTCACGAATATGGCGGCTGACGCCAGATTGCGAGGTGTACAGCATGTTAGCAACCTCTGTCAGGTTGTAATCCCGACGGGCCGCCTCACGAATAATTTTAAGTTGCTGGAAATTCACCTTTTCCCCCAGGTCTTCAGACATAACATGATGTCTATTGTTAAAGTCTGTTTACCCGGCAAACAAATAATAAAAACCAGCAACTTATTCCTTAAAAGAATATAACCTAACTGACCAGCTGTAATTCACGATTCTCCAGGGACGGACGACTAACCAGCGACAGCAGGATATCTTTGACGGCCTGTGCTTGAGGAGATAAGCCGCCACGTGCCGAGGTATTCAGTGATAACGACAGACTCATCGACGGCGTGCTGATGCGCGCCATCCAGCCATTAGCCGTAGCACACAGCGCGCGCGCCGCCGATTCCGGCAATACGGTAACGCCCATTCCACTGGCGATTGCAGCAGTTAATGTGGTGATGGATTCGATCTCGCCAATTACTTTTGCCGACAGGCGGCGTAAAGTGAAAGCTTCGGTGACCCGGGCGCAAACGGCGCTATAGTCGCGCGGTAAAAACAGGCTCATTTCCGCGACGGCTGAAAGGTCAACGCTTTGCCCCGGACAGTTTTGCGTACCGACCAGATACAAATCCTCTTTCAGCAGCGGCTGGCTGACCACTCCCGCCACTGGCGAACGCTCATACAGCACCGCCATGTCCAGCTGACCGCCAAGCAGCTTGTCATTCAATACGCTGCCGCTGCACTCCTGCAGATATACGTTAACCTCGGGAAGTTCATTACGCACCGTTTGCAACAGCGGCATGGTGATCGCCGAAGCCGCAGTTCCCGGCGCAAGGCCAATTGCCACCTGCCCGCTCAGCGTCTGGCCAACGTTATGTACCGCCAGATGCGCCTGTTCACACTGACGTAAAATGGTCCGCGCGTGGGTATAGAGAATCTTCCCCGCTTCCGTTGGCGTGACGCCTCGCTTGGTGCGGATCAACAGTTTCTGCTCCAGTTCACCTTCCAGGGTCGCTACCTGCTGGCTCAGCGCCGGTTGTGCGATGTGCAAGACTTCAGCGGCCTGGGTCAGACTGCCGATATCGACGATTTTCACAAAATACTTCAGTCGTCTTAAGTTCATTTTGCCTCCTGTAAGGGAATGCCACTACTGGCCATTAAGTTACAGGTATTTTGCAAGATGCTTGCCAGGTTTTACGTCGCGACATCATCACCCTGCTGGTGCGGCAAAATAAGGGTTTGTGATAATACTGGTGGCTTCCATGAGCGCATGATATGCCCCATTAGGGGTATAAATGCACCATCACGGTGCATTTCGGTATGATTTATCATAAAAGGCTTTTAATTGTTGAAATTGTCAGCAGTCGCACGCTTTATGGCGATTCAGCCTTTGACAACACCGTCAGTCATCGATAATATGCGCCCCGTTCACACGATTCCTCTGTAGTTCAGTCGGTAGAACGGCGGACTGTTAATCCGTATGTCACTGGTTCGAGTCCAGTCAGAGGAGCCAAATTTAGAAAAGCCTGCCTTCGAGCAGGCTTTTTGTTTTATATTTCACACAACTCTTCTGCTTCGTTCATCACCTGCGCTATGGTAGCGCCATACTGGTTTTTCCTGATGAGTCTGCATGTTTATCGTTACCAACAGCTTTCACGATCTCCCCTTTATTCAGCACGCCGAATGCGGCTATCTTCGTGCTGACCCGGCGTTGACATTTTGTCGGGTACGTTTCGCCAGATCGCAACTACAGGACGCTCTTTTTAGCCAGTACGCCATCCCGCTCCCTCCTTCTCTTACTGGCGCCGTCGCAAAACGTAAAGCCGAATATCTGGCCGGGCGCTACTGCGCGCGCTATTTGCTGCAACAATCAGGTTGTTTCGAACCGGTGTTAACCGCTACGGATCGTGCGCCAATTTGGCCGGCAGGCTGGCGAGGAAGCGTCTCGCACAGCGAAGATATTGCCATCGCGGTGGTTAGCGCCGAGGACGACGGTTTGTATCCCGGGGTCGATATCGAGCATCTGCAACCGGGGATCATGCTGGAAAGCGCCGATATGTTTGTCTCGAGACCGGAACAGACGTTACTTTCCTGTTGTGGTCTGGATAAGGAGTGGGCGCTGCTGCTGGCTTTCTCGGCCAAAGAAAGCCTGTTCAAAGCGCTTTATCCGCGCGTACAGCAGATGTTTGATTTTGATGCCGCCGCTATGGTCGCACTCGACCCGGCAAATCAGCGTTTCACGTTGCGCCTTAATAAAACCCTCAGCGACGAGTTGCCCGCAGGTAGCCAGTTCAGCGGCGAATACCACTTCCGTGAAGGCACCGTTCTTACCTGTCTACGCTAACACACGAAAGCATGTTCATTTTGCCCCTTCGGTATTATGATGGCGCTAACTATTTGACCTGCATACAGTGATAGATAAATGGATGTCATCGGCATCATTATGTCAGCGGGGAAATCCTCCGTCGACGTAGCGCTTTATACCTTATTACCCATTATGGTCGTCATGCTGATCATAATGAAATATCTCGAAGTCCGCGGAATTCTCGACATCATCGTGCGCTGGCTGGCGCCGCTGCTTAAGCCCTTTGGGTTGACCGGCATGAGCGCCTTCGCGCTGATTCAGATAAATTTTGTGAGTTTTGCCGCCCCGCTCGCCACGCTGGCGATTATGGATAAACGTGGTGTTTCCGACCGACAAATGGCCGCCACCCTGGCGATGGTCTTCGCCATGGGCCAGGGCAATGTATTCTATCCCTTAACGCCGTTCGGCCTGCACTGGCTGGCCGCGATCGCCATTTCTATTATCGGCGGACTCTGCGCCGCAGCGGTTTGCTGGTACGCAACCGGGCGTAAGTTGTCAATTGTCGAGAGCAGCCGGGCAGAAGCGCTCCCGGAAAGCGAACAAAATAATCACGGGCTGATCGCGGTCATCAATAGCGCCGGCGCCGACGCTATCCGCCTGGCGCTTGGCGCCGTGCCGATGCTAATTTTATCATTGACTATCGTCGGACTGATGCAGGCGGCTGGCGTCATCGAGATGCTGCAGCGCGTACTGATGCCGCTGCTGCTATGGCTACATATCCCTGAAAACTTCGTCCTACCCGCGCTGGTGAAATGCGTGGCGGGCGGTACCGCCTATTTTGGGGTTATCTCCGAGCTGGCGCAGCAGGGTAAAGTGACGCTCAGCCAGATTAACGCCTCCGCAGGGCTCCTCATCCAGACCTTCGACCTACCCGGCATCGGCATTTTCCTTGGCGTCAGCTCAAGATTTGTGCGTCTTTTCCGCTTCGTCGCCCCTGCCGCCCTCATCGGTATTGCGCTGCGGACGGTACTGCACATCCTGTGGTTCTGAGAACGATGGCAGACGCTGATTGATCCGCTGCAGCAGATAGGGGAAAAACGGGTTAGAAGTAGCGCGCATTAACGTATCAAGGCCGACGCTCAGCGTCGCGGTCTCGCCGCGTAGCGAAATGGTGCCAAGGCTAATACCGCTAAGGTTTTTCTCCGTCGGCTCGCGGCCATACAGCGAATCGGTGATGGGGAATGGCACCGCAATATGCGAAAGCGAGTACATATCCTGCGGCCAGGCCAGATGCAGCGCCTGCGTTCTCTCTGCGGTTTGCCCCGCCAGCGTCAGTCGCGCGACGGTATCGAGGGTGTGCTCAGTCGCGTTCGTCACGATAGTCGTAGAGTACGGACGCGGCGCCGGAGGTAACAAGGTATTCACCGCTGAGTAGGTCGCCGGGCGAAACAGCGCCCGCAGGTTCGCCGCCTGATTAATATCGAAAATCACCAGTTCGCTGCCGTTGTCCGGCAAATAGCGGTACAACGAATCAACCACCGCCCGGGTGCTGACTGTAGAATCAATCACCGATTGAAAGGTTAACACCGGGGCGAGAGAGGTTAAGCGTTGGCTCTGCGCCGCCGCAAGAATCTGTTTTTGCAAGGCCTGGGTCAGCAACCACGACTGGCGCGCCGCCTTAACCGGAAAGGAATTGTACTTATAGGGGTTAAACTCCGGAACGACATTTAGCCACGCCGCACGCGCAAAGGCGGGAAACACCGAGGGTAGCCCGGCAAGTCCTGCGAAACGGGCAAAAGCGGTTACGCCAATCATCGGCGATAACAGTATTATCTGCTGCGGCTTGACCAGCGATTTATCGGTCAGTTCATCGAGCGCATACTTCAGCGCCAACGCGCCGCCGTTAGAATATCCCACCAGATGCAGCGGCACATCCCCACCGGCAAGTCGCGTCGCTTCCCGAACCGCCAGGCGCGTTGTCGCCAGCCACTGTTGCCAATCAACGTGGGTTAATGCGCCCGGGGCGGTACCGTGGCCGGGTAAGCGCGGCGCCACTGCAATAAACCCCTGCCGTTGATACTCTTCCGCCAGATAGCGCACGCTGTAGGGGGAGTCGGTTAAACCATGCAGTAGCACCACCGCACCACGCGGTTTGCCGGATGGCAATAGTATAAAGGAGCGATTCCAGTCAGGCGTAAAGCGTGGTGGATAGACCAGGCTGTCGCGATAAAAGCGGTTTATCGGCGTTTTGTCAGCGGCAGGCAGTTGGTCACTGACCTCACGCCGCAAATCGGCGAATATCTCATCTTCCCGTTTGAGATAGCTGGCAAAACTGGCGCGGTCGATTTCATCAGCGGTCATCTCATCGCCAGACCAGGTATGCCAGCGCTGCAATGCAGGTCCACGTTCCGATTCATATATTCGTCCGATGAAAAATACCACCACCACAATAACCGCCGCTGCCAGCGTTTTTTTCGCTAGCGAGACTATTCTTAATCCAGAATGATTCAGAAACTTGTTAAGCCGCATCAAAGCCATAAGCGTTATTTGCCTGTCCCGCTGCATCGCAGAGTTAAGATTTAACAACGTGAGCTAAACGTAAATTAAACCAATGGGTAGTTTCAGTTGTCTTTAAAGCGATAACACGTCAATTATCATGCCGAGTGTATCAAGCCAGGGTGAAAAAATGGAATGGTGGGTAAAAAAAGTACGGAAAAATTCATCTCCAGCAAGAACTTGCGTGGTTCTACAGAGCGGTCAGATCGTGGTGATTGCTGAAATCGAAAGCCGATGCAAACTGCAGGAAGGCGATAAGTTAACGCCTGGTCCTAATGCGCTTTATTACATCAACAATAACAGCGCGGCGACATTAAGAGTGATAAGCGCAAGTAATTTTAGCGCCGAACGCTGGGCACAGACTGCCTGACCCTGCGCGGCTAAGCTTTTATTATCAACGCGTTTGAATATTTACCCGGGACAGTAATTTTCCTTCGCCATTTTCACGCTGTAGCATACTATCGACAGTATCAGCAGACCTGAAACAAGGAGCGAATGATGAACCAGAAGGCCGTCAGTCTGACCCCGGAGCAGGCGCTTTCCCAGCTGGAAGCGCAGTATGAAAGAGCGGTTAACGCGTTGCGTAAGGCCATTGGCGAGTACATTCATCACAATATCCTTCCTGATGAAATAGCCCGTGCTGAAGGCTTATTCGTCTATCCTCAACTGTCTGTTTCATGGGATGGCGCCGAGCACAAAGCCTTAAAAACCCGTGCCTGGGGGCGATTCACCCATTCGGGCTGCTACACCACCACCATTACTAACCCTAAACTCTTTCGCGCTTACCTGCTGGAACAATTAACTCTGCTGTATCAGGATTACGGCGCGCATATTAGCGTTGGCCATTCGCAGCACGAAATTCCCTTTCCTTACGTGATTGATGGCTCAGCCCTGACGCTGGATCGCTCAATGAGCGCCGGATTAACACGTTATTTTCCTACCACCGAACTGTCGCAGATTGGCGATGAAACCGCCGATGGTCTGTTCCACGCTACCGAGTATTATCCGCTGTCGCATTTTGACGCCCGCCGCGTCGATTTTTCGCTGGCACGTCTGAAGCATTATACCGGCACGCCGGTTGAGCACTTCCAGCCGTATGTATTGTTTACCAACTACACTCGTTACGTCGATGAGTTCGTCAGCTGGGGCTGTAGCCAGATCCTCGATCCGGATAGCCCGTACATTGCCCTCTCCTGTGCGGGCGGGATTTGGATCACCGCCGACACGGAGGCCCCGGAAGAGGCGATTTCCGATCTGGCGTGGAAAAAGCACCAGATGCCGGCCTGGCACCTGATCACTAACGACGGTCAGGGCATTACGTTGATCAACATCGGCGTCGGCCCGGCGAATGCTAAAAATATTTGCGATCACCTCGCGGTGCTGCGTCCTGACGTCTGGCTGATGATTGGCCACTGTGGCGGCCTGCGTGAGAGCCAGTCGATAGGCGACTACGTGCTGGCGCACGCCTATTTACGTGATGACCACGTGCTGGATGCGGTGCTACCGCCGGATATTCCCATCCCGAGCATCGCCGAAGTGCAGCGCGCGCTGTATGACGCCACTAAACAGGTTAGCGGCATGCCGGGCGAAGAGGTCAAACAGCGTCTGCGTACCGGTACGGTGGTGACGACCGATGACCGCAACTGGGAGTTACGTTATTCCGCCTCGGCGCTGCGCTTTAATCTCAGTCGGGCGGTGGCTATTGATATGGAAAGCGCCACTATTGCCGCACAGGGCTACCGTTTCCGCGTTCCTTACGGCACGCTGCTGTGCGTCTCCGATAAACCGCTGCACGGTGAAATCAAACTGCCGGGACAAGCGAACCGCTTTTACGAAGGGGCGATTTCCGAGCATCTGCAGATAGGGATCCGCGCCATCGATCTGCTGCGCGCCGAGGGCGACCACATGCACTCCCGCAAGCTGCGTACCTTCAACGAACCGCCGTTCCGTTAATCCCAGGCGAGCCCTGCGCGCTATGTGCGCAGGGAAAAATTGTATGGATGCAGAAAAGCAAAAAGCCTGCTCGAAAGCAGGCTTTTTAAATTTGGCTCCTCTGACTGGACTCGAACCAGTGACATACGGATTAACAGTCCGCCGTTCTACCGACTGAACTACAGAGGAATCGTGTGAACGGGGCGAATATTAGCGAGCACGCTCAGCCATGTCAAAGATGTTTTTTATAATGGCGATCGTTTGCCTATTTATTCCTCACTTCGTCTAAAAAGTAACGCTTTTTCAGTATATTCATGACTTTTCTTCCAGCCGAGCCTTTAATCGCGGGTACTTCCACAACCAACGCCCGGTGATCATCCGACGATAGAACAACAGGCCGCGCACCGCCCAGTCAAGCACCATACCCAGCCAGACGCCGATAACGCCCATGCCCAGCATGATCCCCAGCGTATAGCCAGCAACCACCCGGCAGCCCCACATACCCAGCATCGACACCCACATGGTGTAACGCACGTCGCGTGCGCCTTTAAAGGCACAGGGCAAGGTCCACGAAAGCGACCAAATTGGCATAAATAGGGCATTGAGCCACAATAGTTCTTTAACCACTACTTTTACATCTTCTTCGCTGGTATAGAACGAAGCGATCAGGCCGGCGAAAGGTGCGGTGCCCCAGGCGATAAGCGTCAGGATAATGGTCGACAGCCAGAACACGAACCAGGCCTGACGTTCCGCCTGGCCGACTTGCCCTTTGCCCAGACGTTTACCGGTAATAATGGTGGAGGCCGATCCCAGCGCGTTACCCGGCAAGTTAATTAACGAAGCCACCGAGAAGGCAATAAAGTTTCCGGCGATGACGTTGGTCCCCATACCGGCAACAAACATTTGCGTCAGCAGCTTGCCGCCGTTAAACAGTACCGATTCGATGCTCGCCGGGATACCAATACCCATCACTTCCCAGATAATGGCAAAGTTAAACGGCTTAAAGTAACTCTTCAGCGAAATGCGCAGCGCCGGGTTAAAACCGGTCATCAGTACCCAGATTGTTGCCAACGCACCAATATAGCGGGCAATAGTCAGCCCCAGCCCAGCGCCGACAAAGCCGAGCCCCGGCCAGGAGAAGAGGCCGTAAATCAGGATACTGCTGATAATAATATTGAGAATATTCATCCCGCCGTTAATTAGCAGCGGTATTTTGGTGGTTCCCGCGCCGCGAAGCGCGCCGCTACCAATTAAAGCAATGGCCGCCGCCGGATAGCTCAGCACGGTCAGTTCGAGATAGGTTAGGGCCAGCGCTTTAACCTGAACCGTAGCGTCTCCAGCAACGATATCGATAATCTGCTGACCAAAAGCGTGAATAACCGCCGCCAGCACAATCGAGAACAAGGTCATGATCGCCAGCGACTGCCGCGCAGCCGCCCTCGCCCGCTTTCTATCGCGCTTGCCGAGGCTGAAGGCCACCACCACGGTAGTGCCAAGGTCAATCGCGGCAAAGAACGACATAATCACCATATTAAAGCTATCGGCTAAGCCCACCCCGGCCATCGCTTCTTTGCCGAGCCAGCTAACAAGGAAAGTACTCAGCACGCCCATCAATAACACGCAGGCATTTTCCAACAGGATCGGTACGGCAAGGGGACTGATTTCACGCCAGTAGAGCACCCGATAGCTCTTGCGTTTTTTAAACCAGGACGTGCGCGCTACGGCCTGGCGTACTGCTGAAGTGACGTTCAAGGGAGACCTTAGTGAGAAGAGTTGAAACAACATTTCAAATGATGATTGAGAACTGCTAATCCTGCAAAGTATTTTTCCTGATAATTTGTTGGCAATTACGACAATTTGTTGAGAGATGCAGCAAGCGAAGCCCCACCACTGAATTGATATTTGACAAATTTTTTTTCGCCGCTAAGATACCACTCCACACGATTCCTCTGTAGTTCAGTCGGTAGAACGGCGGACTGTTAATCCGTATGTCACTGGTTCGAGTCCAGTCAGAGGAGCCAATTTTAAGAAAAGCAGACGTTCAGCGACGTCTGCTTTTTTGCTTTCCACTCTCTTCTGTTCGTTCGCTTCATCCACAGACATCAAACATAACGACTAAACCTGCTGAGCACCGTCGAAATGACTATTCCTTCCAGCGTTTACGCGCCAACAGGAATAGCAAGGTTTACTGTCTTCGTGGTAGCATAGAATCAAGTTAGTCTGAAATATTTAGATACTTTGAGAAAATATTTTTAACACACATATACCAGGATTAAATACATGGATAGATCATTATTATTTTTTTATTGCCTGTGTGGGTTTTTCCTGACTTACTTTTTATTTAAATTTGCAAAAGAAAAATATAAATTACAAAGCTTAACATTTATCTTTTCGTTAATAATAAGTTTAGTTGTCGCATCTTCTTTTTCGGTTTTATCAACAGGAGAATGGTTTTTAGTAGTAATAGCATCAACGGTTACCCTTTTATTTTTATTAGGATTCTTCACGGCTCTACTAAAACAATTTGTAATGTACCGATACATTCTTCGTTGTGTTGATAATTTGAAACGTCTATCCCCTGCCGAAATGGTTGAATCTTTAATTAACAACCATAATAAAAAACAGTGGTACGTTTTATATTTTCCTGTAGAAGGCGTCATTGAGATTGGCGTTAATTTATTCGCTGAAAACCCTATTGTTGGCAGAAGATTATACATTAGAACTATGACAAACCGCCAAATGTACATTATTCCTGAGAACATCTCCAGCACTATAGATTTACAATCTAATATAGCCTGTACGTTACATGAATTTTACACCCTCGCCCCGCAAACTAAGAGTTTAATTGAAGATTATTTAACCAGAATTAAAAATGGTCATTTGCAGCCATGGCGGCTAAATGCAGAACCCGATGAAAAATAATCCATTCACGTCTCAAGTTACACCTGTATTGTAGGCTGGTGTATCCGAATGACGATTGTACTCTCATCGTCTAAATGACTCTTTAATGCAACTGCGGAATAGAGTGTTTTCCGGATCCACTTGTGAGTCTTCCCGCTTTTTTACTGCTTAAATCTTCGCTTAAGTGCTGAAAAAATCGCTGCCATTGATGATTTTACCAGCGAACAATCGCAAATGACGCAATCTCCTTTGACAACCCGTCACTCACTCGTTAACATGCGCCTCGTTCACACGATTCCTCTGTAGTTCAGTCGGTAGAACGGCGGACTGTTAATCCGTATGTCACTGGTTCGAGTCCAGTCAGAGGAGCCAAATTCAGAAAAGCCTGCTTTCGAGCAGGCTTTTTGCTTTTCTATTATGACAAGCCGGGTACCGGCGTTGCTCTAAACGCATTGACCGCTTTATCAAGCACAACCTGATCGTCACTTCCGGAATCAAGTATGGTATTACGTTGAGATGCTGCGTCGACCTGTACGGTCGTCACGTCGAGAACTTCCAACCCCTTTAATGCCAGCAGCGCTCTAACTTGTGTAGAGAAACAAGATTCTGCATGACCTTTTAACGATGATGTATCGGTGGTAGCAACAATATGATTGTCAGAAATATAGTTACTATCTCCTGATGCCAACCGTATTATCACAGGTGTAGCGCCAACGGGAACGATATACTGTTTATCAATCGATTCAGAAATATGGTTAGCAATGATCGAATTATTCTCACCCTCTATATATAGCAACCCATACAAGTCATCTAAACCATTACTATACGCCTGCATAGGTTCCCAAGGTTCATGTTCACGGAAAAAGTGGTTTGCCGTCACCAGGTTTTCTGAACAGCTTTTCTCAAAAACCAGCATCCCTGGATAGAATGAATGAAACCTGTTGCTGCTAACTGCAGAACGGACGACACCAGAAAAATGAATACTGCTTTTACCGCGGGGAAAAATGTTGTTTGCTGTAACCAGAAGGCCACCAAAGTTCTCTGCATAAATAGAATATCCTCTATAACCGGCACCTATCAAATTATCAGTTACTTTTGAAGCCTGTCCCGACCCGCGGAGTTCTATACAATTACCGCACTCGGCAATAAAGTTATTATGTATCGCCAATGCATCGGCATTATATATAGTGATGCCGTGTTCAAGATATACGAATCCCATTCCACTAATACGGAATGAGTCCTGCGCACTGGCAATATAAATACCCGTTTTACCATTGAGGTAGGTGTTTTCAGGGTCGTTATTTCCCGAACCATCATCTACAAAATGTAACCCATCAATGCAAAAATCAGCAAACTCAACTGAGCTTATTCTTGGGTCACCGCCACGCTCAATATAAAAAGCCGCCCCTTCCGCTTCCGGAGTCGTAGCTGATGGCGTTATATCAACAAGTATACGGCTACCGCCTGGCCACAATTCATGCCAGCTTGCCCACTCATTTTCCGGGGTATTAAAACGGATACTTGAAGAGGTAAACCCATGTCCGTCCCCTTTAATTTTCAAATAACTGACGTCTATTACTACCTGAGTGAGCAAATGATAGTCTCCAGGTGGAATAAAGATCACGGCCCCCGGCTTCCCGCCATCATTAACATCTGTGTCAGTCTGCCGTTTTTTAATATCAGCAATAATACTATTAATCACAAAACCGATATCTTCAAAAGGGTTACCTTCACTCCACTCTGTTACATCATAATAATTATTACTCGACATGCGTTATTTCTCCCTACATTATTAGGATAGGTAGATATTATGGTTCTAGTGACCGTCTGGACATTATAATAAGTAACACCTCCCCTGATTTCTTTCAGAAAAATTTTAACTAATGATTAACCACTGTGGTCGTATCTCGCCCGATGTCATGATGCGGTGAAGAACCGTTATTAAGTTCACGCTTAGCGAGTTCCACTTTAATTTGCTCAAGAAAGTGGTTATTCAATTTAAAGTATCTAACTACAAATGCACTAAGAAAATAGGTAATCATTGGCAGTAAAGAAAACATAATAATGATACCTTCGATAGTCTCTGTGTTTTGTTGAGGTTTATTAGCGATGTAACCCGTTAATGATAATATCCACGCAACAATCGCACCAGCAACTGCCAGGCCCATTTTTAACATAAATAAATTACCGGCAAATGAAATACCGGTAAGGCGTTTACCGTATTTCCAGTCACCGTAGTCATCAACGTCGGACATCATAGCCCATAATATTGGGCCTGATTGAATTAAATGCAGGATGTTAATGATGATAAAGAGTGTAAGTAGTGGCAGCAAAGACCTGGGATCGACAAACCATAGAGCTAAAGAAAGGAACCCAAGAACGATATTAATCGAACGGAACAGCTTAATTTTATCAAAACGATCGGTGAGTGGTTTCGCTATAACACTACCTAGCATGTTACATGTAACACCAAGAGCCAAAAAAAACGTAGTAAATCCGACGGAGGCTTGCATAACATAGGTAGCATAATAAATAGTCACTGCACCACGAATAAATGCCGGAAAAACATTAAGGAAAGTAATACATATCATCAATAACCATTGATCGTTTTTGATGATATCTTTTAGATCATTTATTAAAGAGTCATTAACTTTAATTGCAGTAACACGTTCTTTGATACTGGCAAAACAAAAGAAGAACATTAGTGTCGCAGCGCCTCCCATGATTACCATAGTCAACTGAAAACCAGCCGCTCTGTTACCGTTACCTAACCAGTCTGTTAAGGGTAAAATTGAAGAAGAGACAATTAGCGTCGCCAATCCATTGAGGAAAAATCGCCATGACAAACAGCCTAAACGCTCTTTCTGGTTTAGCGTGATCACACCAGCTACTGAGCAATATGGAATATTGATAGCAGTATAAATCAATGACATCACAAGATATGTCACCCAGGCATAAACAATTTTTCCATTCATACTTAAATCGGGCGTTGTGAACATCAGTACTGCTCCCAAACCAAATGGCAATGCCATCCATAATAACCATGGTCGGAATTTACCCCATCGGCTACGAGTACGATCGCAAATCGCCCCCATAACCGGATCGCTAAAGGCATCAAAAATACGAATGACCAGAAACAAGGTACCGACAACACCGGGAGCTAAGCCATAAACATCTGTGTAGAACCATGTTAGATATAACGCCAGTACACTCCAAATCATACAAGAACCAGCATCTCCCATTCCATAACCAATTTTTTCTTTTAAATGCAGTTTGCCGTAAACACCTTGCCTTTCGATTGAGTTTGCAGACATAGAAAACCTCTAGAGTATACAGTCATAAGTGTTCAACAGAGGTTAGTAAACCAATGTTAGTTTATATTTATAAGTTAATAATGGCGTATATAGATTAAAACAAAGTAATATTAATACTCACACTACTCTCCCGAATAATTAACCGAGAGACAATTTCGTGCATTTCAATACTGCCTTGCTTCGTTTCGTTGTTAATCATTTGAAATGCCAGATGGGCGATTTCACTTATCGGTTGCGCCACACTGGTAATTTTTTTAGTTTGTGCCAGTAAAGTATTATCAAAACTAGCGATGGCAATATCTTTAGGCACAGATATTCCTTTTTCTTTTAACCCATCAATAATATAACTAGCAGCCACATCGTTATAAACCCAGAGAGATGAGCAATGATTTATTCTCGCGGCTAGCCTGACAATAATATCATCGAGTATACTAATATGCCCTGACGTTTTCTCACCCTCACCTTTCGCTATCCAAAACTGATTTTCTTTATCTATAGACAATCCCTGGCCGGTAATTCGTTTTGCCCATGAAAAAACCTTTCGGTTATCTGCGCCTTCCTGCGCTACAAATCCAAACGTGGTATGACCGGTCTGAATAAAATGCTCAGCTATAACTTCCGCCCCTTTACTTTGATCGATAGAAACAGAATTGAAAAATCGCGATACCAGCGTAACCACGGCAACGGGGATATTAGTTGCGATGAGCCATTCTGCAAGTTCGCTTTCGGCTTCTGTTGGTACCCATAGCAAACTGTCAATACCCATACTAATAAGCGTATATATTATTTGCTTATCTAGCTGCGGTTGATTCTGATGAGTTTTGACGATAACCGTTTTACCGATGTATCTTGCCTCTTCTTCAAATGTCGCCAGCAGTTCACAAAAATGTGGGTTGACAAGGTTTGGCAGAACAACAGCAATCAGCCCAGAACATTTCCCACTCAATTGAAACGCACTCTTGCTGGGCACATAGCATAAGAAATCCATTGCCTCACGAACTGCTTTGCGAGTTTCTGGAGCCACGCTGGGATGATTATTCAGCACGCGTGAGACCGTAGCGGTGGATACTCCAGCTTTTATTGCTACGTCTTTAATGGATGCCATAGTAAATAACTGCGTCGACCAAGAATGACGTAACTATAAAGTGTGATGAAAGTCAAAAATGTAAGCCACTTCACATGTTGTCACGTTACATAAAACAGCGATTTTTCTCTCAATTCTGCTGTCACAAAATGACTAAGCGTTCACGACTTATATTTAATGGATTCACTGACAAATAGAGGAGTATGGGCACCACGCCAAAACCAAAGTCGTCGTGGTGTTACGCTTGCGTAGATGATAGGTAGGGTTTGCCATGGTCAATAACAGGCCGATTTACGACATTTCCTGCTGCCTAATTTTCACCAGCACCGCTCCCAGCAATGCCAGATCCACCAGGACCGCCAGTGCGTAGACAAAACCTCCCTTTCCCGAATCCGCATAGTGATTGGTTAGCAGAGTCGCCAGGATAATAATAACGATACCTGCTATCATCGGGATGTTCGCCATCATTCCCGACGAATATCTTGCTGTAGCATTGTTTTGCCAGACGATGCCCAGACCTAATCCACCAAAGGCGATCCCCGGCATTTGAGATAGCCAACCGTGTCCGCTATTCCACAGCACCAGTAACATTAACCAGCCCATAGCGGACAGCACAAAGGCGTAGCACGATACCCTAACGCTAAAACGTGCTGGCCACGGCTGCCAACGCGCGATTGCATAGCCAACGGCAAAAGCTCCCACCAGCGTCAGCAGAGACGACAGAGTACCGATAGCGCCAATCATGGAGGAAACGCTCAATAGCAGCGCCCCCGCCGCGAATACGCCACTTAGCGCGATAGCTTGCGTGAACGGGACTACGCAAATTGTTGCCCCACCGGCGTGCTGATTAGAATAGATACTCATTATTCACTCCTGATAATGGCAAACGCTGATGAATTAAACTCAGCGTCTATTTCACATATCAGTAGGCTACCGCCTGTATAATGAGTACAGCAAACGCATAGATTTCAGCCATAGATGAGAAAAATTCAGCCATGAGAAAAACCCGCCTTCCTCCGCTGGGCGCGCTGCGCGCCTTTCATGCCGTGGCCCGCTGCCGCAGTTTTAAACGCGCCGCCGATATGCTCGGAGTGAGCGCTACTGCGGTAAGTCATCAGATAAAACTTCTGGAATCTGTGCTGGAGTGCCGGGTCTGTGAACGCAACGCCATGGGCGTCAGCCTGACCGACAGCGGCGAAATCCTCTACGCAGGCACGCAACGCGCCTTTAGCGCGCTGGAAGAAGCGACTACGCAAATTGTTCGCTCACACCAGCCGCCGTCGCTCACCGTCACCACCACCTCCAACTTTTTGACCCACTGGCTGGTACCGCGGCTGGCAGCATTTAAAGCGGAATTTCCCGCCATCGACCTGCGGCTCCATACCAGCGTCGAGCGTGTGGATCTCAACTTGCGCAGCGTCGACGTCGCGATTCGCTATCGTGAAACGCCGGAGCGCAAACTGCACTGCACCTTGCTACATGAAGACCGCTTTATCGTCGTCGCCAGCCCAGCGCTGGGTATTACACGGCTGGAGGATTTGCGTCACGCTACCCTGTTCCACGTTGAACATCGTCACGTTCCGGCAGATTCGCCAGACTGGGAGAACTGGCTGCGCCACTACGGGCCATCACAACTGAATACCGGCGCAGGGTTAACCTTCAGCGACGAGACGCATGCGCTCCAGGCGGCTGTGGCGGGACAAGGCGTGGTTATTGCCAGCGAACTGCTGGCGCGCGATCTGCTGCAACGCCGGGTTCTGGTAGCGCCATTTGAGATGTCCTTACCCGGAGCGAACTATTATCTGGTGGCGACACCAGAGATAGCCCAGCGCGGCGATATCAACGCGTTGCGGAACTGGCTACTGCGGCAGATCGCGCTTAGTTGAAGCCTGTGAAAAGGCAGATATCGGGCGATATCTGCCAGACGGCGTATTACCAGCCGCAGACGTTAGTCTCTTCGTCAGACTCATAGCCGCGCACAATATTGATGAGCTCTTTCACCGCGTCAGCGGCGATCTGCGGGTCCTGTAAGGAGTCAAGCGAGTCAAAGTCTTTATCCACCGACACGCCATTATTATTATTCGTTACCGTCAGACTAACCCCTTTACCCTGTAAATTATCGCTCGAAATCCCAGAGAGTAATTCTGCTACGGCCTGAGCCGCGATATCAGGAACATAGAGCGCCATCGGCTTTAAATAAACTTTCTCATATTTTTCGTGATTGTTGCCATTGACTATCGCTAATGAATAACCTTTATTTTCACTGTTCATAGACATAGCTTATCCCTCAATCAGAATTTTAGGGTCAACGTAAAAATCGACATTAAATACGGTATCGTCAGATAATGCCTCAATGCAGTGCCACTTTTCCGCAGGGAAGACACCAAACTGCCCCGCTTCGATAGTCATCGTTTCAACAGGGTCTGGGCTCGTTTCATCGGCATAACCATAATAGCGTATTGCACCCTGCATCACCGACAGACGCGGATAGACGCCCTGTCGCGTGCCGGCATCAAGATGGCGTTTCCAGATAGACGCGGGTGCGGTCTCTTTGGTCCACATAGGGGTGGAACGGGTCTGAACATAATGGGTAGGTATAATGATTCGCTGCATGATTTGCCTCTCTTTCCGCGCCGTGAAATAACGCCGCGAATGGAACGATATATTGCATATCATATACCTCTTTTAATTGCTAAGGGTATTATTTTTTCGAATCTATTGCTTCTACCCCTATTTATACCCATTACGGATTAGCGTTATTTAAAATATAAAAAAGCGCCTGCGATAGTTCACAGGCGCCATTTTAAAGAGCGAGGGAAATCTTCTTTCAGTTGTTATTTAACAGCCCCGGCTTCCCGATCAAATATCCCTGGACGAGATCGCAACCTAATTGTTGCAGCGAAGTTAACTGTTCCTCGGTTTCAACGCCTTCGGCGACGATGCGCATATGCAAGCTTTTCCCCATACTGATGATCAGGCGCACAATATCAAGGTCGTCTTTTTGCATAGGTATATTGACCACAAACGAGCGATCAATTTTGATCTTATCGAAAGGGAAATAACTCAGCCGCGACAATGACGAATAGCCGGTACCAAAATCGTCAATAGAGATCTGAATCCCCTGCTCGCGCAACTGGCTGAGGATCTCCAGCGAGCGTGTATTTTCGTTAAACACATCAGATTCCGTAATCTCAAGATCAAGGCGTCGCGGGTCGAGTCCGGTCTTCTTTAGCACCGCTGCCACCGTCTCGGTAAGCGAAGTATTAATAAGTTGAATCGGTGAGACGTTAACCGAAACCTTCAGCGGCTGTTCCCAGCGGGCAGCCTCCTCACAGGCAGTTTTCAGCACCCACTCGCCAAGTTGGTTTATCAGGCCGGTTTTCTCCGCCACCGGAATAAACTCAACGGGCGGTACCATACCGCGTAGCGGATGGAACCAGCGTACCAGCGCCTCGTAGCCGTAGATTTCACGCGACACCGTGTCGGCGATTGGCTGGTAGTAAACCTTGAACTGGTCATTTTCCAGCGCATGCAGCAGATCGTCCTCAAAGGATTTGTTTTCCTGTAAACGTTGCAACATGCCAGGACGGAAAATCTCCACGTGGCCCGCGCCAGACTTTTTCGCTTCATACAGCGCCAGATCGGCACATTTGTATAAGTAATCGGTACGACTTTCACCATCGGAGATAACGATGCCGATGCAAGCGCCGATGTTAATCAATGAATCGTAGATATAGTAGGGCTGGCTGATTTTCTCGCGGATCACATCCGCCCGCTCCAGCGCCATTTCTTCGCTCAGATCCTGCGATACAAGGGCAAATTCGTCGCCGCCAAGCCGGTACAGCGTCTCTGATGTTTTACGGAAGAACGACAGGCGGCTGGCGAGCTCCTGCAGCAGTTTGTCACCCGCATCATGTCCCAGGGTATCGTTAACATCTTTAAAATTATCCAGGTCGAACAACATAACCACAGCGCAACCATTATAAGGTTTTACGTGATTAACCACTTCCTGCAGCCTCTGCCAGAAAGAGAGGCGGTTAGGCATGCCTGTTAACGAATCGTGATAAGCGTCATATTGCAAACGGCGGTTTTGTACCTGCAGTTTCTCTTTCGACAGCTGCAAATCGTTAGCTAACAACTTCATGCGCACATGCGCTCGACGCAAGTTATTATTTTGCCGAAGCATCAATAAACCCAGAGAAATACACATCGTAATCAGCAAGATTGAAATCACCGAATAGATGTAATAAAGATGCTGAATCTTATCGTGCGTAAGATTAACGACATCAAAGTCCTGCGCCAGGGTCATGGAGGCCAGTGAGGTCATCGGGCCATCCAACTTACTCATGGTATGCAACAGAGTCACCATCTGCTCAGGCGTCATGGTGTCCAGTTGCCGATCGAGTTGATCGAGGATCTGAATCAGACTGGTAACCGTGGCCTGCCGCTGCTCGCTTTTTCTGATGAACTGGCCCAGATCGCCCTGCTGTAGCAGCTCGATCTGGCTCATCATTATTTCCAGGCGCAGGCGTACCTCATCGCGGTCGGTCCCCTTCACGTTCAGCGCCAGGGCGCTTAAACGAGCCTCAAGACGCATATATTCAGAGACCATCTGGGATACGGACCACGAGTCGGTGTAACGTGTTAATTTTTGCAGCTCACTCTGCCGCTCATGCACCAGATAGGTAATGTATCCGGTGACGATAAAAAGCGACAAAATAATGGCAGTGAGTATTCGATTCAAGATCAGAGCCTTACTCAATTATAATCTTTGAAACCTGCCATGCCGAGCGGGAATAATAGATTTGGTTCTGTAACTCCGCGCTACTATCGTAGGGATAAACAATAAAAAGCGGCCCTTTGTCACGAATGCGCATATATTCGCCATTCATCTTCAGCGCGAGGATCACCGGGAATTTATGAAAATCCTCCACCGGCACCTCGGTTGTATAATCATTCAGAGCCATCACTTTCGCCGTCTTACCTTGCGCACCCACTAAGTCCATAAGTTTGCTAAGTGAAATACCGTCAAAGCGCACTTTTCCTGAATACCAGGGTGTGGTTGTGATCACTGTCTCATTGCCCAATTTTTCTAACGCGGCAACGTCAAATACGGCGGTATCGCCTTCGTTTGTATTGGTAATCTTTCCTGAAATGGTTAAAACGGGTTTGCCCGTTGGCGCAGGCAGTTTTTCTGCGAAAGCATTAGGTAAAACTAAAACATAAAATAAAACTGCAAAAATTAGACGCATATCACCCACCATATCCAGCGTTGGAGATAGTAATTGTAAACCATTTACGTGAATTCTTAAAAGCTGTCCCAGTGGGGCGACAAAAATAAAATAGCAGTCATGGTCAACAGTTAACCCGCGCCAGCGGTGGAAATTAAATGTTCGATTTAGACATTTTTTACTTTATTGTCTTTCCTGCAGGTAAAAAACTTTTCAGTTGAACTTGTGCGCGGTAATCTCCCTAACGGCGCGAAGATAAGAAAACGTCTCATTCAAATAATAACAAATTAGCAACAAACAGGACAGACATGGACTCAACGCTTATTTCACCCGACTCCGGCAAGGGGGTTGGTTCTCTTAATCGCGCTCGTCGCGCGGCATGGGGCAGCTTTGCCGGCGCCGTCGTCGACTGGTACGATTTTCTGTTGTACGGCATCACCGCCGCACTGGTGTTCAACCGCGAATTTTTCCCACAAATTGGCCCGGCGATGGGCACGCTGGCAGCCTTCGCGACTTTCGGTGTCGGCTTCCTCTTCCGCCCGCTCGGCGGCATTATCTTCGGCCATTTTGGCGACCGTTTAGGCCGTAAGCGCATGCTAATGATGACCGTGTGGATGATGGGGATCGCCACCGCCTGTATCGGCCTACTGCCTTCCTTTAACCAGATTGGCTGGTGGGCGCCGGTTTTGCTGGTGATTTTGCGCGCGGTGCAGGGCTTCGCCGTCGGGGGCGAATGGGGCGGCGCGGCGTTGCTGTCGGTTGAAAGCGCGCCGAAAAACAAAAAAGCGTTCTATAGCAGCGGCGTGCAGGTGGGTTACGGCGTCGGTCTGCTGCTCTCTACTGGGCTGGTATCGCTTGTCAGCAGTTTCACCACCGATGAGCAGTTCCTGAGCTGGGGCTGGCGCCTGCCGTTCCTGTTTAGCGTAGTGCTGGTACTGGCGGCACTGTGGATCCGCAACGGCATGGCCGAGTCGGCGGAGTTTGAACAGCAGTTGCAGAAAACGCCCGCCGCGAAGAAAAAACGCCTGCCGGTACTGGAAGCGTTGGTACGCCATCCGGGTGCCTTCTTATTAATCATCGCCCTGCGCCTGTGTGAACTGTTAACGATGTATATCGTGACCGCATTCGCCCTCAACTACTCGACGCAAAACCTCGGCCTGCCGCGTGAACTGTTCCTCAATATTGGGTTGCTGGTGGGCGGTATTAGCTGTTTTACCATTCCCTGCTTTGCGTGGCTGGCGGATAGGTTTGGCCGCCGTCGGATCTATATTACCGGGGCGCTGATCGGGACATTAAGCGGCTTCCCCTTCTTTATGGCGCTGGAGCAGCACTCATTGTTCTGGATCCTGTTTTTTGCCCTGATGCTGGCCAACATCGCCCATGATATGGTGGTCTGCGTGCAGCAACCGATGTTTACCGAAATGTTTGGCGCCAGCTATCGCTATAGCGGCGCAGGCGTCGGATACCAGGTGGCCAGCGTGGTCGGCGGCGGTTTCACGCCCTTCATCGCCGCCGCGCTGGTCACTTTCTCTGGCGGCTCGTGGCACAGCGTGGCGATTTATCTGACGGTCGGCTGCCTGATCTCTGCCGTCACGGCGATGTTGATGAAAAATCGCCATCCGGCATAAAAAAGGGGCTTCGTGATAACACCACAGAATACGGACTGCTGGCCTGACGGGTTCAACGCCGACGAATTGCCCATTGTCCGCTGCAATGATCCAACGCTCGCCGAACAGCCTTTGTTCGAGCGCGCACGCCGCGGTGAAGCCGTCGCTCAGCTCTGGCAGGCGCCGCAGGGGTTCGTAGTACCCGGCAGTTACCGGAAATTCGCCAATCTGCCCGCGGTCAGCGAAGCCTTTGCCGCCCGCGGCTGGCCGGTATGGATCCGTCGCTCCGGCGGCGGGCTGGTGCCGCAGGGGCCGGGGATCCTCAACCTGAGTCTTGCCTGGCCGGTAACCCAGCCGTTAGGCGAAGCCGCCGAACCTATTTATCTGTTGTTGTGTGGAATATTGCAACGCACGCTGGCGACCTTTGGCGTCGAAAGCCAATTTCAGGCCGTCAGCGGTTCCTTCTGCGACGGGCGCTATAACCTTGCCTGCGGCGAGGGAGAGAACGCGCGCAAGATTGCCGGTACCGCTCAGTACTGGCGGCCCGTAGCCGAAAGCCAGGGGCACATCGTTCTGGCCCATGCGGTGATATTACTGGATACCGACCTGCAGGCAGCGCATCAGGCGGCCAACAGTATTGAGGCGCAGCTCGGTAGCGGCAAGGTCTATGGCGCGGACAAAACGATTACCCTCGCCGAATTATTGCCGGGTGAAACCGACCTCATCGAGCGATTCAGGCTGTCGCTAGCTAAGACGCTGCAACGAGTGGGTTAACAGCGTCACTAGCGCGCTTTTTGATCGGCGGCAAGACGCAACCGAGCCTGCTGTTCGATATTCTCCAGTAGCTCCTGAACATCGTCCTCATCGATATCGAGGAATTGCCCCTCCAGCAGCGCGGCATGAATATCTGCACGAGTGACTGTAATCCCCATCGGTACCGCATTCGGCTTCACTTCTTCCGCAGCCAGCGGATGCGGGTAGCGGCGACCGACCAGGTTATTGAAGACAATCGCCAGCAGCGCCAGCATCATGGAGTTCAGGAGCACCGGCGTCAGTACAAACTGGTAGCCTTCACTGTGTACGCCGGCGCCGCCAAGAATAGCCGTGAGCGCCACCGCGCCGCCAGGTGGATGCAGGCAACGCAAAAAGCACATCCCGGCGATCGCCAGCGCCGCAGCCAGGCCGCAGGCGATCGCTGTATCCGGCACTAACAGCCCCACCGTGACGCCGATCAGCGCCGAAAGCACGTTGCCGCCGACGATAGACCAGGGCTGAGCAAGCGGGCTGCTGGGCGCGCCAAATAGCAATACCGCCGAGGCGCCCATCGGCGCAATAAACCACAGATTCACCTCGCCAAGCAGCCAGTGGCTGAACATGCTGGTGACGGCAAGACCCGTTCCGGCACCGATTGAGCCCAATAAAATATGCTTTTTCGCAACGGGTAAAGCGTGGGGTTTTAAACGGCCGAGGAAAATACGCGCGCGGGAAAATAGCGGGCGCTGTAAAACGCGTAACATCGAACGAATCGCTCACATCATAGGAAGAAATTATATTTCATTGTCTTAATTTAACTCTTCATTAACAACCATGTATTTATGATGCCTATTATTTGCAACTTTATCGGGCAGTGCGGGTTATGTGATTTTTACATGCTGCGTTAGAATCATCTTCCCCACCGGGGTTAAACCCACTCTACGGATTAAAGGTCACAATACGGTGAATAATAAGACAAATTTAACGAAAGAAGTGGCATGGGCCAGCCAGAATATGCCGCGTACCCTGCGCCAGGTGGCGGCCCTTCCCGACCTCAGCCATGTACGCCTGGCCTGCTGTATGCATCTGGATATGAAAATGATCCCGCTGGTGCAGGGGCTCCTGGAGAAAGGGGCGAAAGTCTTTTTGACCACCTGTAACCCAACCACCGTGCAGGATGAGGTCGTCGCCTGGCTAGTAGAACGCGGCGCGGAAGCTTGCGCCTGGCGCAATATGAGCGATACCGACTGGCAGCAATCATGGGAAAAAGCCATCGCCTGGGGGCCAACTCACCTTTGTGAGATGGGCGCAGATATTACCACCCTGCTCCACCAGCGCGGCGAGTTCGGCAATGTCGTCGCCGGCCTTGAAGCCACCGGCTCCGGCGTCAATCGTCTCGGTGATATCCGCCCCGGCTACCCTATCTTTAACTGGGATGATCTGCCGGTCAAAGAAGGGCTACATAACCGCCATATGGTTGGCCTGACGGCCTGGCACACCTTCTTCCAGACCACTCACCTTACCCTACATGAGAAAAAAGTGCTGGTGATCGGCTACGGCCTGGTCGGGCAAGGCGTCGCGGCGGCGGCAAAAGCCTTCGGCGGCCAGGTCATGGTGGCGGAAATCGATCCGGCGCGCCGTTTACAGGCCGCTTATGACGGCTGGCATGTCGTGGATTTACAGGATGCAATCGCATCAGCCGACGTCGTAGCCACCGCCACCGGCGGCAAGAAAGTGGTCAACAGCCTGGCGCTGGACAGCGCTAAAGATGGCGTGTTTATTCTCAACGTCGGCCACGTGGCGGAAGAGATTGACTGCGAACACCTGCGCCAGTTCCCGCATGAAGAGGTTATGCCCTATATCAACGCTTATCGGCTGCCGGAGAAAACAATCTATCTGATGGCCGATGGCTCAATGCTCAACCTTACCGCCGGTTTTGGCGATAGCCTGAATGCGTTTGATGTCACCCTTGCAGTAATGGCCAGCGGCATTCGTCATATCGTCACCGACGGCATGCAAGCAGAAGCGGATGTTTATCTGCTGCCGCAAAGCGTGTGGCAGCAGGCGCTGTAAGCACTATTTCGGGGGGCCGGTCGGCGCCCCGAAGCCGGTTAACGGGTTTCCGGCAGCACGATATTGCTCTCCGCCAGCGTCCCCATATCGTTGAACATTGCCCCTGCCGCCTCGACCAGATGCATCGCTAACGCCGCGCCGCTGCCTTCGCCTAAGCGCATCCCCATATCCAGATAAGGCTTCAACTGCAGATGCTCCAGCGCAATATGAGCCCCCTTCTCCGCCGACAGATGCGACGGAATCAGATACGGATGCAACTGTGGGGCAATCCGGCAGGCCGCCAGTGCCGACGCGTATGATAAGAAACCATCAAGTATCACCGGCAATCCGCAGGAAGCGGCGCCCAGCATGACCCCGGCCATCCCGAGCAAGTCAAAACCGCCCACTTTTGCCAGCACGTCGAGGCCATCGCCCGCTGAAGGCTGGTTGACCGCTATCGCCCGGCGTACGACTTCCGCCTTGTGCGCCAGCTGCGATACTGGAAGGTTCGCGCCGATGCCTACAACATCGCCGGCATCATGATCGGTCAGCACGCTGACTACTGCCGCAGCGGGGGTCGTGTTAGCCATTCCTAATTCGCCCACGCCGAACAGACGCACGCCCTGCTCCGCAAGCTGACGGGTGTAGCGCATGCTCGCCAGCAGCAGCGTTTCGGCCTGCTCCCGGCTCATCGCCGCGGTGCAGGCAATATTGCCGCTACCGCGCGCCACTTTCATATTCACCAGACCAGGGATGGGTTCGGCGTCAATCCCGACGTCAATCACCTGAACATCAGCCCCCGCCTGCGCTGCCAGCACGCAAACGCCGGTATTCTTACGGGTCATATTGACCGCCTGAATCGCGGTCACCGCCTGTGGCGAGACGGTAACGCCTTCATGCCAGACGCCGTGGTCGGCGCACATGACCACAATAGTTTTACGTGGAAAACGTAACGCGCCCTGTAGACCCGGCATGCCTGCCAACTGAATCGCCAGCGATTCCAGACGCCCCAGGCTGCCAGGCGGTTTCAACAACCCGTCAATATGCTCACCAGCGCGCGACATCGCGCTTTCGTCCAGTCGCGGGATGGCTGCTAACCATTCAGTTAATGTATTCATATGCTTCCTGTCAGCGCGATATATGCTCTATAGCAACGCCAGTAAAAAGATAACTTCGCCCAGTTCAATGGCCGCCCCAAGCGTATCGCCGGTTTGCCCGCCCAGCGTGCGCTTCAGCGCCTGACCAAGCGCCGATATCACCAGCAGCGTTATAACCGCAGCCAGCAGGCCATGCAGGCCCAGCAGCAGCGTTGCCAGCGCCAATGATAGCGCCAGGGTAATGACGGTCTGTCGGAAAGTCACCTTGCCAATAAATACGTTACCAAGCCCCTGCTCCCGGGCATAGCGCTGGCGGTACATCAACAGCACCGACATCCCTCGCGCCACGGCACAAGATGCAGCCAACGCGGCCAGCATCGAGGTGCCGCGCAGCGCCAGTTCGCTAATGACGAGAACCTTCGCCACCAGCACAAAGATCAGCGCCAGTCCGCCGTGCGTCCCCAACCGGCTATCGCGCATGATCTCCAGCATCCGTTCGCGGCGGCGGGCGGAAAAGATCCCATCGCAGGTATCCGCCAGGCCATCAAGATGAAAACCGCCGGTCAGCAGCGCCAGCGCCAGTACGGCAAACAGCGCGGCCAACGGCAGGCCGCACCAGGCATGAAGCGCCAGCATCACCAGCCCGGCAATCGCGCCAAGTAGTAACCCCACCAGTGGGAAAGTGACGATCCCGCGCTCATATTGATCGATTTCCAGCCCCTGTGACCAGCGGGCCGGAACCGGCAAGCGGCTCATAAAAGAAAGCGTGGCGAAGAACGATTTAATCATTTGATTTTGACTCCTATCCCTGAAACAACCAGCCACACCTCATCGGCGGCCGCGGCCAGCATCTGATTCACGCGCCCGGCAATATCGCGAAAATGCCGCGCCAGCCGGTTATCCGGCACTATTCCCAACCCCACTTCATTGGTGACCAACAGCACCGGCGCCGGGCAGGCGCGGCAGGCAGCAATCAGTTGAGTGATTTCTTGCATGACTATCCTTTCCAGCGCTGCATAATCCCATTCATCAGGATCCGTTTCCCCACCTTCAGCGAACAGAATATTGGTGACCAGTGTAGTGACGCACTCAAGCAAAATGGCTTCATCGGGTGCATAATCGGGGGTAATGAGTGGCGCCAGGTCACGGCTGCGCTCTGCAGTACGCCAGTGCGCCGGACGGCTATTACGGTGATGTTGAATGCGTGCGGCCATTTCATCGTCAATAACGGCTGAAGTGGCGATATAGAGCACCGACGCGCAGGATTGGAGTAAAGATTCGGCGTGACGGCTTTTGCCGCTACGCGCGCCGCCGGTAATTAGTATCATCGCGGCGGTACCTGAAGCTGGGACTGCATGTGATAAACCCTTCCGGTATCAATAAGTTCACGGCGGCAGTATAACAAACTGTCGGCTTAAAGGGCGATGCTTATACGGAGGTTTAAGGCGGGAAGATGGAGGAATCCGGCGGCCTGCAATGCCGCCGGAAGAAGTGGGTAGTTTATTCGCCGACTTTGGCTTCACCCATCACTTTGAGTTTTTTGGAGATATCGCGACGCTCTTTCGACAGCTCGGCGTTTTTGATGATGTAATCGTCAACGCGGTCTTCGTAGTCGGTTTTCATGCTGGCGATGATACCCTGAATGGCTTCAACGCTCATACCCGGCTTGATGTAATCGCTGAGGTTGTCCAGCAGCAGGACACGCTTCTGGTTATCACGGATCTTTTTCTCAACGTCCTGAATTTCACGCTGCAGTTTGTTCTTACGACGGAACAGACGAACAAACTCCAGAACGTCCTGGAAAGAAGGCTTAGTTGTTTCCATTTTTACACCCCTAATATTTGAGATTCGGATTCGCTAAAGCGACTGCCCTATAGGGCTAACATAACTGCTAGCAGTCGCTGATGACAATGTTTTTTCCTTTGCGTTTATCATAACCCTAAATGTTGCTGAATCGAAGCAACCTGTTCACTTCGCGCACGTATCTGCCTTTTATTTGCGCAGCGCGCGGCAAATAAGGTGCGACAGCAGCTCAAGCTGGCGCGCCAGCTCAATGGTCAGCCAAACATAGCCGTGAATCGGCGTTTCCGACAGATTATCGTCCTGATGCTCTTTGATAAGCTGTCGCAACTCGACCACGATCTCGTTGAGCTTCTCGGTGTTGGCGCGAACCGGCTGCGGGTTTCCCTCATACAGGGCATGGGCGATAGTCAGCAACGTTTGCTGGGTCATCCGTTGGGTTTCGCGCAAAGTCTGGGCGTTAAGCATCACAAAATGGCCCTGACGAGAGGCCCAATAAGCGTTGATTTGCAGTTCCAGCATGCATACCAGATTACGGCTGACGGTCTGGATGGCTTCGAAGATTGCTTTCTGAATATGCGTTTCTTTGCTGGCCGGGGTTATCAATCCGCGCATTTTCACCACGTCATTGAGCGCTTTCTGAAGATGTTTTTCCAGCCGCGGACGCTCAACCAGATTTGGCGAAAAACCGGCCTGATACAACCGATTAAACGTTGTAACGTAATTCGCCATCTGGATGCGCCAGTGCAAAAACGCCCGCTGCGGCCAGATACCGGTAAACAGCATCGCCAACAGTGAACCGAAGATGACATCGCCGCTTCGCCACAGCGCGGTGTTCATATCGCCCGGCGGCGCGCCCACCACCACCGCCAGCGTAATGCCGATCAGCAGCGCCTGGTAGGGCCGTTTGCCGAGCGCCAGCCAGCCGCAGAGGAACATCGCCACCGCGCACCACAGCACCATAATTGGCAGTGAGATAAGTTCGAGTTTGAGCGCCACTAGCCCCAGCACCGAACCGAGGATCGTGCCGCCAATACGTTCGAAGGCCCGCGGCACCACATTGCCCCAGAAAGAGATAGGCCCCATCACCACCACCAGGGTGATCAAAGGCCAGGTGCCCTCCGGCACGTTCAGCAGACGCACCAGCAAGAAGGTCAGAACAAAAGCCAGCGCGATGCGGATACCGTGCACAATTCGGTAATGACGATACAGTCGGATCTCAAATGGCTTAAGTGATTTATCAGCGCGCACGGCCTGCTCCGGCAAACAGAAAAAGCCAATTGTAGCCGCTTTTTTCGCAAGCGCACTGAGCTAGTGTAAGAAACCTTGTCAAAATCAGGGATAAAGGTTTATTAGCCGACGCGATTCACCGCCACATACATCTCAATATCCCAGTGACCGTCCTGGTTGCCGTCGTTAAGGTAGATTTCAAAACAGGGTTTATCAGCAATTTGAAGATCGCTGCTCTGCAGCAGGCTGTCAAAGAACTGCAGCCACGGCGTGGAGAAATCATGGTTAATGACCCGCGCGCTGGCGCAGGCGTAGTCGCCGCCGGCAATCGCGGTGAGGATGACTCCTTCGCTATTCGGCGGGATGACGTAATCATCCGCCACGGTAACAACGGTGTCACAACGCAGTTTTTCCGCGGGCACCTGCTGCGGATTATCGTAATAAACCGCCACCCACTCCAGAGCCGGCACCTGGTGGTGACTGACCCACGCCGCCAGTTGTTCAAACCCCTGCTTTACGGTCTGCTCCCACGGGCCAACCATATGAAACCCGGCAATCTTGCGGGCGTCGAGAGATTGAATGCTGTAGTTCATAGCGCCTCCAGTGTTGATAGAATACTGTATAAATATACATCAAATTTAGCAGGCGGATGAACAACAGTATGTGCGCGGATTCACAGAGTCGCCACAAGCGCGAAATGAATGAAGCCCGCCGCAGAGCGCGGCGGGCCCATGGGTGCGGAGATTAAATGCCGTGATGCAGATAATCGCTCAGACGGGAAAACATCCCGCCCTTGCCAACGCTTTCAAGCGTCACCAGTGGCCAATGACCGACCACTTTGTCGCCATCGTAAAGCGAGATTTCGCCCACGCGTTGGTTAGCGGCGATAGGCGCTTCCAGATCCTTAGTATCCAGTACATATTTTGCTTTGATACGTGGAACTTCAGATTTCGGAATCGCGAGCCAGAAGTCCTGATCGGTGCCGAGCTTGATCTGCTCTTTGTCGCCATACCAGATATGTTCGACGCCAACCTGCTTACCTTTTTGTAGCACCTGCACGGTGTCAAAATTCTGTTGGCCCCAGTGCAACAGCTTAGCCGCCTGCTCTTCTCGCCCTTTTGGACTATCGGCCCCCATCACCACGGCAATCAAACGACGCTGGCCATCGACCGCCGAGGCAATAAGATTGAAGCCCGCTCCTGAGGTATGGCCGGTTTTCAGGCCATCGACATTCATGGTTTTGTCCCACAGCAAACCGTTACGGTTCTGCTGGGTGATACCGTTCCACGTCAGGCTTTTTTCGCTATACATGTGATAGACATCCGGCTCGCCGTGAATAATCGCCCGCGACAACACCGCTAAATCATAGGCGGAGCTATGCTGGCCAGGCGCGTCGAGTCCGTGGACGGTTTCAAAATGGGTGTCTTTCAAATGCAATTTTTCAACGTAGCTATTCATCAACGCGACGAACTGCGGTTGACCGCCGGCGACATAGTCAGCGAGTGCGACGCAGGCGTCGTTACCGGAATCGACGATCAGTCCGCGGCTAAGATCGCGGACGCTAACGCGATCGCCCGCTTTAAGGAACATCAGCGAAGAACCGTTAAACACGGGATTGCCCTTGGCCCAGGCGTCTTTGCCGACGGTGACCATATCATCAAAGGTAATACGATGGCTGTCGATGGCGCGGTCGACGACGTAGCCGGTCATCAGTTTGGTCAGGCTGGCGGGGTTACGCTGTTGGTGTTCGTTACCGGCGGTCAGGATTTGACCGGTAGTGTAGTCCATCAGCACCCAGGAACCGGCCTGGATCGAAGGCGGCGTCACGGTGACGGGCAAATCAGCAGCGGCAAATGCGCAGGAAACGCTCGAAGCGAGCAAAGTTACAGCAAATAAAAAACGGCCTTTCAACGGCATATCCTCAAGATTTACAGATTCGCCGTCCTTTTTACGGAAGTTCGCCTGAGAGATCAGGGTTAAATTGCAAGAAAATATGACATGATCTTTTTATCTCATGTTATTCAAAGACGCCATGTACAGAAGCTAGTCTCTATTGTTGTTAAAAGATCAATAAAGCGCCAACAATCACCATTCAATCAATAAGGATAATTTATTGTCTTTTTATTGAATAAAAAGCTTTCATGAAAGAAATCGGAAAGAAGTACGGATGCATTACCTACTAAAATTTTGGATCACAACCATTACTCAGCGAACTCCTAAAATCATGTACAAGCCATACTGGCGTTAGACATTTGTTTCATATTATAGTAGGTATTGGAAGATCTTTTACATGTTATTACTCAATGATGGTGGAAAAATGCATCAAAATAAAAACTGGTCTCCTGAGCTTGATGGCTTGCGAGGCTATGCTTCCTTGTGGGTCCTGCTCGGTCACATTTGTATTTTGACACGATGCAACATCCCTATCCTGAGTAACCCGGATTTTGGTGTCGATCTTTTCATTTTGCTGTCCGGCTACCTTATGGCCAAGAATTACATAGAGAGGCAGCACGTCGAACCCTGGATGTCCGTTAAAACGGTAATTTCATTTTGGACAAGGCGCTTTTTCCGAATCGCTCCGCTTTATTATGTCCTTCTAATTGTGGCATTTATTTTCGGTGAAACCTTTGGTCACTACCGGGATGCTATCGCGTTGGCATGGCCTGAAACGCAAACTGAGACCGCGAGATATACCGACTCATCAATGGCGAACGTGTTAACGCACATCTCATTCACCTTTGGTTTCCTTCCTTATTATTCATTCAGGACAGTCCTTCCTGACTGGAGTATTGGGCTTGAAATGCAATACTATGCCATTTTCCCGTTTATCATGATGCTGGTCATGGGGATTGGTTTCATTAGGACTTGCCTGGCATTGATTGTAATGTGCGTAATGGCTGCATTTATTTTCCCTGGATATTTCGCAGCATTCCCGATGCCCTCGATGATTTTATTCAAGCTACCTTTATTTATATCAGGAATGTTGCTCTATAAAGCCGTAGCAGAGAACCGTAAGATCTACGTTATGGTTGCATTACTTTCTCCACTCGCTGCATTTTTGATGGGTTACTTTACTTCACCTATCCGTATGATCATTGAGGTTATGATAATCCTTGGGATGTCGATTCTTCTGATGCCTCATAGCGATAAATCGCCACTAAAAGGTATTGTCTTCTTTAGCAGAAAGTTACTTTCCGCCCGCTTCAGTCAGTTCCTCGGTGACGTATCATATTCGGTATATCTGTTGCATTTGATGATTGTTATTCCAATTATAGGGATACTTGTCAAGTATAATGGATTTGTTGATTTGGCCGCCCCATTACGTAGTCTACTTGTTGCCGTTATTTCATTACCAATTGTTTACATGATCTCATTAGGTCTTTATCAATACATTGAGAAAAAAGGAATTATGCTTGGAAGAAAAATCATTAATTCCAAAAAAATAACAACAAGTGAAGTAATGTAATTACTTCGAGCACATAATTTTCGCGCGATGTTTATTATTTAAAATAAAATCGCGCTCATTTTATATAATAATACAAGTAAGAGCTTTAAAAACTTAAAACATAAGTATAACTATTGAATTTCATCTAAAAAACAGTTGGCACTATTAACATCTAAATTCTCTCATAAAATCTTGATAGCAAATTGTCCTAAATTTTATCCCAACAAATTTTTGCAGTGGAAAAATGCGCTTACTCTTGAGATACTGAGTATAGCCATATGCCTCTTTAGCTGTGAATTCATACAGCTTAACTTATTGCTTAGAAATCATATGGTTATCTTGTAACTACTATTACTTTAGGTGAATTTTACTATGAAATCACAGACTACAGGGAACGCGCAAGTATGATGCTCAAAGTAAAGTATGCATCGTTTATCATGTTCATCTGTGCACTAGGAAGCCAGCTAACTGACGTGAGTGTGGGGGTACTGAAGCTATGGGAGTTGATGGCGATTATCATTTTCCCATTTTTCATGACTAAAATACACAAAAAGACATTACCTTTCGTATTGTTCTTTTTTTCTCTATTAGTGATATCATTAGCTACACAGCTTTTTACAGATGTTTTCTTCTGGAATTATGGCGGCCTAAAACAAAAATATGTAATATCAGTAGTTCGTTTCGCTGAACTTATGCTATGTATCTCAACCGCTATTGTAATGCTCAACGCTGCACGAAAATATAAAGTTGAACTTCCCGAGTTGATTAGTAAATTCATTACTTATAATTTCTATATGACATTATTTGTACTTGGGTTATTAACGATTGATATAGTCGCTGGGACACATATTGTTAGTTATTATCAGATCCATCGATTGAAGGGATTCTATGTTGAAGGTGGACCTTATGGTTTATATTTAGCGTCTCTGATATTTCTTGAGTTTCTTTACAAGAAAAGAAAATTGATGATGTTTACATTTGCAATAGCACTTGCGTTTTCACAGTCGAAAGCAGGAATATGTGCAATTGCGATTTTCCTCTTTGTTAGTTTTATGATGAAAAACAAATACTTAAGTGGATTCCTTAAACCAGGGAACTTCATAAGATTTTCTTTCTTCATAGCACTGAGTATTTCTATTTCGGCATTCGCAATTTTTAAGATTGCATATAACTATATTGATGATTATCAGAATGTATATTCATTAATTAAAGGGCGTGCAGGTGATCCAAGTTTGATTATGGGTCGAATTGCTGCATCCCACATTGGCCCGAAAATTTTCGAAGACAATCCTATATTTGGCGTGGGCCTCGGTGGTTATTCGTTAGTAAGAAATAACTTAGAATACAGGGAAGGTTTCCCCGTTGTATCTGGATGGGATCTCACTGGCCTTGGAGGATTTTTCAATTTAATGATTGAAAATGGTATATTTGGCGTGTTGGGTTTCATTATTATTATTTTATTGACTTACAAAAAAGATCTTCCAGGCATGTGCTTTATGATGCTATTTATTATTCCTTTTATTTTTGGCGCGCAGTTATATATGTTCTATCCTTGGGTATTTCTTGGATTCTACTTTGTATATCGTTATGGCGACCCAAAGTTGAGTGCTGATCAAAAAGCCACTGTCGATAGTGCATTAACGGCTAGTCAGGCAAACTCTAATTAAGAATACTGGAGAAACTGATGATTTTTTCGCGAAGGAATTTTCTAAGATATATACTTCCATCCGCCTTTATCGTGGATGCAACCCTTAACAAATCAGAAGCTTCTCCAGTTGCTATTGCTAACGATAACACTCATTTAGATAATAATGCAGTCCTTTCGGCCTCCCCATTACATTATAAGGCCCAATATAGTAGTCAGCCAGATGATACGGCTGCGGTTCTTACTGCGATTAACGATTGCATTAAAAACAATAAATATCTTGATCTTAGGGGAGGCCCGTGGAAAATATCGAAAACTTTAGATCTGACAGGCGTCAAATCTATTATCACAGACTGGTCAGGTCGGCTGATTATCAATACCGATAATTTTCAAGCAACTAATAATAGTAATTTTGCTGTAATTATCGGAAACCCGGACTCTGATTATAAAACTGATCGAGCAAATTATACAACGGTCAATGGCCTTTTGTGTATTATTGCTGAAGACCGAAAAATACCTTTAAATGGATTGTTTGTAAAAGGCTCACTTTTAAGCTTCGATTCTATTCGAGTCATAGGATTTAATGGTTCCGGTATAGTATTATCTTCAGTATGGGATAGTTCTTTTAAAAGTCTGTCAAGCGAGCTTTGTGGCAATGTCCATAAATACCAAATAGCAATAATTAGCGGGGGAGATACCTCAAATTGCCTTTCAATCGATAGGATACAGTCGGAAAGAGCATTTCATAAATGTTTATATATAAACGCGATCCGTTCAACACTAAACACTCTACATGCAGAGAGAACTACGATTTTAACTAGAGATGATGGCTCAAGCCTTTCATCTTCCTTGAAATATACCAATGTTTCTATAACATTGAGTAATTGCGTTCTAAATCAAGTTATTCATGACACGTCCGCAAAAAGCAATGATCTTAGCAAATCAGAGAAAATTGTTGCAGATAAATCATCCGTTGTCTTAAATTTAGTTGATACTATTCTTAATTCTGCTCATTTAAATGGATGTGTTCTATCAACCTCAATGGCAATAAGATCTCAATTTAATTCTGTTTTCTGCGAATCATGGTTCTTTGAGGATATCCAGTCAATAGATAATTCTTCAATCGACTGCTCAAACATTAGTAAAACGCTTGTAATCACTCGAAATCTATTATTACAAAACTCAAATCTGGCATCACTCACTATGCCAGAGAATGCTCATGACATACTTATTGATAAATGTAAAATCAGCAACGTTTCTATAAGTAAAAAAATTACCGGCAATATACTATTTCGTTCCTGCCTATTCCAGCCAGAGATGGAATTATTAGAAACAGGCAGCCAAAGTGATACAACACCACAAATTTCACTTTCAGCAAACATCCCTGTTTCTTTTAATGATTGTATATTCCTTGGCAAGGTTAAAGGAATGCAGAACTCCCAAGCAATTTTTAAAGGGGGGTTTATTAATGATGCAGACATCGCAAGTGGATTTGTTGGTCAATTCTATAATGTGCAAATTAAAAAATTCACTTTCTCTGGAGAAGCGGCCTTTATTACCAATCAATGCATTATTGAGGATGTTATTTCATGGAGTCCTCCTAAGAACTTAATCGCGCCATTAGGTGTAAAATCTGAAATAATGAGTGTTCAAAATGGACATTCTCAATATTACTCGCCCGGAAACAATGGTCAGTGGTTATTAAAACAAAAAGATTAATATTTTAGAGGAAGTGCCATTAGGGAGTCTACCCAAAACTCCCTTTTGAACTTGTATTATGTAAAAACATCATTTAAAAACGCGTCAAAAATGCTATAATCATTAAATTGATATTATCTATTTAATTTTAGATCTTTTCTTTCGGAAGACTATATGGATTTTATGTAACTATGATAGAAAGAGAACAACAATCCTTCCTCTTCCACGACTACGAAACCTTCGGAACCAGCCCTTCGCTCGACCGACCGGCGCAGTTCGCCGCCATCCGCACCGATAGCGATCTGAATGTCATTGGCGAACCGGAAGTCTTCTACTGCAAGCCTGCGGACGACTATCTGCCGCAGCTGCAGGCGGTAATGATTACCGGTATTACGCCACAGGAAGCGCTGGCCAAAGGCGACAACGAGGCCGCTTTCGCCCGCCGCATCAACGATCTGTTCACGGTGCCCAAAACCTGTATCGTCGGCTATAACAATGTCCGCTTTGATGACGAAGTCAGTCGCAATATTTTTTATCGCAACTTTTACGATCCCTATGCCTGGAGCTGGCAGCATGATAATTCGCGCTGGGATCTGCTGGATGTAATGCGCGCCTGCTATGCCCTGCGTCCGGAAGGTATCAACTGGCCGGATAACGAAGAAGGACTGCCAAGCTTCCGCCTTGAGCATCTGACCGTCGCAAACGGTATTGAGCATAGTAATGCCCACGATGCGATGGCCGATGTGTACGCCACCATCGCGATGGCGAAACTGGTGAAAACCCATCAGCCGCGTCTGTTTGAATATCTGTACAGTCATCGTAATAAACGCAAGCTGGCGACGTTGATCGACGTGCCGCAGTTAAAACCACTAGTCCACGTTTCCGGTATGTTCGGCGCCGCCCGCGGCAACACCAGCCTGGTCGCGCCGCTAGCCTGGCATCCGGATAACCGCAATGCGGTGATTATGGTTGATCTGGCGGGGGATATGTCGCCGTTGTTGGAGCTCGATGCCGATACACTGCGCGAACGCCTGTATACTCCACGAGATGAACTCGGTGATTTACCGGCAGCGCCAATTAAGCTGGTGCATTTAAATAAATGCCCGGTGCTGGCGCAGGCCAATACGTTGCGCCCGCAGGATGCCGACCGTTTAGGTGTTAATATTCAGCGCTGCCTGGAGAACGCCCAACTGCTGCGCGCAAATCCGCAGGTACGCGAAAAGGTAGTCGCGCTGTATGCCGAAGCCGAACCGTTCACGCCATCGGATAATGTTGACGCCCAACTTTACAACGGATTCTTTAGCGATGCCGATCGCGCGGCGATGAAAATTGTGCTGGAAACCGAACCCCGAAATCTGCCGGCGCTGGATATTACCTTTGCTGATAAACGCATTGAACGCCTGCTGTTTAACTACCGCGCGCGTAACTTCCCCGGTACGCTTGATGAAAACGAACAGCAGCGTTG
Source organism: Klebsiella sp. PK01 (assembly GCF_057624675.1). Lineage (NCBI taxonomy): Bacteria > Pseudomonadati > Pseudomonadota > Gammaproteobacteria > Enterobacterales > Enterobacteriaceae > Klebsiella > Klebsiella sp. PK01. The sequence continues at coordinate 374,223 of NZ_JBYEZM010000002.1, forward strand.
GTTAGAGCACCGCCGTAACGTCTTTACGCCGGAATTTTTGCAGGCCTATGCCGATGAACTGCAGTTGCTGTATCAACAGTACGCTGACGATAGTGAAAAACAGGCCCTGTTGAAAGCGCTGTGGCAATATGCGCAGGAAATCGTTTAACCCGGGCCAGGCCGTAACCGTAGCCCGGGAATACTGACTTAACTTTTCGCGCGGCTGGCGATTATATCGTCGGCCACGTTACGCGGCGCTTCCGCGTAATGATGGAACTCCATGCTATAGGTCGCGCGGCCCTGCGACATCGATCGCAGCGTAGTGGAATAACCGAACATTTCGGCCAGCGGCACATCGGCACGAATAATCTGGCTACCGAAACGCTCCTCCATCCCCTGCACCATCCCGCGACGGGAAGAGAGATCGCCCATAATATTCCCCGCGTACTCTTCCGGCGTCTCCACCTCGACGTGCATCACCGGCTCCAGGATCACCGGGTCCGCTTTTCGCGCCCCTTCCTTGAAGCCGAAAATTGCCGCCATACGGAAAGCCATCTCGGACGAATCGACGTCATGATACGAACCAAACGTCAGAGTCGCTTTAACGTCGACGACCGGATAGCCCGCCAGCACGCCGGCGCCCATCGCTTCACGCAGCCCTTTCTCCACAGAAGGGATGTATTCACGCGGTACCACCCCACCTTTGGTGGCATCTTCAAATACAAAGCCGCTCCCCGCCGCCAATGGCTCCAGTGTCAGCACGACGTGCCCATACTGCCCCTTACCGCCGGACTGACGCACAAATTTACCTTCCACATCCTTCACCGTTTTACGGATGGTTTCCCGATAGGTAACCTGCGGACGGCCAATATTCGCCTCAACGCCAAACTCGCGTTTCATACGGTCGACGATAATCTCCAGATGCAACTCCCCCATCCCGGAGATAATCGTCTGTCCGGACTCTTCATCGGTGTGCAGGCGGAATGACGGATCCTCGGAAGCCAACCGCTGCAGCGCAATACCCATTTTCTCCTGGTCGGCCTTAGTCTTCGGTTCAATCGCCAGCGAAATGACCGGTTCCGGGAACTCCATGCGCTCGAGAGTGATGACCGCATCCGGATCGCATAGCGTATCGCCCGTCGTGACATCTTTTAGACCAACACAGGCGGCAATATCGCCGGCATGCAGCTCGTCGACTTCGTGGCGATCGTTGGCATGCATCAGCACGATACGCCCGATACGCTCTTTCTTGCCCTTCACCGGGTTAAAAACCGCATCGCCCTTTTTCAACGTCCCGGAATAGACGCGAATGAAGGTCAACTGGCCGACGTAGGGATCGGTCATGAGTTTAAACGCCAGCGCCGACAGCGGCTCATCGTCGCTCGGGTGACGTTCCGCCGGTTGCCCCTTGTCATCAATACCCTGAATAGCCGGAATATCCAGCGGCGACGGCATGAATTCAACGACCGCGTCGAGCATCCTCTGTACGCCTTTATTTTTAAAAGCGCTACCGCAGAGCACCGGCTGGATCTCGCCGCCGACCGTGCGTTTACGTAGTCCGGCCACAATTTCCGCTTCGCTCAGTTCACCGCTCTCAAGATATTTATCCATCAGCTCATCACTGGCTTCCGCCGCGGCCGAGACCATTTTTTCCCGCCACTGCCGGGCCGTCGCCAGCAGGTCATCAGGTACAGGCGCGTAACTGAACGTCATCCCCTGCGTTGCATCATCCCACTGAATGGCCCGCATCTTTATCAGGTCAACGACGCCGGTGAAATGCTCTTCGGCGCCAATGGGGATCACAATCGGCACCGGATTGGCCTTCAGGCGGTCGATCATCATTTGCACCACGCGGAAGAAATCGGCGCCCGGGCGGTCCATTTTGTTGACGAAAGCCAGTCGCGGTACATGATACTTGTTGGCCTGCCGCCAGACGGTCTCCGACTGCGGCTGCACGCCGCCGACCGAGTCATAGACCATCACCGCGCCGTCCAGCACGCGCATCGAGCGTTCTACTTCGATAGTGAAGTCCACGTGCCCCGGAGTATCAATGATATTAATACGATGGGGCTCAAAGCTGCGGTCCATCCCGGGCCAGAAACAGCTTACCGCTGCGGAAGTAATGGTAATCCCACGTTCCTGCTCCTGCGCCATCCAGTCGGTAGTTGCCGCGCCATCGTGTACTTCACCCAGCTTATGGCTCATTCCGGTGTAAAACAGAATGCGCTCAGTGGTGGTGGTTTTACCGGCATCGATATGCGCGGAGATACCGATGTTGCGATAACGTTCGAGGGGGATGGGTCGGGGCATGATGCGTCCTTAGTCATTTTGACTGTCAATGAGCGGCTAAATCCGCCGCGGTTAGGTTTACGGCATCTATAATAGTACAACTGTACGAGTATATTCGAACTGTTTTCTCTATCACTGTTATCGGTCAGGTTGCGACGGCGCGCGTGGCGCAAGAAAAGGAGTTTGGGTATATTAGCCGCCAGCCGCCGATACGGACTGCTGTTCGCGTAAACAGCACAACCGCCGACACAGGAATATTATGATCGCCAATCACCCCGAACGTGAACAAATTCGCCTGGAAAATGTCCTTTTTGCCCTCGGTAACCCCTTGCGGCTGGAAATCATTCGCACGCTCTCCGACGGCAGCGAGCAGAGTTGTAACGCGCTACGCAAAGAAGATATCGCTAAATCCACCATGACTCACCACTGGCGGGTGCTGCGCGACAGCGGCGTGATCTGGCAACGTCCTCAGGGTCGGGAAAACTTAATTTCGCTCCGCCGCGACGATTTGGATGCCCGCTTTCCAGGACTGTTGGATACGCTGCTTAACGTGATGCGACAGGAGAAGTAAGCGCTCCATCCCCTGACCCCGCCAAGGTGACAGCCGCCACCGGGGATATTCAGCGGACGCCAGAAACAAAAAAGCCGGAGGTTTCCCTCCGGCTTTTGTTAGCATAAAGCGTGATTATGCAACGTCTTCGTATTGCGGTACCGGGTTGCGGAAGCTTTTGGTTACGCACGCCAGGTAAATCAGACCGATACCGGCCCAGATCAGACCCAGGATCATCGAGCTCTCTTCCAGGTTAACCCACAGCGCGCCTACGGTCAGAGCGCCGCACATCGGCAGGAACAGATACTGGAAGTGGTCTTTCAGCGTCTTGTTGCGTTTCTCGCGGATCCAGAACTGCGAGATAACCGACAGGTTAACGAAGGTGAACGCCACCAGCGCGCCGAAGTTAATCAGCGCGGTCGCCATTACCAGGTCAAAGTTAATCGCCAGCAGCGCGATCGCGCCAACCAGGATGATGTTCATCGCCGGGGTGCGCCAGGTCGGATGCACGTAGCCGAAGAAGCTTTTCGGGAATACGCCATCGCGACCCATTACGTACATCAGGCGCGCAACGCCAGCGTGCGCCGCCATACCGGAAGCCAGCACGGTGATGGTAGAGAAGATCAGCGCGCCCACCTGGAAGGCTTTACCTGCCACATACAGCATGATTTCAGGCTGTGAGGCATCCGGATCCTTAAAGCGCGAGATATCCGGGAAGTACAGCTGCAGGAAGTAGGTAGCAAAAATGAAGATCAGGCCGCCAATCAGCGCAGTCAGGAAGATAGCGCGCGGAATAACGCGTTCTGCATCTTTGGTCTCTTCAGACAGATTGCTGATGCCGTCAAAGCCGGTAAATGAGAAGCAGAGTATCGTCGCCCCGGTAATCATCGGGATAACGTGCGCATCGCCGGACCAGAACGGACGGCTGCTGGCCAGCGTACCGGCGCCCTCGCCTTCAAATACGCCATACACCACCATGCCGAGGATCACGGCAATCAGTACCACCTGCAACACCACGATAACGGTATTGAAGTTGGCGACGGACTTGATGCTGCGCAGGTTAAAGGCGGTCATAAACGCGACCAGCGCGATAACAAACACCCACGACGGAATCGAAGGCACCAGCGCTTCAAAGTAGATTTTCGCCAGCAGGATATTGATCATCGGCGCGAACAGGTAGTCGAGCAGAGAGGACCAACCCACCATGAAGCCAACGGTCGGGCTAATGGATTTCTGGGCGTAGGTATACGCTGAACCCGCGGAAGGATAGCGGCGTACCAGCTTCCCATAGCTCAGCGCAGTAAAAAGAATAGCGATTAACGCAAAGGCGTAGGCCGTCGGCACGTGGCCGTCGGTCATACCAGAGACGATACCGAACGTATCGAACAGCGTCATCGGCTGCATATAGGCCAGGCCCATCATTACAACCGGAACTAACGTAAGGGTTTTACGTAATTCCACGCGAGAGGTATTTGGAGTAGCGTTATGCGACATAGTTATCCCCTTTTACGGCGAAGGCCAGCGCGTAAGCAAAAAATTGCCCCATTTCTTTCTATTCCTCAGCGACAACGACTGTCGGTTTTTAGTAAATATCTATCCGGTACGAAGCCCGGCCTCTTGGTATTGAATGATGTGTCTTTCGACCAAAAAAATAACCGACACTTTAAAAAAAGCGTCGGCTAGTCTCTGGTTTTCAGGCTGCGTATTTTGCAACAACTTCTGGCTTAATGACAAGATGTTGTAAGGTTTATTAATAGGCTAAGAATTCTAACCGCCTAATATTCATACTATTTTAGTATTGTAGATCTGACGAATAGCACTATTTGCTAATATCGCTTGTAACCACCATTGCGCGGCAAGGCCAAAAACGTCTTCATTCCAGCCAATCCATGCCCGATGCAGCCGCGCGGGTGTGGTAATGCGTTTCTCGACCAATTTGCCCTTCTGCAGCCAGGCCTTAGCCAGATAACGCGGCAAGTAGGCCCAGCCCAGCCCGGCGCATACCAGCTCCAACAGGCCGTTCATATCAAAAACCGTCACACTCTCCTGCTTTTCGCTTTGCAGCAAACCGGCATCGCAGATAATCGCCCGATATCGCTGTAACACCCGCAAATTCAGCGGTTCCTTAGCCTGCGCCAGCGGATGATTAATCGCGACCACAAAACACAGATCCAGCTCGCCAAGCAGACTAAAACCATAACCCACCAGCGTTGGCGGCTCGTTAAGCGCGCCCAGCACCATGTCGGCCTCGCCTGCCACCAGAGCATCCCAACCTCCAGCATTGGTGAATTGCAAACGGGTCACGTTGTGCTGTTGATAAAACTGTTCCATGAGTGAAGTTAAAAGAGAGAAAGGAAAAGTCATATCGACGCTGATGGTCAGGGTATTTTCCCAGCCCTGATGTAACCTGATAGCCTGCAGCTCAAGTTCACGAGCGGTATGAAGTAGCTCACGCCCCTTTTCCAACAGCATCTGCCCGGTGCAAGTAAAGCGCGCCCGATGGCCGCTACGATCCAGCAGTTGGATATTTAGATCGCTTTCTAGTTTATGGATGGTGTAGCCCAGCGCCGAGGGGGTTTTATAGAGCTTTGCCGAGGCCGCGGCAAAGCTCCCCTCTTTTTCTAAGGCATCAAGAATAACGAGGACATCCAGCAGTGGTTTCATCGCCCCCCCCTTACGGTACGCGAATGCCTGCTGGTGGTTACTCCATCGGCATCACCAGCGGATCGGGGTACTGGTATTCAAAGCCAAGCTCATAGCAGATCCGGTTGCCATCAATGATTTTACCTTTACCGCCTTCCGGGTTATCGGTAAATACCGGTAACGGCAGCCCAAGTTCACGGGCCATCTGCGGATAAAAGACACCTCGCGCCGGATGCATTGGCGCACATATATTATAGATGTGTCCGCCTTTCGGAGCCTGAAGCAATAACTCAATCGCGGCAATAACATCCTGCAGATGCACCAGATTGACCCCGTGCTGCCCATCCGGAGCCGATTTACCGGCAAAGAAACGCCCCGGGTGGCGAGAAGGCCCCACCAGCCCGGCGAGACGCAGAATATCCACCGAGGTACCCGGCAACGCATGCAGCCAGTCCTCCAGCTCTTTCAGAACCCTGCCGCTGGCGGTTTGCGGATCGCGCGGCGAATTTTCCTTCATCGTCCCTTCAGTATTGCCATAAACCGAGGTCGAACTGGTAAAAATAATGCGTGGAATATGCCGCGAGAGCGCGGTATCGACAATCTCCTGCACCGCCTGTAGATAAAAATCTTCCCCGGGGCCCGTGCGCCGCGCTGGTAACGTGATGACCAGCGCATCGACGTTCATCATCGCGTCCAGATCCTCAGCATCACAGATCAGCTGGGGGTCAAGACGCAGCGGATATCCTTCAATACCGCACATCCGCGCCGCCTCTACGCCATCCTGCGTCGTTTTACTGCCGGTGACATGCCAACCACGCGCGCGCAATGACAACGCAAGCGGCATGCCCAGCCACCCTAATCCGACAATCGCGACCTTTTTCATACCCTGGCTCCTGACTCATTCGCTGTGCTGATACTAGGCTACGCCAGCCTGCGAGACCTGACAATTTGTTCGACGAATATGAAATGAATTAATGATGGAAAAAAGGGCTTGCTTTATGCGCCGGAACTGGTTTAGGTTAAAAGACATCAAATGCATAGTCATTCAAAGAGAATTTTATGAACAGCGTTCAATTTAAAAACCACCATCATCACCATCATCCTGACTAGTCTTTCAGGCGATGTGTGCTGGAAGACGTTTGGATCTTCCAGTGGTGCATGAACGCAAAGAGAGCCCCCGGAAGATTCACTTCCGGGGGCTTTTTTTTGGACCGAATTCGGACAGATTCAGACAGGTATTCAGAGGAAAACAACAATGTTAGACAACACCCGTTTACGCATAGCTATTCAGAAATCAGGCCGTTTGAGTGAAGATTCACGCGAACTGCTCGGCCGTTGCGGCATTAAAGTCAACCTGCACACCCAGCGTCTGATCGCCCTTGCGGAAAACATGCCGATCGACATTCTGCGCGTTCGCGATGACGATATTCCGGGGCTGGTGATGGACGGCGTTGTCGACCTTGGCATTATCGGCGAGAACGTGCTGGAAGAAGAGCTGCTGAGCCGCCGCGCGCAGGGCGAAGACCCGCGCTATTTCACCCTGCGCCGTCTCGATTTTGGCGGATGCCGCCTGTCGCTGGCGACACCGGTGGATGAAAACTGGAATGGCCCGGCGGCGCTGGACGGTAAACGCATCGCCACCTCTTACCCGCACCTGTTAAAGCGCTATCTCGATCAGAAAGGTATCTCCTTTAAATCCTGTCTGCTGAACGGCTCCGTCGAAGTCGCTCCGCGCGCAGGCCTTGCCGATGCCATCTGCGATCTCGTTTCTACCGGCGCAACCCTCGAAGCCAACGGCCTGCGCGAAGTTGAAGTGATTTATCGTTCCAAAGCCTGCCTGATCCAGCGCGACGGTGAGATGGACGATGCGAAACAGCAGCTGATCGACCGTCTGCTGACCCGTATTCAGGGGGTTATCCAGGCCCGCGAATCGAAATACATCATGATGCACGCGCCGACCGAACGGCTGGAAGAAGTGGTGGCGCTGCTGCCGGGCGCAGAGCGGCCAACTATTCTACCGCTGGCAGGCGACAAACAGCGGGTAGCGATGCACATGGTCAGCAGCGAAACCCTGTTCTGGGAAACCATGGAAAAACTGAAAGCGCTGGGCGCCAGCTCCATCCTGGTGCTACCGATAGAGAAAATGATGGAGTAATCCAGCAATTCGTTTACGGGACAAACAGGGGAAATGACCATGAGCTTCAATACCATTATCGACTGGAATAGCTGCAGCGCCGCACAACAGCAACAACTATTAATGCGCCCGGCGATTTCAGCTTCTGAGAGTATCAGCAAAACGGTAGCCGGGATCCTCGCTAACGTAAAAGAGAATGGCGATGCCGCCTTACGCGAATATAGCGCCAAATTCGATAAAACCACCGTCACAGCGCTCAAAGTGTCTGACGAAGAGATTGCTGCCGCCGGCGCGCGCCTCAGCGACGAGCTCAAACAAGCGATGGCGGTGGCGGTCAATAATATCGAGACCTTTCACAACGCGCAGCAGTTGCAGGTTGTCGATGTTGAAACCCAACCCGGCGTTCGCTGCCAGCAGCTTACCCGCCCTATCGCCTCCGTCGGCTTATATATTCCGGGCGGTTCGGCGCCGCTGTTTTCAACGGTGCTGATGCTCGCCACACCGGCGCGCATTGCCGGCTGTCAGGAAGTGGTACTTTGCTCGCCGCCGCCGATTGCCGATGAAATCCTTTATGCGGCGCAGCTTTGCGGCGTGCGTAATATCTTTAACGTCGGCGGCGCGCAGGCTATCGCGGCAATGGCCTTCGGCACGGAATCGGTGGCGAAAGTCGCTAAAATCTTTGGCCCTGGCAACGCCTTCGTCACCGAGGCCAAACGCCAGGTCAGCCAGCGCCTTGACGGCGCGGCTATCGATATGCCCGCTGGCCCGTCGGAAGTTCTGGTGATTGCCGACAGCGGCGCGACGCCGGATTTCGTCGCCTCCGATTTACTCTCCCAGGCGGAACATGGCCCGGATTCCCAGGTTATCTTGCTGACCCCGGACGCCGACATGGGCTCCCGGGTCGCCGCAGCGGTTGAACGTCAGCTAGCGGCCCTGCCGCGTGCCGAAACCGCGCGTGAAGCGCTTTCCGCCAGCCGTATTATTGTCGCCCGCGATCTCGCCCAATGTGTAGAGATCTCAAATCAGTACGGACCGGAGCACCTGATTATCCAGACCCGTAACGCCCGTGAACTAGTTGACGGTATCACCAGCGCCGGTTCGGTATTCCTCGGTGACTGGTCGCCAGAATCGGCAGGTGATTACGCCTCCGGCACCAACCACGTGCTGCCGACCTACGGCTACACCGCGACCTGTTCCAGCCTCGGTCTGGCGGATTTTCAAAAGCGCATGACCGTACAGGAGTTGACGCGTGAAGGCTTCGCCGCCCTCGCCCCGACTATCGAGATCCTGGCCGCAGCCGAACTGCTGACCGCCCACAAAAACGCCGTAACGCTGCGCGTAGCCGCCCTTAAGGAGCAAGCATGAGCATTGAAGACTTAGCCCGCGCCAATATCCGCGCGCTGACACCGTATCAATCCGCCCGCCGTCTTGGGGGGAAAGGCGACGTGTGGCTGAACGCCAACGAATTCCCCACCGCCGTGGAATTCCAGTTGACCGAACAGACATTAAACCGCTATCCAGAACCACAGCCGAAGGCGGTTATCGAAAACTACGCGCAATATGCCGGCGTAAAACCAGAACAGGTACTGGTGAGCCGCGGTGCTGACGAAGGCATCGAGTTGCTGATCCGCGCCTTTTGCGAACCGGGCGAGGACGCTGTCCTTTATTGCCCGCCAACCTACGGCATGTACAGCGTCAGCGCCGAAACCATCGGCGTTGAGTGCCGTACGGTGCCGACGCTCGCCGACTGGCAGCTCGATTTGCCGGGTATCGAAGCGAATCTCACCGGCGTGAAAGTGGTGTTTGTCTGCAGCCCCAATAATCCGACCGGGCAGATAATCAATCCGCAAGATTTCCGCGCCCTGCTGGAAATGACGCGCGGTAAAGCAATCGTGGTAGCGGATGAAGCCTATATTGAGTTCTGCCCCCAGGCATCTCTGGCGAACTGGCTGAGCGAGTACCCGCACCTGGCTATCCTGCGCACTTTATCGAAAGCCTTTGCGCTGGCCGGGCTGCGCTGCGGTTTTACGCTGGCTAACGCAGAGGTGATTAATGTACTGCTGAAAGTCATCGCGCCTTATCCGCTCTCGACGCCGGTCGCCGATATCGCCGCCCAGGCATTAAGCCCGGCAGGCATTGCCGCTATGCGCGCGCGCGTGGCGCAGATCATTGATGAACGCGCATACCTGGTCAATGCGCTGCGCGAGATCGCCTGCGTCGAGCAGGTTTTCGATTCCGAGACCAACTACCTGCTGGCGCGGATAACCGCCTCCAGCGCGGTGTTTAAATCTTTGTGGGATCAGGGCATTATCTTACGTGACCAAAATAAACAACCCTCATTAAGCGGCTGTTTGCGTATCACTATCGGTACCCGTGCAGAGAGCCAGCGCGTGATTGACGCTTTGACTGCGGAGAATGTATGACCCAGAAGTTTCTCTTTATTGACCGTGACGGTACGCTTATCTCTGAACCGCCGGTTGATTTTCAGGTAGACCGGTTTGAAAAACTGGCCTTCGAACCGCAGGTGATCCCGGCGCTGCTTAAGCTACAGCAGGAAGGCTATAAGCTGGTGATGATCACCAACCAGGATGGCCTTGGTACCGATAGCCTGCCGCAGGAGGAATTCGACGGCCCGCACAACCTGATGATGCAGGTCTTCTCCTCGCAGGGCGTTAACTTTGAATCCGTCCTGATTTGCCCGCACATGCCTGGTGATAACTGCGACTGCCGCAAGCCGAAGACCCAACTGGTATTGCCGTGGCTGGAAGAGGGCGTAATGGATAAAGCCCACAGTTACGTCATCGGCGACCGCGCCACCGATATAGAGTTAGCGGATAACATGGGCATCATCGGCCTGCGCTATAACAGTGAAACGCTGAACTGGCCGACCATCTGCGAACAGCTGACCCGTCGCGACCGCTACGCTCACGTTGAGCGCATCACCAAAGAGACCCAGGTTGACGTTAAAGTCTGGCTGGATCGTGAAGGCGGCAGCAAGATCCACACCGGCGTGGGTTTCTTCGACCACATGCTCGATCAGATTGCCACCCACGGCGGCTTTCGCCTGGAGATTAACGTCGGCGGCGATCTTTACATCGACGATCACCACACCGTAGAAGATACCGGCCTGGCGTTAGGCGAAGCGCTGAAGCTGGCGCTGGGCGATAAGCGCGGCATTAACCGCTTTGGCTTCGTGTTGCCGATGGATGAATGCCTGGCGCGCTGTGCGCTGGATATCTCAGGTCGCCCACACCTCGAATATAAAGCTGACTTCACCTATCAGCGCGTCGGCGACCTGAGCACCGAGATGGTCGAACACTTCTTCCGCTCGCTCTCCTATACCATGGCGGTGACGCTGCACCTGAAAACCAAAGGTAAGAACGATCACCACCGCGTCGAGAGCCTGTTCAAGGCCTTTGGCCGTACGCTGCGCCAGGCCATTCGGGTCCAGGGCGACACGTTGCCATCTTCAAAAGGGGTATTGTGATGAACGTGGTGATCCTCGATACCGGGTGCGCCAACCTCAACTCGGTGAAATCTGCAGTGAGCCGCCATGGCTATGAGCCAGTGGTCAGCCGCGAGCCGGATGTTGTTCTGCGTGCCGATAAACTTTTTCTGCCCGGCGTCGGCACCGCGCAGGCTGCGATGGATCAGCTGCGCGAACGCGAGCTCATTGACTTGATTAAAGCCTGTACCCAGCCGGTGCTGGGGATTTGTCTCGGCATGCAGTTACTCGGTGCGCGCAGCGAAGAGAATAACGGTGTTGAGCTACTGGGCATTATTGATGAAGAAGTGCCGAAAATGACCGACCACGGACTGCCGCTGCCGCATATGGGATGGAACCGGGTCTATGCCAAAGCCGGCGATCGCCTGTTCCGCGGCATTGAAGAAGGCGCTTATTTCTATTTCGTCCATAGCTACGCCATGCAGGTCAATCCGTACACTATCGCCCAATGCAACTACGGCGAGGCCTTCACCGCGGCGGTACAGAAAGATAACTTCTTTGGCGTACAGTTCCACCCTGAGCGCTCAGGTAGCGCCGGTGCGCAGCTGCTGAAAAATTTCCTGGAGATGTAATGATCATTCCAGCTTTAGATTTAATTGACGGTACCGTGGTGCGCCTGCATCAGGGCGACTATGGCCAGCAGCGCGACTATGGCAACGATCCGTTACCGCGCCTGCAATCCTATGCGGATCAGGGCGCGGAAGTATTGCATCTGGTTGATCTGACCGGGGCGAAAGATCCGGCAAAACGCCAGATTCCGCTGCTTAAGACCCTGGTTGCCGGCATTACGGTACCTGTGCAGGTCGGCGGCGGCGTACGTACGCAAGAAGACGTTGCCGCACTGCTTGATGCCGGCGTGGCGCGCGTGGTGGTCGGTTCAACGGCAGTGAAATCGCCGGAGGAGGTCAAAGGCTGGTTTAAACGCTTTGGCCCCGAGCATCTGGTGCTGGCGCTGGATGTACGCATTGATGCCGAGGGTCATAAACAGGTGGCGGTGAGCGGCTGGCAGGAAAACTCTGGCGTCACTCTGGAAGAGCTGGTGGAAAGCTATCTGCCGGTCGGCTTGCAACATGTGCTGTGTACCGATATCTCCCGTGACGGTACTCTGGCGGGTTCCAACGTCTCTCTATATGAAGAGGTCTGCGCGCGTTATCCGCAGGTGGCGTTCCAGTCTTCCGGCGGGATCGGCGGTCTCAGCGATATCGCCGCGCTGCGCGGAACCGGCGTTCGCGGGGTGATCGTCGGCCGCGCGCTACTGGAAGGTAAATTCAACGTAACGGAGGCCATTCAATGCTGGCAAAACGGATAATCCCCTGCCTGGACGTCCGCGACGGTCAGGTAGTAAAAGGCGTGCAGTTTCGCAACCACGAAATTATCGGTGATATCGTTCCGCTGGCAAAACGCTATGCCGATGAAGGCGCGGATGAACTGGTGTTCTACGATATTACCGCCTCCAGCGATGGCCGGGTAGTCGATAAAAGTTGGGTATCGCGCGTAGCGGAAGTGATTGATATTCCGTTCTGCGTAGCCGGTGGAATTAAGTCGCTGGAAGACGCGGCGCAGATCCTCTCCTTCGGCGCCGACAAAATTTCAATTAACTCGCCTGCGCTTGCGGATCCAACGTTAATCACCCGTCTCGCCGATCGCTTTGGCGTGCAGTGCATCGTGGTAGGGATTGATACCTGGTTTGATGAACAGACCGGAAAATATCACGTTAATCAGTACACCGGCGATGAGAGCCGAACTCGCGTCACTCAATGGGAGACGCTGGATTGGGTACAGGAAGTACAAAAGCGCGGAGCGGGAGAAATTGTCCTCAACATGATGAACCAGGACGGCGTGCGCAACGGTTACGATCTGGATCAGCTCAGAAAGGTCCGTGAAGTGTGTAACGTTCCGCTGATTGCCTCCGGCGGCGCCGGTACCATGGAGCACTTCCTTGAGGCATTCCGCGACGCCAACGTCGATGGCGCCCTCGCCGCTTCCGTGTTCCATAAACAAATTATTAATATTGGCGAATTAAAAACGTTCCTGTCAGCCCAGGGCGTGGAGATCAGGGTATGTTGAGTGAACAGCTGGATTGGCAAAAAACCGACGGCATGATGCCGGCCATCATACAGCACGCTGAATCTGGCGAAGTGTTAATGCTAGGATATATGAATGAGGACGCGCTGGCGAAAACGCAAGAAAGCGGCAAAGTAACCTTCTACTCGCGCACCAAACAGCGCCTGTGGACAAAGGGTGAAACCTCCGGCAACTTTCTTAATGTGGTCAGCATTACCCCGGATTGCGATAACGATACCTTGTTAGTGTTGGTCAACCCGATAGGCCCGACCTGCCACAAAGGAACTTCAAGCTGCTTTGGGGAAACCGGACACCAATGGCTGTTCCTCTATCAACTGGAACAACTGCTGGCCGAGCGCAAACATGCAGACCCGGAGAGCTCATACACTGCGAAACTGTATGCCAGCGGCACCAAACGTATTGCGCAAAAAGTTGGGGAAGAAGGCGTAGAGACCGCCCTGGCCGCGACGGTAAATGACAAGTTTGAACTGAAGAATGAAGCGTCAGACCTGATGTATCACCTGCTGGTGCTACTTCAGGACCAGGGGCTGGATTTAGGGGATATTATCGATAATCTTAAGTCCAGACATAAGTAAATCGAAACATGCATTGAAGGGACTCTGGTTTAATATGATCATCCTTTAAACCAGAGTCTATGTATTAACCGCCGATTAAGGATGTTGCGGTAAGGGCACATCCCTTAATTCAGAGAAACGAATAGCGTCTTCTTTTTCATTCAGCACGAAATCAGAATTTTTTACCGCGTCTTTCATATGCTCATCAGAAACAGCATAACCCATCATTTCTAACACCAGGAATTTGGTTAAATCAGATGAGAAGTAGTGGTTGTTGTTGCGCAATTGTTCAGCCTTCGCACACCAGGACGCATCATTCATCAGCAATGGAATTTTATACATTTCATTATCACTGGATGGAAAACCATGTCCCTGCCCCACAACTTCCCCATGGTCTGATACATAAACCAACTTGTAATCTTTAAGATAGGTATCAGCAAGGGTAAAAATACTCTTTAAGGTATCATCGACGTTATAAATAGACGCATCATAATCATCAACCATCGGGTTGTCCGCTTCCCCTCTACGGTCAGAATAAGGCAAATGGTTACCCATCAGATGAATGACGTAAAAATTTCTCTCTTGCGATTGCTTAAAATAATGCTTGATTGCCGGTAATAACTTTTCGTCCTGCCCCTCGTTAACTGGGAAACGGGTATTATTATCTTCCGGAGTTTGCAGTACTTCAGCATATTTTGCCAGATAACCGAAAGGCTTGTTCCACATGTTGTTTTGCATCTGAGAGTCGAACCAGTACGTATGGTAGCCCTGCAATTGTGCCATCTCGATAAGATTCTTAAATTTAAACAAGTTGCCACGCTGCAAGGGCGTTTCAAAAGAAACCAGCATCGGTACAGCAAGTCGTGTTTGCGCAGCCGGAGAGTGAACGTTATTAACGACACATATTTGTCCATCTCTATCCATCTGCGATAAGTTTGGCGTAGTATCTTTTCCATAGCCGTAAATACCATAGCGGCCAGGGTTAGATGATTCGCCAATCACATATATAATGTTCTGGCTACCTTCAGTCTCTTTTTTAATATAATCAGGATATTCTTTATGCTCTATCTTTTTGTATTTAACATCATCAACTATATTTTCAGCGATAATCGACACTGAGGAAACAAGAGGTCCAAAAAAAATCTTGTACTGATCGATGTATGGCTGCGAAATAAAAGTTGGTGAATATTCGATATTATTGATAAAGAATTTAGTCCCCCAAAAACTAACACCATCTATCACAGGCTTTGAAAGAATAAGGATAAGACTAATAGTCAAAATAACACGTTCTTTAACAGAATAGCGTGCTTTTGGTATTTTAATCGATAACAACGAAAGTGCAAAAAGTATGAAAAGAAAACCTACCAGAAATTTTAGACCAAAGGTTTGTACGGTACCTAATGAAACGGAAAGGCCAACCCCGAAGGTTGACATGACCATACTGGTTGAGAGTCCACCATATTTCTGATAGATAAAGTAAGTCAAAAACGTGATCAATGAAACAAAAACCACCAGACTGTTTCTGATTATTTTATTACGAATACAAAAAATCAAACGCAAGAAAATAAAAACAGAGAAGAAAGTGGTAAAAAATATATTTGTAGGTTCAAACCAACACAACACAAGGGACAGAAAAAACAGTATAAAATATAAAAAACGTCTGGTTTTTAAATACTCTAAACATCTAAAAAAAACGCTCATGCAAACTCCGAAATAAAGCAACTTATTATTGTGCATTGTAATGTTGCTATTTTAACACACTGAACCTCACTGACAAATATCACTCCATTGATCCTGGATAATGAAAGCGTTTAAAAATAATTTATTCGGCATGATGGGTGCTGCACTCCGGGCTTAATTTCACATACTTAAGCAAATTTAATGTTAAATCAACTATCGTGAGACCGATCACAACAACAAAAAAATAACTACCAGTTAACATCAGTGTGGTAATATAAACAAATACCGTCAGGTTCTGCTTCTTGACGCGTTGGTTATGGAACACAACAAAAATAAAGCCAAACAGGCTACGGGGTCTCACTTGCAACATTATAAACATCTCGACGGACTCCGCGGAGTCGCGTCGCTTGTCGTCGTGCTTTACCATATGGATGTATTTATGGGGGTGCTGGTATCGCCAAATGGATTATATTCGCAAAACTCAGTATGGTGGCAGATATATCGAAGGATTTTGGATGGGAACTTCTCAGTTTGTCTATTTTTCGTAATGAGTGGTTATGTGTTGCTCATTGGCTTTTATAAGCGGCAAAACGACCTTTCTTATCTTAAAGAAAGCTTTATAAAAAGATACTTTAGACTTACCCCACTGGTACTCGCTTCAGTCATTCTGGCTGTTGTTTTACAAAATACGATAGGCTTCCATAATGCCGAAATGGCGGCGATCGTAGGTGGGCACGAGTGGTTAAAATCTAACTATCAATCAGAACTCACACTAACTGGAGCCATATACAATGGTCTGTATTCTGCTTATATAGGCGATACCTCCTATAATGGCCCACTCTGGACGATTAAAATAGAGTTAATGGGGTCACTTTTTCTGTATCTCTATGCCGCATTATTTTTTGTCAAAAAAAACGGTGCCCACATCATAATATCAGCAATACTTATCTATCTGATTGAACCGACACTTGGCTGCTATTTGATACTATTTATTATTGGCGGTACTATTTTGGTATATAACATAAAACTTGAACCTAAGTTTATTCTTCCAGCCAGTATATTAACAGTTGTTCTTGCAACAGAAAATCCGTGGACAATTGAAATTAACTTCTTAAATGAACTCACAAGTTTTAGTAAAGAAGGTTTGGCCACGTTGTGTCACTCAATCGCAGCAGTAGTTTTATTATTAATAGCTAATACATCATCAAAACTTTCAAATTGTCTGTCCAGACCTGTATTTACTTTTCTGGGTAAGATCTCATTTTCCTTATATGTATTTCATATCCCTATTATCATGAGTATTGGAACGGCATTATTTGTTTATTTACATGATGCAGGTATTACTAACCAATTTGCTAGTATAATAAGCACATTAGTCAGTTTATTATTTTGTGTGCTTATATCATGGTTTGGCTATACATTCATTGATAAACCATCTACAAAAATTGCATCTTTAGTAGGCGACAAGCTGAATATGAGAGCCAGCCAATTATAAAAAAAAACCGCGAAAGAAATCTTTCGCGGCTTTTAATAAGGTAGAAGAGTTAGAATGTTTTGGCTTTTAGTAGCTTTAAATAAAACATAAATCTTTCTCTTCCTTTATTTTTGGCTATTACCAGCATATCAAATTTAGACAAAATCTTCTTAGATGCAAAAATTTGCGCCAGGACCTGCTTAAAATATTCATCCTTGAATTTCGCTTCAATGACACTCCAGGCCCAGAAGTGGACATCGAGTTCTAACTCAAATAATTTACGCTCTTCATCATAGTTGAACGTATCCGAGTTACGACTGTAGATCCAATCAAAAATAGGGAAATGAACATAAAGTCGGTCATCTCGCACAGAAATATCCTGACCTAAGCGCCCTTGACGATAATAGTAATAATCAAAAGGTATATTAGCAATAATCTTGGCGTTTAAAAAAGTCTCGAACTGGAAAGGTAAATCATCAAACCGACGAATATGCTCAGGGAAAGAAATTCCTTTGTTTTTCAGCATGTCAGCAGAGTAAATACGACGCCACATTGTTGGGCGCTCGCGTAGTAAATCCAGACGGCTGAGATTAATGTCCAGGGGGAATTTAACTATTTCACCAGTCTCATAAGCTTCTTTATAGCCACACTGGGAAATGTCAGCATTTTTCATCACCGCGGCACGGAACAAATCTTCATACATCTGAAGATCGCACCAATCATCGCCGTCAACAAAACCAATATATTGCCCTTTGGCCTGGCTAACGCCGGCATTTCGTGCCGTCGCGCACCCACCATTGGCTTTATGGATAACTTTCACTCTACCTGGGTATCTCGCAGCCCAGGCGTCAGCTTTCTCACCGGAATCATCCGGTGTACCATCATCGACGACTAAAATCTCTATACTTTCAATAGACTGATTCGCCAGGGACTCAATGCACTGGTCGATATAGGCGCTGATATTGTATGCGGGTACGACCACTGAAACTTCATACTCATACTTCTGGCGACTACCCGTGAGAGGTTGGTGTTGATCCTGAATGCGCCAGTAAAAAGTATCCGCAGCGCGCGCGCATTGACGATAAACAATTAACGGATCAACATCGTACTGATTGAATTCACCACAAATATGGTCAAGTTTCCACTGTGCAGTAACATACTCCAGAGCTGCCCGGGTAAATGCAGGAAGAGAAATACGAACGCTAACGTGACGCTCACCAATCAACTCATTAATTTCAGGATTGGAGAAATTATCAAACAGATAGACACGTTCTTTCAATTCAGGGTTTTTATTTAATAGTTCCTGAATACGTTTAAACTTGCTTGCATTAGATTCAACAACAATTATCGCGCGCGGCTTGCTGTTATAAAATGCAACCAGAAGCTCCAGACCAGTATAAGTACCGACAAAAGCTAAAACATCACTTTCGCAAGAAAACAAATCTACGCCAAAAAAGCTTCGCTCGATGATATGCTTGTGTTGTGCTAACTCATCATGGCTAATTGCCGAAGGTAGTTTATTTAGATATGCATTCAATTGTGTTCTATTGATCATTTTATTAACCTACTACCCGTTTTCCGAACTTATTTTTTGCAAAACGCAAAGCTTTTTTGAAGATCAATTTATTGACATCAATGTTTGCAGTAGAAATAGCCTTCAACAGTTTAAATTTTGTTGATAGCGTTTGCTTACCAGTACTGTACTCTGTGAGAAAATCCGTTGCGCCATTGAAAAATGCCAACATGAGAATAAACTCTCTGTTACGCTCCGCAAAACCTAAGGAAGTTTTCAAGCGCGAACGCACGCCCGGATTAGATACAGAAAACAGATCCACACCTTGCTGGAAGTAACGACGTCGATCACTCAAAGTTGTATATCTACCACACCAGAAAATCATTTTAAATAGTAGCGACATTACACAATATTGCTGATATGCATTGAGACCTTTAACTTCAGGCTTCTGCAATAACTCTTTCGCGGTCTTAATTATATCAAATCGCTTTTCGCTTTTTTGATCCGTAATCTTCCCTTCACGATTAACTCGATAAAAATAGCCGACAGTATCTATCATGCCAATTTTTGTTGCGTTAACCAGACTTACAATATGAGGAGTAACGTCTTCAAAATGAATCCCTACCGGGAAGATAGTTATATACTTGTCAAAAAACTCTTTCTTAAGGATACGGTTATTGGTATTAGGTTCAAGACTGAGGATTTGCGGATATGCTGCAACATTTACTGTCTTCTTCAGCTCGCCACCTAAAATATGATCCCAAGTCGCTGCATCATAGAACGGATACGAATCTTTTGTTTGGTTGTCGTAAACGTATGAACGATATAATACAATATCAAGATCGTCAGACTCGGCAAATTCCAGGGAATCAAGAACAGCTTTTTCGTTCAACCAGTCATCACTATCACAGAAAGAAATATATTGGCCATTCGCGTAGCGTAAGGCCGTGTTTCTGGCCTCTGATAGCCCTTTATTTTCCTGTGATACGAAAATTGCGTTACCTTTATAGGTATCAAGCCATTGCTGAACAACTTCGACACTATTATCAGTACTGCCATCATTTACAATGATAAGTTCTATTTGATCATTACCATTTTTATCAAATGAAGATAAAGTCTTCTCCACAAAACCAGAAGTATTATAGACTGGTACTATAATAGACAATTTTGGTATAACCTTTGATTGTCGAGTATCACAAACTATCATGTCGCTCATTACTGTCTCTTGTATAAATATATTTAACTTCAGACTAGATTGTAGAAACTAGCCAAATCAAAATGAGTATCTTCCGTATAAATAAATATCCCAAACCCTATCAGCAAGAAGAAATATTTAACTATGACAATATTATCATTACGAATAAAGAACAAGCCATCAATATTTAAATAAAATATTTCTTCCAAAAATTCTCAGACGTTAAGTACGAGATCTTCTTTCCATACACTTCTGCAACAGCATTATAGGTAAAGAACCCTTTGCTAATGGCCCACAATGTTTTGATGATCAACTTAGCACAGCGTAATTTATCCTGCTTCAGTACGATAAAACTACCCTCAGTAGTTTCATAGTAAACTTCAGCATTCAAAAAAACCTGTTTTGTCGGATGAATTTCTGTGTTAGGGATTCGTACCCTATTTCCAGCCGTAATAAACCCAGGAACCAGATGACCATTGAGAAGAAACAGCCTGATTATCTTCGCCCATTTGGACTCAGGACTATCACGGTCAGTTTTTTTCACGTCGTTACCCTGCTCGACTTCACATGGCAATTCATCTTTCGACAGCTCACTAATCCGTCTACGCGCTTTTTGCGCATCCGCATCGTCAATCCAGAAATCAGGGCCTTGCATAACATCTGAATAAGCTTCAATGATAGCCTCAGCCGAAGAATAACGGTATGAAAAGCATAGCAAAAGTACTTTTGCTAATATCCAAAAAGCTATCTGTCTTCTTTTCTGTGATGACGGGTATACAAATGCAGGAACCAACAGACCTCTAACGCTCAAATATTCAACTAATGCGCTATATTTTTGATTAAAATTCATCTGCCACGACGCAATGCCATTGAGAGTAACGATCGGGTAAGCATGCATTATCCCGAATAAAATGTCATCGCCGCGGACGAAGAAAGGAAAAGCATAGTATTTTATCGCTGATACTTTAAAAGCGCAGAACCACCATGCTGCGTAATTGGCTTGTCCGTCCTCTTTATTAAACACATCCAGGCCACTTGGTGTTGAGACATCAACACCATTTTTTAAAGGCCGCATTCGTATCTGTTTATAAGGATAAATAGCACCAGCCTCGTAAACCGTTTGAGGTTTATCCTCATATAGCATACTGCCTGCTATCATCTGTTCATCTTTTTTTGAAAAACACATGAACCAATATGCTCTATTAATACTTTCGATTTCACAGGATGCGTCATCATCCATAAAGATACAATAAGTTTCTTTATTGTTCTTTTTCACCTCAAATAAACCACGAGTGAAACCACCGGCCCCCCCCATGTTTTTATTTTTTATATAAGTAACATTAGGTCTTGGCTCTAAATCTAAATTGCATCCATTATCAATAACATATACATGAAATTTTGACTGACCGACACTATCGGAAAATAAGTTTTCCTCAAATCTCGACATTGTCGATAATAATGCTGCCTGTCGATTATAAGTCGTGATGACAATCGCTAACTTACCAAAATCCTCTACTGCCCCATATGTAGTAAAAGAAAAACTCCTGATTTCACTATCATCAATTGACGACCAGTAAAAATAAAGCCTACCGTCACGACATTCATTTAATTCTAAATTATCTAGTGTGAATGCCCCTTCAATTTCGCGTTGAAATACTTTCTTTAATATATCTTTCGTTTTTAAGAAAATTGTGGCGATACCTCTGCCAACAACATCAACTTTGAACCCAATCTGTTTAACTGTTGTGTATTTCGACCACTTATGGAGATCAAATGAATTATAAAAAGTATCAAAGCAAATGTCATGATTCCTCGATACTCTGACGTACCCTGCATCACTATAGCATGTAGATACATTATCAGATAAAAAATACAGAGAGCTAATTTCACGGTGGTGTATATCAGGGAATACTGATGACTGTAATGCAATATTATTATTCATAACCTAACCGCATGAGTATTTTTCAGCGCTGAAACAGCTCTTCATATACTTGTAATGTTTTATCAATAACAATTTCTGATGTATAATGATTGACAATATTTTCCCTGGCATTGATACCCATTTTTTGTCTGTCATCATCTTCATTTATCAATGCTTTAATTCTCGCGGCCAGTTCTTTGACATTTTTGCGTTCAACTATATAACCATTATAGCCGTCTTTAATTAGTGAATTGCACCCACCATTATCATAGACAACACAAGCTCTACCCACAGCACCAGCCTCAAGCAGAATTCGCGGTACACCTTCGGGATATACAGAAGGAAGAGCAACAATATTTGCCCCAGCAATCAATTCTCTAATATCATCTCGAGTACCTAACCAGACGATATCACCTGCTGCGTGCCATTTTTCTATTTGCCCCAAGGTAATTCCATCGTCATCATTCTCAACAATGATACCTGCTACCTGAATAGTACAATCTATCCCTTCTAACTTCAGGATCCTTTTTGCCTTAATGAGATCAAGTAATCCTTTACTATGTAGCATACGACTGGCAAAAAGTATTATTCCATGAGTCAATTTCGGTTCTTGCTGGTATGAAAAATAACTGATATTAACCCCGGCGCCATCAATGACCTTTGCTTTCTCTTCTTTGACTCCCAGCAGAGAAAGTATTTTTCTTTTATCTTCTCGATGTTCAAATATTATTTTACAATCAACATTTGAGAACAAATATCGATACAACCTGAGGACAAGCCAACGTAATATTTTAAAAATGAGTTGCTCACTCTCAAACACTCGCCCTAGCCCTACAAAACTATAAACAAGTTTAGTTTTGTGATATTTGGCCCACAGACAACTTATGATCCCAGGTTTAATCGTAATGCAATGAAGGATATCAGGATTAATGCCTTTCAATATCCTCGAGGCATTAATAAAGCCTTTGATAAAAGCAAAAGGATTGATGCTTTTCTCATTAATTTGACTATTAACGCAGTGAAATCCTAATGCGGTGAGTCTGTTTGAAATTGCATCATCTACAAAATTTGCAATAACATAGACATCATATCCATTATTTAATGCAGCAATTCCTCTTTCGAGCCAATGAAGTTCAAAATACCAGGCAGAGTTAACAAAATAGCATAATTTCTTTTTCATAGCGGATTATGCACCTCTACCTTTTGGCTTCCAGAAACCATCCTTGATTCCATTATAGACATTAATCATACATTCTTTCCGCTTTTCATGCTTCAGTGCTGTAAATATATACTTCAACAACCTTAATGAAACATCAAATAAGGTGAAAGGCGAATTGTCCTGGAATATTTTACGGGACAAGATAAGGTTTCTACTTAAATAATATAGTTTCCATGGGGCTATTAATTGATTAGTAGTATCAATATCATGGACAATACATAATTCAGGAAGGTAAATAATAGGCGTACGTTGCAGGACCAGATGATGACCAAAATAAACATCGTCAAAATAGATAAAAAGCTCATCATATATAAACGATATAGATTTCTTTAGTGTCTCCTGACTTATCAACATTCCTACAAATGAAACGCTCACCACGGTCTCTTGCTGGCTTCCGTCAGGAATAAAACGTGCAGGATTAACTCTGTAAGCGATATTTCCCCAAAAACCATTAGGAATTTTCTTCCAGGGTATATTCATCTTGCAGCATTTGTCTGATGTATCCACCACCGTGCAGACATAGACATTTTCACTCGATAAATCAAGTGACTGAAAAGCTACGCCAAAATTTTTCTTCGGATACGCATCATCATCGTAAAATAGAACCCAATTAGTGTTCAAATTTTGCGTTATCCATTGCGCTCCATATTTAAAACCGCCAGCCCCGCCATCATTCATCTCCCGATGTAAAACTATAACTCGTTCATCGCAAACAGAATTAAGATAGGCTTGAGTGTCGTCGGTTGATGCATTGTTAACCACAACTATATATTGAAAAGGCAACGCCAGCGTTGCCTCTATTGTTGTTTTTAACTTTTCTAACCGATTATAAGTGACGATTAGAGCAGCTACATTCATCTGACTTTGACCGTGAACACAGGCATCACAGAATTCTGTTCTAATGACTTAAGATAAGTTCGCCCAGTTTCCAGAGCTTCAGCAATAGTTACATCCATATCAAGATAGCGGTATGTACCCAGACGACCAACAAAGGTAATATTTGCTTCTTTTTCGGCGCGATCGAGATAATTTTGCAGCATAGCCATCTCCCCTACCTGACGAATTGGGTAATACGGAATATCCTCAGGCTCACATGAGCGACTAAACTCGCGATAGCAGATTGATTTTTCATGGCTTTCCCATGGCGCAAAGTACTTATGCTCAGTAATACGAGTATAAGGCACTTTTTGCTCACCATAATTCATTACCGCACATCCCTGATAATCACCGTCGGTTCGGAAAGCATCGAAATCCAGGGTGCGATAGCCCAGACGTCCCATATCATATTTATAAAAACCATCCAGCGCGCCACTATAAAATACATGGTCATATTCGCTACGAGTGGTTTCATCAAACAGGGTGTTTAAAGCCACTGAAATATTTTTATGATCTAATATCTTATCTACGATTACCGTGTAGCCGTCTTTTGGCATCCCCTGATATTTATGATTAAAGTAGTTATCATCGTAATTGAATCGTACAGGCAGACGCTTAAGAATGGAAGCCGGGAGCTCCGACGGAGACATCCCCCACTGTTTGATTGTGTAACCTTTAAAAAAGGCTTCATAAAGTTCTTTGCCGACAAAACGCAGTGCCTGCTCTTCAAATGTTGCAGGTTCTTCTATCGTTTTATCACTCTTTTCATCAATTAATTTACGTGCTTCGGTTGGGGAGCACGTGGTATGGAAGAACTGATTAATTGTGTGTAAGTTAATTGGTAAGGAAAATACTTGCCCATTGACCGTCGTCTTCACCCGGTTCACATAAGGCATCATTTCCGTGTATTGGTTGATGTACTCCCAAACCTCAGCATTGTCAGTATGGAAAATATGAGGGCCATAGGTATGAACCATAACGTTGGTTTCACTATCCCGCTCACTATAGCAGTTACCAGCAACATGCGGCCGGCTGTCAATAATCGTCACCTGATGACCTGCTTCAGCCAATAAGCGACCAATAACCGCGCCTGAAAATCCTGCGCCGACAATAAGTACATTCTTCTGCATTAGTTTTTCCATCAAGCCATTGAGGCTACATATTCATCAACAATAGAGCTTGCCTCACCGATAGCTTTCAACCGGTGATTTTCAACCCACACAACTTTATCGCAAATCTGCATAACATCTTTCATGCTGTGGCTAACAAACAGGATTGTTACCCCACGTTTTCTGAACTCATTGATTGTTTCAATACATTTCCGTTGAAATGCGATATCCCCAACCGCGAGAACTTCGTCGATAATCAATACATCTGGATCAACCTGGCTAATAACGGAAAAGCCCAGCTTCGCCAGCATGCCACTGGAGTATACGCGAATAGGCTCATCAATGAACTCACCTAGCTCTGAGAACTCGATAATTTTATCAAGCCGTTTATTAACTTCTGCTCTGCGTAACCCCAGTAAGGTGGCATTAAGTTTGATGTTTTCACGCCCGGTAAGTTCCGGATGAAAACCGCCTCCCAGCTCCAACATCGAAGCCACGCGGCCGACAACTTTTACCTCGCCCTTACTTGGCTTTAGCACACCAGCAACGAGACCAAGGGTCGTACTTTTGCCAGCGCCATTGCGGCCAATCAATGCAACTGATTCACCCTTATTGACGGTGAATGACACATTCTCGATAGCCAGATACTTACGGCCTTTTAGCAAATTAAAGGCCCGACGCGGATGAAAAAACAAGTCTTTAATGCCAGAGCCAATATGATGATATAGAGGATACTCTTTTGTTACATTGCAAAATTCAATAACAGCGGTCATCACAAAATCTCTGCAAATCGATATTTTAATTTATTAAAGACCCACACTCCTAGCAGCAACACAACCATGCCTGATGAGTATAGATAAGTGATATGCACATAATCCAGGTTGCCATTCATAAGCAGATCTCGCCAGGCCATAATCATGCTAGCCAGTGGGTTATAATCAATGATCCAGGTAAATTGTTGCGGGATCATATCTGAATTATAGAGTATCGGGGTACAGTAGAACATCAACATAATGCCCAAGGCGACAAATCGCTCCAGGTCACGGAAAAACAAATTCAGCGTTGAGAAAATTAGAGCAAATCCAAATGTAAAAATAATCTGTCCGATCGCCAGTAGAGGAATGCCCCAGAACCAACTCAGCGACGGTGACATACCATAAACATATAGAAACACAGCGATTACAGGAATTGTACACAAGAAGTGCAGCCCTTCCATCATCACATTACTCAAAGGAATAACCGAGCGCGGAAATACTGTTTTTTTAATGATCTGCGCATTAGAAATAAATGAGTACAATGAATTGGTTGCCGAACTTGCGAACCATTGCCACGGGAACAACCCAGTAATCAGGAAAACGGTATAATTTGGAATTTGTACTCTCATTACCATTTTAAAAATAAAATAGTAAATCATCGCAAATAATAAAGGGTTTGCGATAGACCATAAATATCCAAAGATGCTACTTTTATAGCGAACTTTTAAATCTTTATTAGTTATCACAACAAGTAGATCAAATAAATATCCTAATTTAAACTTCATTATTTGCACTCATTTTTTTGAAATCGACCACGCAATCATTCTTTCCTCTGGCACCTTGAGGAAATTGTGCACAGCTATAATATCAACATAATTATAATAAATTAGCCAAAAGCAGTCGTTGCCTCTATATCCACGGTATAGAGTAGCCCTTCTTAGCAACCATAAGCGGTTCCATATAATAGCGTACTCTATACCATCATTTGGAGTATGTTACGGGGGTGACTATACGACTACAAACGATTAGCTTTGTCTAGTTGACTCGCAACAGCCAACGATCACATCAATCAGAGACACGCTACCGCCATTGGCTATCGCAACCAAAGCGCGCAAAACAAGCTTAGCATTTGATAAATCGTCATAAACCTCAAAGCATTACTACCGCAAGAGTCCATGATTTTGCTCTGTCTCAAGCCTCAAGTTGAGCTCAATCCGAGAGCGGTCACTCTCGCCGCTTCAGAGGCAACTTGCCATCAGGTTAGTCTCATTTCAGGCAACGGACCTGGCAACTGAGTTACTTAACTTTATACAAGTTGCCCTATTCAGCAGCGTCATTAATGTCAGTGGCATACCTGCCTATTATGGTAATAAAATCAGAAAGTTGCAATGTGGGCATCTTAAGTTAATACCATATGAATGAAACAGCAGCATAGTATACTCCCGGACTATAAGATTAAAAGCGAAAAAGCAGTATTGGCTGGCAAAGAAGAGATATATACCAGGTAAGTACAATGCCGTTTAAACATTTGTCTACAACTAAAAACACTTGCTAACCAATGCGAGTGATTTTCACTCTCATATTGGAGATGGCGTCCTTGCTACGGTAGGTTTAGCTTTAAATGTTATTCTCTCCAACCTTTCCGAACCAATCAGTAAACAAGATGATCGATACCTCCCCCCTGTGTAAAATAGGCCCTTATAGGCAGTGGGACATAATGATCCTGGAGGATATAAATGAAATTTTTAGTCACTGGTGCTGCTGGCTTCATCGGCTTTCATGTATGCAAACGCCTGCTGGAAGCTGGTCATGAGGTTGTCGGAATCGACAATATGAATGACTACTACGATGTGAGCCTCAAACAAGCCCGCCTGGATCTTCTGAAAGCACCTTTGTTCAGTTTTCACAAAATTGATCTCGCCGATCGGGTCAGCATGGAGCAGCTTTTTGCTACGGAGAAATTTAACCGCGTAATCAACCTTGCCGCTCAGGCCGGCGTGCGTTACTCGCTGGAAAACCCACACGCTTACGCTGACGCTAACCTGATGGGCTTCCTGAATATCCTTGAGGGTTGTCGCCATACTAAAGTTGAGCACCTGGTCTACGCGTCATCCAGTTCCGTCTATGGCTTAAACCGTAAGATGCCGTTTTCAACCGATGATTCGGTAGATCATCCTGTATCGCTATACGCGGCAACCAAAAAAGCCAACGAATTGATGGCACATACTTATGCGCATCTGTATGGAATTCCAACAACCGGGCTGCGGTTTTTTACCGTCTACGGACCCTGGGGACGCCCGGATATGGCACTATTCAAATTCACGAAAGCCATGCTCGAAGGGCAATGTATAGACGTCTACAACTACGGAAAAATGAAGCGGGACTTCACCTATATTGACGATATAGTTGAAGCAGTTGTTCGTGTTCAGGATGTTGTTCCGCAACCGAATCCAGACTGGACGGTTGAAGGCGGGTCTCCGGCGACCAGTTCCGCCCCCTATCGGGTATATAACATTGGTAATAGTTCGCCTGTAGAACTGATGGACTACATCACTGCGCTTGAAGAGGCGCTGGGAATGGAAGCTAAGAAAAACATGATGCCGATGCAACCAGGCGATGTTCTGGAGACAAGCGCTGAAACCCAACCGCTATATGATCTTGTTGGTTTCCGGCCACAAACCACAGTTAAGCAAGGCGTGAAGAACTTCGTGGATTGGTATAAAGACTACTACGCAATTTGATAGTTTCTTATCTTCTATTTTACCGCAATCAAAAGATTGCGGTATATTAACCGCCAATAGTGTAATCAGCCTAGTATTATCCCGACGCTATATATTTCTAATTCGACAGACGTTTCTTTCGATGTAGAAGACAGAGACAGTCTCGCAAATGCCACGGTAGCATTAGTATTTTATTTCAGCACATAATGATGCTGCGTTTTTTCTTTATAAAAAATTAAGACAGGTAATTTTGCAAACTACCTGTCATTATGGAAAGTTAATCGTTACCAAAGAGGTCACGCGTATATACTTTATCTTTCACATCCGCCAATTCTTCTGCCATGCGGTTAGAGATAATAACATCTGATTCCTGCTTGAAAGCATCAAGGTCGCGAATAACGCGTGAGTTAAAAAACTCATCTTCCTTCATCACTGGCTCGTAAATAATTACAGGTATACCTTTCGCTTTTATCCTTTTCATTATACCTTGAATAGAGGAAGCACGGAAATTATCAGAGCCGCTCTTCATAATTAACCGATACACACCAACAACTTTCGGGTTTTTCGCCAGAATAGAGTCTGCAATAAAATCTTTTCGGGTGCGATTAGCATCAACAATTGCCGAAATAATATTATTGGGCACCGACTCATAATTCGCCAGCAACTGTTTGGTATCTTTCGGTAAGCAGTACCCACCATAGCCAAAAGAGGGATTGTTGTAATGATTACCAATTCGCGGATCCAGACATACACCCTCAATAATTTGTTTACTGTTTAGTCCCTGGCTTTCGGCGTAGCTGTCTAACTCATTAAAATAGGCAACACGTAGTGCTAAATAAGTATTAGCAAAGAGCTTAATAGCTTCAGCTTCAGTTGAATCAGTAAAAAGGGTCGGAATGTCTTTTTTTATCGCACCTTCTTTCAATAGGTCTGCGAATCGCTCAGCACGAGCAGAACGCTCACCAATGACAATCCGTGATGGATATAAATTATCGTACAAAGCACGCCCCTCGCGGAGAAACTCCGGCGAGAAAATGATATTTTCAATGCCAAGGCGTTCTTTTATGCCACGAGTGAAACCAACTGGGACCGTTGATTTTATAACCATAACAGCTTTCGGATTGATAGCAGTCACATCACGGATGACAGCCTCAACAGAAGACGTATTGAAGTAATTTGTCTTGGGATCATAATCTGTCGGCGTAGCTATAATAACGTAATCAGCGTCATGATACGCATCAAGTTTGTCTGTTGTTGCACGAAAATTAAGCTTTTTTTCCGTTAAATATTGTTGGATCTCATTATCTGCTATAGGTGAAATTTTCTGGTTAAGCAAATCTACTTTGGCCTGAATGATATCCAAAGCAACCACTTCATGGTTCTGGGCAATCAGAACACCATTCGATAAACCAACATAGCCTGTACCGGAAATAGTAATTTTCATAGAGCAACACTTCTACAGTTAACGGGTGATGGCAAATCGCCACAGTAATCATGGATACTGCTGGCGTTTTACTCTTTGCGAATAGTGAAGTCAAGACGGGGACGGGTCTTAAGGGTCCCCTTCATGTGAGCATACAGATTGAAGCGTAGTATCGATACGGGTTTCAGAGATGCAAAAAACAAACTATTTTACACTCTTTCTGTTCCCGACTTCATAGCTTAACTCAAGAACGATGGAAATACCCCGCGACTTGCATAATATCTTTTTCGCTCAGCGTACCTGAATCTCCAAGCAACGTAATCCAGGCCTTAATATACGTGTATTTGGCCTCTGCTAAATCTCGCTGTGCAGCGTAAAGCTGCTGCTCCGCATTAAGCACATCAACGTTAACCCTTTGCCCTGCAAGCACACTTTGCCGCGTGGCCTCAACCTGCGTCGTTGCAGACTTTACAGCCAGTTCGTAAGCCCTAAGCTTCGCCTGGCTACTAATACATTGATTAAACTGTTTACGCAGATCGTTCATTATCGAACCGACCTGGGCGTCCAGTTCATACTTGGCCTGACCATAACGTGCCGCGGCCTGCCTTGTCGAGGCAGCAACCCCTCCGCCAGAATAAATTGGCATTGATACCTGAACCCCAACGCTATCTGTTCGATATTTTTGATTTACGGTGTTGTCGCTGCTGGAATCATTTTCCGAATGTGATGCGTATAGCTGTACCTGAGGCATAAATCCAGCCCGATTGCGTTCTACATCATAACGCGCTGCATCCACGCCATGACGTGATGAAGCTAGTTGGGGATTTCGTTCCATGGCTAATTTTTGCCAATCATCGAATGCTGTATAACGTAGCGGCGAGACCTGAAATTTGCCTTGCCGTAACGTCTGCAATGCATCTAACTGATCAAGTGGAATTCCGATGATGACTTCAAGTTCCCGCTGAGCTGAGTCTAAGACATCCCGAGCCTCGATAACCTGAGCTTCGGCCAAACTGTACCTTGCTTGAGTCTCAGCAACGTCCGTTACAGTACCCTCGCCAGCGGACATCAGGCGATCATTTAGAGCAAGTTGTTCTTTATAAGCAGCTTTCTGCGCCTCAGCGAGTGCAATTTGATCTTTTGCATATGCAACACTGACATAAGCCGAAATGACCCGGACTGCAAGATCGAGATATTTACTGCGATATTTTTCGTCGGCCATCAAACTTTGTGCGACTCCCGTTTTATATTTCGCATAAGCCTCATAATCAAATAGAGGTTGCGTTAAGGTCACGGAACCAGCATAACTGCGGTACTGCTGTCGTTTAGTCACATCGCTGACATTGCCAAAAATATCACTCGTCTGATATTTTTGAGTTTGCCAATTTCGTGGTGCATTCTGATAATTGAGAGAGACTTTTGGTAGCAACCCTGCTCGTCCGATATTCCTTGCCTCATCACCGGCTTCTTTTTCTTTAATCGCCGCCTGAAATGTTGGGTCTTTTTCCAATGCAAGCGAATAAGCATCCAGAATACCCAATGCATGCACCGGTGAGGATATCACCCACACTATCGAACTAAGGGCTAGATTAATCATCTTCCTTTTCATGAAAATCACGATTATTCCTCGGTCAATGAAGTACGCGCACGATCCATAATAGGTTTAAAGAGATAACTTAACAACGAACGTGACCCCGTCCTTACGAACACCTCGACAGGCATCCCAGGTTTTATTTCCTCGCCCTGGAGCATTTTAATGCCTTCCGGAGTGACGGTTACCTGCATCTGATAATAAGCTTCCCCATTTGCTTTATCGATTAAACGGTCTGCAGAAACGAGCGTTACAGTACCAGGTATTTTAGGGGTCCTGTTCTGGTTAAAAGCAGTAAACATAAGCTCAACGGGAAGTCCGGTATATACTTTATCGATTAATTGTACTTTTAATTGAGCATCCACAACCAGCGCAGCTTCACTGGGAACCACATCCATAAGATGGTCGCCTGCACCCACTACTCCCCCTTGGGTAAATATATTCAGCCCAACAACTGTTCCATCAACTGGCGAAATAATTTCCGTATTCCCTAGTTCAAAATTAGCCATATCAAGTTTGTTTTTATAATCATTTACATCCATTTGCGTTTGCGCTAACTGTGTTCTTACTTCACGCTGATAATCCGCATAACGCTGGTCTATTCGCTGTTGCGACTCTAGCAGTTGTTTTTGAAGCTGTCCGATCCTGCCAATCGTCTCATCAATGCTGCTACTGATCTCTGCAAACTGACGTTGAGCCTCCAGATAACGATTCCTCGGCAAATACCCTTCAGCAGAGAGCTGTTTCATACTGGTCATCTGCTCACGGATACTGTTTAGCTGGATCTGTTTATTCGCCCGGGAATCCTGTAATCCCTTAAGCTGGAAACGGATGCCATCAATAGATTGTTTAAAACCATCAACTTCACTACGTAATGCCTGTCGGCGCGAAATGAAAAGTTGTTGCTGCAAGGCAATGATTTCCGCTGCACGAGGCTTGTCTTTGATAGCATTGAAAACGTCAGAGAATTTTATGGTATCCAGGTTATCTCTTTCGGCCAACAAACGCCCTTCCGTTGCCAGAGTGGTATAATATTGAATCTTCAGAGAATCCACCTGCGCCTGCGCCTGAACCTGGCTCATTTGAACCAGTACCTGCCCGGCTTTGACCTTATCCCCTTCTTTAACCGCAATATTGCTAATAATACCGCTAGTTGGAGACTGGATTGTTTTACGGTTTCCTGAAACTGTTACCGACCCTTGAGAAGCAACGCCTTTATCCAATGGGGCAAAAGCTGCCCATAAAAGGAAACCGCATAAACCAATGGCGATCACCAACCAACCGAAACGCGTATACTTCCGCTCATCAGTAGAATCTGATGAGGTATCGCCACGAAGAGACTGATTAATGTGAGAAGACATATTCCCCCCTTTAACAACAGATAGTTGCAGCTATTATTTGAGAAGCCGTTTTTTAGTTTATTTGTGTTTTAGGGGGTGCCCCGTTGCCGTCATGCGATTCATTATTAACTGCATGCATTGCCTGTTGCTGTGCTGACTGAGTTCTCTGAGCATTATTCAAAGCCTGAAGTACCTGCTGGGTGGTACCAAATGCGTTAACCTTACCAGTGACTAACAATAACAACTTACTGGTCATTGAAAGCAAGTTAGTTCGATGCGTAATCAGTACCACCGTTTTTTTCCGCTCTCTAAGAAAGGCAATAGCCTTATTAAGGGCTAATTCGCCAGCGTCATCCAGATTAGAATTAGGTTCATCAAGAACAATCAACGAGGGATCGCCATATAAGGCCCTTGCAAGACCAATTCGTTGTTTTTGACCTCCGGAAAGTCCGTTTCCTCCGTTGCCAATAACTGAGTCATAGCCATGTGGAAAACGTAAAATCAGTTCGTGTACCCCTGCCAGTTTCGCGGCAGCAATCACTTTCTCAGCATCGACATCATTAAATCTCGCAATATTCTCCGCTATGGTTCCGGCGAACAATTCAATGTCTTGTGGTAAATAGCCAATATGGGGGCCCAGTTCATCTTTATTCCACTGATAAATATCTGCGCCATCCAAACGAACAATTCCTTCACTTACCGGCCAAATCCCAACTAATAATCGTGCCAGGGTCGATTTTCCGGATGCACTAGGGCCAATAATGCCAAGCACATCACCCGCCTGTAAATTAAATGACACAGCGTGTAGTACCGGTTCACCCTGCGCGCCCGGCGGTTTCGCAGATACATTTTCTACGCTCAGTACTCCTTCAGGCTTCGGTAGAGACATCCCGGTGCCACGGGGTGGATTACTATCGAGTAACTTCACCAACCGGCCATAAGATAGTTTTGCCGAACTCCAGCTTTTCCAGACGTTAATCACTTGTTCTATCGGAGCAAGCGTTCTTCCCATCAAAATAGAACCTGCGATCATCATCCCCGGAGTAATATGGCCATCAATGGCCAACCAGCCCCCCAGCCCGAGCACCAAAGATTGCAAGGAAAGACGCACAAACTTTGTAATAGAATTGATACGTGAAGCTCGTTCGCTCGCGACTCGCTGACTGTTCAGAAATCGTTGATGTAAACTAAACCATCGTCCCTTGATATTTGGCAACATTCCTAATGCTTCTATAACTTCCGCATTACGCAAGTTGGTGCTGGCAAGACTTCCTGATTGCAACGCAAGCTTACTCGCTTCAGCCAATGGTTCTTTTGAAACTATTTCATTCACCACGGCCAACGCTATCAGTATTAGTGAGCCAATTAATGCAAACAACCCCAACCAGGGATTAAACAGAAAAATGACCAACAAATAAATCGGGAACCAGGGCGCATCAAAAAAAGCAAAAAGCGCGCTGCCGGTCAAAAACTGACGCATGTTAGTAAGATCGTTAAGCATTTGCCCGGCATCAGCAGATTTGTTTTTGAGATTATCTTCGTATGCTGCGGTATAAATACGTGTATTTAAACGCATATCTAGCTGTGCGCCAATCCGTATTACCACCATGCTACGGACGTACTCCAGCAATGCCATCATACCAAACATGGCAAGCATGATAAGGGTTAGCATCAGCAGAGTAATTTCATTACCAGAGGGTAGCACCCGGTCATAAACCTGGAGCATATAAATCGAAGGTACTAACATTAAGATATTAATGAATGCGGTGAAAACACCAACTGTCCAGAATATTTTACTGCGAGTGCGTATTACGTCCGCAATTTCATTGCGCGGTAAATAGTGCTCCACTGCTTTTTCCCTTAATTTTGTGTACCTTCAGCCACACCTCTACCGACAGTAGAGCAATCAGATCCCAACAACTCAGGCTGGAGATATTTATAATATATAGATAGGAAAGTACTAAAATATCAAGCTACCAAAAAATATTTTTTAATCCATACGAAAATTAATGTTAATAAAAATACGACAGAGATCACAATAAAAAGGGGAAGAGCGACCTCCCCCTTTCTTTATAAAACATCCATCACATCACGCTACTTAAGCGTAGTGCAAAGTATCAACCAACTGCTGATGGGTTTGCCCGTTGAGATACACTACTGTATCGTTCGCATCCAGAGTATGGTTGTTGTTGTTATCAACAATCAGGTAGTTACTAGCCTCGTGGGAGTTATCAGTCCAGATAACCGACGCTACACCCACCTTAGCAGTAAGATCCCCATTCCCACCAATACCAAGGATTTGCCCTAACAAGCCGACAACGCCGCCAACCACACCACCAACCAACGTACCCAGCAACGCATCAACAACATCCGACGTACGTGTACCATAATCTGCTACTTGGGTATGTGTGACATCATTGTTAATAGTCAGACCTGAGGCCGTGTCAAAGATACTATCTTTACCGCTATTAAAATCCGAAATGGTCACACCAGAATTGACAGTGCTCGCTTTCAGTTGGTAGAGATTCGCCCCATTACCTCCTGAAACAACGGTGTTACCCAGGACCTTGAAAGTATCCGCAGCGCCAGTTCCTTGCACCGTTAAGTTGTGACCACCATCCAATCCCAAAAGTGTAATAAGGGTTGTTGTCACACCGGAGCCAGGAAGAAGAGTCAGGAGCTGATAAAGAATACCTTTACCGGTCCCCCCCACATTGGCATCCAGATTCAACCCTGCAGTATTTGCAGAAGCATTAATAGTCTCCAGGTTACCATAACCGGTGCCTACCGTCAGATTAAGCAAATGATCGCCGGTGACATTGATGGTTTGTAGCTGACTACCGGTTCCCGCCAAGGTGATGGCGTTAGCGAAGCTACCGGTACCACCCGAGCCGACATTCAGGGTTGTCAAAGCAGTGGCACCACTGCTGTTTAGGGCCAGCGAGCCTGCATTGATATCGCTATTACTGGTTGCGGTGAAGTTAACATTGAAATGATCGGTGATACCTGGACGGAAAGTAATATCGACACTACTTGCCGCAGTCGCATTACCTGTGACTTCAAGTTGCGCAGCACTACCACCTGCCGCATTTATCACATGGACGTTATTAGCCAGACCTGACAGAACAAATCCCTGTGAACCGACGGTTGAGGTTGCTGCCTGAGTAACGTTAGAAGGAAGAGTAGTCAAGCTTGATTCGGTGGATGCATTACCAGTTAATACACCAAAATCGAATGTATGGGCTTGAGCGGTAGAACTAGCGCTAACAGTTGCTTGCCCTATATAGCCAGCAAGGTCCAGCTTTTCGAAGTTACTAAATTGCGCGGAGTTAGAAGTGATGACCGCAGTTCTGTTTAGAATAGTCCCACCCATAACGACATTTTTCGTAATAAAGTTAGCCGAAATGGTATCAATCCCAGCTCCACCATCAGCGGTGACAGATGTGCTCACCGTATTTGCCCCGCCAGAAGAGTTACCGGCCCACTTCAGCGTATCGTTACCCGTTCCGAGGTTAAACTTAGCCGTGGCGGTGGTCATATTAACCAGGTTGCTTACAATAACGTCATCAGCGCCGGAACTGGCATTGAGGATCACGCTGCCGTTGTTAACAACGATGTCCACTCCAGGGTTTACCCCATTATCGGACAGGTTAACAGTGGCTGCGCTTGAACCATTAATGGTGAGATTAGCCAAATGATCCGCGAATTTGAGGTTAACGGTGCTCGCCACGTTAGCATTAAGTTGCGCGTTAGTCAGAACCGCAGTTTCAGCATTGGTGAGCTGATGGCTGGCATTAGTGTTAACAGTCCCTGTCGCGTTGCCGCCTGCGGCGCTGGCGCTGAGGACTGCGCTGGTTTTATAAAGTAGCCCGGTACCAATCTGGTATTCAAAAGCATGCTGATTGGTTACAGTTGCCGCATCTGTAGCCGTAGAACCGCGTAAATCGTTAATGATTGCCTGAGTAATGGTTGCCTTATTGGTACCAAGAGCGCTGTATTGCGCTAAAACCGCTGCGCTAGGCGCGACGCCGTAAATTCCTTGATAAACATGTGTGATAAAGGCATCACCAGTTAAGTTAGATCCCTTGCTTTGAAACTCGGAAGATGCGATTAATTTTGTCAGTAATGAACTATATGTATTCCCACCGGTGGCGAGATAATTAGTCCAGTCGCCAAGCCCACCCATATCAACTGAACGGCCAACTAAAGAAATGTACGCAGCTTCGACTTGCTCCTTGCTACTTAAAGCGACGCTCCATGTATTCCAGTTCGCTGAGCCATAGTCTTTGTACATGACTTTATTCAGTGCATTATCAAAGCTATTTTGTGCAGTTAGCGTCGCAGAATCGAATCCTGTATAATTAAGAACGCCATTAATTACATTATTAAGTGCAGCATTTAAATTTGAGCCTGTTAAAAAGGTTTGGGCGACACTATCTGCTGGGGTACTTCCCCAAATGGACGCATAGACAAGTTTAACTATCTCAAGGTCAGTTTTGCCAGAATACAAAGTCTGACCCGCTGTGGATGCTAACAGGTTAGAAATATATTGTTCTTGGCTAATCGCCCCCGTACGAAACTGGCCTGCTACGGCATCATAGGTGGAAGCCGTCGTATAGGTGTTTTTCCCAAGAATTGCAAATTGTATAGCTGCAACTGCTTTTTGTGTGAGTAGCACTTGAGTAACCATTTAAGAATCCTCAAAATTTCGTATCAGGAGCAATCCAGGCCCAGAGTTATTGGGAGTACATTGGAAGCGTTTGCATCAGCATAGATGCACCTTCCCCTTAATAAGAAAAGTCTAAAAAAATCACACCGTCAACATGCCCGAATAAAAAAATAAATCACGAATAGTTTCCATAAGTTATACAGCTATAAATTAAAACCAGAGCTTCCCTCCCCCACTAAATTCAGTAGGGGAAAACGCAAGGAAGATAAATTCAAATTAGAAACAACAAATACCACCACTTATAACAAGGGTATTTTATATGTTAACAGAATTGCGGAATTTTTTGAGGATAGGGCCAGAGGATGGTGTAGTAAATGCAGGCTTAGCAGATGTAGCCTAATTGAGGTCAGAGCAAGTCAAGGCGGGTAAAATGTTAATTAACTGAAATAATTAACACCATTATTTATAAAGCAACTTTGTTGATAATGAATAACTTGTAACACACTCGATAGTGTATAGTGAATAAGCTATTCAACTTTAGTAATAAGCATATTCAGTGTTTCAGCGGAACGCTCCCAGGAGTATCTCAGCACATTTTCTCTACCTTTATTAATCAACAAGTTACGGTCTTCAGCGCTATTGTTTAATTTTATGATAGCTTTGATAAGCTCATATTTTGAGTCTGGATCAAAGTACAATGCACTATCACCTAAGGTTTCTTTGAGGGAGGCTCTATTTGAAGAAATAACTGGGCAAGAGCATGATTGAGCTTCCAGTGGGGGTATACCAAATCCTTCATAAAAGGATGGAAATATAAAAGCTTTCGCACCTTTATATAATGAAATAAGTTCATCATCAGATACACGCCCTAAAAAATCTATTCTTGGATCATTAGTTTTTATATTTACACAATTAAACACTGTGTTCCTGTCACCTATTATCTTCAAGTTTATATTTAAATCTGCAGATAGTATAGTTTCAATAAGACCATGAATATTTTTATGATGATTAACCGAAGATACAGTCAGGAAGTAGTCGCATCCACGAATCTCATTAGTCTTAACCATACTGTCATGTGGTTTAAAAAAACTATTACTCACAGCATTCGGAATGATATGAATCTTACTGGCATCACAATTATAATAATTTACTAGCTCACTTTTAGAAAAATCACTAACCGTCACTATTAATTTAGAGTTCTTGAGTAAAATAGGGGTTATTAATGAATATAACCATCTGAAGCCAAATGAAAAGCTTTCTGGGTAACGAATATAAGTAATATCATGTTGCGTAATAATCTGCCTTTTGAAAAGCAAAGGACCAGTGTTGCATAAGTTGATTAGCATGCAATCTTTCTGTTTTTTTAAAAAAAGAGGTAATGTGAATTGTTCCCAGAAATGGCCTCTCCCCCCTGAGATTTCTTTAATATTAAAACCTGAAATGTTATAGTTTTTATCAATGGCGGACATGTTGGGTACCAAGACCACAACATTATGTCTCAATTTCGATAACCGAAGAGTCATTTCATAAGCAAATCGCTGCACACCGGTAAGTTTTTGAGTAAGAAAACGACCATTAACATAAATCATTAGCGACCTACTTGAGGTTTATTATTATAAGACACTCATTATGACAGGATTATAAATTGAAAAAAACCATTTTCGAACAAAATATAATATCTAAACAGATATAGATAAAAAAAAAGCCCTGTAAAAACAGGGCTTAGAAAGCAAATCTTTACTAAGTTAGTTAATCCATTCAGTATGGAACACACCGTCTTTGTCAGTGCGCTTATAAGTATGTGCGCCGAAGTAATCGCGCTGAGCTTGAATTAGGTTCGCTGGCAAAACAGCTGAGCGATAGCTGTCATAATAAGCAATAGCAGCTGAGAATGTCGGAACAGGGATCCCATTTTGCACCGCATAAGCTACGACATCACGTAATGCCTGCTGGTAATCATCAGCGATCTGTTTAAAGTACGGGGCTAATAACAGATTGGCTATTTTATCATCCTGATTATAAGCATCGGTGATCTTCTGAAGGAACTGAGCACGAATGATGCACCCTGCACGGAAAATTTTAGCAATTTCACCGTAGTTGAGATCCCAATGATACTCATTCGAGGCAGCTCGCAACTGAGAAAAACCTTGGGCGTAAGAAACAATCTTACCTAAATATAATGCTCTACGGACTTTCTCGATAAATGCAGTTTTATCACCGGCAAGTTTAGCCTGTGGGCCCGTCAAGACTTTAGACGCTGCAACACGCTGCTCTTTTAGGGATGAGATATAACGAGCGAAAACTGATTCAGTAATAAGGGACAAAGGTTCACCTAAATCGAGAGAACTTTGGCTTGTCCACTTACCGGTGCCTTTATTCGCGGCTTCATCAAGAATAACATCTACCAGATAGTTACCTTCTTCATCTTTCCTGGTGAAGATATCTTTTGTAATATCAATAAGATAACTGCTTAGCTCACCTTCATTCCATTTGGTGAAAGTTTCCGCCAATTCGTCGTTAGAAAGATTTAAACCACCTTTCAACAATGCATAGGCTTCAGCGATAAGTTGCATATCACCGTATTCGATACCATTGTGAACCATCTTAACATAATGGCCAGCCCCATCAGCTCCGATGTAAGTTACGCAAGGTTCACCGTCTTCCGCAACAGCAGCAATTTGTTTAAGAATTGGCGCAACAAGTTCATAAGCTTCTTTTTGACCACCCGGCATAATTGAAGGGCCTTTCAACGCACCTTCTTCTCCGCCGGATACACCTGTCCCGATAAAATTGAACCCTTCAGCAGAGAGTTCACGATTACGACGGATAGTATCCTGGAAGAAAGTATTACCCCCATCAATAATGATGTCGCCTTTTTCCAGGTATGGCTTAAGAGATTCAATAGCACTATCAGTGCCGGCACCGGCTTTAACCATCAACAGGATGCGTCGAGGGGTTTCCAGAGATTCAACAAACTCTTTCACTGTGAAATAAGGGACTAATTTTTTGCCTGGATTCTCAGCAATAACTTCTTCAGTCTTTTCACGGGAGCGATTGAAAACAGAGACGGTATAGCCACGACTTTCGATGTTGAGCGCAAGGTTTCGGCCCATCACCGCCATACCAACAACCCCAATCTGTTGCTTGGACATTACTTACTCCTGTCTGGTGTGGTCACTGCGACACGTTCGCAGTTTAAATGTGATGTTTATATTAGCTCAAAGCCTGTATGACGTATAGTGTAAAAATGTTCACAAATGAAGAATGGCAGTCATAACCTATTGAAAATTATTGGTTTTAATTCTGCCTTTTAATACCATTACCGCAACAAAAGCCAAGTGGCACAAAATTGCTTAGTTTTTATTCATTTATTAATAGATGATTTTTTTATTTTCCACAAATTCGCAATATTTAGAATTGACGTATTCAGAAATTTCCTGATTAAACCGCTCGGTTGAAAATTTTAACGCATGAGCACGACAATCATTAGGAAGAATTTGATCCTGCATAGTTTCAAACTTTTGTACAGCATCAATGACAGAATCTATATCCTGTTTGTCAAAAAGGATACCTGTTGGATTATCTACACCAAATGGTCTTACTGTTTCAAGTGAACCACCTTTACCAAACGCAATTACAGGCGTCCCACAAGACTGCGCTTCAACAGGAGTAATACCAAAATCTTCTTCTGCCGCAAAAACAAATGCTTTAGCATTTCTCATATGCTCTTGCATGACTTCATTTGATTGATAGCCCAGGATTTCAATGTTAGCCGTGGCTTTAGACTTTATCTTTTGCATTTCCGGCCCATCACCAACAACAACAAGTTTACGGTTTGGCATGTGACTGAAAGCCTCAACTATCAAATCAATACGCTTATATGGAACAAGGCGTGATGCGGTAAAGTAATAATCTTCTTTAGCTTCATTCAGAAGAAAGCGATTGACATCAACAGGCGGATAAATGACATCAGCCTCTCGCCCATAAACTTTTTTAATCCGCCGTGCGATAAATTGTGAGTTAGCAATAAAATGATCAACGCCATTTGCAGTACGGTAGTCCCACATGCGCATTTTATGCAAAATCAATTTTGCAATCATTCCTTTGACTCCATGATCTAAACCTGCTTCCCGCAGATATTGATGCTGGAGATCCCATGCATATCTTATAGGGGAATGAACATAACTAATATGCAGTTGATCGGGTCCCGTCAAAACCCCTTTAGCAACAGCATGGCTGCTAGAAAGAATGACATCATGGCTGGATACATCAAGTTGCTCAATCGCTAATGGCATTAAAGGAAGATATGTTTGATATTTTTTCTTCGCTTTTGGGAGGCGTTGAATGAATGTTGTGGTTATTTCTTTATTCTGAAAGTGTTTTTTATTTTCAGAGGAAAGAAAATCCACAACAGAATACAAGTGTGATTCTGGATATGATTTAATAAGTTCCGCTACTACTTTTTCAGAACCAGCATAAGTAATAAACCAATCAGCAACAATACCAACATTTAAATCGCGCATAAAAATCCATCGTACATTTATAATTTAACATGCAAAATATAAAGGTGCTCCAGATTTGAAAAGCACCTTTAGTAATTTAAATTTAAGCCCTTAACAAGGCTAAAATCTCTGCAGTTTTTTCTTTCATTAAAGCAACATCACTTCTGGATTCCACATTTAAGCGAACGACAGGCTCAGTGTTAGAACTACGTAGATTGAAGCGCCAGTCCGCAAATTCAAGGCTTATACCATCCGTGTAATTAATATCAAGAGCTTCATTCTGATAGCGCTCAAGAACCCGTTTGATCGAGGATTGTGGATCGCTAAGGGAGCTGTTGATTTCTCCAGAGGCAGGATAAGCTTGCATCCGTGCACTAACTAATTGGTTTAGCGTTTTATCCTTGATACAGAGTAACTCAGCGACAAGGAGCCATGGTATCATTCCGCTATCGCAATAGGCAAAATCGCGGAAATAATGGTGGGCGCTCATTTCGCCGCCGTATATTGCATCTTCTGCACGCATACGTTCTTTAATGAAAGCATGACCTGTTTTAGACATCACAGGAATACCGCCAGCATTTTTTACAATATCAATTGTATTCCAGCTTAAACGCGGGTCATGAATAATACGAGAACCAGGATTCTTTTCAAGAAATGCGTCAGCCAAAAGACCAACAATATAGTAGCCTTCGATAAAGTTACCCATATTATCGAACAGAAAGCATCGATCGAAATCACCATCGAATGCAATACCCATATCAGCATTATTTTTTATGACAGCGTCAGTGGTATCTTTTCTACACTCTGGTAATAATGGATTTGGTATACCATTTGGGAAGGTCCCATCGGGTTCATGGTGCACCTTTATAAATTCAACAGGGACATTATGTTTTATAAAGCGCTTCTCAAGGGCATCAATAACATGACCAGCGGCGCCATTACCAGAGTTAACAACTAATTTTAGCGTTCTATTGATATTATGAAGATTGATATAGCTCAATAACTTATCAATATATGCATCTAATACAGAAATGGATTGATAACTACCTTTAGGCTGCGATGAATTTATAGCAAAATTATTCTCTTCGGCAAGACGCTGGATCTCCCTTAGCCCAGTATCACCACTGATTGGCTTTGAGTTCTCGCGGACGAGTTTCATTCCATTATAATCAATTGGGTTATGACTGGCTGTTACTTCCACTCCGCCATCAACGCCGAGGTAAGATGTAGCAAAATAAATCTCCTCAGTACCCGATAAACCAATGTCTAAAACATCAGTACCAGCATCCTGCAATCCTTTGGCAAGGGCAAGTTTAAGGGATTCACTAGTTAGTCTAACATCGCCTCCGACAACCATTTTTTTAGGCTTAAGATACTCACCATATGCACGACCAATACGGTATGCGATGTCCTCTGTAAGTTCCGAGCCTAACTTGCCGCGAATGTCATACGCTTTAAAGCAGGTTAATAATTCCATCATTTTCCCCGTTTAATCAAATTCCATAATGATCTTTTAGACGAACAATATCATCTTCACCTAAATATGAACCAGATTGAATCTCAAGGATTTCAAGATCTATTTTCCCTGGATTTTCCAGCATATGAGTCGAACCAGCAGGAATAAATGTTGATTGGTTTTCAGTAAGCAAAAACTCACGTTCGTTTAAGGTAATCTTCGCTGTTCCTGATAATATAATCCAGTGCTCGGCCCGGTGGTGGTGCATTTGCAAAGAAAACTTACCGCCCGGTTTAACTGTAACTTTGTTAATGTGATATTTAGTTGTATTAACCACTTTATCACTATGCCCCCAAGGGCTATAGGATTCACGGTGGATCCTATACTCTCTACGCGAAGTCATTTTAAGATGTTCAACTACACGTTTAACGTCTTGCACCTGTGATTTATCTATAACGAGCACAGCATCTTTGGTGCTGACTACTACCAGATTGTTAACCCCAACGGCAGCTACTAGTTGTTCTTCGCTATTTATATAACAGTTAGAAGAATCATGAACAAAAACATCCCCGGAGAGTGAATTACCTTGACCATCCTTATCGTTGACTTCCCACAGTGCTGACCATGAACCAACATCATTCCAACCTGCATCCAGTGGTACTACAGATGCAGATTGCGTTTTTTCCATTACAGCATAATCAACTGACTCATCAGGGCAAGCAATAAAAGCATCTTTATCAACACGAATAAAATCACGTAAAGAATCGGTATGCACAGTCTGCATTGCCTTTTTACATGAGCTAAGAATATCTGGACGGAACTCATCCAACTCTTGCAGAAAGCGTCTTGCTCGAAACATGAACATACCGCTATTCCAGTAATATTCACCGCTGTCCAAATATTCTTGTGCTGTATGCAAGTTAGGTTTTTCAACGAAACGTTTTACATCATAAGCTATATGATTATCGAAATGTTCTT
This sequence comes from Klebsiella sp. PK01, assembly GCF_057624675.1. Taxonomy (NCBI): domain Bacteria; kingdom Pseudomonadati; phylum Pseudomonadota; class Gammaproteobacteria; order Enterobacterales; family Enterobacteriaceae; genus Klebsiella; species Klebsiella sp. PK01. The sequence continues at coordinate 418,383 of NZ_JBYEZM010000002.1, forward strand.
CGTTACCACGCTGGATATAACCATATCCCGTTTCAGGGCCAGTAGGCACAATACCAAACGTTACAAGCTTCCCTTGATTTGCATAAACTACAGCGCTGTTGATTGCAGCTTGAAAAGCATCGTTATTCTCAATAACGTGGTCCGCGGCCAAAACAAGTAGCAATGGATCATCATCATCATGTGCTACTGCGTGTAATGCAGCAAGTGCAATTGCTGGAGCCGTATTACGTCCAATTGGTTCAAGGATAATGTTATTAGATAGCTTTTCGATTTGACGTAGTTGTTCTGCGACTAAAAAACGATGTTGTTCGTTACATATCACAATAGGTTCTCTAGTCTCTAAACCATTAAGGCGAGTAATTGTCTCCTGAAGCATTGATTGCTCGCCGTGTAAACGTAAAAACTGTTTTGGATATAGCTCTCGCGACATCGGCCATAAACGACTACCAGTACCTCCAGCCATTATCACTGGGAGAATCATGACTTAACCTCATTTAATATATTTACAGTTCGATAAAGAGACATTTAGAATAAAATTACACAACAAAACTTCTGCATTTATCCGCTAATTCATTAGCATATTGTTCATGCAATGTTTTATTTTTAATAATAGTATTCATACCTATTTTCTTACCATCAAATTCGAAGTTAGCAGTCGCATTGGCATTCATATCGACGTCAATTCTATTAAAGAAGTCAAATAACCCATCGAAACGGCAGTTATCAACTTTATTTTTAAAACCACCATTTACAAAAATAACTGGAGTGCCCATAGCCAGGCATGGAAGAGCAGTATGAATCCTGGAGGTTACTACCAGTTTTGCATTAGCCAATTTCCTCAGAAAATCATCGGCTAATTTAAAACCTTCGTCAGCGGAAAGGTACGGAATGATCTGTTTTTCATGTTTAGCATGCTTGAGTAATTCACTATCAAAAAACTGGTTTAGTACTTTGCTTCTATGATTAAATTCAAATGCCCGACCATTTAGCAAGCGTTTTCCGAAACGTAATGGTTGGCTCATTAACTCTGGTAATGACATTGAGTCATACATCACATCGATAAAATAAATATCATCAGTAACATTATCCCGTTTATATTTATTCCCCAACGTAAGTGTCATACAGCCTGAGTAATACGCATCAATCCCTTTTGAGATCAGCAAATCACGAGTGTAAAAATCACGGCAACCTATCGGCGCATGTTTTTTAAAGTGCGCAATACTCGCAGGTGTGAAAATTTTATCTACAATAGTAGAGTTAATATGGATTGACACATATAAAGGAGTTATATCTTCAGATGGCGGAAAGTTTTCTGGTATATCCATATACCACGCATTCATGATCATTTTTACTTTATTACCACTATAAGTATTCATATGATCTCGTGGTATATACTCATTCACGCAAGGTAAAAACTGGCGTGCTGCTGTACTTTGTACATAATCACCCAGATTGATCCAGTTTCTTTTGACATAGATGTCACTTTCGTACGTCAGGACGCCATATTGAGTATTGTTTACTTGCATGTTATTTCCTACCTAATTTTTTCTTTATTAAAGATGTTAAATATTTTCTTTCTGAACTAATTAGCACCAAATAGAAAAAGAGTATAGCCACTGAGATTGCGTTTAAGGCGATTAGAAGCAGTAATCCTAAAAAACCTACAGGAAGTACGGTGTTAATGTAAAATGAAATTGCAAATGATATTACAGAAACAGAAAATAAGCGCGGGAAAATATTAAGGAAAAATATTTTACTATTTAATCCAGTTACTTTTTCCACATACAAAACTCTGAACATAAGCATTGCAACTGCACAAAGTATACGACTAGACACCGCCACAACCAATGCAAAACCCAAAGAGTAAAGAGCATATGTTAATACCAAAGTTAAAAGCATTATTAATGATGCTATTAACTGATAGTTCCGCAACTTTCCCACTGCATATGCTACGGTAACAAAAGGTCCTGATAGAGAATCAATGATGACATACAGTATGACAATTCTTACCAACACCACCAAATGTTCTGGAACTTGTTTCAACCATAAGTTAATAACAAAAGGCGCATCTACAAAGGCGGGTACTGCTGCAATCAGTACGATAAAGCCAGTCAACTTGCAGGATAAAGATAGAAGAGACGAAACCTCTTCGTGATTTCCAGTTGAATGCTGCTTTATCAGTTGAGGATTGAATGCGGTTTGCAAAGTACCTATGACACGGTTAAATGCAATCAGCACCTGCTCCGCTAACCAAACAGAACCATTTGCCACAACTCCGACAAAGAAATATGTCAGGAGAGCAATACCTTGAGAAAGTCCGACTAAACTCAATGAGCCCATCATTGACCAACTCGAGAAGGATAGTATTTCCTTGAGCAGTTCTTTATTTTCTTTGAAACTTACCTTTACAGTACATATATCTATTTTCTTAATGCAACTAACAAAATAGACAAAAAACACTGATATATATCCAAAAAGCAAGAATGCAGCATACCATATTAATTTCGAGTCGAATTCGAACAAGGTAAATAAATACACCATGCCCCAGCGCTGAATAGCATCAAATATCCCTATCTTAGCAAACAAATCCATCTTTTCAGTTGCAATTAACGCTGCAATAAATGGTGTTTGCATGATCTGAATAAGCAGAGATATGACAGACAACTGGTACACCCAAAATATTTCTGTCATACGCTCAACGGGAACTCTTAATTTATAGATTAAGAACCATAACCCAATTGTTTCAGCGAGGAATAAAACGGCACCACATATTATGAAATGGACCAATATACTTGTCGAAAAGACTCTTTTAGTCCAGGAAAAGTCCCTTCTACCTAAACCAACTGACAGGAACCTTTGAGTTGCCAAAGCTGATACGTTTTGAATGAACGAAAATAAAACGATAATACTGCCAATGACACTGTAAAGCCCAAAGTCATAAACCCCAAGCGCATTTAAAACTAAGCGTGAGGTATAAAAAGTTGCAAACATTATTAGTAACATCCTGCCATAAAGCATGAATGTGTTCTTTGCAACTATTTTTTTATTTGTAGCGTATTTTTCACTCATTTTTACCAACATTATCGTCAACACAGAAAAATTTCATTCTTGTTTTACGATTTCTATACTCTCAACTACTTGTTAGATACTTATTAACAAGTTCTGCGGTAGCACTCCAGGAATATTTACCGACCTGTTTTGAGCCTTTACTAATGAGTTGGGTTTTAAGTTCAATATCAGAATGTAATTTAGATATTGCAGTTGCTATTTGCTGTATATTCTCAGGGTCAACTACAAGTGCTGCGTCGCCAGCAACCTCACCGAGGGAGGTTGTTTTGGAGGTAATTACAGGTATACCACTTGCCATTGCCTCAATAACAGGGAGACCAAATCCTTCATAGAAGGAGACGAAAATCAATCCTTCTGCACCACGATAAAGCTCAGGTAATTCTTCGTTTTTGACAAAACCAGTAAATACAACCCTATCAGTAAGCTCATTGATTTCGATGAGAGTCGCTAACTCATCTGTTTTCTTGCCAGTAAAAACAAGTTTTACGTTTTTAGGGATATCTGCTCTGGCAAACGCCTGAATTGTTCCAACCTCATTCTTATGACTTTTCCTGTTACTGACACATAAATAATAAGGATATCCAAAATCTTTCTTTTGTCCATTTGGTCGAAAATCGTCGGATACTCCATTCCCTACATTTATAACTTTATCAGCAGGAACCCCGGACCATTGGATGATTTTTTGTCGAGAAAATTCGGAAACAGTAAAAATATACTTTGCTTTTCGACATCCTCTTTTTATAACAACCTTATAGAATATTTTTTTTAATAGACTTGAATTTTCAGGACGCTCCAAATGATTCAAATCATGGATTGTAAACACAAATGGTACTCTGGAAAATAGTGGAGGAATATAGCCTGGAAAAAAAACTATACCATCACGCATCTTCATCATTTTTAATGATGTTTTTATGCAATCAACAGGGCTGAATGGTTTGCCGGTGAAACCCGCACTCTTATAATTTGTTATTTTATTAATTTCTTCAGCAAATGTTCCGATTCCGCCTGAACCTGACCATCGGTCATCAATTAGAATGTTTTTCATATATTCCTTGATACATTTCAGTGGTTATTTATTATAGTCTGGATCTTTTTAGCCAGTGCCGCAGCTTCAGAGTCACGACTACCTGGCTCATATAAATTTGTTGGAGGAAGAAAATCAATCATTCCATCACGTGCAGGGGCGATAATCGGGATATTGGCTTGCTTTGCTTCTAGCATCAGAAGCGGCACCCCTTCAAACCGAGATGGCAAGGTAATAAGATCAACATCCTTGCTATACTCCCATACATTTGGCTGCCAGCCATAATAATTTACTCTAATATTATTACGTGAACATTCTGTTATAGTTTTCAGCTTCTCAAGATCAGGACCATCTCCAATAACCTTAAGCACTATTTCTTTAGAGGTCGAAATAGAATTTAACGCCTGAAGTAAAATATCCTGTCCTTTTTGTCTAAATGAAACTCTCCCTGCCATTAAGATAGTAAATTTATTCTCATCTTTCTTATAGATATATCCCTTACCTCTAATGTATTCTATTGGTAACTTAGAGGAAAAGTTATGTAATACTCTAACTTTGGCATTTTTGTTTTTAAGGGAAATTTGTTCGGCAAAAACTTTGCTAATCGTAATATAATTCTCGCACTTCTTGTAAACAAATTTCGATAATATGTCTTTTAACCACCCTAACTTGCTACCCATCAAACGAAAACTATGCGCATAAGGTATATAACTAACTAAGTTTTTGACTCCCGCAGCCTTCGAAGTATTAACAAATACAGAGCCTAACTCAATATCACCTTGCACAAGGATAATAGTTTTATGTTTCCCCTTCAGAGATACTAGTAGTTCTTTAGCTTTTTTTCGAAAAGGATAATTAAAAGTAGAATGAAGTATTTCAAATTTTTTATGTAACACTTCATGATTCTCATATGAAATATTATGATCAGTGAGAATTTTTTTTAACGCTATATTATCTGAAGGGACAAAGCATGCAAACCTAAACCCTTTATTTCTAAATTTATTTAAATGAGCAATCGTCATCAATTCATGACCACCGACGATTGCTGCAGTAAATACAACAGCGATTACTTCTTTTTTATTCATAGATAGTCCATGGACAATGCAGTTCGCATACCACCCATTTGTTAATAATTAAAATACTATTTAATCTATAAGTAATATGCGAAACTTTTTTATTTTCCACCTTTAAGATGATTTAATATGCGCCATCTTTTTTTAATACAACTCCTACAGTTTTAAAAAGGATAGCTATATCGTTCCACATAGACCAGTTTTTAACATACCATGCATCCAAATAGACACGAGTATCATAATCAACGTCACTCCTGCCACTCACTTGCCATAGTCCTGTCATTCCAGGTTTACTAAGTAAATAATAATCGACTTCTTCATTATATCTTTCTAACTCTGCGGTAATAATAGGGCGTGGGCCAACCAGACTCATCTCCCCTTTTAATACATTAAACAATTGAGGGAGCTCATCAAGACTTGTACTACGTAAAAATTGGCCAATTTTGGTGATTCTGGGATCATTTTTCAATTTAAATGTTGCATCCCATTCGGCTCGAGCTTCTGGATCGCTCGCCAGTAAGTTATCCAGGACCTCTTTTGAGTTAACTACCATTGATCTAAACTTCAGGCATTTGAAAGGCTTACCATCTTTCCCAACGCGCTCATGACCATAAATAGCAGGACCGCCATCCTTTTTAACTTTATTATATATATAAAATAAAAGTGGAGATAAAATTAGAATAATACCCATCGAGCCAAATATATCAAAACCTCGTTTAATAATTCGCGAAGATAATTTAGCCAGATTCTGCTGTACTCTAAATATCATAACTTCATGGCTAAATATGAATGACATATCCGTACTATCTAATGGTACGCCCCGTAGGGTTGGAATTACCGAGACAAAACGATACCCTTTGATCATAAACTCGCGAAGCCAGTTATTTCGGATTTCACTTTGATTTGATTCGACTGCAACAATGAACTGCGTACGCTTATCAATGCCAGCTAACCAATTTTTATTAGCATCTAGCACTACTGTTTTATTAGTATGTTCAACAGTTCTAGTTTCACCATCGCAAGAAATAAAACCAATGACGTCTAAACCGAGATTTCGTTCGCTATTTATTGCGTTGTAGGCATCGATAGCGTTTTTACCATTTCCCACTATCCATGTATCTCGCAACCAAAGGCCCATTCGATTCAACAGCCATTTAGTAAACATCCTGGTTAATGGTAGCAAAATAGCTGCAATTACCCATGTTAAAAGCCATACATACCGTGAAAAATACCATTTTGCAAATGCTATTACAGCAATTTCAATAACAGCAAATATTACCAAAGTACGGAGAATTTCTTTTAACTCAAACCAAAAAGTTTTACGATAAAAATAATGCCGCAGACGAATTCCGTACCAACTAATGCAACAAATACCTAAAAGCCAATGTAAAGCAACCCACCCTTCAATCTGCTCATTAGGAACTCTTTCGTCAAAATGACTCATTGTAAGCGAAAGAATTCCGAGAGATAAATATAGAGATAATACAAAGCTTAAAAAATCAGATACCGCTAAGGATACACTGCACCCAACATTTCTAGCAAAACGGGTCATGATTCCCTCTGCTTATACCACGCTTAACATGGAGAAAGTTACTATGGAATAGAATACGGACTCTATAAATAGAGCCCGTTTTGTTTTAACCTTTCAAATTTTTAACTTTTTTCTTTATCTGAATACGAATAACCGTAATAACTATAGCCATAGCCATAATAGCTACTTGCTTTTTTAACGACTCCGTTCAAAATAGCACCCTTAACATCAATGCCACTTTGCTCAAAACGTCTTACACTAACTGCAATTTCTTTGACAGTATTTGATTCAAATCTTGCTACTAGTAATGTTGTCCCTGCATAACGACCAATAATTGCAGCATCGGTGACTGCTAAAATAGGAGGAGTATCTATAACGACCAAGTCATAATTAGATGAAGCCCACTTAAGCAAATCTGAGAATCTTGAATGCATTAGCAGTTCGGCAGGATTTGGTGGAACTTGACCACGTCCAATATAGTCAAATTCGCCACTGGTAACCTTCTCTATTGTACTTTCTACAGAACTTTGGCCAGAAAGTATATCTGATAATCCTTTTGTCTGTTTATGGCCGAGCATCTTATGCACATAACCTTTTCTGAGGTCAGCATCTATAAAGAGAACTTTCTTCCCAGTCAGAGCAATGATCGCAGCCAAGTTAGTACTTATGAATGTCTTACCAGCATTTGGGCTTGCTCCGGAAATCATCAGTATATTATTTTCGGCTTCCATCATCGCAAAATGTAAGCTCGTCCGAAGACTCCTAATTGCCTCTACCGCAAGGTCTGCAGGGTTTTCTACAGCCAGCAGTCTATCCGATTGATTTTTGTTTCGTATATTGTTCTTCGCAGAATGTTTAGTTAACCATTCAGATACTGGAACGCTCGCATACACGCTTACTCCCAGCTCCTCTAACTGTTCTGGAGATTCAATACCACGACGCAGGAATACTTGTACAAAGACCATAGCTATTGACACGATAAAACCAAGTACAATGCCAGCTAATATTACAATTATTTTTTTAGGTTTAACTGGTTTCGGATCGGTTACAGCATCATCAATGATTCTGACGTTACCAATTGCGCTTGATTTAGCAATATTCAACTCTTGCTGACGGTTGAGTAATTGCATATATACAGCCCGACCAGATTCAACATCCCTACTAAGGCGCAACACTTCTTGTTGAGTCGAGGGCATTCCACTGACACGTTTATTTAGCTTATTTTTTTCATCTTGAAGTGTTTTCCTTTTTTCCATCAGTGCTTTGTAAGTAGGATGTTCTTTTGTATAAAGTTGAGAAATTTCTGCTTCACGAAATGTTAATTCGTTCAATTGATTATCAACGTTAACAATCTGATCCAGAACTGATTTTGCCTCCATGGTAAGGTCAACAGAGTCTTTTTGTTGTCGATATTGATTCAACTTGTTTTCAGCTGAATCTAAATCTCCACGTACCAAGGGTAATTGATTATTAAGGAACTCCAGGCTTTTAGCATCCTGCGCGGCTTGACGCGCAACGTTTTGAGCCAGATAATTTTGACTGATACTGTTTAATACTCGTGAAATGAAATCAGGGTCTTCACCGGTCAAAGTTAAGTTAAGCATTCCCGTATCTTTGCCCTGATCTAAAGCGCTAAATGACTCCTGCAGATTCGTGATTGCTTTCAGTCGAGAATAATATTTAACCTCAAATTGCGTTCCAGGTTTTGCATCAATCGATTTTATATCGAGAGCAATACCTTTCTCATCCAGTGGTACACCAACGGTCCCCTGTAAAACGATACCGTCAAAATCGACAGTGTAATGTTTATCATCTTTTACTGTTACCAAAATTTCAGGTACTTTTCCCCCAGCATCTTTCGGCAAATAAAGGCGATTAATCTCCAGATTACCTTCTTTCTCACCTAATAATCTAGCAACCCCCTTTCCTAATAGTGGAAAATGTTTCTGTTCAACAAGAGCCTGAAGATTAAGATCATCAACAGTCTTTCCTAGAATCATACGTGACTGCAGTAATGCTATTTCTGGCGCAGATTGAGGTTGACTATCCGGCAACATTTGGCTGAGGCTATCTATTAATGCGTTACCCTGCTTTTGTTCAACCTGTATTAATGCATTAGCTTCATAAATTGGGGTGGCAAACAGAGCATATAAAACTGCTATAACTGTAAAGCCAGTGGTTATAGAAATAATGAGTTTGCGATGGTCAATTAATTCACCGAACAAACGTCCAAAATCAATCTCATTATTTTCTTGTGGTGTTACTTTTTTATCAATTACCGATGTCATGCGGTTTTTCCCGATATTATTGCCCTAACTTCTCAGCCCAAGAACGACAACTTAAGTCAATCAACTGATAAACTGATTCGAATGCTTCATCGCTCTTCCTGTAAGGGTCTGGTATCTCTTTACCTGATAGCCAATGCCCAAGAAGCATTGTTTTCCCCCTAACTTCTGGAGCAATCCGACTGACTTGTTCTAAATGAACTTGCTCCATTACTAAGAGCAAATCATATTGGCGCCCAAGACTTGCGCTAAATTGCTTACCTTCATGTCCTTCCAAAGAAAGACCATGACTTTCAGCAATTCGTATCGCTGAGGGATCTGCAGGATGACCGATTAAGGCACCAACACCCGCTGAGTCTATTTTCTTAGTCGGTAATGCCTTACGTAATAATCGCTCTCCAATCGGAGAGCGACAAATATTACCGGTACAAATAACTAATATTGAGTCAAACATATTATGGCCACGTTTTGATATATCGGACAGTTTCGGTCATATCATGTACCCCAGTAATTGTCGGAACTAGCTGAGATATCACGCGATTCCATCGCACCAATGGGGCTGTTGTGACATATACGATGTCATACGGCTGTAGCTGGAATTCTGTACCTAACACCATGGCCGATGCATCCTGTGCATTAAGCTGGTAAATATTGGCGATTTTACCCTCTTTATCGCCTTTTAACTGCCGCACGACAAAGACCCCTGTGGCATCACTAAACGCCTGTGACATCCCTTCAGCATTACCCAATGCCTCAGCTAATGTCATGCCGCTTCGATCCATTTTCATGGTACTTTGTTTACCAACTTCCCCCATGACAAACACTTTCAGATCATCATTTCTTGGTACGAACAATATATCGCCCGGGTAGAGTAAATGGTTTTCTGTCAAATCACCTTTTTGCATTAATGCAAACAGCGATATTTTTGTGTCTTTGCCGTTGTGAGTTAAAACAACGTTACGCCAGTCTGCATCAGGAGCTAATCCACCAGCATTATTTATTGCATCCATTACGGTTAGCGGTATATTTGTGATCGGCTGTTGTCCAGATTTAACAACCTCTCCGGTGACATAGGCTTTTTGTGAACGAAATGCAGCAATACTCACGTCTACTTGCGGGCTTTCAATATAGGTTGTTAATCGACTCGCTATGTCGTGACGTACTTCGCTCAACGTTTTACCTGCGACCTGAACCTTACCTATATAAGGATAAAAGATTGTTCCATCGGAGTTTACCCAGTTACCCGTATCGCTAGCACTACGATACTGACCTGCAGGAGTCGTTAGTTCAGGGTGATCCCAGACAGTCACCATCAGTACATCGCCAACACCAATTCGGTATTCATAGCTATGAAGCAACTGGTCGAGTTGCGGATTTGGGCGAGCAAGAATGGTCTCCGGTCGAAGCTTTTCAACCAAACTCGGCGTCATTGGATAAACGTTCACCAACTTATCCAGGTCATAATCGCTATCCGGAAGTTCAACTACATTTTTGCGTAAGCTGTTCAGCCCCTGACCCGGAACAATAGTACACCCTGTCAAAAAGCTAATTGCCAATGCCACTGCTGAAACCCTAACAATTTTTTTCTTCATAATGTCACATCATCAATAAACCAAATTTTTCAATTACTGATTTGCCGTCTGAGTTTTTACCGATTAACAATTCACAATCAGTAATCCCTACCCTCTTCTCAGCATCCAGCCTATAAACTAAATGGAATCTCTATCCCTGCACTGGCACCAACATCGTCGCTATCGCTGTTATCGGCATTGGTGTACCAAAGATTAGTATTCAATCGAACAGATTTATAGACATCGCCACTCCAGCCCAACTGTATCCCTTTTAAGGTGTCTGAATTAGGAAACGCTTTATTGATAGTCTGATTTTCCGGGTTCACTTTCGCGTACACCAGACGGGTACTCCAGCGCTGATTATCTTCAGTCACCAACTCAACTTTGCCTGCAAACAACTGGCCATCGCCCCCCATCGCGTCACCTAGTGGATAGCCTTGCTGATAATAACCATCTTTATAGATGTGATGGGTATAACTGTAATTAGTGCGACTCATATTGGTACGGGTATCATGCGCCTCCACATACCAGTTAATCGCATCTTTACCCCAGCCGTGGTGACCTTCAATACCACCAAGATACATATTCGCGGAAGGTAGGAATCCTGACTCATCTTCGCCAATCATTTGGCCATAGAAACTCACCGGCCAGCCCAGGGTAGGTTCGAGCTTAAACTTAAAATCAAAGCCGGCAAGTTGGTTACCCGGTTCATTTGGGTCGTTGGCTGACGAGTTGTCTTTGCCAGTAAAGCCATCCCAAAAACTGCTAAAGGATTCAGGACGCCCTTCTCCCCCCCACTGCATTATGCGTGAAGCGCCAAGCTCAAGTGACTGAAAAGGTGTGAAAGTAAGACGCCCACCAAGGATCTTAGCATGAGGTACGGCCGTATATTGGTTCATCTGGCTTGCGGAAATCTGATACTGCCACGGACCAATCCAGCGCAACCACCATGTCTCAGGAGCAGCTTGTTCAGCGCGTTGCATTAAAAAACCGGTCATCGGTCTTGCCGCATCGCCACGAATCAGGCTTCCTTCATAACCAGGGCCCCACCACTGAGGCACCTGACCGAATGATAACCATTGATTCCAGAACTTGACTGCGCCATACGCGCCGTTGGCATTAAAGCGCGATCCATTGCTAATACGCTCGCCGCCTTCGACATTCCCCTGCAGATGCACATCCCACCATTCACCGCTGTTATTGAAGGCAAGAGAGAGAGAATTATCTGCTGGTTGGCTTTGGCCGAATCCCTGAGGTGTTCCAGGCTGGTCAGTTGACGTATAGCCGCTTACGCGAAAATCCGCCTTCAAATTAGAAAGGCGTTGATTGATGCGCGCCAGGACAACTTGTTCAGAGGAATATGAAGGTTTTGCTTTTTTCAGTGCTCGGGTAATTTCTTCCTGGCTGAGCGGCCAGGTGGAGAGACTTAGATGAATGACTCCGCGATCGGATAACCACGCCAGGTCGTTGCGAAGTTCATTATCATTTTGCACCAACCCTGCTGCATATACCTGCGAGCTAACTGATGCAACCAGACCCAAAGCAAGTGCGATACGAGCAATTTTTATCATTGTTCAAGTTCCATTTACGAGTCCCTTCCCACCAGGTGGGTACGGCAATGGGGATTTTTAAGAATCAGGAGCTTATGAGTTCGACAAGCCTATTTTTTACAACAGCGATCCATTGCCTCGATGGACAACATCCTCAGGTACGAGCGGTTTGCTGCAAACGGATGTGAACTTAATGCATTCATAATGTAAGCGATATTGGTTGCCAAGGCTACTTTCATGGGCTCAATAATGTGCACATGATCAGAAGTCTGACAACGTCGCTATGCGTATGGTGAGTATTCAAAACATTGGGTACCGTGAGTGTCAGGATACGCTACCGCCCTTGGCTTAACAGCTACCAACGCACTGTACCTCTTACCCAGGAATTTTCTTTACATCGACTGTTGGTGAATTAACCACAGCAATTATTTTTACCGCCTCGAGTTTACGAGATTCTTCTGTTAATTGGGAGTATAAATTCACCCCCACGAAGCGGATAAAACGATATTTTTCATTTTTACTGGCAAGGGTTCATCTGTTAATAAGATTATTTAATGGCATCCCTCACCAACTGACCACTTTATTACCATCCTAAGAATGAACCATGGTAACTATATGATTTTAAAGCAATTAAAATAAATGCTATGTTTAAGTGAAAAAATACCCATGCAGTAGTCAACTACAAAATATGATAGATATCATCACCCACTTCTTTTTTGGGTTCCAGAACGATAACTCTGATTTCCGTTATTCTCTTTTCATTTAAGAATCATCTTATCCGTAATAACATACCGAACCGCGCTTTCAAAGATCCTGTTAACATTATTATGTTTCACCATTATGAAAGCCACGATTCTAAAATCCCTTAGTTAACTATGGATACGCCATTTATCATACTAATCACGCCAACTGTTAACCCGTAAACTTATCGAAATAGTATGATTAATATATATGCTTATGTAGATCGGCTCTGGTAAACGGCTTCTCAAATGGTCCGATCATGGTTGCAACCTCGCCTAACAACGACTGCGTCGGTGCTTTAACCCCAGTGTTTAATAATATGAGTGGGATAATTACCACGCTCAACGCCCCCATCCATGAAATCTGCGCAGAACGAAAAGCCGACGTACGCCATTGCAACAGCAGAAAAGTCAAACTTCCACAAGCCCCCAGAATAAATCCACTCACCACTTCAGATACCGAATGTGCATGAATCATCAATCGGGAATAACCCACAATACCCGCCAGAATAAAGCCCAGAAGCACGGCCCCCCAGCGCAGGGATGATGAAGCACGAGAAGTTAACAGCCATAAGAGTATTGGCCAAAAGGCGGTTGAGAGTGCGGTATGTCCGCTGAAACCGGTAAAATCGATTTCCCGTATGCCAATTCCCCAGCCCATAAAGGCCAGTTTTGAAATGCACACGACAGTCCCCGTAATCCCAAAGAGCAGCGCCCATTGCCAGGCCAGAGTCCGGGATGTTTTACGCAGCACCAGCACCGCGAACAGCACCACTGCGCTAGGAAGCAACACGGTACTATCGCCAAAAAACGAGACAAATTGCCAGTTCATTTACGCTTCATCCTCTGACGATACATCCCTTTTCCCTGTATCTTATCCATGAATTCCTTATGGGCATATTCATCCATTAACGTTACGTTTATATGCATACATCACCGTTGTTTAATGGCTAAACATGATCTCAGTCAAGTTTTATTTCGCATCTCTAACTGTGCTACAGTGCGCTTGCTTAAGAAAGAGCGCACTAAGCAACTATCAGTTAAGCAATTTTCTGACTCATCTGACCAAATGACTGCTTCACGCACGACAATCATCAATCAGCCATCGCATCTATGTACTCAATAAGATTCAACTGAGATGAAAACTCTTCATTGCAATTAATGAACCGAATAAATAAGAATCTCGGCTTCATTTCAGTTGGATCTTCTAACGCTGGCGTGCCACTCAACAATATGATGTTATCTGCACGCCAGCTTTCGTTCGTATTAAGCGCCTGGTTTCACGCCAGCAGCTTTTTGATGCTCTCGCGGAACTTAGTTCCTTCTTTATGGTTACGTAAGCCGTAGCTTACAAACGCCTGCATGTAGCCCATTTTTTTACCGCAGTCGTAGCTCTCACCGGTCATCAACATGGCATCAACAGACTGTTTCTTCGCCAGTGCGGCTATAGCGTCAGTCAGCTGGATACGACCCCATGCGCCAGGTTCGGTACGCTCAAGTTCTTCCCAGATATCAGCAGACAGCACATAACGGCCAACGGCCATCAAATCGGAATCGAGCGTTTGCGGTTCGTCTGGTTTTTCAATAAATTCAACAATACGGCCAATCTCCCCTTCCACTTTCAACCCATCTTTGGTTTGAATGACGGAATACTCGGAAAGGTCCCCTGGCATGCGTTTGGCCAGAACCTGACTGCGCCCGGTTTCATTAAACCGCGCTACCATTGCCGCAAGGTTATAACGCAGCGGATCCGCGCTCGCACCATCAAGAATGATATCCGGCAACACTACTACAAACGGATTATTGCCAACGGCCGGACGCGCACAAAGGATAGAGTGACCCAGGCCCAGTTGCTGACCTTGTCGAACGTTCATTATCGTGACGCCTGGCGGACAAATCGCCTGCACTTCTGCTAACAGTTGGCGTTTAACTCGTTGCTCCAGCAGCGCTTCCAGCTCATAAGAGGTATCGAAATGGTTTTCTACAGCATTCTTAGATGAATGGGTGACCAGCACAATTTCTTTGATTCCGGCGGCGACAATTTCATCGACGATATACTGAACCATCGGCTTATCAACGATCGGCAGCATCTCTTTCGGTATCGCTTTGGTTGCAGGCAACATATGCATCCCTAACCCTGCTACCGGAATAATTGCTTTCAAACTCACCATTATTTCATCCACCTATATGGTTATAAACTTTCGAATTTTTGTCAGAACGTTGATGTCACTGGCATTTGTTTGTGATGGTACAGCATCGTACCGTGCACGACTTTAACCAAAATCCTAAATTACTCTCTTAGTCCAAGAATACACGCAAAAAATGCTAGCTGACAGGTAGCTTTAAGAAAATTCTCACACATTTGTCCTGGTCAATTGGCATTCATGGGAACAGAGCAAAAGCAGCGCTTAATGCATTGTTATTTAACAATAATAATTGGAAAACGATCCTGGCGATAAGCAACTTCCTTTGCAGATTAAACACCTTCTTTCTTAAAAATCGCCATGGCAAGACACTTCAGTAAAAGTCAAATACCATGTGAAATAGCAATTTGGTGATAGTAATTAGTAAAATCGTCTAAACTTTGGACAAAAAGCTAACTTGACTAACCTTCTTACCCGCAGATTAACCCATTATCCATCGCTGATACTGCTGCTTTTATGCAACAATGAGCCATCTTAAGGGTCTTATTAAACGAGAGGCCTGACAAGCTACGGAATTCAGTAGGAATTTTCCCCTAAATAACAACTTGGTGAAAAATACGCCAATATTTTGGTGTTGGCTACGGTTAATAATCTTTTCTTATCCTTGCTATTACCGCACAGTAATTGTGTGGATTTCTAATTAATTCCAAATCAGCCCAAATAGATCTTAAAGGCCCGATATTTAACCATCGCTTATTACGTTATAACTTTCGTTTGTACGCTAACCCGCTACGCATCGCCACCATAAGTCGTTGCATTTTACCTGGCGCTTATCCATGATCGATAGATGATACGATTATGTTGTAAAGGTTCTTATTGATTATGGAATGGATTGCCGATCCCTCTATCTGGGCTGGTCTCATTACGCTCGTGGTTATCGAACTGGTTCTGGGGATAGATAACCTGGTATTCATTGCTATCCTTGCCGAAAAGCTTCCCCCTGCCCAGCGCGATCGCGCGCGTGTTACCGGTCTGTTGTTGGCAATGGTGATGCGTTTGGTTCTGCTGGCGTCAATTTCCTGGTTAGTCACCCTCACCACGCCGCTCTTCAACTGGCATGACTTAAGCTTCAGCGCCCGCGATTTGATCATGTTATTCGGCGGGCTGTTCCTGTTGTTTAAAGCCACCGTTGAGCTTAATGAGCGGCTGGAAGGGAAAGACAGTAATAATCCCACCCAGCGTAAAGGGGCGAAGTTCTGGGGCGTGGTGGCGCAAATAGTCGTGCTAGATGCTATCTTCTCGCTGGATTCAGTCATTACCGCGGTTGGTATGGTTGATCATCTGGCGGTAATGATGGCCGCAGTTATTATCGCCATTACGCTGATGTTAATGGCCAGCAAAGCCCTGACCCGCTTTGTCAACAGCCACCCCACGATTGTCATCCTATGCCTTAGTTTCCTGCTGATGATCGGTTTTAGCCTGATCGCCGAAGGGTTTGGCTTCCCAATCCCGAAAGGTTATCTGTATGCCGCTATTGGTTTCTCGGTGATGATCGAATCATTCAATCAGTTAGCTATCTTTAATCGCCGGCGCTTCCTCTCGGCAAATCTCACTATGCGGCAGAGGACGACTGAGGCGGTGATGAATCTACTAAGCGGACGTAAGGAGAATGCTGAGCTTGATGCCGAGACGGCAACCATGGTCGCCGATCAGGGGGAAAACCCGCTGTTTAATCCGCAGGAACGCTTAATGATTGAGCGCGTACTGAATCTGAATCAACGCACCGTCAGCAGCATCATGACTTCACGTCACGATATTGAACACATCGACTTAAGCGCGCCCGAAGAGGAAGTCCGCGCGCTGCTGGAGAAAAACCAGCATACCCGTATAGTCGTCACCGGCGGCAACGATAACGAGGATCTGTTAGGGGTTGTTCATGTTATCGACCTGCTACAGCAGTCGTTGCGCAATGAGCCGCTTGATTTACACGTTCTGCTACGCCAACCGCTTATTTTTCCGGAAACCTTGCAGCTACTCCCGGCGCTGGAGCAGTTTCGTCAGGCGCGGACGCACTTTGCTTTTGTGGTCGACGAATTTGGCTCCGTTGAAGGGCTGGTGACTATCAGCGATGTTATGGAAACCATTGCGGGTAATCTGCCTAATGAAGTGGAAGAGATCGATGCTCGTCATGATATTCACAAAAACGCCGATGGCAGTTGGACCGCTAACGGCCATATGCCGCTGGAGGATCTGGTTCAGTACGTTCCGCTGCCGCTGGATGATAAACGCGAATATCACACGATAGCCGGATTATTGATGGAATATTTGCAGCATATTCCAGCCGCAGGTGAAGAAGTGAAGATTGGCAGTTATACCCTGCGAACTCTGGAAGTTGAAAGCCACCGAGTGCAGAAAGTACAGATTATCCCGCCGATTGAAGTAGAAGATGAATTAGATTATGAAGTGTGAATAAAGCGGTTCAGCCGCCGCGGGTCACCTGCGGCGGCTGATGATGATTACAGCTTATCGAGCAGTTTCTTCACATCTTTGCCGTTCTGACTATTACTATTGCGTTCAGCCCACTCGTTCAAACGCTGTCTGGCTTCGTCCTGCAACTGCTTACGCAGGATCTGATCTACCTGTAGGCTATAGCTTAACGACTGCCACTTACCATAGATACGCAGCGGGATTGCCGTCTGCTTGAGGCGGTCAATCAGCTTGCTTTCACCTTTCCAGCCGCCTAACACCCGCACGTTGAAATGCATGTCGCAATCCTCTGCTTGCAGATTCAAATTACCTTGCCCGTTCAACGCCATCATTGCCGACTGTCCCTGCAAGCCGTTAAGCGTTATCTGGCCATTATTCAGGGTTAAATCACTGCTTAACGCGTCAAGCTGAGTCGCATTATCGAAGTTTTCTTGCGCCTGTACGTTGGTGCTCCTCGCTACAGCCTGCTGTACGAGCTGCTGGAAGTTGAGCCCTTCAGTACGCGTATCCTTCATTCGCAGCTGTGCCTGTCCCTGCCAGTTACGACGGAAGTCATCTGCATCAATGCGCGGGCCGGAGAAATCGCCATTCAGGGATAATTTTCCCGTCAGGCTAATCGGGTAGTGGAACGCCTGCAAAATGGTACCGATTTCCACATTATCTAACTGCGGTTGGAAAGCGGCATGGGACGTATTGCCCCGAACATCCAGCACTCCAGGTAAAGATATACGCCCCTCGCCCAGACTGCCCTGCAGTTGTTTCACCGTCAGCAGCCCCTGCTGGTTCGTGATATCACTCTTCACCTGGCTGAATCGCATACCACGCCACTGCACCTGATCCGCCGACAGCGCGAGCTGGCCGTTAAAGCCAAGCAAACTATGATAATCCTGCTGGATATCGCTATCGGCAATCACGGGGCGCAGCTGTCTCGGCTGGCTTTGCCCACGCTGATCGGCATTGCCTTCATTGGCCGCCGCGTTTTGCGCAAGCAAACTGTCCAGATTCAGGGTGGTCGCCTGCAGGTTTAGCACCCAGTCAGGTTTATCCCCCAACACAACGCTACCACTACCGGTAATTGCGCTGCCATTAGCCGTGAGATTGAGATTGTCGAAATTGAGTTTTTTCGCCTCTTCAATCCAGCTGGCTTGCAGACTTCCTTGCCCGTTGAGGCCATCCGGCGGCAGCTCCGCTCCGCGTACCTGCCAGTTGAGCTGCGAAAAATCAGCTTTCAGAGAATGAGGGTAATCACCGCCCTGAACCTGTGCAGTAAAGGACAACGCCAGGTCACGCTGATCGCGATTGACCCTGCCGGAGAAATCAACCGTCGCCAGATGGTTGTCATCCTGCTCCATTTGTAAGCGTATGTCGCGCACGGTGATCTGTTCGCCATTTTCATGCTGGAAGAACAGGACACTATCGGCTACCTGCAGCTTACGGACATCGTAGGACCAACCGCGATCTTGCGGCGCCTGAGGCAACGTATTGTCATGCGGCACCACCGGCGCGTTCTGGTCACGCACCGCTTCCGTTTTCGCGGTAAGCTGAATGACCGCGCCTTTCAGCATCACCTGCTTGACCTGCAGTTGATGAGAAAGTAGCGGCATCAGCGCAACATCCAAACGCATATTATCAGCACGCACGACCGGTTCGGAAGCACCTGGCGCCGTTAGCGCCATACGGCCGGAGAGAATACTCAACTGCGGCCAAACATGCCAACGCAGCGGACCATCAAGCTTCAGTTGATAGCCGCTACGCTCCGCCACTTCCTGCACCATATAGTTGCGGAAGTCATTAGGGTTGACCAGCAACACCAGCGCAGTGAGTCCCGCGACAATGACGGTCAACAAGATCATCAGCGTGGTCAGAATTCGTCTCATGACATCCTCTATAAGCCGCTTACTTTATCAATCCTTGTCGATTCGACTAGCCACCGCGCCCTGCTGGTCGCGATATTTGGCGTCTTCACGGCGGTTGTATGGCCGCGCCGCCGGGCCAGAAAGCGGCTCGAAGCTCAACGCGCCAATGGGCATTCCCGGGCGCAGCGCCAACGGCAGCTTGCCGGAATTATAGAATTCCAGCACGATGCAGCCAGACCAGCCCGGGTCAATACGGTGCGCAGTGACGTGAACCATAAGTCCGAGACGCGCCAGTGACGAGCGGCCATCAAGCCAGCCGACGAGGTCTGCCGGAAGCGTTACAGACTCATAAGTCACCGCCAGCGCCAACTCTCCAGGATGAAGATAGAAAGCCTCACCTTCCGGCAATACGATCTCTTCGCTCATGACCCGGTCCAGCGCCGCGCTCACTTCCGCCTTAGGGCCGCTCAGGTCAATAAATGGCGCCGTATGACCGCGGAAGGTACGGAATTTATTGCCTAAGCGAACGTCAACGGTCGCACCGTTAATTCGGTCCACCGGCGGACGTGGGCTGATTGCCAGGCGCCCTTCATCCAACCAGGCTTCTATATCTCGGTCACACAGACGCATGAGCTTTCTCCTTTAAGGCATCTAGCCCTTACGCTTTCCGGGAATAAGGGCAATTGGGATTCTCTTTGCACGTTACACAATTAGTACGTGTTATTCAAAGAACTGACTGATTTTGGCCTTCAGAATATCGATGGCAATACGGTTTTTACCGCCGCGCGGGACAATAATGTCGGCATATTGCTTGGAAGGTTCAATAAATTGCAGGAACATTGGCCGCACCGTCTTCTGATACTGCGCCATCACCGAGTCCATGGAACGACCACGTTCGTTAACATCACGCTTGATGCGGCGCATCAGGCAGATATCCAGCGGCGTATCGACGAAAATAGAGAAGTTTAATTCATTGCGGAGTCTGGCATCCGTCAACAGCAGGATCCCTTCCAGAATGATCACTTTCTTCGGTTGAACATGAATCGTTTCCGGCATACGCGTATGTTCAACGTAGCTATACACGGGTAATTCAATTGGCTGGCCGCTTTTCAGCGTCTGTAAATGCTGGAACAACAAGCTATGGTCCATCGAGCTCGGATGGTCATAGTTGGTTTTTACACGCTCTTCCATCGACAGATGGCTTTGATCTTTGTAATAGCTGTCTTCTGGAATAACGCCAATATGCTCATCGCCAACTTGTTCACGTAATTCACGATAAAGTGTGCTGGCGATAAGGCTTTTGCCCGAAGCCGATGCGCCGGCGATGCCTACAATGACGCACTGATGAGACGTATCAGTCATAAATTTTTGCGACCTGATTAACCTGGATGTAGATGGAGGGTGACGTTTGACCGTCAAACGCGGCAATTATAGGGATTTCAGGGCGGCGATACCAGTGATATGCGCCCTGTACGCCTATTCCTCGTCCGGCGTCCAGCCTTCGGTATACCAGATATGCAACAACGCATAGGAGCGCCAGGGTTGCCAGCGGCTGGCATAGCGCGCGATACGCGCGGGCGTCATTCCAGGAAAACGCTGTTTAATCAGATAGTCATCGGGCAGAAAAATATCTTTTGCCTGCCAACCACGCAGCGCATAGTAATTCGCCGTCCAGCGACCAATGCCCGGCAGACTCTGTAATCGCTTCATACCGGTTGCAATATCAGCAGGCGCCGTCAACGGCAATTCACCGCTCAATGCCGCTTTGCCAAGGTGAATCAAGGCTTCCGCGCGGCGAAGGGGCATACCTAGTGCTTTGAGCGCCAATGGATCGGCTTGCGCCAGTTTCTGTGGGTCAGGGAAGAGAACATAGCCTGGCGCTTCGCTTAACGGCTGCCCGTAGGCCGCAGCCACTTTGGCCGTCAGCTTCGCCGCCATCGCTACGCTCACCAGTTGCCCCAATACCGCGCGCACCGCCTGTTCAAACGCATCCAGCGCGCCCGGCAAGCGTAACCCAGGCCGCGGCTGCGCCAGTTTGCCTAAGGTTTGCGTGACCTCAAACGGATCGCATGCTAAATCAAACAGTTGTGCTACGCGCGCCAGGCACTGGTCTGCTACCGGTAATAGTCCGGGAGAGAGCATCACCCGGAAACCCTGCTCGCATTCATCCGCTTTAACGGTAATCAATCCGCTGTGCCCATCGATACTAAAGCTGCGGGTATATTCATCTTCATGGAAGCTTTCAATTCCCGCTACCGCACGCGCGCTGAGAAACGCGAACATCCATCGCCAGTCATAGGGTGGTTGCCAGGGTAATAATGTCATGCACTCTCCTTATTGATCGCAACAAGCATAGATGCTCTGCGCCAGATACGCCTTGCTTTTAAATTCCAGTTGTCGGCATGGCGGCAATCCGCTAAAGTCGCCCCCCTTCTTCACTGGCATGGGGATTTTTCCGGTTATGTTTATTGGTTTTGACTATGGTACCGCCAACTGTTCGGTCGCCGTTATGCAGGGTGACAGCCCACGGCTTTTAACGCTGGAAAATGGTAGCCCGCTGTTGCCATCGATGCTTTGCGCTCCAACGCGCGAAGCGGTCAGCGAATGGCTATACCGCCACCACAATGTCCCGGCCGACGGTGCGGAAAACCAGGCGCTGCTGCGTCGCGCCATTAATTATAACCGTGATGAAGATATCGAAGTCCTGGGCAACAGCGTTCAGTTCGGACTCGCCTCTCTGCATCAATACGTTGACGATCCGGAAGAGGTCTACTTCGTTAAGTCGCCAAAATCGTTTCTTGGCGCCAATGGCCTTAAACCCCAGCAGGTCGCGTTATTTGAAGATCTGGTCTGCGCGATGATGCTGCATATTAAGCAGCAGGCGCAGTCTCAGCTTAGCGAACAAATTACCCAGGCGGTCATTGGTCGACCGATTAACTTCCAGGGGCTTGGCGGCGATGACGCCAACGCTCAGGCACAAGGAATTCTGGAGCGGGCGGCGAAACGCGCTGGATTTTACGATGTCGTATTTCAGTTTGAACCCGTCGCGGCGGGATTAGATTTTGAAGCCACCCTCGATGACGAAAAACGCGTGCTGGTCGTCGATATCGGCGGCGGCACCACCGACTGCTCGCTGCTGTTGATGGGGCCGCAGTGGCGGCAGAAAGCTGACCGTCAGGCTAGCCTGCTCGGCCACAGCGGCTGCCGTATCGGCGGTAACGATCTGGATATCGCCCTGGCCTTCAAATGCCTGATGCCGTTACTCGGTATGGGCGGTGAAACGGAAAAAGGCATTGCGTTGCCGGTACTGCCCTGGTGGAATGCAGTGGCGATTAATGACGTCCCGGCGCAAAGCGATTTTTATAGCGCCGCCAACGGCCGTATGCTCAATGACCTACTGCGCGACGCCCGCGATGCCGACAAGGTCGCACTGCTGCTTAAAGTATGGCGTCAGCGTCTGAGCTATCGCCTGGTGCGCAGCGCGGAAGAGAGCAAAATAGCCCTTTCCGCCCAGCAGGATTTCAACGCCGAACTGCCGTTTATTAGCGATGAGCTGGCGACCGCTATCAGCCAGCAGGGGCTGGAAGAGGCGCTCAATCAACCGCTGGCCCGCATTATGGAGCAGGTAAAGTTAGCGCTGGAAAGCAGCCATGAAACCCCGGACGTTATCTATCTCACCGGCGGTAGCGCGCGATCGCCATTAATTAAGAAGGCGCTTGCCGCACAGCTGCCGGGGATACCGATCGCCGGCGGCGATGATTTTGGTTCCGTGACCGCCGGGCTTGCCCGCTGGGCGCAGGTGGTTTTCGCCTGAAACGCGAGCGCCATTCGGTAACCTGAGTTGACTTTGCCGCTTTTTCGTCCTAATTTTCAGGATGAAGGGTAAGGGAGGATTTCTCCTCCCCCTGGCGTCTTAGTAAGCCGGTAAGCTAATCACTAAGAGTATCACCAGTATGATGACCAGGTTCATCATAACCCTTTCCTTATTTAAGGCCCCTTCCTCAGGAGGGGCTTTCCTGTATTTAGCCTCCGCTAAATCAAGCTGACGTTACCATGCCGCGTCCGACACATTTCTTTTCAGCGTTCGGCTTTGCGAGCCTCCTCGTGAAAGCCCGCCAATTCAGACCTTTCCATACGCGCTTTTCATAATTCCTCCATTTTTGCGGGGCGTTCCGTTACTAAACTAGTATCATTCAGCGAAAGCTTCAGGATGAGATAGCAAAATAATGAAAAGCAGTAACACACTTCGTTGGGGAATAGTCCTGACGGTAATTTTGGCGGCGGGAGCCGCCTATTGGTTCTGGCACGATCGCTCCGTAGAGACAACCGCAGGCGCTGCTGGCGCAAGTCAACAAGGAGCAAAAGCGCCTGCCGGGGGGCGCCATGGCCGCTTCGGCGCGGCGCTGGCCCCGGTGCAGGCGGCAACCGCCACCAGCGAATCCGTCCCCCGCTATCTTACTGGCCTGGGGACTATCACCGCGGCGAACACCGTGACCGTGCGCAGTCGGGTTGACGGTCAGTTGCTGAGTATTCATTTCCAGGAAGGTCAGCAGGTGAAAGCCGGCGATCTGCTGGCGCAAATCGATCCCAGCCAGTTCAAGGTCGCGCTGGCCCAGGCGCAGGGCCAGCTTGCCAAAGATAACGCTACCCTCGCAAACGCGCGCCGCGATCTCGCCCGCTATCAACAACTGGTCAAAACCAACCTTATCTCCCGTCAGGAGCTGGATACGCAGCAGTCGCTGGTGGTTGAATCCGCCGGTACGGTTAAAGCCGATCAGGCCGCCGTCGCCAGTGCGCAACTGCAGCTGGACTGGACCCGCATCACCGCGCCGATTGACGGACGTGTGGGCCTGAAACAGGTCGACATCGGCAACCAAATCTCCAGTGGCGACACCACCGGCATTGTCGTACTCACGCAAACCCACCCTATCGATTTGGTCTTTACCCTGCCGGAAAGCGATATCGCCACCGTGGTACAGGCGCAAAAGGCCGGGAAAACGCTGACCGTTGAGGCCTGGGATCGTACCAATAAACAGAAGATCAGCACTGGCAACCTGCTGAGCCTCGATAACCAAATCGATGCCACCACCGGCACTATTAAGCTTAAGGCGCGCTTTAATAACCTCGATGATGCTCTGTTCCCGAATCAGTTCGTCAACGCCAGAATGCTAGTGGATACCGAGCAGGATGCGGTCGTGATCCCCACCGCCGCGCTACAAATGGGCAACGAGGGGCACTTCGTGTGGGTGCTGAACAGTGAGAATAAAGTCAGTAAACATACGGTCACGCCGGGTATTCAGGATAGCCAGAAAGTGGTGATTAACGCCGGGCTGTCAGCAGGCGACCGGGTGGTGACCGATGGTATCGACCGCCTGACCGAAGGGGCCAAGGTCGAAGTCGTCGAAGCTCACAGCGCCGCGGAGGAACAACCCGCCGCCCGCCAGAGTGGTAAAAACGGAGCGGGCGCCTGATGCAAGTCTTACCCCCAAGCAGTACGGGCGGTCCGTCCCGGCTGTTTATTATGCGTCCGGTAGCGACAACGCTCTTGATGGTCGCCATTCTGCTGGCCGGCATCATCGGCTATCGCTTCCTGCCGGTCTCCGCGCTGCCGGAAGTGGACTACCCCACTATTCAGGTGGTGACGCTTTACCCCGGCGCCAGCCCGGATGTGGTGACGTCGTCGATTACCGCGCCGCTGGAGCGCCAGTTTGGCCAGATGTCCGGCCTTAAACAGATGTCCTCACAAAGCTCGGGCGGCGCGTCGGTCATCACCCTCCAGTTCCAGCTGACCCTGGCGCTGGATGTTGCCGAACAGGAAGTGCAGGCGGCTATTAACGCCGCCACCAACCTGCTGCCGTCTGATTTACCCAACCCGCCGGTTTATAGCAAAGTGAACCCGGCGGATCCGCCGATCATGACCCTGGCCGTCACCTCCAGCGCAATGCCGATGACGCAGGTCGAAGATATGGTGGAAACTCGGGTGGCGCAGAAGATTTCTCAGGTTTCCGGCGTCGGTCTGGTGACGCTGGCCGGCGGCCAGCGCCCTGCGGTGCGCGTTAAGCTCAATGCCCAGGCGATCGCCGCGTTAGGTTTGACCAGCGAAACCGTGCGCACCGCCATTACCAGCGCCAACGTGAATTCAGCGAAAGGTAGCCTTGACGGTCCGGCCCGCGCGGTCACTCTTTCCGCCAACGATCAGATGCAGTCGGCGGAAGATTACCGTCGACTGATTATCGCCTATCAGAACGGCGCGCCGATCCGCCTTGGCGATGTTGCGACCATCGAACAGGGCGCCGAGAACGCCTGGCTCGGTGCGTGGGCCAATAAGCAGCGGGCGATCGTAATGAACGTCCAGCGCCAGCCGGGAGCGAATATCATCGCCACCGCCGACAGCATCCGCCAGATGTTGCCGCAGCTCACAGAGAGCCTGCCTAAATCCGTTAAGGTACAGGTGCTTTCTGACCGCACCACCAATATTCGCGCGTCGGTCAGCGATACGCAGTTCGAATTGCTGCTCGCCATCGCTCTGGTGGTGATGATCATTTATCTCTTCCTGCGCAATGTCCCGGCAACCATCATTCCCGGTGTCGCCGTGCCGCTGTCGCTGGTCGGCACCTTCGCGGTTATGGTGTTCCTCGATTTTTCAATTAATAACCTGACGCTAATGGCGCTGACCATCGCCACCGGCTTCGTGGTCGATGACGCCATCGTAGTCATCGAAAACATCTCCCGCTACATTGAAAAAGGTGAGAAACCGCTTGCCGCCGCGCTGAAAGGCGCGGGGGAAATCGGCTTCACGATTATTTCATTAACCTTCTCGCTGATTGCCGTACTGATCCCGCTGCTGTTTATGGGTGATATCGTTGGGCGATTGTTCCGCGAATTCGCCATTACCCTCGCGGTGGCGATTCTGATTTCGGCGGTGGTCTCGCTGACCCTGACGCCAATGATGTGCGCGCGGATGTTAAGTCACGAATCGCTGCGCAAACAAAACCGCTTTTCGCGGGCCAGCGAGCGATTCTTCGAGCGGGTGATTGCCGTGTATGGTCGCTGGCTGAGCCGCGTGCTGAACCACCCGTGGTTAACATTGAGCGTGGCGTTAAGCACCCTTGCGTTATCGATTCTGCTATGGGTCTTTATCCCGAAAGGCTTCTTCCCGATCCAGGATAACGGCATTATTCAGGGCACCTTACAGGCGCCGCAGTCGGTATCGTTCGCCAGTATGGCGCAACGCCAGCAGCAGGTATCCGAGCTGATTCTGAAAGATCCGGCGGTTGAAAGCCTCACGTCGTTTGTCGGCGTTGATGGCACCAACCCGGCGTTGAACAGCGCGCGTCTACAGATTAACCTCAAGCCGCTGGATGAGCGTGACGATCGGGTACAAACGGTCATTAGTCGCCTGCAACACGCGGTGGCAAGCGTACCGGGCATTGAGCTCTACCTGCAGCCAACGCAGGATCTGACCATCGATACCACCGTCAGCCGAACGCAGTATCAATTTACCCTGCAGGCTAACTCGCTCGATGCGCTGAGCAACTGGGTGCCGCAATTGCTGTCGCGCCTGCAATCCTTACCCCAGCTTGCCGATGTCAGCAGCGACTGGCAGGATAAAGGGCTCGCGGCTTATATCAATGTCGATCGCGATAGCGCCAGCCGGCTGGGTATTTCCATGGCGGATGTCGATAACGCGCTGTATAACGCTTTTGGCCAACGGCTGATCTCGACAATTTATACCCAGGCCAACCAATATCGCGTGGTGCTGGAGCACGACACCCAGGCGACGCCGGGGCTGGCGGCGCTGGATAATATTCGCCTCACCAGCAGCGATGGCGGCATTGTGCCGCTGAAGTCTATCGCCAGCGTCGAGCAGCGTTTTACGCCGCTGTCGGTCAACCATCTCGATCAGTTTCCGGTTACCACTATTTCATTCAACGTGCCGGATAACTACTCTCTTGGCGAAGCGGTAGAGGCTATTTTGTCCACCGAGCAGTCGCTGGATTTCCCAAGCGACATCCGCACTCAGTTCCAGGGCAGTTCGCTCGCGTTCCAGTCGGCGCTCGGTAGCACCGTCTGGCTGGTGGTCGCGGCGGTCGTCGCCATGTATATCGTGCTCGGTGTGCTGTACGAAAGCTTCATTCATCCCATCACCATTCTTTCTACGCTGCCGACCGCTGGCGTCGGGGCGCTACTGGCGCTATGGCTGGCCGGTAGCGAGCTGGATGTGATTGCCATCATCGGCATCATTCTGCTGATTGGTATCGTGAAGAAAAACGCCATCATGATGATTGACTTTGCCCTCGCCGCCGAGCGCGAACAGGGAATGCCGCCGCGGGAAGCCATTTATCAGGCCTGCCTGCTGCGCTTCCGTCCGATTCTGATGACCACCCTCGCCGCCCTGCTTGGCGCGCTGCCGTTGATGCTCAGTACCGGCGTCGGCGCCGAGCTGCGTCGTCCGCTGGGGATTGGCATGGTTGGCGGCCTGATGCTCAGCCAGGTACTGACGTTATTCACCACGCCGGTGATTTATCTGCTGTTCGATCGGCTATCGCTGTATATGAAGAGCCGCTTCCCGCGCCGTGAAGAGGAGGCGTAAGTGAAGTTTTTCGCTCTCTTTATATATCGCCCGGTGGCGACGATTCTTATCTCGCTGGCGATTACCCTGTGCGGGATCCTCGGATTCCGCCTGCTGCCGGTCGCACCGCTGCCGCAGGTGGATTTCCCGGTGATCATGATTAGCGCCTCGCTGCCCGGCGCCTCGCCGGAAACCATGGCCTCGTCGGTGGCAACACCGCTGGAACGCTCGCTGGGGCGCATTGCCGGGGTCAATGAAATGACCTCGTCGAGCTCGCTTGGCAGTACCCGCATCATCATGGAGTTTAATTTCGATCGCGATATTAACGGCGCCGCCCGCGACGTGCAGGCGGCGATTAATGCCGCGCAAAGTCTGCTGCCGAGCGGGATGCCCAGCCGCCCCACGTATCGCAAAGCTAACCCGTCCGATGCGCCGATCATGATCCTGACGCTCACCTCGGATACCTATTCGCAAGGCGAGTTGTACGATTTCGCGTCAACCCAGCTGGCGCAAACCATCGCGCAGATTGACGGCGTCGGCGATGTCGACGTCGGCGGCAGCTCACTGCCGGCGGTGCGCGTCGACCTTAACCCGCAGGCGCTATTTAACCAGGGCGTCTCACTGGACGCCGTGCGCAGCGCCATTGATAACGCCAACGTGCGTCGCCCGCAGGGCGCGCTGGAAGATGAAACCCACCGCTGGCAGGTGCAGACCAACGATGAATTGAAAACCGCGGCGGAATATTTGCCGGTGATCGTCCACTACAATAACGGCGCGGCGGTACGCCTTGGCGACGTGGCAAAAGTGACGGATTCAGTGCAGGATGTGCGTAACGCCGGGATGACCAACGCCAAACCGGCGATCCTGTTGATGATCCGCAAGCTGCCGGAAGCCAACATCATTCAAACGGTCGACAGCATCCGCGCCCGCCTGCCGGAACTACAGCGTACTATCCCGGCAGCCATCGATTTACAGATTGCCCAGGATCGTTCGCCCACCATCCGCGCATCGCTGGAAGAGGTCGAACAAACGCTGGTGATCTCGGTCGCGCTGGTGATTCTGGTGGTCTTTCTGTTTTTGCGCTCCGGGCGCGCAACACTTATCCCGGCTGTCGCCGTACCGGTATCGTTAATCGGTACCTTCGCAGCGATGTATTTATGCGGCTTCAGCCTCAATAATCTGTCGCTAATGGCGCTGACCATCGCCACCGGTTTTGTCGTTGATGACGCCATCGTAGTGCTGGAAAACATTTCCCGCCATCTTGAGGCCGGAATGAAACCGCTGCAGGCCGCGTTACAGGGCAGCCGTGAAGTCGGCTTTACCGTGCTGTCGATGAGTCTGTCGCTGGTGGCGGTGTTCTTACCGCTGCTGCTGATGGGCGGCCTTCCGGGCCGTCTGCTGCGCGAGTTCGCCGTCACGCTATCGGTAGCGATCGGCATTTCGCTCGCCGTATCGCTCACGCTAACGCCGATGATGTGCGGCTGGCTGCTGAAAAGCGGCAAACCTCATGAACCAACGCGCAATCGCGGCTTTGGCCGCCTGCTGGTCGCTATTCAGGGCGGCTATGGCAAATCGTTAAAATGGGTGCTGAAGCATAGTCGGCTGACTGGCCTGGTCCTGCTCGGTACGATAGCGCTCAGCGTGTGGCTGTATATCGCCATTCCGAAAACCTTCTTCCCGGAGCAGGACACCGGGGTGCTGATGGGCGGCATTCAGGCGGATCAGAGCATTTCTTTCCAGGCGATGCGCGGCAAACTGCAGGACTTTATGAAGATCATCCGCGAGGATCCGGCGGTCGATAACGTGACCGGCTTTACCGGCGGCTCGCGGGTGAATAGCGGTATGATGTTTATCACCCTGAAACCGCGCGAGCAGCGCCATGAAACCGCGCAGCAAATCATCGACCGGCTGCGGAAAAAGCTGGCGAAAGAGCCCGGCGCTAATCTGTTCCTGATGGCGGTACAGGATATCCGCGTCGGCGGGCGTCAGTCGAATGCCAGCTATCAATACACTCTGTTATCGGACGATTTGTCGGCGCTGCGTGAATGGGAGCCAAAAATCCGCAAGGCACTGGCGGCGCTGCCGGAACTGGCCGACGTGAACTCAGACCAACAGGATAACGGCGCGGAGATGGATCTGGTCTACGACCGCGACACCATGTCACGACTGGGTGTCAGCGTACAGGATGCCAACAGTCTGTTAAACAACGCTTTCGGCCAGCGGCAAATCTCGACCATCTACCAGCCGCTGAACCAGTACAAAGTGGTGATGGAAGTCGATCCGCTTTATACCCAGGACGTTAGCGCGCTGGAACAAATGTTTGTCATCAGTAAAGACGGCAAACCCATTCCGCTGTCGTATTTCGCCAAATGGCAACCGGCGAACGCGCCGCTTTCGGTCAATCATCAGGGGCTATCGGCCGCCTCGACCATCTCCTTCAACCTGCCGACCGGCAAATCGCTATCGGAAGCCAGCGACGCCATTGACCGGGCGATGACCCAGCTCGGCGTGCCGTCGAGCGTCCGTGGATCGTTTGCCGGCACCGCGCAGGTATTCCAGCAGACGATGAACTCACAGGTGATCCTGATTATCGCCGCCATCGCCACGGTGTATATCGTGCTGGGGATCCTCTACGAAAGCTACGTGCATCCGTTAACTATCCTCTCTACCCTGCCATCGGCGGGGGTTGGCGCGCTGTTGGCGCTGGAGTTGTTCGGCGCCCCATTCAGCCTAATCGCCCTGATAGGGATCATGCTATTAATTGGCATCGTAAAGAAAAACGCCATCATGATGGTCGATTTCGCCCTTGAAGCGCAGCGCAGCGGTAATCTGCCGCCGGAAGAGGCCATCTTCGAGGCCTGCCTGCTACGTTTTCGCCCGATCATGATGACCACCCTGGCGGCGCTGTTCGGCGCACTGCCGCTGGTGCTGTCGGGCGGCGACGGGTCAGAACTGCGGCAGCCGTTGGGGATCACCATCGTCGGCGGGCTGGTCATGAGCCAGCTGCTGACGCTGTACACCACCCCGGTGGTCTATTTGTTCTTTGATCGTCTGCGGCTGCGTTTTACGCGCAAGTCTGCTCAACCGGTAAGCGAATAAAATGACAGATCTGCCCTCCAGCGTACGCTGGCAGTTATGGATTGTGGCCTTCGGCTTCTTTATGCAGTCGCTGGATACCACCATCGTTAACACCGCCCTCCCCTCGATGGCCAAAAGCCTTGGGGAGAGCCCGCTGCACATGCATATGGTGGTGGTCTCATATGTGCTTACGGTGGCGGTCATGCTGCCGGCCAGCGGCTGGCTGGCGGACCGGGTTGGCGTGCGCAATATCTTCTTCAGCGCCATTGTATTGTTTACCGTCGGCTCGCTATTCTGCGCCCAGGCCAGCACTCTCGATCAGTTAGTGATGTCCCGCGTGCTGCAAGGCGTCGGCGGAGCGATGATGGTACCGGTCGGGCGTCTGACGGTGATGAAAATCGTTCCACGCGATCAGTATATGGCGGCGATGACCTTCGTCACCCTGCCCGGCCAGGTTGGACCGCTGCTCGGCCCGGCGCTTGGCGGCGTGCTCGTCGAATATGCTTCCTGGCACTGGATTTTCTTAATTAACATCCCGGTAGGTATCATCGGCGCTATCGCCACGTTATGCCTGATGCCAAACTACACCCTGCAGACCCGGCGTTTTGATATTCTTGGTTTTATTCTGCTGGCGGTGGGAATGGCCGCCCTGACGCTGGCGCTTGACGGCAAAAAAGGGCTGGGTATCTCGCCGCTGCTGCTCGCCGTGCTGGTCGTCGGCGGCCTGATGGCGATGGGATTCTATTGGTGGCACGCCCGCGGTAACGTTAACGCATTGTTTAGCCTCAAACTGTTTCGCAATAAAACCTTCTCGCTCGGTCTTGGAGGCAGCTTCGCCGGGCGTATCGGCAGCGGGATGTTGCCGTTTATGACCCCGGTATTCCTGCAAATTGGCCTCGGCTTCTCGCCGTTCCACGCCGGGCTGATGATGATCCCGATGGTGCTGGGCAGCATGGGGATGAAACGCATCGTGGTGCAGGTAGTGAATCGCTTTGGCTATCGCCGCGTGCTGGTTTTCGCAACCCTCGGCCTGGCGCTGGTGAGTTTGCTGTTCATGGCCGTCGCACTGGCCGGCTGGTACTGGCTGCTGCCGCTGGTGCTGTTCCTGCAGGGCATGATTAACTCCAGCCGTTTCTCGTCGATGAATACTCTGACGCTAAAAGACCTGCCTGATGAGTTGGCCAGTAGCGGTAACAGCCTGCTCTCGATGGTTATGCAGCTCTCGATGAGTATCGGCGTGACCATCGCCGGGCTACTGCTCGGCATGTACGGCCAGCAGCATATCAGCGCCGATGCCCCAGCCGTTCATCAAGTTTTCCTCTACACCTATCTGAGCATGGCGGTGATTATCGCCCTCCCGGCGCTTATCTTTTCCCGCGTACCGAACGATGTCGGCAGCAACACCGTCATCCGCCGACGCAAAAGGAGTGAATCGTGAAACTTTGGCGCCCGGGTATCACCGGTAAGCTGTTCCTGGCTATTTTCGCTACCTGTATCGTGCTGCTGATTAGCATGCACTGGGCGGTGCGTATCAGCTTTGAGCGCGGCTTTATCGACTATATAAAACGCGGTAATGAACAGCGATTAACGATGCTCGGCGACGCGCTGAGCGAACAGTACGAGCAGCATGGCGACTGGAAGTTTTTACGCAATAACGATCGTTTTATCTTCCAGTTACTGCGCACCTTCGAGCGCGATAACGACGAACGCCCGCCGGGTGGTCCGGGCCCACACGGCGAGCCAGGGCCAATGCCCGGGCCTGGCCCGCGTCCCGATATGCCGCCGCACGGTTGGCGCACGCAATTTTGGGTTATCGATCAACAAGGGCGCGTGCTGGTAGGCCCGCGAGCGCCGGTACCGCAAGATGGCACCCGGCGCAACATTGTCGTCAACGGCGTGACCGTCGGGGCGGTGATCGCCTCGCCGGTCGAGCGACTCACGCGCAACACGGATATCAATTTCGACCGCCAGCAAAAACGCACCAGCTGGCTTATCGTCGCCCTCGCCACCCTCCTCGCCGCTCTGGCCACCTTCCCGCTGGCCCGCGGGCTGCTGGCGCCGGTCAAACGGCTGGTGGAAGGTACCCATAAGCTGGCGGCGGGCGATTTCTCTACCCGCGTCACGGTCACCGGCGGGGATGAACTGGGTCGTCTGGCGCAGGATTTCAACCAGCTTGCCAGTACGCTTGAGCGCAACCAACAAATGCGCCGCGATTTGATGGCCGATATTTCGCATGAACTCCGCACGCCGCTAGCGGTGCTGCGCGGCGAGCTGGAAGCTATTCAGGACGGCGTGCGTAAATTCACCCCGGATTCAATTTCTTCGCTGCAGGCGGAAGTCGGCACGCTCACTAAGCTGGTAGACGATCTGCATCAGCTATCGATGTCCGATGAAGGCGCGTTAGCCTACCAGAAAGAATCGGTAGATTTAATTGCGCTACTGGAGGTCGCCGCAGGAGCGTTCCGCGAACGTTTCGCCAGCCGCGGGTTGACCATCGGCGTCTCGCTGCCGGATAACGCTATCGTGTTCGGCGATCGCGATCGGCTAATGCAGCTGTTCAATAATCTGCTGGAAAACAGCCTGCGCTATACCGACCGCGGCGGACGCCTGCTGATTAGCGCCAAACAAAACGGCCGCATGTTGACGCTCGATTTTGCCGATAGCGGCCCCGGCGTTAGCGACGAGCAGCTGGCGCGGCTGTGTGAACGTTTTTACCGCACCGAAGGTTCGCGTAACCGCGCCAGCGGCGGATCCGGCCTTGGGCTGGCAATCTGTATGAACATCGTAGCGGCCCACGGCGGCAGCCTGAACGCCAGCCATTCGCCTTTTGGCGGGGTTAGCATTAAAGTAGAATTACCTCTGGAACAGGATTTATCGAGGGACGTATGAGCGAATTACCCATTGATGAAAACACGCCGCGTATTTTAATCGTGGAAGACGAGCCCAAGCTCGGTCAGTTGTTGATCGACTATTTGCAGGCCGCGAGCTACGCGCCAACGCTAATTGCTCATGGCGATCGGGTACTGCCCTACGTTCGCCAGACGCCCCCGCATTTGATTCTGCTGGATTTAATGCTGCCCGGCACCGACGGCCTGACATTGTGCCGTGAAATCCGCCGTTTTTCCGATGTACCGATCGTGATGGTCACCGCCAAAATCGAGGAGATCGATCGCCTGCTGGGGCTGGAGATCGGCGCCGACGACTACATCTGCAAACCATATAGTCCGCGTGAAGTTGTGGCTCGCGTGAAGACGATCCTGCGTCGCTGCAAGCCACAGCGCGCTCTGCAGGCGCTGGATGCGCAAAGCCCGCTCATCGTTGATGAGAGCCGTTTCCAGGCCTCGTGGCGCGAAAAATTACTGGACCTGACTCCCGCCGAGTTTCGGCTATTAAAAACGCTGTCTCAGGAGCCGGGTAAAGTCTTCTCCCGCGAACAACTGCTCAATCATCTGTACGACGATTATCGCGTGGTCACCGACCGCACTATCGACAGCCATATTAAAAACCTGCGCCGTAAGCTTGAATCGCTGGATGCCGAGCAGTCGTTTATTCGCGCCGTCTACGGCGTCGGCTATCGCTGGGAGGCGGACGCCTGTCGAATAGCCTAACCTCTGCGCCTCTCAGAGCAGAGAGGCGCAAAGGTTTACTCCCTCTTTCCACGGCGCTACAATGCCCGCCCTTAATGTGGGGACACTCCCCCGAATCGCCGCACCTGGTGCGGCGAGTCTGACCTGTCATCAGAACGAGAAAATCATGTTTAAACCGGAACTCCTTTCCCCGGCGGGAACGCTGAAAAATATGCGTTACGCTTTCGCTTATGGCGCCGATGCGGTCTACGCCGGCCAGCCGCGTTACTCACTGCGCGTGCGCAACAATGAATTTAACCACGAAAACCTGCAGCTCGGCATCAATGAGGCCCACGAGCTAGGGAAAAAATTCTACGTGGTGGTTAACATCGCGCCGCATAACGCCAAGCTGAAAACGTTCATTCGCGATCTCAAACCGGTAGTGGAAATGGGGCCGGACGCGCTGATTATGTCCGATCCTGGTTTAATCATGCTGGTGCGGGAAAACTTCCCTGATATGCCAATTCACCTGTCGGTACAGGCCAACGCCGTCAACTGGGCGACGGTGAAATTCTGGCAGCAAATGGGGCTAACCCGCGTGATCCTCTCCCGCGAGCTGTCGCTGGACGAGATCGCCGAAATTCGCAGCCAGGTGCCGGAGATGGAAATCGAGATTTTCGTCCATGGCGCGCTGTGCATGGCCTACTCCGGCCGCTGCCTGCTCTCCGGCTATATCAACAAACGTGACCCTAACCAGGGTACCTGCACCAACGCCTGCCGCTGGGAGTACAACGTCCAGGAAGGCAAAGAAGATGACGTAGGTAATATCGTCCACAAGCATGAGCCTATCCCGGTGCAGAACGTTGAACCGACTCTCGGTATCGGCGCGCCGACCGACCAGGTGTTTATGATTGAAGAAGCCAAACGTCCGGGCGAGTATATGACCGCCTTCGAAGACGAGCACGGCACCTACATCATGAACTCCAAAGATCTGCGCGCAATCGCCCACGTGGAGCGCCTGACCCAGATGGGCGTGCACTCGCTGAAGATTGAAGGCCGCACCAAATCCTTCTACTACTGCGCCCGCACCGCCCAGGTGTACCGTAAAGCGATTGACGACGCCGCCGCC
Organism: Klebsiella sp. PK01; assembly: GCF_057624675.1. Classification (NCBI taxonomy): domain Bacteria; kingdom Pseudomonadati; phylum Pseudomonadota; class Gammaproteobacteria; order Enterobacterales; family Enterobacteriaceae; genus Klebsiella; species Klebsiella sp. PK01. The sequence continues at coordinate 454,058 of NZ_JBYEZM010000002.1, forward strand.
GGTAAACCGTTCGATACCAGTCTGCTGGAGACGCTGGAAGGTCTGGCTCACCGCGGCTATACCGAAGGCTTCCTGCGCCGCCACACCCACGACGACTATCAGAATTACGAGTACGGCTACTCGGTTTCCGAACGCCAGCAGTTTGTCGGCGAATTCACCGGCAAGCGTAATGGTAATCTGGCCGAAGTGGCGGTAAAAAATAAGTTCTCGGTCGGCGACAGCCTCGAGGTCATGACTCCGCAAGGCAACGTCAACTTTACGCTCGAACATATGGAGAACGCCAAAGGCGAAGCAATGCCGGTCGCGCCGGGAGACGGTTATATCGTCTGGCTGCCGCTGCCGGAGGATATGGCGCTGGAGTATGGTTTGCTGATGCGTAACTTCAACGGCGAGTCGACGCGCAATCCGCATAAAAATTAGTTTATTGGCGTTATTTTTTCACTATGTATGGATATTAGAATCGGATCACATACCGTTACGTTCGAAGCAGGTATCATCCATTTCGCTGAAAAACATAACCCATAAATGCTAGCTGTACCAGGAACCACCTCCTTAGCCTGCGTAATCTCCCTTACGCGGGCTTATTTTTTATGCATCCTATTTTCCCGACTTTCTTATTCCATGACGCCATTCATGCGATACACTGAGGATGACGACTAAGAATGAGGCGATAAAGGATGACCCAATTTCCAGCCAGCTTATTAATTCTCAACGGTAAAGGCGCGAATGAGCCCCAACTGCGCGAAGCCGTTAATCTCCTGCGCGAAGAAGGTATCGAGATACACGTCCGCGTGACCTGGGAGAAAGGCGATGCGATTCGTTTTGTCGAGGAAGCCGAAACGCTCAGGGTGGCGACGGTGATTGCCGGCGGCGGCGATGGCACGATTAATGAAGTCGCCACTGCGCTGGTCCAGCGCGGCAACAATATGGCGCTGGGAATACTCCCCCTCGGCACAGCCAATGATTTCGCCACCAGCGTCGGCATCCCGCAGGACTTAGCCAGCGCGCTGAAGCTGGCGATAGCCGGGCGCGACGTCCCTATTGATGTGGTTCGCGTGAATAACGAGGCCGGATTTATCAATATGGCCACCGGCGGCTTTGGTACCCGTATCACCACCGAAACGCCGGAAAAACTAAAAGCCGCGCTCGGCGGCGTCTCCTATCTGATTCACGGCCTGACGCGCATGGATACCCTGAAGCCTGACCGCTGCGAAATTCGCGGCGAGAACTTTCACTGGCAGGGCGACGCGCTGGTTATCGGCATCGGCAATGGCCGCCAGGCCGGTGGTGGTCAGCAACTGTGTCCTGAAGCATTAATTAACGACGGGCTACTGCATCTGCGTATTTTTACCGGCGAAGAGTTGCTGCCTGCGCTGTTTAGCACCCTCGCTAATCCCGATAATTCGCCAAATCTGATCGACGGCGTATCGCCGTGGTTTGAAGTCACCGCCGCCCATGAAATGACCTTCAACCTGGATGGCGAACCTCTGAGCGGCAAATCCTTCCGGATGGAAATCCTCGGCGAGGCGCTACGCTGCCGTCTGCCGCCGGACTGTATGTTACTGCGTTAAAACATCAGGGCGGGATATACCCGCCCTCATAACGTTATGAATATTCTACCCCTTCCCTGACGCCGCTTGCCTTACGGGCAAAGCCCGGCTGATCGACGCGAATAAACGGGCACAGACAAAACGCCAGCAGATAGAGCGCGGTATAGGCCACCACCACGCCGATGGTGCTGAAGTGCGGCAGCAGCACCACCGCAATTGCCGGCGCGAGGAAGTTCGACAGCCCGGCAGACAGGTTGTAGACCGAAATCGCCGCCCCTTTATGCTTTGGCTCCAGCGCCGGGAACACCGCCGCCATCGGCACGAACGCCGCGACGAAAATCCCCAGCGCAATCGCCGGCACCAGCGCCATAGCGAAGTTATGCCCGAAGTGCTGCGGCAGGTAGTAAAACGCCAGGCTCGACAGCGCCATGCCGATGCAGCCGAACCAGCGCACCACTTTCATCCAGCCCAGTTTCTCCGCCACAATCCCCCAGAAGACGTTGGAGAAAATGGTGGTGAAGAAGAACGCCGCCCACACCTGCAGCCATTCGGAAGTGGTGAAACCGAGCTCATCGACGAACATCATCGGCATGACCACCGCGAAGCCGAACAGCGACAGGGTGTTGATAATGCGCACGATGCTGGAGAGCATAATGCTGCGGTTGGTGTAGATAAGGGTCACCGCGCGCCCCAGCTCGGAGAACTTCTCGCGGGTGGTGAGGTTCTGCATATGGCGCGGGGTTTCGGTGTTGCGCAGCGCCGCCAGGGCAATCAGTCCGCCGGTGACGCAGAACGCCAGCGCCAGCCACAGAGTGCCCATCTCGCCAATGTGCGGGATGGTGAAGCTCGGGATATAGCTGCCGAACACGCCGATGCCGACGGAGTAGACCGCCCAGAACCAGCCCAGCGCCGAGCTGGAGCTGTCGCTGCGGACGTTATGGATAATGGCGACGATGAACGAGTAGAGGAACAGCGGATAGGCCAGACCGCGGATACCGTAAAACAGCAGGATTAAGGCGTAGTTGGCGCGGCCGAGACCGAAGACGAGGAACAGGACGTGGAACACGCACCACAGCACAAAACCGATAAACATGGTTTTACGCGGGGTGATGATTTCCGCGACCACGCCGGAGACCCAGGCCGAGAGGGCGGCGGCGAGGCCGTAGAGGGTGAAGGCGAAAGAGGCCTGCGCCGGGCTGAAGCCCAGCTCCTTGATGTAGTGTGAGAGGAAGGCGAGTTCAAAACCGTCGCCGGTCATAAACACGGCGATGGCGACGTATCCCCAGATAAGGTTCAGCGGCAGACCGAGCCACTGTTTGTGATTAACGGACATGGTGACCTCGTTGTTGTAGGGTGCAGGAGAATCACTCCGGCAGTTTCGCCGGAGCGTCAGATGTCTTATTGCTGTCGACAATGTCGGTCGTTGAGGTACAGAGACTGAAAATGGGCGTAACGCGGCATCAGCGTCTGATGACGCTGCGGATCCGCCTGCCAGGTTTGCCAGATTTCCGGCTTATGACAAACGCTTGCCAACGGCTTGCCCGCCGCCAGACAGGCCAGCCGCGCCGCTCCCAGCGCGCCGCCGGTTTCCCCGCCTTTATGCGTTACCACCGGCATCGCCAGGATATCCGCCAGCAGTTGCGCCCAGAATGGACTGCGGGCGCCACCGCCGACCAGGGAACACTGGTCGATACGGGTTCCGCTCTCCTGCAACGCGCGCAGGCCGTCAGCAATGCCGAAGCTCACCCCCTCCAACACCGCATATCCTAGTTGAGCGCGCTGGCTGGCATGGGTCATTCCCCAGAACATACCGCGCGCCAGCGGATCGTTATGCGGGGTACGCTCGCCGGAAAGATAAGGCAGGAAGTATGGCGCATTGGCTTTTTCGTCTTCGCTTAACTGGGCTATCTCCTCCAGTAGCGCCACTTCGGTGGTGCCGGTCAGACGACAGAACCACTGCAGACAGCTGGCGGCGCTGAGCATCACGCTCATCTGGTGCCACAGGTTCGGCAGTACGTGACAGAAAGCATGCACCGCCGACTGCGGCGCCGGACGATAGCGGTCGGTGACGACAAACAGCACGCCGGAGGTCCCCAGCGAGATAAAAGCGTCTCCCGACGACACCGCGCCAACGCCAATCGCACTGACCGCATTATCGCCGCCGCCCCCCGCCACCAGCACCGAAGGATTAAGCCCCCAGCGTTCGGCAATGTCTGCCGCCAGCGTGGCGGAAACGTCGCATCCTTCAACCAGTTCCGGCATTTGTTGCCGCGTCAGGCCGCACTTTTGCAGCAGCGCGTCGGACCAGTCCCGTCGCGCAACATCCAGCCACAGGGTGCCGGCGGCATCCGACATATCGGAGACTTTTTTGCCGGTCATCTTGTAGCGCAGAAAATCCTTCGGCAGCAGTACGCAAGCGGTACGGGCAAAATGCTGCGGCTCGTGACGCCGCACCCACAGCAGTTTCGGCGCGGTAAATCCCGGCATCGCCAGATTACCGGCCACCTGATGCAGCTCCGGCGCCATCTCCTCAAGCTCGGCGCACTCCTGCGCGCAGCGGGTATCATTCCATAAAATCGCCGGGCGAATCACCTCGCCGCTGGCATCCAGTAGCACGGCGCCATGCATCTGTCCGGAAAGGCCGATGGCTTTAATCGCCGACCAATGGCTCGCGCACTTCTCGCGCAGAGTGGCAATCAGGTATTCCGTCGCTTCCCACCACGCCTGCGGCGATTGTTCAGACCACTGCGGATGCGGCCGTTGGATGGTCAGCGGCGCGCTATGGCTGGCGACGACCGCATTGTTTTCATCCAGCACCAGCGCTTTAACTTCCGAAGTGCCGAGATCGATACCTAAATACATAGCGCCTCCTGCTGGGTCAGCGCGTAAACGGCGGCGATTTGCTCACGCAGCAGCGCGTGGAAATCCGCCGATTCCGCCAGCTCGCCAAACAGGGCTTTATCACCGGCGTACCGGGCGATCGGGTCAGGCGAATTAAACATGGCGTGTACCGCCGACTCATCAAGAATTCCGTCCTGGTACTGATACGGTAAAGCCCCTTTATGCCACTGCTGCATAAAGACAAAGAACAGCGCCGGCAACATAGCGGTAGCCTGCGGGCGCACGCCGCGCTGGTAGCACTCCTGCAGGGTTGGGGCGATCATCGCCGGGATTTTTGAGAATCCGTCTGCCGCCACCCGCTGGTTGGTGTCCTGGATATAGGGGTTGGTAAAACGCTTAAGTACCACGTCGCGATAGGTTGCCAGGTCGATACCGTTATCGCCCAGACACGGGATCACATCTTCACTGACGTAACGGTCAGCGATGGCGTAGATGGCATCGGTAAGCGTACTCTCGTGAATATATTGCTGGCCCAACAGGGTTCCCGCCCAGGCGATACAGCTATGTGACGCGTTAAGAATGCGAATCTTCGCCTCTTCATAGGGGATAACCGACGCCACCATCTCCACGCCTACCGTCTCAAGCGCCGGGCGCTCAGCGCGGAAATTATCTTCCACAACCCATTGAATAAAGGTTTCGCCCATCACCGGCGCTTTATCGTCGATGCCGGTTTGCGCTTTGATACGTGGCGCCAGATCGGCGGCCGGGCGCGGCGTGATACGATCGACCATGGTGTTTGGACAGGTCGCGTTCACCGCCAGCCAGTCAATAACCTGCTGTTTACCGGTCAGCTGCAGAAATTCCACCAGTCCATCATGGAAACGTTCGCCGTTGTGGCGCACGTTGTCGCAGTTAAGCAGCGTCAGCGGACCAGCATCGTCGGCGATGCGTTTTTCAAGGATCCGGGTGATGGTGCCATAAATGGTTTTGCAATCCCCCTGCAAATCGGCCTGCAGATCGGCGTTGCTGGTTTCCAGGCGATGTTGCGTATTGAGGTAATAGCCCCCTTCCGTCACCGTGAAAGCAATGACTTTGGTCTGCGGGTTCGCGCCTTCATCAATCAGCGGCTGCAGCCCCGCCTGCCACGGCAGTAATTTTTGAATTGAGGCGATCTCTTCGTATTCTCGCTCCCCTTCCGGGCTCACCGTCTCGAGGACATAGCGCCCTTCCTGCTCCGCCAGCGCATGCACCACATGCTCGGCGTCATTACGAATATTCCCCGCCGCGATATGCCAGCGCGAATCGCCGGAAACCCGCAGTCGATGCAGATACCACGCCTGATGGGCGCGATGAAAAGACCCGAGACCAATGTGAAGCCATGTGAATTGCGTATTCATGTTCTGCTCTCCTTGAGGTGATGCGGCTCACTGTAGATGATCATTTGAATCAAATAAGAGCTACAGATCACAAAAGAACAATTACCCAATAAAATTACAAATGACCAATTCAGAGCAAAAGCTTGCCTGTTTGGAAAACCGCAGCCAAAATGCGGGTATCTGCGCTACTGCGCCCGCGTATTTAAGGCAGGATAACGTGAGTAAAGAAGACGACATCAGGCTGGATCAGAAGGTCCGCGCCGCATGGATGTACTACATTGCCGGTCAGAATCAGAGCGAAATCGCCAGCCACCTCGGCACCTCAAGGCCGGTGGTCCAGCGCCTGATCGCCGCGGCGAAGGAAGAAGGCATTGTGTCGATTGGTTTACATCATCCGGTGGCGAACTGCCTCGATTATGCGCAGTTGTTGCAGGAAAAGTATCAACTCATCGAGTGCAATATCGTGCCGACCTACAACGAAGAGAGCACGCTGGATAGCGTTTCCTTCGGTTGTTATCAGCTGATGGCCCGCTACCTGCAGAGCGATAACGCCAAAATAATCGGCATTGGTTCTGGATTAACGCTGAAAAAAACCATCCAGCGCATTGATTTCGATAGCCCCAACAGCCGCTGCGTGGCGCTGATTAGCGCAATGAACGATGAAGGGAAATGCAACTACTACGACGACGTGCCGTTGCTGCTGGCGCGGAAAATTCAGGCCAACTACTACCAGTGGCCCGCGCCGCGCTATGCGCAAACCCGTCAGGAACATGAGATGTGGTGCGGCAGCCGCCTGTTCAGCAACGTATCTGCCGCCGCACAGCAGGCGGACGTTATTTTCGTCGGTATCGGCCCATTGGGGACCCAAAGCCCGATCTTCAAAGACGGATTTATTAATAAGGCCCAACTGGATGAACTGACGGCGCACGGCGGCATCGGCGAGATCCTCGGCCGCTTTATCGATGCCGACGGCGGCGTCGTCGACAGCGAAATTAATCGCCTGATCACCAGCTACGATATCCGCCAAAATCAGTGCCCGCGGATAGCCGTCGCCTGTGGCGAGAACAAGCGCCCGGCGATCCTCGCGGCGTTAAAAGGCGGCTGGATTAACGGCCTGGTGACCGATGAACATACCGCCCGCTGGCTGCTGACGCGCTAGCGCCAGCGGTTTTCACGCCAGATGCTCGCGGCTGCTAATCAACAGCGGCGGGATCTCTACCCGCTGCTGGCTGGCCTCGCCAGCGTCGATGATATTGAATACCGCTTCCAGCATCGCCGGTACGTTCTGCTGCACCATGTCAATGTCGTGACCCAATAGATAAACAAACGGATCCCAGTCAAAACAGCCCATTGGTGGCTGTTCGGCGCCGGTCAGCCCTAGCTGGGCCAGCCATCGCACCACCCCTTCCAGCGAGATGGTCGAGTTAACGAAGAACCCCTGAAGATGTTCATCAGCGCTTTTGAAACGCGCCTGCATGCAGGCTTCTACTTTGCCTTTTGAGTAGCCTGGAGAAAGAATATTTTCATCCGGCACGCTCATGCCGCGCGCCGCATGGGCATCGCGAAATCCGCGCAAACGCTCCAGGGTGTTGTGGTCGCTGCTGCGCCCGCCGACAAAAAACAGCGGCGCCAGTTTGCCGTGGCGATTGAGGCTGTTATCAAGAATTTTATCGGTCAACGCGCGGGCGCCCGCGTAGTTATCGGAGATCACCGACGGTGCGGTGGAGCCCGGCAGGTCAAGGTTGACCGTCGGCACCCCCGCCTGCTGACAAAGCTCGGTAATTTTATCCGGATTAGTCGCCCCGGTCGCCACCACCCAGTCCACCTGCCAGGAAAGCATCGCTTTCACCGCTTCGATTTCCAGCTCCGGTCGACGGCGAGTACAGGTAATAATCGGCAGCAGGCCGCGCTCACGCGCCATCTCTTCAAAGCCTTCCGCCACGGAACCAAAATAGCGGTTGTCGTATTTGGGGACAATCATCCCGATGACATGCGATTTTTTACTGCGCAACATGCTGGCCTGGCGATTAATCGCGTAGCCCTGTTCTTGCGCAATCCGCGTCACTTTTTCCGCAAGTTTGGCGCTGATACGGCGTTTTTTCCAGTTGCCATTGAGGATCGCGCTCACCGCGCTTGCCGAAACGCCGGATAATTCCGCCAGATCGTAGATAGTGATTTTTTTCATTTTCCCAACTTGCGTCACAAATTCATTTCGCTGTTAATTTCCCCACTTGCTCAATCGATGAAGCTGGCGCAACATTAGCTTCATCGATTGAGCAACCATGACGCTCGCTAGCGTATACACTCAATAATCGTTCAGACATCAGCAAATTGAAATAAATGGTGCTGATATTCAATAGCTTAACTTAGTTACTCCTGCTCTGACAGGCCAGATTGTTGTAGCAGGTAACCGCTCCTCAAGCTCGTCGAGACCCGCTTGATGAGCAAAACAGACAACATGAAGGATTATAAAATGAACCACTCTGTATCCTCTATGAATACTTCTCTTAGCGGCAAAGTCGCCGCGGTCACCGGCGCCGCTTCCGGCATTGGTCTTGAATGCGCAAAAACCCTGCTTGGCGCGGGCGCGAAGGTGGTTCTGATCGACCGCGAAGGCGAAAAGCTCAACAAGATTGTGGCAGAGCTTGGCGAAAACGCTTTTGCTTTACAGGTCGATCTGATGCAGGGCGATCAGGTGGATAAGATCATTGACGGCATCCTGCAACTTGCCGGCCGTCTCGATATCTTCCACGCCAACGCCGGCGCTTACATCGGCGGCCCGGTCGCTGAGGGCGACCCGGACGTCTGGGATCGCGTGCTGCACCTCAATACTAACGCCGCCTTCCGCTGCGTGCGTAGCGTGCTGCCGCATATGATTGCGCAAAAATCCGGCGATATTATTTTCACCAGCTCCATCGCCGGCGTGGTGCCGGTTATCTGGGAACCTATCTATACCGCCTCAAAATTCGCCGTACAGGCATTTGTTCATACTACCCGCCGCCAGGTTTCCCAGCACGGCGTCCGCGTCGGCGCGGTACTGCCGGGCCCGGTGGTCACCGCCCTGCTCGATGACTGGCCGAAAGAGAAAATGGAAGAAGCGCTGGCCAACGGCAGCCTGATGCAGCCTATCGAAGTTGCCGAATCGGTGCTGTTTATGGTCACCCGTTCGAAAAACGTCACCGTGCGCGACCTGGTTATTCTGCCTAACAGCGTTGATTTATAACCCCCGGTATCGGTGACTAAAAGGACGATTTTATGAATGGCGAGACTCAAACCCTCATCGGCGTCGATGTCGGCTCCGGCAGCGTGCGCGCCGGGGTATTTAACCTCAGCGGCGAACTGCTGGCCCACGCCACCCGGGAGATAACCCTCTTCCGTAGCGCCGGCAGCGTGGTGGAACAATCCAGCCGCGAAATCTGGCAGGCGGTTTGCGACTGCATTAAACGCGCGGTCGTAAAGGCCGCCGTCTCTCCGCACTCGGTAGCCGGTATCGGCTTCGACGCCACCTGCTCGCTGGTGGTAATCGGGGAGAATGACGCGCCGCTGGCCGTCGGCCCCAGCGAAGAGGCGGACCGCAATATCATCGTCTGGATGGATCACCGCGCCACCGAACAGGCGGAACGCATCAATGCCACCCACCATCCGGTGCTGCAATACGTCGGCGGGACTATCTCTCCGGAGATGGAAACGCCGAAGCTGCTGTGGCTGAAAGAAAATCGCCCGCAGACTTATGCCCGTGCGCGTCACTTCTTCGACCTGGCCGACTACCTCACCTGGCGCGCGACCGGCGATCTGGCCCGCTCCGTCTGTACCGTCACCTGTAAATGGACCTATCTGGCCCATGAAAAGCGCTGGGATGCCGACTACTTCCGCCAGATTGGCCTCGCAGAGCTGGCGGAAGAAGACTTCGCCCGTATCGGCCAGCGTATTGTCGATCCGGGAACGCCCTGTGGTGATGGGTTAACCGCGGCGGCGGCCGAAGAGATGGGTCTGCCTGTCGGTACGCCGGTGGCGGTCGGGATGATCGACGCCCATGCCGGCGGCATTGGCACCGTTGGCGTACTCAACGGCGCGGTGAATAATATGGCCTACGTCTTCGGCACCTCCTCCTGCACCATGACCACCACCGAGAAAGCGGTGTTCGTCCCTGGGGTCTGGGGGCCTTACTATTCGGCGATGGTGCCGGGTTACTGGCTGAACGAAGGTGGACAAAGCGCCGCCGGCGCGGCTATCGACCAGTTACTGAGCTTCCATCCGGCGGCGGCCGAAGCGCGCGAACAGGCCAAAGCCGCCGCCGTTCCACTGCCGGTCTGGCTGGCGGATCGCGTGCTGGCGCAGGTTGCCTCGCCGTCGGAGGCGGTGAAGCTGGCAGATGGACTGCACGTCGTGCCGGAGTTTCTCGGCAACCGCGCGCCGCTTGCCGACCCCCACGCGAAAGCGCTGATTGCCGGGCTGGGGATGGAGCGGGATCTTGATAACCTGACCGCGCTGTATGTCGCCGGATTATGCGGGATTGGCTACGGCCTGCGGCAGATCCTTGATGCCCAACGCGCCTGTGGTATTGAGAGCGAAAATATCGTTATCAGCGGCGGCGCGGGGCAGCACCCGCTGGTACGCCAGCTATTGGCCGATGCCTGTGGCGTAACCGTGGTCAGCACCGCCAGCAGCGAACCAGTATTGCTGGGTTCCGCCATCCTCGGCGCCGTCGCGGGCAACGTCGCCGCCTCGCTACCGGACGCCATGAAGCGGTTCACCAGAGTGGATAAAACCTATCGTAGCGAAACGGCGTTTAGCTCGCTTCATCAACGCAGGTATGAGGCCTACAAAGCGCTACAACAGGCCGGTCGGCTAATCCGCGAATAACATACCTCTTTAATTTAATAACAATAATGCTCCGCTGTTGTGCAGCGGAGCCGCTCCTCTGCATCCTGAAATCGAGGTTAACATGTCCGTTAATAACAAACAGTGGTTCGGTCTGCCGCTGAACCTTATCTGGGGATACGTCGCCATCGCCGTGTTTATGACCGGCGACGGTTTTGAACTCGCCTTCCTCTCGCACTACATCAAGGAGCTGGGCTTCAGCCCGGCGCAGGCCTCTTTCGCCTTCACCCTCTACGGCCTCGCCGCCGCCCTCTCGGCCTGGGTCTCCGGCGTGGTCGCGGAAATCATCACCCCGCGTAAAACCATGTTTATCGGTTTTGTGCTGTGGTGCGTGTTCCACGTCCTGTTCCTCGTCTTCGGTCTCGGCCGCGCCAACTATGCCTTAATCCTGCTGTTTTACGGTATCCGCGGTCTGGCCTATCCGCTGTTCCTCTACTCGTTCATCGTCGCCATTATCCATAACGTCCGCAGCGACAGCTCCAGCTCGGCCCTGGGCTGGTTCTGGGCGGTCTACTCCGTCGGCATCGGCGTGTTCGGCAGCTATATCCCGAGCTTCACCATCCCGCACATTGGCGAGATGGGCACCCTGTGGCTGGCGCTGGCGTTCTGCGTCACCGGCGGGCTGATTGCCCTGGCGGCGCTGCGCAACACCGAAACCCCGCGCCATATGCAGAACCTCACCACCTGCGAGAAGTTCTCCGAGCTGGGGCGCGCGGTGACCCTTATCTACACCAACCGCAGCATTATGCTCTCCAGCATTGTGCGCATTATCAACACCCTGTCGCTGTTCGGCTTCGCGGTGGTCATGCCGATGATGTTCGTCGATGAGCTCGGTTTCACCACTTCCGAATGGCTGCAGGTGTGGGCGGCGTTCTTCTTCACCACCATTTTCTCCAACGTCTTCTGGGGTATCGTGGCGGAGAAACTGGGCTGGATGAAAGTGGTGCGCTGGTTCGGCTGCATCGGCATGGCGCTGTCGAGCCTGGCGTTTTACTACCTGCCGCAGCACTTCGGGCATAACTTCGCTATGGCGCTGGTGCCGGCGATTGCGCTGGGGATTTTTGTCGCGGCGTTCGTGCCGATGGCGGCGGTGTTCCCGGCGCTGGAGCCAAAGCATAAAGGGGCGGCGATTTCGGTCTACAACCTGTCTGCCGGGCTGTCGAATTTCCTCGCGCCGGCGATTGCGGTGGTGCTGCTGCCGCACTTCAGCACCATCGGCGTGGTGGTGGCCTATACCGCGCTCTATATTCTCGCCTTCTTCCTGTGCCCGTTTATTCGCGTTGAACAGCCAGGGTTTGCTACCAGCGAAGCGGCTAAACCGCTGACCGTCAGCGCAGCAAAATCATAAAAAACCCCGGAGACCGGGGTAAGTAAAAGAGTCAATCCGGGCCTCACGCCCGGATTTTTGCCTTATGCGATAGTGACTTTGCCGTCCAGATAGACGTCCTGCACCGCATTGATCAGCTTCACGCCTTCGCTCATCGATTTCTTAAACGCTTTACGACCGAGGATCAGCCCCATGCCGCCGGCGCGTTTATTGATCACCGCCGTGCGCACCGCATCGGCGAGATCGGTTTCGCCGCCCGCCGCGCCGCCGGAGTTAATCAACCCGGCACGGCCCATATAGCAGTTTGCCAGCTGATAGCGCACCAGATCGATCGGGTTATCACTGGTCAGCTTGCTGTAGACGCGATCGTCGGTATAACCGAAGTTCACCGCCTTATAGCCGCCGTTATTCTCGGCCATTTTCTGCTTCACGATATCAGCGCCGATGGTGGCGGCCAGATGGTTGGCCTGGCCGGTCAGGTCAGCGGAAACGTGGTAATCGACGCCATCTTTTTTGAATGCCGGGTTGCGCAGATAGGCCCACAGCACGGTGACCAGGCCGAGCTCGTGCGCGCGCTCGAAGGCGGCGGAGATCTCTTCAATCTGCCGACGCGACTGCTCGGAGCCAAAATAGATCGTCGCGCCAACCGCAACCGCGCCCATGTTGAACGCCTGCTCAACGCTGGCGTACAGGGTCTGGTCATACTCGGTCGGGTAGCTCAGGGTTTCGTTATGGTTGAGCTTAACGAGGAATGGAATGCGGTGCGCGTAGCGGCGCGATACCGAGGCCAGTACGCCATAGGTAGAAGCCACGCAGTTACAGCCGGCTTCGATGGCGAGTTCCACAATATTCTTCGGATCGAAGTAGAGCGGGTTGGCGGCGAATGACGCGCCCGCCGAATGCTCTACGCCCTGGTCGACCGGCAGAATGGAAAGGTACCCCGTTCCGGCCAGACGCCCGGTATTGTAGAGGGTCTGCATATTACGCAGCACCGCAGGCGGGCGGTTGTTATCCACCATCACCCGGTCGACGTAATCCGCGCCCGGTAAATAGAGTTGATCGGCTGGAATAGTCATACAACGGTGCTGTAAAAGGCTGTCGGCATCTTTGCCAAGCAACTGCGTAATATCAGTCATAGCTATCTCCCGTAAGTGCTGGCCGCAGCCAGCATGTTTTATCCCAACCCAAAAATTTTGGGCAGGTTAAGCCTGGTACCGAGTTAGCATATTTTCCAGCCGGGAGCGCATTTTTTCAGTAGATTCTGCTGTCTCGTTTCACTGCCATTTACCACCAGGCGTGGAAATGATGTACCGGGCCGATACCGTGCCCCACTTCCAGCGAATCGGCCTGCGCCAGCGCCGCCGATAGCCAACCCTTCGCTTCGGCGACGGTTTGTCCCCAATCGGCATAGCGAGGACGCAGCGCCGCCAGCGCGGCAGATAACGTACAGCCGGTACCGTGGGTATTTTTGGTCTGCACACGCGGCGCGGTAAAGCGCTGTTCGCCTTCGCGGGTGAACAGCCAGTCCGGGCTTTCGGCGTCGTCCAGATGTCCGCCCTTCATTAATACCGCCCCGCAGCCTAATGCCAACAGCGCCCTGCCCTGTTCCAGCATCTCGCGCTCGCTTTGCGCATGCGGCGCATCGAGCAGCGCCGCGGCCTCCGGCAAATTCGGGGTGATCAGTGAAACGTGCGGCAGCAGGCGCTGGCGCAGCGTCGCAATTGCCGAGTGGGATAACAGCGGATCGCCGCTTTTCGCCAGCATCACGGTATCCAGCACCACGTTGGCAATTTGATAGCGGGCAAGACGTTCCGCCACCGCTTCAACGATATCGGTTTCCGCCAGCATGCCGATTTTCGTCGTATCGATTCGCACGTCGCTAAACACCGAATCCAACTGCGCCGCCACGAAGTCCGGCTCAATGCGGTATACCGACTGCACGCCGCGGGTATTCTGCGCCACCAGCGCGGTGATCACCGAGCAGCCGTAAGCGCCGAGCGCGGAGAAGGTTTTGAGGTCGGCCTGGATCCCGGCGCCGCCGCTGGGATCGGTGCCGGCGATGGTTAAGGCGTTAATCCGCTTCATGCCGCCACCTCCGCGTATAACGCGTCGAGGAATGCCGGGATAAAACTGCCGGGACCGCCGTGTCGCGCCGCTTCACCTCCCGCCATTTTCATCAGGCCGCAGGCGGCTGCTACGTTTTGCAGCCGATCGCCGGGCATCGCGGCGCTTGCCGCCACCACCGCGGATAACGCGCAGCCGGTCCCGACCACCCGCGTCATCAGGACATCACCGCCGCTCACGGCAAGCGTGCGCTCGCCGTCGCTGATGTAATCCACCTCGCCCGTCACCGCGACCACGGTATTGAGCTTGCGCGCCAGCACCTGGGCTGCGGGTAACGCCGCGGCGGCGCTGTCGGTGGTATCGACGCCGCGCCCACCGCCGCTATTCCCCGCCAGCGCCATGATTTCCGAGGCGTTGCCGCGAATCGCCGCAGGCCGCAGTTCCAGTAGCTCGCGACAAAAATCGGTACGCAGCGTCAGCGCGCCGACGGCAACCGGATCCAGCGTCCAGGGTTTTCCCGCCTGGCGGGCGCTCTGCGCCGCCGCTCGCATCGCGTTGGCGCGCTCAGTGGTTAAGGTCCCGACATTAATCAATAGCGCATCGGCAATGGCGGCAAACTGCGCGGCTTCCGTAGGATCAATCACCATCGCCGGCGAGGCGCCAATAGCCAGCAGGACGTTAGCGGTGAAAGTCTGGACCACATCGTTGGTCATACAGTGAACAAGCGGCGAAGAGGTGCGGAAAAGCTGCTGCAGGTGCGCGATATGCGCCGGATTTAGCGGTTCATGCATGGTTTGCTCCCGCCAGATGAGGAAGCAGCGCAGACCATGCGGTCTCTGACTTCCCTACGCTGGCATTATCCAGATCAGGTGGTACGGGTATTTCTCAGCCTTCACAAAGAAGGGCACCCCGAGTCATTTGGTACAAAATGGCGACTAACGTTCCGTTAATCTCTCTTCAGGATAGTAATGCCAGCGGTAAGTCTTGTAAACGGTAAAAGCGGTATGTCTCCCGGCGATATGTCCCTTAATCGTACAGCCATTCACCCGCTTTTGCGGACTCTACCAACATTTGTACTGTTAGCGGTTTAAGCGGCTTCTCTGGAGGCATGGAACCTAAAAACTCAGGTTCAAAGTAATAGATAATTTCGAAGCCATTCATTTTTACATTCCATTGTTTGAAATAGTAATCTAAAGTATCTTCTGCATCTTCCCAGATGATATTCAGCCCCCCCTTTGTTAATTCAGTATCTAACGTGACTTCTGGACGATCGCCAAAAAAACAGTATTTCTTATGGCTATGATGAGTATATATATAATCAATAATTTCTTGTTCAATGCTCATTAGAAGTATGTCCATGCAACTTTATGTTCTGGTTTAACAATCTTATTAAAATTTTCACCAGTATCAATTAGTATTGCTCTCGCATAATAAAATGCCATTGCCCACCCTATCCATGGTATGTAGCGGCCTATAACCGCGCCTAACTTATTAGTTTTCGACCAATGAAAGTCTTTCAGACCTTTACCCATAGGAGTGATCAACGAAATACCAACCGGCAAACGTACATTACTGAGTAGCTTACGAGACATTATTGAAACAATACTCGTTCCTTTAATTGCTGTACCTGGTTTAGTTCGCGTTGGTATCCAGGGTTGTCCGGTTAAGATAGCAGTTGCGGCTGTTGCCTCAATTTCAAGATGCTGACTCATCGCATCGATGAGAATCAACAGGAATAACTCCTCTGGTTTCAGATTCCAGTATCCTTTATAGAAGTACCCACTAATTTGTTCAACAGTATCCACTTCATAATCCCTTATGATCCTTGCATAAAGCGCCATCATAATGGCTGATTGGCACACCGTCATTACTCGTCATTGTATCATCCCCGTACGCTTGCCACAGAGACGCTCTTTTCGCCGCATTGTAAACGATTACACTATTTTTTAGTTATCCGTACGGCGGTTGATGTAGATCACAATTTGCTTAATCACCCTACGACATAGTTACCACGCGTTACGAATTAAGCACGCTAACGATCCCCGGACGATCGCCGCTGTCATGAATGTTCGTCGCATGTATAAAATAATATCTACGATAAGGTCGTTAATGATGAAAGTGAAACACGTCTCGATAATACTGCTGGCACTCAGCGCAGCCATCGCGGCCGGTTGCAGTTCGCCGGCGCAGCGTATGGCCGAGTGTGAAGCCCAGGGGGTCAGTAAAGACGCCTGTTATATTGCGGAACAAAACAAACAGGCTGCGGTGAACGCCGCAGCGGAGAAGCAGGCGCTGGAAAATGCACAGGCTTTATATCCCGTGCAGAAAGCGCAATCCAGCAAAAAAGTGAAGATCTTCAATGGCATGAAGCTGGTCACAAACTCAACCGGGCTGACAGTTGATGGCAAACCCGCGGCCTTAGACGAAAGCAATGCTGACGCGAAAACCTATTCTCAGGGTTTATACGTTTTTATTGTCTACCAATCAGGAAAAATTGCCGTCATGCAGGACGGTAAATTTTTAGGCTACGCCAAATAGCGCCGCTTCCTTGTTAATTTAAAAGCGGCCTAAGAGCCGCTTTTTTCTCCCCTTCCCCGCAGTAACCGACACGTCTGACACCGCGCTAAACAAGCGACATTAATCCCATTGGATAAATC
Source organism: Klebsiella sp. PK01 (assembly GCF_057624675.1). Taxonomy (NCBI): domain Bacteria; kingdom Pseudomonadati; phylum Pseudomonadota; class Gammaproteobacteria; order Enterobacterales; family Enterobacteriaceae; genus Klebsiella; species Klebsiella sp. PK01. Next base: position 470,754 of record NZ_JBYEZM010000002.1, read on the forward strand.
TCATTTTACCTACGAGTGAGTAGTTTTTTAACTAATGTAGTTTTTTTGTAACCATAACTTGCTCAATGTAAACAACTGGTTATAGTTCAAATAAGCGTTACAAGTTGTAACACCACGTCAGATCGGAATTAACGAGTGAATTGCCATCATGGTAAGAGGATTCCAATGAAATTGACCCCCGTAGTGAAAGGTTTAGCCATCGCCGGCTTGCTGTCATCGATCAGCTTGTCAGCATGGGCGGAAGTCGCCGCAAAAGAAGCGACCGCCGCCACCAAACAAGCCAACGACGCTCTCTATAATCAACTCCCCTTCTCAGATAACACCGATTTCACCAACGCCCATAAAGGGTTTATTGCCGCCCTGCCCACCGAGATCATTAAAGGCGAACAAGGTAACGTAGTATGGGATCCGCAGCAGTACTCCTTCATCAAAGAAGGTGAAAAAGCCCCGGACACCGTCAACCCGAGCCTGTGGCGTCAGTCTCAATTGATCAATATTAGCGGCCTGTTTGAGGTCACCGATGGCGTCTACCAGATCCGCAATCTTGATCTCTCCAATATGACCATCATCGAAGGTAAAGAAGGCATTACCGTCGTGGATCCGCTGGTGTCGGCAGAAACCGCCAAAGTGGGCATGGATCTGTATTACCAAAACCGCGGTAAGAAACCGGTCGTCGCCGTTATCTATACGCACAGCCACGTTGACCACTACGGCGGGGTGCGCGGCGTAGTTGATGAGGCGGATGTGAAATCCGGCAAAGTGAAAATTTACGCGCCGTCCGGCTTTATGGAAGCGGCCGTGGCAGAAAACATCATGGCCGGTAACGTCATGAGCCGCCGCGCCAGCTACATGTACGGCAACCTGCTGAAACCATCGGCCACCGGTCAGGTCGGCGCCGGCCTTGGCACCACCACCTCGGCGGGCACGGTTACCCTGATTGCGCCGACCAATATCATCGAAAAAGACGGGCAGAAAGAAGTCATTGACGGTTTGACCTATGACTTTATGCTGGCGCCGGGTTCGGAAGCGCCGTCGGAAATGCTGTGGTTCATCGAAGAGAAAAAACTGATTGAATCCGCGGAAGACGTGACACACACCCTGCACAACACCTATTCGCTGCGCGGCGCGAAAATCCGCGAACCGCTGCCGTGGTCGAAGTACATCAACGAAGCAATTGTACGCTGGGGCGACAAGGCCGAAATTATTATGGCTCAGCACCACTGGCCGACCTGGGGCAACGAAAACGTGGTTAACCTGCTGAAGAGCCAGCGCGACCTGTATCGTTACATTAACGACCAGACCCTGCGTATGGCCAACGAAGGGCTGACCCGCGATGAAATCGCCGCTAAATTCAAACTGCCGGAGAGCCTTGCCAACACCTGGGCTAACCGCGGTTATTACGGTTCCGTTAGCCACGACGTGAAGGCCACCTACGTGCTGTATCTCGGCTGGTTCGACGGCAACCCGGCGACCCTCGACGAACTGCCGCCGGAAGAAGCGGCGAAGAAATTCGTCGATTACATGGGCGGCGCCGATGCCATCATGAAGAAAGCGAAAGAGGATTATGACCAGGGTAACTACCGCTGGGTAGCCCAGGTCGTCAGCAAAATCGTCTTCGCCGATCCGAAAAACCAGGATGCGCGTAATCTGGAAGCCGATGCCCTTGAACAGTTAGGCTACCAGGCGGAATCAGGCCCGTGGCGTAACTTCTACCTCACCGGCGCGCAGGAGCTGCGTAACGGCGTGGTGAAAGGTCCTACCCCGAACACCGCCAGCCCGGATACCGTGCGCGCGATGACCCCGGAAATGTTCTTCGACTATCTGGCGGTACATATCAATGGCGAGAAAGCGGGTAACGCGAAATCGGTGTTTAATATCGATCTCGGCAGCGACGGCGGCAAGTATAAGCTGGAGCTGGAAAACGGCGTACTGAACCATACCGCCAACGCGGAAGCGAAAGATGCCGATACCACTATCGCCCTCAACCGCGCCACCCTGAATAAGATCATCCTCAAAGAGGAGACGCTGAAACAGGCCGTCGATAACGGCGACGCGAAAATCACCGGTAACGCCGATAAGCTCAATGAAATGCTGGGCTATATGGACAAGTTCGAATTCTGGTTCGACATCGTCACGCCATAATGCCCTGCTCCCGCGGCGCCCGGTCGCGGGAGTTTCCTTTCTACTAGTAAGCTTCCGGCAGCGGTCGGTCGATCGAAACCAGTTTGCCGCGCTTCATCGTGATATAGCCCCCGGCTTTTAGATCCGCCAGTACGCGAAATACATGCGTGCGCGACAGATTAGTGCGCTTAATAATAAACAGCGCCAGGCCTTCATTTTCCCCCTGATGCGTACTCTGGCGATAAAGATAACGAAACAGCATCGGCCTGATGGTCTGGTAGCTGGTCATTTGCCGGCGTTCGTTGTGAAGATCGATAGTAAAAATCGACATATAGGTCAGAATGGTCGCCAACTCCTGCACGCGTTCAGGACCGCCGCGTAAAAAGATTTGGTCAAAAACATCATAAGTGACTTTGACCAGCTTCACCGCCGCGCTGCCGATGTATTCAAACTTCGCCAGCGGGCAGTATCTTTCCATAAGACCAATCGGCATATACTCAATGGAATTTCCAATATAAAGGCCATTCTCCGGCATTAATATTGAAAGCGAACCTTCAGTGCAAAAATAAATATATTCTGGCTGGATTGCTAATTTTTTATTTGCCGCAACCGTCAGGGGCTCCCCTTGTGCCATTATTTGCGGAAAAAAGGCATCAATGTTGAGTTGCTGATAATAGCTATGGATATCCTGAAAATTCACGCTATGCCCCTTGCTGCGCCGTCTGCCGTGGTATCGAGTATAGCAGCGAAGTGATAGCGGATTCGAGATGATTATTTTTTCACGAATGACCAGTCCCATATGGGACTATCAACGCAAAGTATTCGCTTTAAAATGGCCAGTAATTAGTCCGCATTTGAATTATCCGCTGATATTAAACATTGATAGCGGAACAAATAATCTAAGAGGCCATGCAATGAAATTAAATCAGATCGCTAAACATCTGGCTCTGGCCGGTGTTTTAACTTCACTGTCGCTTTCCGCCTTCGCTGCCGCCCAGCAACAGGACGCCACTCCGGCAACTCAGCAGGCAAATAACGCGCTGTACAACAAACTGCCGTTTGCCGATAAAACCGATTTCGATAACGCGCATAAAGGCTTTATCGCCGCGCTGCCGCAAACCATGATTAAAGGCGAGCAAGGCAACGTTATCTGGAACCCGGCAAAGTATGACTTCGTCAAAGAAGGTGAAAAAGCCCCGGATACCGTTAACCCAAGCCTGTGGCGCCAGTCGCAGCTGATTAATATCGGCGGCCTGTTTAAAGTCACCGACGGGGTTTATCAGATCCGTAATCTCGATCTCTCCAACATGACTATCATTGAAGGTGAGAAAGGGATAACCGTTATCGACCCGCTGCTGAGCGCCGAGCCGGCGAAAGAAGCGATGGATCTCTATTACGCCAACCGTGGTAAAAAGCCGGTTGTCGCCGTGCTGTTCACCCACAGCCACGTTGATCACTACGGCGGTATCCGCGGCGTGGTTGATGAAGCCGACGTGAAAGCGGGTAAGGTGAAAATCTACGCCCCTGCCGGATTTATGGAAGAAGCGGTTTCCGAGAACATCATGGCCGGTACCGCAATGAGCCGCCGCGCCAGCTACATGTACGGCAACCTGCTGAAGCCTGACGCCAAAGGGCAGGTCGGCGCCGGTCTTGGCACCACCACCTCCGCAGGTACCGTGACGCTTATCCAGCCGACCAACTACATCACCAAAACCGGCCAGCAGGAAGTGATAGATGGTCTGACCTACGACTTCATGATGGCGCCGGGTTCCGAAGCGCCGTCGGAAATGCTGTGGTATGTCAAAGAGAAGAAAATGATTGAAGCGGCAGAGGATGTTACCCATACCCTGCACAATACCTACTCGCTGCGCGGCGCGAAGATCCGCGACCCGCTGGCGTGGTCAAAATACATCAACGCCGCGATCGACCGCTGGGGCAACGATGCTGAAGTCATTATCGCTCAGCACCACTGGCCAACCTGGGGTAACGACAACATTATCAAGCTGATGAAAGGTCAGCGCGACATGTATCGCTACATCAACGACCAGACCCTACGCATGGCCAACGAAGGCCTGACCCGCGATGAAATCGCCGCTAACTTCAAGCTGCCGGAATCGCTGGAGAAACAATGGTCGAGCCGCGGTTATTACGGCTCCGTCAGCCACGATGTAAAAGCAACTTACGTTTACTACCTCGGCTGGTTCGATGGCAACCCGGCGACCCTCGACGAGCTGCCGCCGCAACAGGCTGCGAAGAAGTTCGTTGAATACATGGGCGGCGCCGATGCCATCATGCAGAAAGCCAAAGCCGACTATCAGCAGGGGAACTACCGCTGGGTGGCGCAGGTGACCAGTAAAATCGTCTTCGCCGACCCGCAGAATACCGATGCGCGTAATCTCGAAGCGGATGCTCTGGAGCAGTTAGGTTACCAGGCGGAAGCCGGTACCTGGCGCAACTTCTACCTGACCGGCGCGCAGGAACTGCGTAACGGCGTACAGAAACTCCCGACGCCTAACACCGCCAGCCCGGATACCGTGCGCGCGATGACCCCGGAGATGTTCTTCGACTACCTGGGCGTACATATCAACGGCCAGAAAGCCGGCGCGGCGAAAGCGGTCTTCAATATCGATCTGGGTACAGATGGCGGGAAGTATAAGCTGGAACTGGAAAATGGCGTACTGAACCACACTGCTAATTCGGTAGCAGACAAGGCTGACGCCAGCATCACTCTGAATCGCGATACCCTGAACAAGATCATTTTGAAACAGGAAACGTTGAAGGAAGCTGAAGACAAGGGCGACGTCAAGATTAGCGGCAATAGCGCTAAGCTCGATGAAATGCTGAGCTACATGGACAAGTTTGAATTCTGGTTCAACATTGTCACCCCGTAAGCGATAATCGCTGAATCTCCCTCGCGCCCTTTCTGGCCGCGGGGGATTTATTTATCCTGCAGCGCTACGCAGCTCGGCCTGTAGTAAGGAGAAACAATCTTCAATGAGCGGTGGTAGCGCCTGCGGCCCGCGCATCAGGGCCACAGTCCGCGTGAGCGCCGGCTGCTGCAGTTGCGCCACCTTTAACGCCGGATCGTGCAAATAGGTCGTATACAGCGCCGGGAGAATGGCCACCGCCAGCCGCGAACGTACCAGCCCATAAAGGGTTTCGATATAGTCTACCTGGTAACGCGTCGTTAAGGTCAAACGTTGGCTTTCCACCAGCGCCGCCACCAGCCGCTGAATATTCCCCTTTGAGAAAACGGCAATATCACGGCCTACCAACTGCTTCCACGGTAAATTTGGCTGCGCAGCGAGCGGATCGTCGCGGTGCAGTACCGCCACGAACGGATCCTCGCGTAGCGGATAAACCAGTAGCTCAGCCGGCAGCGAACTGTCGATCGCGCCGATACCAAAATCAATCTCACCGCTTTGCAGCGCCCGCATTAACGCATCGTTGGTCTGGTCATGAAATTCGATGCGCAGACGCGGAAAGGCCTGCGCCAGAGTCTGCGGCAGTAGCGGAAACAGCAGCGAGCTCACCGACGGAACCAGGCCTATCCGTACTGTGCCATCGCCGCCCGCTTCCACGATCTGTTGCATATCAAAAAAAGACGCCTGGGCCACGCTCAGTATCCGCTGGGCATGAGGTAAAATCGCCGCCCCCAGTTCCGTCAGGGTGACCGCCGAGGCGGTACGATTGACCAGCTTACCCCCAAGCACTGCTTCTATCTGGCGCAGCGCGCTGCTGAGCGCCGGTTGGCTAATCGCCAGCCGATTGGCGGTATCGGTAAAATGGCGCAACTGAGCCAGGGTCACAAAATACTGCAGTTGCTTTAGTGAGAGCGCGGGCAGACGTTGCCAGGGTTCGTTCATTGTCAGTTTCGCTACCGGTGGTCATAAAGAATAACCCGAGCTTATCGGGCGATAAATTTATTCATCTGGGCAAACGTTTGCTGTGCCCCTAGAGTATCCGCATTATCCTTGTGGCGGAGTTGTTATGTCCAGCAATGCTGAAGTCCGTCGTCGCGCCGTACAGGCCGCGCGCGGCGAGTCCCCGTTTGATCTGTTGCTTATCGATGCGCAGATAGTCGATATGGCCACTGGCGAAGTCCGCGACGCTGACGTCGGCATTGTGGGTGAAATGATTGCCAGCGTGCATCCGCGCGGTAGCCGCGCCGACGCCCATGAAGTGCGCTCGCTGCAAGGCGGGTATCTGTCGCCCGGCTTGATGGACACCCACGTACACCTTGAAAGTTCGCATCTACCGCCCGAGCGCTACGCCGAAATTGTCCTGACTCAGGGTACCACCGCGGTGTTCTGGGATCCGCATGAGCTGGCCAACGTGCTCGGCGTCGATGGCGTGCGCTACGCGGTTGACGCCAGTCGCCATCTGCCGCTACAGGTGATGGTGGCCGCGCCGTCCAGCGTCCCCTCTACGCCAGGTCTCGAAATGTCCGGCGCTGATTTCACCGGCGCTGAAATGGAAACCATGCTCGGTTGGCCGGAAGTACGCGGCGTGGCGGAAGTGATGGACATGCACGGGGTGCTTAACGGCAGCGAACGGATGCAGGAGATTGTCCAGGCCGGGCTTAACAGCGGCAAACTGATTGAAGGCCATGCCCGCGGGCTCAGCGGCGCCGATTTGCAGGCATATCTCGCCGCCGGCGTCACCTCCGATCATGAACTGACTTCAGCGGCCGATGCGCTGGAAAAACTGCGCGCCGGGCTGACTATCGAAATTCGCGGCTCACACCCCTATCTGCTGCCCGATATCGTTACGGCGTTAAAAACGCTGCCGCATCTCTCTTCGCAAATCACCGTCTGCACCGATGACGTCCCGCCGGATATGCTGCTGGAGAAAGGTGGCATTATCGCCCTGCTCAACCTGCTGATTGAACACGGTTTGCCAACGGTCGATGTGCTGCGTTTCGCCACCCTCAATGCGGCTATTCGCCTGCAGCGTAACGATCTTGGGCTGATTGCCGCAGGACGGCGCGCGGATCTGGTGGTGTTTGATTCGCTGGAGAAACTCGAGGCTCAGGAGGTCTATGTCGGCGGCAAACTTATCGCTCGCAGCGGTCACCTGCTAACCCCCCTTGCCGCCGCGCCCGACGTGACGCCGCCGCGTGATACTCTGCAGTTAGCGCCCCTCGCCGCGGAAGACTTTATCCTGCGAATTAAGGGCATTCGTCATGGCGTCGCCCGCCTGCGCCACATCAGCGGCGCGCGCTTCACGAAATGGGGTGAAGTAGAAGTACAGATCCGCGACGGCGAAGTACAACTGCCCGCGGGCTTTAGCCTGATTTGGGTTAAGCACCGCCACGGCCGCCATCAGGCAACGCCGCAAATCGCCCTGCTCGAAGGCTGGGGCGAGCTGCGCGGCGCCATCGCCACCAGCTACTCGCATGATTCACATAACCTGGTGGTGCTCGGGCGCGATGCTCAGGATATGGCCTTAGCGGCAAATCAGCTGATCGCTTCCGGCGGCGGGATGGCGCTGGCGCAACAGAGCGAGATCCTGGCCCATGTGGCGATGCCAATTGCCGGCATGCTCTCCGATCTTCCCACCGCCGAGCTGGCGCGGCAGTTCCGCGAGCTGCGAGATTTAAGCAGTAAAGTCGCCGACTGGGAGCCGCCATACCGGGTATTTAAGGCGATTGAAGGCACCTGCCTTGCCTGCAACGCCGGGCCGCATTTAACCGATTTGGGTTTAACCGACGGCGGCAGCCGCCAGATAGTTGACCCGTTGATAGCCTGCCGGGAGACACCGGCGCCAACTCATCACAACAATAATCCTCAGGGAGCCTGAGCATGGCCGATAACACACTTCATACTTCTGCCCGTAGCCACTGGCTGGAGCGCCGCTTTGCGCTGCGTTCACGGGGCGGTTCGCTACGCACCGAATGCCTGGCTGGGATCATCGGCTTTCTCGCCGCCGCCTATTTACTGGTGGTCATTCCAGGGCTGCTGGCGATTGGCGGAATGGATAAAGGCGCCGCCACCACCGGCACTATACTGGTTTTTGTCGCCGGTTCGCTATTAATGGCGTTTTACGCCAACCTGCCGTTTATCGTCGGTCCGGGCATTGGCGGCTCGGTATTGGTAGGTGTGACGCTGGCGGGCAGCGAAGGTATTGGCTGGCAGATTGGCCTCGGAATTGCCTGCTGGTCGGGGATCCTCTTCTTCCTGTTGACCCAATTCGGCCTACGCGAAGTGGTCACCCGCTCGGTACCGCAATCAATTAAGCTGGGGCTGACGGCCTCGATCGGGTTGTTCGTTGCGGTGCTCGGCTTTCGCAATGCCGGGCTGGTGTTGGCGAATGCCAAAACCAACGCCCTGATGCTCGGCGATTTTCTTGCCCCCGGCGCGCTGGTGGCGCTGTGTGGCCTGTTTCTGGCGATAGCGTTACAGGCGCGTAAAGTGCCCGGCGCGATACTGTGGGCCATTCTGTTCGCCACCCTGGTGGGTATTCCGTTCGGGGTAACAAAACTGCCGGGCAGCTTTATTGATGTTCCGCACTCGCTGGCTCCGGTGTTCGGGCAAATCGATCTGTTGGGGGCATTAAATATCGCCTTTCTGCCGTTCCTGTTCGTCTTTTTCGCGTCCGAGTTTTTCTCGACCATGGGCACGACCCTGGCGGTCGGCGGCGAAGCGGGATTACTGGATGAAGAAGGTAACATGCCGCAGATTAATCGCCCGTTTATGGTCGATTCGATTGCCGCCGCGCTGGGCCCGTGGGTCGGTATTCCGGCGGCTACGGCGCTGATTGAATCATCCGCGGCAGCGGAAGCCGGCGGCAAGACCGGCCTCACCGCGCTGGCGGCGGCGGTGATGTTCCTGCTGATGTTGCTGTTTACGCCGGTGGCGCTCATGATCCCTAAAGAGGCCACCGCGCCGGCGTTAATTTTGATAGGCCTGAACATGTTTAGCGGCCTGCGCAAAGTCGATCTGGGGAACTTTACCGATGGACTGCCGGTCCTCATGATGGTGATGATTACGCTCATCGCCAACAGCTTCGGCACCGGTATTGCCGGCGGACTGCTGTTTTACATTGTCATCAAAGCGATCGCCGGCAAGTGGCGTGAAATTCCGATTGGCCTGTGGGTGCTGGCGATCCCGCTAATCTATTACTTCGCGACCTTAGTTAAGCACTAAGCGCTTCACAATGTGATTTCACCTCTTGATATAATAAACGCACCGCGGCAGAGAGCTGTTTGCGGTGCGGACAAATCATGTTCAGCGGCGTTAAATCGCCCTGAAAGTCCGGCAGCAACCGCACCAGACGCCCTTCCCGCAGGTCGTCGCTGACATCAAGAAACGATTTATAAGCGATCCCCTCTCCGGCTACCGCCAGCCGACGGATCACCTCCGCATCATCGCTCATAATCGCGCCGTTCATCTCCACGGTATGTACTTCATTACCTGAAATCAGCGGCCAGCGGTCAAAAGGCCGGCCGCGTAATACATACAGTAGCGCACTGTGCCGGGATAACTCCTCCAGACTACTGATTTGACCGTGGCGGGCAATCCACTGCGGTGAAGCGACTAACACCCGGCGATTCTCCGGCGCGACCGGCAGCGAGATAAACGAAGCGTCTTCGTGGTAGCCGTAGCGAAAAGCGACATCCACCGGATCTTTAAACACGTCGGTCAGATGATCGGAAAAGTGCAGCCGCAGACTCAGCGCCGGATGACGTTCGCGAAAAGCGCAAAATACCTTGAGCAGCAGGTTGCGCCCAAGGTCGGATGGCACAGAGATTTGCAGCGTGCCGCGCACTTCATCTCCCGGCGCCTGAATTTTCTGTAACCCGGCCTGTAGGGTATCAAGCATCTGGGTGGCGTAGGGCAGCCAGGTTTCGCCCTCCGGGGTCAGGCGCAGGCTACGGGTCGAACGGGCAAAAAGGCGAATGTTGAGCGTCGTCTCCAGGCGTTTGATCGCCGCGCTCACCTGCGCTGGCTGCTGCCCCGCCTCCCGCGCCGCCTCGCTAAAACTGCCTAACGCCGCCGCGCGGACAAATAAGGTCAGATCTTCCAGCCTGAACATGCCAATTCTCCAAAGCTTCAGAATGCTCCCAAAATAGCGATTTACCGCGTAACAACGCAAGCGGCACAAGACTTCAGCCGTGTTTTGCTTACACTTTTTAAAAAACCAGTGCTTGCCATTTCAGCAGCGCTTCAGGAATGATACGAGGCTGCTATTTTGAGTCCAGGTAATATTGAGGAAAATATGCGTAAAACAAAAATGATGCTTCTGGGCGTACTTCTTGCCAGCGCCAGCGCAAGCTGGGCGGCGCCGGCCTCCGGGATTGAACAGTATGCGATGAAAGAATTCACCGCTGATTTTACCCAATTTCATATTGGCGATACCGTGCCGGCGATGTACCTCACTCCTGAGTACAACATCAAGCAGTGGCAATTGCGTAACCTGCCCGCGCCGGATGCCGGTAGCCACTGGACCTACATGGGCGGCAACTATGTTCTGATCACCGACACCGAAGGCAAGATCCTGAAAGTGTATGACGGCGAGATCTTCTATCATCGCTAAGCCCTCACTGCCGCCGCAGTTGCGTATTCGTCCTGGCCGCGACAGCGACTACCCTCGCCTGCGTCAGCTGTTTCTTGACGCGCGTCTTGCGTCGTGGACATGGCTTAACGGCGATCAATGGCGGTTGGAAGATTTTGATGCCGTAGTGCAAGACGAACAGCTATGGGTCGCCGAATGCGGCGATGTGCTGGCAGGATTCGCCTCGGTGTGGGTTATCGACAACTTCCTGCATAACCTGTTCGTGGATCCGCAGTGGCAGGGAAAAGGCGTCGGTAGCCTGCTGCTGGAACAGGTTCAGCGCTCATTTAAGCGCAGCGGCACGCTGAAGTGCCTGTCGCGAAATGAAAACGCCCTGCGCTTCTACCAGCATCACGGCTGGAAAGTCGAAGCGCAGGGCGCGTCTCCTGACGGAGATTATTGGCTGATGCGTTACACCCAGCCTTAAACGGCGCGGAAGGCGATCTCGCTCGGGATAACTTCGCCCTGCCAGTACATCTGCGCCGCCACGCGTCCCGCCAGCTGGCGGTAGATATCGGTAAACTCGCTTTCCGGACGCGCAATGACCGTCGGCGTGCCTTTATCCAGGTCTTCACGCAGCGTGATATGCAATGGCAACTGGCCTAGCAACTGGGTGTGATACTTCGCCGCCAGCTTCTCGGCGCCGCCAGTGCCAAAGATAGGTTCGTGGTGGCCACAGTTGCTGCAGATATGCATGCTCATGTTTTCCACGATCCCCACGACCGGCACTTCCACCTTCTCAAACATCACGATGCCTTTTTTGGCGTCGATCAGCGCGATGTCCTGCGGCGTCGTCACCACTACCGCGCCGGTCACCGGAATGTTTTGCGCCAGGGTCAGCTGGATGTCGCCCGTTCCCGGCGGCATATCCAGTACCAGGTAATCCAGATCCGGCCACAGCGTCTCTTGAAGCATCTGCATCAGCGCCTTGCTGGCCATCGGGCCGCGCCACACCATGGCGTTGTCGTCGGTTACCAGATAACCAATGGAGTTAGTCGCCAGGCCATACTTCATGATCGGCGCCATATGGGTGCCGTCCGGCGACGTCGGGCGGCTGTCTTCGGCGCCGAGCATGGTCGGAATCGACGGACCATAGATATCGGCATCGAGAATACCCACTTTGGCCCCTTCCGCCGCCAGCGCCAGGGCGAGGTTCACGGCGGTAGAAGATTTACCCACCCCGCCTTTACCGGAACTCACGGCGATGATGTTTTTCACGCCATTAATGCCCGGCTGGTTTTTCACTCGCTTCAGGGTGGCGATACTGTGAGAGAGCTTCCAGTCGATGGCCTTCGCGCCGGTAATGCGCAGCAGCTCGGCGCTGCATTGCTCCTTCAACGCCTCAAACGCGCGGGTCCAGACGAACGGCATTTGGATCTCGATATGCACGGTATCGTCAAGCCAGGCAACATGATGCAGCGCCTTTAGCGTGGTGAGGTTATGCTTCAGGGTTGGGTGCTGGAAATTAGCCAGAGTCCCGGCGACCATCGCACGTAGACGTTCGGGGGATTTGGCCTGGGATTGCGAACTCATCCCGACTCCTTTGTTATTGTGAGTTGATTCTTGTCCGTTAAGTTTACCTGAAAGGGAATAATTCCCCCACAATAAGCTTTGGGCTTACCAAATTATTGCCTTTCAGGTAACATCAAAAGCCCTTTTTACAACAGAAGATGTAATGCCCACTATGACTCAAGTCGCGAAAAAAATTCTGGTAACGTGCGCGCTGCCGTACGCCAACGGCTCTATCCACCTCGGCCACATGCTGGAGCACATCCAGGCTGATGTCTGGGTCCGTTACCAGCGAATGCGCGGCCACGAAGTCAACTTCATCTGCGCCGACGACGCCCACGGCACCCCGATTATGCTGAAAGCGCAGCAGCTTGGCATCACCCCGGAGCAGATGATTGGCGAGATGAGTCAGGAGCATCAGACCGATTTTGCCGGTTTCGATATCAGTTACGACAACTACCACTCGACGCACAGCGACGAGAACCGCGAGCTGTCGGAGCTTATCTATACCCGTCTGAAAGAAAACGGTTTTATTAAAAACCGCACTATCTCTCAGCTCTACGACCCGGAAAAGGGCATGTTCCTGCCGGACCGTTTCGTCAAAGGTACCTGTCCGAAGTGTAAATCTCCGGACCAGTACGGCGATAACTGCGAAGTCTGCGGCGCGACCTACAGCCCAACTGAACTCATCGACCCGAAATCCGTGGTGTCCGGCGCGACGCCGGTGATGCGTGAATCTGAGCACTTCTTCTTCGACCTGCCGTCCTTTAGCGAAATGCTGCAGGCGTGGACCCGCAGCGGCGCGCTGCAGGAGCAGGTGGCGAACAAAATGCAGGAGTGGTTCGAATCCGGCCTGCAGCAGTGGGATATTTCCCGTGACGCGCCGTACTTTGGCTTTGAAATTCCGAATGCGCCGGGCAAATACTTCTACGTCTGGCTGGATGCGCCGATCGGTTACATGGGTTCCTTTAAGAATCTATGCGATAAACGCGGCGACACAACCAGCTTCGATGAATACTGGAAGAAAGATTCCAGCGCCGAGCTATATCACTTCATCGGTAAAGACATCGTTTACTTCCACAGCCTGTTCTGGCCGGCCATGCTGGAAGGCAGCAATTTCCGTAAGCCGACCAACCTGTTCGTTCACGGCTATGTCACGGTAAACGGCGCCAAGATGTCCAAATCTCGCGGCACCTTTATCAAAGCCAGCACCTGGCTGAACCATTTTGATGCCGATAGCCTGCGCTACTACTACACCGCTAAGCTCTCTTCGCGCATTGATGATATCGACCTGAACCTGGAAGACTTTATCCAGCGCGTCAACGCCGACATCGTTAACAAAGTGGTGAACCTGGCTTCGCGTAACGCCGGCTTTATCAATAAGCGCTTCGACGGCATGCTCTCTGCCGAGCTGGCTGACCCGGCGCTGTATAAAACCTTCACCGATGCGGCTGCCGCTATCGGCGAAGCGTGGGAAAGCCGCGAGTTCGGTAAAGCCATCCGCGAAATTATGGCGCTGGCCGACGTCGCTAACCGCTATGTCGACGAGCAGGCGCCGTGGGTGGTGGCCAAACAGGAAGGCCGCGACGCCGACCTGCAGGCAATCTGCACCATGGGGCTGAACATGTTCCGCGTGCTGATGACCTGGCTGAAGCCGGTTCTGCCGGGGCTGAGCGCGCGCGCTGAAGCGTTCCTCAACACCGAGCTGAGCTGGGACGCCATCCAGCAGCCGCTGCTGGCGCACAAGGTTAACGCCTTCAAAGCGCTGTACAATCGCATTGAGATGAAACAGGTCGAAGCGCTGGTGGAAGCCTCTAAAGAAGAAGTTAAAGCCGCCGCCGCGCCGGTGACTGGCCCGCTGGCCGATGATCCGATCCAGGAAACTATCTCCTTTGACGATTTCGCCAAGGTGGATATGCGCATCGCGCTGATTGAAAACGCCGAGTTCGTCGACGGTTCCGATAAGCTGCTGCGCCTGACCCTCGATCTCGGCGGCGAGAAGCGCAACGTCTTCTCCGGCATCCGATCCGCCTACCCGGATCCGCAGGCGCTGATTGGCCGTCTGACGGTGATGGTCGCCAACCTGGCGCCGCGTAAAATGCGCTTCGGTATCTCCGAAGGGATGGTGATGGCCGCCGGCCCTGGCGGGAAAGATATTTTCCTGTTAAGCCCTGACAGCGGCGCACAGCCGGGTCAGCAGGTTAAATAACCCTCCGCAAAAGCGCTGCTCCGGCAGCGCTTTTTTTATTCCCTTCACGCCTTCTGTTGCGACAACGTGTAATCGCCATAATAATCATTACTGTCTGCTCCTCTCTGGACGCGCAATACCACTCAACATAGGGAATCGTGATGAAATTTAACCGCAAGATGGCTAGCGTGCTGGCCGTATCCGTTCTGCTGGCGGCCCTCGCCGGCTGCGATAATAAAAAAGAAGAGACTAAAACCTTTGCGCTGAATACTAACGGCGTCGAACTTAGCTTTACCTACCACTATGACGGCGACAAAGTGCTGCGTCAGGATGCCGACAATACCATTCCCTATAAATCGATCGGCGCGGAAAATAAAGAACAGGCGCGGGCGATTATCGAGCCGATCAGCAGCGTCTATCGTAATCTGCAGGGCGTTGAGCAGACCATCGACTATAAAGACTCCTACGCGCTTGAACATCTGACCGTGGATTTCAGCAAAGCGAAAATCAGCGAGCTGTGCAAGCTGCCAGGCTCGATGTTCACCGACTGCTCACAGCAGTTTGTTTCGCTATCAGTATCGACTAAGCTGCTGGAATCGCAGGGTTTTAAAGAAGTGAAGAAGTAAAGAGATACAGGGCCCGGGCGCAGGCCCGGGTCAAGTCAGGCGCTTAGCCTTTGGCGTGCTCGCGCTCGGTAAGACCGCGCAGGAAATAGCGCAAAAACTGATCGCCGCATTCACGGTAGTTTTTGTGGTCCGGCGCGCGCATCATGGCGGTAATTTCAGGCATCGACACGCGGAATTTTTGCTGAGTCAGGATAGCCAGAATGTCGTCGGTCTTCAGCGAGAAGGCGATACGCAATTTTTTCAGTACGATATTGTTATTCACCCGGCGCTCGACCGCCAGCGGCGGCGCCGACTCATCTTTACCACGCTTGTCGTAAATCAGACCGTTGAGGAAATTCGACAGTACGACATCCGGGCAGCGCGCAAACCCTTCTTCGTCTTCTTTTTTCAGCCAGGGTACCAGTTGTTCCGCACTCACCGGCGCATCCGCCAGCGCAAAGATACGTACCAGACCGTTATTATTCGTTTTCAGGGTGTAGCGCAGGCTACGTAAAATGTCGTTACTGATCATAATGCCTTCATGATGAAAAATGCTGGCGCTAAGTCTACCATGATTCCGCGTTTTTACAGACCAATCGCCTCTTTCAGGCTTTTCAGATAACGACGGCTGACCGGCACCGTTTGCCCGGCGCGCATCAGTAGCTCCGCCTGGCCGTTCTCCTCAAGGCGGATCTCTTTCAAATGCGCCATGTTAACCAAATACTGACGGTGGCAGCGCAGCAGCGGCGTTCGGCTTTCCAGAGTACGCAAAGTCAGCTCGGTAAAACCTTCTTTGCCTTCGCTATCGGTGACGTAAATACCGCTCATTCGGCTGCTCACAAAAGCCACATCCTCCATTTGCAGTAGCCAGATGCGGCTGTGACCGGTGCAGGGAATGTACTTCAGCGCCTGCTGGGCATCCTCCAACAGTGATACATCCTGCAGACTGCGCTCCTGGCGCAGGCGGCCCAGCGTTTTCTCCAGCCGGACGTTCTCAATAGCCTTGAGGAGATAATCGAAAGCGTGCTCTTCAAACGCCTTCACCGCATATTCATCGAAGGCGGTTAAAAAGACGATATAGGGGCGATGTTCAGGATCGAGCATGCCAACCATCTCCAGCCCACTGATACGCGGCATTTGAATGTCCAGAAACAGCACGTCGGGACGCAGCTTATGCACCGCGCCAATCGCTTCGACGGCATTGCCGCATTCGCCAACGATTTCTATATCGCTTTGCTCCTCCAGCAGGATGCGCAGGTTTTCCCGCGCCAGCGGCTCATCATCGACGATTAAAACTTTTAGCATGCATTTTCCTCCACAGGCAGTCGCAGCGTGATGCGGGTAAAATGTTCCGCTTCGCAAGCGACGCTAATTCCGCAGTCGGCGCCGAAGCGCGTGCGCAGTCGTCTGTCCACCAGACTCATCCCAAGCCCGCTGGCATTAGGGTTATCACGGTAAAGCCCGGCATTGTCTTCCACATCCAGCTGTAGCCAACGCTCATGCTGACTGGCGCGAATGGTAATTTCGCCCACGCCAAGATGCTGAGAGGTGCCGTGCTTGATCGCGTTTTCGACTATCGGCTGTAACGTAAATGCCGGTAGCTGGAGATGCTCAAGCGACGCTGGCACCTGCATGCGTATCTGCAAATTATCCTGGAATCGCGCCTTCTCAATTTGCAGATAGGCATTCACATGTTCAATTTCGTCCGCCAGGGTGACAATCTCCGTTGGTCGCTTCAGATTTTTGCGAAAGAAGGTCGATAAATACTGCACCAGTTGCCCAGCCTGATCGCTATCACGGCGGATCACTGCCTTCAGCGTGTTCAGGGCGTTGAACAGAAAGTGCGGGTTAACCTGCGCGTGCAGCAGTTTAATTTCCGACTGGGTCAGCAACGCTTTCTGTCGTTCATACTGGCCGGCAAGGATCTGCGCCGACAGCAGTTGCGCTATCCCCTCCCCCAACGTGCGGTTAATCGAGCTGAACAAGCGGTTTTTCGCTTCATATAGCTTAATAGTGCCAATAACCCGTTGATTCTCACCGCGCAGCGGAATGACCAGCGTCGAGCCCAGTTTACAGCCAGGATGAATTGAACAACGGTATGGCACCTCGTTGCCGTCGGCATAAACCACTTCGCCGGTATCAATCGCCTTTTGTGTATAGGATGAGGAGATAGGTTTACCTGGCAGATGATGATCGTCGCCGATACCGGTAAACGCCAGCAGCCGATCGCGGTCGGTAATCGCCACGGCGCCGATATCGAGTTCCTGAATCAGCACCTGAGCGACCTTCATACTGTTCTCTTCGTTGAACCCCTGGCGCAGGATCCCCTCGGTGGAGGCCGCCACCTTTAACGCGGTGGCTGAAAAAGCCGAGGTGTATTTCTCAAACATCGCCCGCTTATCCAGCAGAATGCGCATAAACAGCGCGGCGCCGACGGTATTAGTGACCATCATCGGCGCGGCGATACTCTGCACCAGGTGCAACGCATCCTGGAATGGCCGCGCAATGAGCAGAATTATCAGCATCTGTACCAGTTCAGCGAAAAAGGTAATCGCCCCGGCGGTAAGCGGGCTGAACACTTTATCCGGACGTCCGCGTTTGATCAGAATGCTATGCACCAGGCCGCCGAGCAGCCCTTCGACAATGGTCGACACCATACAGCTTAACGCCGTCATGCCGCCCAGCGAATAGCGATGCAAGCCGCCGGTCAACCCCACCAGACCGCCGACCACCGGGCCGCCGAGCAGGCCACCCATCACTGCGCCAATAGCGCGAGTATTAGCAATAGAGTCTTCGATATGCAGACCGAAATAGGTCCCCATAATGCAAAAAATCGAGAAGGTGACATAGCACAGCAGCTTATGCGGTAAACGCACGGTGACCTGCATCAGGGGAATGAACAGCCGCGTTTTACTCATCAGCCAGGCGATAACCAGAAACACGCACATCTGCTGGAGCAGCAGCAAGACCAGATCGAACTCGTACATACCCGCCAACCACACAACCTTTGAAAGCGCGTAACATACACTGCCCGTCCATAACTTTCTTTGAAGCGATACAAGAAAATGATAAATCATGGTGACGATCACACTTCCCACCGTCTCGCCGGCGCCGTAAAGCGCAAAAAATGAACAATTGATAAACCCCTTCTACAGTTAAATGAGGAGCACACGGCGGGAGGGGAAAATGGCGCTGTATACGATAGGCGAAGTGGCTCAGCTTTGTGATATCAATCCCGTGACGCTGCGAGCCTGGCAGCGACGTTATGAACTCATCAAGCCGCAACGCACCGATGGCGGCCATCGTTTATTCAATGACAGTGAAATCGATCGCATCCGCGAAATTAAGCGCTGGATTGATGCCGGCGTTCAGGTCAGCAAAGTAAAAAACCTGCTGCCCGATCGCGAAGCGGATGTCGAAGACGGCTGGCGCGAACAGCAGGAAATCTTGCTCGGTTTTCTGCAGGAAGGTCATTACCAACGCGTGCGGCTATGGCTCAAAGAGCGTAGCCACAGCTATAGCGCACAGATGCTGGTGCATCATCTGCTCAATCCGCTTCGCCACCGCCTGCTAAGCCCTCAGCCGACTTTACTGGCGCTGCGTAGCCTGCTCGATGGTATCTTAATCAACCACATCGCCCAATGTCTCGCCCATGCCTGGAAGCGCCCCGGCCATCACGCGGTGGTGGTGGGCTGGAACACCGATGACACCACTCAATTATGGCTGGAAGGTTGGATCGCCTGCGAGCAGGGCTGGCGGGTGGATATCGTCGCGCACTCGCTTAATCAGATCCGCCCGCAGCTATTTCCTGACAGCACCCTGCTGGTGTGGTGCCCCGCGCCGCCGGGTAGCCCGCAGGCAGCGCAGCTCCGCGAATGGGAACAGCGGGAAAA
Source organism: Klebsiella sp. PK01 (assembly GCF_057624675.1). NCBI lineage: Bacteria > Pseudomonadati > Pseudomonadota > Gammaproteobacteria > Enterobacterales > Enterobacteriaceae > Klebsiella > Klebsiella sp. PK01. Next base: position 489,626 of record NZ_JBYEZM010000002.1, read on the forward strand.
TCTGATCTGGCTAAATAGCAATTAATGTTTCATTAACACCTGCGCTTCACCGTATAATCCCTCCGTTAACAAAAGGAGCCTATCATGAAGCCTGCGAAAATCGCGGTCATTACCCTCTTCTTATGCATGGCCATCGGCGGGATCGGCGGCGTCATGCTGGCAGGTTACTCGTTTATTGTTCGCGGCGGTGTCGGCTGATCCACTGGTTCAGCCGTTCAAAAAAGCGGTCGATTATGATCGCGGCGAGCGCTACCAGCAGCGCCCCCTGTAGCACATAAGCGGTATTAAAGCCGCTGAGACCGATTATTATCGGCGTGCCGAGGGTGTTGGCGCCCACCGTTGAGGCAATGGTTGCCGTACCAATATTGACGATGGTCGAGGTGCGGATCCCGGCCAGCATCACCGGCGCCGCCAGCGGCAGCTCCACCTTGCACAACCGCTGCCAGCCGCTCATCCCCATCCCCTCGGCAATATTCAATACCCCAGGCGATATCGAACTTAATCCAGCCAGCGTCCCCTGCAGCACGGGCAATATTCCGTAAAGCGCCAATGCGATAAGCGCCGGCTGCCAGCCGAAGCCCATCACCGGTACCGCGATCGCCAGTACCGCTACCGGCGGAAATGTCTGTCCCATAGCGGCAATGGTTTCCACCAGTGGACGAAACTCTCGCCCGGCGGGTCGGGTGACGATAATCCCTGCCCCCACGCCGATAACCGTCGCGGCAATGCTTGAGAGCGCCACCAGCCAAAAGTGGGCCAGCGTCAGCGCCAGAAAACTCTCCTGCTGATAAACCGGGCGCGGCAGCTCCGGAAACAGCCAGCTAAACAGCGGCGCGCTGTGGGGCAATACCAGCAGCAGCGTGATAAACAGCGCTACCAGCCACAGTAGCGGATCGCGAAGCGCCTTCACTTCGTGCCCCTATCGTGTAGCAGGTCTGCAAAGTGCAACGTACCGCACGCTTCGCCCTGTTCATCGACCACCGGCAAAACGTCGCGGCGGTGAGCGACAAACTGCGACAGCGCCTCGCGCAACGTCATCGAGACCTTCAGCGCATCGCCTGCCAGCCGTTCATCCCGGCGCAGGTAATCCCCAACGCCGCGTAGCGAGAGCAGCCGAACGCCCAGTTCGCTACGGCCAAAGAAGGTTTCAACAAAGGCGTTTTTCGGCTGCAGTAGCATCTGCATAGGTTCCCCCTGCTGCACCACTTCGCCGCTGTCCATCAGCACCAGGTGATCCGCCAGGCGTAGCGCTTCGTCGATATCATGGGTGACGAGCACGATCGTGCGCCCAAACAGACGATGAATGCGCAGCATCTCCTGCTGCAGCGCTTGGCGGGTGACCGGATCCAGCGCGCCAAATGGCTCATCCATTAACAGCACCTCCGGATTGGCCGCCAGCGCCCGCGCCACGCCAACGCGCTGCTGCTGGCCGCCGGAAAGCTGATGCGGGTAGCGATCGCGTAGCAGAGGTTCCAGGCCAAGTAACGCCATGAGTTCATCAACCCGCTCGGTAATTTTTCCGCGCGGCCACTTTTGCAGCTGCGGCACGGTGGCGATATTCTGCGCCACCGTCCAGTGTGGAAACAGGCCGATAGACTGAATGGCGTACCCCATACGGCGGCGCAGCGCCAGCAGCGGCTGTCGACGGATATCCTCGCCGGCGAAGCGTATCACTCCACTATCCTGTTCCACGAGTTGATTAATCATCTTCAGAGTGGTCGATTTTCCGGAGCCGGAAGTACCAATCAGCACGGAAAACGCGCCTTCGCGCAGATGCAGATTAAGATCCTTCACCGCCGGCTGTCCGGCGAAGGCCTTGTTCACCCCGGCGAATTCAATCATGCGCCTCTCCTTTTAATAACGCGCCCCACAGTGCAAACACGGCATCCACGGCTACCGCCAACGCAATCGTCGGGATGACCCCCAGCAGCACCAAATCCAGCGCGCTGCTGAGGAGCCCCTGAAACACCAAAGCGCCGAAGCCGCCCGCGCCTATCAGCGCCGCCACCACCGCCATACCGACGGTCTGCACGCTGACGACCCGCAGGCTACGCAGCAGAATCGGTAGCGCCAACGGCATTTGGACCTGGCGAAAACGCTGTCCGCCGCTCATTCCCATCGCCATCGCGCTTTCCAGCGCCTCCCGCGGCACCTGCTGTAGTCCGGTCACCACCCCGCGCACCAGCGGCAATAACGCGTACAGCACCAGCGCGATCAGCGCCGGCGCCATCCCGGTTCCAGAAATACCTATATTCCCCAACCACGGAAAATGGCGGGTCAAACCGGCGAGCGGCGCGATCAACAAACCGAATAGCGCCACCGAGGGAATAGTTTGAATCACATTAAGGAAGGTAAATACTGGCGCCTGCCAGTGCGGTCGCCGCCAGAGGGCGAAGCCTATCGATAAACCCAATAATAATCCGGGCAGCAACGTCCCGAACAACAACCATAGATGCTGACGCAGCGCGTCATTAAAGACATCCTCGCGGTTAGCATATTCTTTCAGCAAAGAGAGTTGATCGAGGGCCCCATGCCACAGCAGCAGGCACGGTAGCAACCAAAGCTGCGCATTCAGCAGCCAACGCCATAAAGCGTGCGGAGTCAGTCGGCGGATAGTATCGCTGGCAAGCAGCAGGCATAGCGCGAGAGCAAGCCATAATCCGCTGCCGGGAGAGGTACGCGCCAGCGGGGAGCCCTGTTGAACCAGATGTCGCGCGATGTCTCCGGCGCCCCACATTAGTAGTGGCAGGAGCAAATCGGCAATCAGCAGGCTTCCTAACAGCGCCAGACGGCCAGGGATCCAGCACAATAACAACAGCAGCAGCCCGCCCGCCAGCTGCGCCGCCGCCAGCCACGGCATTTGCGTCCAGAGCCAGCGCGCTTCACCGGAGAGCAGACGATTAGGGGCATAAGTAACAAACGGCAGCGCCGCCACGGCCAACAGCAGTAGCGTAAGCAGCAGCGCCACGCGGTTATAACAACGAATAGTCACCAGTCCTTACTTCAGCAGCCCTTTTTGTTGCAGGTAATCGGCGGCCACGCTCTTCGCGTCACGCCCTTCAACGGCAATACTGGCGTTTAATTTCTGCAATGTTTTTTCATCGAGGCTGGCGAACACCGGCTCCAGCCACTGCGCCATCTGCGGATACGCCTTCAGCACCGCGTCGCGCACCACCGGCGCCGGCGCGTAAATGGGCTGTACGCCTTTTGGATCGCTCAGGGTTTGTAATCCCAGCGCCGCCACCGGCCCATCGGTACCATAGGCCATCGCCGCGTTAACGCCGGAGGTTTGCTGTGCCGCCGCTTTGATCGTCACTGCGGTATCGCCGCCAGCCAGCGACAACAGCTGATTCTGATTAAGCTTAAATCCGTAAGCTTTTTCAAATGCCGGCAGGGCATCGGCGCGCTCGATAAACTCCGCGGAAGCCGCCAGTTTAAAGTCGCCGCCCTTCTGTAGATAGGCGCTAAGATCGGCCAATGAAGTAAGATGATTTTGCTCTGCCACTTCCTGTCGCACTGCGATAGTCCAGGTATTATTTGCGGGGGCCGGGGTCAGCCAGATCAGCTTGTTTTTTTCCGCGTCCAGCTTCTTAACTTTTTCATAGCCCTGTTTGGCGTTTTTCCACGCCGGGTCATTTTCATCTTTAAAGAAGAAAGCGCCGTTGCCGGTATATTCCGGATAGATATCCAGCTCGCCGGCGGTAATCGCGCCGCGAACCACCGGCGTGGTGCCGAGCTGGACTTTATTGACCGTTTTCACCCCATGGCTTTCCAGCACCTGCAAAATGATGTTGCCGAGCAGCGCCCCTTCTGTATCGATTTTCGAGCCCACCTTCACCGGTTCCGCCGCCTGCAGCGGCAGGCTAAGCAGGGCTGCAAGCGCCATTACACCTGACCATTTCATTGCCATCATCATCCCGCTTCCCTCATTTTTATACGCTTCGCTTACAGAAGCTTAAGAGAAAAGCGTAGTCCATTTGGCCATTTAACGAAAAAGAAAAGGCCGATTAATCGGCCTTTCAGGTGTAACACCCGGTTTATCCCTTTTTACTGGGCTCGCGACTACAGCAGCTCAAATTCGCTCTGCTTAACGCGGGCGGAATCGACGCCGATAAAGACGTTAAATTTGCCCGGTTCGGCAACGTATTTCATCTGCTGGTTCCAGAACTTCAGCGCTTCAACATCAATCGGGAAGCTGACAGTTTGCGTCTCGCCCGGCTTGAGATTCACCTTCTTAAAGCCGCGTAGCATTTTCACCGGCCGGCTCATCGACGCGGTCACGTCCTGCAGATAAAGCTGGATCACCGTCGCCCCTTCACGTTTGCCGGTGTTGGTCACCTGCACGCTGGCGGTCACGCTGCCGTCGCGCGGCATCGTCGGCGCCGACATTTTGACATCGGAAACGCTAAAGGTGGTGTAGCTCAGGCCATAGCCAAATGGATACAGCGGGCCGTTCGCTTGATCGAAATAACGCGAAGTGTATTTATTCGGTTTTTCCGGATTATACGGACGGCCGGTATTCAGATGGCTGTAGTAGGTCGGGATCTGCCCCACCGAACGCGGGAAGGACATCGGCAGCTTACCGGACGGGTTGTAATCGCCAAACAACACATCGGCGATCGCATGGCCGCCTTCAGTACCGGCAAACCAGGTCTCCAGCAGCGCATCCGCCTGCTGATCCTCTTTCACCAGCGCCAGCGGACGCCCGTTCATCAGCACCAGCACCAGCGGTTTACCGGTCGCTTTCAGCGCGCTAATCAGATCGCGCTGACTTTGCGGCAGGGTGATATCGGTACGGCTGGAAGCCTCATGCGCCATACCCTGCGCTTCGCCCACCACCGCAACGACCACGTCGGACTGTTTCGCCGCCGCCACGGCCTCATCGATCATCTCCTGCGGCGAGCGCGGGTCGACCTGCACCGCTTTCTCATACAGGTTAAGGAAATCGACAATGCCTTTATCGTCAGTAACGTTAGCGCCTTTGGCATAAATCACTTTGCCTTTATCGCCCAGCGCCTCTTTGATGCCGGTCAGCACGGTGACCGACTGATCGGCCACGCCCGCCGCCGACCAGCTGCCCATCATGTCGCGCTTGCTATCCGCCAGCGCGCCCACCACCGCGATGGTGCCGGATTTTTTCAGCGGCAACGTATCGAGACGATTTTTCAGCAGCACCAGGCTTTCTCGCGCCACTTCGCGCGCCTCTTTACGATGCAGACGGCTTTCGGCGTTGGTGTCCTGCGGGTCGGACGCTTTCGGCCCCAGATGGCTGTACGGATCGTTGAACAGCCCCATGTCATACTTGACGTTGAGCACGTGGCGGGTAGCGTCATCCAGTTCAGCCATCGTCACCTTGCCGGATTTCACCAGCCCCGGCAGATATTTGCTGTAGTACTCATCGCTCATGCTCATGTTGATACCGGACTTCAGCGCGACGCGCACCGCGTCTTCCGGGTCGGAGGCGACACCGTGTTTAATCAACTCTTTGATGGCGCCATGGTCGGAAACGGTGATGCCTTTGAAGCCCCACTGGTCGCGCAGGACGTCTTTCAGCAGCCAGGAATCGGAAGTGGCCGGGGTACCGTTGAGCGAGTTTAGCGCCACCATCACCGCGCCGCTGCCGGCATCGAGACCGGCTTTATACGGCGGCATGTAGTCATTGAACAGGCGCTGCGGGCTCATATCGACGGTGTTGTACTCTTTACCGCCTTCAACCGCGCCGTAGGCGGCGAAGTGTTTAACGCTGGTCATCACCGAATAGCGGTCTGCCGGGCTCTTGCCCTGCATCGATTCCACCATCGCTTTACCCATCACGGTGGTCAGGTAGGTGTCTTCGCCAAACCCTTCAGAGGCGCGGCCCCAGCGCGGGTCGCGAGAAACGTCGACCATCGGCGCCCAGGTCATATTAAGGCCATCGTCAGCCGCTTCGTAGGCCGAGATACGCCCGACGGTATTCACCGCGTCGAGATTAAAAGAGGAGGCCAGGCCGAGGCTTATCGGGAAGACGGTACGCTGGCCGTGCAGCACATCGTAGGCGAAAAACAGCGGGATCTTCAGGCGGCTTAGCTGCATCACCTGATCCTGCATCACGCGGATATCAGGCCGGGTCACGGTATTAAAAATCGCCCCTACCTGACCGTCTTTGATCATTTCCCGGATCGCTTCTTTCGGGTTATCCGGGCCAACGCTGATTAAGCGCAGCTGACCGATTTTTTCATCGACCGTCATTTTTTTCAGCAGTTCGCTAACAAACGCATCTCGCGCCTCAGGCGTCAGCGGATGGTTACCAAACAGTTCATCGGCCAGCGCGGGTTGCAGCGCCAGGCTCACGGCGACGCCAACAGTACACAACCATTTCATTATTATGTATCCCTCTTTGATTCGGTGCTAATAGCCCAGCGAAAACGCAGCAAAAACCGCAGTTTGCCATATATATAAACAACGCGCCCGTAGAATGCTAAGGTTCTTATCTGATTTATAGAAACATTCATACACCAAATTGTCATACAAAGCGGTATGCTAACAGCGATATAGCTTTCCTGTGCCCACAAGGAGTGAATCATGTCATCTGCAACAACAATAAATAACCCTCCCTTTTTGGCGGAACTGGCGCGGCTGGTTGGCTCCTCGCATCTGTTAACCGATCCGGCGAAAACCCAGCGTTACCGAAAAGGTTTCCGCTCCGGCCACGGCGATGCGCTGGCGGTGGTGTTCCCCGGTACCCTGCTTGAACTATGGCGGGTGCTCAGCGCCTGCGTACAAGCTGACAAAATTATCCTGATGCAGGCGGCGAATACCGGCTTGACCGAAGGCTCCACCCCGAGCGGCAATGATTACGATCGCGAAATCGTCATTATCAGCACGCTGCGTCTGGACAAGCTGCACCTGCTGGATAAGGGCGAGCAGGTGCTGGCCTACCCTGGTACCACCCTCTATTCACTGGAAAAAGCGCTCAAGCCGCTGGGCCGCGAACCGCACTCGGTGATCGGCTCTTCCTGCATCGGCGCATCGGTTATCGGCGGTATCTGTAACAACTCCGGCGGTTCCCTGGTACAACGCGGACCGGCCTATACCGAAATGTCGCTGTTTGCGCAGATTGATGCCGACGGCAAACTGAAATTAGTCAACCATCTGGGAATCGATTTAGGCGCGACGCCAGAGCAAATTCTGAGCCGCCTCGACGACGATCGTATCACCGATGCCGACGTGCAACACGATGGCCGCCACGCCCACGATCACGATTACGTCACCCGCGTGCGCGATGTTAACGCCGATACTCCGGCTCGCTATAACGCCGACCCGGACCGCCTGTTCGAATCCTCCGGCTGCGCCGGCAAGCTGGCGGTCTTCGCCGTCCGTCTCGATACTTTTCCAGCGGAAAAACGCCAGCAGGTGTTCTATATCGGCACTAACCAGCCGGAAGTGCTCACCGAGATCCGCCGCCACATCCTCGCTGAATTCAATAATCTGCCGGTGGCCGGCGAATATATGCACCGCGATATTTACGATATCGCCGAAAAATATGGCAAAGATACCTTCCTGATGATCGATAAGCTCGGCACCGACAAAATGCCGTTCTTCTTCACCATGAAGGGGCGCACCGACGCGATGCTGGAAAAGGTTTCCCTGTTCAAGCCGCACTTCACCGACCGCTTTATGCAGAAGCTCGGTCATGCCTTCCCGGCGCACCTGCCGGAGCGTATGAAAACCTGGCGCGATAAGTACGAACATCATCTGCTGCTGAAGATGGCCGGCGACGGCATCGAAGAAGCGCAGAAGTGGCTTACGGACTATTTCCAGCAGGCTGAAGGCGATTTCTTTGTCTGTACCGCGGAAGAAGGCAGCAAGGCATTCCTGCACCGCTTCGCCGCCGCCGGCGCGGCGATCCGCTATCAGGCGGTACATGCCGACGAAGTGGAAGATATTCTGGCGCTGGACATCGCCCTGCGCCGCAATGACACCGAATGGTTCGAACATCTGCCGGCGGAAATCGACAGCCAGCTGGTCTACAAGCTCTACTATGGCCACTTTATGTGTCACGTCTTCCACCAGGATTACATCGTGAAGAAAGGGGTCGACGCGCACGAACTGAAGGAAAAAATGCTGGATCTGTTGAAAGCGCGCGGTGCGCAGTATCCGGCGGAGCACAACGTCGGCCATCTGTATGAAGCGGCGGAGAGTTTAAAGCGCTTCTATCGCCAGAACGATCCCACCAACAGCATGAATCCGGGTATCGGCAAAACCAGCAAACAAAAATACTGGGGCGAGGCGCAGAAGCCGACGGAAGCACAATAATCGTTAACCAGGACTGTTCAGCCGCGGGGCTTCTGTATTACGCTGCATGCCGGAGAAAAAGACTCTCCGGCCAATTAGCTTGAGGAGCCCCCATGTCCGCCAAGGATAAGTTACAAGACGCCGACTTAGAGATCCGCGAAGCGCTGCCCGATGACGCACATGCGATTGCCGCGCTGTACGTCTGGCACGTGCTTAACGGCCGCGCCTCGTTTGAAGAGATCCCGCCTACCGTCGACGAAATGCGCAAGCGAATTAAAACCGTGCGCGATAACGGGCTTCCGTGGCTGGTCGCGCTGTGGCGCGGCACCATTGTCGGCTACTGCTATGCCACCTTTTACCGCCCTCGCCCGGCCTATCGCTATACGCTGGAAGAGTCGATTTACGTCGAGTCCGGTATGGGCGGGCGCGGCATCGGCAGCGCGCTGCTGACGCGCCTCATCGCGCAGTGTGAACAGGGGCCGTGGCGGCAAATGCTGGCGATTATCGGCGACGGCCACAACAACGCCGGCTCGATTGCCATTCATAAGAAATTTGGCTTTACCGTTGCCGGACAGTTGCGCAGCGTCGGCTATAAGATGGGCGACTGGCGCGATACCCTCATTATGCAGCGCCAGCTTGGCGACGGCGACTGGACGTTACCGGAGTGATATTAGAATTCCCGGATTGCGGCGCAATCCGGGGAAGGACAAATTAATCGTTCTGCGCGGTCTGCGTGCCGCCTTTCAGCATCGCTTCCGCCATCTGCGCTTCGCGCTGCTTTTTATAGCTCAATGCGGAGGCCGGAACCGGCATCACCTTGCCGGTTTCAATCCAGGTCCGTAAACGGCTGGCGTCGGCAAAATGGGTGTATTTGCCAAATGCGTCCATTACCACCAGCGCCACCGGGCGTTGATTAATCACCGTACGCATAATCAGGCAGTGGCCGGCGGCGTTAGTAAAGCCGGTTTTGGTCAGCTGAATATTCCAGTTATCGCGATACACCAGGTGGTTGGTATTGCGGAACGGCAAGGTATAAGCCGGATGCGCAAAGGTGGCGGTATCTTCTTTGGTGGTGCTTAGCTGGCCGATCAGCGGATATTGTTCGCTGGCGATCAGCAGCTTAGTCAGATCGCGCGCCGTGGAGACGTTATGCACCGACAGGCCGGTCGGCTCAACATAGCGTGTATGGGTCATCCCCAGCGCCTGCGCTTTGGCGTTCATCGCGCGGATAAAAGCGTTATAACCGCCAGGATAGTGGTGCGCCAGGCTGGCGGCGGCGCGGTTTTCCGAGGACATCAGCGCCAGCAGCAGCATATTGCGGCGGCTGATTTGGCTGTTAAGACGCACGCGGGAATAGATACCTTTCATCTCCGGCGTCTGGCTGATATCAACGGTCAGCATCTCGTCCAGCGGTAAATGCGCATCCAGCACTACCATAGCGGTCATCACTTTGGTAATAGACGCCATCGGGCGCACCAAATCGGGCTGGCTGGCGTAAATGATTTTCTTGGTCGCCAGATCGACGATCATCGCGCTACCGGAAGCGATATCCGGCTGTGAAGCGGCGGTTACCGCAGTGGTTTTTGCTATCGCCTGGGGCGCAAAAGGCACAGCCAGCAGCAAAGTCAGGCTGAGCAAAGAAATTCGAAAATTCGGCATCATGGGCATTCTGAAAAGTATTTTTGCACGTTATAGAACGTACGCCGCGGCGTAAAGTGGGCTACGCCGCTGGCAAACGCCATCATACCGCGTCATAACACCCTGAGGCCAATAAGAATCGTGAGTAAATGCTGCATTGCCGACATAATTATTCATTTCTGCCGGCAATGCATCTGATTAGAAGAGTCGGTACCCGTAGCCCCACAGCACGACGGTGATCGCCAGCAGCACTTCCAGCACCAGCACCCCGATAGCCAGGGTTGAGCTGGCGAAGCTGAGCCCCTCTTCCTTATTAATACTCAGGAAGGTCGGAATACCCAGATACAGCAGATAACCGGTGTAAAACAGCGCGATGGTGCCTATTAACGCGCACAGCCATACCAGCGGATAGAGCGCCACGATCCCGCTTAAAAACAGCGGCGTCGCGACGTAACCGGCAAAAACCATACAGCGTTTCAGCGACGGCTGTTGCGGATAGCTCCTGGCCATCCACCAGATCACCCGCCCCATCACCGCCACCCCGGCCAGCATCACGGCATAAAACAGTACCGCTAATACCAACCCGGTCATCAGTGAAAGCTTAATCACCGTGCCGTCGCCGAAGTTCCAGCCGAGCTGCGTCGTACCGATAAAGGCGCAGATAACCGGAACCGCCGCCATCACCAGCACATGGTGGGTATAATGGTGCGAAATGGTTTCATTTTCACTCTTGATCACGCTCATCTCTTGATTAGGATGAGAGAAGAGTCCCCAGACATGGTTCATAGCGTCCCCCTTGTCACGGCTTCGTACAGCACTGATCCAAGTATAATTCACTCTGTAGATTATTTTGTGTACAGCGATAAAAATGCGCTTCAGACCGTTTTAATCATCAGGGTGTATGATTAAGGGACTGGTAATAGTAGGAGTTTATGTTTATATGGATATCAATCACCTGATTTCCCAATACGGCTACGCGGCGCTGGTTATCGGCAGCATCGCAGAAGGTGAAACCATCACCATCCTTGGCGGCGTGGCGGCGCATCAGGGTCTATTGAAGTTTCCTTTGGTGGTCGTTGCCGTAGCCTTAGGCGGCATGATCGGCGATCAGCTACTCTATTTTCTGGGGCGCCAGTTCGGCGGCAAGCTACTGCGTCGCTTCTCGCGGCAGAAGGCGCGGATCCGAAAAGCGCAGCGCCTGATTCAGCGGCATCCCTATCTGTTCGTTATCGGCACCCGCTTTATGTACGGCTTTCGGGTTATCGGCCCGGTCTTGATCGGCGCCAGCCGCTTGCCACCGAAAATTTTTCTGCCGCTGAATATTTTCGGCGCCATCGTTTGGGCGCTGATTTTTACCACCCTCGGCTACCTTGGCGGCGAGGCGATAGGCCCGTGGCTACATCATCTCGATCAGCACATCAAACACTGGGTCTGGCTGATCCTGGTGGTGGCGCTGGTAGTCGGAGCTCATCTGTGGCTGAAACGCCGGGAAGCGAAAAGAAAAGCGCAAGATACAGAGGATGATAATGAATAGCGGCGCCGCGCGCCGCTATTGACGCCGTTATTTCGTCGTCTGGTGATAACCGCCGCCCAGTGCGGAAGTCAGCTGAATGCTGGCGTCCAGCCACTGGCCGTGCAGGCGCAGCGCGGTAATTCGCTCCTGTAGCGCAGGTAGCTTCGCCATGCTCACGCGGGAGCCGGGTAAGATACCGGCGTTCATTCGCGCCTGGGCGAGATTGACCACCCGCTGCGCGTCTTTCTCCACCTGCTGCTGCTGCTGGTTTTTCTCCATCAGCGTCTCTACCTGGCTTGCGGTTTTCGCCACCTGGTTCACCGCATCGACTACGGCTTTGTTGTATTTAGCGATCGACAGGCCGTTCTGCGCGCTGGCGATATCGAGATTGGCGTTCAACCTGCCGCTATCAAAGATAGGCAGCGTCAGCCCGGCGGTCACGCCCATCTGCTGCGCCGAGTGGCGGAACAGATCGCTTAAATGCAGCGCATCCTGCTGCAGGAACGCCATCAGGTTGATATCCGGATAAAACGCCGCTTTCGCCGCATCAATTTCGCTCAGCGAGGATTCGATATACCAGTGGGCTTCCTGCAGATCCGGACGGCGGGCCAGCAGTTCATAGCCCAGTTCGCTCGGCATCTGCGCGCTGACCGCGGGCAGCGGCGCCGCTCGCAGATTGAGCGACTGGCTTTGGCTGTTGGTTAACGCCATCAGCCGCGCTTCAATCTCTTTCATATTACCCGCCACGTCGGCCAACTGCTGATCGGTTTTGCTGACGTTAATGTCGTTCTCCGCCCCTTCGGCGGAGTTGGTGATGCCACGCTGATAGAGAGCGGTATCGACGCTAACAATATTATTCTGTTCGCTTTTAACCTGCTGCAGCACCGTTTTTACCGCCGCTTCGGTCTGCCACTGCCAGTACAGGCGCGCCACGCTGCTGGCCAGCAGCTCGCGGGTCTGCGCCTGCTCGGCGAGCTGGGCTTTCACTTCGCCGATGCGCGCTTTCACCAGCGCGCGGTTTTTCCCCCACAGGTCCAGATCCCAACCGGCGGTCAGGCCAAAGGTACCGTTGGTATACCAGGGTCCGGTATTGCCGTCGGTGTCGGTGGCGAATGGCCCCATCAGGCCTTCCGCGGACATTTTCTGTCGTTCGATATCGGCGGAGAAATCCATCTCCGGACCGAGATTCGCCTGAGACATTCGCGCCTGCGCTTCGGCCAGCTTGATGCGCTGCGCGGCAATTTGCATATCCGGAGCATTGGCTAACGCGCGCTGAATCAGATTATCCAGTTGGGCATCGTGGTAATCTTTCCACCAGTCGGTCTGCGGCCAGCCATTTTTTACGGCGGCGGGCAGATCCATCGAAACGTGAGATGCCGGGGTTTGCTGCTTTAAAGGGCCGCCAATGTCATGCGATGGCGCGCAGCCAGCCAGCGTGATGGCCAGTGGCAGTGCCGCCAGCACGCTTTTGCTCAGTGTAAGATTCATTCTTCGGGTCGGGTTACTTATAAAGGTTGGTCATCATAAATTAATTGAATGACGGTCGTTAAGTAAAGCGTGTGCATTGACAATGAGTCAGCTAAAAATAAACAAAGTTATTATTGGAGTTGTAATGAGTCAGAACATTTATGACGATCCCGGTTTCTTTGCCGGTTACGCCACCCTTGACCGCTCGGTGAAGGGGCTTGACGGCGCGCCGGAGTGGCCGGCAATTCAGCACCTGCTGCCGGCGTTAGATGGCCTGCGGGTGGTCGATCTCGGCTGCGGATACGGCTGGTTTTGCCGCTGGGCGCAGCAACAGGGAGCAAAACAGATAATCGGTTTCGATCTCTCCAGCCGGATGCTGGAGCGGGCGCGGGAGATGACCACCGGCGAGACTATCGAATATCGCTGCGCCGACCTGCAAACCCTTACGCTGCCCGCGAATAGCTGCGATCTGGTCTACAGTTCGCTGGCGCTGCATTATCTGCCGGACGTCGCGCCGCTGTTCGCCATGCTCTATCAGGCGCTGGTTCCCGGCGGTACGCTGGTTTTTTCCGCCGAACACCCCATCTATACCGCGCCGCTGCAGCAGGGTTGGCAGGTAGATGAACAGGGGCAAAAACGCTGGCCGGTGAGCCACTATCAGCAGGAAGGCGAACGTATCAGCAACTGGTTTGCCGAGGGGGTGATTAAACAGCATCGCAAACTCTCAAGCTGGATTAACGCGCTTATCGCCGCCGGTTTTGTGCTGGAGCAGCTTGATGAGTGGGGCCCGAGCGCCGAGCAAATCGCCGCCCAACCGGCGCTCGAGGAAGAGAAAGAGCGTCCGATGATCTTTTTACTGCGCGCCGGTAAACCGGCTTAAACGGCATGCGGCCCGGAAAAAACCGGGCCGCCGAACAGCTTATTCCTGCAGACTACCGCCGTTGCTGGCAATCACCGCCTGATACCAGGCGAAGCTTTTCTTCTTACGCCGTTCGAGCGTCCCCTGCCCGCGATCGTCACGATCGACATAGATAAAACCGTAGCGCTTTGACATCTCTGCCTTTGACGCGCTAACCAGATCGATTGGCCCCCAGCTGGTAAAGCCCATCAGTTCGACGCCGTCAGCAATGGCTTCGCGCGCCTGCACCAGATGATCGTTGAGATAGCTGATGCGATAGTCATCGTTGATGCTGCCGTCGGCTTCGATTTTATCCTTCGCCCCCAGACCATTTTCAACGATAAACAACGGCTTCTGATAGCGGTCCCACAGTACGTTCAACAGCGTACGCAGCCCCAGCGGGTCTATCTGCCAGCCCCACTCCGAGCTTGCCAGATGCGGGTTCGGCACCATGCTGAGAATGTTGCCGCGCGCCTGCTGGTTCAGCGCTTCATCGGCGGTGACGCAGCCGGTCATATAGTAGCTAAAGGAGATAAAATCGACGGTCTCTTTCAGCGCTTCCCGGTCGTCGTCGGTGATGGTTAGCGTAATATCGTTTTCGCGGAAATAGCGCTGCATGTAGCCCGGATAGGCGCCACGGCACTGCACATCGCCGAAGAACTGCCAGCTGCGGTTTTGCTGCAGCGTTTCAAAGACATCTTCCGGCTTGCAGCTCAGCGGATACATCAACCCGCCGAGCAGCATATTGCCAATTTTCCCTTGCGGTACCAGTTCATGACAGGCTTTGACCGCCAGCGCGCTGGCCACCAGCTGGTGGTGGATAGCCTGATAGACTTCGCCTTTACTGCTACCGGCCGGCAGGCCGACGCCGGTCATTGGCGCATGCAGCGACATATTAATTTCGTTAAAAGTGAGCCACAGCTTGACCTGATTTTTATAGCGACTGAATACCGTCCGGGCGTAGCGCTCGAAAAAGCCAATCACCTCGCGGCTGCCCCAGCCGCCATAGTTTTTCACCAGCGCCCATGGCATTTCGTAATGAGATAGCGTCACCAGCGGAGTGATGTTGTGCGCGGCCATCTCGGCAAACAGCTTGTCGTAGAAGGCCAGCCCGGCTTCATTCGGCTCGGCGTCATCGCCGTTCGGGAAGATACGCGTCCAGGCGATCGAGACCCGCAGACAGTTGAAGCCCATCTCAGCAAACAGCGCGATATCCTGCGGGTAACGATGGTAAAAATCGATCGCCACATCTTTAATACCGCTGTCGCCGGCGACGCGCTCCACGACGTCGCCGAATACCCCCTGCGGCTGCACGTCGGAGGTGGATAAACCTTTGCCATCTTCCAGATATGCGCCTTCGACCTGATTTGCCGCGGTGGCGCCGCCCCATAAAAAGCCCTGCGGGAATGTTTTCATCGCTCTCTCCTGTGAT
The DNA here is from genome assembly GCF_057624675.1 of Klebsiella sp. PK01. Lineage (NCBI taxonomy): Bacteria > Pseudomonadati > Pseudomonadota > Gammaproteobacteria > Enterobacterales > Enterobacteriaceae > Klebsiella > Klebsiella sp. PK01. The sequence goes on from NZ_JBYEZM010000002.1 coordinate 504,848, forward strand.
TAATGGCTAACGGACAACAGCGGCTGGCCGGCATCCACGACGCTCGCGGACACAATCTCAACGCTACGGTAATCATCGCTGTTGCTGATAATAATCGGGGTCGCCAGGTCGTAACCGGCGTCCAGAATGGCCTGACGATCGAACTCCAGCAGCAGATCGCCGGCCTGAACTTTGTCCCCCTCTTTGACATGGGCGGTAAACGGTACGCCGTCGAGTTTGACGGTATCAATGCCGACATGGATCAGTAGTTCAATGCCGCTGTCGCTCAGCAGGCCGATGGCGTGTTTAGTCTGAAACAGTGAGGCGACCTCGCCAGAAAACGGGGCAATGACCTTACCCACCGCCGGAATAATGGCTACGCCTTTGCCCAGCAGGCCGCTGGCGAAGGTGCTATCCGGCACCTGATCGAGGGCCAGTACGCTGCCGGACATCGGCGCCAGAATATCGTTTTCCGCCGCAGGCGCGACGACGACCGCCTGTTCTGCCTGGCTGCGCGGCAAGCCGGCGAAGAAGGTCAATACGCAGGCGAGAATGAAAGCCACGCCGGTGCCAATGAGACCGCCCCACACGCTAAAATCAATGCCGCCGGGCGGGATCATCTGTGCCGGAAAGAAAATGTTCGGCACCCCAAAGGAGTAGGCGTAGCTATTACTGAAGGCGGTAATCGCGCCGCCAATCGCGCCGGCGATACATCCGAAGATAAACGGGCGACGTAACGGAAGGGTCAGGCCATAAATGGCAGGCTCAGTGATGCCAAATAGCCCGGCGGAAAACGCGGAACCGGCCAGCATCCGCTGACGCGAATCGCGCGTGGCCAGCAGTATCCCCAGCACGGCGCCCACCTGGGCTATCACCGCCGGCAGAATGATCGGCAGCATAGAATCATGCCCCAACACGGTCATGTTATTGATCATCAGCGGTATCAACCCCCAGTGCAGGCCGAAGATAACGCATACTTGCCATAGCGCGCCCAGCACTGCGCCTGCCAGCCATGGGGCAAAAACGTAGATAACCTGATAGCCATTGGCAATCATGTGGCTCAGCCAGGTCGCCAGCGGGCCTATTACCAGAAAGGTCAGCGGCACAACCACCGCCAGACAGATTGCCGGGGTAAAAAAGTTCTTCATCGCCGACGGCAGCACCGCGTTACTCTTCCGTTCCAGCCAGCAGCAGAACCAGGAGGCGAGAATAATCGGGATCACCGAGGAGCTATAATTGATATAGGTCACCGGTATACCGAGAAAATGCTCCACGGGCGCTCCCGTCTGACTGGCTTCAAAGGCCTGCATCATTAGCGGGTGGGTTAACGCGCCGCCGATCACCATTGAGATAAACGGGTTGCCGCCAAACTTTTTGCCGGCGGTGTAGCCAAGAAACAGCGGGAAGAAAAAGAACAGCGCGTCGCTGGCGGCAAACCAGATTTTATAGGTCCCCTGCTGCGGCGTGAGCCATCCGCAGGTTAGCGCCAGCGCCAGCAGTCCTTTCAGCAGACCCGTCGCCGCCATCACGCCAATAAAAGGGGTAAAGATGCCGGAGATGATGTCGATCAGCTGACTTAATACCGAGCTTTTCGCCGCTTTCTCCTGCGGCACCGGTTCGCTGTCGTCACTTAACCCCGCCTGCTGGCGCACTGCCAGCCAGACATCGTGCACATGGTTACCGATGACCACCTGAAACTGGCCGCCGCTTTCGACTACCATGATCACACCAGGATTCGCCTTCAGCCCTTCGGCATCGGCCTTCGCGTTATCTTTCAATTTGAAACGCAGACGTGTCGCGCAGTGAACCAGACTCACAATATTCTCTTTGCCGCCGACGCGGTGAAGAATATCCTGCGCGAGTGCTTTATATTCCATGCTCTTTTCCTTACTGCCGCTGCCCACAGACAACCGGCGACTGAGTAGTAAAAATAAAAAAACCCGAGAACCACGCCGGTTGGCGTCGCGCTCAGGTTTTGCCTGCATCATGCAGTAACAATCCAGTTTTGTGGGGGAATTAACGCCCCTCTTTTCTTACCCGCTCGATATGAATGGCAAGAAACATAATCTCTTCGGTGGTCAGCGCCCGTTGATAATTCTTTTGCAGGTGCTTCGCCACCGTTTCCGCGCACTTCCACGCTTTGGCGTAGTTATCTTTCACCGCGCTGTGCAGCGTGACGTCGTCATCCTGCACTACCGTTCGCGTTAACATGCGCTGGGCGAAAAACTTCAGATGGGTCACAAAGCGCTGGTAGCTGAGCGACTCTTCATCGTAGTTAAGCTGCAGCTGGTACTTCACCAGTTGCAGGATCTCCTGCATCACCCGCGTTACGTGCATCACTTCCGGCATTTCGCTGTTGAGCTGCGCCGTCACCAGATGCAAAGCGATAAACCCGGCTTCATCCTCGGCAAGCTCGACGCCCAGCCGGCGGGCGATGATGGCCCTCGCCTCCTGACCCAGTTCAAACTCCTTCGGATACAACCGTTTAATCTCCCACAACAGCACGTTGCGAATCGCGACGCCGTTTTTCTGCCGCTCAATGGCAAAGTGACAGTGGTCAGTTAAGGTGATGTACAAACTTTCCTGTAACTTTCCCAACCGCCCGCGGGCCAGCTCGATGATACGATCGCAGGTGGTCATTACTTCTAACGGTATCTGACTGAGTAATTCGCCTAAGCGGCCAACCAGTTCATCGCTTTGTAAGGCGAAGACTTTTTCAATTTTACTTTCGTCCAACGAGTCGCCCACGCGCTTTTGAAAGGCCAGCCCTCGCCCCATCACCACCTGTTCGCGCTGCTGCTCGTTGACCACTACCACCACGTTATTATTAAGTACTTTGGCGATTAGCATATGAACCCCAGAAACAAAAAAACCTGACCCCCGACAAATGCCAGGTGATCAGGTTTCGCCTGCCGAAGCAGTAGCAATCCAACTATTGCACTGTATCAACTTCTTGTGACGACTCAAGCGCGAGGGAATAAAAACGTGATACAGCTCGCGTCGTATCGTGCAGGAATAAGTGCTAATTACTAAAGTGCGTACGGAATAACACCGCCTTATCTAATAACGTGCAATCGCTTTCGCTATCTCTGCTGAGGTTTGCAAGGTGCGAATTTCATTAAAGAGGCCAAGCGCTTCCGTGTATTCTTTGCGTAAATAGCCCAGCCACTGCTTAATGCGCGCTACGTGATATAAACCGGTATCCCCCTGCTTTTCCAGCTGGGTATATTTTTTGAGTAACTCAACCACCTGCGGCCACGGCATACGCGGTTCATTGTATTTGATTACCCGGCTGAGATTCGGCACGTTGAGCGCGCCGCGGCCAATCATCACCGAATCACAGCCGGTAGCGGCCATGCACTCCTGCGCGCTTTGCCAGTCCCAGATTTCGCCGTTAGCAACCACCGGAATAGTCAGGCGCTGGCGGATTTCGCCGATGGCCTGCCAGTTGATGCGTTCAGCTTTGTAACCATCCTCTTTGGTGCGGCCATGCACCACCAGCTCGCTGGCGCCCGCCTGCTGTACCGCGTCGGCGATTTCGAAGCGCCGTTCGCCGCTGTCCCAGCCGAGGCGAACTTTCACCGTCACCGGCAGGTGATCGGGAACCGCTTCGCGCATGGCTTTCGCCCCGCGATAGATAAGCTCGGGATCTTTCAGTAACGTTGCGCCGCCGCCGCTGCCGTTCACCAGCTTCGATGGACAACCGCAGTTTAAATCCACGCCCCAAGAGCCAAGCTCCACCGCGCGGGCGGCGTTTTCCGCCAGCCATTGCGGGTATTGCCCCAACAATTGCACGCGCACCCGGGTACCGGACGGAGTGCGACTTTGATGGTGCAGTTCCGGGCACAGTCTATAGAACGATTTTACCGGCAGCAGTTGATCCACCACGCGCAGAAATTCGGTGATGCACAGATCGTAATCATTAACCTCGGTCAGCAGCTCGCGCACCAGCGAATCGAGCACGCCTTCCATTGGCGCCAGTAATACACGCATATCGTTACCCGGAAAAAAAAGAGGCGCTATGGTAGCGCCTCTGTGCGTCGGTTTAAAGATCTCAATATCAGACCTTAGCGTGGTGCGAGGCAGTTATCCTCTTTCCAGCCGTAAAGCCACTCGATCCCGCGGTAAAATTCATCCTGCGTTTTGCCCTTCCATAGAAGATTACGTACCTGCCGTTCGACCCCCGCCGCGTGATAAATCCGCCCCATTTCACGAGTTGACCAGACAATTCGCGCGGTACGCGGAATACGCACCGACTCGTACAGCGCGAAGGCGCGAGCGGCGTCGCCGTCGCACTGCTGCAGCGCTTTACCTATCGTTACCGCATCCTCCAGCGCCATGCAGGCGCCCTGCGCCATATACTGCGCCACCGGGTGGGCGGCATCGCCGACCAGGGTAATGCGATCGTTGCCCCACTTTGCAACCGGCTCGCGGTCGGCGGTAGACCAGCGGCGCCAGGACGTTGGTTTGTCGAGCATTTGCCGCGGGCGGGGATGAATCCCTTTAAAGTAAGAAAGTACCTCTTCTTTGCTACCGTCGCGCACGCCCCACTCTTCGCTTTCGCGGCTATGGAAGGTGACCACCAGGTTGTACTGTTTGCCGCCGCGCAGCGGATAATGCACCAGATGACAATGCGGCCCGGCCCACAGCACCGGCGCGTTAATCCGCAGGTCTTCCGGCATGTCGGCCGCCTCGATCACCGCGCGGTACACCACGTGGCCGGTGACCCGCGGCGCATCACCGAGCAGACTCTGGCGCACCACTGACTTCACGCCGTCGCAGCCCAGCAGAATATCGGCGGTCCAGCTATTGCCTTTGTCATCAAAGACCGTCACGTCATCGGCGGTCTGGCGGATATCCACCACCTGAGTTGAAGTCCGGTATTCCACGCCGGGATGGGTCAGCGCGGCTTCCCAGACGGTGGCGTGAATGTCCACCCGATGGATCACCGCATACGGGCCGCCGAAATGGTCACGGAAGGCCTGGTCGGTCTCGATACGCACCACCTCTTCCCCATTCACCGCATCCATCATCGTGATATGGTCGGTAAACACCGCGCGCTGGCGCGCCACTTCGCCGACGCCGAGGCTATCCAGCGCTGAAAACGCATTCGGCCCCAGTTGAATACCGGCGCCGATTTCACCGATTTCATGCGCCTTTTCCAGCAGCATTACTTTGATTCCCTGGCGCGCCAGAGAGAGCGCCGTCGCCGCGCCGCCAATGCCGCCGCCGACGATAATTGCTCGCGTCACTTTCGCCATTTTCCTTCCTCCCTAGGCCGGAATTTTGTCTTGTTGATTTTCCGGCGCGGCGGCAATAAACGCCGGTAGCCGGGTACAGGCGTCGTAAACCGCCTGGCAGCGCGGATAATGGCTCAGATCGCACCCCATTCGCTGCGCGTTGGCCCACTGCGGCACCAGGCAACAGTCGGCGAGCGTTGGTCTATCGCCGACGCAGAAAGCGCCGGATTTCGATTGTCGCAGCAGTTGCTCCAGCGCACTCAGCCCTTGCTGGATCCAGTGAGCATACCAGCGTTTTTTGTCCGCTTCGCTGACCTTCAGCTCGTCGCTAAGGTAGCGTAAAACCCGCATGTTATTAATCGGATGAATATCGCAGGCGATGGCGTAAACCATCTCCAGCACCCGCATCCGCGCCGGATCCTCCTGCGGCAGCAGCGGCATCTGTGGGTAGTGGCGGTCAAGCCAGTCAACTATCGCCAGCGACTGGCCCAGCGATTCACCGTCATCGGTGATAAGCGTCGGCACCAGCCCCACCGGATTGAGCCGCCTGTACTCCAGCGCATTCTGCGCCCCGATGCGGATATTCACCCCCACGCTCTGATAATCGATACCCTTGAGGGCCAGCGCGATGCGCACCCGGTATGAGGCAGAGCTATTAAAAAAACTGTACAGCTTCATTGTTCACCTCACACCACGCGAACGGCGATAGGCGTCAGTCCGTCTACGTTGCCGGTAATCACATCGCCCTTCACCACCGCGCCGACGCCTTCCGGCGTGCCGGTGAAAATCAGATCGCCGGGCTGCAGTTCAAAAAAGCCCGACAGATAGCTGATGGTTTCATTTACTGACCAGATGAGGTGGCGTATATCGCTACGCTGATGATCTTCACCATTCACCTGCAGCCAGATCCCGGCTTGATTCACCTCGCGCGCCTCGGCGGCTTTATGCAGCGGCGCGACAGGAGCGGAAAGATCGAATGCTTTACCTATTTCCCACGGGCGCCCCATCTGGCGCATCTCCATCTGGCGGTCGCGGCGGGTCATATCGAGTCCGGTGGCATAGCCCCAGATATATTCCTGCGCCTGATCCAGCGGGATGTCGCGTCCCGCCTTGCCGATAGCGACCACCAGCTCAATCTCGTAGTGATAGTTGTCGGTCTGCGCCGGATACGGCAGATCCAGCGTTTCGCCAGCTGCGACCGGCACAACCGCATCCGCCGGTTTGCAAAAGAAGAACGGCGGTTCGCGATCCGGATCGAAGCCCATTTCACGGGCGTGGGCGGCATAGTTACGGCCTACGCAGTACACGCGGCGCACCGGGAACTGCTCATCGCTGCCAACAACGGGGAGACTAATCGGCGCCTGGGGAGCAAAAACGTATTGAGTCATGATGGTTTTCCTTCTTATTAATAACGCGCTTCGCGGAACAGACCTAAGGCCTCCTGTACCGGACGGTCCGAGAAGCTAAATAACACGCACTCTTCGCAGGCGTTGAACGATACGCCGTGCCAGGTTGGCGCCACGAAGATGTCTTTCGGCTGGAATGCGAAGGTTTGTTCGCCAATCGTCACCTGGCCGCTACCTTCCACTACGTGGTAGATGGTGCTGTCGGTGGTTTTCGCCACCCGCGACCGGAACCCTTTCGGCAACAGTTGCAGGAAAGCGCCCATCGAGGGCATCGGATAGCCGCCGGTGACCGGGTTGACGTAGCGCATCTTGTAGCCGTCCCATTCGTCGGCCTCGCCAAGATGGGTCAGGTCATGCAGCGCCTCGCGGCTACGGTCGTAGCGGTAGTTAAAAATCGGCGAGGAATTTCCCACCTGATGGCGCAGCGGCAACATGTTGGCAGCGTAGCGCGGCAGGTAGTCGCCCTCTTTACGCGTCACCGGCTGCTGCTCCTGCGGATAATCTTCAGCAAAACCGCAGCCGAGATAGTTGACCAGCGGTAAATCGAGACCATCGAGCCAGACCACCGGTTCATCGCCAGGATTGCCGTGATCGTGCCAGCGCCACTGCGGAGTCAGAATAAAATCGCCGGGGCGCATTGGCGTGCGCTCGCCGTCGACGGCGGTAAACGCGCCGTGGCCTTCCACGATAAAGCGCAGCGCCGACTGATTGTGACGGTGGCTCGGCGCCACCTCGCCCGGCATGATGAGCTGCAGGCCGGCATACAGCGACGCGGTAATGGACGACTGGCCGCGCAGCTGCGGGTTCTCCAGCACCAGTACCCGACGCACCGCCTCTTTAGCGCCGATTAACTGCCCGCTTTCCAGCAGCAGCGGGCGAATTTCCTGATAGTTCCAGTACGCCGGGGCGCAGTTGGCATTCGGCGTTTGCGGCACCAGATGGTGCAACGATTCCCACAGCGGCGTCAGATTCTGTCCAGCGATATGCTGATAGAATTGCTGACGATTGCGGTTCGATTGCGGAGTAGATGGCGTCATTATTATTCTCCTCATTTATTCGCGATACCGGCAGAGGGCAGCGCGTCGGGTACAGTTCCAGGGCGGCGAACCGCCAGCATCAGCAGGATGAGCATCACCGCGCCGATCGCCGCCGGTACCGCTATAACGTAAAACAGCGTGTCGAAAGAGAGATTCATCGCCATCATCATGCCGCCGGAGAGCGAACCAACGATGGCGCCGCAGCGGCCGACGGCGTTGGACCAGCTGACACCGGTCGCGCGGCTCTGAGTAGGGTAAAGCGTGGCGGTCAGCGCATTCAGGCCTACCTGCGAACCACTCACGCCGATTCCGGTGCCGAAAATCGCCAGCGCCATCAGCCACAAACCGTTTTCGCTTAAACCGATCATCACGATGCACAACGCGCCCAGGCAGTAACTCAGCGCCAGCACAAGGAAGGGATTGAAACGGTCCATCAGGATGCCGAGCAACAGTGCGCCGAGCGTGCCGCCCACCTGAAACGCGGCGGTCACCCACGAAGCGTGCTGCAAATCGATACCACGATGGTTAAGCAGCGTCGGCATCCAGCTGGAGAGCAAATAGATAATCAGCAGGCTCATAAAGAACACCACCCAGAGCATCAAGGTGATCGTCAACTGGCGGCCGACAAACAGCTGGCTAATGCTGCCTTTCGGCCCGGCCGCCGATTCATCCAGCCAGAAATGGGTTTCGGAATAGCGCTCGCCGGTGATGGCGCTGACGGTTTTGGCGATGGTCTCCTGCGGCAGTCCGCGGCGAACCTGCCAGCGCGGCGATTCCGGCAGCGCCCACAGCAGCGCGACGGCCAGCAGCAGCGGCAGGATGCCGCCTAAGGCCAGAATGCCGTGCCAGCCGATATGCGCCACCAGTTGGGCGCTCACCACGCCGCCCAGCGCCGACCCCAGCGTGAAGCCGCAGAACATCAAGGTTACTAACGCCCCGCGGCGGCGAGCCGGCAGATATTCCGAAGTCATGGTAATGGTGTTGGGCATCGCCCCGCCCAATCCCAGACCGGTGAGAAAACGCAGGATCACTAGCATTTCAAGATTCGTCGAGAACGCGGAGAGCAGGCTAAATAAGCCAAACAACGCAACACAGAACTCAATCACCCGTTTTCGGCCAAAGCGGTCAGAAAGCGGGCCGCAGAGCAGCGCCCCGGCGGTCAATCCCAATAGTCCGGCGCCAAACAGCGGCGCGAGTTCGCTGGCGCTCAGTTGCCAGTGAACGCGGATATCGGGGGCGATAAAACCAATGGCGGCGGTGTCGAAACCATCAAGCATCACCACCAGAAAACAGCAAATAATCACACGCCACTGCAGGGCGCCAACCGGCGCTGCGTTGAGTAACGTCTGTAGTTCACGTCGTTGAGCCATAATGATGCCTCAGTGCAGGTCAGGGTAGATGTTGTATTTATTTCTTTTATGTTGCGATTTTGTAACTATGGCGATGAAATGTACAATGGCTTTTCGGGCATAGACATAACCTGGAGGTTATCTGCTGATGGCGAACTGGACGCAAAAGTTGAAGCTGCAGCATTTGAAAATGCTGGTGGCGCTGGGTGAGCAAGGCAATCTCACGCAGGTCGCGAAAATGATGAATATTACCCAGCCCGCACTCTCTAAGTGGCTGACGCAATTTGAAGAAGAAGTCGGCATGCCGCTCTTTGAGCGCCACAGTAAGGGCCTGCGCCCTTCGGAAGGCGGCAAACTGCTGCTTCAGCACGCCCAGCGGCTAATCAACGACATGTCGCGCTCGCAGTACGAGATCGAGCGCTTTAAACAAGGCGGGCTGGTCGGCAGCCTGATGATCGGCTGCTCGCCGGTGGCGACAGACTGCGTGGCGCAGGCGATCCTCGCCCTGCTTAAAGAGATGCCGACCCTGCATCTGAATATCGAAGAAAAAGTGATGACTCCACTGCTGCACGACCTGCTCTCCGGCGTGGTCGATGTGGTCGTCGGACGTGTTGGGGGGCGCGCGCTGGAACTGCCGCTCAACTACCGTGTGCTCTATACCGAACCGGTATGCTTCGTCGCCCGTCCCGATCATCCGCTGGCCAGCAGGTCCCATCTGAGCTGGGCGGATCTTGCCGCCTGGCGCTGGATCGTCTGGCCTACCGGCACGCCCATTCGTCAGAGTATTGATAACGCGCTGGTCGATAACGGCGTCATGCTGCCGGAGAATACTATCGAGTCGGCCTCGATGAATGTCACCAGCAATTTGCTGCAAAGCAGCGATATGATCTCTATTCTTTCTTTGCGGCTGGCGCAGCATTACGCCGAACATGGGCAACTGGCGATTCTGAATTTGCCGCGTATTGAACAAAAAGGTAGCGTTGGGGTGTTCTGGCGCAAAAGCGAAGTACCGTCGCTGGCGCTCACTCGTTTTCTGCACTACCTCGCAGAATAAGGCCGCTGTTCCCATTTTCTATGCTGACGATGCGTAGAATTCATGATGTGATCGGTAGCACATTTCAGGGTTTAATTGTATGATGAATGGCAGTTCATCAAGGGTTATTACCATGAGTAAGTCGCTGAATATTATCTGGCAGTACGCGCGAGCTTTCGTCCTGATTTACGCCTGCTTGTATGCGGGCATTTTTATCGCCGGGCTACTGCCCATCACAATTCCCGGCAGCATTATCGGCATGCTGATTTTGTTCGTGCTGCTGGCGCTGCAAATTATGCCGCCGCAGTGGGTCAACCCCGGCTGCAACATCCTGATTCGCTACATGGCGCTGCTGTTCGTGCCTATCGGCGTCGGCGTAATGCAGTACTGGGATTTGCTGCGCGCGCAGCTGGGGCCGGTGGCGGTCTCCTGCGCCGTCAGTACCTTATTAGTCTTTTTGGTAGTGAGCTGGAGCTCGCATCTGGTCCACGGTGAACGCAAAATCATCGGGCAAAAAGGAAGTAAAAAATGATCCATGAAATGTGGTGGTCGCTCCCGTTAACGCTGATTGTCTTTTTCCTTGCCCGCAAGCTGGCGGCGCGGTTTAAATTTCCGCTGCTCAACCCACTGCTGGTCGCCATGGTGGTCATTATTCCTTTCCTGCTGGTCACCGGCATTTCTTATGAACGCTATTTTGCCGGCAGCAAAATCCTTAACGATCTGCTGCAGCCGGCGGTGGTCGCGCTGGCCTTTCCGCTGTATGAACAACTGCACCAGATCCGCGCGCGTTGGAAATCCATCATCACCATCTGCTTTATCGGTAGCTGCGTGGCGATGATCACCGGTACCACCGTCGCGCTGCTGATGGGCGCCACCCCGCAAATCGCCGCTTCCATCATGCCAAAATCCGTCACTACGCCGATTGCCATGGCGGTCAGCGGCAGTATTGGCGGTATTCCAGCGATTAGCGCCGTGTGCGTCATTTTCGTTGGCATCCTCGGCGCGGTGTTCGGCCATACGCTGCTTAACGCCATGCGTATTCATACTAAAGCATCCCGCGGCCTGTCGATGGGTACTGCCTCGCACGCCCTCGGCACCGCCCGTTGCGCCGAACTGGACTACCAGGAAGGGGCATTTAGCTCGCTGGCGCTGGTACTGTGCGGAATTATTACCTCGCTGGTCGCGCCTTTTCTGTTCCCGGTGATCGTCGCTGTTGTTGGATAAATGTGATATTCATCACACTTATAAATGCAACAAATTAGCGTTGCACAAACAATGAGACTTATGTCACATATAGGGCCCGTACGGGCCCGTACACTAGCTTCCCATTACATTGTTATGAGGCAACGCTATGCACTCTCGTTTTCAAGCTGCTTTGACTAATCTGGCGGCAGACCTGCAGGCGGCCATCGCCCCGATGCTCGCAGACCCGCACTTCCCGGCGCTGCTCGAAGCCGATCAGGTGGCGACGCTACAACAAGCAACAGGTTTGGATGAAGACGCGCTGGCCTTTGCGCTACTGCCGCTTGCCGCCGCCTGCGCCCGTGCCGATCTTTCTCACTTTAACGTTGGCGCTATCGCCCGCGGCGTGAGCGGTCGCTGGTATTTCGGCGGCAACATGGAATTCCTCGGCGCCACCATGCAGCAGACCGTCCACGCGGAACAGAGCGCCATCAGCCACGCCTGGCTGCGCGGCGAAAAATCCCTGCGCGCCATTACCGTCAACTACACGCCTTGCGGCCACTGTCGCCAGTTTATGAACGAACTGAACAGCGGTCTGGCGCTGCGCATTCATCTGCCGGGTCGCGAAGCGCACTCCTTGCAGCACTATCTGCCAGACGCCTTTGGTCCGAAAGATCTGGAGATTAAAACGCTGCTGATGGATGAGCAGGATCACGGCTTCCCCCTCAGCGGCGATGCGCTCACGCAGGCGGCTATTCAGGCGGCGAACCGCTGCCATGCGCCGTACAGCAACTCCCCTTCCGGCGTGGCGCTTGAGCTGAAAGACGGCACCATTTTCTGCGGCAGCTACGCGGAAAACGCGGCGTTCAATCCGACGCTACCGCCGCTGCAGGGCGCGCTGAACCTGCTGAGCCTTAACGGTTACGACTATCCGGATATCCAGCGCGCGCTGTTAGCCGAGAAAGCCGACGCCGCGCTTATCCAGTGGGATGCGACCGTTGCAACCCTGAAAGCGTTGGGCTGTCAGAATATCGACCGCGTGCTGTTAGGTTAACTAGCCAGATAGCCTGAGCAGATTGCCGGATGCGCCTTTGGCTTATCCGGCCTGGATTCGGTAATCTGCCATATTGCTGAAAATCCCCGCAATTAAACGATGGTTTCTTGCGCTTACCCGGCGGGTAAAGTAGCCTGAAGCTTCCCTCGTTCACCATTGAGTCAAGTTCATGTTAAAGCGTGTGTTATACAGCCTGTTAGTCCTGCTCGGCCTGCTGCTGTTGACCGTGCTGGGTCTTGACCGCTGGATGAGCTGGAAAACCGCGCCCTATATTTACGATGAGCTGCAGGATCTCCCCTACCGCCAGGTTGGCGTGGTGTTGGGTACTGCCAAATATTATCGCACCGGCGTGATCAATCAGTATTATCGTTACCGGATCCAGGGCGCGCTCAACGCTTACAATAGCGGTAAGGTCAATTATCTGCTGTTAAGCGGTGACAACGCCCTGCAAAGCTATAACGAACCGATGACCATGCGCCGGGATCTGATCAAAGCCGGCGTCGATCCGGCGGATATCGTGCTGGACTACGCTGGTTTCCGCACCCTCGATTCGATCGTGCGCACCCGCAAAGTGTTCGATACCAACGATTTTATTATTATCACCCAGCGCTTCCACTGCGAGCGCGCGCTGTTTATCGCCCTGCATATGGGGATTCAGGCGCAGTGCTATGCGGTGCCTTCGCCGAAGGATATGTGGACCGTGCGTCTTCGCGAGTTTGGCGCCCGGTTTGGCGCGCTGGCGGATCTCTATATCTTCAAACGCGAACCGCGTTTCCTCGGGCCGCTGATCCCCATCCCGGCGCAGCAGCATGAAGTTCCGGAGGATGCGCAATCCTACCCGGCGGTCACGCCTGAGCAGTTGCTGGAGCTACAGAAAGAAAAATAACCTGCGTCGTTTCGTCGATTTGAGATATAAAAAAACCCGCGCCAGGCGCGGGTTTTGTATGGGTTCAATCTTATTTCTTACGCGCGTATTTCAGTGAATCCAGCGCCACGGCGAAGATGATAATCGCCCCTTTAATAATGTACTGCCAGTATGGATTGACGCCGATGTAGGTCAGACCGTAGTTGATGACGGTAAAGATAATAACCCCGGTCACCACGCCGAAAACCGTACCCACGCCGCCGCTGAAGGAAACGCCCCCCACCACGCAGGCGGCAATCGCATCCAGTTCGTACATAAAGCCGAGGTTGTTGGTCGCCGAACCGATACGTCCGGCTTCCAGCAGCCCGCCGAAGGCGTAAAACACCCCGGACAAGGCATAAATCATCAGCAGGTTCAGCGCCACGTTAACGCCGGAGACACGCGCGGCTTCCGGGTTACCGCCGATAGCGAAGATATTTTTACCGAAACGGGTTTTATTCCACAGGATCCACACGAAGAAGATAGCGATCAGCGCGTAGAAAGTAATGTACGACAGGCGGAATGAACCTAAAGCGACAAAGCCCTGGGCAAACTGCGAGAAGTGGCTGTCGAAACCGGAAATCGGCGACGCGCCGACGAAGTCGTAGTACAGGGAGTTGATACCGTAAACGATAATCATCGTCCCCAGGGTAGTGATAAACGGCGTCACGTTGAGATAGGCAATGACGATACCGTTAATCAAGCCAATCACCGCGCCAATTGCGCAAACCAGCAGAATAACCAACGGGATCGGCATGGTCGCCATCTCCGGGAACACCTTGTTGGCGTTATCCACCGCCTGCAGCATGGTAGCCGCCACCACCGCCGCCAGACCCACCTGACGTCCGGCGGAAAGGTCGGTCCCTTGAGTAACAATCAGCCCGGCGACGCCGAGAGCGATGATAATACGTACCGAGGATTGCGTCAGGATGTTACTTAAGTTCAGCAGACTTAAGAAGGTCGGGTCCTGGAAAATAATAATGGCCAGCAAGACCAAAAGTACAACGTAAATCCCACCCTCTTTCAGGTAAGTGAGGAAACTCTTTTTATTTAACGCACTCATGGAAAGCCCCTGATCTCAAAGGTGCAATGATGCAAGACGCAGAATTTCATTTTGCGTCGTGGTTTTGGTCTCAACAATTCCGGCAACCAGCCCGTTGCTCATAACCAGAATACGGTCGGTAATTCCCAGCAGCTCCGGCATTTCAGAAGAGATAATAATGATGCCCTTATCTTTTTTAGCCAGTTCGGCAATCAGCTGGTAAATTTCAAATTTCGCGCCGACGTCAATTCCGCGGGTCGGTTCATCAAGCATTAATATTTCCGGTTGGGTTAATAACCAACGGCCGATAATAACCTTCTGCTGATTCCCGCCGGAAAGCGAACCGATTTGCGTTTGATGACCTGGCGTTTTTACACGCATGGAATCGATAACCCATTGGGTATCGCTTTTCATCCGTGAATTGTCCAACAGGCCGACCTTGTTTTTATACTTCTTGATATTTGATATCAGCGAGTTAAAACCAATATCGAGATAAGCATAAATCCCCGTCGAACGACGCTCTTCGGTTACCAGCGCAAAGCCGTGGTTAATCGCTTCGTTAGCGCTATGGTTATTAATTTTTTTACCATGCAGGGTAATAGTGCCGCTGGCCTTTTCGCGGATGCCAAACAGCGTTTCAACGATATCGGTACGCTTCGCGCCTACCAGCCCGGCAATACCGAGAATTTCGCCCTTATGCAGATCGAACGAGACATCGCGGATCGACGGCTGGCGCAGCGAGGTCAGGTTACGAACTTCAAGGATTACTTCGCCCGGTTTGTTTTGTTTATCCGGAAAACGCTGGTTCAGCGAACGGCCAACCATCATCGCAATGATCTTATCCATATCCAGCCCTTCCAGCGGCTGGGTGGCAATCCACTGACCATCGCGCAGGATAGTAATCTCATCGCAGAGCTGGAATATCTCCTCCATTTTATGGGAGATATAAACAATGCCGCAGCCACGCTCTTTCAGCTTGCGGATTATTTTAAACAGGTGATTGACCTCTTTTTCGGTCAGCGATGAGGTAGGCTCATCCATAATGACTATTTTGGCGTCATAGGAGAACGCCTTCGCAATTTCAATCATCTGCATCTGCGATACCGATAACGTCCCCACGCGAGCGCGCGGGTCAATATCAATATCCAGTTCATCAAATATCGCTTTGGTATCGCGATACATTTTATCCTGATCGACAAACATACCTTTGGTGGGGTAACGCCCCAGCCACATGTTGTCCATGACCGAACGTTGTAGAACCAGGTTTAACTCCTGGTGCACCATTGAAATACCGTTCTCCAGGGCTTCTTTCGCCGAATGGAAATCGATCTCTTTTCCCTGAAAAAGAATACTGCCGGAATCTTTTTGATAGATCCCAAATAAGCATTTTAATAATGTCGATTTACCCGCGCCATTCTCCCCCATTAATGCATGGATTGAGTGCGGACGAACCTTCAGGTTGACATTATCAAGAGCTTTCACGCCGGGGAAAGATTTGTTGATGTCGCTCATTTCCAACAAATATTCGCCCGACTGTACGCTATTATTGCTGACCATAGTTATACCTGGCTGCGTTCGTGCCGATCCGCGACGATAAGTTATATCGCAGCAAAATCGGCTTCGGTATCAGGAATAATCGGGCGCGCTGAACGCGCCCGCAATGCATGTAAAACTTATTTACCGATAAACTGGCTGAGGTTGTCTTTATCGACGCCTACGTATGGTACGCGGACAATCTTATTCTCAATTTTCCAGTTGGTGCCAGCAGCAGGCTCTTTGCCGTCAGCCAGGTTCTTCGCCAGATCGAAAGTCGCTTTCGCCTGGTTGTTGGCATCGTTCAGCACGGTACCGGCCATCGCGCCGGATTTCACCAGCGCCAGCGCTTCTGGCAGGGCATCGACGCCGAACACCGGAATGCTGCTCTTGTTATGCGCTTTCAGCGCTTCTACCGCGCCCATCGCCATCGCATCGTTGTTAGCGATCACCACTTCGATTTTGTTGGCGTTCGGACCGGAGAGCCAGGCGTCCATTTTATCTTTCGCTTGCGCGGTATCCCACATGGCGGTATCTAACGCCAGTTGCTGAGTTTTAAGACCTTTTTCATTGAGCTCTTTGATAACGTAGGAAGTACGCGCTTCGGCATCCGGGTGGCCCGGCTCGCCTTTCAACAGAACAAACTGAATCTGACCATCTTTATTCAGATCCCAGTTAGGGTTCGCTTTCCAGTGCTTAGCGATAAGATCGCCCTGGATAATCCCGGATTCTTTGGAGTCGGTACCTACATAGTAGGCTTTATCGTAGCTATCCAGTGCCTTGCGCGATGGCTCTTTGTTAAAGAACACCACCGGCACATTTTGCCCGCGCGCTTTGTCGATAACCGTACCCGCCGCCGCCGGGTCAACCAGGTTGATCGCCAGCGCCTTCACCCCTTTCGCCAGCAGCACGTCGATCTGATCGTTCTGTTTGGACTGATCGTTCTGCGAGTCATTCATCAGCAGCTTCACGTCCGGCGCAGATTTGCCGTCTTTTTCGATAGCTTTACGCACGACGGACATAAAGTTGTCGTCATACTTGTAGATCGTAACGCCGATACGGGTATCCGCGGCATGCGCTGCGGCGCCGAAAAGCATACCAGCCATGACGGCGGACAGAGCTAAGACCTTCTTATTCATGGAATCTCCGGTTTTATTATTTTGCATCGTTTTTTTTGGCGTGAAGATAGCTGGCGGGAGTTGTTACATTAGGGTTACCGCACAACGATATTCACAACGTTAATTCTGTCTTCCGTGTAGGGTAACGCTCCAGAAAAACGGCTTCATCAAGTGCCTAACCTATTGTTTAAGATGATGTTTAAACGCATCATCAGCACAGCCTGGTTCGGACTGGTCAACGCTGCCATCATAAACAGCGTAATGTTAATATACTGTGAATTTACTCACAGATTGAAAGCGGTTACATCGATGGATAGATTCAGTTAGTGATCGGCCCCACACTTTGCTTCTGCGTCACAGAATGGCGGCGCACCAGCGTGGGCATAAAACAGTGGCTGGCCTCACTATCGAGTTTTCCTGCCGCCCCTTGTAGCGCCAGTTCGGTAGCCAATTTGGCCATCGACATAATGGGATAGCGCACCGTGGTCAGCTGCGGATCGGTGTAACGGGAAATGGGAATGTCATCAAAGCCAATCAGCGAGAGATGCTGCGGCACAGCAATGCCGTTATCCTTGAGGGTGGTGAGCGCGCCGGCAGCCATACTGTCGTTATAGGCAAACACCGCCGTCAGGCCTAAATTACGCCCAAGCAGTTCCACCATCGCCGCTTCGCCGCCCTGCATATCCGGCGATCCCGAGCCAATCCAACTTTCCGGGGCGATAATACCCTGCTCCTGCAGCGCCTTACTCCACCCTTCACGGCGCAGTTCATCATCCTCAATGCCGTGGTTGGAAGAGAGATAGCCAATCCGCTGATGGCCGTGATTGAGCAGCATCCGCGTAGCCATGAGCGCGCCGCTGACGTTATCGAGACCCACACAGCGGTGCGCGAAGCCGGGTACAATGCGGTTAATCAGCACCATGCCCGGAATATGCTGCATAAAATCGCCGAGTTCGGCATCGCTTAACGCTTTCGAATGCACGATAAGCGCCGAACAGCGCTGGCGAATCAGCACCTCAATGGCGTTGCGCTCTTTTTCAGCTTCATGATAACTGTTGCCGATCAGGACATATTTCTGGTGCTGCTGCGCGACGGTATCCACCGCTTTCACCAGCGCGCCGAAAAAGGCGTCCGACACATCCATCACCACCACGCCGATGGTATCGCTAACCTGGGTCGCCAGCGCCTGGGCATTGGCATTGGGTCGATAGCCCAGCTGCGCGACCGCTTTCATCACCGCTTCCCGCGTATCCGGGCTCACCAGCGCGCTGTTGTTCAGCACCCGTGAGACCGTCGCTACGGAGACCCCCGCCTGACGGGCGACATCACGAATGGTGATCATGGAGACCCACCTTAATAGCATTACAATACGTCACACCCACCTCCTGTGTTCAGCAAGGTGGCTATTCTGGCAGTGACGCGCGCCGCGCTACGTGAGTGAGGTCACACCGCTGGAAACGGTTACATCCATTTTGTTAATGATTGTGATCGAGATCGTTATACGGATGTATCTCTTGTTGTTGTCCCTGAGGCTCTCAGGGTTAACTGACGCCATAGCCACTCAACGGGCCCCTGGCGGAAATGACGCAGCCAAAACTGCGAGAAGAGGAGATTAACCGCCCACACCGCCGGCACAAAGGCCAACAGCTGAAAACGGTCAAATTTCATAAACAGGCCGAGATGATAGAACAGCGTGGTGCAGATCAGGGTTTGCAGTAAATAGTTACTGAGCGCCATCCGCCCAACGCAAGCAATCGCGCCGACCAGACGGAAGCGGCATAATTGCGGCCAGAATCCCCACGCCAGCGCGGCATAGCCGATGGTTTGAAGCGGCGCGCCAAGTTCACGCGGCGCCTGCAGCAGAAAACCACACCAGCGGTAGTCCCATTGCAAGTACCACTGCGCGGCGATGGCCGGCACATTCACCGCCATCCCGGCAATAATCAGCACAAACCCGACGCGGCGGTAGTGACTAAGGCTAAACTGCCCTTTCAACCAGCCGCAGCGCATTAGCGCCGCGCCCATTAGCATCATCCCCGCCAGCTGCCAGCCGTACTGCACGCCCAGCGCCACCAGGTTATCGGACAGCATATCCGCGCGATTGCTCACCGCCTCCATACCGCCTTTGAGCTTCCAGAACTGTTCATACTGCACATTCGCGGCATCGGGCACCCATGACCGGCTGGCGCCGTTGGCGGAAATCAATCCCAGCAATACCAGCACCGCAATACCGATGAGATATAGCACTACGCCGGTATTAAATAGCGATTTAACGTGTTGGGCATCGCGTACCATGCGCCAGGCAATTAGCCCCACCAGCGCATAGGCCAGCAGAATATCGCCATCCCAGAAAAAGAGGCCGTGAATAAAACCAAGTAGGGCAAGCAGCGTTAGCCGTGACTGGATCCAGCGTTTACCGCGTACCAGCAGCATTTGTAATCCGGCGCCGAACAGCAGAGCAAACAGGGTGAGGAATTTCACCTGCGCAAACAGGTCGAGGATTGCCCAGCTCCAGGCGTCGCTCAGCGAAATACTCCCGGCCCATGCAGGATTAAGATAGGCCGCCTTCGGCAAGCCGAAGGCGGTGATATTCAGTAGCAGAATGCCGAGGATGGCGACGCCGCGAACGAAGTCCAGCGTGACGTTTCTCTCCATGCACCCTGCTCCGAATTAATTGTGGTGACGTACGGCGCGCAGGAACTCCTGGCGGGTATTCTGGCTGGATTTAAACAGACCGCCAAGCGAAGTGGTGGTCGTGGCGCTGGTCGCATCGCGGATGCCGCGCGCTTTCACGCAGTAATGCACCGCGTCAATGGATACCGCGACGTTACTGGTACCGAGCAGGGTCTGCAGCGCAGTGAGGATCTGCTGCGTCAGGCGCTCCTGCACCTGCGGACGCTGGGCAAAGAACTGCACGATGCGGTTAATTTTCGACAGGCCGATTACCGAATCTTTCGGGATATAAGCCACGGTCGCTTTGCCGTCAATCGTCACAAAGTGATGTTCACAGGTACTGGTCAGCGTGATATCGCGAACCGTCACCATCTCGTCAACTTTCATTTTGTTTTCAATAACGGTGATTTTCGGGAATCTGGCATAATCCAGACCGGAGAAAATCTCATCAACGTACATTTTTGCGATGCGATGCGGAGTCTCCATCAGGCTGTCGTCACTGAGATCAAGATTCAGCAGCTGCATAATCTCAGTCATGTGCCCGGCGATCAGACGCTTGCGCGTTTCATTATCAATTTCTTGTACTGGCGGACGCAGCGGCGTCTCCAGCCCACGAGCGACCAGCGCTTCATGAACGAGTATGGCTTCTTTACTCAATGATGACATTTAGGTTCTCCTGCAGGTGTGGCGCTCTTTGCTCTTCTGAGGGCAAAGTTTGCACTCATTGTGCGTGAGGTGGCGCACATAATCCAGTAGCCGTCACGATAATTATTGAAATTGGCGCAACCTTTCATTTTTACCGCTGCGGTTGGACGTTGTCGATGCGCCACGCCAGCGAGCCCCGCCGCTACCGCGCGCAATCATAAGTACTGTAGATGTTCTGAGATGTTCTTTATAACTCGTATTAATGATGCAATAGCTTTGCGCGACGGGAAAGTGAAAGTTGCTCACCGGTTAATGAAATATCTGTATTATTAAGCATTACACATAGATACCCGAGGAGCCCTGCATGGAACTGCTTGAAGAGCATCGCTGTTACGAGGGTCGACAGCAACGCTGGCGTCATCACTCCAGTACCCTGAACTGCGCCATGACGTTTAGCATCTTTTTACCGCCGGCGACGGAAACCGCCCCGCCGCCGGTGCTGTACTGGCTATCCGGTTTGACCTGCAATGACGAAAACTTTACCACTAAGGCCGGCGCTCAGCGGATAGCCGCCGAACTTGGCATTGCGCTGGTGATGCCCGACACCAGCCCGCGCGGCGATGACGTCGCCGATGATGCCGGTTACGATCTCGGTAAAGGCGCAGGTTTTTACCTCAACGCCACTCAGGCACCGTGGGCGGCGCATTTTCGCATGTACGACTACCTGCGCGATGAGCTGCCGCAGTTAATTAACAACCAGTTTCAGGTCGCCGACCGTTGCGCCATCAGCGGCCACTCGATGGGCGGCCACGGCGCGCTCATCGTGGCGCTGAAAAACCCAGGGCGCTTTACCAGCGTCTCGGCCTTCGCGCCGATCGTCAACCCATGCAAAGTTCCGTGGGGACAAAAAGCATTCAGCGCCTATCTCGGCGATGATGAGGCGACCTGGCAGGAGTGGGACAGCTGCGCGCTGATGCAGGCAAGCCAGGCCGGGGATGCCATTCCGACTTTAATTGATCAGGGAGACGCTGACCAATTTCTCGGTACCCAGCTGCAGCCCGCGGTCCTTGCAGAGGTGGCGCGACAGAAACAGTGGCCGCTGAGCCTGCGTATCCAGCCCGGCTACGACCACAGCTACTATTTCATTGCCACCTTTATAGAAGATCATCTGCGCTTCCACGCGAAGCATCTTTTTAAGTAACCCCCTACTCTGCTCCGCCGGGCATCCTCCGCTTGCCCGGTTTTTTATCATCGTCAGGAACTACTTTGTCGCTACGGGCGATAATTTGTTATTTAAAACACAATACATATGATTTAGCATATATGTACTCCGATGATAATCTGGTCAACCATGATAAAACCTATCCAGCTGTTTAAAATTCTGGCGGATGAAACCCGTCTTGCCATCATCATGTTGCTGCGTGAGTCCGGCGAACTGTGCGTCTGCGAGCTGTGTGCCGCCACCGGGCAATCCCAGCCGAAAATTTCGCGTCATATGGCGATATTACGTGAGTCCGGACTGGTGCTCGACCGTCGGCAAGGGAAATGGGTCCACTATCGCCTCTCGCCCCATATGCCGGCTTGGGCGGCGGAGATCATTGCCGCATCCTGGCAGAGCATGAGAGAAGATATTGACGAATGGCGCAAGAAATCAGCGTGTAGCACCTGTTGATACATATATATAAACGCATATATTGGAGTAGGAAATGTTGTTGGCAGGTAGTCTCTTTTTATTCACGCTGGTGTTGGTTATCTGGCAGCCCCGGGGCCTCAGCATCGGCTGGAGCGCGAGTATTGGCGCAGTGCTGGCGCTGGTCAGCGGCGTTATTCATCCCAGTGATATTCCTGTGGTCTGGAATATCGTCTGGAACGCAACTGCGACTTTTATCGCGGTAATTATCATCAGCCTGCTGCTCGATGAATCGGGCTTTTTTGAATGGGCCGCGCTGCATGTCTCCCGCTGGGGCAACGGGCGCGGTCGTCTGCTGTTTAGCTGGATTATCCTGTTAGGCGCGACCGTTGCGGCGCTGTTTGCTAACGATGGCGCAGCGCTCATTCTGACTCCCATCGTCATTGCCATGCTGCTCGCTCTGGGGTTCAGCAAAAGGACAACATTGGCCTTTGTCATGGCAGCCGGGTTTATTGCCGATACCGCCAGCCTGCCGCTTATCGTTTCTAATCTGGTAAACATTGTCTCTGCTGACTTCTTCCGGCTTGGTTTTACGCAATACGCCTCTGTAATGGTTCCTGTTGATATTGCTGCCATCGCGGCCACGCTGGGCATGCTGCATCTGTTTTTCCGCCGGGATATACCGGCAACCTACAACGTCACTTTGCTGAAAACGCCTGCCAGCGCGATTAAAGATCCCGCAACCTTCAAGGCTGGCTGGGTTGTTCTGCTTTTGTTGCTGGTTGGTTTCTTTGTTCTTGAACCGCTGGGGCTGCCCGTTAGCGCCATCGCCGCTGTCGGAGCCGCTGTTCTGTTTGCCGTTGCGAAAAAAGGTCACGCTATCAATACCGGTAAAGTATTGCGCGGCGCGCCCTGGCAGATCGTTATTTTCTCGCTGGGTATGTACCTGGTGGTCTACGGTCTGCGCAATGCGGGCTTAACGGAATATCTGTCGGGTGTCCTGAATATGCTGGCGGATAAGGGACTGCTGGCGGCAACGTTTGGCACGGGCTTCCTGACAGCTTTCCTGTCGTCGGTAATGAACAATATGCCAACGGTCCTGGTGGGCGCGCTGTCGATTGAAGGAAGCACCGCTTCTGGCGTTATCAAAGAAGCGATGATCTACGCCAACGTGATTGGGTGCGATTTAGGCCCCAAAATCACGCCAATAGGCAGTCTGGCGACCCTGCTGTGGCTGCACGTACTGTCGCAGAAGAGTATGACCATCAGTTGGGGATATTACTTCCGCACCGGCATCATCATGACGCTACCCGTGCTGTTTGTCACTCTGGCCGCGCTGGCGCTGCGGCTCTCTCTCACTCTATAACGAGACACTTATATGAGTAATATCACCATCTATCACAACCCGGCCTGCGGCACGTCACGTAATACGCTGGAGATGATCCGTAACAGCGGTAATGAACCCACCGTTATTCACTACCTTGAAACACCGCCGACTCACGATGAGCTGGTTAAACTTATCGCAGAGATGGGGATCGCGGTGCGTACTCTGCTACGCGAGAATGTTGAACCTTATGCCCAGTTGGGACTCGCGGAGGATAAGTTCACCGACGAACAGTTAATAGAATTTATGCTCGCTCATCCCATCCTGATTAATCGCCCTATTGTGGTTACTGAACGGGGAACCCGCTTATGTCGGCCTTCTGAAGTGGTACTGGATATCCTGCCCGATCCGCAGAAAGGCGCTTTTAGCAAAGAGGATGGAGAAAAGGTGGTGGATGAAAGAGGCAAGCGGCTGATACCTGGCGGATAGCGGCGTACACGTTTTATCGGGGCTGCCGCCACTGAAGTTACTTCAGCGGCGGCTGACAGTTTATCGCTATCAGAAGCGGTAATCGACGGCCATAAAGTAGCGACGGCCATCTTCGGTATAGCTGTAATCGTCGCGGTTCAGATCTTTGTCGCCAACGTTAAGCACGCCGGAGCGCAGTTTCACGTTTTTACTGACCTGCCACGCGGCGCCGATATCGAACATGGTATAACCGCCTGGGGTTTTACCCGTCGCGCTTACCGCACGCTGCTCGCCGGTATAGTTGGCCGTGACGTAGAAAGACCAATCCTCCAGCGGTTTCCAGTCGAGGGTACCGTTAGCGGTGTGGAACGGCAGCGTCTGCAGCGGTTTATTGCCGCCGTTGCTCAGATCGCGACCATCGTTATAGGTATAGTTGACCGTCAGTTTCCACTCTTCGCCGAACGGAACCTTCACTTCGGTCTCCACGCCTTTAATCCGTGCTTTGTTGACGTTGAAGTAGCGGAATACCGGCACGCGCTTACCGTTCACGGTCTTCCAGCCGACGAAGTTCGGGTAACCCGGCGCCTCGCTGGCGCTGGAGGTGCGCAGGATGTCGATCATATCGTCAACGTTGTTCTGGAAGGCGGTCACGCTGCCTTCAACACCTTCCAGCCAGCCCTCTTCACCGCTGTAATACAGACCAAGCTCAAAGCTTTCGCTGGTTTCCGGCTTCAGATTCGGGTTACCGATAATGCTGCAGCTACCGCGACAGGAGTTGGTGGTCCAGTCCGGGTTCAATTGCAGCAGCGACGGCGCTTTAAAGGCCGTAGCCCAACCGCCTTTCACGGTCACGGTATCGGTGGCGTTATAGACCAGGTACGCACGCGGGCTCCAGTGATCGCCGTAGGTTTGGTGATCGTCCATACGGATGCCGGTGGTCAGCGCCAGCGGTTCAAAGATCCGCCACTCATCTTCGAGGAACAGCGCGTACTGGCTGGCGGAAGTCGATTTGCCGCCGCTGCTCAGGTTTACCGGATCTTTGAGTTTATCGTGGCGCCATTCACCGCCGAGGGTCACGATCTGGTTGATCATACCCAGCGGCATCACATATTTACCATCGACCGCATTACTCTCAGAAGTAATAGTGCCCGCCTGCCCTGGATTTTTGTTATCCACTTTCTCGCCGTAGAATTTCACTTCGCTATTACCAACGTCCCAGCGCCCGTTATGGGTCAAAGAGTAGTTCTGACGTTCGAGGCGGTTTTTGTCGAGCGAGTCTGAATCGCGATCCTGGCGATCGAAACCGTAGCCGGCGGTAATGTCCTGGTTCTCCGTTGGCGTCCAGGCGAACTCAACGTTGCCGTCGCGGCTGGTAAAACCTTCAATGCGCGGCGTTTCGCCCGCGGCGTTGCTGGAAGATTGCTGATCGTCTTTACTGCGTTTCGCCAGGCTACCGTAGGCTTTCATGCCCAACACGCCGTCAATCAGCGGGCCGCTGGTGAAGAACTGGCCGTTATAAGTGTCACCGCGATCGCGGTGTTCCTGAATAGTGGCATCGCTGCTGAGGGTACCGGTCCATTTCTGGCCGATTTTTTTAGTAATGATGTTGACCACGCCGCCGAGCGCGTCGGAACCGTACAGGGAAGACATCGGGCCGCGCACTACTTCAATCCGCTCGATGGAGTCCACCGGGATCCAGTTAAGATCGAAATCGTTATGGCGGAAGACAGCATTACGCGAGTTCACCCGTTTGCCATCGATCAGGATCAGCGTATAGCTGCTACTCAGGCCGCGAATACTCACGCCCTTACGGTTATCCCCTTCGTTGGTGAGCTGAACGCCAGGCACATCGCGCAGCACGTCCTTCAGGTTCTGCACCGGCTTACGCTGCAAGTCCTGTTGGGTGATCACGCTGATACTGGCGGGGGCATCTTTGACGCTCTGTTCAGTCGCCGCGGCGGTGACAACCAGCGTTTCGTCATCATTTGCGGCCAGCGCCGGAAATGCCAATGCTACGACGGACGCGCACAGTCCCGCCCGGGCAAAAGGGTTTAACCTGAACATACCAAATCTCCATGAGGTCAACTACAAATCAAACAAAGGGTGCTGCTTGCACATCCTGTCGACACGCGGCTCTGGCGGCTGCGCGCAAATTTTTACAGTCGATGTGGCTGGTCGCCCCTTGCCTTTCATGGTTGAGCGGCAAGATATGGAGATTGGCTTCATCCTGAATTTTCCGAAATGATAAGGATAATGATTACAATTATCAATACAATTATGAAGAAGTGTGTCCGTTTGTAAGTCTTGCAGGCATAAAAAAAGCCCTCTTTAAAAGAGGGCTTTATCGAAAGCGGCAGTGTATGAAGTTAGCCTTTAAAGCGTTCCGGGAACTTCATCTCGCTGTAGCGCACGAAGCGGGTACCTTTCACCAGCTTGTAACCAAACCAGATAACCAGGAACAGCGGAATGCCGATGTAGGTCGCCGCCACGCCGCCCCAATCAATGGTGTCCTTGAGGAAGGCTTCGTAGTTCTGGCCCAGCGTGATGATAAGGCACAGTACGAAAGCGAAGATCGGCCCCAGCGGGAAGAAGCCGGAACGGTACGGCAGGTTATTAATATCGTTACCCTGCAACACGTAGCCACGACGGAAACGGTAGTGGCTGATCGCAATCCCCAACCAGGCGATAAAGCCGGTCATCCCGGAGGTGTTCAGCAGCCACAGGTAGACCGTCTGGTTGCCGAACATCGAGGTCAGGAAGCACAGCGCCGCAATCACGGTCGTCGCATACAGCGCATTACGCGGTACGCCGCCTCTCGACAGCTTCGAGAAAATGCGCGGCGCTTTGCCGTCGCACGCCAGGGTATACAACATACGCGTAGAGGCGTACATACCGGAGTTACCCGCCGACAGCACCGCCGTCAGGATAACCGCGTTCATGATAGCCGCCGCAGAGAGCAGACCGGCGTGCTCGAACACCAGGGTGAACGGGCTAACGGAAATATCTTTAACGTCGTTACGCAGCAGGCTCGGATCGGTATACGGGATGATCAGGCTGATAATCAAAATCGCGAAGACATAGAACAGCAGGATACGCCAGAACACCTGACGCACCGCGCGCGGAATGTTCTTCTCCGGATTTTCCGATTCGCCTGCGGCAATACCGATGAGCTCGGTGCCCTGGAAGGAGAAACCGACAATCATCGCCACGCCGATCATCGCCGCAAAACCGCCGGCAAACGGCGCATCATCAATGCCCCAGTTGCTCCAGCCCGCCGGCTTGGCGCCTTCGAAGATGCCAAAAATCATCATAATGCCGACGATGATAAAGATAATCACGGTGGCAACTTTAATCAGCGAGAACCAGTACTCCGCTTCGCCGAAGCCGCGTACCGAGATCCAGTTCAGCAGGAACATGATGCCGAGGAATAAGGCGCTCCAGATCCAGCCGGGTGTATCCGGGAACCAGTAGCTCATCACCAGCTGCGAAGCAACGAGGTCAACGGCGATAGTCACCGCCCAGTTGTACCAGTAGTTCCAGCCTAGCGCGAAACCAAAGCCTTCTTCTACATAGTTCTGACCGTAGGTCGCAAAAGAGCCTGAAACCGGCATAAACGCCGCCAGCTCGCCGAGACTGGTCATCAGGAAATACACCATCAGACCGATCAGAATGTAGGAAAGCAGCGCGCCGCCGGGGCCTGCCTGAGAAATTGTTGCGCCAGAGGCAACGAAAAGACCTGTACCGATGGAACCGCCAATAGCGATCATGGTCAAGTGGCGCGCTTTTAGCTCGCGGCGGAGCGTGGGCGCTTCTGTGGTTTTAGTTTCCGAAACCATGTGAAAATGCTATCCATCCAAAAAATGAGGCGCGATTGTAGCAGACGATCGTCCATCCATCCGGTACAAATGCAAAGTTATAAGAGAGCTTCATGATCTGACACAAATTATTAGTAAAGCAGTAATCCTGCATTGGCGCATAAAAAAACAGACAAAAAATCGCGGCTTACGCCAGCGCTATACCTCGCAGTAGCGGATAAAACGCTGCAGCGCCTTGGAAACGTGTTTTTGCCGATGGCGAATACGCCACAACGTGCGCGTCAGGCGCGGTAACGGCAGCTTGAGCTCCACCAGCGTTCCGGCTTCCAGCTGTTCGGCAATCACCCGCCGTGACAGGCAGCTGATGCCTAACCCATGACGGACCGCATGTTTAATCGCCTCCGAGTTGCCAAGCTCCATGCCCAGTTGAAATGCGGGCAGATGCGACAACAGCACGTAGTCGACGATTTCCCGCGTGCCGGAGCCATGCTCGCGCAGGATCCACTGCGCTTCCGCCAGCCGTTGCAGCGTCAATTCGCCCTCTAAGAACGGCGAGTCAGGGGCGGCGAACACCACCAGTTCATCTTCAATCCACGGCTCGGCGATAATATCCGCCGCGTGGCACGGCCCTTCTATCAGACCAATATCGACGCGCAGATCGCTGACCGCATTAATCACGTCCTGGCTGTTGCCGACGCTCAGCTCCAGCGGTAGTTCGGGGAAATCGCGGCGGTAGCGGGCGATGATTTCCGGCAGAATATAGTTGCCGATGGTGCTACTGGCATAAACGCGGATAGCGCCATTATCGCCGCGAAACAGCTGTTCTATCTCTCCGGCGCGCTCCAGCAGGGCCAGCGCGCGCGGATAGAGCAAGCGGCCGTGCTCGTTGACCACCAGCCGTTTACCGACGCGGTCAAAAAGCTGAACGCCGAGTTGCCCCTCCAGATCGGTCAACGCCGCGCTCACCGCCGACTGCGACAGCGCCAGCATCTGTGACGCCTGAGTCGTCGACCCGCTTTTCAAAACCTCAGCAAAAACTTCCAGTTGCCGTAGCGTGATATGCATAACTCACCTGTGTATTAGCCCAAGCTGGATAACCGTCAACGCTATGTTGACATAAATCAGCAGGGCTGTGGCCTGAAGGATGAACGGTATATCACTTATTCCGATAGATTATAAATATATAATCAATTTTATTTTTAAACCAGCCAGTCGTATTCTTTGCCCAGACAAAGGAGAAGGTTATGANTCAGCAAAAACTTCCAGTTGCCGTAGCGTGATATGCATAACTCACCTGTGTATTAGCCCAAGCTGGATAACCGTCAACGCTATGTTGACATAAATCAGCAGGGCTGTGGCCTGAAGGATGAAGGGTATATCACTTATTCCGATAGATTATAAATATATAATCAATTTTATTTTTAAACCAGCCAGTCGTATTCTTTGCCCAGACAAAGGAGAAGGTTATGACAGCACTCACTTTACCCACTAAACATCGCACCCTGTGGCATTTCGTCCCAGGCCTGGCGCTGACCGCCGCGTTGACCGGCGCCGCCCTGTGGGCAGGCAGTTTTCCTGCTATCGCCGGCGCGGGCTTCAGCGCGCTGACGCTGGCTATCTTGTTCGGCATGGTGGTCGGTAACACCGTTTATCCAAAGATTTGGCAGTCCTGCGATGGCGGGGTGATTTTCGCCAAGCAGCATCTGCTGCGCCTGGGGATCATTCTGTACGGTTTTCGTTTGACGTTCGCCCAGATTGCTGACGTCGGCGTCAGCGGGATCCTGATTGACGTACTGACGCTTTCCAGCACCTTCTTTATCGCCTGTTTCCTCGGGCAGAAGGTCTTCGGTCTCGATAAACACACCAGCTGGCTTATCGGCGCCGGTAGCAGCATCTGCGGCGCCGCGGCGGTTCTGGCCACCGAACCGGTCGTCAAAGCTGAAGCCAGTAAAGTGACGGTCGCCGTGGCGACAGTGGTTATCTTTGGTACCATCGCCATCTTCCTCTACCCGGCGATGTATCCGCTGCTGGCGCACTGGTTCACTCCGGAAACCTATGGCATCTATATGGGCTCCACCATGCATGAAGTCGCCCAGGTGGTTGCCGCCGGTCACGCGGTTAGCCCGGACGCCGAAAATGCCGCGGTTATCGCCAAAATGCTGCGCGTGATGATGCTGGCTCCGTTCCTGCTGTTCATCGCCGCTCGTGTGAAACAGCTGGCGCCAGCCGGTAACGGCGAAAAGAGCAAAATCACCATTCCGTGGTTTGCCATCCTGTTTATTCTGGTGGCGGTGTTTAACTCCTTCCACCTGCTGCCGAAAGCCGTCGTCGATATGCTGGTCACGCTTGATACCGTACTGCTGGCAATGGCAATGGCCGCGCTGGGCTTAACTACCCACGTCAGCGCGCTGAAAAAAGCCGGCGCTAAGCCGCTGCTGATGGCGCTGGTGCTGTTCGTCTGGCTGATTGTTGGCGGCGGCGCGATTAACTTCGCTATCCACCACCTGATTGGCTAAGCAGTAAGTTTCTCGTCGATATTCATTCATTGCTGTAACTCTCCGGTTAAGCCGCTATCATTACCCTCCCCCCAGCGGCTTAACTGGAGTTTTTTTATGAAATACATTGGAGCGCACGTAAGCGCCTCCGGCGGGCTGGCCAATGCCGCCATCCGCGCCGCCGAAATCGAAGCGACCGCCTTCGCCCTGTTCACCAAAAATCAGCGTCAATGGCGCGCCGCGCCGCTCACCGATGACGCGATTGCCGAATTCAAAGCCGCCTGCGAAAAATATCACTTCGGCCCGGGGCAGATCCTGCCGCACGACAGCTACCTGATTAACCTCGGTCATCCGGTCGAAGAAGCGCTGGAGAAATCCCGCGAGGCGTTTATCGATGAATTAACCCGCTGCCAGCAGTTGGGATTAACGCTGCTCAACTTCCATCCGGGCAGCCACCTGCAGCAGATCCCGGAAGATGAATGCCTGGCGCGTATCGCTGAATCCATCAACATCGCGCTGGCGAAAACCGAAGGCGTGACCGCGGTTATCGAAAATACCGCCGGTCAGGGCAGCAATCTTGGTTTTAAATTTGAACATCTGGCCGCCATCATTGACGGCGTTGAAGACAAATCCCGCGTTGGCGTCTGCATTGATACCTGCCACGCTTTCGCCGCCGGTTATGACCTACGCAGCGCGGAGCAGTGTGAAAAGACCTTTGCCGAATTCGAACGGATCGTCGGCTTCCAGTATCTGCGCGGCATGCACCTCAATGATGCCAAAAGCACTTTTGGCAGCCGCGTCGACCGTCACCATAGCCTCGGTGAAGGCAATATCGGCCATGATGCTTTTCGTTGGATCATGCAGGATAACCGTTTCGATGGTATCCCGCTGATTCTGGAAACCATTAACCCGGATATCTGGGCGGAAGAAATTGCCTGGCTGCGGGCGCAGCAGACCGCCGAAGTGGCCTGAATTCAGGAACAAAAAAAGGGCCGATGAATCGGCCCTTTTCTATTGCGCTGATATTACGCCGCTTTTTCAACTTCCGCTGCCGGCGCTTCCGGGCGCTTCAGCACCGCGTAAGAGAGACCCGCGACCAGCGTACCGGCAATAATCGCCAGCAGATAACCCAGCACCGGAGTGATGGCGCCAGGGATCAGCAGGACGAACAGACCGCCGTGCGGCGCCATCAGTTTCGCGCCAACCGCCATCGAGATAGCGCCGGTCACCGCGCCGCCAACGATACAGCAAGGCAGTACGCGCATCGGGTCACGTGCGGCGAATGGAATCGCCCCTTCGGTGATAAAGCACAGCCCCAGAACCAGCGCCGCTTTACCGCCTTCACGCTGCGATTTATCGAACTTGTTACGAGCAATCAGCGTTGCCAGGCCAAGCGCCAGCGGTGGCACCATACCGGCCGCCATAATCGCCGCCATCGGCGCATAGGTTTGGGTACTCAACAGACCCACACCGAAAGCATAAGCCGCTTTGTTCACCGGCCCGCCCATATCGGTACACATCATACCGCCGAGGATCGCGCCCAGCAGCACCGCGTTCGCCGTCCCCATGGTTTGCAGCCAGTGGGTCAGCCAGGCCAGGATACCCGCCACCGGTTTGCCAATCAGGTAGATCATTGCCAGGCCGACAATCAGGCTGGAAATCAGCGGAATGATCAGAATCGGCTTCAACGCTTCCATACTCTGCGGCAGCTTCAGCTTGGTGCTGATTAACTTCGCCACATAACCGGCAAGGAAACCGGCGACAATACCGCCGATAAAGCCGGAGCCGCCGCTGACGGCCAGCATACCGCCGATAAGACCAGGCGTCAGACCCGGACGGTCAGCGATGGAGAAAGCGATAAAGCCCGCCAGTACCGGCACCATCAGCGCAAAGGCTGAACCGCCGCCGATTTGCATCAACGCCGCCGCCATGGTGTCTTTCACTTCAAACGCTTTAATACCGAACGCGAACGACAGCGCGATACACAGCCCGCCCGCGACCACCATCGGCAGCATGTAGGATACGCCGGTCAGCAGGTGACGATAGGCGCCAGCCGACTCTTTTTTACCTTCACCGGACGCCTGCGGTTTGCCGGATGGCTGGTACGGCTTCGCTTCCGCAACGGCTTTATCCAGCTCCTGCGCGGTTTTCTTCAGCGCCAGGCCGGTGGTGGTGCGATACATCGGTTTACCGGCGAACTTCGCCAGATCGACTTCAATGTCGGCGGCGACGATGACCAGATCCGCCTGCTCCACCTCTTCCGGAGTAATGGCATTACCCGCCCCCACGGAGCCACGGGTTTCCACTTTCACCCACCAGCCGCGTTTTTTGGCTTCGGTTTCGATGGCTTCCGCCGCCATAAAGGTATGAGCAACGCCGGTCGGACAAGCGGTAACGGCGACAATACGTTTCTGCCCCTGAGCGGCGGCCGGAACGGCTACCGCCGCTGGCGCAACGTACGGCTTAGCGTGGTCTTTCGCTTCGCCGAGGAACAATTCCGGATGAGCGACTGCACGGTTAATATCGCCCAGATAGACGTTTTTACCGTTCAGCGCGCTGTCAGCCGGCAGCGCGGTTCCCAGCACGATGGCCAGTTCGGCATCGTTCGGGTTATCAATCAGCTCAAGGTGCGCTTTCTGCGCCGCGGCGCTGAGCAGGGTCTTCGCCATGTAGGCGCGAGCCTGTCCAAGCCCGGCATCAATAATCAGCAGCGTTTTCATTATGCCTCTCCTGCTGTCAATTAAAGGGTTGTAAGTCGACGCGCGCCATCATTGCGGCCAACTGGGTACGATCGGTAATGCCAACGTTGCTCTGGCTGACGGCCAGGGCGGCGACGGCAGTCGCCAGGCGCAGGGTATGCTCGCTGGATTCACGCATCAGCAGGCCGTAAATCAGGCCGCCGACCATCGAATCACCAGCGCCTACGGTGCTGACGACCTCGACTGAAGGCGGTTTAGCAATCCATTCGCCGGAGGCGTTGACCCACAGCGCGCCCTCTTCGCCCAGCGAAATCACCACGTGGGCGATACCTTGCTCGCGTAGCGCATGAGCGGCGTCGATGACATCTTTCATCTCCGGCAGCTTGCGGCCAGCCCAGATTTCCAGCTCGCGGCGGTTTGGTTTTACCAGCCACGGCGCGGCTTTCAGTCCGGCGACCAGCGCTTCGCGGCTGCTATCGAAAATAATGCACGGACACTGGCTGCGCAGGCGCGTCATCCAGTCGGTGAAGGCCTCCGGACTTACGCCGGACGGCAGGCTGCCGCTGACGCAAACCATATCGAACTGCCCCAGCCAGCTCAGAGAATCATTAACGAAACGCTCCCAGTCCGCCGGGGTTACTTCAAAACCGGAGAAGTTGAAATCGGTCACTTCGCCGTCTTTTTCCGTCAGCTTGACGTTAATACGGGTACGCCCCTGCACCACCTGGAAGCGGTTGGCGATGCCCAGCTCGCTGAACAGCTGCTGGAAGCCATCCTGGTTATCTTTTCCGAGGAAGCCGCCGACGGTGACGTCGATGCCGAGATCTTTCAGCACTTTCGCCACGTTAATACCTTTACCTGCCGCATGCAGGCCGGTGGTGCGCACGAGGTTCACTTCGCCACGTTCGATTTCCGGGGTGAAGCCCACCAGGTCGTATGCCGGATTTAAA
Source organism: Klebsiella sp. PK01 (assembly GCF_057624675.1). Classification (NCBI taxonomy): domain Bacteria; kingdom Pseudomonadati; phylum Pseudomonadota; class Gammaproteobacteria; order Enterobacterales; family Enterobacteriaceae; genus Klebsiella; species Klebsiella sp. PK01. Next base: position 538,424 of record NZ_JBYEZM010000002.1, read on the forward strand.
GTAATCGTTGCTACACGTCTGCTCATTTATGCGCCCTCCCCAAGGCCTGCGGCGATCGCTTCGCCAATCGCATCCAGCGCTTGTTGCGCATCTTCACCCTGCGCGGTAAAACGCAGACGGTGACCTTTTTTCACACCCAGCGCCACGACCTTCATCAGGCTGCGGCCATTGGCCGGCTTGCCGGAACCGTCGAGGTTGGTGACGGTAATGTCGCTGGAGAATTGTTTAATCGTATTGACCAACATCGTGCCCGGACGCGCGTGCAGCCCGTGCTCGTTGCGTACTACAAATTCAGCATTCAGCACGTCTTCAGCAATGGCGTCGTCGCTGGTCAGCAGCGCCAGCAGCGTGGCGGCGTCGGCTTTCAGCAGATGCTCCGCTTTTTTATCAATGAGCAGATTGCTCAGGCGATTAAGCACCGCGGTCGGCTGCTCATCGGCCATCGCGACGGTGATCAGCAGCGCCACCGGCTGCCCGTCAGCGGTAAACACGTTGGCGGCGCGACTCACGGCGATAGCGCTACGCAAGTTGCCTTCCGCACAGTCGTTCAACCAGATCCCCTGACCCAGGTTGAGCGGCGCATCGTTAATGGTGCGGCTGACGAAATCGGTGTTTACCGCGCCCGCCTCTTTCAGCCGCGCGGCGTTCAGCGCCTGCAGCGTCAGCAGATCGTTGGCGACCACGTCCAGGCTCAAGGTTTCGTTGTCGAGCTTCAGCGCTTCGCTTTGCTTTTCGCCCATCAGCAGAGCGCGCAGTTCTTCTGCCGTAGTGGCGGTTCTCAGCTGTTCAGCCACCGAGTCGTCGCTCAGAACGTGCGTCAACTGACGCAGCAGACCAAGGTGCTCGTCGGAGCTGGCGGCAATGCCGATCGCCACATAAGCGGTTTGTCCTTCTCCCCAGGTCACGCCCTGCGGGAACTGATACACCTGTACACCCGTTTTCAGAACCTGGTCGCGGGTATCGGTGGTGCCGTGCGGGATGGCGATGCCATTGCCGAGGAAAGTGGAGGTCTGCTGCTCGCGGGCAAGCATACCGTTAACGTAGCCGTCAGCCACATTACCCGCGCTAACCAGCGCGCCAGCAATCTGACGTATTGCCTCTTCTTTATTCGCGGCCTGCTGGCCGGGATGAATATCCTGAACAGATAACTGGAACATAGTTCTCCTCTCCGCTGAAGTGAATCGTTTCAGCTAACATGAGAAAAAATACGCCACCCGATGATTGGATAATACTCTGATGACGCTGAAACGTTTCAATGAGTCTGTACCTTTATTGTGCACTGCGCAAGTAAACTCCGAAGGCTGATAACAGAATTTAGAGATACCGCACATTTTTGCTGAAGCTAATAGTGAAATCCGCCATTGGCTTCAGCATTTTGCTGAACGACATAATTTGAAACGCCTTTTTAATTTTTCGTGCCATACCACTATTTATTTTATGGGTGTCGGCGTAAACTTCGCCTCTTCTGAAACCAACGATATTCCAGCATGCAAAACAGTAGCACCGCCCTTCCCCGCCGCGGGTTCGACTTAACCTCCTCCGCTTTTCTTATCGTCGCCTTTCTGACGGGGATCGCCGGGGCCTTACAAACCCCGACCCTGAGCCTGTTTTTGACCAATGAGGTGCACGTGCGCCCGGCAATGGTCGGCTTCTTTTTTACCGGCAGCGCGGTCATCGGTATTCTGGTAAGCCAGTTTCTTGCCGGGCGTTCCGATCGTAAAGGCGATCGCAAGCAGCTGATTGTCGCCTGCTGCCTGCTGGGGGTGCTGGCCTGCGTGCTGTTCGCCTGGAACCGCAACTACTTTATTCTGCTGTTCGTCGGCGTCTTTCTCAGTAGTTTTGGCTCTACCGCCAACCCGCAAATGTTCGCCCTCGCTCGCGAACACGCGGACAAAACCGGGCGCGAGGCGGTGATGTTCAGCTCCATTCTGCGCGCGCAGGTCTCGCTGGCGTGGGTAATCGGCCCACCGCTGGCCTACGCGCTGGCGATGGGTTTTGGTTTTACCGTGATGTATCTCAGCGCCGCCGTGGCGTTTATTATCTGCGCGCTGATGGTCTGGTTTTTCCTGCCCAGCATGCGTAAAGAGAGCAAAACCGCCGTTGGTCATCTCGAAGCGCCGCGCACCAACCGCCGCGACGCGCTGCTGCTGTTCAGCATCTGTACGTTAATGTGGGGCACCAACAGCCTCTATATCATTAATATGCCGCTGTTTATCATTAATGAACTCCATCTGCCGGAGAAACTGGCCGGGCTGATGATGGGGACCGCCGCCGGGCTGGAAATCCCCACCATGCTGATTGCCGGGTATTACGCGAAACGCTTTGGTAAGCGCTTGCTGATGCGCATTGCCGCGCTTGCCGGGCTGCTGTTTTATATCGGTATGCTGACCGTCCATACCCCGGCCCTGCTGCTGGGGATGCAGGCGCTGAACGCGATTTACATCGGGATCCTCGCCGGTATCGGTATGCTCTATTTTCAGGATCTGATGCCGGGCCAGGCGGGCGCGGCGACCACGCTCTATACCAATACCACGCGCGTCGGCTGGATCATCGCCGGCTCGCTAGCGGGCGTCGTCGCGGAAATCTGGAGCTATCACGCGGTATTCTGGATTGCGCTAGTGATGGGAATTATCGCCCAGGTCTGCCTGTGGCGTATTAAAGACGTTTAGGGCGCAGTCAGCGCTTCGAGATGAATGAGATAAGCCATCGCCTGCTGACGCGTGCTGCCGCACATTTCCGCCGTCGGTTGTAAACCCGCGCAGACTTTAGGGCGCAGCGGCGAGGCAAAAATCTTGCAACGCAGATGTTCATCCAGCTGCACGCACGGTGTATTTGCCGGCTTGCCGTCAGGCATTCCGGGAATGGGGCTTGAGATGGACGGCGCGGTGCAACAGGCTCCGCAGTCCGGGCGACATTCCATACCTGACTCCTTAATGAGTGGGAGGCGGACAGTAGCAAAATATCGGCTATCAGGAAAGCTGAAGCTGGCGAAACGGCTTTTTCAGCAGCGCCGATCGAAGATTTGCCAGGAGATAGCAAAAGTCGCGAATTCCGCTTGCCTGAAAGGCCCGGCGCGAGTAGTTTTACGCGATATTTTTGACCCTTTAAGTGACAGGATTACTGCAATGCCAAGAGCGAATGAAATTAAAAAAGGTATGGTGCTGAATTACAACGGCAAACTGCTGATTGTTAAAAATATTGATATTCAGTCGCCAAGCGCCCGTGGCGCAGCAACGCTGTATAAAATGCGTTTTTCCGACGTGCGTACCGGCCTGAAAGTAGAAGAGCGTTTTAAGGGCGACGATATTGTTGATACCGTCACCCTGACCCGTCGTTTCGTTGACTTCTCCTACGTCGATGGCAACGAATATGTATTCATGGATAAAGAAGACTATACCCCGTATACCTTCACCAAAGAGCAGATCGAAGAAGAGCTGCAGTTTATCCCGGAAGGCGGCATGCCGGATATGCAGGTTCTGACCTGGGATGGCCAGCTGTTGGCGCTGGAGCTGCCGCAGACCGTTGACCTGGAAATCGTAGAAACCGCACCGGGTATCAAAGGCGCTTCCGCCAGCTCGCGCACCAAACCGGCCACCATGAGCACCGGGCTGGTCATTCAGGTTCCGGAATACCTGACCAGCGGTGAGAAAATCCGCATTCATATCGAAGAGTGCCGCTATATGGGCCGCGCGGACTAACCCCCCTCCTCTGACGGTTGCCCGGCCCCGCGTCGCGCAGGCCGGGTCTGTTCCCGGATGGCGGCGCTGCGCTCCTTATCCAGGCTACTCGCTGCCGATATCAGGCACAAAAAAGGACAGCCGTTGGCTGTCCTTTTGCTTTCCCTCACGCCATGATTACAGCAGCTCAGGGTATTTGGTCATCTTCAGCGCCAGCTCAACGCCGCGCACTTCCGCCATGCCTTTCAGACGGCCAATCGCCGAATAACCGGGGTTGGTTTTCTTACGCAGATCGTCAAGCATCTGATGGCCGTGATCCGGACGGAACGGGATCGGGCGCAGATCGCCGGCTTTCTTACGACGCAGCTCTTCGCTCAGGATCGCATTGACCACCGCCACCATATTGACGTCGCCGTTCAGGTGCGCCGCCTCGTGGAAGGTTTTAGGATTTTTTTCACGGCAGGTAGAACGCAAATGGGTAAAGTGGATACGATCGCCGAAGGTTTCCACCATCTTCACCAGATCGTTATCGGCGCGCACGCCGTAGGATCCGGTACACATGGTAAAGCCGTTATAAATGCTGTCTACCGTCTCTTTCAACCACTGCATATCGTCGATCGTCGACACGATACGCGGCAGGCCGAGGATCGGACGCGGCGGATCGTCCGGGTGAACCGCCAGGCGCACGCCGACTTCTTCGCACACCGGCACAATCGCCCGCAGGAAGTAGGCCATGTTCTCACGCAGCTGCGCTTTATCGATGTGGTCATACTCCGCCAGCCGCGCGCGGAACTGATCGAGGGTATAGCCCTCTTCCGCTCCCGGCAGACCGGCAATGATATTGCGGGTCAGCTTGTCGATATCCGCCGCGCTCATCGCTTTGAAGTAAACTTCAGCCTGCTGCTGCTCTTCAGCGCTGTAGTCAGCTTCGGCGCCCGGGCGTTTAAGGATGTGCAGTTCAAAAGCGGCGAAAGCAATCTGGTCAAAACGCAGCGCTTTGGAGCCATCGGCCAGCTGATATTCCAGATCGGTACGCGTCCAGTCCAGAATCGGCATGAAGTTATAGCACACGGTATCAATACCGCAGGCCGCCAGATTGCGGATGCTCTGCTGGTAGTTGGCAATCCACTTATCATATTGTCCGCTGTGGGTTTTGATATCCTCATGCACCGGGATACTTTCGACCACCGACCAGCTCAGGCCTTTTTCCGCCAGCAGCGCTAAACGCTGTTGAATCTCGTCTACCGGCCAGACCTGGCCATTCGGAATATGATGCAACGCCGTCACGACACCCGTGGCGCCCGCCTGGCGCACATCATCAAGCGATACCGGATCGTTCGGTCCATACCAACGCCAGGTTTGCTCCATCGCAATGCCCTCTTTAAGTTGTTATACCAATAATGTGAAACATCATGACGACTACCATACATGCTTCTGCTTAATGGTCAATTTCGCCCGTAGCATTGATTGATCCAGCTCACACTAAGCGGATAAATTCGGCTTACCAATTTAAATTGCTGTCATATAACTTTACACTGCGTGATGTTAATCATTGGTTAATCAGGTGTATAAAAATGACTACTATCGCTACCGCCGCGCTGCCAGCAGGCGTGCAACTTCCGCAGTACGATCGCCGCCAATTGCGCTCGCGTATCGTGCACCTTGGTTTTGGCGCGTTTCACCGCGCGCATCAGGCGCTGCTAACCGACCGGGTGCTTAACGCCGGCGGTGGCGACTGGGGAATTTGTGAAATCAGCCTGTTCAGCGGCGATAAGCTGATGAGCCAACTGCGTGCGCAGGACCACCTGTTTACGGTGCTGGAAAAAGGCGCTGAGGGTAACCAGTCGATCGTGGTTGGCGCAGTGCATGAATGCCTGAACGCCAGACTGGATTCGCTGGCGGCGATTATCGAGAAATTCTGCGAACCGCAGGTGGCTATCGTTTCGCTGACGATCACTGAGAAAGGTTACTGCATCGATCCGGCGACCGGTAAACTGGATCCAACCCAGCCGCGTATCGTTCACGATCTGGAAAACCCGACGCTGCCGCAGTCGGCTCCCGGTATTTTAGTTGAAGCGCTCAATCGTCGCCGCGAACGCGGACTCGCTCCCTTCACCGTACTCTCCTGCGACAATATTCCCGACAATGGTCACGTCGTGAAAAACGCCATTCTCGGCATGGCTGAGAAACGTAGTCAGGAGCTGGCCGACTGGATTGCTGAACATGTCAGCTTCCCCGGCACTATGGTTGACCGCATCGTACCGGCCGCCACCGAAGAATCGCTGGCGGAGATTGCCTCCGTGCTGGGCGTTGAAGATCCCTGCGCCATCAGCTGCGAACCGTTTATTCAATGGGTGGTGGAAGATAATTTTGTCGCCGGGCGCCCGGCCTGGGAAACGGCGGGCGTACAGATGACCCGCGACGTCCTGCCGTGGGAACAAATGAAACTGCGGATGCTCAACGGTAGCCACTCTTTCCTCGCCTGGCTGGGCTATCTGGCAGGGCACGCGCATGTGAGTGACTGTATGCAGGATGATGTTTTCCGCCATGCCGCCCGCCGCCTGATGCTTGATGAACAAGCGCCAACGCTATCGATTACCGGCGTGGATTTAGTTGCCTATGCTGACAGCCTGATAACGCGCTTCGCCAATCCGGCGTTAAAGCATCGTACCGGGCAAATCGCCATGGACGGCAGCCAAAAGCTGCCGCAGCGCATGCTCGATAGTATTCGCGTTCATCTGGCAAACGGCAGCCGCTGGCCGCTGCTGGCGCTGGGCGTGGCTGGCTGGATGCGTTATGTAAGCGGCGTCGACGACGCCGGGCAAGCCATTGATGTGCGCGACCCGCTGGTCGACAAAATCAAACAGTTGGTTGGCGCCAGCCAGCAAGAAGAGCGCGTCAGCGCCCTGCTCAGCCTGGAAGAGATATTTGGCAAGGATCTGCCGGGCAATCCGCAGTTTGTTGCCGACGTCACAGCAGCCTGGCATCAGTTGGTTAAATCAGGCGCCCGCGAAGCCGTGGCTAAGGCACTACGCAGTTAACAATTTCTGCTGTTTAGCGGACAGAATGCATTTCTGTCCGCAGTATCCCTTCTCTTTTTCCCCTTTTTTCGTCAGGATAGTCGCAACTGTTACAACATTACATTTCTGTGCTGGAGAAATTGTGACCAAAACTAACCTGATCACGGGCTTTCTCGGCAGCGGCAAGACGACCTCAATTCTTCATCTACTGGCTAATAAACCTGCGGATGAAAAATGGGCCGTGCTGGTCAACGAGTTTGGCGAAGTCGGCATCGACGGCGCCCTGCTGGCGGAAAGCGGCGCGTTGCTAAAAGAGATCCCCGGCGGCTGCATGTGCTGCGTCAACGGTCTGCCGATGCAGGTTGGGCTCAATACGCTGTTGCGCCAGGGAAAACCTGACCGTCTGTTGATTGAGCCTACCGGGCTGGGCCATCCGAAGCAAATTCTCGATATCCTCACCGCCGCCGTCTATGAACCGTGGATCGATCTGCGCGCGACGCTGTGCATTCTCGATCCGCGTCAGCTGTTGGAGGAAAAGATCGTGGCCAATGATAATTTCCGCGATCAGCTGGCCGCAGCCGATGTCATCGTCGCCAATAAAAGCGATCGGGCGACGCCGGAAAGCGATGCCGCTTTTGCCAACTGGTGGCGACAGTACGCCGGGGAGCGCCTGCAGGTAAACGCCACCCAGGGGAATATCGAGCTCGCGCTGCTGGATCTCCCGCGCCGTAACACCGCCCCGCTGCCGGCAAGCCCGGACCACGTGCATAGTCACGGGCAAAAGCAGGGTCTGGCGGCGTTGAATCTACCGGCGCATCAACGCTGGCGTCGCAGTGTTAACAGCGGCCAGGGATACCATGCCTGCGGCTGGATTTTTGATGCTGATACCCAATTTGACACCGTTGGGTTGCTGGAATGGGCGCGCCTGGCGCCGGTTGGCCGGGTGAAAGGCGTGATGCGTATTGCTGAAGGATTGGTGCGGATCAACCGTCAGGGGCTCGATCTGCACATCGAAACCCAAAACGCGCCGCCGCCGGATAGCCGCATCGAACTGATTTCCGAGTCAGAAGTTGACTGGAATGCCCTGCAGTCCTCGCTGTTGAAGCTTCGTTTAAGTTAATGCGGCTATGTTTGGCCGCTGTTTAAAAAAATCGCATCTGTTATGACTAAAAACCGTATTCCACTTATCTTGCTGCTGAACGTCGCGGGCGTAGCCTTATTTTGTTCCTGGTATCTACCGGCAAATCACGGTTTCTGGTTCCCGCTTGACTCGGCTATTTTTCACTTCTTTAACCAGGGCGTCAGCACCAACCGTGCGTATGCCTGGCTGTTAGCCATTATCAACAATCGCGCGTTCGACGCCTGCTCGCTGCTGGCGATGGGCTGTCTGATGCTCAGTTTCTGGATCAAAGCGCAGAGCGCTGAACGCCGTCGCATTATCCTTATGGGGCTGGTGATGTTGCTCGCGGCGGTGATTATCAATCAACTTGCCCAGCATCTGATGCCGGTACAGCGCGCCAGCCCTTCGTTGTTCTTTACGGATATTACGAAAGTCAGCGACGTGGTCTCACTGCCAACTAAAGACGCTTCAAAAGATAGCTTCCCGGGCGACCACGGCATGATGTTGCTCATTTTCGCCTCGTTTATGTGGCGATATTTCGGCCGCCGGGCATTTATCATTGCACTGGTTATTTTTGTGGTTTTTGCTTTCCCGCGAGTGATGATCGGCGCCCATTGGTTCACCGATATTGCCGTAGGGTCGCTCAGCGCGGTGCTGATAGGTGCGCCGTGGGTATTAATGACCTCGCTTTCCGATAAGTTGATCGCCTGGTTTGACCGTTCGCTTCCGGGTGGAATAGCAAAAAAATAAGATCATTTTTACATTTTATTAATATTATCCATAAGGGGTCGTTCTGACCCCTTTTTTTATATTTGCTGATGATTTATTCGCGACATCATCTTCCTGTCACATTAATCATCATTGAAATGAAGATATTGCATATTTTTCAGCCAAAAAAGGCGCTATTTTTCCCTTTGCCGATGATTCACTTTTTGTCGCAAAAATACTTATAAGAAATCGCGCAAAACCGCTCGCCATCCCACGTTTGATAGGGTAATCTCTTTCTCGTTTTGCCCTTCCAGGCAACACAATTCATCATTTGAATAAATTTGTGCGGTACTCCACATTTTTAGGCTTAAGGAATTGTCTCATTGCTTTCTGGAATCTAGGCTCTACCACGTTTGGCATTTTTTATAACGACATTGTCGTTAAGGACAACAAGGGAAAATAAACATAATGGTCAAATCTCAGCCGATTTTGAGATATATCTTGCGGGTCGTCCCCGCGATTGCAGTTGCGGTTCTGCTTTCCGCGTGTAGTTCAACAAGTACCGCCAAGAATATGCATTCTGAGACGCATGCTGTGGGTAGTGGAGATTTATCATCACTGCAAGCCTCTCAGGATGAATTTGAAAAAATGGTCAGCAACCTGGACGTTAAGTCCCGCTTGATGGACCAGTATGCTAGCTGGAAAGGCGTGCGTTACCGCCTTGGCGGCAGCACCCGGAAAGGGATCGATTGCTCGGCGTTCGTGCAGCGTACTTTCCGTGAACAATTTGGTCTGGAGCTGCCGCGCTCAACTTCCGAGCAGCAGGATTCCGGCAAATCGATTTCGCGCACTCAACTGCGTACCGGTGATTTAGTACTGTTCCGTGCGGGCTCTACGGGCCGTCATGTCGGTATCTACATCGGCAATAACCAGTTTGTACATGCCTCTACCAGCAGCGGCGTCACCATCTCAAGCCTGGATGAGCCATACTGGAAAAAGCGCTATAACGAAGCGCGTCGCGTTCTGAGTCGTTCCTGATACCTCTTCTTACCGTCGGTTATCCCTTGGCTAACGGTAAGAAATGAAAAAAACACTGCCCCGGCAGTGTTTTTTTGCTTTTCCGCCGATGATCTCCGCAAAATAAGCTATGTCTTTACAAGCTATGCCTTTTAAAGGAAATGGAACCATACTCTTCTGGCACCCCATTGGCATGATTCAATTATACGGACAGATTCTGGCCTATGCTAACCCGCTACTTTTCACCCCGACGTAAAATCTGGCTCACCAGTATTTGCATTGGCGTTGCCGTCGCGCTACTGGCCGGCAGCATCCAGTTTATGGTTATCTACCACAACCGCTCTGAACGTTTCGATCAGATAATCAATAACGTCAGTCACTACCTTAATAGTTATTTCGCCGATTTAAGCGAAACCATCGAGGGCCTGCAGCCTCTGCTCGATCAGCCCTGTGAGCATATTGACTCCGGCCTGGCTGCCAGCGCCGCCTTCAGTCCGAACGTACGCGCCTTCCTGCTGGTGAAAAACGGTAAAGCGTTCTGTTCATCCGCCACCGGCGCAATGAACACACCGTTTAAACAATTGATACCGCAGCTTGATATCAATAAACCCCTGGATATGGCCATCCTCCAGGGCACACCGATGATGCCGGACACCGCCGCGTTGGCAATGTGGGTGCAACACCCCGGCGATCGAGACAGCGGCATTTTTGTATCCATCAATGCTAATCTGACGCCTTACATCCTCTATACCGCACGGCAGAATGACTTCAACGGTATTGCGCTGGCCATCGGCCATACTGCGATTTCGACCTTCAGCAGCAAAATTATCGATCCGCTATCATTGCCCAATGAGCCGATACGCCAGATTCAGGTTCCGGGGCTACCGCTAAAAGTGTATCTCTTTTCCAACAGCTGGTTTGGCGAGAATACCCAGTTCGCCCTGCTGCTCGGCGTGGTATGCGGCATGCTTGCCGGCTTACTCAGCTACTACATCCTGACGATCAAATCCGATCCGCGGAAATCGATCCAACTGGGGATCAAAAACAACCAGTTCTACGTGGTCTACCAGCCGGTGGTAAAGGCCGATACCCTGCAGATTAGCGGCGTTGAAGTGCTGATGCGCTGGCGGCATCCGGTGGTGGGTGAAATCCCGCCAGACGTCTTTATTAATCTGGCGGAAACGCAGCAGATGATCGTGCCGCTCACCCATCATCTGTTAATGTTGATTGCCCGCGATGCGCCGACTCTGCAGCGCATTTTGCCGCGCGGTACCAAGCTTGGCCTGAATATCTCCCCCGCCCACCTGCATGCCGCCGAATTTCAGCAAGATATGCGACGTTTTGCCGCCGCGTTACCCGCAAACTACTTCGACGTCGTGCTGGAAATAACCGAGCGCTCGATGATCGATAAAAACCGGTCGATGGCTATTTTTGAGTGGCTGCACCAGCAGGGCTTCGAAATTGCTATTGATGATTTTGGTACCGGCCATAGCGCGCTAATTTATCTTGAGCGCTATAACTTTGATTATCTGAAGATCGATCGTGGTTTTGTGCAGGCGATCGGTACCGAAACCGTCACCTCTCCCGTGCTGGATGCGGTATTAACGCTAAGCCGCCGCCTGCAGCTGAAAACCGTGGCAGAAGGCGTAGAAACACCGGAGCAGGCGGAATGGCTGCGCGCTCACGGCGTGAAATATCTGCAAGGTTACTGCTTCAGCCGCCCGCTGCCGCTGGAGAAACTGGTTGCCGCTCATGATGAACCGGCAAATTATTTCACAAGCCGCTGAGGGTCGCTTATGATGCGAAACCATCGGGGTTAATGGTCAGAGGATGATATTCCAACTATGTTTGCGCGCATCGGCCTGCTGCTGCTGGCTTTATTTAGCCTTAGTAGCCAGGCGCAAACCATAAAAGAGAGCGAGGCGTTCGCTATCATCGGCGAGCCAAAGTATGCCGTTGACTTTCATCACTTCGATTACGTCAATCCGGATGCGCCAAAAGGCGGTGGTATTACGCTTGCCGCCATTGGCACCTTCGACAATTTCAATCGCTACGCCCTGCGCGGTAATCCCGGCGTACGCACCGATGCGCTGTATGACACTCTGTTTACCACCTCGGACGATGAACCGGGCAGCTACTACCCGCTGATTGCCGATCGCGCGCGCTTTACCGATGATTTCTCGTGGATGGAAATTACCATCAACCCGCGCGCCCGCTTTCATGACGGTAGCCCGATTACCGCCAGCGACGTTGCTTTCACCTTTCAAAAATTTATGACCGAAGGGGTCCCGCAGTTCCGTCTTATTTATAAAGGGACGACCGTTAAAGCTATCGCCCCGCTGACGGTGCGCATCGAACTGGCCAAGCCGGGCAAAGAAAATATGCTCAGCCTGCTGTCCCTGCCGATAATGCCCGCGTCATTCTGGCGCCATCATAAACTGAGCGACCCCCTTTCAACGCCGCCGCTCGCCAGTGGCCCCTATCGCATCAGCAGTTGGCGGATGGGGCAATATATTGTCTATTCGCGAGTCGAGAACTACTGGGCCGCCGACCTGCCGGTGAACCGCGGGCGCTGGAACTTCGACACGATTCGCTACGACTACTATCTCGACGATAACGTCGCTTTCGAAGCCTTCAAAGCCGGAGCGGTAGATATGCGCGAGGAGAGTTCGACAAAAAACTGGGCGACGCGCTATATCGGGCGCAACTTTAGCAACGGTTATATAGTGAAAGACGATCGCACGACTACCTCGGCAAAGGATACCCGCTGGCTAGCTTTTAATACTCAGCGCCCGGTCTTTGCCGACCGCCAGGTGCGTGAAGCCATCACCCTTGCATTTGATTTCGAATGGATGAATAAGGCGCTGTTTTACGGCGCCTACAGTCGGCCAAACAGTTACTTTCAGAATACAGAATATGCCGCTCGTGATTACCCGAAGGCCGATGAACTCACTTTGCTGGCGCCGTTGAAAAAAGATGTGCCGCCAGAGGTCTTTACCCGGATTTATCAACCGCCCGTTTCCAACGGCGATGGTTTTGATCGCGCCAATTTACTTAAAGCAGATGCCCTGTTGAACCAGGCGGGATGGGTGCTAAAAAACCGTCAGCGGGTAAACCGTAAAACCGGCAAATCGCTGCGCTTTGAGCTGCTGCTCGCTTCCGGCGGCAACGTCAGTTGGGTACTACCGTTCCAGCATAATTTACAGCGTTTAGGCGTGACGATGGATATCCGTCAGGTGGATAACTCCCAGGCCACCAGCCGACTGCGGAGCCGCGATTACGACATGATGCCCTCGCTGTGGCGCGCCACCGCCTGGCCAGATACGGGTTTACAGGTTTCGTGGGCCTCGGACTATATTAACTCCAGCTATAACGCACCGGGAGTGCAGAACCCGGCGGTCGACGCGCTGATTGCGCAGATCGTTCGCTGGCAGGGCAACAAACAGAAACTCCGGCCGCTGGGTCGCGCGCTCGACCGGGTGCTGACCTGGAACTATTACATGCTGCCGATGTGGTATATGGCGCAGGACAGGACGGCTTACTGGAACAAATTTTCCTTCCCGCAAACACGCCCGACCTACTCCTCCGGTTTTGATGGCTGGTGGTACGATGTTAACAAAGCCGCCAGGCTTCCCGCGGACCGACGTTAAGGATTAAAGATGGGCGCCTACCTGCTCCGCCGACTATTACTGGTGATCCCGACGCTCTGGGCCATCATCACCATCAATTTTTTTATCGTGCAGATTGCGCCAGGCGGTCCGGTCGATCAGGCGATCGCCGCCGTGGAGTTCGGCGACCGCAGCGGGTTGCCCGGCGCAGGAGATAGCGGTATGGGCGCCAGTCATGCGCGTACCGGCGTTGGCAATATCAGTGAAGGTCATTATCGCGGCGGGCGTGGGCTCGATCCGGAAGTGATTGCCGAAATCACCCACCGCTACGGCTTCGATAAACCGATTCACGAACGCTACTTTAAGATGCTCGGCGACTATCTGCTTTTTGATTTTGGCGACAGCCTGTTTCGCAGCGCTTCGGTGCTGCAGTTGATTAAAGACAGCCTGCCGGTGTCTATTACCCTCGGCCTGTGGAGCACGCTGATTATCTACCTGGTGTCGATACCGCTGGGGATCCGTAAAGCCGTCAGTAACGGCAGCCATTTCGACGTCTGGAGCAGCACATTTATCATCATCGGTTACGCCATCCCGGCATTTCTGTTTGCGATATTACTGATCGTGATTTTCGCCGGCGGCAGCTATTTCGATCTTTTTCCGCTGCGCGGCCTGGTCTCCGCTAATTTTGATAGCCTGCCGTGGTATCAGAAGATCGCCGACTATCTCTGGCATATCACCTTACCGGTGCTGGCGACGGTGATCGGCGGTTTCGCCGCCCTGACGATGCTGACTAAAAACAGTTTCCTTGATGAGATCCGCAAACAGTATGTGGTAACGGCCCGCGCCAAAGGCGTCGGGGAAAAACAGATCCTGTGGAAACACGTTTTTCGCAACGCCATGCTGCTGGTAATTGCCGGTTTTCCCGCCACCTTCATTAGCATGTTCTTTACCGGCTCGCTGCTGATTGAGGTGATGTTCTCGCTCAATGGTCTTGGGCTGCTCGGCTACGAAGCCACCGTGTCGCGCGATTACCCGGTGATGTTCGGCACTCTGTATATCTTCACGTTAATCGGCCTGTTATTAAACATTGTCAGCGACATCAGCTATACGCTGGTCGATCCGCGTATCGATTTCGAGGGCCGCTAATGTCATTTCTCTCCCCCGTTAATCAGGCCCGCTGGGCGCGTTTTCGCCACAACCGCCGCGGCTACTGGTCGCTATGTATCTTCCTGGCGCTGTTTATTTGCAGCCTGTGCGCCGAGCTTATCGCCAACGATAAGCCGCTGCTGGTGCACTATCGCGGTAGTTTGTACGTACCGGCGCTGAAAACCTATAGCGAAACGACCTTCGGCGGTGATTTTGCCACCGCCGCCGACTATCAGGATCCCTGGCTGCAAAAACGGCTGGCGGAAAACGGCTGGGTGCTGTGGGCCCCGGTGCGTTTCGGCGCCACCAGCATCAATTTCGCCACCGACAGCCCCTTCCCTTCGCCGCCGTCCAGGCACAACTGGCTGGGTACCGACGCTAACGGCGGCGATGTATTCGCACGGATCCTCTATGGCGCGCGGATCTCATTATTATTCGGTCTGCTGCTGACGCTCTTCTCCAGCGTGCTTGGCGTGCTTGCCGGGGCGCTGCAGGGCTACTACGGCGGTAAGCTCGACCTGTGGGGGCAGCGTTTTATCGAAGTATGGTCCGGAATGCCGACGCTATTTTTAATTATTCTGCTCTCAAGCGTAGTGCAACCTGATTTCTGGTGGCTGCTGGCAATCACCGTTTTATTTGGCTGGATGACGCTGGTCGGGGTGGTTCGCGCCGAATTCCTGCGCACCCGCAACTACGATTATATTCGCGCCGCACAGGCGCTGGGGGTCAGCGATCGCCATATTATCCTGCGCCATATGCTGCCGAATGCGATGGTCGCCACCCTCACCTTCCTGCCGTTTATTTTGTGCAGTTCGATAACCACCCTGACCTCGCTCGATTTTCTCGGCTTTGGCCTGCCGCTAGGCTCACCGTCGCTGGGCGAACTGCTACTGCAGGGGAAAAATAACCTGCAGGCGCCGTGGCTGGGGATGGCGGCATTTTTGTCGGTGGCGGTGCTGCTGACGCTGCTGATTTTCATCGGCGAAGCGGTCCGCGACGCCTTCGATCCGAGTAAGGCGGTATAACATGAGCCAACCGTTATTAGACATTGACGACCTCTCTATCGCCTTCCGCCAGCAAGGGGCAAGCCAAACGGTAGTCAGCAACCTGACGCTGCAGATTGCCGCGGGTGAAACGCTGGCGTTGGTCGGCGAATCCGGCTCCGGCAAGAGCGTCTCCGCGCTGTCGGTACTGCGCCTTCTGCCCTCGCCGCCGGTTAGCTATCCCAGCGGCGATATCCGCTTTCACGGCCAGTCGCTGCTGCGCGCCGATGAGCGTACCCTGCGCGGGATCCGCGGCAACCGCATCGCGATGATTTTCCAGGAGCCGATGGTCTCGCTCAATCCGCTGCATACGCTGGAGAAACAGCTGTACGAGGTGCTCTCGCTGCACCGCGGCATGCGCAAAGAGGCGGCGCGCGGCGAAATCCTCGACTGTCTGGATCGGGTTGGCATCCGTAACGCTTCACGGCGGCTTGCCGACTATCCGCACCAGCTTTCCGGCGGCGAACGCCAACGGGTGATGATCGCCATGGCGCTGCTGACGCGCCCGGAGCTGCTCATCGCCGATGAACCAACCACCGCGCTGGACGTCTCGGTGCAGGCGCAAATTCTGCAACTGCTGCGCGAACTGAAGCATGAGCTCAACATGGGGATGTTGTTCATCACCCACAATCTGAGCATTGTCCGCCAGCTTGCCGACCGGGTGGCGGTGATGCAAAACGGCCGCTGCGTCGAAGAAAACGGCTGCCGGGAGCTGTTTCAGGCGCCCGCGCATCCGTATACCCGCCGCCTGCTGGATAGCGAACCGACCGGCAAACCGGTGCCGCTACCCGCCGATGCGCCCATCCTGCTGCAGGCCCGCGATCTTAACGTCGCCTTCCCAATCCGCAAAGGGATCCTGCGCCGGGTGGTCGATCACAATCGGGTGGTCAACCATCTGACTTTTACCCTGAGGGCCGGAGAAACGCTGGGGCTGGTGGGAGAATCCGGCTCTGGCAAAAGCACCACCGGGCTGGCGCTGCTGCGGCTGATTAACTCCAGCGGAGAAATGCAGTTTGCCGGCGAGTCGATCCAGGGGCGAAATCGCCGCCAGATGCTGCCGCTGCGCCGACGCATTCAGGTCGTTTTTCAGGATCCGAATTCATCGCTCAACCCGCGCCTGAGCGTCCTGCAGATTATCGAGGAAGGATTACGCGTTCATCAGCCAACGCTGACGCCCGCGGAACGTGAACAGGCGGTGATTCAGGTGATGCAGGAAGTGGGGCTCGACCCCGCGACGCGACAGCGCTATCCGGCGGAATTCTCCGGCGGCCAGCGCCAGCGTATCGCCATTGCCCGGGCGCTGATCGTCAAACCGCAGCTGATGGTGTTAGATGAACCGACTTCATCACTGGATAAAACCGTGCAGGCGCAGATCCTGGCGCTGCTGAAGACGCTACAGCAAAAGCATCAGCTGGCCTATCTGTTTATCAGCCACGATTTACGTGTTGTACGGACGCTCTGTCATCAGGTGATAGTGCTGCGGCAGGGAGAAGTCGTCGAGCAGGGTGAATGCGAGCGCGTATTTACGGCACCGCTTCAGGAGTACACCCGCCAGCTGCTGGCGTTAAGCTGACGGTCAGAAGGGGTTGTTGCCAGAGAAAGGCTCGGCAATGGCCACGCCGAAATTTTTCAGTCGGCAGGTAGCGGCAAACTCATCCTGCATATTAACGAACAGGCATGGCTCGCCTTCACACTCGAGAATGGAACAATCCACTTCGATGTCGCTCAGCGCCTGGCTCAGCGTACGCATCACCGGCCACGCTTTCTCGCCGTCCGGGCTGAGCAGTTTTAATGCCACCAGGCTATTTTCGCCCTGCGCGCCGTTTTGCGGAATCGGTTCAACTCTTGAACCCGCAAAACCGGCCAGCCAGCGATAGCTCTGCGGCAGTCGGTGTACGATAGAGAGTTGCTGTGTATTCACTTGGTTTCCCCGGAAGCAAAAGGCTTCACAATAAATTTACATCAATATTAACACATTGTTGACAAATAGTCCTGCAACAGCTTAGAAAACGCTTACACCCGCATCGGGCCAGGGCTAACAGCTTATTATCCAGAACTTTATAGTTGCCTTGCGGAAACAGTTCGCGGCTATATGTACCCGTTTCTGTGATCCAAAACAACTTTTTTATCGCAACATTGCGACTTTTTACACTAATTGATTTTACATAAAAGAAACAAATAGCTAAACAGGGAAGCCGATTTCGGTTGATATGTATCAAAAAAGGGGCGGAAATCGCCCCTGAAAATGTGACTTAATGTGCGACTTTTCGTCGCCGGCTGGCGTACAGATAGAAGAGAATGGAGCTCGCGGCGCAAAAAGCGATAGAAATCAGCATCGGCCAGGCGGTGGTAAAGGTAGCCATCGACAGCAACGCGCCGATAATCGCGCCAATCCCAAAACGAAATGTTCCGGCCAGCGACGATGCGGTTCCCGCCATATGCGGAAACTCGTCGAGGATCACCGCCATGGCGTTAGAGGAGACCATTGATACGCAGCCGACGAACGCCGCCACGCCCACCACCAGCGACCAGAAACCAACATCAAGTAGCGCACACACCACCATCCACACCGCCATCGCCAGCTGGATCCACAGCCCGGCGCGGAACATATTCAATGCGCCGACCCGGCGAACAAAGCGGCTATTAATGATGGTCATGATGAACAGGAACACGATATTCAGCGCAAAATAGTAGCCAAAGTGCTGCGGCGACACGTGATTAATGTTGATGTAGACGAATGGACCCGCGCTGAGAAATGAAAACATGCCGGCAAAACTAAAGCCGCTGGCCAACATATAGCTGAGTACCCGCTTGTGGCGGAACAAGGTGGCGAAGTTGCCAAGCGTGGTGCGAATATGAAATTTCTGCCGTCTTTCAACCGGCAGCGTCTCGCTAATAAAGAAAGCGATCATCGCCGACGCCAGCAGCGCCGCCAGCGCCAGGATCCAGAAAATCGCGTGCCAGCTGAACCACACCAGCACCGCGCCGCCGACCATCGGCGCCACCAGCGGCGCAATGGTGGTGACCAGCATGACAAATGACATCATGCGCGAGAACTCTTCTTTCGGGTAAATATCGCGCATCAGGGCGTTGATCACCACGCTGGCCGCCGCGGCCGCCAGGCCGTGGAAGAAACGCATAGTAATCAGCATCTCGATGGTCTGCGATAACGCGCAGGCCACTGCTGCCGCGGCGAAAATCAGCGTCCCGCCGAGGATCACCGGTTTACGGCCAATGCTGTCGGCCATCGGCCCGTACAGCAGCTGGCCCAGCGCAAAGCCCAGAATATAGGTGCTGAGCGTCATTTGCGCGCTGCCGTCCGGCACGTTGAACTGCGACGAGATAACCGGCAGCGCCGGCAGATACATATCAATCGACAGCGGCATTAACATGGCCAACAGGCCAAGAATAAACACAATCCCCAATGAAGAATTCTGCTTTGTCGTCACGTTTTACTCCGTACTTGTGGGGCGCCAACGCTGGCGATTTCGTCAGCCGTCAGCGGGCGGTATTCGCCGGGCTCCAGCGACGCATCAAGGGTAATATCGCCGATACGCTCGCGATGTAATCCCACGACGTGGTTACCCACCGCCGCGAACATGCGTTTTACCTGGTGGTAGCGGCCTTCGCTGATGGTCAGGCGCACTTCTGTCGGAGTGATGACTTCGAGGACAGCAGGTTTGGTGAGATCTTTTTCATTATGCAGCTGCACGCCTTTGGCAAACTGCTCGGCGACGCCCTCTTCCAGCGGATTTTCCAGCTCCACCAGATAGGTTTTTTCGCAGTGATGGCGCGGCGAAGTAATGCGGTGCGACCACTGCCCATCATCGGTCATCAGTACCAGACCGGTGGTGTCGATATCCAGACGCCCGGCGGCGTGCAGCTTATGGGCAACCGGCTCATCGAGAAAATAAAGCACCGTTGGATGATCGGGATCGTCTGTTGAACAGACATAACCCTGCGGCTTGTTGAGCATAAAGTAACGGGGGCCGTGCTGCTGGGTCAGCGTATTGCCGTCATATTCTACCTCGTGCTCCGGCTGGAGCTTAAAGGAGGCATCTTTCACAATGTCGCCGTCCACGGTAACGCGGCTGCCGCGGATTTCACGCCCGGCAATAGCACGGCTGACGCCAAGCTGCTGAGCGATAAACTTATCAAGTCGCATGAGATTTTTTAGCCTGTAATAATGCTGGAGCGGGCATCTCGCCCGAAAAAGAAGAATTCCATTGGTTAGTATAACGGGGTCTTAACACCACTCAAGGGAAAAGATTCATGGCATACTATTTGCGAGTTAATTAACCCCCGAGAATTGATGACTTTTACACTACGTCCCTACCAAAAAGAGGCGGTCGACGCCACGCTCGCCTGGTTCCGCCGTCACCATGAGCCGGCCGCCATCGTGCTGCCGACCGGCGCCGGCAAAAGCCTGGTGATCGCCGAACTTGCGCGGCTGGCGCGCGGACGCGTATTGGTTCTGGCCCACGTTAAAGAACTGGTGGCGCAGAATCACAGTAAATACTGTGCGCTTGGCCTGGAAGCCGATATTTTCGCCGCCGGTCTGCAGCGTAAAGAGAGCCAGGGCAAGGTGGTCTTCGGCAGCGTGCAGTCGGTGGCGCGCAATCTTGAGCAGTTTCAGAGCGAATTCTCCTTACTGATCGTCGATGAGTGCCACCGTATCAGCGACGATGACGACAGCCAGTATCAGCAAATCATCAGCCACCTGCGGCAGGTGAATCCACAGCTCAGGCTGCTCGGCCTGACCGCGACCCCCTTCCGTCTCGGCAAGGGGTGGATTTATCAGTTCCACTATCACGGTATGGTGCGCGGCGACGAGAAAGCGCTGTTCCGCGACTGCATCTACGAGCTGCCGCTGCGTTATATGATTAAGCACGGCTACCTGACGCCGCCTGAGCGCCTCGATATGCCGGTGGTACAATACGATTTCAGCCGCCTGCAGGCGCAGAGCAATGGCCTGTTCAGCGAAGCCGACCTTAACCATGAGCTGAAAAAACAGCAGCGCATCACGCCGCATATCGTCAGCCAAATCGTTGAGTTTGCCGAAAGCCGTCAAGGCGTGATGATCTTCGCCGCGACCGTCGAACATGCGCGGGAAATTACCGGCCTGCTGCCGCCCACGCAGGCGGCGCTGATTACCGGCGAAACGCCGGGGCCGGAGCGCGATCGCATCATCGAAGCTTTTAAAGCGCAGCAGTATCGCTATCTGGTGAACGTCGCGGTACTGACCACCGGCTTTGACGCGCCGCACGTCGATCTTATCGCGATTCTTCGGCCAACAGAGTCGGTAAGCCTTTACCAACAAATTGTTGGCCGCGGCCTGCGTCTGGCGCCGGGCAAAACCGACTGCCTGATCCTCGACTATGCCGGCAACCCTCACGACCTGTATGCGCCGGAAGTCGGCACGCCAAAAGGCAAAAGCGATAATGTCCCGGTACAGGTTTTCTGCCCGGCCTGCGGTTTCGCCAATACTTTTTGGGGGAAAACCACCGCCGACGGCACGTTGATTGAGCATTTTGGCCGTCGCTGCCAGGGCTGGTTCGAAGATGATGACGGCCATCGCGAACAGTGCGACTTCCGCTTTCGTTTTAAAAACTGTCCGCAGTGCAACGCCGAGAATGACATTGCCGCCCGCCGCTGTCGCGAGTGCGATTCTATTCTGGTCGACCCGGACGACATGCTGAAGGCGGCGCTGAAGCTTAAAGACGCGCTGGTGTTGCGCTGCAGCGGCATGGCGCTGCAGCATGGCAGCGATGAAAAAGGCCCGTGGCTAAAAATCACCTATTACGATGAGGACGGCGCCGATGTGAGTGAGCGCTTCCGTTTGCAAACGCCCGCGCAGCGTACCGCCTTTGAGCAGTTGTTTATCCGCCCGCATACCCGTACTCCGGGCGTGCCGCTACGCTGGATAACTCCGGCAGACATCATTGCCCAGCAGGCGCTGCTGCGCCATCCGGACTTTGTCGTCGCCCGGATGAAGGGGCAATACTGGCAGGTGCGGGAAAAAGTGTTCGATTATCAGGGCCGTTTCCGTCGCGCCAATGAGCTGCGTTAATCCGCCAAAAACTGAGGTTTTGATTGCCGCTGTGCCGATAGGCGGCTATAATGCCGCCCGCTTTTGCATTCGCAAAGCAGATAATCTGCCTGCTGCTGGGTCGCCTGTTGCAGGCTTTATATATAGAGAGACATCAATGTTTACTATCAACGCAGAAGTACGTAAAGAGCAGGGTAAGGGTGCGAGCCGCCGCCTGCGCGCAGCTAACAAGTTCCCGGCAATCATCTACGGTGGCGAAGCTGCTCCGGTTGCTATCGAACTGGACCACGACAAACTGTGGAACATGCAGGATAAAGCTGAGTTCTACGGCGAAGTTCTGACCCTGGTTGTCGATGGCAAAGAAGAGAAAGTTAAAGTTCAGGCTGTTCAGCGTCACGCGTTCAAGCCGAAACTGACCCACATCGACTTCGTTCGCGCTTAATCGCCGATAGCAAGTTGTATGGCAAACGCCCTGGTGTCTTCTGACCCGGGGCGTTTTGTTATCTGCGCCGCCATAACCCTGGCGCGTCGTCAACAATCTCTCCCAGCGCGCGGTGTTTATTCATTCCCGGCAGCCACAGCATCACCATGGTAACGTTAAGCCCCTGATTACCGACCTCGGTGGCTATTTCAGCAACCCCCTGCCACTCGTCGGGCCGTAAATGGTCGGGTAAAAAACCCCAGCCCTGCCCCTGCTCCATTGCGTGGCGCAACATGGTGATTTCATTCATATACAGCGTATGGCCGGATATCTGCAACCGGCGGGCGATTTGATCGTCGCTGCGCCGGTGCATGACTAACTGCGGGGTGAGCGATAAATTCAGCAACGTCAGCGGCCTTGCGGCATCAGCGAACAACCGCTGCGCGGCGTAAAAGCGTAAATCAACGGTACCCAGCGCCCGCCACTCCATTTCGCTACCCAGCGTACGATTGTTAGCCTGGCAAATGGCCATATCCGCGACGTCATCGCTCAACGCCTGCTCGGCTTCGCGACGCGAAGCGCTCCAGCAGCTTAAACGGATCTGCCGCCGGGCAAGCGTATCGGCCAGCAAACAGAGAAATTCACGCGGCACGAACGGATCGTACACCAGGCGTAACTCCTGCCAGGCCGTTTGCGGCAGCGTTTGCGCAAAAGACTCGAAAGCCTGCGCCTGTCGCAACAACAGGTGCGCCTGGCGAAAAAGCTGCTCTCCCTCGGCCGTTAAAGTCAGGCTACGCCCTTCACGGCTGAATAACCGGTAGCCCAACGCATCTTCCAGGTAATCCAGCAGATCGCGAAGCGTCGTACGGTCTTTCCCTAAACGAATCGCCGCCCGCGACAGGCTGCCGGTCTCAGCAATCGTCGCGAAGGCTTCAATCTGTGCAAATGAATACTGCAGGGTTTTCATCCTTCTCTCCCTTTCAGGGGAAAATCCCCCATAGAATGATTTTAGCCGCCGCGCGCCGGTTTATATACTGCGATGCGAATCTATGGCAAACGAGGAAATGAAAATGATAAGAAAACCACTGGCTCTGGCGTTAATTTTGGCGGCGCTACCGGCGGCGGCAATGGCGCAAAACTGCGGCGGCCTGACGCTGGATGTCTGCCCCACGCCTTACGATCAAACGCTACCCGCGGCCAAAGACATGCTCACCTGGGATCAGGCGTCACGCGTCGTTGGCTTTCGTAATGACTATCGCAACTATGCTGGCGATGTTTTCCGTCACGGCGACTCGGTCCCGCTGGAGCGCGCAAAAAAACAGCTGACCGATGCCCGCTACACGCTCAACGGCCACACCTGGAATTTGCAAGATTACCTGAAGCGCGAAAACGTCAGCGGTATGCTGGTGCTGAAAGATGGCAAAGTCGCCTGGAAATATCTCGCCGAAGGTAATACCGACACCACGCTGTGGACCTCGCGCTCGGTGGGTAAATCGGTCGTCTCGACGCTGGTCGGTATCGCTATTCAACAGGGTAAAATCCACTCCCTTGATGACCTGATTACCGTTTATGAACCCGAACTGAAAGGCACCGCCTGGGATGGCGTGACGCTCAAGCAGCTCATTCAACATACCAGCGGCGTGGAATGGAATGAAGATTACACCAATCCACAGTCGCACTTCGCCCGCCTGACCCAGTGTGAAGCGCAGCCCGGCGCCTATGATTGCGTGCGTAAAATTGTGTCGACGCTGTCGCGCAAACACCCGGCAGGCGAGCAGTGGTCCTACTCTTCCGGCGGCGCCTGGCTGCTGGGCGATGTGCTGGAACGCGCAACCGGTATGTCGCTGGCCGCCTGGCTTGAACAATCACTGTGGCAGCCTGCGGGCATGGCCCACGATGGCGTGTGGCACGCCTACAAAAAAGGACAACATGATGTCGGCGCCCACGGCTTTAACGCCACCCTCGAAGACTGGGGACGCTTTGGCGAGTTTGTCGCCCGCGATGGCCGCCTGAGCAACGGTGAACAGCTGGTGCCCGCAGGCTGGTTCGATCAAGCCGCGAGCTGGACAAAAGCGCTGAACTCGGTTTCAGCAGCGCATCCGGAAGGTATCTACGGCTATCAATGGTGGAATAACGCCATTCCGGCCAATGCGCAAAACGTGCAGCCGACGCCGCAGGAAGGGCTCAAAGGCTCGCTGTGGGCGCTGGGGATCTACGGCCAGGTGATAATGGTCAACCGTGCGGAACATCTGGTGATCGTGCAGTGGTCAACCTGGCCACAGGCGGAACCGTCCTTTAACGCGCAACCGCTGGAAGCGGCGCTGATGTACAGCGCCATTGCCCGCGAATTGCGCTAATCTTGCCGGCTCCTTGCCGCTTAACCGGCAAGGAGCGTGTCGGCATTTAACGCCAGGTGCTGCAGCAGCATAATGGTTTTCGCATCCACGATTTCGCCCTCGCGAATGGCCCGTAACGCCCGCGCCAGCGGCCACTCCAGCACTTCAATATCCTCTCCTTCCGCCGCCAGCCCGCCGCCATCGCCACGGCGATCGTCCGCGGAGTATTCAGCAATAAAGAAGTACAGCTTCTCGGTCACCGACCCCGGACTCATAAACGCGGTGAATACCGGTTCAATACGGGTGACGCGAAAACCGGTCTCCTCTTCCGCTTCGGCGATAATGCGTTCTTCCGGCGAGGCGTTATCCAGTAACCCCGCGGCGGCCTCGATCAAAAAACCGTCGTGACCGTTGATCCACACCGGAAAACGAAACTGGCGGATGAGCACCACGCTCTGCTTGTGGCGATTGTAGAGCAGAATAACCGCGCCGTTGCCGCGGTCGTAGGCTTCCCGGCTCTGCTCCTGCCAGCGTCCATCACGACGCAGCAGTTCGAAGGTATATTTTTTCAGCGTGTACCAGTTATCTGACAAGAGCGTTTCGCGAACGTGGCGAACGCGCGGTGCGTCTACATGCATGTTTTTCCCCTTCTAAGGTGACAGCGGGCAACATAACATGCATAATCGTGCATAAACAAGATCAATCGTGAAGTGAACAACATGCTCGCCAGCCAGAGAAAACAGCACATCCTGCAGCTCCTTGCCGCAGAAAAACAGGTGATGTCGGGAGAGTTAAGCCAGCGCTTTAAAGTCTCCGAAGACTCCATTCGTCGCGATCTGCGCGAACTGGCGGCGGAAGGTAAACTGCAACGGGTCCACGGCGGCGCGCTGCCGGTATCCGCCGCTATCGCGCCAATCGAAAGCAGAAAAAGCGTGCAGATGGCTTCCAAACAGGCGATAGCCCGCCGGGCGGCGGCGCTTATCCAGCCAGGACAGGTGGTCATCGTCGACGGCGGCACCACCACCACGGCGATGATCGCCGCGCTACCCGCCGACCTTGCTTGTACCGTGGTGACGCACAGTCCAGGGATCGCCGTGGCGCTGGTCGAGCATCCGCTGATCGACGTGATCCTGCTCGGCGGCACAATGTTTAAACATTCGGTAGTCACGGTCGGCGCCGAGACGCTGGCGGCGATGGCGCGGATTAATGCCGATCTGTTCTTTATGGGAGTAACGGGTGTGCACCCGCGGGTGGGCTTTACCACCGGTGATTATGAAGAGGCGGGCATCAAGCGCGCGCTGGCGGCCAGAGCCGCAGAAACCGTGGTGATGGCCTCTGCCGAGAAAATTAACTCCGCCTCCGCATTTGCCATCGGCGAGCTTAATCTTGCCAGCACAGTGGTTATCGACAGCGAACTGGATGACACGTTACGCCAGAAGCTTAAACAAAGCGGCGTCGGGATTATTCAGGTAGAAGGTTAACCCGGCGGCATCATGTTCCGCCGGGATAAGCTGCAGGGATTAATTACCGCCAGAAGTACGGCGCTGCAGCTGATCGCGCAGGTTCGGCGGCGTACCTTTGATGGTCAGCGTATCCGTTGCCGGATCCCAGAATACGCGCTCGCCTAACAGCATCGCATCAAAGTTAATGGTCAAACCGCCGCCGCTACCGGCAAATTTGGTCAGCTGGCGCAGCGTACTGCGGTCCGCCGGGAAGCTCTCTTCCAGCTCATAACCCTGTTCAGCGGTAAACTCCTGGAAACTCTTTTCGCTGACGCCGGAGAGCTCTTTAGACAGCGACTCCAGCTCGATCTCTTCGCCCGCCTGCAGCTGTTCGTTACAGTAGGCGTACACCTGCTGGCGCACGTTCTGGCGCTCGGATTTATCCAGCTGCGCGTCAGCGGCGAAATCATCCACCGCCTGCAGCAGACCGCGGTTCTGCGCTTTGGCGTTGAGCCCTTCGCTGGCGCCGAGGAAGTCCATGAAGAAATCAGCGACTTTACGCCCCACCCGCCCTTTCAGGAAGGTCAGGTAACGGGTCGATTCGGGATTGGTTTCCCACTCGGTCAGATCGATACGCGCCACGATGTCGGCATGGTTGATATCGAGGTAATGCGTGGAACTGATATCCAGCTCTTCGTTAACGCGCATGCTGCTCAGATTATTGAGCACCGCCACCAGCAGATACTCGACCGCCAGATAACGATACTGACAGAACAGCACAATGCCGCCTTCGGCAAACGGATACTTCGCCAGCTCATCGCGCAGGCGACCGGTTGCCGCACGGCTGAAAGGAAGAAATTCTTCTTCACCCTGACGCTGTAAACGCAACGCTTGCGCCAGCTCGCTCTCTTCATTAAAGAGGCCATAGGCTTTGCTTTTTGCGCTGTAGACACGATGCAGTTCAGCCATCATTTCCACGACAGTGGCATTTGGTTCCAGCAGCGACTCGCGCAGCACCAGTTCCAGATTCTGTTCATCACGTTTGATCAACTGATGCAGGGCAATCTGGTCGATATCCAGACTCATGTTAAACTCTCCTTTTAGACCGGGCGGTATTCAACCACCACCGGGACGATGACGCAACCGGCAGATGTCTGTTTCACGCTTGAGACTCGCGTTGCTGGGCGCTTTTACGCCGTGGCGAAAAAATGCGGAAAAAATGCTGCTGCTACGGTAATATGTTGCCCTTTCACGAACAAACAGATTTTGAGTTTATGCCACAAATATCCCGCTATAGCGATGAACAGGTCGAGCAGCTGCTCAGCGAGCTGACGAACGTCCTGGAAACACACAAAGCGCCGGTTGACCTGTCACTGATGGTGCTGGGCAATATGGTGACCAACCTGATTAACAGTAGCGTCGCGCCGGCGCAGCGTCAGGCAATCGCCCGTTCTTTCGCCCAGGCGCTGCAATCGTCCATTAACGACGATCCCGCGCACTAAGGATAACGAACAACAGTATATGGTGACTCTACGTCAGCCCTACCGAGAAAAAGTCTCCCAGATGGTCAGTTGGGGACACTGGTTCGCCCTGTTCAACATGTTGTTGGCCATGGCGCTCGGCAGCCGCTATCTTTTTGTCGCCGACTGGCCAACGACGCTTGCCGGGCGGGTTTTCTCGTATGTCAGCCTCGTTGGTCATTTCAGTTTTCTGGTGTTCACCAGCTATGTACTGATTCTCTTCCCGCTGACCTTTATCGTCGGCTCGCAGCGGCTTATGCGCTTCCTGTCGGTCATCTTCGCCACCGCCGGGATGACGCTGCTGCTGATCGATAGCGAAGTCTTCACTCGCTTCCACCTGCACTTAAACCCCGTCGTCTGGGAACTGGTGATTAACCCCGACCAGAACGAGATGGCTCGCGACTGGCAGCTGATGTTTATCAGCGTACCGATCATCTTCCTGATCGAGATGCTCTTCGCCACCTGGAGCTGGCAAAAGCTGCGCAGCCTGACGCGCCGCCGTCACTACGCGCGCCCCGTCGCCTGGTTTTTCTTTATTTCATTTATCAGCAGCCACCTGATTTATATCTGGGCGGATGCTAACTTCTATCGCCCGATCACCATGCAGCGGGCCAACTTGCCGCTCTCTTATCCGATGACCGCTCGCCGCTTCCTTGAGAAGCATGGCCTGCTCGACGCTCAGGATTACCAGCGCCGTCTGGTTGAACAAGGCGCGCCGGAAGCGGTTTCGGTGCAGTATCCGCTGAGCGATCTACGCTATCGAGACCTCGGCACGGGCTACAACGTGTTGCTCATTACCGTGGATAACCTCAACTATTCACGCTTCGAGAAAAATATGCCGCAGCTGGCTGCTTTTGCAAAAGAGAGCGTCAACTTTAGTCAGCATATGAGCTCCGGTAATAGTACCGATAGCGGAATGTTCGGCCTGTTCTACGGCATATCGCCGGGTTATATGGATGGCGTGCTCTCGGCGCGTATCCCGGCGGCGCTGATTACCGCCCTCAACCAACAGGGCTACCAGTTGGGCCTGTTCTCATCAGACGGTTTCAGCAGTCCGCTCTATCGTCAGGCGCTGCTGTCGGACTTCTCGCTGCCGGCGGCCAAAACGCAAAGTGACGAGCAAACGGCAGACCAATGGATCGGCTGGCTGGATCGCTACGCCCAGGATGAGAACCGCTGGTTCTCGTGGGTATCGCTGAACGGCACTAATATTGATAACAGCCAGCAGCAGAATTTTGCGCGCACCTATGGCCGCGCCGCAGGCGACGTCGATACGCAAATTGGCCGTGTGCTCGACGCGCTGCGCAAAGCGGGCAAACTGGATAATACGGTGGTGATTATTACCGCCGGGCACGGCATGCCGCTGGATAACAAGCAGGGTAAATTCGACTGGTCACGGGGCAATCTGCAGGTGCCGCTGGTTATTCACTGGCCGGGAACCCCAGCGCAGGAGATCGCCACGCTCACGGATAACAAAGATGTGATGACGACGCTGATGCAGCGTCTGCTGCACGTGTCGACGCCAGCGAATGAATATTCGCAGGGCGAAGACCTGTTTAGCCCGGCGCGCCGCCGCAGCTGGGTCACCGCGGCCAATAGCGATACTCTGGCGATTACCACGCCAACGATGACTGTGGTGCTCGACCACAACGGCACCTATCACACCTGGAACAGTAACGGCGAGAAGGTGAAAGACCAAAAACCACAGCTCAGCCTGCTGCTGCAGGTGCTGACGGATGAAAAACGCTTTATCGCTAACTGATTGATTAATTTTGAATCAATCAGTTGTCGGTCGCTTGCATTCGATGGGGGAACGGGTAATATTATCCTCCACGCGTCGGCACGTAGCGCAGCCTGGTAGCGCACCGTCATGGGGTGTCGGGGGTCGGAGGTTCAAATCCTCTCGTGCCGACCAAAAACCTTCGAAAAACCAGCCTCTTATGGCTGGTTTTTTTGTGCCTGTTTTTCGCAGGGGGGAAACCCCGTCGAAAAACTCGATCCTTCCTTCACTCCAGACCTGAAACGTGTCTCCCTGCCCGGCCTTTCTCTATAGATCATTCACCGCGTAACCGCCGCCTGTAACTCCCCCTGCCCATCATGATGAAGCAGGACATCCGCCCCTCGCTCAGCGGAAATTCAACTCAGTAAATATACACTTCTTACTCAACTTGTTTTCCCATATTTGTTATATGACGGCAGGAAACTTATATGGCATAAGAGCAATAAACGCACATCGAAAGGAATGACGTTATGTCGCTTTATGACCTCAGAACCGAAGCGCATGCATTACCTGAAGCCTGGCACTCTCATGTATTAGGCCGTATTGGCACTGCAAATCTTAAAGTTGTACGAATGGATGAACGCTCAGTAGCTGAAGAAGTACATGAGTATGACGAGGGGTTACTGGTCATTAATGGACAACTGGAGCTGAGTGTGAAGGGAGAAAAAATCACTGTATCGTCTGGCCAGCTTTATGTGGCAAAAGCTGGCATTCCTCATACGGTAGATACGGGCAGCTTTGGTATACTGGTTATCATTGATTTACCCGAAACGGACGTTGTCTAAACGTTGATTGCAAGGATGTTAAAGACCGCTTTATGGATATGTTCAAGTTAACACCCTGGCTAAATTGCTGGAATCTCATTCCTGATGGCACCCCATTTGTCACTCATACGTCACAGTTGTATCCGGTCAAAACAGCAACGCATGGTATTAAAGCCATGTTAAAAGTCACTGATGATACTGACGAACAAACCGGTAATGCACTCATGGTATGGTGGGAAGGGAACGGCGCTGCCCATGTGATTGCACATGAAAAGGAAGCAATTCTTCTCTCAAGAGCCACAGGTTCCGCGTCTTTATCAGCAATGTCTCGTGGAGATAAGGATGATATCGCTTGTCGTATTTTATGTATGACTGCGAACCGGCTTCATTCATTCGCCAAAAGACCATTCCCCCGGCTAACCTCCCTGCGTGAATGGTTTTATCCTCTAAAACCAGCCGCCTTGCAGTATGGCGGTATCCTGACACGTTGCGCAGAAATTTCAGAAGAGTTGCTTTCTTCTCCACGAGATGTGGTTGTATTACATGGCGACTTACATCACGGTAACGTGCTTGATTTTGAAACGTCCGGTTGGTTAGCCATTGATCCCAAAGGGCTGATAGGTGAACGGGGATTCGACTTTGCTAATATTTTTACTAATCCGGATCTTGGTTATCCGGTACCTGCTGTTGCGACTGTACCAGAGACCTTTAAACAGCGTCTAAGCATCGTTACCAGGATGGCAGACATGGATAAAGAGCGCCTGCTCAAATGGATAATTGCATGGTGCGGTCTTTCAACCGCCTGGTCACTCTCAAGTAACGAAACGACTTCAATAACAATAAAAATTGCCGAACTGGCGATTGCTGAATTGGAATCGTGAGTGGGATATCGCCACTGGGTATGGTGATTTCCTGCACGCCCGCTTCGCGTCAAGAGTAGATACATCAGGAAACAAGCCAACAAGCACCTGAATATGAGTGTTTGTCAGACAGATTTTATCCCTTGGTATAAATATCAGGCCTGGTAATAGTCCAGGCGTAATTTTCCTGGTTTACTGGCTGGTAGCCGAACTTTTCGTAAAGCCAGGGCGCGGTGGTGGTGAATAACATAATTCTGCGAAGCTGTTCAAATAAAGGATGATTATGCAAACATTCCATCATCCACCTTCCAAGCCCTTCTCCCTGATATTCTTCGAGCACATACACATCACAAAGATAGGCAAATGTAGCAAAATCCGTAATCAGGCGAGCGAAGCCTATCTGAGTATCATGATGATAAATGCCGAAATTAAGGCTGTTTTCAATTGATGTAGCGACAGTGTCCAGATTGATACCCTTGGCCCAGGTCGACCTTGTCAGATACCGATGGATAGCCTTAACATCCAGTTTTTCTCTGTCTGTACTGACCAGGTAGCTATTCTTGCGCCACTCGTAGATCTCGGAAATATTCACTTTCGGCCATACCTCAAATAGTTAGATAAACCCAAGCCTATCACCTGACGAAAAAATGTATGATTTAAATTGCACGGACGGATCGCCACACATGATCATGTCGTCTTGTAGCACATCTTTTTAATGTTTGTACTCCCCTTCCCGCTAAGACTGCGATTATCCTGATGGCAAATTGTTAAATTCCATCTATTATTCGACTGTATTCGTTATCATCTGGAGCGGACCCAATGAGAGTTAAAGGACTTCCCAAAGGATTTTTTATCCTTATTTTACTGATCGTTACCCTGGCCTTTTTTGACGTACTCTCCCCTTACTATTCCGCTATCCTGTGGGCCGCTATCCTGGCGGTGATATTTAATCCGATAAAAAACAATATCCGTACGCGCATCGGTGAACGCAACGGCATCGCGGCGCTCCTGACCGTCGTCATTATCTGTCTTATTGTTTTCACCCCGTTGGCGATTATCATTTCGTCGCTAGCCTTCGAGCTGAACGTGGTCTACACCAAGCTACAGCATAATGACACCCAGTTTCCGACGGTGGTCGCCAACCTGTTTGCCCATCTCCCGAGCTGGGCCAGAAGTTTCCTCTCAGAGCACAATCTCGACAGCGCGGAACAGATTCAGCAGCAACTATCCGATGCCGCCCTGAAAGGTGGACAATATCTGGCCGGTAGCGCCTTCCTGATCGGTAAAGGGACGTTCGGCTTTACCGTCAGCTTCGGCATTATGTTATACCTGCTGTTCTTCCTGCTGAAAGACGGCCCTTATCTGGTGCTGTTAATCCTTGAATCTTTGCCGCTATCCAATTATGTCAAACAGCACCTGTTTGCCAAATTCGCCGCCGTCGCGCGGGCGACGGTTAAAGGTACCGTCGCCGTCGCGCTGGCACAGGGGGCGCTCGGCGGCTTTGCATTCTGGATCGTCGGTCTTGATGGCAGCATTCTATGGGGCGCTTTAATGGCCTTTCTGTCGCTCATCCCGGCGGTGGGCTCCGCCATTATCTGGGTGCCGGCGGCGATTTATCTGTTCGCCACCGGGCAATTGTGGCAAGGGGCGTTTATTGTCGGTTTCTTCGTCATTGTCATCGGCCTGGTGGATAACATTCTGCGTCCGCTGCTGGTGGGAAAAGATACCAAAATGCCGGATTACCTGATCCTGATTGCCACTCTTGGCGGCATGGAAATCTACGGTATCAACGGTTTCGTCATTGGCCCGCTGATTGCCGCCTTGTTTATTGCCTGCTGGAACCTGTTATCGGGGCGTGAACACGCCGGGAACGCCGACTTACTGGACGAAGAGTTTATTGAAGAAGCCAAAAACAGCCGCGATGAATAGCTGGCGCACGCTTCACTTTACTAGTGCATTTCACTATTCATATTGAAAATAATGGTAAATAACTCTTACCATTCAGGGCAATGATGTTAGTCTGTATTGGTTAGTAACGATAATAAAGGATGATCAACCGTGAAAAAAATCGCTACGCTTGCTGTTTCTCTGCTGGCCGTTGCCTGTGTTTCCACCAGCGCGTTAGCCGCTGAGCAGCCGTTGGAGAAAGTCGCCCCCTATCCGAAAGCGGAAAAAGGGATGAAGCGTCAGGTGATTCAGCTGCCGCAGCAGCAGGATGAATCCGCGTTAAAAGTTGAACTGATGATTGGCCAGACGCTGGAAGTCGACTGCAACCATCACCGCCTCGGCGGTCAACTGGAAAGCAAAACGCTGGAAGGCTGGGGCTATGACTACTATGTCTTTGATAAGCTGACGTCCCCGGTTTCCACCATGATGGCCTGCCCGGACGGTAAGAAAGAGAAGAAATTTGTTACCGCGGGTCTCGGCGATGCAGCCATGCTGCGCTACAACAGCAAGCTGCCGATCGTGGTTTATACTCCGGCCAACGTTGAAGTGAAATACCGCATCTGGAAAGCCGAAGAAACTATCGGTAATGCCGTGGAGCGTTAATCGCCAGCGGTAATACAAAACGGCAGCCCTCGGGCTGCCGTTTTTGTTATAGCGCGATATCCGCCATCGGTTTGCCGCCGGTCAGCGGCTTGAGTTCAGCCTGCGGCACGTCGTCTGCCGCGGTCGTCGGCTCGTAGTGTAGCCCCAGCACTTCACTGGTCCACGCCAGCGCCTGCTCAATAGCGGCCGGATTACCATCCAGACGCATGCCGTAGCTCGGCACGATCTCTTTCATCTTCGCCTGCCAGGCCGGCGTCTGTACTTTGTCTTTGAAGACTTTCTCCAACAGCTGCACCATGATCGGCGCCGCCGTCGACGCGCCAGGAGAAGCGCCCAGCAGCGCGGCTACGGTGCCTTCATCATCGCACACCACTTCGGTGCCAAGGCGCAACACGCCGCCCATCTTCTTATCACGTTTGATAATCTGTACACGCTGACCGGCCTGCCACAGGCGCCAGTCCTCTTTGCGCGCTTCCGGGTAGTACTCGCACAGTGCGGCATGACGATCTTTATCTTTCTGCAATACCTGGCTAATCAGATATTTCACCAGGTCGAAGTTATCCATCCCGACGTTAAGCATCGGCAGAATATTCGAGGTATTCGTCGAGGCCAGCAGATCCCAAAGGGAGCCGTTTTTCAGGAAGCGGGTCGAGAAGGTCGCGAACGGCCCGAACAGCACCACGCGTTTGCCGTCGATAATACGGGTGTCGATATGCGGCACCGACATCGGCGGCGCGCCAACTTCCGCCTGGCCATAGACTTTCGCCAGGTGATGATTAACCACTTCCGGGTTCTCACACACCAGGAACTGTCCACCAACCGGGAAGCCCGCATACTCTTTCGCCTGCGGAATGCCGGTTTCCTGCAGCAGCGTCAGGGCAGCGCCGCCCGCGCCAATAAAGATGAATTTGGTTTTGATCGTCCGCTTCTGGTGACGATTGTTGGCATCCGCCAGCGTCACCGTCCAGCTGTTGTCCGCATTGCGCTTAAAGCGGCGAACGACGGTACCCAACTGGAGAGAGAAGTTATCATGCTTCTGTAGCCCGGCGATCAGCTGGCGAGTGATCTCGCCGTAGTTAACGTCGGTACCCATTTCGGTACGCGTTGCCGCGACTTTTTGCTGCGGATCGCGCCCTTCCATCACCAGCGGCGCCCACTCTTTGATCTGCTGATGATCTTCAGAATAACGAATACCGCGGAACAGTTCGCTCTGCTGCAGCGCCGCGTAGCGCGCGCGCAGGAAGTTAACGTTGTCTTCGCCCCACACAAAGCTCATGTGCGGCACGCTGTTAATAAAGGATTTCGGCTTAGTCAGGATGCCGCGGGTCACCTGGTGGGCCCAAAACTGACGAGAAATATGGAAGGACTCATTGATATCGACCGCTTTGTCGATATTGATCCCATTGGCGGTTTGCGGCGTGTAGTTGAGCTCCATCAACGCCGCATGGCCGGTACCCGCATTGTTCCAGCCGTTCGAGCTTTCCTCGGCAACGCTGGTCATCTGCTCGACCATGGTAATAGACCAATCCGGCTCCAGTTCCTGCAGCCAGGTTCCCAACGTGGCGCTCATGATACCGCCGCCAATCAACAATACATCCGTCTCTTGCTCATGGCGGGTGTTGGTCCGATTTGTATTGGAACCAACCGCCTGTGAGCTGGGTACGGCCATCTTTTTCTTCATCGGATTTGAGCCTTACTTTTACTCGCTTTTTTTATTTAGCGCAGGTGAAACGATTCTCGGGATCAAAGGTACCACCTGTACTCAAAAATTTAAATATTGTTTAAATTTTAAGTTGAGTTTTGAGATCTGTTATAAAAATGTTTAATAAATGTGTACACAAAATCACTTTTTGTACTGGTATGATGGCCCTTTCCGCGCTATCATCTCCCGTTCTGTGATGGAGCGCACGCCAACGGCGGCTTCTCTCCCTTCAAATTTTTTATCATCCGCGAACTTTTATGCCCTCAACTTCCCGCACTCTCTCACTGGCGTTGATAACACGCGAGACCCTCGCTGGCGTGCTAACTGCCCTGGCGTTAATCCCTGAAGTCATTTCATTTTCGGTCATTGCCGGCGTGGACCCGCAGGTCAGCCTGATTGCTTCAGTGGTGCTCTGTCTGGCGATGTCGGTTCTCGGCGGGCGTCCGGCGATGGTGACGGCGGCGGCAGGTTCTGTCGCCCTGGTAATTGGCCCGATGGTACATCAGCATGGCGTAGGGTATATTCTGCCTGCTGTCATTCTGGCTGGTATTATTCAAATTTTGTTTGGGGTCTGCGGTATGGCGCGGTTAATGCGCTTTATCCCGCCAGCGGTGATGACCGGTTTTGTTAATGCGCTCGGCATTCTTATTTTTTTCGCCCAGGTTCCCCATTTCTGGAGCAGGCAGCCGCTCATCGTCGGCCTGTTCGTTCTGACGCTGCTCATCGTGCTGTGGGCGCCGCGTTTTATCAAAGCCGTGCCGGCGCCGCTTATTGCTATCGTCCTTCTCACCGTTTATACCGTCACCAGCGGACAGTTGCTGCCAACCGTGGGTGATGAAGGCGCTATGGGCGGCGGTCTGCCGGGCTTCAACGCGCTGGCGGTGCCGCTGGATTTAAGCACCTTGAAAATTATCTGGCCCTGCGCCCTGAGTATCGCCTTTGTCGGCCTGATGGAATCGCTGTTGACGGCAAAGCTGGTTGACGATCTCACCCATACGCCGTCAAATAAGTCGCGTGAGAGCGCAGGACTGGGAGTCGCCAATATCCTCGCGGGCTGCTATGGCGGCATCGCCGGGTGCGCGATGATCGGCCAGACTATCGTTAACGTGGAAATGGGCAAGGCGCGTAGCCGCCTATCGACGATAGTGGCCGGTCTGGTACTGCTGCTTCTGGTGACGGCGCTTAGCCAGGTGATGGCCAAAATTCCAATGGCGGTGCTGGCCGGGGTCATGGTGATTGTGGCGGTGAAAACCTTCAGCTGGCAGAGTATTCGCCCAACCGCGCTGGCGCGCAATCCGTGGCCGGAAACGCTGGTCATGGCGGCAACCGTCGTCGTGACGGTCACGACCAGTAATCTGGCGATCGGCGTACTGGCGGGGCTTATCGCAATGGCGCTCATCCCTCGCCGCCTGCGCGTAAAAGCGCAGCTTACATCAGAAACAGCGTCGCCAGACCAAGGAAAATAAAGAACCCGCCGGTGTCGGTAATCGCGGTGATCATCACGCTGGAGCCGACCGCCGGATCGCGCCCCAGCTTGACCATCACCATCGGGATGATAACCCCCATCATCGCCGCCATCAGCAGGTTGAGCATCATCGCCAACGTCATCACCCCGCCAAGCTGCGGGTCATCGTATAACCACCAGGTGATAGCCCCCATAATCCCGCCCCATACGAGGCCATTAATCAGCGCCACCCCCATCTCGCGTAGGATCAGGAAGGTAAAACTTCCCGGCTGGATCTTTTGCAGCGCCATCGCGCGGACGATCATGGTGATCGTCTGATTGCCGGTATTTCCGCCTATCCCGGCGACGATCGGCATCAGCGAGGCCAGGGCCACCAGTTGAGAAATGGTATGTTCAAAGCCATCGATCACCCGTGAAGCGATAAACGCCGTACAGAGGTTCACCGCCAGCCACGCCCAGCGGGTTTTCACCGCTTTGCTTACCGGCGCAAAAACATCATCATCTTCGCTCAGACCGCCCATCCGGCGCAGATCGTTATCGGTCTCTTCGTACACCACATCGACGATTTCATCGATGGTCAAACGCCCCATCAGCTTGCCGTCGGCATCAATCACCGCAGCACTCAGTAAGTCATCACGTTCGAAGGTACGCGCCACTTTCTCCGCCTCTTCCTGCGGCTGGAAAGTCACCGGATCGCCTTCCATCACCTCGCCAACGCGCTTTTGCGCATCGTTGAGCAGAATAGTCTGCAGCTCCAGCTCGCCGAGCAGCAGTTTATTGCGCGTGGTGACGAACAGTTTATCGGTGTTTTCCGGCATTTTGCCCAACCGGCGCAGATAGCGCTGTACCGCCGCCAGAGTGGCTTCCGGGCGAACGGTAATCACCTCAAACTCCATGATCGCGCCGACGGTGTTATCGGCGTAGCGCATCATCTGGCGAATGCGCGCGCGTTTATCCGGCGGCAGCGTCGCCAGCAGGCGGCCGGTTAAGTCGCGCGGCAGGTGCTGCAACAGGTAAACCTGTTCATCAATATCCAGCGATTGCAGGGCAAATATCAGGTCGTGGTCGCTCATCTTGTCGATGAGATCGCCCCATACGCTCTCTGACGCCTCCAGCAGCACTTCGCCGCGCTTGTCATCGGCAACCAGCCCCCACAGCGCGGTACGCGCGTCATAAGGCAGCGCTTCCAGGGCATCGGCGAGATCCGGCGGCGGCAGATGCGACACCAGCACTTCCACTTCCGCCAGGTCATCGGCCAGCGTCCCTTCATCATAGCGCTCCGCGAGGGTGAGTTTCCCCAGCAGCGCGGAGGTGACGGCTTTATCAGTGCTCAATAGCCAAATCAGGCGGGCGCGTTCTTCATCGCGTAATCGGGCGCTTTTTTTATGCAAAACGGACATCGCTCAGGCAATCCTTGTGAGAATAGAAGTCGACCTGCATGGCCGCAGCCATAAGCATAGCGCGAGGAGGGGGAAATAATAACCGCCAGCAATTTATCTGCTGTAAAAACCAGCAATATGTCCCGAACGGACGAAAACGCCCGATCGGGTAACCAGCAAAAACGTTAAGCAGTACGTGCTACCGCGTCGCGGGTCGCCAGTTCGCGCTCAACGCCGGTGAGCTCGCTCAGCTTGCCGCTGCGCATCTCCAGCAGGCGATCGGCATGCTGGAAATAGTGATCATCGTGGCTGATGGCAAACACGGTTTTCCCCATTTGCTGCATCAGCGGCAATAGCACCTGATAAAACTCGCGGCGGAAATGCGGATCCTGATCCGCGGCCCACTCATCGAGCAAAATGATATCGCGCTCTTCGGCCAGCGCCAGCAGCAGCGCCACACGCTTTTTCTGCCCTTTAGACAGCTTCAGATCGAGGATTTTCCCCTCTTCCAGCTGCAGCTTGTGGTCCATCTTCAGATACGCCAGCCACTTCGCGACCAGCGCCGGATCGGCGCGTTCGCCTTTTGGCCCTAACAGACGATCAAATAGCCAGACATCGGTAAATACCGCCGAGAATAGCTTGCGGTAATCTTCTGGTTTTTCCGTCGCCAGAGGTTGACCATCGAGCAGGATCTGCCCGGAGAGCGGTTGATACAGCCCGGTCAGCAGCATCGCCAGCGTCGACTTGCCGCTGCCATTGCCGCCAATCAGAAACACCAGTTCGCCGCGTTTGAGAGTCAGATTAATCGGCCCGACGGCAAAACTGTTATCCGGGTAGCGGAACGAGACGTCGCGCAGCTCCAGAGTCTGCCAGTGCGGATGCGCCTGCGGCTCGGGGAAACCGGGGCGGTAAGGCGCCAGCGCGAACTGATGCAGTTTATTGAATGCCACCTGGGCGCTGAGCAAGGTCGGCAGCGCCCCCACTGCCGACAGCAGCGGCGTACGCAGGAATAGCAGCGTCAGGGAATAGGTCGCCGCCACCGCGGTATTGGCCCACCCGAGGCCATTAGCCATCCAGAACACCAGACCGATGGCGCCAAGCATCATGATATTCGACCAGTTCACCGCGCTCAGGTGGAACGTATCGGCGCGAATGATGTGGTGGCGATAATCGCGGGCATCCGGCAGATACAGCTGATTAAAAACAAATTCGGCGCGTTCGCGGTTCAGCGTCAGCTCTTTGCGCCCTTCCAGCACCGTCTGATAATCATGATACAGCTTATCTTCGGTCTCGCGCAGCGTCGCCATATGCTTATAGACGCGCGCCACCAACACAAAGCCGCCCCAGATGGTGACCGCCATCCAGACCGCGGTCACCAGCATCATTTTACCTGACAGAAAAGCCAGGTAGGCGGCGGACCCGAAGGTCAGGATAATCCCCTGCACCAGCTCCGGCAGGCGCACAAAGGCGATGGTAATGTTACGCACGTCGCTGGTTAAGCCCGCCAGCAGCGAAGCGCTGCCGATTTTTTCGATCTTTTCGATTTGGGTGTCGAGAATGCGTTTAATAAATTCGCCGCGCAGGCGATAGACGAAATGGTGGCCAAGCGTGGTTAACGCCAGCTGCGAGCCGAGCGTGACCGCCATCAACAGCAGCAGCAGGCCGAGAAACTCCGGCAGCACGGTGAGCGAGGTATCCACAAGGGAAATCAGGCGCAGGTTAATAAAGGCGATAAGCCCGATACCCAGCGCCGCGCTGAGCAAACTCAGCGCCATGACGGCAATGAACGGCCAGCGGTACTGGCGCCAAACAAGAACAAGTAATTCCATAAGCTACGATCCGGACAAGCAAACAGCCAGCAGTTTAAACGGCTTGCCGACGACAGCAAGAATAATTCTTATTTTTGTTTTTGCCGGCCTCCCGCGAGGCGAAACGTGAGGTTATAACGACAGGCGCCGGTCAGCGGGTGCTCCCCCGGTTTAAGCGGCTGGATGCCGTGGTAAAAGAGCCGTGATTCGCCGCCCCAAACCACCACATCGCCATGCTCCAGCAGCAGCCGACGCAGCGGATCGTTACGTTTCAGCCCGCCAAACTGAAACACTGCCGGCAGTCCCAGCGACACCGAAACGATAGGCGCACGCAAATCCCGCTCGTCTTTATCCTGATGCAGCGACAGCTTCGCGCCCGGCTGGTAGCGGTTAATCAGACAGGCGTCCGGGGAGAAATGCGCATAGCCCGCCTCCTGCGCTGCCTCCGCCGCCAGTTGCTGAAAGAGCGGCGGCATCGGCGGCCAATGTTCGCCGGTCAACGGATCGCCCGGCGCATAGAGATAGCCGTGCATATCGGTCGTCCAGCCGAGTTGGCCACAGTTGGTCATAGCCACCGACATGGTATAACCACCGGGGGTCACCATCTGGCGGAACGGAGAAGCGCTGGCCACTCCGGCGATGGCCTGCAGCAGCGCCGGCGCGCGCTGAACGGCAAAACGGCGTAACATCATCGCCCCGGGGGCCAGCGGCTCCTGCCAGGGTGGCGTATCGGCAAACAGATCGAGCATTATTTCTCCCGTATTTTTGCTTCGCGCGCCAGCAGCAGCGCTTTGCGTTCGCTGCCCCAACGATAGCCGGAAAGCGCCCCGCCCTCACGTACTACCCGATGGCAAGGAATGACTATCGCCAGTTTATTGGCCGCACAGGCCCCGGCAACCGCTCTGACCGCACGCGGTTGACCAATGCTGTGCGCCACCTCGCGGTAGCTGCGGGTTTCGCCTGGCGGGATCTGGCGCAAGGCTTGCCACACCCGTTGCTGGAAAGCGGTACCGCGAATATCCAGCGGCAAATTCACCGCCTGCTGCGGATTATCCAGATGGGCAACCACCTGCGCCACGCGTTCGGTAAACGTGTCATCACCCGGCTGTAATTGGGCGCCGGGAAACAAGCTCGCCAGCTGCGCATATAACGCCTTATCGTCATCGCCCAGCAACACGGCGCATACGCCACGTTCGCTGAACGCCACCAGGCACCGGCCAGAGGCGCTATCGCTGCAAACCCAGCGAATCACCACATCTTCGCCGCCGCGTTTAAACTGGCGGGCGGTCATGCCCAGCGTCTCGTTTGCCTGGCGATAATAGCTGGCGGAATCGGGGAAGCCTGCAGCTAATGCCGCTCTGGTGACATTCTCGCCCTGGCTTAATGCTTCGCGTAGGCGCCGCGCGCGCCACGCCTGCTGCCAGGCCTTGGGCGTAAGCCCGGTGACGGATTTAAAAATACGATGGAAGTGAAACGGGCTGACCGCCAGCTGCTGCGCCAGCGCCTCAAGGGTGATTGGCGCCTCTTGTTCCAGCAGGCGACAGGCGGCGGCCACCTTCTCGACCCGCTGTTGGTCGGGGTCGAGATTATCCGGCCGACAGCGTTTACAGGGGCGATATCCGGCGGCCTTTGCCGCTTCGACATCAGAATAAAAGCGGACATTCTCCCGTAGCGCGCGCCGTGAACGGCACGAGGGACGGCAGCAGACGCCGGTGGTCAACACGGCGAAGACAAACTGCCCGTCGGCGCTGGCGTCACGTTCGCAGACCGCCTGCCAGCGGCGGTCATCGTTAGTCATATCGGCAATCATCGGTTTCATAGCGGGCTCCTGCTGTAAGTGTATCCTTACTTTGCGCCTTGCTCCGATCTAAAAAACTGCGCTTCTTGCTTTTTAATTCTGCTCGCCGACCAGGAAGGTGCGGAACTGCGGCGACATCCAGGTCTTAAAGCCGTCGCCCTCTTTGACAATCATATAGACCGCCAGCCCCTGCTCGTGTGCCACCTGTTGGGCTTTTTCCGGCCCTAATACCATCAGCCCGGTATCCCAACCGTCGGCTTCCAGCGCCGTCGGCGCAATCACCGTCACCGAAACT
The DNA here is from genome assembly GCF_057624675.1 of Klebsiella sp. PK01. Taxonomy (NCBI): domain Bacteria; kingdom Pseudomonadati; phylum Pseudomonadota; class Gammaproteobacteria; order Enterobacterales; family Enterobacteriaceae; genus Klebsiella; species Klebsiella sp. PK01. The sequence goes on from NZ_JBYEZM010000002.1 coordinate 579,932, forward strand.
AGCTTATGGTTGATGGGGTGCCCGGTTTGCGGATCGATAACGTGAGAAATACGTTTGCCGTCCAGCTCGTAGTAGTTGCGATAGCTACCGGAGGTGCTGATGCCGTGGCCGTTGATATCGACAATCGCCTGGACGGCGTTTTCGCGGTCGGTTGGTTTTTGAATCGCCACTCGCCACGGTTTATCGTCACCGTTCATCCCGCGGCTGACCAGCGCGCCGCCAACCGATACCAGATAGCGGGCAATTCCTTCCTGCTCCATCAGCCGCGCCAGATGATCGGCGGCATAGCCCTCGCCGACCGTGGAAAGATCGACAAATAAATCGGCAATATCTTTTTGCAGATACTGTTGATCGGCGCGGTTAATCACCGTCAAATGCTGCAGCCCGGTACGCGCTTTTGCCGCCGCGATTTGCTGCGCCGTCGGCGTTTTTACCGGTTGCTTATCCGGGCCAAATCCCCATAGATTGACCAGCGGCCCGACGGTAACATCCATCGCTCCGGCGGTTTTGGCGCCAATACGCAGCGACAGAGTGACGATATCCGCCATCGCTTCGTTCACCGGCCACGGTTCGGTAGTGGCGGCATGATTGAAGTGCATCAGCGCGGAGTCGTTTTTCCAGGTCGAAAGCAGCAGATCGTCACCATCGAGCTGCGCCTGAACTTTATGGCGTAAATCTTCGGCTTTCGCCGGATCCAACCCGACGACGCTAACGCGCCAATAGGTCCCCATCGTTTTGCCATCGAGCACGGTGGCGGCGGATTTTGGCGTGGCCGGGGATGTCGCGGAATCACAGCCGGTAAGCAGAACGCAGAGGCCGATAAAGGCGGCGCGGAAAAAGGTGGTATCCATGAAAACGGGCTCCTGTTACAAAGGCAGCCAGAGTATACCAGCGAGGTTAAACCGGGCATAAAAAAAGGCGCCCACAGGCGCCTTTTTCAACACTTCAGCTTGCTTAGAACTGGTAAACCAGGCCCAGAGCAACGACGTTGTCGGTAGAGATACCGGCAGCGCGGGTGAAGTCGTTGTCGTCCAGCAGGTTGATTTTGTAATCAACGTAGGTGGACATGTTTTTGTTGAAGTAGTAGGTCGCGCCCAGGTCAACGTATTTCAGGATATCCTGGTCGCCATAGTTGATACCGGTGCCACGAATGGACAGGTCCTTACCTTTAGACTGCAGGTAAGCGATGGACGGACGCAGGCCGAAATCGAACTGGTACTGAGCAACCACTTCGAAGTTCTGCGCTTTGTCAGCAAAACCGATGTCGCCAGTGCGAGTTGCGTTGTAAGTCTGGGTGTACTGAGTCGCCAGGTATACGTTGTTAGCGTCGTATTTCAGGCCACCGGTATAGGTTTCAGCGTCGTCGCCGTGACCCATAACACCATTAACGTTCTGATCGTCAGTACGTTTAGAGTGGGAGTACGCGAAACCAGCGCTGATGCCGTCCCAGATATCATAAGTAACGGAGGTGCCGTAGCCTTCGCCGTTCTGTTTCTGGAAGCCGCGACCGTTGTTGGTCATGTCTTCACCGCTGGTGCTGCCGTTTTTACCCTGGTACTGCAGAGCAAAGTTCAGGCCGTCAACCAGACCGAAGAAGTCAGAGTTACGGTAGGTAGCAACGCCGTTAGCACGGGATTGCAGGAAGTTGTCGGAACCGTAGGTGTCGCCGCCGAATTCCGGCAGAACGTCGGTCCAGGAAGTCACGTCGTATACAACGCCGTAGTTACGACCGTAGTCGAAAGAACCCGCGTCGCCGAATTTCAGACCAGCGAATGCCAGACGGGTCCAGGACTGCTTGTCAGAACCTTCGGTGTTGTTAGCCTGAACGTTGTATTCCCACTGGCCGTAACCGGTCAGCTGGTCGTTGATCTGGGTTTCGCCTTTCACGCCGATACGCATGTAGGTCTGGTCGCCGTCTACGCTCTTGTCGTCAGAGAAGTAGTGCAGACCATCAATTTTACCGTACAGATCTAATTTGTTGCCGTCTTTGTTATAAATTTCAGCCGCATTTGCTGCGCCCGCTACCAGCAGTGCTGGTACCAGGAGGGACAGTACTTTAACTTTCATGTTATTAACCCTCTGTTTGTTATATGCCTTTTATTATTGCCACTGCTTACTGATTACCCTTCTAATCAGTCGGCTGTATTCATTGTGCTGCAAAATGCAGAATAATCCAACAAGAATATGATACGAAAACTTCTAAGGTGTTTCAAAATGCGCACAAGATGTTTCAATTTGTAAATATCAAGGAACTTTTCAGGCACGATAATGGTCGCCAAAATAAGCATCAAAAATCAAAAAAATAATATTTATCTTTAAAATCAAATTATTGAAAGCATGTAAATGTATAGCACTGAATGGTAAAACAAAATCTTCCCCGAAGACTAAAATAATCCTCGCTATCATCATTAACTTTATTTATTACCGTCATTCAGTTCTGAATGTCTGTTTACCCCTATTTCAACCGGATGCCTCGCATCCGGTTTTTTTTACCCTTCTTTACGTATCTTTAATTATGCTGTGCTATCGCATAAAAAAATAACGACTATTAATCAATCAATTCCGAATGAAAGTTAGCCTATTTCGCCAATTTCTTGTTTTTTCGTGCTATTTACCTGCAACAAATGCCAGTTAATTGTACAAGATCAATTCCACTGTACATATTCGTGGTCGCTATGGTTTTGAGACAAATCTCAGCATTAAAAGATCCCTCAGCGTCAATCTGTTGTATGGATTTCCCGTTTTAGCCTTTATACTTCCAGCCAGTATTCGTTGTGCTGCCCGTCACTATGGCGCAACATCTTGTTTACAAACACTACTGAGCAGCTCTGCTACGCGATGACCCAAAAAAAATTCTCCCTGATCCCAGGCAACATCACCCGCTTCTTCATTTTGATGGTTATCGTCTTGCTCGCGACGATGGGCGTGATGATCCAAAGCTCGGTCAATACGTGGCTAAAAGACAGAAGTTACCAGGTGGTTGATATCAGCCACGCGTTGCACAAACGCATCGATACCTGGCGTTACGCCACCTGGCAGATTTACGACAATATCGCAGCCACCAGTTCCAGTACTTCAAGCGATGGGCTGCAGGAAACCCGGCTAAAGCAGGATGTCTACTATCTGGAAAAGCCTCGGCGCAAAACCGAGGCGCTGATTTTCGGATCTCATGACAGCTCGACGCTTGAGATGACGCAGAAAATTTCTAATTACCTCGATATTCTATGGGGCGCGGAAACCATCCCCTGGTCGATGTATTATCTGAACGGGCTGGATAACAGCTTGATTCTGGTCTCTACCCTGCCGCTGAAAGATCTGTCTTCGAGTTTTAAAGAATCGACGATTAGCAGCGTGGTGGAATCCCGCCGCGCCGAAATGCTGCTGCAGGCAAATACGCTGGACGAACGGGAAACCTTTTCTTCGCTGCGCCATTTGACCTGGCAAAATGGCCACTACTTCACGCTGCGTACCACCTTTAACCAACCGGGCCACCTGGCAACGGTGGTGGCCTTCGATTTACCGATTAACGACCTCATCCCCCCGAGCATGTCGTTGGATAGCTTCCGTCTGGAGGCAGATCCGGCACAGAATGCCGCCAACAGCCCTGATAAAGAAGCCGTTGATAACGTTAGCGTCAGCTTCAATGGCCTGCGTATTGAGATAACTACCGCCATCAATACCACCGGCATGCGGCTGGTGTGGGTCGTGCCGTTCAGCACTTTGCTGATGGAATCCCTGCAGAATATTTTACTGCCGCTGCTGCTCACCATTGGTCTGCTGGCATTAACCCTGTTTGGCTTTACCACATTCCGTCACTATAGCGGTCGCCGTAATACTGGCAGCGTTAGCGCGGCACCCACCGCCGCCAACAGCGAGCTTCGCGCTCAGCGCGCAATTAATGAAGAGATTGTCTCTTTGCTGCCGCTGGGCCTGTTGGTGCACGATCAGGAAGCCAATCGCACTATTATCAGCAACCCGATCGCCGATCATCTGTTGCCTCATCTGAACCTGCAGAACATCACCAACATGGCCGATCAGCATCAAGGGGTCATTCAGGCGACGATCAATAATGAACTTTATGAAATCCGCCAGTACCGTAGCCAGGTTGCTCCGCGTACGCAGATCCTGATTATTCGCGACCAGGACAGAGAAGTACTGGTGAACAAAAAGCTCAAACAGGCCCAGCGTCTGTATGAAAAAAATCAGCAGGGGCGTATCGCCTTTATGCAGAACATCGGCGCCGCGCTGAAAGAACCGGCGCAGGCGCTGGCGCATGAAGCGGCGGCCATCGGCATTAATGAGAGCCGTAAACTGGCGCAGCGCGCGGATGAACTGGTTCATCTGGTCGATGAGATTCAGTTGGCGAACTTACTGGAAAGCGACGCCTGGAAAACCACACCCGGCTTATTCTCCATTCAGGGCTTAATAGATGAAGTAGTTCCTGAAGTCCTACCAATGGTAAAACGCAAGGGACTCCAGCTGTTAATCAATAACGCGCTGCCGGCCAACGAGCAGCGCTACGGCGATCGCGACGCGCTGCGCCGCACGCTATTACTGCTGATTCAGTACGCGATCACCACTACCTCTATCGGTAAAATCACCCTTGAGGTGAGCAAAGATGAATCTGCCGACGATCGGCTGACTTTCCGTATCCTTGATACCGGCAACGGCGTAAGCGCTAATGAAATCGATAATATGCACTTCCCGTTCCTTAACGAGACGCAAGCCGACCAGTACGGCAAGGCCAATGCCCTCACCTTCTGGTTATGCGACCGTTTAACCCGCAAGCTTGGCGGGCAGCTTAATATTAAGGCGCGAGAATCGCTCGGCACCCGCTACTCGCTACACCTTAAAATGGCGGCAAGCGAGGAAGAGAGCGACTCCGGCGAACACCTGTTGGACGATGTAGTCGTAATGATTGACATTACCGCCAATGAAGTACGCCGCATCGTGACGCGCCAGTTAGAGAGCTGGGGCGCGAGCTGCATCACCCCGGACGAAAGACTCTCAAGTCAAGAGTACGATCTCTTTTTAACTGATAATCCGTCTAATCTTACTGCTTCAGGCTTGCTTTTAAGCGATGATGAGGTTGGGATACGCAAAATTGGCCCTGGTCAGTTGAGCGTCAATTTTAATATCAGCACTGCCATGCAGGAAGCTATCCTGCAGCTGATTGAGCAGCAGCTGGCGCAAGAAGAGATTCAGCCCGCCTCCACTGGAAATGAAGGGAATGCTGAACTCCATGCCAGCGGTTATTACGCGCTGTTTGCCGACACTGTTCCGGATGATGTTCAGAGATTGTATACTGAATTAACCATCAGCGATTTCGCTGCGCTGGCGCAGACCGCTCACCGCCTCAAAGGGGCGTTTGCGATGCTTAATCTGATACCCGGCAAGCAGTTATGTGAAGCGCTTGAGCATCTGATTCATGAAAGAGATGCTCAAGGTATAGAAAAATACATCAGCGACATTGACGGTTACGTCAAGAGCTTGCTGTAGCAAGGTAGCCTAATACATGAACAATATGAACGTAATTATTGCCGATGACCATCCGATCGTACTGTTCGGCATTCGTAAGTCACTTGAGCAGATCGAGTGGGTGAATGTTGTTGGCGAATTTGAAGATTCCACAGCTCTGATTAACAATCTTCCTAAACTTGACGCGCACGTCCTGATTACCGACTTGTCGATGCCTGGCGACAAATATGGCGATGGGATCACCCTGATCAAATACATCAAACGCCATTTTCCTGAACTGTCGATTATCGTTCTGACCATGAACAACAACCCGGCTATCCTCAGCGCAGTACTGGATCTCGATATTGAAGGGATCGTACTGAAGCAGGGTGCGCCGACCGATCTGCCGAAAGCGCTGGCCGCGCTGCAGAAAGGCAAAAAGTTTACTCCGGAAAGCGTCTCCCGCCTGCTGGAAAAAATCAGCGCCGGCGGTTATGGCGACAAACGCCTGTCGCCGAAAGAGAGTGAAGTTCTGCGTTTGTTCGCTGAAGGCTTCCTGGTCACCGAGATCGCCAAAAAGCTGAACCGCAGCATTAAAACCATCAGTAGCCAGAAGAAATCGGCAATGATGAAGCTGGGTGTCGAAAATGATATCGCACTGCTGAACTACCTCTCTTCCGTTTCTCTTACCTCAACGGATAAAGAGTAATTCACTTTTCCCGGATGGCGGCCAGCCGCCGTTTCCGGGCCATTCTGAAACTTTATTCCCACCCCGGAGAGCATCGCGCGCCGGGGAGCTCTCAGCACCATTCCGTGCGGCCTCAGCTTGTTTTTCTGGCTTTACGTACCTGTGCGGCATAGGTGGCCAGCGTGTGCTTAAGGATATCCAGCGTCACCGGTTTTGACAGGCAGCTATCCATTCCCGATTCCAGACAACGCTGTTTTTCTTCCGCCAGCGCGTTAGCCGTCACGCCAATAACCGGTAACGTCATCTCCAGCTGACGGATCCGCTGCGTCAGACGGTAACCATCCATATTGGGCATGTTCACATCGCTGAGAACAATATCAATATGCTGTTTACTGAGGACGTTAAGCGCATCGATGCCATCATTGGCCGTTACGCATTGATAACCCAGCGAGCCAAGCTGATCGGCCAACAGGCGGCGGTTAATCGGATGATCGTCGACCACCAGAATCATCATGTCGTCATTGCTGGCCGTTGGCGCGTCATGGGCCGATAGCGCCGGACCATTCTCTTCCGCCGCCAGCGCCAGATGCAGCAGACGCCCCAGTAATGGCAGGAGCTCATGCGGCGTGGTAACGCTATGTAGCCACTCTCCCGGCGCGCGCTCAACAGGAATGCCGATATGGCGGCGGCAGAAGATCACCGCAGCGCTTCCCGGCCAACCCTCATAGCCTTCATCATCGGTTAATAAAATATCGTCGGCAGCCGGCGTCTGACCAGCAAATTGACGTACCGTCAGGCCATGATATTGCAGCAGCGATTCGACAAAAAGCGCCAGTGACGTGTTATGAATCGCCAGCCAACAGGTGCTGTTGCTGTGCCGATCGGCCAGCAGCGGCGGCATCGGCTGCATGCCGTATAGCGGAATACGAATAGTGAAACGGCTTCCCATGCCGGGTTCAGTTTCCACGGCAATGTCGCCATCCATCATGCTGATAAGTTTTTCACAGATAGCCAGCCCCAAGCCGGTGCCCTGGAAATTACGCTGTACTCCGGTACCGACCTGGAAGAACGGGTCGAACAGGCGCACAACCTCTTTCGCCGGGATCCCCTCGCCGGTGTCACGTACGCTAATTTGCAGATAGTCGCCGGCGCGCTGGACGTGCAACACGATACAGCCGGTATCGGTAAATTTAATGGCGTTACTCAGCAGGTTGGAAATAACCTGCTGCAGACGCATCGGGTCGCCGATCATCGTTTGCGGGACATCCGGCTCGATGAAACAGTACAGCCCCAGCTGTTTGCGCACCACCAGCGGTAAATAGTTCGCCGAAATATGATTCATGACCTCGCGCGGCGAGAACTCTCGCGGTTCGATTTTTAGCTGCTCTGACTCAATCTTCGAGAAGTCGAGAATATCGCTGATAATCTTCAAGAGCAGGCTGGAGGAGTTATTCATCGCCGTCACCAGCCGATCGACTCCCTTCGGCAACGCTTTGGTCTGCAGCAGATCGAGGTTGCCAATAATGCCGTACAGCGGCGTACGCAACTCGTGGCTAACGGTGGCGAGGAACATCGATTTCGACTGGCTGGCCTGTTCCGCCGCCTGGGCCATCTCCTGCAGCGACTCTTCCATTTTCACACGGGCGGAAACATCCACCAGCACGCATATCGCGACGTTTTCATTACGATAGCGCGAGTGTACAAAGCTAATCTGCAGGTTGGTGTTGTTGCTGGTTAACACGTCGACGAAGTTGACCTGCTGGCCGCAGATAATCTGCGTGAGCCGCTGGCGGTCTTCGTGAGTCAGCATATTCAGATAGTTATGCGCCAGTTCGTTACTCAGTATGTTAGTGCCGTCCTGGGTACGCAGAATACAGATCCCTACCGGCGCGGAGGCGACGATTTTACGGTTGAACTGCTCATGCTCTTCCAGACGCTGGGCGTCGTTTTCCGCCGGAATAAATATCCGCCGTTCATACATGCGCGCCAGCGCGAACAGGATCGCGCCAGTCAGGATATTCAGCACGATAGCGTTGAGGATCAGCATCCTGATGCGCTCGAGCACCTGATCGACGGAAACCGAATAGACAATACTCAGCGATGACGGCAGCAGGCTCTTTTTCAGCACCAGTTCGCGGAAACCAGAGCTGTAGCCAAACCACATCCGCTCCTGCATCCAGCGGGTTTCCGGTTTAATACTGTTATCCGGCCCGGCAAGGGAAATGAGCTGCTGGCCGTTATCATCGAGGATCGTCACGCTCATCGGCAGGCTGCCTGGCGTAAAGAAGCTCTCCATGCGGATAGTCTGCTCGACGCCGAGCATCGCCTGCAGGCGGTTAGCCATATAGATTGGCGTCAGGGCATAGAAATAGCCGACGCCCGGACGCACGCCCTGGCTAATCCAGAACAGGTTATTGCCGCGCTCGTTTTGCGGCGCATCGCGATATTGTTCGATACGTTGATGCAACACCTTCAGCGCCTGATCGCGCTCCAGCGGCATATCGCGCAGGCCGAAGTTAGCCATACAGAGGTTGTCGCTGCCAATTAAAAAGATACGGTTCAGGTCGTAGGCGGCGGAGAAATTATCGCGCCAGTAGCGCATGAACCACGCCAGCGATTGCAGCGAATTGCGCCAGGCGCCGCTCATTGCGCTGCAGTCGGAATCCGGATACAGCGGTTCAAAATTGGGGATAGTGATATTGCCGCTGTTGGCCAGCGCCGCGCTGCCCTCGCTCCCGGTCGCCGCACGATTGCCTGCGACGTACTTCAGCTCTTTAATGACATCCGCAGTCCGCTGGATATATCGCTGCGCCTGGTCGGCGTTAAGATTCAGTTCCTGACGAATTTCCGATTCCCGTTCATGCAGCGCATTAACGATATAAAACACGGAGACAAAAGCAATCAGCATCCATAGCAGAACCGCCAGCGCTCTGAACAGGTAACGAGAAACCTTTAAGGTCGTATGAAACGAGGCAAGATATTTCAATGGGGCAATGCTCGGTCGTCAGGGGCTCAACAGAATGGGGTTAAAGTAGCGGTAAATGGGCTTTGTCGCAATGTTAATGCAAAAAGGGCCGGGATAATACCCGGCCCTTTCAGAACATTTACCTGCGACGATTACTCTTCGTCTTCGGCGATGTCGTCGTCAGCATCGTTTTCCGGCGCGATATCATCATCGCCTTCCGCTACGCTGCCGTCGATGGCATCCAGTTCTTCGTCGTCAACCGGTTCAGCCACGCGCTGCAGGCCAACAACATTTTCATCTTCCGCGGTACGGATCAGAATCACGCCCTGAGTATTACGACCCACGATGCTCACTTCAGAAACGCGAGTACGCACCAGGGTACCCGCATCGGTGATCATCATGATCTGGTCGCAATCATCGACCTGCACGGCGCCGACCACGGAACCGTTACGTTCGGTGACCTTAATAGAGATAACGCCCTGCGTCGCACGTGACTTGGTCGGATACTCTGCTGCCGCAGTACGCTTGCCGTAACCGTTTTGCGTCACGGTCAGGATAGCGCCTTCGCCGCGAGGAATGATCAGCGACACTACGCTATCTTCGCCTGCCAGCTTGATACCGCGTACGCCGGTTGCGGTACGGCCCATCGCGCGAACGGCGTCTTCTTTAAAGCGCACCACTTTACCAGCGGCGGAGAACAGCATCACTTCGTCCTGGCCAGAAGTCAGATCGACGCCGATCAGTTCGTCGCCTTCGTTCAGATTGACGGCAATGATACCGGCAGAACGCGGACGGCTGAACTCGGTCAATGCCGTTTTCTTCACGGTACCGCTGGCGGTCGCCATAAAGACGTTAACGCCCTCTTCGTACTCGCGAACCGGCAGGATAGCGGTGATACGCTCGTCAGCTTCCAGCGGCAGCAGGTTGACGATCGGCCGACCACGCGCGCCGCGGCTGGCTTCCGGCAGCTGATAAACCTTCATCCAGTACAAACGACCACGGCTGGAGAAGCAGAGGATCGTGTCATGGGTGTTGGCCACCAGCAGGCGGTCGATAAAGTCTTCTTCTTTAATACGCGCTGCCGATTTGCCTTTACCGCCACGACGCTGCGCTTCGTAGTCGGTTAATGGCTGATATTTCACATAGCCCTGGTGCGACAGGGTCACGACAACATCTTCCTGGTTGATCAGGTCTTCGATATTGATATCGGCGCTGTTGGCGGTGATTTCGGTACGACGCGCATCGCCAAACTGTTCTTTAACCAGCTCCAGCTCTTCGCGAATAACTTCCATCAGACGATCGGCGCTACCCAGAATGTGCAGCAGCTCGGCAATCTGATCCAGCAGCTCTTTGTACTCGTCGAGCAGTTTTTCATGCTCCAGACCGGTCAGTTTCTGCAGACGCAGATCCAGAATCGCCTGGGCCTGCTGTTCGGTCAGATAGTACTGGCCGTCACGCACGCCGAACTCTGGCTCCAGCCACTCCGGACGCGCGGCGTTATCGCCGGCGCGCTCCAGCATCGCGGAGACATTGCCCAGATCCCATGAACGCGCGATTAAACCCGCTTTTGCTTCCGCCGGCGTCGGCGCGCGGCGAATCAATTCGATAATCGGATCGATGTTAGCGAGCGCAATCGCCAGCGCTTCAAGGATATGCGCACGGTCGCGCGCTTTACGCAGTTCGAAAATAGTACGACGAGTGACAACCTCGCGGCGGTGACGAACAAACGCCGCAATGATGTCTTTCAGGTTCATGATCTTCGGCTGACCGTGGTGCAGCGCAACCATGTTGATACCGAAAGAAACCTGCAGTTGGGTCTGGGAGTAGAGGTTGTTAAGAACCACTTCACCCACCGCGTCGCGTTTCACTTCGATAACGATACGCATACCGTCTTTGTCAGATTCGTCGCGCAGCGCGCTGATGCCTTCAACGCGTTTTTCTTTCACCAGCTCGGCGATTTTCTCAATCAGGCGCGCTTTGTTCACCTGATACGGAATTTCGTGCACGATGATGGTTTCACGACCGGTTTTCGCGTCAGCTTCGACTTCCGCGCGCGCGCGAATGTAAACTTTACCGCGACCGGTACGATAGGCCTCTTCAATACCGCGACGGCCGTTAATGATAGCGGCGGTCGGGAAGTCCGGGCCCGGAATGTGTTCCATCAGCCCTTCAATGCTGATGTCTTCGTTATCAACGTACGCCAGGCAGCCGTTGATAACTTCCGTCAGGTTATGCGGCGGAATGTTGGTCGCCATACCTACGGCGATACCGGAAGAACCGTTCACCAGCAGGTTAGGGATTTTTGTCGGCATGACGTCAGGGATTTTCTCCGTGCCGTCATAGTTGTCGACGAAATCAACCGTCTCTTTTTCGAGATCGGCCATCAGCTCATGAGCGATCTTCGACATACGGATTTCCGTATAACGCATCGCTGCGGCGGAGTCGCCATCGACAGAACCAAAGTTACCCTGGCCATCGACCAGCATATAACGCAAGGAGAACGGCTGCGCCATACGTACGATGGTGTCATAAACGGCGGTATCACCATGCGGGTGGTATTTACCGATTACGTCGCCAACGACACGGGCTGATTTTTTATAGGCTTTGTTCCAGTCATTGCCCAATACGTTCATGGCGTATAGTACGCGACGGTGTACCGGCTTCAGGCCATCTCGGACATCCGGCAGCGCACGGCCAACAATGACCGACATCGCATAATCCAGATACGAGCTTTTCAGCTCTTCCTCAATGTTGACCGGTGTAATTTCTCTCGCAAGGTCGCTCATCTAACCGCTATCCCTCTACTGTGTCCCGGATTCAAAGGTCGCAAATTATAACACAGCCGTCGTAATAGAGGTAAAGCAATACGGTTTATTCGTGGCAGTCTGCTGATATACTCGCAGGTCAGAACAGAAAAGGAGTAAAAGCGCCCATGAATGCCGAAAAACCGTCGGTGGCCCCCAACGTTGATCACAATGAAATCGCCAAATTTGAAGCCGTCGCCTCGCGCTGGTGGGATTTAGAAGGCGAGTTCAAACCGCTGCATCGCATCAACCCGTTGCGCCTTGGCTATATTGCCGAACGCTCCGGCGGCCTGTTCGGCAAAAAAGTGCTTGATGTCGGCTGCGGCGGCGGCATCCTCGCCGAAAGCATGGCGCGCGAAGGTGCAACGGTCACCGGTCTGGATATGGGCTTCGAGCCGCTGCAGGTCGCAAAACTGCACGCGCTGGAGAGCGGCGTTCAGGTGGAGTATGTGCAGGAGACCGTCGAAGAGCACGCGGCGAAGCACGCCCAACAGTACGACGTCGTCACCTGTATGGAGATGCTCGAGCACGTCCCTGATCCACAGTCGGTCGTGCATGCCTGCGCGCGGCTGGTGAAGCCCGGCGGCCAGGTCTTCTTCTCGACCATTAACCGCAACGGCAAAGCCTGGCTGATGGCCGTGGTCGGCGCGGAATACGTGATGAAAATGGTGCCAAAAGGTACGCATGACGTTAAGAAGTTCATCAAGCCGGCGGAGCTCATCGGCTGGATCGATCAGACTTCTCTGAAAGAGCAGCACATTACCGGCCTGCATTACAATCCGCTCACTAATACCTTCAAGCTGGCGCCGGGGGTTGATGTTAACTATATGTTGCATACAACGGCGAAAAAAGCATAACGTCATACGTTTTTATGATGATGATTGCGCGGCATCAAGCTGCGCAATTTTCCCTTCCGACGAAGAAATCAGCACTCGATCAAATTTTGATTTTTTTTTCTGTTTTATTGACTTCTTCTCCAGGCCTTATACGGCGTGGACTTAGCGATTATTACGCCTGCGCAACCTCAAATTAACGTCAAAATCAACCCTTGTACTCAAAAGAATCCTTACTAAAATAACTCACCATATAGCGTTCTTTTTATCGACAACCCCCTACATATAGTATTTATCCACAGAGTTAGTCACAACGACTTGCTGTGGATAAATGGGGGGATATTTTTTCTCACGGACAGGTAAAAACCACATGAATCAGAGTCTGCTGGTGACAAAGCGCGACGGTAGCACCGAGCGTATCAATCTCGACAAAATCCATCGCGTACTAGATTGGGCGGCAGAAGGACTGAATAACGTTTCGATTTCTCAGGTAGAACTGCGTTCGCATATTCAGTTCTATGACGGCATCAAAACCGCCGACATCCACGAGACCATTATTAAGGCCGCAGCGGACCTGATCTCCCGCGATGCGCCGGACTACCAGTACCTCGCCGCGCGACTGGCGATTTTCCACCTGCGCAAAAAAGCGTTTGGCCAGTTTGAACCGCCGGCGCTGTACACCCATGTGGTGAACATGGTCGAAAAAGGTAAATACGATCATCATCTGCTGGAAGACTACACGGAAGAAGAGTTCCAGCAGATGGACGGTTTTATCGACCACTGGCGCGATATGAACTTCTCCTATGCCGCCGTTAAGCAGCTGGAAGGTAAATACCTGGTGCAGAACCGCGTCAGCGGCGAAATCTATGAAAGCGCCCAGTTCCTCTATATTCTGGTCGCGGCTTGCCTGTTCTCTAACTATCCGCGTGAGACCCGTCTGGACTACATCAAGCGTTTCTATGACGCGGTGTCCACCTTTAAAATTTCGCTGCCGACGCCGATCATGTCCGGCGTGCGTACCCCTACTCGTCAGTTCAGCTCCTGCGTGCTGATCGAGTGCGGCGATAGCCTGGATTCGATCAACGCCACCTCCAGCGCGATTGTGAAATACGTTTCCCAGCGCGCCGGTATCGGTATCAACGCCGGCCGCATTCGCGCGCTGGGTAGCCCGATCCGCGGCGGCGAAGCTTTCCACACCGGCTGCATCCCGTTCTATAAGCACTTCCAGACCGCGGTGAAATCCTGCTCGCAGGGCGGCGTTCGCGGCGGCGCGGCCACCCTCTTCTATCCGATGTGGCATCTGGAAGTCGAAAGCCTGCTGGTGTTGAAAAACAACCGCGGCACCGACGCCAACCGCGTTCGCCACATGGACTACGGCGTGCAGATCAACAAGCTGATGTACACCCGCCTGCTGAAAGGCGAGGACATCACCCTGTTCAGCCCGTCCGACGTTCCTGGCCTGTACGATGCGTTCTTCGCCGATCAGGACGAGTTCGAACGTCTGTACACTAAATACGAAAAAGACGACAGCATCCGCAAACAGCGTATTAAAGCCGTTGAGCTGTTCTCGCTGATGATGCAGGAACGCGCCTCCACCGGCCGTATCTATATTCAGAACGTTGACCACTGCAACACCCACAGCCCGTTCGACCCGGTTGTCGCGCCGGTGCGCCAGTCTAACCTGTGCCTGGAAATCGCCCTGCCGACCAAACCGCTGGACGATGTGAACGACGAAAACGGCGAAATCGCGCTGTGCACGCTGTCGGCGTTCAACCTTGGCGCCATCGATAGCCTCGATGAGCTGGAAGATCTGGCGGTGCTGGCGGTGCGCGCGCTGGATGCGTTGCTGGATTATCAGGATTACCCAATCCCGGCGGCCAAACGCGGCGCGATGGGTCGTCGTACGCTGGGCATCGGCGTTATCAACTTCGCTTACTATCTGGCGAAACATGGCAAACGCTACTCCGACGGCAGCGCCAACAATCTGACGCACAAAACGTTCGAAGCTATTCAGTATTATCTGCTGAAGGCCTCCAACGAACTGGCTATCGAACAAGGCGCCTGCCCGTGGTTCAACGAAACCACCTACGCGCAGGGTATTCTGCCGATCGATACCTACAAGAAAGACCTGGATGCGATCGTGAGCGAATCCCTGCATTTCGACTGGGAGCAGCTGCGCGAATCCATCAAAACCCACGGCCTGCGTAACTCCACGCTCTCCGCATTGATGCCGTCTGAGACCTCTTCGCAGATCTCCAACGCCACCAACGGCATTGAGCCGCCGCGCGGCCACGTGAGCATCAAAGCGTCGAAAGACGGGATCCTGCGCCAGGTCGTTCCGGATTACGAAAATCTGCAGAACGCCTACGAACTGCTGTGGGAAATGCCGAATAACGACGGCTATCTGCAGCTGGTCGGCATCATGCAGAAGTTTATCGATCAGTCGATTTCCGCCAACACCAACTACGACCCGACGCGTTTCCCGTCCGGAAAAGTGCCGATGCAGCAGTTGCTGAAAGACCTGCTCAACGCCTATAAATTCGGCGTGAAAACGCTGTACTATCACAACACCCGTGATGGCGCGGAAGACGCCCAGGATGACCTGGCGCCGTCAATTCAGGACGACGGCTGCGAAAGCGGCGCATGTAAGATCTAAGGTATTTTTGCCGGGTGGCGCGATGCCTACCCGGCCTACGGTTTTGTAGGCCCGGCAAACGCAGTGTTGCCGGGCGATACAATCTCAACAGGACCCACTCATGGCATACACCACTTTTTCACAGACGAAAAACAATCAACTGCTTGAGCCGATGTTTTTTGGCCAGCCGGTTAACGTGGCCCGCTACGATCAGCAAAAATATGACATCTTTGAAAAGCTGATTGAAAAGCAGCTCTCCTTCTTCTGGCGCCCGGAAGAAGTCGACGTTTCGCGCGATCGCATCGACTATCAGGCGCTGCCGGAACATGAAAAGCATATTTTCATCAGCAACCTGAAATATCAGACGTTGCTCGACTCCATCCAGGGCCGTAGCCCGAACGTCGCGCTGCTGCCGCTGATTTCCATCCCGGAACTGGAAACCTGGGTGGAAACCTGGGCCTTTTCCGAGACGATCCACTCGCGCTCTTACACCCATATTATTCGCAACATCGTCAACGATCCGGCGACGGTGTTCGACGATATCGTGACCAATGAGCAGATCCAGAAACGCGCGGAAGGCATCTCTCACTATTACGATTCGCTGATCGAAATGACCAGCTACTGGCATTTGCTGGGCGAAGGCACCCACACCGTCAACGGCAAAACCGTGACCGTGAATCTGCGCGAGCTGAAAAAGAAACTGTATCTGTGCCTGATGAGCGTCAACGCGCTGGAAGCGATCCGCTTCTACGTTAGCTTCGCCTGCTCCTTCGCCTTTGCCGAACGCAAGCTGATGGAAGGCAACGCCAAGATTATTCGCCTGATCGCCCGTGATGAAGCGCTGCACCTGACCGGCACTCAGCATATGCTGAACCTGCTGCGCTCCGGCAGCGACGATCCGGAAATGGCGGAAATCGCCGAAGAGTGCAAACAGGAGTGCTATGACCTGTTCGTGCTGGCGGCGCAGCAGGAAAAAGAGTGGGCGGACTATCTGTTCCGCGACGGCTCGATGATCGGTCTGAACAAAGATATTCTCTGCCAGTACGTCGAGTACATCACCAATATCCGCATGCAGGCGGTGGGCCTCGATCTACCGTTCCAGACCCGCTCCAACCCGATCCCATGGATCAACACCTGGCTGGTTTCCGACAACGTTCAGGTCGCGCCGCAGGAAGTGGAAGTCAGCTCTTATCTCGTCGGCCAGATCGATTCTGAAGTCGACGCTGACGATCTGAGCAACTTCCAGCTGTAATGAAGCGGATTTTCTTGAGGATTTCTGACACTCGCCTTGAGTGTCAGGATGAACATACTTCCCTGTTGGCCGCGCTTGAATCGCATAACATCGACGTGGAGTATCAGTGCCGCGAAGGCTATTGCGGTTCCTGCCGCACGCGTCTGGTGTCAGGTCAGGTTGACTGGCTGACCGAACCGCTGGCGTTTATCCAGCCGGGAGAAATTTTGCCCTGCTGCTGCCGGGCGAAAGGCGATATTGAGATCGAGATGTAGTGTTGTCGATGTGTGCGGCCTGATGCCCTCACCCCGGCCCTCTCCCACAGGGAGAGGGGGAAAACATAAAAAAGGGCCTTACGGCCCTTTTGTTTTATTTCGCGTCCAGGAACTGCACCGCTTTATCCGGGAAATCGGTAAACAAGCCGTCGACGCCCGCCTGGTTATACAGCACGTCATAGAGTTGATTAACGTTAGTGGCGTACTCCGGCAACTGATCCGCGCGCACGGTATACGGATGCACCTGCAGATGGCTGGCGTGCGCCTCTTTTACCATCGCCGTCAGCTTCACCGCGCCCGGCTTCGAGCCTTCCGCTACCAGCATATGGTAATCCGGACCAATACCGTCGGCGTACTGCGCAATCTGCGCCATCGCCCCCGGCTTGAACATCCAGTCATAGCTGTAGTTCACCCATTTACCATCGGCCTGTTTCTGCTGCGTTTCATTCCAGTCGGTATAGGCGATGAGCTGCACCAGATTGAGATCCATCCCCATCTTCGGCTCCAGCTCATTCTTAATGCGTTTGAGCTCGTTGGCGTCAAAGCACTGCAGATAAACCTTATCCTGCTTGCTGGTGTAGCCATATTCCTTCAGCACTTTCAGCGTGCTGGCGGCAATATCTTTGCCTTCCTGATGGTGGAACCACGGCGCTTTGATTTCCGGGTAGATACCGATATTTTTACCCGTCGAATGGTTTAGCCCCTGTACAAACTCAATCTCTTCTTCAAAGGTATGAATACGGAAATCGGATTTACCCATCGGGAAACGCCCGGGATAGGTTTGCACGTTTTTACCATCTTTCGGCTCAAAACCTTCGGTGAACTTCAGCGACTTAATCTCGGCCAGGGTAAAGTCAATAGCGTAAAAACGACCATCTTTACGCGCCCGCTGCGGGAAACGCTGCGCTACGTCAGTTACCCGATCGAGATAGTGGTCATGCAACACCACCAGCCGGTCGTCTTTGGTCATCACCAGGTCTTGCTCAAGGTAATCCGCCCCCTGAGCGTAAGCCATCGCTTTCGCCGGCAGGGTATGTTCCGGCAGATACCCGCTGGCGCCGCGGTGGGCGATGACAATCTTCTCTGCCGCGACGGCGCTGAAGCACAGCGCCGAACTGGCCAAAATCATTCCGCTCATTAGCGCGGTAAGTTTCATTTTCATCGCCGCTCCTTAGGCTTGTTTCAGTTGTTGATGATGACGACGCTCGCCAAGCATGACGATAATCAGCAGCAGAACCGCCAGTACGCTACCGCCAATCATTACCATGAAGCCGCCGTCCCAGCC
This sequence comes from Klebsiella sp. PK01, assembly GCF_057624675.1. Lineage (NCBI taxonomy): Bacteria > Pseudomonadati > Pseudomonadota > Gammaproteobacteria > Enterobacterales > Enterobacteriaceae > Klebsiella > Klebsiella sp. PK01. The sequence goes on from NZ_JBYEZM010000002.1 coordinate 598,105, forward strand.
GAAGAAATCGACGGTATAGCCAACAATGGCGCTCGCGGCTACGGAACCGCCGAGATAACCGAACAGACCGGTGAAGCCCGCAGCGGTGCCGGCAGCTTTTTTCGGCGCCAGTTCCAGCGCATGTAGACCGATCAGCATTACCGGGCCGTAAATCAGGAAGCCAATGACGATCATACAGGCCATATCGACGCCCGGATTACCCGGCGGGTTCAGCCAGTAAACGATAGTGGCGATGGTCACAAGAGTCATAAAGAACACGCCGGTCGCGCCGCGGTTGCCTTTAAACACTTTGTCCGACATCCAGCCGCACAGCAGGGTGCCGGGGATCCCCGCGTACTCATAGAGGAAGTAGGCCCAGGAGGACTTATCCAGCGCGAAGTGTTTGACCTCTTTCAGGTAGGTCGGCGACCAGTCCAGAATGCCGTAGCGCAGCAGATAAACGAAGACGTTAGCGATAGCGATAGCGATGTACCACAGCAGCTTGTTCGGCAGAATGTACTGCATAAAGATCTGCTTCGCCGTCAGCTCTTCTTCGTGCTTTTCGCTATAGTCATCCGGATAGTCGTTTTTATACTCTTCGATCGGCGGCAGACCGCAGGACTGCGGGGTATCTCGCATCATCGCGAAGGCAAAAATGGCCAGCAGAATCGCGCCGAAGGCCGGCATATACAGCGCCGCGTGCCAGTCGTTAAACCACGCCATCCCCAGCAGGAACAGCAGCGGCGGAATACCGCCGCCGACGTTATGCGCGCAGTTCCACACTGAGACAATCCCGCCGCGCTCTTTCTGCGACCACCAGTGCACCATGGTACGACCACACGGCGGCCAGCCCATCCCCTGGAACCATCCGCAAAGGAACAGCAATACGAACATGATCATGATGCTGGAAGTCGCCCACGGCACAAAGCCCATCACCAGCATCACCAGCGCCGCCAGAATTAACCCTGCGGGCAGGAAAATGCGCGGATTCGAGCGGTCGGAGACCGATCCCATGATGAATTTCGAAAATCCGTAGGCGATGGAGATACCGGAAAGCGCGAAACCGAGGTCGCCACGAGAGAACCCCTGCTCAATCAGATAAGGCATCGCCAGCGCAAAGTTCTTACGAACCAGATAGTAAGCGGCATAACCGAAGAAGATGCCAATAAAGATCTGCCAACGTAATCGACGATACAACGGGTCGATTTCCGCCGCCGGCAAACGCGCTTTATGCGCTGCGGGTTTAAAAATACTTAACATATCAGCCTCCGTGGCCATTGCTGTTTCACTGACATCGACGCAAAAAATCTAATTTATTCACGCACTTCTAATTAGGTCGCGATGGTAGGCAAAGCGTAGAACTAATACTGTGAAATATCGCACATTTTGTTACAGATATATGACAAAATTTTCCATTGTGAGCACAAAATCACAGCAAACGCTCGAATTGCGCGCAAATATGCTCGAAATCAAACATTCCACACTTTTGATATGGCTAAATGGTGTAAAACGAAAGTAGAGGACCGGAAGATGGCCGAGACGCAAGAATTTGATGCGCTGATTATTGGCGGCGGCGCCACCGGCGCGGGAATCGCCCGCGACTGCGCCCTGCGCGGGTTACGCGTAGTGTTGATTGAGCGGCACGATATCGCCACCGGCGCCACCGGCCGTAACCATGGTCTGTTGCACAGCGGCGCACGCTATGCCGTCACCGATGGCGAATCCGCGCGCGAATGCATCAGCGAGAATCGCATTTTACGCCGCATCGCCCGCCACTGCATTGAACCCACCAACGGGCTGTTTATCACCCTACCCGAAGATGACATCGCCTGGCAGCAAACCTTTATCAACGCCTGTCAGCAGGCCGGTATCGATGCCAAACCGCTTACCCCCGCTGAAGCTTTGCGTCTGGAACCCGCGGTCAACCCGACGCTGCTTGGCGCCGTACAGGTACCGGACGGCACCGTCGATCCGTTCCGCCTGACGGCCGCTAATATGCTCGACGCCCGCGAACACGGCGCGCAGATCCTCACCGGCTGCGAGGTTACCGGCCTGCTACGTCAGGGCGATCGTGTCTACGGCGTACAGATCTACGATCATCAACGCCGTGAAGCGCGCAGTATGCGTGCACAGGTCGTCGTCAACGCCGCCGGGATCTGGGGCCAACGCATCGCGGAATACGCCGATCTGCGCATCTCCATGTTCCCGGCAAAAGGCTCGCTGCTGATCCTCGACCACCGCATTAATAACCAGGTGATTAACCGCTGCCGCAAGCCGGCGGATGCCGATATTCTGGTGCCCGGCGATACCATCTCGCTGATTGGCACCACCTCGACGCATATTCCTTATGACGAAATTGACGATAACCGGGTGACGACGGAAGAGGTCGATACGCTGCTGCGCGAAGGTGAAAAACTGGCGCCGATCATGGGACGTACCCGAGTACTACGCGCTTACTCCGGCGTCCGTCCGCTGGTCGCCAGCGATGACGATCCCAGCGGACGCAGCGTCAGCCGCGGTATTGTGTTGCTCGACCACGCCGCGCGCGACGGTATGGAAGGCTTTATCACCATCACCGGCGGTAAGTTGATGACCTACCGTCTGATGGCGGAATGGGCCAGCGACGCCGTCTGCCGCAAACTCGGCAATGCTGAGCCGTGCCGTACCGCGGAGCGTCCGCTGCCGGGTTCCCAGGAAGCCACAGAAACCACGCTGAAAAAGATTATCTCGCTACCGACGCCCCTGCGCGGGTCGGCGGTCTATCGCCACGGCGACCGCACCCCGGCATGGCTCGGCGACAGCCGCCAGCACCGCAGCCTGGTCTGTGAATGTGAAGCGGTCACCGCCGGGGAAGTGCAGTACGCGGTAGAGAATCTGGCGGTGAAGAATCTGCTCGACCTGCGCCGCCGGACCCGAGTCGGTATGGGCACCTGCCAGGGGGAACTGTGCGCCTGCCGCGCCGCCGGGCTGCTACAGCGCTTCAACGTCGCCACACCGGCGCAGTCGTTAACTCAGCTGTCGGAATTTCTTAATGAACGCTGGAAGGGCGTTCAGCCCATCGCCTGGGGCGACGCGCTGCGCGAAAGTGAATTTACCCGCTGGGTCTACCTCGGCTTATGCGGACTGCAAAAGGAGCATCAGGATGAAATTTGATTGCGCCATCGTCGGCGGCGGACTAGCCGGTCTACTGTGCGGGCTGGCGCTGAATCAATACGGCCTACGCTGCGTGATAATCAGCCGCGGGCAAAGCGCGCTGCACTTTTCCTCTGCTTCGTTAGACCTGCTCTCGGCGCTGCCGAACGGTGATACCGTCACAGACGTCGCACAAGGTCTTCAGCAACTGGCCGTTCAGCTGCCTGAACACCCTTACTCCCGCCTCGGCGCAGACGCGGTGCTCGAATACGCCAGGCAGACCGAAATGCTGCTGGCCGCCTGCGGCGCGAACATGCAAGGCGAAGCGCGCCAACCTCATCTGCGGGTGACGCCGCTGGGGACGTTGCGCCCGGCGTGGCTGTCGCCGGAAGAGGTTCCGCTGGCGCCCTTCGCGCAGCAACGGGTATGCCTGGTAGGGATTAGCGGTTTTGCCGATTTTCAGCCGCACCTGGCAGCCGCCGCCCTCGGGCAGAGCGGAGTGAATGCCACCGCCGCGGAGATTGATTTACCGCTGCTTGATGTGCTGCGCGATAACCCTACGGAGTTCCGTGCCGCCAACATCGCCCGCGTGCTTGATGATGAAAACCTGTGGCCTGCCCTGCAGTCCGCGCTGCTGCCGCTGGCGCAAGAGTACGAGCTGCTGATGATGCCCGCCTGTTTTGGGCTCGCGGATAATCGCCTCTGGCATTGGCTACAGGAACATCTGCCCTGCCCGCTGCGCCTGCTGCCGACGCTACCGCCTTCGGTGCCGGGGATGCGCCTGCATAGCCAGCTTCAGCGTCAGTTCATCCGCACCGGCGGTACCTGGCTTGCCGGTGACGAAGTGGTGAAAATCAGCCATCAGCAGGGCGCCGTCGAGGCCGTCTGGACGCGAAATCACGGCGATATCGCGCTGCGCCCGCGCTTTACCGTGCTGGCGAGCGGTAGCTTTTTCAGTAACGGTCTCGTCGCCACCCGTGATAGCGTGCGCGAACCGATTCTCGGCCTCGATCTGCAGCAAACGCTGGCGCGCGATAGCTGGTATCAGCGTGATTTCTTCGCGTCACAACCGTGGCAACGCTTTGGTTTGAAGACGGACCCCATGCTACGCCCACACCTGCTCGGCCAGCCGCTGAGTAATCTTTTCGCTATCGGCTCGCTGCTCGGCGGTTTCGATGCCATTCAACTCGGCTGCGGCGGCGGCGTTTGCGCCGTCACCGCACTGCATGCCGCCAGACAGATCCACGACCTTGCAGGAGGCCGACCATGAATGATACCCGCTTTGAAAGCTGCATAAAATGTACGGTCTGTACCACCGCCTGCCCGGTGAGCCGGGTGAATCCGCGCTATCCTGGCCCGAAACAGGCGGGGCCGGACGGCGAACGTCTGCGTCTGAAAGATGGCGCGCTGTACGACGACGCGCTGAAATATTGTATTAATTGCAAACGCTGCGAGGTGGCCTGTCCATCTGATGTGAAAATCGGCGATATCATTCAACGCGCGCGTGCGCAGTACAGCCAGCAAACACCGACCCTGCGCGATGCTATCCTCAGCCATACCGACCTGATGGGTACCCTTTCCACGCCTTTTGCGCCGCTGGTCAACGCCACGACCGGTTTAAAACCGGTGCGCCGCCTGCTCGATGCGGCGCTGAAAATCGACCATCGCCGCACGCTGCCAAAATATGGCTTCGGCACCTTCCGCCGCGCTTACCGCCAGCTCGCCGCCGCACAGGCGCAGTACAGCGAGCAGGTGGCTTTCTTCCATGGCTGCTACGTCAACTATAACCACCCGCAATTGGGTAAGGATCTGATTCGCGTCGTCAACGCGCTGGGTACCGGCGTGCAGCTCTTATCAAAAGAAAAATGCTGCGGCGTCCCGCTTATCGCCAACGGCTTTTTTGACAAAGCGCGCAAGCAAGCGCACAGCAACGTCGCCGCCATGCGCGAAAACACCTTGCCGATCATCGCCACCTCTTCAACCTGTACTTTTACCCTGCGCGATGAATATCCCCATCTCCTGGATATCGATAACAGCGATCTGCGGGATCGGGTGGAGTTAGCGACGCGCTGGATTTGGAAACAGCTCGATGCCGGCAAAACCCTTCCATTGCGCCCGCTGCCGCTGAAGGTGGTCTATCACACTCCATGTCACATGGAAAAAATGGGCTGGTCGCTATACACCCTTGAGCTTTTGAGCCAAATCCCGGGCCTACAGCTGGAAGTACTGGATTCGCAGTGCTGCGGTATCGCCGGCACCTTCGGCTTCAAGTCGGAAAACTATTCGTCGGCGCAGGCGATTGGCGCACCATTATTTCGCCAGATTGAGGAGAGCGGCGCGGACTTAGTGATTACCGATTGCGAAACCTGCAAATGGCAGATAGAGATGTCCACCAGCAAGCGCTGCGAACATCCCATTACTCTGCTGGCGCAGGCGCTGGGGGCGCCTGCCTGAATCAGTCGATAAACAGCGTCTCGACGACATTAATCCAGCCATGCTCGCCGCTGACCGGCTTACCGTTGAGCCAGCGGCGCAGCATATTCAGCGCCATCATGGCGCACACTTCTTGCCGTACCGCCAGCCCATGACGATTCACGCTGAACTTAACCCGCAGCGCGTGCGTACCTTCCGGCGTCGCCAGCACAAAGTTCAGGTAATCGGCCTCCTGACCGCTGACCGACAATGCCAGTCCGGCAAAATGGTTTACGCGCCGCTCGGCGGCCCAGCGCGCCGATTGCGCTAACGTCTCCTCCTGCGCCGGCACCACTTCGCTGGCGAGAAGCGGCGCGTTCGCCCGCCTCAGCTGCAGCGCCAGCAGGCCGCTGGTGAACTGTTCGCTCAAGGTCAGGCTAAGCTGACGCTCCTGCAGGCAGCGCGCGATCTGCGCCGGTAACCCTTCCGTGCCCTCGAAGATAACGCTCTCCCCGGCCACTTTACGCACCTCTGGCCACAGCGCCAGCATCGCATCGCGCTGCGTCGCGGGACCGGTCAACTTCAGTTCGATAATCGGCATTGACGAGCGATAGCCCATCACCACACCCGGGGGGAGCTGCAGGTGGTTGAGGCTCTGCGCCAGCTCGCTTTCTGAGCGTCCGAAGGTGGTTAAGCGCAGACAGACAGGCGGCGACGGAAGCGTGAAGCGCGCACGTAAACGCGGTACGATCTCCTGCTCGACCATAACTTTGAATTCAGACGGCACGCCGGGGGTGAAAAACATCAGGCAGCGGTTGAGCTGTACGGCGAACCCGCAGGCGGTGCCCACCGGATTATTGATCATTTCGGCGCTGGCGGGGATTTCCGCCTGCTTGCGATTGCTTTGCGCCATTGGCCGACCGCGCTCGGCAAAGAATCGCGTCATCGTCTCCAGCCATTCAGCGTTGAGGACCAACCCTTCGCCTTTCGCCGTCGCCGCCGCCAGCGCGCTAAGATCGTCGCTGGTCGGCCCCAGACCGCCATTCACGATCAGCACATCCGCCTGTTCGCTGCGTTCGCGCAGAATAGCCACCAGCGCGTCGAGGTCATCGCCGACGGTATTGCGGCGCGTTAACGGTAAACCCTGATTAAAAAAGTAATCCGCCAGCCAGGCGGCATTGGTATCGACAATCTGCCCATGCAGCACTTCATCGCCGGTGGACAGCATTTCCACTTGTAGCATTATGAACTCCAGCCTGATAAGTCGAATTACTATAGCGCAAAGGCGCGGGCTGGCGACGAAGAAATTTGGCGCGGCGGCAGGCCGCGCCGGAGGATTAGAAGCTGGCGCTGGCGCCGATGTACGGACCGTCGGCGATAGTGTTATCACGGTTGCCGTCTTTACCCGCCAGGTTCAGATAGCGATAGCCTGCCTGGATGCTAAGCGGACGCATAATGGTCCAGCTGGCGCCGACGTTAGCTTCTTCATAGCTATCGATGCCGCTGGAGAGTGAATCAGGCGAGTAGTAATAGTCGCCGTACAGACGGAAGCTATCGCCGATTTTCCACTGCAGGCCGCCGCCGACCGCCGCCGCGTAACCTTCATCGCCCTGCTTCGGATTGGTGTAGATACCTTTGCCGCCCACGGTCGCCAGGAATGGTCCCAGCGGAATATTCAGACCCAGACCCAGGCCCGCGGCGTCGCCGTCGTTATCGCTATGCAACCAGTTGCCGGAAATTGCCAGGCCGGTGGATTCGGTGCCAAAGCCAACGCCGAGGTTGGTATAGTGCTCGCCGGCTTCGCCGGTAACGCTAATAGCATGGGCCGCCGAGGAAACCATCATTACCCCGGCCAGGGCCATAAAAATGCTCTTTTTCATTATTTACTCTATCCAGAAAAGAAGAATCAAAGAAGTCCCGAAAAAACCAGAAAATTCTACTGCGCACCCGTCAGGAATCAATGACCTGGCGAAATGATTTTTCACAAGAGTGTAACCAGTTGCGTCTTTTTACATCAATACCGACGCGCATTTGCGAAAGAAAGTAAATTCCACCGAATTCAAATTCAGCGTAATTATATTTAATTAGGTTGTATTGATTAAATAAATCTATATTAACCTGCGCAATCAGCGTCGCGCAGGCCATTTGAAGGAAGCAGAAAAATTAATGGGCGAGCAGGGCCAGACGCTCCGGCGCAAGCCCCGTCAGCTTCGCCACCAGCGCCAGGTCAAGCCCGTTTTCCAGCATCGCCTGGGCAATACGTTGCGCAGCCAATTGTTCTCCCTGTTCAAGGCCTTGCTGCAGGCCCTGCTCAAGGCCCTGCTGATGGCCGCGTTGTTCCAGAAACTGGGCAATGTTCATTAGCGTCTCCTTATGCGGCCATCTGGGGACATTTTGCGCAAGATTACGTAAAAAGGCGACCGGATCGGCGGCATTTCCTGCCTGCAATAAATAGTGAAGCAGCGTCCTGAGCTGTCTGCGGCTAGTGTATCCCAGCGCCAACAGGCTGGCTAGTTGCTCCTGCAGTTCCATCATATCGCGTTGCCGGATATGCTTTTGCAGCAACTCAAGCATCGCGACCCGTCGGTGCTGCATTATTGTATCGTCAGGAAGCACCGTGATATCGATTAAGTGAAAATCCTGATTGTATACCTGCCGCGCGGTTTGTGGATGAGCAAATCCTTCCAGCCAGCACATGGGATACGGCCAGGGCGAGACTTGCCCATGATAAAAAAGCAGCGGGATCACCAATGGCAGTTGTGTATGCCCTTTATCCAGATGCCGCTGCATCGCTGCTATCGCATAACGCATCAGGCGAAATGCCATATGACGGTCCACAGAGCTTTGATGTTCGATAAGCAGATAGATATATCCGTCTCCCGCCTGAGTTTGCAGCGAGTAAAGAATATCGGAATGGCTGGCGCGCAGGTCTTCATCGATAAAACTTCCGGATTCCAACTGCAGCGTTTGCAGATTGCATAATTCTCGCAAATGTTCAGGAAGGTGAATATCCAGAAAATCCCGCGCCGTCGCCCGATGCGACAGCAGGTGTTTAAACACGGCGTCATGTGGGGAATGGGTAGTCCTTTCCATGGTGGCTCTCCATAAGATAATTTCGCTTAACTTAGCACTCTGTAGAGCCTGCGCCGTATTTCCCTTGCGGTTTGCCGAGGCGCCTCGCAAACTGTTTCCTCGATACCCGGCCCGACTCACTGCGAAGGAGAAAAATAATGCGTCAAAGGACGATTGTTTGCCCGCTCATCCAAAATGATGGCCATTATCTGTTGTGCAAGATGGCTGCCGACCGCGGGGTTTTTCCCGGACAGTGGGCGCTGTCCGGCGGCGGCGTGGAGCCGGGTGAAAGAATTGAAGAGGCGCTGCGACGTGAAGTCCGCGAGGAGCTTGGCGAAAAACTGCAGTTGACCCACATCACGCCATGGAGCTTCCGCGATGATACCCGCGTGAAAACCTATGCCGATGGTCGCCAGGAAGAGATCTACATGATCTATTTGATTTTCGATTGCATAAGCGCCAACCGCGAGGTCACGATCAACGAGGAATTCGACGATTACGCCTGGGTGAAGGGCGAAGACCTGCAACATTACGATCTTAATGCCGCGACCCGCCTCACCCTCAGCCAGAAAGGGCTGCTTTAAGCCACGGTCAGCAGACGCAGCGTCACCTTTAATCCTCCCAGGCTTTCGCTGCGCGACAGCTGCGGCCGGCTACGATGCAGACGCGCGATATCGTTTACCAGCGCCAGGCCCAGCCCGGCGCCGGGTAGACCGCCGCCATTCTCCAGCCGTCGAAACGGCGTCAGCGCCTGGTGAATCAGGTTTTCCTCGATACCCGGGCCGCTATCCTCCACGCTCAGCGTGACGGCTTCGCCATCGCGATGCAGGCTCAGCGTCACCGTTCCGCGTTCCGGGGTGTAGCGAATCGCATTGTCGAGCAGGTTGGCGCACAGTTCGCCCAACAAAACGCCATCACCCAAAACGTACACCGGCGACTGTTCGCCCTCATAACCCAGATCGATGTTTTTACTGCGCGCCTGAGCAATACGCGAAAAACAGCTATGGTGCACGACCTCCTGCAGATCGACCGCGGCAAACGCCTGCTCGCCCTGCTCCCGGCGTTTCACCGTCGCCAGTTGCAACAAACGTTCGGTGAGTAAAATCGTATCATCCAGCGTCGCGCGCATGGCCTGCAAACTCTCGCGCCACAGCCGCGGATCGTCGCTGGCCAGCGCCACCGAAGCCTGGGTTTTCAGGACCGCCAGCGGCGTTTTCAACTGATGTGAAGCATCGGCGCTAAAGCGTTCCTGCCGGGAGATCATCACCCGCAGGCGGTCGATATAGCGGTTAAAAGCCACGATCAGCAGCCGCGTTTCCGACCACGGCAACAATTCCGGTAGCGGCGTCAGCAGGCCGGGTTCACGGCGCACCATCAGCGCCGAGAGCTGACGCATTGGCCGCAGAACGCGGCGCAGTAGCCACCCCGCCAGTACCAACGTCAACAGCACTAATAAGCCCTGCGACACCCAGGATGAAAACAGCAGTTGTCCGGCCAGCCAGCGCCGCGACTGCAGCGTTTCGGCAATATAAATCTCCGCCATACCAACGATACCGCCTTCATTGACCGGCTGCAGCAGGCGCGCCACGCGGATTGCCTGACCGCGGTATTCGGTATGATAAAACCATGCCAGCGCCGGATAAAGTTGAGTTCGTGAAGTGGCCGGCGGCATTGCCGGCAGATCGTCAAAGCCGGAAATCACTTTCCCCTGCGGGTCGACCACCTTGTAATACAGCCGGTCGTTCATGTTGAGTTCAAAGCTGTCCAGCACCACCCAGGGCACATTGACCTCCAGATGACCGCCGCGCACTACCAGCCGCTCCGCCACGGTGCGCGCCGAGGAGAGCAGCGTACGATCGTAGGCCTGCGTCGCCGCCTGCAGCGCGCTCACGTAGCTATTGAATGCCGATAACCCCCACAACAGCGCCAGCGGCAGGCCGAGAAACAGCAGCAGTTGGGCATACAGCGATTGCGGTTTACCCCAGCTCATGCGGCTCACACTCCAGCAGATAACCCAGCCCGCGTAGCGTAGTGATACGCACATTACTCTGCTGGAGCTTCTTGCGCAGTCGGTGAATGTAAAGTTCGATGCTTTCCGGACTGACGTCGTCGCTGAGGCTAAACACCTGTTCAAACAACTGCTGGCGGGAAACCGGACGGGTACGGCGAAACATCAGCACTTTCAATAGCGCCAGCTCGCGCGGCGTCAGGGGCAACATCTCACCGCGCAGCAGAAAATAGCCTTCATCGCGATATTCCAGATCGCCAAGCTGCTGCACCTCATGTACCTGCCCTTCGCTACGTCGCAGCAGCGCCCGCAGCCTGGCGTCGAGCTCCTCCAGCTCGAAAGGTTTAGGCAGGTAATCGTCGGCGCCGACGTTCAGCCCTTTCACCCGATCCGCTACCGCGCTGCGTGCGGTCAACAGCAGCACCGGCAGCGTTTGTCCACGCTTACGTAACCGCTGTACCACCTCGAGGCCATCCAGGCCCGGCATACCGATATCCAGCACCGCCAGCGCATATTTTTCGCTTTGCAGCAGGTGATCCGCCGCCCGGCCATCAAAAACGCAATCCACGGCAAAACCGCCCTGCACCAGAGCCTTTTCCAGCCAGTGAGCCAGCTCACGGTTATCCTCGGCTAATAAGAGACGCATATCACATCCTGTAAAGTTGCTGCCGCATTGAAAGGGAAATGAAAGGTAACTGTTTTAACAATCACGCAACCGAATCGCCACATGTCGGTTCACATAATCAGAAAAACATTCCCTGTACCTACTGAGGAAGCCTATGAAAACGCCATTTTTCCGCCATCTTAGCGCCATCGCGCTGTGCCTCTGTACAACCACCGCTTTCGCGGCGCAAGCCCCGTCCCGCACCGAATGTATCGCGCCCGCCAAGCCCGGCGGTGGCTTTGACCTCACCTGTAAGCTGATTCAGGTGAGCCTGATGGAAACCGGCGCGATCGAGAAACCGATGCGCGTCACCTATATGCCCGGCGGCGTCGGCGCGGTGGCCTATAACGCCATCGTCGCCCAGCGCCCGGCGGAAGCCGGAACCGTGGTCGCCTTTTCCGGCGGCTCGCTGCTGAATTTGTCGCAGGGGAAATTCGGCCGCTACGGGGTTGATGACGTGCGCTGGCTGGCCAGCGTCGGTACCGACTACGGCATGATTGCCGTACGCGCCGATTCGCCATGGAAAGACCTGAAGTCATTCATGACCGCGATGGAGAAAAATCCCGCCACTATCGTCATTGGCGCCGGGGCCTCCATCGGCAGCCAGGATTGGATGAAAGCGGCGCTGCTGGCGCAAAAAGCCAACGTTGACCCGCACAAGATGCGCTACGTCGCCTTTGAGGGCGGCGGCGAGCCGGTAACCGCGCTGCTCGGCAACCATGTGCAGGCGGTCTCCGGCGATCTGAGTGAAATGGTGCCGTACCTGCAGGGAAATAAGATCCGCGTATTGGCGGTCTTCTCCAACGAGCGTCTGCCGGGCGCGCTGGCCGATGTCCCTACCGCTAAAGAGCAGGGCTATGAGCTGGTCTGGCCGATTATTCGCGGCTTCTTTATGGGCCCGAAGGTAAGCGATGCCGACTACCAGTGGTGGGTTGATGAATTCACTAAACTGCAGCAAACCGATGAGTTCAAAAAGCAACGTGAACTGCGCGGCCTGTTTGAATTCAACATGAACGGCAAGGAGCTCGATACCTATGTAAAACAGCAGGTCAGCGATTATCGCGAACAGGCGAAAGCCTTTGGCCTGGCTAAATAATCCGCGGAGGCGCTTATGAGCGATCGTATCTTTGCCGGAGTCTGGCTGTTGTTATGCATTGGCGGCCTGTTTATCGCCTGGCAGATCCACAGCGAATACTCGTATGAACCCGTCGGCCCGCGCCCTTTCCCGTTGGGCATTATCGGCCTGATGCTGCTGTGTTCAGCGCTGATGCTGCTGCGTCGCCCGGACGCTATCGAGTGGCCGGGACGACATGTCCTGCAACGGCTGTTAACCATGGTCGTGGTGCTGGTGGTCTATGCCTGGGGATTTGAATGGCTGGGCTTTCCGCTGGCGACCGCGCTGCTGACGGCGGTGATCGGCCTGCTGTTCGGCGCCACGCTACCGGCGGCAGGTATTGCCGGCGTGGTGATGGGCGTCTCGTTATGGTACGCCTTTGATACCTTACTTGATGTGACTCTGCCGCTTGGCGTCTGGTTAAATTAACGGAGAAGCTTATGGATACCTGGATCTATCTGTCGCAGGGTTTCGCCGTCGCCATGACGCCGGAAAATCTGCTTATCGCCCTCATCGGCTGCTTTGTCGGAACCATCGTCGGGCTGCTGCCCGGCCTCGGGCCGATTAACGGCGTCGCCATTCTGCTGCCGCTGGCCTTTGCCCTGCACCTGCCCGCGGAATCGGCGCTGATCCTGTTGGCGACGGTCTATATCGGTTGCGAATATGGCGGGCGTATTTCGTCTATCCTGCTGAACGTGCCCGGCGATGCCGCCGCCATCATGACGGCGCTTGATGGCTATCCCATGGCGCAGCAAGGGCGCGGCGGCGTCGCGCTGTCGATTTCCGCCGTCAGCTCTTTCTTCGGTTCGCTGATTGCGATCGGCGGTATTATTCTGTTCGCGCCGCTCCTCGCCCAGTGGTCGCTGGCGTTCGGCCCGGCGGAATATTTCGCGCTGATGGTGTTTGCCATCGCCTGCCTCGGCAGCATGATGGCGCAAAACCCACTGAAATCGTTCCTCGCGGCGTTAATCGGTTTGGGCCTGGCGACGGTCGGCGTCGATGCCAACACCGGGGTTTACCGCTTCACCTTCGACAGCGTCCATCTCTCCGATGGCGTGCAATTTATTGTGGTGGTTATCGGTCTGTTCTCCGTTTCGGAGATTCTGTTGATGCTGGAGAGCACCAGCGGCGGGCAAACGCTGGTGCGTAAAACCGGGCGCATGCTATTTAACACCAAAGAGGCCGCGCAGTGCGTCGGCGCAACCCTGCGTTCTTCCGTGGTGGGTTTCTTCGTTGGTATTCTGCCCGGCGCCGGAGCGACCATCGCCAGCGCCATCACCTATATGACGGAGAAAAAAATCAGCGGTAATAGCGATAACTTCGGCAAGGGGGATATTCGCGGCGTGGCGGCGCCGGAAGCCGCGAATAACGCCTCCGCCTGCGGTTCGTTTATTCCGATGCTGACGCTTGGCGTGCCTGGCTCCGGCACCACCGCGGTCATGATGGGCGCATTGACGCTGTATAACATTACGCCCGGCCCGGCGATGTTCACCGAACAGCCGGATATCGTCTGGGGGCTCATCGCCGCGCTGCTTATCGCCAACGTGATGCTGCTTATTATGAACATTCCGCTAATTGGCCTGTTCACCCGCATGCTGACGATCCCGCTATGGTTCCTGGTACCCGCCATCGCCGCCGTTTCCGCCGTTGGCGTCTATGCGGTTCACAGCACCACCTTTGACCTGTTGCTGATGGTTGGCCTCGGCGTGCTCGGCTACATCATGCGTAAAATGCACTTTCCGATGTCGCCGCTGATCCTCGGTTTTGTGTTGGGCGAGATGCTGGAGCAGAACCTGCGCCGCGCGCTGTCAATCAGCAACGGTAATCTGGCTATCCTCTGGGAAAGCGGCGTAACCAAAACGTTACTAATGCTGGCTGTCGCCGTCCTGGTGGTACCGCCGCTGCTGCGTCTGAGACGTAAACAGCGCCAGCGCCGCGCCGAGGCCAATATCGGCTAAACCGGCGAATTGACCCATTCGCGCAGTGCCCGGCGCGAAATCTTAATCCCGCCGTTCTTTAACGTTTCCGGCAGCCGTAGCCACTGTATCGGCTGCTGGAAACGCGCTAACCGTTCAGCACTCCATGCCGCCAGCGTGGCCATTTCGCAGCCATCCTCGCATTCAACCACCGCCACCGGGCGCTGGCCATATTCGACATCATCCTGCGGCACAATAAACACCTGCTGAACCTGCGGATGGGCGAGTATCACGCGCTCAACCTCCTCCGGCTGAATGCCTTCGCCGCCGCTAAAAAAGAGATTATCCAGTCGCCCAATAACCGACAGCCGACCGGCACGTAACTCCCCGCGATCGCGCGTCGCAAACCAGCCTTCATCATTGGTTAATGACAACAGTTGACCATTCCGCCAGTAGCCGGCGGCCATGCTCGCCGCCCGCAGCCAGATCTCGCCGGCGACAATTTTCACCTCCCGCCCCGGCAGCGCCTCGCCCACATCCGCCGCTCCGTCGGCCTCTTTAGCGCAGACCGTGGAGGCGAATTCGGTGAGGCCATAGCCGCAGAAGCTGCGTATCCCCTGCGCTCGCGCCCTTTCGGTCAGCTCGACGGGGATCGCCGCGCCGCCAAGCAGCACCGCCTTAAGTGAAACGTCGGCATCGCCATTCAACAGGCGCCATAGCTGAGTCGGTACCAGTGAAGCATGGGTACAGCCCAGCAGCGCTTGCTCCAGCGGTTGTCTATCGCGCACCGTCAGCCGCGCGCCAGCCAGCAGCCAACGCCAGATGATCCCCTGCCCGGAGACATGGAACAACGGCAGCGACAGCAGCCAGTCGTCCTCCCCGGCAAACGGCATCAGCGCCAGCACGCCAGCGGCGCTGGCCAGATGGGCGCTGGCGCTATGCACCGCCGCCTTTGGCAGGCCGGTCGAGCCGGAGGTTAACGTCATCGACACCAGCCGTTCGCCATGCCAGCAAACGGTATGGGCGGCTTCTGCCGCCTGCAGAGTTAACGTCGGTAAATTCCCCGGCAGCGTATCACCGTTAAGCACCAGTTGATGCTGTACGGTTAACGCAGGCAGCAGTTCCTGCAGCAATGCCATAGGCAGCTGCGGATTAAGCGGCAGCACCCGCGCCCCGCACTGCAGCAGCGCCAGCCAGGCGAGTAGCGTCTCCGGCTGGTTGTAGGCCCGTAGCGCCACGCCCTGACCTTCCATGACGCCCTGCGCGGCAAAACCAGACGCCAGCGCGTCAATCCGCGCGCATAGCTCACGCCAGGTCAACGCCTGGTCATTCAGGCGTAGCGCCTGCGACTCGCCGCGTAACTGACGCCAGTGGCGCCACGGCCAATCGGAAAACATCACAGCAGTTGCTCCAGCTCATCAGCATTGAATATTGGCAGCGTACTCTCCGGCCACGCCCGCACCAGCTGCGCGCCCATCAGCGCCAGCGTGTCGAGTCCGGGGATAGTCTGCGGGGTCAGCCAGGCGGCGATCCGCGCCAACTGCGTTAACCCCAGGCTGGACTCGATCGACGAGCTAATCACCGCGCTCAGCCCCAGCGCATGCGCCGCAGCGACCTGTTGCTGAACCTTTTGCAAGCTGCCGGTCAGCGTCGGTTTGATCACCACCGCGCGCACGCCGGGCTCGGCGGCAAAGCGGAAATCCGCCTCGCGCAGGCTTTCATCCCAGGCGATAGCGATACCGCTCTGCTGGCTGAATTCGCGCGAATCGTCGCGGCTTTTGCACGGTTCTTCGAGAAAGGCAATGCGTTGGCGATACGCCGGATTAACGTATTTGGCGAACTGCTGCGCTTTGACCGGCGTCCACGCCCGGTTGGCATCCAGCCGCAGCTGCAGGTCGGGGATCGCTTCCAGCAGCAGATTCACCACCATGCCGTCACGTACCGCCTCCCACAGCCCCACTTTCACCTTAGCGACTTTCTCGCCGGGCATCGCCGCCAGTTTGGCGAACAGTTCATCCGGGTCGCCGGAACAGAGCGGCGCCGCGCGATAATCCGCCGCCTGCGGTAGTTCGCCGCCAAGCTCCGCCTGCGCGCAGCTAATACCAAAAGCAACGGAGGGCTGCATGGGAAGCGGCGGCTCGGCGCCGTCGCGCCAGGCCCGCGCCCACGCCAGCAGCGCCATTTGCGCCTCTTCCAGCGTTTCGTCACTGAATCCCGGCAGGGGAGAAATTTCCCCCCAGCCTTCGCGTTCACCCTCCTGCAGGCGGATGAACAGCCCATCGCGGGTTTTTAACCGCCGTTCGCGCAGAACCACGCCCGCGTCCATCGGTATCTGCCAGCGGTAAACCTGCGAAACGCGCATTATGGATTCCGTTTAAATTTGCTGAAGTCCGGCTGACGTTTCTGGTTAAAGGCGTTACGCCCTTCTTGCCCTTCTTCCGTCATGTAGAACAGCATGGTGGCGTTACCCGCCAGCTCCTGCAGCCCGGCCTGGCCATCGCAGTCGGCGTTCAGCGCCGCTTTCAGGCAACGCAGCGCCATCGGGCTGTTTTGCAGCATTTCACGGCACCAGCGCACGGTCTCTTTTTCCAGATTCGCCAACGGGACCACGGTGTTCACCAGCCCCATATCCAGCGCCTGCTGGGCGTCGTACTGACGGCACAGGAACCAGATTTCGCGCGCTTTTTTCTGCCCGACGATACGCGCCATATAGGAAGCGCCCCAGCCGCCATCAAAGGAGCCGACTTTAGGCCCGGTCTGGCCGAAGATGGCATTATCCGCCGCGATGGTCAGGTCGCACATCATGTGCAGTACGTGGCCGCCGCCGATAGAGTAACCGGCGACCATCGCTACTACCGGTTTCGGGCAGGTGCGGATCTGGCGCTGGAAGTCGAGTACGTTGAGATGGTGAACGCCGGAGTCGTCCTGATAGCCGCCGTAGTCGCCGCGGACTTTCTGGTCGCCGCCGGCGCAGAAAGCTTTATCGCCTTCACCGGTCAGCACGATGACGCCGATATTGTCGTCATAGCGGGCATCCGCCAGCGCCTGAATCATCTCTTTAACGGTCAGCGGACGGAAGGCGTTGCGCACCTGCGGACGATTGATGGTGATTTTAGCAATCCCGTCAGTCGATTTTTGATAACGAATATCGGTATAGCCTTCTGAGCAATCGTGCCATTCAACGGGGGCATAGAGCATTGCTTCATCAAGAGAGATCATAGAATGTCCTTCAGTTAACTTGCCAGAATCTGCGCCAGACAGGCAATCACCGCCGCGGGGTTGTCCCGGTGCGCGTTGTGTCCGGCATGGTGAATGATATGGGTATCGGCGGCGAGCGCTTGCGCGATAGCGCGAAACTTCGCGTCGCGTTCGCCGCACAGGTAGTGAAAAGGAAAATCGCGAGCCTGCAGAGACGGGCGCAAATCGGCCTGCCGGGCAAGGGAGGTCGCCTCCAGCATCGCCGCCAGCGTAGCGCCGTTATTGTGGCGACGTAGGGCGACCAGCGACGCGCGCTGCGCCGCATTCAGCGAAGCGAAGACCGGCTGCTGATACCAGTCGGCGAAGACCTGCGCTAACGGCTCGCGGCGAAAGCGTTCCGCCCAAGCGCTATCATTGCCGCGCCGCGCCTGCCGCGACGCTTCATCCTGCAGGCCCGGATGTCCGCCCTCGACGATCAGGCCGCGCAGGCCCGCGCGCGGCTGGCAGGCGAAGTTCATCGCCACCCGGCCGCCCAGGGAGTAGCCAACCAGCCAGTAATCCAGGATGTTGTAACTATTTAGGGTAGCCTGCAGTAATTCGCTGACCCCGGCAAAGCCATCGACCGCGATATCCGCCGATCCGCCGTGTCCCGGCAGATCGAGATACAGCCGCGGCCAGGCCGGAAACGCTTCGCCAACCGTACGCCACTCGTCGCGGTCTCCGGAAAAGCCGTGCAGGAATACCAGCCAGGGATAACCCGGCTGGCCGCTTTCAACCGCCGCGTTGAGCGTCACAGCCGGCTTACCTGCGCCAGCAGTTGCTGGAGAGTCTGCGTACCGTCGGTCTCGTTAACCGCCAGCTCAATCACCGTCGCCCCGGCGCGGCGCCACGCGCCTGCCATCGCCTCATCCAGCGACTGCCAGTCATCAGGGCGGTGATAAGCCAGACCGAACATCGCCGCCGCGTGGCTGAAATCCACGTCCTGCGGCATTAAATAGAACTGACGCCTCTCGTCCTGCGGCGTCGGCAGCATAGAGAAAATCTGCCCGCCGTTATTATTGACCACGATCAGCACCAGCGGCGCCGACGCCTGACGCAGCAGGGCCAGCGAGTTGAGATCGTATAACGCCGAAAGATCGCCGACGATCGCAAGCGTAGGCCGGGCGCTCGCGCGCTGCACGCCGGCGGCTGTCGCCAGTAGGCCATCGATGCCGCTGGCGCCGCGATTACTATAGACCGGATAACCCGCCGGCAGTTGCCCCAGCGCGTCTATCAGGCGTACCACTAAACTGTTGCCAACAAACAGCTGTCCCTGATCCGGCAAATAGCGCCGAATGCGCTGCGCCAGCTGCGCTTCGCCAAAGGGCTCGTTGCTGGCGACCGCGGCCTGCCACGCCTGCCCGGCAAGCTGCGGGATCACCGTCGCCCACGGCTGGCGTTTCTCCGCCGGATGCAGTTCGAGCCAGCGCTCAACGCTTGAGAGCAGACGGCGACCGCGGTGCTGCGCCGGATCGAGGCGACCGCGCAGATTATCCACCAGCCAGTATTCATCCGGCTCGCAGGTCGCCTGCCACTGGAGCACGCGTTTGCCGGTCAGACTGCTACCGAGTTGCACGACGATTTGCGCCTGCGCCAGTTCGCTGACCGCTTTACCGTTGCCCAGCCACAGGTCGGCGCACGGCAACGGCTGCCCGGTCTGCGACAGGACATCGCCAATCAGCGGCCAGCCGAGGGTCTGCGCCCATTCAGCCACTTTTTTACCTTCCGCGGCGCTCATCCTGCCCGCGACCACTACGCCGCGCTTTTGCCGCCAGAAGAACCAGTCGCGCTGTTTCTCACTCTCCATCTGCAGCGCCTGACGCAACCAGGGTTTATCGCTCTGCCACCAGTTGCCGAGCTGCTGTTGCCACTCCAGCCCGCTATCGTCCATATCGCCATATAGCGGCTCAGCGAACGGGCAGTTGATATGCACCCCGCCGGCATGCAGCTCGCCCAGCGCCTGATCGATAGTCGAGACCAACCAGCGCGCGGAAATATCCTGCGAAGGACGCGGTAAAGAAACGGTCTGCGCAGGATGAGAAGCAAACATTCCCGGTTGGCGGATGGCCTGATTGGCGCCGCAGTCGATAAGCTCCGGCGGGCGGTCGGCGGTCAGCAGGATCAGTTTTTCACCCGTCAGGCCCGCTTCAATCAGCGCCGGATAGAGATTCGCGGTCGCGGTTCCGGAGGTGACAATCACCGCCACCGGCTGGCGGCTGGCCTTCGCCAGTCCCAGCGCCAGGTGGCCAAGACCACGTTCGTCAAAATGAGTATGATGAATAAAAGCGCGGTTTTCCGCCGCCGCCAGGGTTAAGGGCGTCGAGCGCGAGCCTGGGGCAATGCAAATGTGCTGCACGCCGTGGCGGGTTAAAGCTTCAAGGATCACCGCCGCCCAGCGTCGGTTAAATGCGCTTACTGACATGAAATTGTCCGGTATCAAATATTGATGCTAAGTATAGATAAGGCAGAGTTGCGTCGTTTTGATATACGTCGTCTCTCTACGTTTCTGAAAGTAATAACGTTCGTAATCCCGCCGCTTTATTTTCTATTTCTTGCCACTCCTGCTGCGGGTCAGATCCGCTGACAATACCGGCCCCGGCATACAGCCGCAGGGTGCTGTTCTCGACTTTTGCCGAGCGCAGCGCCACGCAAAACTCGCTTTGCGCCAGTGAAAGATAACCTGCGGAGCCGGCATACCATTCGCGGGCGAAAGGCTCATGACGGCGGATGAAAGCCAGCGCCGCCTGGCGCGGTAGCCCCGCCACCGCCGCGGTAGGCTGCAGCTGCAGCAAGCAGCGGCTATCGTCGGGCTCGGCCAGTTCGCTCCAGATACAGCGCCGCAGATGCTGCACCTTGCGCAGGCGTACGACCTGCGGCGGCAGAACGTCAAGCGTCGGCGACTCGCCCTGCAAACGCTGGCAGATATCCTCCACCACCAGCATATTCTCCCGCTGGTTTTTATCGTCTTTCATTAGCCAATCGGCCAACTGCTGCGCCCGGGCGTCATCGTGATGGTTAGCGACGGTGCCCGCCAGCGCTTCGGTGCGCAGCAGCGCGCCGCGTCGCCGCCATAGCCGTTCCGGCGTGGAGCCGAGAAACGCCTGCTGCGGGCTAAAGGCCATCAGGAAGTGGAAACAGTTAAGATTGCTGCGCCGACTGGCCGCCATAATGGCAAACGCCTGCAGCGGCGCGCTAAAGCGTAAATCCGTGACCCGCGCCAGCACAACCTTATCCATTTCGCCGGCACCGATTGCCTGCGTCGCCTGCATAATCAGCTCGCGCCACTGCGGGTATTCCGGCGCATGCTGCTCGCTTCGCAGCGACGGCATCGATGCCGCCGTCGCCTGCTCGCTATTTAATGATTGAAGAAACGCCCGCGCGGCCACCGCGTCGTCAAGCAGCGAGGTCGCGCTATGTACCACCAGCCGTAAAGTCGCTTTACCGCCCAGGCGGCGCCACTCCAGCCGCGGCAGAAACAGATTACCCTGATGAGGGTCGAACGCGTTCAGCCCGCTGATGCGCAGATCTTCCCGCCCCTGCGCGCATAAAAAATCATGCGCCGCGGACAAAGAGGCAAAGGTGGTTACCGCCCCCAGCGCCGCCAGCTCTTCATCACCGTTACGCTGCTGCCAGTAGAATTGCGGCCAGCACGGCTGATGCGCGCACCACAGTAACGGGTCGAAGGCGTCGTTTAACGGGAAGGGGATATCAAAAATTCGCGTGCCGGGTGACGGAGGGAAATCTTCAGCCAGGCAACCCAACAGGCTTTCCAGCGCAGTGGAAACAGACAGCACGCGAACCTCCACGAAATTAAAAACCCCACATTATAAAGGGTAGCTGCGATAAATAGCAGTACCCATCATGAGGGAGCGAACCTTAACAGGCCCGGCGAACGCCAGCCACTGGATTCGCTACAGGAGGAAAAGTATAGATAATTGATAGCGATACGCTATTACTATTTAGCTTCTTAATGAGTTGTGATGTCACGCGCCATACCGATATGGGCAATCCCGTCTTCATCGTATACGTCCGTCACCGGCACAAAACCAAAGCTGGCATAAAATTTCTGCAGATGCGCCTGCGCCCCAAGATAAATCGCCTTCTGCGGCCAGTTCTGCCGGCAGCTGGCCAGCGCCTGCTCCATCAGCTGGTAGCCCAGCTTCTCGCCGCGCAAGGTCGGGCTAACGATAACCCGGCCGATCACCACCGGTTCGAACTCCTCTTCGCTTTTGAGGATCCGCGCATAGGCCACCAGCTCGCCGTCGCGCCAGCCGAGCAGATGACGGTTCTCACCGACTAAATCATCGCCGTCGATATCCTGATAGACGCAGTGTTGTTCGACGACAAACACCGCGCTGCGCAGCTTCAGCAAGGCGTACAGTTGGGCAACGGTGAGCTCACTGTGATGTAAATCCTGCCAGGTCATCATTTGTTACTCCTTATTGATATACTGATGCTTTACCACTCGCCTGAGGACACTGGACGATGGAATTAACATTTTTGGGGACATCCGCCGGCGTGCCGACCCGTACGCGTAATATGACGTCGATAATACTGAATTTGCAACAACCCACCAGCGCTGAAATGTGGTTGTTTGACTGCGGCGAAGGCACCCAGCATCAGTTTCTCCACACCCCTTACCACCCAGGCAAACTGAATAAAATTTTCATCACTCACCTGCACGGCGATCATCTGTTCGGCCTGCCCGGCCTGTTGTGCAGCCGCTCGATGCAGGGAAATTCGCTGCCGCTGACGGTTTACGGGCCAAAAGGGATTAAAGAATTCATCGAAACCGCGCTGCGACTGAGCGGCTCGTGGACCGATTATCCGCTCACTATCATCGAAGTCGGCCCCGGTCTGGTCTTCGACGAAGACGGCTATCGGGTCAGCGCGTACCCGCTCAGCCATCCGGTGGAGTGCTACGGCTACCGCATCGAACAGCATGACAAACCCGGCACCCTCGATGCCGCCCAACTGATTGCCGATGGCGTGCGTCCGGGGCCGCTGTTCCATCAGCTCAAGCTCGGCCAGCGCGTTAAGCTGGAAGATGGTCGGGTCATCGACGGTAGCCGCTATCTGGGGCCATCGACGCCGGGTAAAACGCTGGCCATTTTTGGTGATACCGCCCCCTGCCCGCAGGCGCTGGAGATGGCGCGCGGCGCGGATGTGATGGTCCACGAAACCACCCTTGAGCAGGCGATGGCGGAGAAAGCCAATAGCCGTGGCCACTCTTCCAGTCAGCAAACCGCGGCGCTTGCCAAAGAAGCGGGGGTCGGCACGCTAATCGCCACCCACTTTAGCTCGCGCTACGATGCCGAAGGCTGCCTGCGCATGCTGGCGGAATGCCGGGAGATTTTCGCCAATACGCTACTGGCGGAGGATTTTATGGTCTATCGGCTGGCGTAAACCGCGGGCATAAAAAAACCGCCGACAAGTCGGCGGTTTTTTATTTATAGCGCAGATTACATCAGCGGCGTCGCCAGCTGCACGATGCTAATCAGCGGCTGCGGCCACACGCCAAGCACCAGCACCAGCAGCGCGGAGATCAGCACCACGATACCGCCGGCGCTGTACTGCCAGTTTGACGGCGCATCGCGGTTCAGCTGCTCCGGGGCGCTCAGGTACAGGCTGACGGCAACGCGCAGGTAGTAGTAGAGACCAATCGCCGAGCCGATCACTACCGCGGCAACCAGCCACCACAGGTGCGCATGCACACCGACGGCCAGCACGTAGAACTTACCGATAAAGCCGAGGGTCATCGGAATACCGGCCAGCGACAGCATCATCACCGTCATTACCGCCGACAGGATCGGACGGTGCCAGAATAGACCGCGGTAGGAGAACAGCGAGTCAGCATCCGGGCCGCGGTACGGGCTGGACATCAGGCTGACCACGCCGAACGCGCCGAGGCTGCTGAACAGATAACCGGCCAGGTAGACGCCAACGGCTTCCATCGACATTTCGCCGCTCTGCAGGGCGATTAACGCCACCAGCAGATAGCCGAGGTGGGAAATGGAAGAGTAACCGAGCAGACGCTTAATGTTGGTCTGGCTCAGCGCCATCAGGTTACCGAAGATGATAGAGGCGAAGGCGATCAGGCCCAGCACCACGCGTACCGCTTCGCTGTCGCCCACCGGCATGTACAGGAACAGACGCATCACCACACCGAAGATGGCAATCTTGCTGGCGGTAGCCAGGAAGGTGGATACCGGCGCAGGCGCGCCCTGGTATACATCTGGCGTCCACAGGTGGAACGGCACCAGCGACAGTTTAAAGCCAAGACCGACGATCATCAGACCGAGGCCCGCCAGCAGCAGCGGCTCGTGCAGCGCGTTGTCAGCCAGGCTCTTGCCCAGCGCGAGGAAGGACAGGTTGCCGGAGTTCGCATACACCAGCGCCATACCGAACAGCAGGAAAGACGAGGCTGCCGCGGAGAGGATGGTGTATTTGATACTCGCTTCCAGCGAACGTTTCTGACGGAAGGCGTAGCCGACCAGGCCGAACAACGGCAGCGAAATTAATTCGATACCGAGGAACAGCGAGGCCAGGTGATTGGCGCCAGCCAGCAGAATGCCACCCAGCGCGGCGATCAGCACCAGCAGGTAGAACTCTTCTTTATTGTCCTTGTAACCCTCAAGCCATGGGTAGGCGAAAGTACAGGTCGCGAGGCTCGCCAACAGCACCAGCCCGGTATAGAGCATCGAGTAACCGTCAACGCGGATCAGCGGGGTGACGTCCATCGCCCCGTTCTGACCGACAAACCAGAGCGAGACCAGCGCGGCGTTTAGTCCGAGAACCGACAACGTGGCATTGAGAAAATGATTGCGTCGCCACGCAATGGAGAGCATCACAACCACCACCGTCAAGCCGACGATCAGCAGCGGTAGCAGTGCGATCAGTTGTTGTGGAGTTATTGTCATGGCGAATTACGGCCTTGTAGTAGAAACAGAATTAACAAACCACTGCTGAATGTTGCTCATCGCAGCATGCGAGGTGTCGAGAATCGGCTGCGGGAAGAAGCCCAACAGCACCAGCAGCACCACCAGCAGCAGGATGATAGACAGTTCACGCAGGGACATCCCCGGCAGCTCTTTCGTCGCGATTTCGCTCTTCGCCTTACCGAAGTAGGCGCGATGCAGCATCGACAGCGAGTAAACGGAAGCGAATACCAGACCAAAGGTCGAGATAACGGTAATCACCGGCACCACTTTATAGCTGCCGAACAGAATCATAAATTCGCCGACAAAGTTACCGGTGCCCGGCATCCCCAGGGTGGCGACAGCGAAGAACATCGACATCGCCGGCAGCCATTTAATTTTGCTCCACAAGCCGCCCATCTGGCGCATATCGCGGGTGTGCAGACGTTCGTACAGCTGGCCGCACAGAATGAACAGACCCGCCGCGGACAGACCGTGGGCAATCATCTGAATCACCGCCCCTTGATAAGCCAGCTGGCTACCGGTGTAGATAGCAATCAGCACGAAGCCCATGTGGGAAACGGAGGTGTATGCAATCAGACGTTTGATATCGGTCTGGGCGAAGGCCATCCACGCGCCGTAGAAGATACCGATCACGCCCAGCCACATGGCGATTGGCGCAAACTCGGCGGAGGCGTTCGGGAACAGCGGCAGCGCAAAGCGCAGCAGACCGTAGGCCGCGGTTTTCAACAAGATGCCCGCGAGGTCGACGGAACCGGCAGTCGGCGCCTGGGAGTGGGCGTCCGGTAGCCAGCCGTGCAGCGGCACCACCGGCATTTTCACCGCGAAGGCGATGAAGAAGCCGAGCATCAGCATGTATTCCACGCCGTGCGACATCGGGGTTTTCAGCAGCTCTTCATAGTTGAAGGTCCACACGCCGGTGGCGTTGAAATGGACGAATGCCAGCGCCAGAATGGCGATCAGCATCACCAGACCGCTCGCCTGGGTATAGATGAAGAACTTGGTGGCCGCCGTGATACGCGTTTTACCGTCAGAGGCTTTGTGACCCCACAGCGCGATCAGGAAGTACATCGGCACCAACATCATTTCCCAGAAGAAGAAGAACAGGAACATGTCGATGGCGAGGAATACGCCGATGACGCCGCCCAGGATCCACATCAGGTTGAGGTGGAAAAATCCCTGGTACTTTTCGATTTCGCGCCAGGAACAGAGCACCGCCAACACGCCGAGCAGGCCGGTCAGCACCACCATAAGCAGCGACAGACCGTCAATCGCCAGATGGATGCTAATGCCGAAACGTGGGATCCACGGCAGCACGAATTCCGACTGCCACTGCGGAATCCCCGCGGATTGCGTCAGAGAATAGCCGCCCTGCATCCACAGCTGCAGGCCAAGCACCAGCGTCAGTCCCATGGTAATCAGCGCAATCCAGCGCGGCAGTTTCACGCCAAAGCGTTCAGTCTGCCAGCACAGGAAGCCGCCAATAAAGGGGATTAATATTAGCCAGGGTAATAACATGGCGATTTTTATTCCTTGTTAAAGTCCCGTTCAGGACCGATTTTCAACGAATTCGACTACATTCACGTTTGACGGCGGTTTGTTGTGTCGGGTGGCGATTCGCTTACCCGACCTACGGTTTCGTAGGCCCGGTAAGCGAAGCGCCACCGGGCAAAACCGCGCGCTCAAATCAACGCAGTACCATCAGCAGAGCCAGCACCACCACCGCGCCGATGCTCATTGAAGCCACATACCAGCGCAGATAGCCGTTCTCGCTCACCAGCAGACCTTTGCCTGCGAAGCGGGACAGAATCGCCGGGATATTCATCAACGAGTTCAGCGGATCGCTCTTCAGCAGCCAGGCAATACCGAGGAATGGTTTCACGAACACTTTGTCGTATAACCAGTCGAAGCCCCAGGCATGGAACCACCAGGTGCCGAAGAAGCGGCCAGGCGCGCTGTTGGCGATGGAAGTCACCAGCGTACGTTTGCCCAGCCACAGCCACGCGGCGATCAGAATGCCGGCAATAGCGATAATCCCGGAGGTCATTTCCAGCGTCATCACGCTACCGTGGGCGAGCTCAGTGGTCTGCGGCAGTACGCCTTCCAGCGGCGGCACAATCAGCGCGCCAACGAAGGTGGACAGAACCAGCAGCACAATCAGCGGCAGATGGTGGGTAATCCCCTTCCCTGCGTGCGCGTGAATTTGCTCTTTACCGTGGAACACGATGAAAATCATACGGAAAGTATACAGCGAGGTCATAAAGGCGCCGACCAGGCCCGCTACCATCAGATTGATATGGCCGTTGGCCATCGCGCCAGCCAGAATCTCATCCTTACTGAAGAAGCCTGCAGTGATAAGCGGCAGAGCGGACAGCGCCGCGCCCCCCACCAGGAAGCAGACATAAACCAGCGGAATGGATTTGCGCAGGCCGCCCATCTTGAAGATGTTCTGTTCGTGATGGCAGGCGAGGATCACCGAACCGGACGACAGGAACAGCAGCGCTTTAAAGAACGCGTGCGTCATCAGGTGGAAGATCGCCGCGTCCCAGGCCTGCACGCCCAGCGCGAGGAACATGTAGCCAATCTGGCTCATGGTCGAGTAAGCCAGCACGCGTTTGATGTCGGTCTGCACCAGCGCGGCGAAGCCCGCCAGCACCAGCGTGATTGCGCCAACGATACCGACCAGATGCAGCACTTCCGGCGTCATCAGGAACAGGCCGTGGGTACGGGCAATCAGGTACACGCCCGCGGTCACCATGGTAGCGGCGTGGATCAGCGCAGAGACCGGCGTCGGGCCCGCCATCGCATCGGCAAGCCACGTTTGCAGCGGCAGCTGAGCGGATTTACCGACCGCGCCGCCGAGCAGCATCAGCGTCGCCCACTGCAGCGTGGTGCTGCCGTTAGCGAAGTGCTGCGGCGCCAGCTCAACCATTTCACGGAAGTTCAGGGTGCCCAGTTCGTTATAAAGAATGAACAGCGCGAAGGCGAGGAACACGTCGCCGACGCGGGTGACCACGAACGCTTTCATCGCCGCGGCGTTATTCTTCGGATCGGTGTAGTAGAAACCGATCAGCAGGTAAGAACAGAGACCCACGCCTTCCCAACCCAGGTACATCAACAGCAGGTTATCGGCCAGCACCAGAACGACCATGCTGGCGATAAACAGGTTGGTGTAAGCGAAGAAGCGAGAGTAGCCCTCTTCGCCGCGCATGTACCAGGAGGCGAACATGTGGATCAGGAAGCCGACGCCGGTAACCACGGAAAGCATGGTCAGAGACAGGCCATCCAGCACCAGGTTGAAGCCGATGTTGAAATCACCGACCGACATCCAGTTCCACAGCGGTACGCTGACCGCCTGTTTACCGTTAGCTAAAAAGTCGACGCCGACGTACGCCGTCACCAGCGCCGCCAGGCCTACCGAGCCCATCCCAACGGTGGCGGAAAGATTTTCCGACCAGCGTCCGCGGGAGAAGGCCAGCAGCACAAAGCCAATCAATGGCAGAAGAATGGTTAAGGCAAGCATGTTCATCCACGCAACTCACTTACTGAATCGATGTTCAGGTTCTGGCGGCGACGATGGAGCTGCAGCAGCAGCGCCAGACCGATACTCGCTTCCGCAGCCGCGAGGCTGATGGCGAGGATATACATAATCTGACCATCAGTCTGGCCCCAGTAGCTTCCCGCGACCACGAATGCCAGCGCGGCGGCGTTAATCATGATTTCCAGGCTAATCAGCATAAATAGCAGATTGCGGCGGATCACAAGACCAGTCAGGCCGAGCACAAACAGGATGGCGGCGAGGATCAGTCCATGTGTTAAGGGGATCATGCGTGTTCCTCCGTTTTTCTTTTGTCGCTGTCGTTCACGCGGTTGCTCAGCACCTCACCGGCGCGCTCTTCGCGGCCAATGTGGAAGGCGACAACCAGGCCCGCCAGCAGCAGCATGGAGGCCAGCTCCACCGCCAGGACGTACGGCCCAAACAGCGCAATACCCACTTCTTTGGCGTTGATCGCCGCGCCGTCGATACCCTGGTCATTGATGCCCAGGATGGCGTAAACGATAACCACCAGCAGCACCGCGGAAAGGATGGCAGGGCCAATCCAGATCCCCGGCTGCAGCCATTTGCGTTCCTGTTCGATCTCGGTGCCGCCCAGGTTGAGCATCATCACCACGAACACGAACAGCACCATAATGGCCCCGGCGTAAACGATGATTTCCAGCGCACCGGCGAAGTAAGCGCCCAGCGAGAAAAACACCCCGGCAATCGCTAACAGCGAAATGATCAGGTACAGCAGCGCGTGCACCGGATTGGTGTGGGTGACGACCCGCAAGGTTGCGAGGATGGCTATCAGGCCACAGATATAAAAAGCGAATTCCATTGCCCCTCTCCTTACGGTAACAGGCTCTTGACGTCGATTGGCTTAGCTTCGTTTTCCGCTTCGCCCTTATCTTTGCCGTCGATTGCCATACCCGCCATCCGGTAGAAGTTATATTCCGGGTATTTGCCCGGACCGGAAATCAGCAGATCCTCTTTTTCGTACACCAGATCCTGACGTTTGTATTCGCCCAGTTCGAAGTCCGGGGTCAACTGAATCGCCGTGGTCGGGCACGCTTCTTCGCACAGGCCGCAGAAAATGCAGCGTGAGAAGTTGATGCGGAAGAACTCCGGGTACCAGCGGCCGTCTTTGGTCTCTGCTTTCTGCAGAGAGATACAGCCAACCGGGCAGGCTACCGCACACAGGTTACAGGCAACGCAGCGCTCTTCACCGTCCGGATCGCGCGTCAGCACGATACGGCCACGATAGCGCGGCGGCAGATATACCGGCTCTTCCGGGTACATCTGAGTTTCACGTTTGGCGAAGGCGTGCATCCCGATCATGCAAATACTGCGGACCTGGGTGCCGAACCCTACCAATAATTCTTTTAAGGTCATGTTCAATTCACCCCTTATTGCGCCTGCCAGAGAATGACAGCCGCCGTTACCAACAAGTTGACCAGCGTTAACGGCAGGCATACCTTCCAGCCAAAGGACATTACCTGGTCATAACGCGGACGCGGTAATGATGCGCGGATCAAAATGAACATCATCATGAAGAACGCGGTTTTCAGCGCGAACCAGATGAAAGGCGGTAACCACGGGCCATTCCAGCCGCCGAAGAACAGCGTAACGATCAGCGCTGATACGGTGACGATACCGATGTATTCACCGACGAAGAACAGACCGAATTTCATACCGGAATATTCAATGTGGTAACCATCGGCCAGTTCCTGCTCCGCTTCCGGCTGGTCAAACGGGTGACGGTGACACACCGCCACGCCGGCGATGGCGAAAGTCACGAAGCCGAAGAACTGCGGGATGACGTTCCACAGATGCGCCTGGTTGTTGACGATATCGGTCATGTTGAATGACCCCGCCTGCGCCACCACGCCCATCAGGGAGAGACCAAGGAACACTTCGTAGCTCAACGTTTGTGCGGAAGCACGCATCGCCCCCAGCAGCGAGTATTTGTTGTTGCTCGACCAACCGGCGAACAGGACCGCGTAAACCGCCAGGCCTGCCATCATCAGGAAGAACAGAATACCGATGTTCAGGTCGGCGACCACCCACGACGGGCTAACCGGCACGATAGCAAAGGCCAGCAGCAACGAGGTAAAGGCGATAACCGGCGCCAGAGTAAAGATCACGCGATCGGAGAAGCGCGGGATCCAGTCCTCTTTGAAGAACATCTTGATCATGTCGGCGACCAGCTGCAGCGAACCGCCCCAGCCCACGCGGTTAGGTCCGTAGCGGTTCTGGAACAGGCCGAGCAGACGACGCTCGCCGAAGCTCATGAACGCGCCGCAGGTGACGACCACCAGCAGAATGACCACGGCCTTCAGGATGCTTAACAGAATGTCGATAAGATCCGGCGTTAACCAACTCATGCTTGCGCCTCCTGCAGTGAATCAATACGCGCCCCGGCCAGTACCGGCGCGATGCCCGGCATGCCCATCGGTAAGCCAACCTGTCCCGCGGCCAGCCCTTCAGAAATAACCAGCGGCAGACTCAGCGTCTGGCCTTCAACGCTGAAGGAAACCATCGCCCCGGCATTGACGCCAAGCTTTGCGGCATCCGCCGGGTTCAGCTTGATGTACGGCTCAGGCATCCGGCTCTGGAACACCGGAGAGCGCTGAGACAGCTCATCGCTGCCAAACAGGTGATAGTACGGCGCGATACGCCATTTGCCTTCTTCCGCGTGGAAGCTGGCCGGAACCGCCGTGAAGTACTCCAGCCCGCTGGAGGAAGCTTCAATCAGACGCACGCCCGGATCGCCGTGGCGCAGTTTACCGCCCACTTCATCCTGGAATTTGTTCCATGCCTGCGGGGAGTTCCAGCCCGGCGCCCAGGCGAACGGGATCTGCGAACGCGGCGCGGACGGCTGGTTGTTCCCTTCCATTGAGAAGGCGAACATGGTGTCTTTATCCTGCGGCTGACGCGGCTCGTGCACGCTGATGTTGGCGCGCATCGCCGTGCGGCCGCTGTAGCGGTGCGGTTCACGCGCCAGCTTCTGGCCGCGAATGCGGAAGGTCGCATCCGGCGCGGCATCTTTAATGCCCGCCAGCTGCGGCAGGGCGGCAATCGCGGCATCGATGACGTGGTCCAGCTGCGTCCAGTCAACCTGACGGTTGTTAACGGTACTGTGCAGCGAATGCAGCCAGCGCCAGCTTTCCAGCATCACGGTTTTCGCGTCGTAGTAAGCCGGGTCGTAAACCTGGAAGAAGCGCTGGGCGCGGCCTTCGTTGTTCACCACGGTACCGTCGCTTTCCGCAAAGCTTGCCGCGGAGAGCACCAGGTGCGCTTTGTCCATAATCGCGGTGCGCTGATGGTCAACCACCATCACCAGCGGCGCTTTCGCAAGCGCTGCGTCGACGCGCGCGGCGGAAGCATGACGGTGCAGGTCGTTTTCCAGCACGATAACCGCGTCTGCGGCGCCGCTTTCCAGTTCGTCCAGCGCCTCTTCAAGCGAGCCGCCACCGATCATGCCCAGACCGACGCTGTTCACCGCGCGGGCAACCATCGTGATGCCAACATCGGCGCCGCGGCCTTTCAACGCTTTCGCCACGTTAGCGGCAGCCTGAATGATTTCCATGCTGCCGGCGTTAGTGCCGGAGATAATCAGCGGTTTTTTCGCCCCGGCCAGCGCCTGAACGATCACATCGACTTTACCCTGCAGGTCATGGCTCAGGCCATCAACCGCCGGCGCGCTGTCATCCAGCGCATGGGCGATAGCGAAGCCCAGACGCGCCTGATCTTCCACCGGCGCGCGGTAAGTCCACGCCGCGATGTCATCCAGACGCGTGTCGTCGATATTAGTGACAAATAACGGATGCTTGGCGCGCTGTCCGATGTTGAGAATTGCCGCAATCTGCCAGTCGGCCACTTTCTGCGCCGCCGCCATTTCACGTGCTTTCCCTTTCACCGCCTGGCGTACTGCCAGGGCAACGCGCGCGCCGGTCTGGGTAATGTCTTCGCCCAGCACCAGTACCGCATCGTAGGATTCGATATCGCGCAGCGTCGGGGTATGGATCCCGCCTTCACGCAGCACTTTAAGCATCATCTGCAGGCGCGCTTGTTCGCCTTTAGCGATGCCGGTATAGAAGTTTTCGCTACCGACCAGCTCACGCAGCGCGAAGTTGCTTTCAATGCTGGCGCGCGGAGAACCGATACCAATGACTTTCTTCGACTGACGCAGGATATCCGCCGCCCCCTGCATCGCCTGTTCGGCGTTGAGCGCGATCAGATCGTCGCCGCGGCGCTGAACCGGCTGACGCGGACGATCTTTGAGGTTTACGTAGCCATAGCCGAAACGACCGCGGTCGCAGAGGAAGTAGCGGTTAACGGTACCGTTATAGCGGTTTTCGATACGACGCAGCTCGCCATAGCGTTCGCCAGGGCTGATGTTACAGCCAATGGAACACTGCTGGCAGATGCTCGGCGCAAACTGCATGTCCCACTTACGGTTGTAACGCTCGGAGTGCGTTTTATCGGTGAAGACGCCGGTCGGGCAAACTTCAACCAGGTTACCGGAGAACTCGCTTTCCAGCGTGCCATCTTCCGGGCGGCCGAAGTAGACGTTGTCATGAGCGCCATAAACGCCCAGATCGGTGCCGTCGGCATAATCTTTATAGTAGCGAACGCAGCGGTAGCAGGCGATGCAGCGGTTCATTTCGTGAGAAATAAATGGCCCCAGATCCTGGTTGCGGTGGGTACGCTTGGTGAAACGATAGCGGCGGAAGCTATGACCGGTCATGACCGTCATATCCTGCAGGTGGCAGTTGCCGCCCTCTTCGCAGACCGGGCAATCGTGCGGGTGGTTGGTCATCAGCCACTCCACCACGCTTTCGCGGAACTGCTTCGCTTCGCCGTCGTCAATAGAAATAAAGGTGCCGTCGGATGCCGGAGTCATACAGGACATCACCAGGCGACCACGCGTGTCTTCCGCGTTCTGATATTGCTTCACCGCACACTGGCGGCAAGCACCGACGCTCCCTAGCGCCGGGTGCCAGCAAAAGTATGGAATATCAAGACCAAGAGAGAGACAAGCCTCTAGCAGGTTGTCCGCTCCGTTGACCTCGTATTCTTTGCCGTCTACATGAATCGTAGCCATTTGCGTGCTTCCAAAAATAAAAAACCTTTAGATTACCAGCGCGTCTTAAGCAGGTTCGGCTGAATACCGTTAATTGCATGGGTATTGCTGAACTGCTGCTTAATGCCAGCCTCGAATTCTTCGCGGAAATATTTGATAGCGCTCTGCAGCGGTTCAACCGCGCCCGGCGCGTGCGCGCAGAAGGTTTTACCCGGCCCGAGGAATCGACACAGTTGCTCAAGGGTTTCGATGTCGCCAGGCTGGCCTTCGCCGCGCTCCAGGGCGCGCAGGATCTTCACGCTCCACGGCAGGCCGTCGCGGCAAGGCGTACACCAGCCGCAGGATTCGCGGGCAAAAAATTCTTCGAGGTTGCGCACCAGCGGAACCATGCCGATCTCGTGGTCGACGGCCATCGCCAGCGCGGTGCCCAGACGGCTCCCTGCCTTACCAATGCTTTCAAACTCCATCGGCAAATCGAGGTGCGCTTCGGTCAGGAAGTCGGTACCGGCACCGCCCGGCTGCCAGGCTTTAAACTTCAGGCCATCGCGCATGCCGCCGGCGTAATCTTCGAGGATCTCGCGCGCGGTGGTGCCGAACGGCAGTTCCCAGACGCCCGGATTCTTCACGCGCCCGGAGAAGCCCATCAGCTTGGTGCCGGCATCTTTGCTGGTTGAAATATTCTGGTACCACTCCACGCCGTTGGCGAGAATGGCTGGCACGTTGCACAGGGTTTCAACGTTGTTGACGCAGGTCGGTTTGCCCCATACGCCCGAGCTCGCCGGGAACGGCGGCTTGGAGCGCGGGTTCGCGCGGCGGCCTTCCAGCGAGTTGATAAGCGCCGTCTCTTCACCGCAGATATAGCGCCCTGCCCCGGTATGCACGAACAGCTCGAAGTCAAAACCGGTGCCGAGGATATTTTTCCCCAACAGGCCCGCTTCGGTGGCTTCGGCGATCGCGCGACGCAGATGCTGCGCCGCTTCGATATATTCGCCGCGCAGGAAGATGTAACCGCGGTATGCCTTCAGCGCAAAGGCGGAGATCAGCATACCTTCCACCAGCAGGTGCGGCAGCTGTTCCATCAGCAGACGGTCTTTATAGGTGCCCGGTTCCATTTCATCAGCGTTACACAGCAGGTAACGGATGTTCATGGACTCGTCTTTCGGCATCAGGCTCCACTTCAGACCGGTGGAAAAGCCCGCGCCGCCGCGCCCTTTCAGGCCGGCGTCTTTTACCGCATTGACGATTTCATCCGGCGCCATGCCGCCTAAGGCCTTGCGCGCCCCTTCATAACCGTTTTTGCTGCGATACTCGTCCAGCCACACCGGCTGCTTGTCATCGCGCAGACGCCAGGTTAATGGATGCGTTTCGGCAGTACGAATAATGGTTTTCATTTATACCGCTCCAGGAGGTCAGGAATCGCTTCCGGCGTCAGATAACTGTGCGTGTCGTCATCAATCATCATGGTCGGCCCCTTGTCGCAGTTGCCAAGGCAACAGGTCGGCAGCAGCGTGAAGCGGCCATCAAAGGTGGTTTGACCCGGTTTGATGTCCAGCTTTTTCTCGATAGCCGACTGGATCCCCTGGAAGCCAGTGATATGGCACACCACGCTATCGCAGTAGCGGATCACGTGACGGCCAACCGGCTGGCGGAAGATCTGGCTATAGAATGTCGCCACGCCTTCGACGTCGCTTGCCGGGATCCCCAGCACATCGGCGATCGCATAGATCGCGCCATCCGGCACCCAGCCGCGCTGTTTTTGAACAATTTTCAGCGCTTCGATGGACGCCGCACGCGGGTCTTCGTAGTGGTGCTTCTCGTGCTCAATAGCCTCACGCTCTGCCGCACTCAGCTCAAAAGCCTCGGTTTGTGGTTGTTGATTCTCGTGCATAATTAGCGGTCCACGTCTGACATAACAAAATCGATACTACCCAGATAGACAATAAGGTCGGATACCAGGCTGCCGCGGATCGCCGCCGGGATCTGCTGCAGGTGCGCATAGCTCGGGGTACGAATACGGGTACGGTAACTCATGGTGCTGCCGTCGCTGGTCAGGTAGTAACTGTTAATCCCCTTCGTCGCTTCAACCATCTGGAAGGATTCGTTGGCCGGCATCACCGGGCCCCAGGAAACCTGCAGGAAGTGAGTAATCAGGGTCTCAATGTGCTGCAGCGTGCGCTCTTTCGGCGGCGGCGTGGTCAGCGGGTGATCCGCTTTGAACGGGCCTTCCGGCATATTATCGAGGCACTGCTGGAGAATGCGCAGGCTCTGGCGCAGCTCTTCCACTTTCAGCATCACGCGGGTGTAGCAGTCGGAAACGCCGCCGCCGGTCGGGATTTCAAAGTCGAAGTTTTCGTAGCCAGAATAAGGACGCCATTTACGCACGTCGAAGCCGATACCGGTCGCGCGCAGGCCTGCGCCGGTGGTGCCCCACTCCAGCGCTTCTTTCGCGGTGTAGGCGGCAACGCCTTTCGAGCGGCCAATAAGAATGGTGTTGCGCAGCGCGGCTTTCTCATAGGAATCCAGGCGCTTCGGCATCCACTCAAGGAATTCACGCAGCAGGCGATCCCAGCCGCGCGGCAGGTCGTGGGCGACGCCGCCGATGCGGAACCACGCCGGGTGCATACGGAAACCGGTGATCGCTTCGACCAGATCGTAGATTTTCTGACGGTCGGTAAAGGCGAAGAAGACCGGCGTCATCGCGCCGACGTCCTGAATAAAGGTCGAGATATACAGCAGGTGGCTGTTGATGCGGAACAGTTCGGACAGCATCACGCGGATCACGTTCACGCGATCCGGCACGGTGATCCCGGCCAGTTTTTCCACCGCCAGTACGTACGGCATCTCGTTGACGCAGCCGCCGAGGTATTCAATACGGTCGGTGTAAGGGATGTAGCTGTGCCAGGACTGGCGTTCGCCCATCTTCTCCGCGCCGCGGTGGTGGTAGCCGATATCCGGCACGCAGTCGACGATCTCTTCGCCATCCAGCTGCAGAATGATACGGAATGCGCCGTGAGCGGACGGGTGGTTCGGGCCGAGGTTAAGGAACATAAAGTCCTCGTTTTCGGTGCCGCGCTTCATGCCCCACTCTTCCGGCTTGAAGGTTAACGCTTCCATTTCCAGATCCTGCTTGGCTTTAGTCAGCTCAAACGGATCGAATTCGGTGGCGCGCGCCGGATAGTCTTTACGCAGCGGGTGGCCTTCCCAGGTCGGCGGCATCATGATGCGGCGCAGATTCGGGTGACCGTCAAAGGTCACGCCAAACATTTCCCAGGTTTCACGCTCATACCAGTTGGCGTTAGGGAAAAGTTTGGTGAAGGTCGGCAGATGCAGATCGTTTTCAGACAACGCCACCTTGAGCATGATATCGCGGTTGCGGTCTACTGAGATCAGGTGGTAGAAAACGGAAAAATCCGCGGCTGGCAAACCATCGCGGTGCGTACGTAAACGTTCGTCCATGCCGTGCAGGTCAAACAGCATCACGTAAGGTTTTGGCAATCTCTTCAGGAAATCACCCACCTCAAGCAGCTGTTCGCGCTTCACCCACACCACCGGAACGCCGGTACGGGTAGGCTGAACGGTAAAGGCATCCGGCCCAAAACGGTTGCGCAGTTCGCCGATCACCGGGTCATCAAGGTGATCGCGGGTTTGCCAGGCTGGTGCGGCGTCATGCGCGGTTAAATCAGTCATATTGTTCACCATTGCAAAAGGTCCGTGGTGACTGCCGGGCGAGGCTTCGCTGCTTTTGTAGATTGATTTGCGAAGTCTGGTTCCCGCCCGCAGGCGCAAGTTAAATCTCGTCCGGAGTCCGCAGATTGGTCACCGCAATTCGTTCGCCGCGTTTACGCTCGCGCTCGGATTGCATGTTGGCGCGATAGACGCCCTGATCGCCAACCACCCAGGAGAGAGGACGGCGCTCTTTACCAATGGATTCCTGCAGCAGCATCAGCGCCTGCATATAAGCTTCCGGACGCGGCGGACAGCCCGGGATGTAAACATCAACCGGAATAAACTTATCCACGCCCTGCACGACGGAGTAGATATCGTACATCCCGCCGGAGTTAGCGCATGCGCCCATAGAGATAACCCACTTCGGCTCCAGCATCTGATCGTACAGGCGCTGAATTACCGGGGCCATTTTGGTGAAGCAGGTGCCGGCGACCACCATCAGGTCGGCCTGACGCGGAGAGGCACGCAGTACTTCCGCGCCAAAACGCGCAACGTCATGCACCGCAGTGAATGACGTCACCATTTCTACATAGCAGCAAGACAGGCCGAAGTTGTACGGCCAAATCGAGTTCTTACGGCCCCAGTTCACCATGTCATGCAGCGCATGTTCGAGTTTCCCCATATACACGCTTTTATTGACTTCTTGCTCCAGGGGGTCGGTTACGATCTCCTGTTTTTGCAGGGGGTAACGGTCGTTCTCACCGTTAGGATCTATGCGGGTGAGCGTATAATCCATCTTATTGCCTCGCTTTTACTGCATATGACGGTTAGTGGGACTGTCTGTTTCCGGGTTAACCAGCGTGCGACGGGAACGCGCAGGCGTCCAGTCCAGTGCGCCGATGCGAACGAGGTAAACCAGACCAGCCAGTAGCACTAAAATGAAAATTGCGGCTTCCACAAAGCCAACCCAGCCGCTTTCGCGAATGGAGGTTGACCATGCGTAGAGATACAGGGCTTCCACGTCGAAGATAACGAAGAACATGGCGACCAGATAAAACTTCGCAGAAAGACGTAAGCGGGCCGAACCAACGGAGTCGATCCCCGATTCAAACGGCGTGTTTTTGCTACGCGCGCGCGCGCGACCGCCGAGGTACCAGCCGCCGACGAGCATCAGGCAGCACAGACCGATAGCGATGATGAGA
This sequence comes from Klebsiella sp. PK01, assembly GCF_057624675.1. Taxonomy (NCBI): domain Bacteria; kingdom Pseudomonadati; phylum Pseudomonadota; class Gammaproteobacteria; order Enterobacterales; family Enterobacteriaceae; genus Klebsiella; species Klebsiella sp. PK01. The sequence goes on from NZ_JBYEZM010000002.1 coordinate 636,072, forward strand.
AATATAGCGAATGCCCAATGATGAGCGATGACTTCAGTGGATGTTGACATACGCATTGCTTAACCAAAAAAGTGTAGCGCCAAAACCCTCTGCTCTTGATGGCAGATGAACGCCACAGCGTTTCACGGGAGGAATAAAAAAATGACCTTGCAAAAAAGCGTCCCTGGTTGATGAGGAAGCCCAAATGCCGTGGCTTTTTACCCCTTTCTTTAACCTTTTGTCAACTTTAACAAAAGTTTTAACTACATTAATTTACATTGGAATCTTTTCATTAACATTAAATGCCCTTTGTTGCGTAATAACCTTGCATATCATTCGGATTTAGTGTTGTTGAATCGTGTCCGTTTTAGACGTAAATCAGTTTCGCCAATCTATTTTGACAGGATTTGGCCGCGATTCCTCCCCCCAAGTAGGGGTATTTTCTTGATCTGTGACACGCTTTTGTTAATTACATCAGAAAAACGGCAACAATCTATCCGGTTTTTTAACATTAGCAGGAAGTATTGAAACTGCAGCTAAAAACAGGGAAACAATGGCCGCTTCCGGGCCAACCTATTGATTCATATATCAATAAATTATTAAACTGCTTAAAATCCTTGTAAAATATAAAAAAAAAGAGCCACTGACCTCATTTTGTCGATCGGCGACTCTTTTTTACACTTACATTTTGTTACCGGATTATTGTGATCGATATATGATAATTTGGCTTTATGAAACCAGGGAGCCGTCTCCCCCTTCCGGGGTATAGAGCGTTTCTGTTTTCCACGGATTATGGTCCTGGCTCAGCGACTGAAAAATTGCCTGCGCCAGCTCGTTTTCCCGCTGTGGATTACAGCTCAACACATAGTGGGTATCCGGCAAACCCGGTAGGCCATCGCTTTTACCCGGCACGCGCAGCTCAGGGCTCATCATTTCAACCGGTCGCGCGGTGACGCCAAGCCCCGCCTTCACCGCGGCTTTTACCCCGGCCAGAGAACTGGCGGCATGCGCCAGATGCCAGGGGACCTGCGCGGCATTAAGCGCGGAAATGATATCTTCACGGAACGGCCCTGACTCTTCGAGCAGCACCAGCGGAACGGATTCTCCGTGCGCCAGTACATAATCCGCGGCGCAGTACCACAGCGTCGGCGAGGTACGCAGCGTCAGGACGTCAAATTCGCCGGTTTGATGGGTAGTTAACGCCAGGTCAATCTCGCCGCTGCCCAACTTCGCGACGATATCGGCGTAATTCAGGACCTTAATTTCCAGCGTCAGTTTGGGATAGAAGCTGCCGATTCGATTGAGCAGATAAGGCAGGATGGTATCCGCCGTTTCATCGGCAGCGCCGATAGTCAGCGTCCCCTGCAGGCTGCCAAACATTAGCGACATGCAGGCTTCATCATTAAAACGCAGTATTTTACGCGCGTAGCTGAGCAGTTGGATCCCCTGCTCGGTCAGTAATTTATTACGCCCATGGCGAGCGAAAAGCTCTTTGCCAACCAGTTGCTCCAGGCGCTGCATCTGCTGACTGACGGCGGACTGGGTACGACATACCGCGGCAGCGGCCGCCGCAAAGGTGCTCAGATCGGCGACGGCGACGAAGGTCCGCAGCAGATCGAGATCGAGATTCAGTATCGGACGATTTGCATTTATCATATTTCTTCACTTACAGGCGCTGATGCTGGCCTGCCTTGTTGATGCTGTATCCAGGTTTCCGGCTATTCCATGAGCCTCGTGCCGAGCGGACAATTGCCGCGGATGACAACTGGAAGAACGTCATTGCATGTGAAAGCACTCGTTCGCGACAAATGTGCGAAAAATTTGAGTAATATTTTGTTCGTAGCTCTACGCATTTTTAATTACTGAGACTTACGTTATGTGATGAATCTCAAACAAAGTCTGCAATAACAAATCTCGTTACGCCCGGAAGCCCGACACGCATAACAACGCCTGCTGGAACACAAACAAAAAAGCCTGCAATAACAATATATTAATAAAATCACGCCGTTAAACAGAGGTTTATACGTCGATATTAACCGTCATATCCTAACCGAAAACCACAATATTTATAAGCGCTAATCAGTATTATCTAAGGTAATTTTAAACATTTTTGCAGCACTATAATTAAATTAACAAAACCCGAAATAATCTATGCAATCAAATATACCTGATTCATTAATTGGCATGTTTTATTAAAAAAAATTAACATAGTTGCTACAGTTATCAGCACCCTCTTTCTAATTAGAATAGTGTCTTTTAGCGGTTAAAATTCAGGCAACTCGCTTTTTCCATCAGCAACAAACCAGATAAATATCCATACAATTGCGCAATATGCGCAACATAAAACCATTCCAAAACCCATATCAGGCACATTATATAAAGAATAACGCCATTACACAGACAAATTCATTACTCTAAAAAAATACTATTCGCAAAATCTTCTCCTGTTAACCCTTCAAAACAGCGGGGATGCGGAGTACATTGTTCCGTGCTGACTTCCACGGCAGGGAGTGGCGATAACAGCTAAAAGGTCAAAGGTTCATGTCCCCTATCGAAAAATCCAGCAAGTTAGAGAATGTCTGTTATGACATCCGCGGTCCGGTTCTCAAAGAAGCGAAACGCCTTGAAGAAGAAGGCAACAAGGTACTCAAGCTGAATATCGGCAACCCGGCGCCGTTCGGCTTTGATGCGCCTGACGAAATCCTCGTCGACGTTATCCGCAATCTGCCGACCGCCCAGGGCTACAGCGACTCAAAAGGTCTCTATTCCGCCCGTAAAGCAATTATGCAGCACTACCAGGCGCGCGGAATGCGCGATGTTACCGTGGAAGATATCTATATCGGTAACGGCGTTTCCGAGCTGATCGTCCAGGCCATGCAGGCCCTGCTCAACAGCGGCGACGAGATGCTGGTTCCAGCCCCTGACTACCCGCTCTGGACCGCAGCGGTCTCGCTTTCCAGCGGCAAAGCGGTGCACTATCTGTGCGACGAATCCTCAGACTGGTTCCCGGATCTCGACGATATCCGCGCCAAAATAACGCCGCGCACCCGCGGGATCGTCATCATTAACCCGAATAACCCAACGGGCGCCGTTTATTCCAAAGAGCTGCTGCAGGAGATCGTCGAGATCGCCCGTCAGCACAACCTGATTATTTTCGCCGACGAAATCTACGACAAGATCCTGTATGACGACGCCGAACATCACTCTATCGCCGCGCTGGCGCCGGATATGTTAACCGTCACCTTCAACGGGCTGTCGAAGACCTATCGCGTCGCTGGTTTCCGCCAGGGCTGGATGGTGCTGAACGGGCCGAAAAAGCACGCCAAAGGCTATATCGAAGGGCTGGAAATGCTGGCCTCGATGCGCCTGTGCGCCAACGTCCCGGCGCAACACGCTATCCAAACCGCGCTAGGCGGCTATCAGAGCATTAGCGAATTTATCATTCCGGGCGGGCGCTTGTATGAGCAACGTAACCGCGCCTGGGAGTTAATCAACGAGATCCCGGGCGTCTCCTGCGTCAAGCCAAAAGGCGCGCTGTATATGTTCCCGAAAATCGACGCCAAACGCTTTAATATCCACGATGACCAGAAAATGGTGCTCGATTTCCTGCTGCAGGAGAAAGTGCTGCTTGTCCAGGGTACCGCCTTCAACTGGCCGTGGCCGGATCACGTGCGTATCGTCACCCTGCCGCGTGAAGATGACCTGGAAATGGCGATTTCCCGCTTCGGGCGCTTCCTCTCCGGCTATCATCAGCTTTAATCGCGCCGCCGCCGGTATTTGCATCCGGCGGCGATCCCTGCGCACAATGGAACCCGATGTTGTCACTGCTTAAGGGTTCCTATGAGTCAGAGTCATTTCTTTGCCCACCTCTCCCGCCTGAAACTAATCAACCGCTGGCCTTTGATGCGCAATGTGCGCACCGAGAACGTCTCCGAGCACAGTTTGCAGGTGGCGATGGTCGCCCACGCGCTGGCGGCAATTAAGAACCGCAAGTTTGGCGGCCAGGTCAACGCCGAACGCATTGCCCTGCTGGCGATGTATCACGATGCCTCCGAGGTCCTCACCGGCGATCTGCCCACGCCGGTGAAATATTTCAATTCGCAGATTGCCCAGGAATATAAAGCGATTGAAAAAATCGCTCAGCAAAAACTGGTCGATATGGTTCCCGATGAGCTGCGCGATATCTTTGAGCCACTGATTGATGAACACCATTACAGCGAAGAAGAGCAGTCGATTGTGAAGCAGGCTGACGCCCTGTGCGCTTATCTGAAATGTCTTGAAGAGCTTTCTGCCGGCAATAACGAATTTCTGCTGGCGAAAGGTCGGCTGGAAAAAACGCTGGAGTCGCGCCGTAGCCCGGAGATGGATTACTTTATGCAGGTATTTGTCCCGAGCTTCCAGCTGTCGCTTGATGAAATCAGCCAGGATTCACCGCTTTAATATTCAGGCCGGGCAGCCCCTGCCCGGCCTGAATGAATTAAAACGGAAAGAGTACCGGGATCAACAGTACGCAGACCACCATCACCAGTACGGTGAAGGGCACACCGATTTTGACAAAATCACTGAACGAATATTTACCGGGTCCGAGCACCAGCGTATTAACCGGTGAAGAGACCGGGGTCATAAACGCCGCCGAAGCCGCCATCGCCACCACCATGGCAAAAGGATATGGCGATACTCCCATCGATTTCGCCGCCGCCAGAGCAATTGGCGCCATCAGCACCGCCGTCGCGGTATTCGAGATAAACAGCCCAATCGCCGCGCACATCATAAACAGACAACCCAGCATCAAATAGGGGCCTTTACTTCCGGCGACGTCCATTAATCCCTGCACCACTAAATCCACGCCGCCGGTTTTCTGCAATGCCAGGGCGAAGGGCATCATACCTACAATCAAAATGATGCTCGGCCAGTGGATCGCCTTATAGGCGCTCTCGGCGTTGATGCAGCGAAACTTGCCCATCAACAGGCAGGCAATTATTGCGGCGATAGGATTGGGGATTTCATCGGTAAGCATCAGCGCTACCATTAACACCAGGCAGAAAATGGCGTGCGGCGCCTGACTGTGCGCGGGCGAAGCATCGTTGACCTCTACCGGCATATTCAGCACCACAAAATCGCGGCCGCGTTTTGCCAGCATGGCTATCTGCCGCCAGTTGCCAACTACCAGCATAATGTCGCCTAACTGGAGTTGTTCATCAACTACCGCGCCGTCGAGCGCTTTACCATCGCGCTTCAGGCCAACGATATTCAGACCAAAACGGGTACGGAAGGCCATCTCGCGCACCGTTTTGCCGATAAGCTCTGAGTCAGGGATTAACGAAACTTCCGCCATACCGACGTCCAGCGCCTGGTCGGAAAAGTATTCGCCGCGCAGCACCATCGGCTCAAGCATCTGCTCGCCGCAAAACTGCCGCAGATCGACGTCGGATGCCGACATATCGATCAGCAACACGTCGCGGGCGCGAAACTCCGACACCCCGTTAACGTTGACGATCACCCGGCGAAAACGCCGCCAGCGTTCGACGCCGATAACGTTGGCGCAGTAGCGTTCACGCAGCTTTAAATCATCAAGCCGCTGGCCGATCATCGGCGAGCCCGGACGAATCGCCAGCCGGCGCGCCCTACCGGTGAGGTGGTACTCTTTGATTAAATCGCGGAAGGTGCTTTTCTTGCGGCCATCGCGGGCGGCGCTGTCATCTTCGCCCTTCAGCATAAAGCGCATCACCAGCATATAGACGATACCCAACACCAGCACCACCAGGCCAATCGGGGTCACGCTGAAGAAGCTGAAGCCATGCAACCCCTCGCGCAGCAGCTCACTGTTGACCACCAGGTTCGGCGGCGTCGCCACCAGCGTCATCATGCCGCTAATCAGCCCGGCGAAGCTTAGCGGCATCATCAGCCGCGACGGCGAGGTATTCATACGCAGCGAGACGCTGAGCACCACCGGAATAAATATCGCCACTACGCCGGTTGAGCTCATAAACGCCCCCAGTCCGGCAACGGTGAGCATCAGGTAGACCAGCATTTTGGTTTCGCTATTGCCGGCAACCTTGACCAGCCAGGAGCCCATTTTAGTCGCCACGCCGGTGCGCACCAGGCCGTCGCCAATGATAAATAAAGCAGCAATGAGAATAACGTTCGGATCGCTAAAGCCGGAGAAGGCTTCGCTGAGGGTTAAGGTACCGCTAAGCACAAACGCAACTATCACCATCAGCGCGATGGCATCCATGCGCACCTTGCCGGTCGCAAACAAGACAACCGCGATGGCCAGTAGCGATAACACCCAAATCAATTCACCGTTCACAACTTATCCTTGTCTGAAGAGGGAGCCGAAATTGTGGCACAAAAAAGCCCCGGCAACGCGGGGCTAAGTCATGAGATTATGCTTTAAGATTCACCTGAACATTGCCATCCGCCTGCCGCTCAATGCGCAAGCTTTCGAGGGTCGTCAGCACCAGATCGGCCTCATCAAGGCGCGGCGCATCAGCCGGAACGTTGACGGCGATGGTGCGGCATCCGGCAGCCAGCCCGGAAAGCAGACCCGCCGGCGCATCTTCCACCACCGCGCACTGTTGTGCCGGTATGCCCAGCAGTTCGGCGCCGAGCAGATAGGCATCCGGCGCCGGTTTCCCCTTCTTCACCTGCTCGGCGGTAACGAACACTTTCGGCATCGGCAGACCTGCCGCGCGGTGGCGGGCGTGAGCAACCGGAATGGAACCCGAAGTCACGATAGCCCACGGGATCCCCGCTTCATTAAGCGTGTTCAGCAAGCTTAACGCGCCCGGCAGTGCAACAATGCCGTCGATATCGGTGGCTTCAATCTGCTCAAGGAAGCGGAACTCGGCCTGAATATCCTCTTCGCTGCGCCCCGGCATAAAATGACGAATCGAAGTGATGGCCTGTTTACCGTGAATGAAACCGAGAATCTCATCGTGCGGAATGCCGAAACGATCGCCCCATTTACACCATGAACGCTCGACCACCGGCAAAGAATCTACCAGCGTCCCGTCGAGATCGAACAGGAAACCTTTACACTGCACGGGCACCTCCATCAGGCATTGATAATTTGGTTAATTTCGTTACTACTCAAGTGATACTGGCGCGGGCAGGAGTGCCAGGCGGCCAGCATACGCTGGTATTTTTCCCACATCGGCGTCTGCGAGTTAAAGCCGTGAGTCCCGGCGTCGAAGTGGCTATAGCGCCCTTCTACATTGACCATAAAGCGCACGTAGCCGAGATAGCGGGCCTCGGTGGCGACGTCAAAACCAAGGAAGGTCACCCGACGTTCATCGATAGCGGAGGCGTCCTTCAGGTTGGTCCACGAAACGTGCAGCGCGTGGTACATCTCCATGATATCGATAATGGTCCGGCAGGTTTCTTCCGTCAGTTGGCCAAATTCGCGGTCCAGCTCGCGCATTTGCAGCCCATATCCACGCTCGATGATGGTCTGTAGACGGCGGTAGCGTTCGGCGTTGTCCGGGTCGAGCATAGTCATCATCTTGTACTGATTGGACAAAATCAGACGCTGCGCATTGGTCATTTCCATTTTTGACTCCTGTAGCACTTACGGCGTGAAATAAAGAAGGCGCATAAATCATGCGCCTTCTTTTATATGCGTTTTCCGTATGGAATTACAAATCATCAAGGAAAGTTTTATCCAGTTGTTTGAAGGCGCGCTTAAGCGTGTCAGCCAGCGCCTGGTAATCCGGCTTGCCGTCAACCGGCGCTAACGCCTGCCCGGCCTCTTGTAATTTGCCGCGCACTTCATAAAACCAGTTCAATATTGATGGCGGTAATGGCGTCACGGAACGCTTGCCCAACCACCACAGCCCCTGCATCGGCAGGCTTAAGGCAAACAGCGCGGTGGCGACGGCCGGGCCAAGCTGGCCGCCGAGCGCTATCTGCCAGCATAAGGTGAAGACCGCAACCGGCGGCATGATGCGAATCGCGTAGCGGGTAGCGCGAATAATGCGGTTTTCGACAAACACCGGCGCCAATCGCTTATCGAGGGGCCAGGTCTTCGCATAGTGCTGCCCGCGACGAAACAAGCTAAAAAAGCTAACGGGGCGATTCTCAGGGGTCGACATGGCTATACCTCAACTTTACATATAAAACTTAAAATTTTCGTGCAAAACACCAACTGTGCATGACAACGTTCAAAAGATTTTGGCAATGGATGCGGCAATCAGGTATCCTGTGCCCACCTGAGAGGGCGGTTAGACCCTTTTACCAGGTTAGTCAAATTATCGCATATTCTGCTGCTGGCGGAAAATTATGCAAAATGACATAAAATCATATGTACTTCCCTCATCGTGCCAGAAAACAGAACAAGGCATGATGTTAATCATAAATGTCGATGTCATCCTGCGCTACGCTTTGTGACACACTGATGTTTTTTTAGCCACGTATCATAAAAGGTACTTCCATGTCGAGTAAGTTAGTACTGGTTCTGAACTGCGGTAGCTCTTCCCTGAAATTTGCTATCCTGGATGCCGTTAACGGTGACGAATATCTCTCCGGTTTAGCCGAATGTTTCCATCTTCCTGAAGCCCGTATCAAATGGAAAATGGACGGCGGCAAACACGAAGCTGAGTTAGGCGCAGGCGCCGCTCACAGTGAAGCGCTGAACTTTATCGTTAACACTATTCTGGCACAAAAACCAGAACTGTCAGCACAGCTGACCGCAATTGGCCATCGTATCGTTCACGGCGGTGAAAAATACACCAGTTCCGTTGTCATCGACGATTCCGTTATTCAGGGCATCAAAGACTCCGCTTCCTTCGCACCGCTGCACAACCCGGCGCACCTGATCGGTATCGCTGAAGCGCTGAAATCCTTCCCGCACCTGAAAGACAAGAACGTTGCCGTGTTCGACACCGCGTTCCATCAGACCATGCCGGAAGAGTCCTACCTGTACGCCCTGCCGTACAGCCTGTACAAAGAGCACGGCGTACGTCGTTACGGCGCGCACGGCACCAGCCACTACTATGTGACTCAGGAAGCCGCTAAGGTACTGAACAAGCCGGTTGAAGAACTGAACATCATCACCTGCCACCTCGGCAACGGTGGTTCCGTTTCCGCTATCCGTAACGGTAAATGCGTTGATACCTCCATGGGTCTGACCCCGCTGGAAGGTCTGGTGATGGGTACTCGCTCTGGCGATATCGACCCGGCGATCATTTTCCACCTGCACGACGCGCTGGGTATGAGCGTAGATGCTATCAACAAAATGCTGACCAAAGAGTCCGGCCTGCTGGGTCTGACCGAAGTCACCAGCGACTGCCGCTACGTTGAAGACAACTACGCGGATAAAGCTGACGCTAAGCGCGCAATGGACGTTTACTGCCACCGCCTGGCGAAATACATCGGTTCTTACACCGCGCTGATGGACGGTCGTCTGGACGCGGTTATCTTCACCGGTGGTATCGGTGAAAACGCCGCGATGGTTCGTGAGCTGTCCCTGGGTAAACTGGGCGTTCTGGGCTTCGAAGTTGATCACGAACGTAACCTGGCTGCCCGTTTCGGTAAGTCTGGCTTCATCAACAAAGAAGGTACCCGCCCTGCCGTGGTTATCCCGACCAACGAAGAGCTGGTTATCGCTCAAGACGCACACCGTCTGACCGCTTAATTCCACACCGCCAGCGATAACCCTGACGTCTTCGAGTTACCACTTGAAGCATGACGGTAAGCTGGCGGTGCTGTTTTGTATCCCGCCTAAAACTGGCGGTAACGAAAGAGGATATATCGTGTCCCGTACTATCATGCTGATCCCTACCGGAACCAGCGTAGGCCTGACCAGCGTCAGCCTCGGTGTTATCCGCGCTATGGAACGCAAAGGCGTTCGCCTGAGCGTCTTTAAACCTATCGCCCAGCCGCGTTCCGGTGGCGATACTCCAGACCAGACTACCACCATCGTTCGCGCCAGCTCTTCAACGACGACTGCCGCTGAACCGATGAACATGAGCCACGTTGAGTCGCTGCTGTCCAGCAACCAGAAAGACGTGCTGATGGAAGAAATCATCGCCAACTACCATGCCAACACTCAGGATGCTGAAGTGGTGCTGGTTGAAGGCCTGGTCCCGACCCGTAAACACCAGTTCGCTCAGTCTCTGAACTACGAAATCGCGAAAACGCTTAACGCGGAAATCGTCTTCGTGATGTCCCAGGGCACCGATACCCCGGAACAGCTGAACGAGCGTATTGAACTGACTCGCAACAGCTTCGGCGGCGCGAAGAACACCAGCATCACTGGCGTTATCGTTAACAAACTGAATGCTCCGGTTGATGAACAAGGCCGTACCCGCCCTGACCTGTCCGAAATCTTCGACGACTCGTCTAAAGCGAAAGTCGTGAAGATCGACCCTGCGCAGCTGCAGAACGGCAGCCCGCTGCCGGTGCTGGGCGCGGTGCCATGGAGCTTCGATCTGATCGCCACGCGCGCTATCGACATGGCGCATCACCTGAACGCGACCGTGATCAACGAAGGCGACATCAATACTCGCCGCGTGAAGTCCGTAACCTTCTGCGCGCGCAGCATTCCGCACATGCTGGAGCACTTCCGTCCGGGTTCTCTGCTGGTGACTTCCGCAGACCGTCCAGACGTACTGGTCGCGGCCTGCCTGGCGGCGATGAACGGCGTAGAAATCGGCGCCATCCTGCTGACCGGCGGCTATGAAATGGACGCGCGCATCAGCAAGCTGTGCGAACGCGCTTTCGCCACCGGCCTGCCGGTATTCATGGTTAACACCAACACCTGGCAGACCTCTCTGAGCCTGCAGAGCTTCAACCTGGAAGTACCGGTTGACGATCACGAGCGCATCGAGAAAGTTCAGGAATACGTTGCCAACTACATCAACGCCGACTGGATCGAATCGCTGACCGCGACCTCCGAGCGCAGCCGTCGTCTGTCTCCGCCGGCCTTCCGCTACCAGCTGACCGAGCTGGCGCGTAAAGCGGGCAAACGCGTCGTTCTGCCGGAAGGCGACGAACCGCGTACCGTTAAAGCGGCGGCCATCTGCGCCGAGCGCGGTATTGCTACCTGCGTGCTGCTGGGTAACCCGGATGAGATCAACCGCGTTGCGGCCTCTCAGGGCGTAGAGCTGGGCGCTGGTATTGAAATCGTCGATCCGGAAGTAGTTCGCGAAAGCTACGTGGCGCGTCTGGTCGAACTGCGTAAGAACAAAGGCATGACCGAAGCGGTTGCGCGCGAGCAACTGGAAGATAACGTGGTTCTCGGCACCCTGATGCTGGAACAAGACGAAGTTGACGGCCTGGTATCCGGCGCGGTTCACACCACCGCCAATACCATCCGTCCGCCGCTGCAGCTTATCAAAACGGCGCCGGGCAGCTCGCTGGTCTCTTCCGTATTCTTCATGCTGCTGCCGGAACAGGTTTACGTTTACGGCGACTGCGCGATCAACCCGGATCCGACTGCAGAACAGCTGGCGGAAATCGCGATTCAGTCCGCTGATTCCGCGATTGCCTTCGGTATCGAACCGCGCGTGGCGATGCTCTCCTACTCCACCGGCACCTCCGGCGCAGGTAGCGATGTAGAAAAAGTACGCGAAGCGACTCGTCTGGCGCAGGAAAAACGTCCTGACCTGATGATCGACGGTCCGCTGCAGTATGATGCCGCAGTGATGGCTGACGTAGCGAAGTCCAAAGCGCCGAACTCTCCGGTAGCTGGACGCGCGACCGTGTTCATCTTCCCGGATCTGAACACCGGTAACACCACTTACAAAGCCGTACAGCGTTCCGCTGACCTGATCTCCATCGGGCCGATGCTGCAGGGTATGCGTAAGCCGGTAAACGACCTGTCCCGCGGCGCGCTGGTAGACGATATCGTCTACACCATCGCACTGACGGCGATTCAGTCTTCTCAGCAGCAGAAATAATCTCCCGCTGAGACAAAAAAGGCAGCCAAATGGCTGCCTTTTTTATGACGCTAACACGTAAAGGAAATTACGCTTCGTCTTCTTCCGGCTCGTCGCGATCGTGGCCGGTATTGCCCGCGTTACGGGTCATCCACAGCGCCAGCGCTTTCAGTGAATCGGCGGTGAACTCATCGCAGCGCGCGGTGATCTCTTCCGGCGTCAGCCAGCATACTTCGCTGACCTCTTCTTCCTGCAGGGCGAACGGGCCATGAGAAACACAGCTAAACAGGCTTCCCCAGACGCGGCAGTGTTTATCTTCGTAGTAGAATTGGCCGTGATCGGCAAAAGGCACGCCCGCAATCCCCAGCTCTTCTTCCGCTTCGCGGCGCGCAGAGTCCAGCAGCTGTTCATCCGCCTGCACCACGCCGCCGGCGGTCGCATCCAGCATGCCCGGCATGAAATCTTTGCTCTCGGTACGGCGCTGCACCAGAATTTTGCCCATCCCATCATGAACCACAATATAGGTCGCGCGGTGACGCAGACACTGCGCGCGCATCTGCTCGCGGCTGGACTGTGCTATCACCTCATTGTTTTCATTAACAATATCGACCCATTCTGTGCTTGCCAAATGCTTCTGTTCCGCCATCAGGAAACCTTACTTTTAAGCGCTCTCGCGGCGCGTCTTTACGATTGAGGGGTAAATTACGGGTAAATTGCGGCCTCTGCAATAACCTGATTATCTTTGAGTGCGAAAACCTGCAGCCGATCATCTTCCAGCATGCCGTAGCTGGCGGCAAAGCCGCCTTTCGGGATGCTCGCAGAACCAGGATTGAAGAGGAAAATATCGCCGCGTTTCTCGGCAACCGGAATATGAGTATGACCATAAGCCAGTACATCGCCAGCGGCGAGCGGCGGCAAATTATCCGGACTATAGAGATGACCGTGGGTCAAAAACAGGCGGTAGCGTTCGCTGAGCACCTGCTGCCAGGGGGCGGTAATGGGGAAATGCAGCAGCATTTGATCGACTTCGCTATCGCAGTTACCGCGGACGGCGATAATCCGCTGCGCGACGCTGTTCAGCCGCTCGGCGACCTGCGCCGGCGCATACCCTTCCGGCAGCGCGTTGCGCGGCCCGTGATTAAGCACATCGCCGAGGATAACCAGCCACTGCGCCCCGCTCTGCGCGAAACGTTCCAGAACGCGTTCGGTCGCAGGCAGCGAGCCGTGAATATCGGATGCGAACATCAGTTTCATATCAACCCCTTACCAGACAATACGGTCTGTCTATGATAACGGAACTGCCTGCGCTTATCAGCCGCTACGTTTAGCCGACAGTGCGGCATAACGCTGAACAGACGCCCGCTGCCACTGGAAGCTCGCGTAGTCCGCCAGCGCTTCCGGCACCTCGTCGCCGTTCAGCACCAGACGGTTTAGCATCAGTGCAAGATCGGCATCCGCGATACACCATTCGCCAAACAGATTCTGCCCGCCATGCGCCAAAAGCGCGCCGGCGGTAGCAAAGAGTTTAGCCGCGCTGGTTTGCCCCGCGGCGCTCAGCGCCGGCTTCTTCACACCGCCAAACACCACATCGGTGGAGCGTTCTTCGCGTATGGGCATCAGATCGCTGCGCAGCCAGGCCTGCACCTGCCGCGCCCGCGCGCGTTTTTGCAGGTCGTGCGGATACAAGCGCTCCCACTCCGGCGGCGCAAAGCGTTCATCAAGGTATTCGGTAATGGCCGAGGATTCGCTCAGCGAAAAATTATCCACTTCCAGCAGCGGCACGCGCCGTGTCGCGGAGTAGCCCTTCCAGCCTGGCTGCAGATGCTCGCCGCTGTCGAGATTGACGGTCTTAAGAGTGAACGGCAGGCTTTTTTCCTGCAGCGCCACGTACACGGACATCACATAGGGGGAGAAAAAATCGGCATCGGACCACAGGGTAATAACAGGCTGATTCATAACATCCTCAATGAAGCCAGGGGGAGATAAATCAACATAGCTGGTCTGCTATAAGATGTCACTGGCAGCCGCATGAGGATTTCGCAATATAATCTTTGCCCCGCGATGGCGCAGGTCGCCTATACTCGAAACGTTTGCGACCTTCGATGGCGGGAGACCTCATGATCGATCTTTACTACGCAGCCACCCCCAACGGCCACAAAATCACTCTTTTTCTCGAAGAGGCGCAGCTGGCCTATCGCCTGATACGCGTCGATATCGGCAAAGGTGAACAGTTTCGCCCGCAGTTTCTGGCTATCTCGCCAAATAATAAGATCCCGGCGATCGTTGACCACGTTCCGGTCGACGGCGGCGCGCCGTTAAGCCTGTTTGAGTCCGGAGAGATCCTGCTCTATCTGGCGGAAAAATCGGGAAAATTACTGAGCGGCGAGCTGCGCGAACGGCATACCACCCTGCAATGGCTGTTCTGGCAGGTCGGCGGTCTGGGGCCGATGCTTGGGCAAAACCACCACTTTAACCATCACGCGCCTCAGGCTGTCCCCTACGCCATCGAACGCTATCAGGTCGAAAGCCAGCGCCTGTATGGCGTAATGAACCGGCGTCTTGAAGCCAGTCCATGGTTGGGCGGCGAGCACTACAGTATCGCCGATATCGCCTGCTGGCCATGGATTAATGCCCACCAGCGCCAACGCATCGATCTTAGCCAGTTCCCGGCGGTGCATAACTGGTTTGAACGCATCCGCCAGCGCCCGGCAACGCAACAAGCGCTACTCAAAACGCAACAGTATTAATCCCCTGCTCGCAGGGCGTGCTTTGATGTATGATTGCGGAAATTACTACACGGAGGAAGCCTGCAATGTCTCAGCCAGACGCCATTATTCGTATTAAGAACCTGCGCCTGCGTACTTTTATTGGAATCAAAGAGGAAGAGATCGCCAACCGTCAGGATGTGTTGGTGAATGTGGTGATTCACTATCCGGCCGATAAGGCTCGCGACAGCGAAGACATCAATGATGCCCTGAACTATCGCACCATTACTAAACGCATCATCAGCCATATCGAGAATAACCGCTTCTCGCTGCTGGAAAAATTAACCCAGGATGTGCTCAATATCGCATGCGAACATCACTGGGTCACTTATGCTGAAGTAGAGATCGATAAACTTCACGCGCTGCGCTATGCCGACTCAGTATCGATGACTATGAGCTGGCGGCGCTAAAACGTTTGTAAGGGAGGCGGTATGAAAATCCTGCTCACTGGCGGTACCGGGCTCATTGGTCGGCATCTTATTACCAGGCTGCTGGAACTTGGGCACCAACTTACGGTGTCCACCCGCAACCCTGAACGCGTGAAAGCCCGTCTCGATCCCCGCGTCACGCTGTGGCGCGGTTTCGAAGGGCAAAACAACCTTGATGGCTTTGACGCCGTCATTAACCTTGCCGGCGAACCGATCGCCGATAAGCGCTGGACGGCAGAGCAAAAAGAGCGCTTGTGCCACAGCCGCTGGGACATCACCCGCCAGCTGGTCGCGTTATTTAAAGCCAGCGAAACACCACCTTCCGTGCTGATTAGCGGTTCCGCTACCGGCTATTACGGCGATCTCGGTGAAGTCGTGGTGACCGAGGAAGAGCCGCCGCACAACGAATTTACCCATAAACTTTGCGCCCGCTGGGAGCAAATCGCCTGTGAGGCGCAAAGCGATCGCACGCGCGTGTGCCTGTTGCGCACCGGCGTCGTCTTAGCGCCGCGCGGCGGGATCCTGGCCAAAATGACGCCCGCGTTTAAGCTCGGCCTGGGCGGACCTATCGGCGACGGTCGCCAGTATCTGGCGTGGATCCATATCGATGATATGGTGAACGGTATTCTGTGGCTGCTGGATAACGATCTGCGCGGCCCGTTCAATATGGTCTCGCCCTATCCCGTGCGTAACGAACAGTTTGCCCACGCGCTCGGCCACGCGCTCAATCGCCCGGCGATTTTCCGCGTTCCCGCCGCCGCCATTCGCCTGCTGATGGGGGAATCCTCGGTACTGGTGCTCGGCGGCCAGCGCGCGCTGCCAAAACGCCTGGAAGCCGCCGGCTTTAGCTTCCGCTGGTACGATCTGGAAGAGGCGCTGAAGGATCTGTTGGGCTAGGTAGATAAACGGGGAGCAATGGCTCCCCATTCTCTTCTCTGGGGCGGAAGCCGCCTCGCAAATCGTTAATTCCCTGTTCTCCTTGCTACGTTTCTTGTGAAGCACATTCCAACAGCAAAAATATTCTCCTGCCATAACGTCCTGACGAGGAATATACCCTCAAAAAACGTTGACACTCGTCAACACTCTTTTTATTCTGAGCAGGATTTAACGATGAAGGAACATCCGGACAAACATATCAGGATGGCGATTGCCACGGCGCTGGCGCGGGGGTGGATATTGCTGCCTGCAGGTAAAAGCGCTCATTGCTTTGGGCGTCTCGTCTGCGGCGTGGCTGAACACCGTGAACATATGATGAGCATTTGGTCGACGCCCGCCGTCCCTGAAAACCACGCCCGGCAAATAATCAGAATGGTCGAACGGTGTCCCATCCCGGCTACCGCGCGCATCACGCATAAGGAACGCTAAACGATGCCGATATTTAATTTTACGCTGACGCTATCCGGCGTCACCAGTCAAACGCCCGGACTGGAAGATGCGCTCTTTGCCGCAGGCTGTAGCGACGCTCTGGTCTGCTTTTACGGTACCGCGGTCTACCTCGAGTTCGATCGCGAGGGCCAATCGCTGGAACAGGCGGCGCTGTCCGCCATCCGCGATGTAGAAACCGCCGCGCTGCCAGATATCCGCGTGGAGTCCATCGATTCGACATTGGTCGGGCTGAGCGATATCGCCGAACTTATCGGCGTCTCCCGCCAGGCGATCGCGCTATTAAAAGAGGGCGCTCGCGGCAGCGGGCGGTTTCCCGGTCCCGTACAGCGTGTGAAAGGCACTTCCCCTCTCTGGCGCTGGAAATCCGTCGTTGAATGGTTAGTCGCGGAAAAGCGCATCGCCGCCGATTCGCCGATGGTGGCTAACGCCCAACTGCTGGATAGCCTCAACCTGGCGCTACAGCTTCGCCGTTCACCTGAAAATCGCCGCGTGCAGCGCTACCTGCAAAGTCTGAGCGCCACGTCACCCACGGGCTGATTCGCGAGGACGAGCATGTTACCCGGCGCAGCATGGTGGTAAAGTAGGCTTTCGTTTTAGCTGATTAATCGCTTTATGACTACGATAACAACGCCCCGCCTGTTGCTTTCCCGCTTCACTCCGGCCGATTGGCCCTTTTTTCTGCGTCTGCGTCAGGATCCTGACGTCATGCGTTACATGGGTGAGGTGTTAAGCGAAACGGCGCTACGCAGCGTGTTTGAATGCCGCTGTGAAGATGCCGGCGTCTTTGTGTTGCGCGATTCTGCCGGCACGCCGCTGGGAGATATTGGTCTGCGCATCAGTACGAAAAATCCGCACGAGGCCGACGTCGGCTACGCGCTACTGCCGCAAGCGCAGGGTCAGGGCTACGCCAGCGAAGCGCTGCGCGCGATTTGTGATTACGGCTTTACCACCCTTGGCATCCACGCCATTAATGCCTGGGTGCTGGGAGATAACCTGGGGTCGTCGCGGCTGCTGGAAAAGCTGGGTTTTGTACGCATTCAGGTGCTGGAACAGGCCTACCACCTCAACGGCGTGGATTACGATGATTGGATCTACCGACTGGAGCGTTAAGTCATTCCCGGCGAGCAAACCCGCCGGGTTAAAGGCGATTACTTCAGTGAACCTTTAAGGAACTGCTGCAGGCGCTGGCTTTTCGGGTTGCCGAACAGCTCGTCGGGATGCCCCTCTTCTTCGATTCTTCCCTGATGGAGGAAAATCACGTGTGAAGAGACGTGGCGGGCAAAGCCCATTTCGTGGGTGACGACCACCATGGTTTTCCCCTCTTCCGCCAGTTTTTGCATAATACGCAATACTTCGCCCACCAGCTCCGGATCCAGTGCCGAGGTCGGCTCATCAAACAACAGTACGTCCGGCTCCATCGCCAGCGCCCGCGCGATGGACACGCGCTGCTGCTGACCGCCGGAAAGATGTACCGGATATTTGATCTGCTGGCGTTCATCGATGCCGACTTTCGCCAGATACTTCACCGCCCGCTCGCGCGCTTCCTGTTTATTGAGGCCGAGCACCTGAATCGGCGCCTCCATGACGTTTTCCAGTACCGTCATGTGGCTCCACAGGTTGAAGTGCTGGAACACCATCGTCAGTCGCGTGCGCAGCAGACGCAGCTGGTTTTTATCCGCTACCTTCAACTGGCCGTCTTTATCGCGCACCAGGCCAATATTCTGCCCGTTGACGATAATCGTTCCTTCGCTTGGCTTCTCAAGAAAGTTAATGCAGCGCAGGAAGGTACTTTTACCGGAACCCGATGAGCCGATAATACTAATCACGTCTCCGGCCTTCGCTTTCAGCGAGACGCCTTTCAGCACCTCGTGCTCGCCGTAACGTTTATGCAGATCGATAACGCTTAATTTATTGTCGGTCATGGCTTTCTCAGTGCGTCGAAGAAGGTTTGATATGCTGCAGCCAGCGCTTTTCCGCCTTGCGGAACAAGCTAATCAGCACATACGAAATAATTAAGTACAGTACCGCGGCGATACCGAAAGCGGTAAACGGCTGATAGGTCGCCGAGTTAATATCGCGCGCGATTTTCAGCAAATCCGGCACCGTGGCGGTAAACGCCAGCGCCGTCGAGTGCAGCATCAGAATGACTTCGTTACTGTACGCTGGCAGCGCAATACGTAGCGCAGAGGGCAAAATAATGCAGCGGTACAGCTTAACTGATGAAAAGCCGTAAGCCCGCGCGGCCTCAATCTCGCCCGGCGCCACCGAACGAATCGCCCCCGCAAAAATCTCGGTGGTGTAGGCGCAGGTATTTAAGGTCAATGCCAATACCGTACAGTTCAGGCCGCTGCGGAAAAACGCATTCAACAGATCGCTGCCTTTGACGATTTCCAGCGTATACATCCCGGAGTAAAACACCAGCAGCTGCACGTACAGCGGCGTGCCGCGGAAAATATAGGTAAACAGCCAGATCGGAAACTGAATGTATTTATTGCTCGATACGCGCCCGATGGCGAGAAACACCGCGAGGATGCCGCCCATCACCACTGAAGCAATCAACAGCCACAGGGTGATCGCCACGCCTGTAAAACGGTAACCGTCGGTCCACAGCAGGGATTTCCAGTACTCCTGAATAATTTCAATCACAGGTCAGCCCTCTTCACACCCACGGAGTAGCGGCGTTCAAGCAGCAGCAGCACACCATTGGAAATCGTGGTAAACACCAGATAGACAGCCCCACAGACGATAGCGAAATAGAACGGCTGCCAGGTACTTTTGCCCGCCAGCTGCGTTGCCTTAACCACGTCTTCCAGACCGAGCAGCGACACCAGCGCGGTGGCTTTGAGAATCACCTGCCAGTTGTTGCCGATGCCGGGCAGCGCATAGCGCATCATCGCCGGAAACAGGATGCGGCGGAACGTCTGCCAGCCGCTGAAGCCAAATGCCGTCGCCGCTTCAATATGGCCTTTCGGCACCGCCAGAAACGCGCCGCGGAAGGTTTCAGTGAAGTACGCGCCATAGATAAAGCCGAGGGTGATAATACCGGCAATCATCGGATCAATATCAAATTGCGCCATGCCGAATGCATCGGTAATGCTGTTAAGGGCGATCTGCAGCCCATAGAAAATCAGCAGCATCAGCACCAGATCCGGCACCCCGCGGATCAGCGTGGTATAGCCTTCAAACACCAGCGCCATAGGCCGGTTGGCGGATAGTTTCGCCCCCGCGCCCACCAGCCCGATAAGGACCGCCAGCACCACCGAGCTAAGCGCCAGCTCAAGGGTGACCAGCGCGCCCTGAAAAATAACCTGTGAGAACCCGTACAGCATGCTGTCTGCCCTGTCTGTCATCGATCGCCGCACGTGAAAACGCGTGCGGCGAGGTACTAACGATGATTAGTCGCCGTACACGTTAAAGTCGAAATATTTCTTCGCCAGCTTGTCGTAAGTGCCGTCTTTACGCATCTCGGCGAAAGCTTTATTTAGCGCCTCACGCAGCTCGGTGTCGTCTTTACGCAGGCCCATGCCGGTACCGACGCCAAACAACTTCTCATCCTTAATGGACGGGCCGCCAAACTGATAATCTTTGCCAATCGGCTGTTTGAGGAAACCTTCGCTGGCGGCGACCTCATCCTGGAACGCGGCGTCAATACGGCCCGCGGTCAGGTCGGAATAGATATTGTCCTGGCCCTGATAGGAGACAATTTCAATGCCTTTCGGCGCCCAGTGCTCGTTGCCGTAGGTTTCCTGAGTCGTACCCTGCAGCACGCCAATGCGCTTGCCTTTCAGCTTGCTCAGGTCTGGCGTAATATCGCTGCCCTTTTTCACCACCAGACGGGAATCAGCGGCATAAAGTTTGTCGGTGAAAGCAATTTCCTGCTGGCGCTTTTCGGTGATCGACAGCGAGGACATAATCGCATCGATTTTCTTCGCTTTTAACGAGGGGATCAGCGCATCCAGCGGGTTTTCAACGAAGGTACATTGGGTATTGATACGCTTACACAGCTCTTTCGCCAGATCGATGTCAAAACCAATCAATTGACCCTGCGCATTCTTCGATTCGAACGGCGCATAAGTAGGATCGGTACCAATACGGATTTTCTGTGGAATGGCTGCGAATACCGTGGAAACGCTGGAAAGGGCCAGCGCCAAAGAAAGAGACAACGCCAGTTTTTTCATAATTATCCTCAACAGACTGTCATTCTAACGGGTTTATTAGAAGCACTTACGTCAGTTATCGTGCCATTATTCGCCCTGCCAAGGCAAAGCAAAATGCGCATGAAAGCAGATTTTTTTGCATCAGAAACGCTTAACTATGCACTTTCTGAACAAAGAAAAACCGCTGTCGCCCCATTCTGGGGCAAGCCATTAACCGCTTGCACCTATCAAGGGCAACAATAACCGCGTCGCAATGGAGCGGCCTGGCATAACCAGACCGCTACAGTCTTAATCGCCGTAGACGTTAAAGTTGAAGTATTTCTTCGCCATTTTGTCGTAGGTGCCGTCTTTACGCATCTCACCCAGCGCTTTGTCGAAAGCGGCTTTCAGCTCGCCATCTTCTTTGCGCAGGCCGATGCCGGTACCATCGCCGAAGTATTTTTTGTCTTTAACGGAAGGGCCGGCAAAGGCGTAATCTTTACCGGCAGGTTGTTTGAGGAAACCTTCGCTGGCCGCGACTTCATCCTGCAGCGCCGCATCGAGACGCCCGGCGGCGAGGTCGGAATAGATCAGATCCTGGTTGGCATAGGCGACAACATCCACGCCCTGACTGCGCCAGCGTTCGTTGGCATAGGCCTCCTGAGTAGAGCCCTGCAGTACGCCAACATGCTTGCCTTTTAGCGACTCCAGCGTAGGCTGAATCGGCGAGCCTTTTGCCGCGATCAGACGAGAGTCTGCCGCGTACAGTTTGTCAGAGAACGCAATCTCCTGCTGGCGTTTTTCGGTAATCGACAGCGACGAGATAATCGCGTCGATTTTCTTCGCTTTCAGCGAGGGGATCAGCGCGTCAAAATCGCTGCCCACCCAGGTGCACTTCACCTTGATACGCGAGCACAGTTCATTGCCCAGATCGATGTCAAAGCCAATAAAGTTGCCCTTCGAATCCTTCGACGAGAAAGGCGCATAGGTGGTATCGGTGCCGATGCGGATACTTTGCGGCAGCGCCGCAGATACGCTGGCGGCGCTACTGATTCCCATGATTAACGAGAGAGCCAGGATCGTCTTCTTCATAGAAAGCCCTTAAGTGTCGTGATGTTGTTATGTTGTGCGCTGTCTGGTTATGTGTGTTGCCGACAGTTCTTGCAGGTTTTATGCCATTTTCCCGGTGCGTGCCGGTAACAGCGTTAAATTTGTTAATATAAAGTTGCAAGATTGTCTTAAGAGGGAAGATACCAGCATTGGCGGATAAACCGCAGCGGCAAAACGCAAAAAAACAAATTAAATGTCGAGGATTTGATCAGGACAACAAAAATGCACCAGCGGAAGGCAAAGGTAAATAAAATGCACCAAACAGGTGCATCAGGCCCCGCCCTGCCAGCGGGTAAACAGGTCCTGCGGCAGGTCAATATCAAACTGATCGATCACCCGGTTAACCGTCTGATTAATCACATCATCCAGCGACTGGGGACGATGATAGAATGCCGGCACCGGCGGCATAATCACCGCGCCCATTTCCGCCGCCTGCACCATTAAACGCAGATGCCCAAGGTGGAACGGCGTCTCGCGTACGCAAAGTACCAGCGGGCGGCGCTCTTTTAACACCACGTCTGCTGCGCGGGTCAGCAGACCGTCGGTATAGCTATTGACGATGCCGGAGAGCGTTTTCATCGAGCACGGTAGAATAACCATCCCGCTGGTTTTAAACGAGCCGGAGGAGATGCTGGCGGCGATATCGCGCGCGTCGTGTACCACATCGGCCAGCGCCTGCACTTCCCGCAGCGAGTAGTCGGTTTCCAGCGACAGCGTCTGACGCGCCGCCTGGCTCATTATCAGATGGGTCTCGACCTCCGCGACGTCACGCAGCACCTGTAGCAGGCGTACGCCGTAAATCGCGCCGCTGGCGCCGGAAATGCCGATAATGAGTCGTTTCACGATGTTATACCCCTTGCGCATAGTGCCGCAGACTTTGCCGGATTATAGTCTCCGACGCAACCTGGCGGGTAAAAAATAAAAAGGCCCGCGGTCCTCGAAAGACGGCGGGCCAGCAACAAGGGACGAATTAGCCTTCGTTATGCATCTCTAAGTTTTCAACTTCGGTTTGCAGTTGGACCGCTTTCGCATCGTCGTTGCGCAGGGAATCAAGATAATCGAGATACTGTTGGTCTACGTCTTTGGTGACGTACACGCCGTTAAAGACCGAACACTCGAACTGCTGAATATCCGGGTTCTCGGCGCGTACCGCTTCGATCAGATCGTTCAGATCCTGGAAAATCAGGCCGTCAGCGCCGATGATCTGACGGATCTCGTCAACTTCGCGACCGTGGGCGATAAGCTCGTTGGCGGTCGGCATATCGATACCGTAAACGTTAGGGAAGCGAATTTCCGGCGCCGCGGAGGCCAGATACACTTTCTTCGCACCGGCTTCGCGCGCCATTTCGATAATCTGTTCAGAGGTGGTGCCGCGAACGATAGAGTCGTCCACCAGCAGCACGTTCTTATCACGGAATTCGGCGCGGTTGGCGTTCAGCTTACGGCGCACGGACTTACGGCGCAGTTGCTGGCCCGGCATGATAAAGGTACGGCCAACATAGCGGTTTTTGACGAAACCCTGACGATAGGGTTTATCGAGGATACGGGCAATCTCCAGGGCGATATCGCAGGAGGTTTCCGGGATCGGAATAACGACATCGATATCCAGATCTTCCCACTCGCGGGCAATTTTCTCGCCAAGCTTCGTGCCCATGTTCACACGGGCGCTATAGACGGAAATCTTGTCGATAAAGGAGTCCGGACGTGCGAAATAGACGTATTCGAACAGGCATGGGTTGCTGACCGGGTTTTCCGCACATTGACGGGTAAACAGCTGGCCTTTCTCGGTGATGTAGACCGCTTCGCCCGGCGCGACGTCGCGCAGAAATTCAAAGCCCAATGTATCCAGCGCCACGCTTTCGGAGGCGACCATATACTCGGTGCGGCCATCGCCGATATCGCGCTTGCCGAGCACCAGCGGACGAATACCGTTCGGGTCGCGGAAGGCGACCATGCCGTGGCCGATAATCATCGCCACGCAGGCGTATGCGCCGCGGATCTGGCGGTTCGTCGCGGCAATCGCGGCGAAAATGTTATCGGCTTCCAGCGGGTAATGACGGAAATTATCCAGCTCGCTGGCGAAGATATTGAGCAGAATTTCGGAATCGGAGGTGGTGTTGATGTGGCGGCGTTTTTCTTCAAACAGCTTTTGACGCAGCTCGTGGGCATTGGTCAGGTTGCCATTATGGGCCAACGTAATGCCGTACGGCGAGTTAACGTAAAAAGGCTGCGCTTCAGAAGCGCTGGAACTGCCTGCCGTTGGGTAACGGACGTGGCCAATCCCCATATTTCCCTGCATACGCTGCATGTGGCGCGCTTCGAACACATCGCTCACCAGTCCGTTGGCTTTACGCAAACGGAAGCAGTTATTTGCATCAATGGTGATGATGCCCGCGGCATCCTGCCCACGATGCTGAAGCACCGTTAACGCGTCATAAATCGACTGGTTTACCGGCATAACACCGGCGATACCGACAATACCGCACATACGTCTTTTCCTCGTTAAGCTACATCCCAACGCTTATGCTTTGGGCAAGAAACTTGACGAGCTCTGCAGATAGTCAAAGAACCATCTGATAACGAAACTGAACTGCGGGATAAGCTCAGACTTTTGCCAGTCTTCACTTTTTGCCATACCGGTGAAGCTGTCGAGAAAGAACAGAATAGCGGAGACGATCAGCACGCCGCGCAGGGCGCCAAAACAGATCCCCAACACCCTGTCTGTTCCTGACAGACCGGTTTTCTCTACCAGAGCGCCTATCACATAGTTAACGATAGCGCCGACGATAAGCGTTGCGATAAACAATATCGCGATAGCAATCCCATTTCGGACCAGTTCGTCTTCAAAGCCCGTGAACCAGACAGCCAGGTAAGTGTAGTAATGACTGGCGACAAAGAAGGCACATCCCCATGTCACCAGCGATAACGCTTCACGAACAAAGCCGCGGATAAGGCTAACCAAACAGGAAAAACCAATTACCGCAATAATGGCGTAATCAATCCAGACCATATACATCCCACGATTTTACGCCCTGTCGTCCAGTTCGGGGCGCATTCTAACAGAAAAAGAAAACGTTTGCGTAGGGATTTCCGTGCCCTACAGAAATAAAAATGGCGCTGAAAAAACATTCAACGCCATACAGCCTGACGCCTCTTCAGGGCGTATCCGGCAAGGGTTTCAGCAGGTTAACCCGCTTGCTGGCTCACCCAATCGGAGCGGATATGGTTTTTTAATTCGGGCTATATCCCATGACCACGCCGCTCAGGCCAGAAATTTGCTGCAGCTCGCCGAGTTGCCCCTTCAGCTTGTCTTTCGACGCATCCGGCCCCACCAGAATACGGGTAATTTTACCCTGAACCGGGGTGGATGGCGATGTCCAGGCTTTAAAGCCCGAGGAACGCAGTTTACCCACGATTTCGTTAACCTTATCGGCATTCTTCAACGCCCCTAACTGCACCACATAGGCTTTTCCGGTCGGCGCCGGAATAGCGGCCTGCTGCTGTTGCGGCTGTGGTTGCGGCTGCGGTTTCGCCGGAGGCGGCGTCTGCGCGACCTGCTGCGGCTGCGGTTTCTCAACCGGCTTCGGCTGTGGTTTCGGCTGCGGCTTGGCGGCCACCACCGGCTCCTGAACTTCATCGAAGCTATTGTTATTCACCGGGATGCGCGACGGATCCAGCGATGGCGCTGCGGCGTCTCCCGCTCTCACCTCTTCCGCGGCGCCTTCCGGCGGCTGCGAAGGCAGCGCCTGGGTAGCCGCCGGCAGCATATCCGGCTCATCGCGATCGCCCGGCTTCGGCACCAACGGGATCGCCGCAAATTCATCCTGATAATGTTTTTTCTGACCGTCGAGCAGACCCGGGAGAATAATTACCCCCAGCGCTACCAGTACAATCGTCCCGACTAAACGGTTCTGAAACTTACTCGCCACCGATTCTCCCCGCGTCTATCTCTTCCATTACATGCGCTACCGTGTGGAAGGAACCACACACCAGCACCGTATCTTCGGCTTTGGCATCCGCCATGGCGGCATGCCACGCCTGGGCTACGCTGTCATAACTTTGCCCTGCGCGCAGATGCGCAATCAGCTGATCCGCCGTGGCGCCGCGCGGCCCTTCCAGCGGCGCGCAGTACCACGCGTCTACTTCAGGCGCCAGATTCGCCAGGGTTCCGGCGATATCTTTATCATGCAGCATACCAATAACCGCCAGTACGCGCCCCGTTTTCGCTAAGGTTTTGAGACGCCCGGCGAGATAAGCCGCCGCATGCGGGTTATGCGCGACATCGAGGATCACCCGCGGCGCCTCGCTGATAATCTGAAAGCGGCCCGGCAGCATGGCGTGATGGATGCCGTCGCGCAGCGCCTGTTCAGCGACGTTAAGCCCGCTGGCGCGTAGCGCCGCCAGCGCCGTCGCGGCGTTCGGCAATGGAACCTTCGGCAGCGGCAGCCCTGCCAACTCGCCCTGACCATCGCTAAAGTTCCATGACTGGCCAGTCACGCTATAACGCCAGTCGTGGTCGCGGCGCAGCAGCGTCGCGCCTTTTTCATCCGCCACGTCGGCAATCGTGTGCGGCATATCGGGTTCGCCCACCACTGCCGGTTTGCCGGCGCGGAAAATACCGGCTTTTTCACGGCCAATGCTTTCACGATCCGGCCCCAGCCAGTCGGTATGATCCAGCGCGATGCTGGTGACCACCGCCACGTCGGCATCGACGATATTCGTGGCGTCCAGGCGCCCGCCGAGGCCCACTTCGAGGATAACCACATCGAGCTGCGCCTGCTTAAACAGCCATAGCGCGGACAGCGTGCCAAATTCAAAATAGCTCAGCGAGATATCGCCGCGCGCCGCTTCGATTTCGGCAAATGAGGCGGTATGCGCCGCTTCCGGCAGCTCAGCGCCCTGAATGCGCACGCGCTCGGTATAGCGCACCAGATGCGGCGAACTATACACGCCAACTTTATAACCTGCCGCCATCAGCACGGATTCCAGCGTCCGGCAGGTGGTGCCTTTGCCGTTGGTACCCGCCACGGTAAAGACAAACGGCGCCGGTTTTAGTATCGCCATCCGTCCGGCGACTTCGCTCACCCGCGAAAGCCCCAGATCGATGGCTTTACTGTGCAGATGCTCCAGATAAGAAAGCCACGTAGCCAGGGGCGACGTGGCCTGAGGAATAGGATCTTTTTCCATGATGTCCGCGAGAGTTAACGGTAAAAAAAAGGGCAGCGCCTGTCGGCCCTGCCCTCTGCATTATCAGGCCTCTGGTTCCTGATCCGGTACCGGTGGCACCACCTCGCCTTCGTGAGGCGCATCGGCCTGCGGCGAAGGAAGATTCATCAGTTTCGCCAGGATGCTGGCTAATTTCAGACGCATTTCAGGACGACGGATAATCATGTCGATCGCCCCTTTCTCAATCAGGAACTCACTGCGCTGGAATCCCGGCGGCAGCTTCTCACGCACGGTCTGCTCGATAACGCGAGGACCGGCGAAGCCGATCAGCGCTTTCGGCTCGGCGATATTAAGATCGCCCAGCATCGCGAAGCTCGCGGAGACGCCGCCCATGGTCGGGTCGGTCAGCACGGAGATGTACGGTAAACCGCGTTCCTGCATTTTCGCCAGCGCCGCGGAGGTCTTCGCCATCTGCATCAGCGACATCAGCGCTTCCTGCATACGGGCGCCGCCGGAAGCGGAGAAGCAGATTAGCGGGCAGTTGTCTTCCAGCGCCTGCTCAACCGCACGGACGAAACGCGCACCAACAACGGAACCCATCGAACCGCCCATAAAGGCGAATTCAAATGCCGCCGCCACGACAGGCATGCCGTGCAGGGTGCCTTTCATCACCACCAGCGCGTCTTTCTCGCCGGTCTCTTTCTGTGCAGAGGCCAGACGGTCTTTATACTTTTTCGAATCGCGGAACTTCAGCACATCCTTTGGCTCGAGCTCGCTACCCAGCTCCACGAGAGAACCTTCGTCCAGCAGGCTATGCAGGCGATTGCGCGCCGACATACGCATGTGGTGATCGCACTTAGGGCAAACCTCCAGGTTGCGCTCCAGCTCTGCGCGGTACAGTACCTGACCGCAGCTGTCGCACTTGGTCCATACACCTTCAGGAATACTTGCCTTACGGGTGGGGGTTATATTGCTTTTAATTCGTTCAATCCAGCTCATTGATAACCTTTCTACCTGAACCTGGTCGATGCCAGTTTTGTCGCAAGGGGCGCATAATGCCACTTTTGCCCCTCACAGACCATGAATGTTGCACATTAAATCATAACATCCCGTAACATGGGATAAAAAAGTGGTCGAACCGCTCACACTTTGCGCGCCGGACGTCATTGCAACGCCCGGCGAAAATGCCGCTAAGGGCTTATTTAGCCTGCTTTGCCGCCGCCCGGCGATGGCGAATCACTTCGATAACACCCGGCAGTACCGACAGGACGATAATCGCCACGATCAGCAGCTTCAGATTTTCCTGCACGATCGGCAAATCACCGAACAGGTACCCGGCGTAGGTGAACAGCAGTACCCACAGCAGCGCGCCTACCACGTTATACGCCGCAAAATGACGATAGGACATGTGGCCCATTCCCGCCACAAACGGCGCAAAGGTTCTGACGATCGGCACAAAACGCGCGAGGATGATGGTTTTGCCGCCGTGGCGTTCATAGAAGGTATGGGTTTTGTCGAGATAGCTGCGACGGAAAATCTTCGAGTTCGGATTGCTGAATAGCTTTTCGCCGAACAATCTACCGATGGTGTAGTTCAGGGCATCGCCAACAACGGCGGCAATGACCATCAGCGCGACCATCAGGTGTACGTTGAGATCGTTAGTTGGCAGCGCGGAGAGCGCGCCGGCGACGAACAGCAGAGAATCTCCGGGCAGGAACGGCGTCACCACCAGGCCGGTTTCGCAGAACAGAATCAAGAACAGTATGGCGTAAACCCAGACGCCATACTGCGCGACCAGCTCCGCAAGGTGCACATCAATATGCAGGATGAAATCAATCAAAAAATGAATCAGGTCCATATTTGTCTTAGCCTTTAGTGACAACCGCCCCCTGTTACGGGGGCGCTGATATTAGTCCGCCAAAAATAGCGGGCCCATCGGCATTACCGGCAGATCGAAATGGGCCGGATAATCCACCGACACCAGATACAATCCTTCCGCTTTCGCCGTCGCGGCAGCCAGAGTCCGGTCCTTCGCCGCCAGCAGTTCTGCAATCCAGCTCTCTGGCTGGTTTCCGGCGCCTACTTCCATCAGGCTGCCGACGATGTTCCTTACCATATGATGAACAAAAGCGTTCGCCTTGATATCCACCACCACATAAGCCCCGTGACGGGTCACGTTGATATGCATCACGTTACGCCACGGCGTGCGCGACTGACATTGCACCGCGCGAAACGAGGTGAAGTCATTCTCGCCAATTAAACACTGCGCGGCGCGATGCATCCGCCCGGCATCCAGAGGGTGGTAATAATGCGTCACCCCCTGGCTTAACACCGCCGGACGCAGGCGGTGATTATAGATGACGTAACGGTAACGACGGGCCGTCGCGCTGAAGCGGGCGTGAAAATCGTCCGCAACATGCTTCACCCAACGCACGGCGATGTCACCAGGTAAATTCGCATTTACGCCCAGCGTCCAGGCGGCGTCTTTACGCTGAGCGCGGGTTTCAAAGTGCACCACCTGGCCGGTACCGTGAACGCCGGCGTCGGTACGCCCGGCGCAGAATACGTGTACCGGTTCGGCCGCCACCTGCGACAGCGCCTTTTCCAGCTTTTCCTGCACGCTGCGCACTTCGTTTTGCCGCTGCCAGCCGTAGTATTTGCTGCCGTCGTACTCGATGCCCAGCGCGATTTTATACACCGGCTGCTGCTGTGCTTCAGACATCAGTACAAATACTCCTGAACCAGCTTCTCGGCGATTTTCACCGCCATCAGCGCGCCGCCAAAGCGCACGTTATCGGCAACCGACCAGAACTGAATCTGCTCGGGCATGCCGTAATCGTTATGCACGCAGCCGATGGACAGACGCGCGTTACCGGAAGCATCGCCGACCTGCGTCGGGAATTCGCCCTCTTCAGAAAGCTCGATATCCTCGCCGCGGGTAAAGGCGTCGCGCGCCTCCTCCGCCGCCAGCGGACGCAGCGCTTCAAAATTCACCATCTGCGCATGACCATAGAAGACCGGTGATTGCACGACGCTCGCGGAAATCATCAGGCCGTCATCCTGGAGAATTTTGCGCGCTTCATCGACGATACGTCGTTCTTCGCGCACGCTACCTTCGCGATCCGGCAGAATCGGCAGCATATTGAATGCCAGCTGGCGACCAAAGAAATCGTCTTCATCAATCGGAATACCGTTCAGCAGCTTCGCGCTCTGCCCCGCCAGCGCATCGACCGCTTTTTTCCCCTGCGCCGAGGCAGACAGCAGATTAGTAACGGTAATACGCGACAGGCCGCCATCATCGATCAGCGGTTTCAGCGCCGTCAGCAGCTGGCTGGTCAGGCTGTTTGGTACCGCAATCACGTTACGGTTGCGGTAGTCGCCGAGCACGAACGGGTTAACGTCCGGCACCACCAGCGGCACGTCCGGCTCCAGCGCGAACAGGCCGCTAAGATCGATAACCAGACAACCGGCGTTGGTGGCTTCTTCGACATACGCCGCGCTGGCTTCGACGCCTGCGGCGAAGAAAGCCAACTGGGCCTGGGTCCAGTCAAATTCGGCGGCGTCCTGCACGATGACCGATTTGCCACCATAACGCAGATGTTCGCCCGCGCTTTCATTGCGCGCCAGCGCATAAATTTCGCCTACCGGAAACTGGCGTTCAGCAAGGGTTTCAAGCAGGGCTTCGCCTACGGCGCCGGTTGCGCCCAGTACGGCAATATTCCAGCCTTCAGACATGGTGGTGTACTCCAGAAAATAGCGACCCTGCCGGATTATCCGACAGGGGCATTAAGAAGATATTAACGAACAGGATGATGTACGGCATTAAAACCGAGCTGACGCAGCAGCGTCGCTGCTTTTTCATCGCTGCACTGTACGTACAGGGACGACCATTCGCGGCGTTCCTGATAATTTTTACGCAGCTTGTCGAATTCGCCGGCAATGCCTGCCACTTTACGCAGCGGCGCATCATCGCGGCGCACATCATACACCAAATGGACCAGCCTTTTCAGCGTCGCCTGATCGAGCGGGCCGTGCAGAGTGATGCGGCCAAATTCCGGCGCCGGCAGTAGCGTGTCCAGCGCCACCTGCTGCGGATGGCCAATGAACGCGCTATAGGCTTCAAACACCTGAGTGGTGCCGCGCGCTTTGCCTTCAAGGGTATAACCGGCGATATGCGAGGTACCGATATCGACACGCGCCAACAACTCGGTATTCAGATCCGGTTCGGGTTCCCAGACGTCGAGCACCACACTCAGTTGCTGCCCGGCCTGCAAGCGCTTGAGCAGCGCCGCGTTATCCACCACCGGGCCACGGCAGGCGTTAATCAGAATAGCTCCCGGCTGCAGGCGGCTAATCAGCGCTTCATCGGCCAGATGCAGCGTTTTATACTGTCCGTCTTTAAACAACGGCGTGTGGAACGTCAGGATATCCGCCTGCTGCACTAACTCGTCCAGGCTGCGGAAGTCGCCTTCATCGCCGCGATCGGCGCGCGGCGGATCGCAGAGTAACGTTTTAATTCCCAGCGCTTCCAGACGTTTTTGCAAACGCCCGCCAACGTTGCCGACGCCGACGATACCGACGGTGCGGTCAGCCAGCGCGAATCCATCGCGCTCGGCGAGCATCAGCAGCGCCGAGAAAACATACTCCACCACCGCGATCGCATTACAGCCCGGCGCGGCGGAAAAGCCAATCCCCGCCTGTTGCAGCCACGCTTGATCGACATGATCGGTGCCTGCGGTGGCGGTGCCGACAAACTTAATCGTCTTACCGGAGAGCAGCGCTTCGTTCACCTTAGTAACGGAACGCACCATCAGCGCGTCGGCGTCGGTTAACGCTTCCTGCGGAATGGGACGACCGGGAACGGCCTGCACGTCTCCCAAACGGCTAAAAAGCTCACGCGCATAGGGCATATTTTCATCAACGAGGATTTTCACGGTTCAGTACCTGTCTGAGAACGAGAGTAAACCGGGGAAGTGTGCCATAATCTGGCCGCCAGGAACATCATCACCCGGCTTAAGTACAGCACTACGGTAAGGATTCATCATGACACCACCCGTTTCAGGTATGTCCGATCGCCCTCCGGGGACTGGCCCATCCGGCGCATCCGCCGTGGGCCCAAATGCGCTCACCATGCAGCAACGCACCGTTCTGGAGCGGCTGATAACGCGTCTGGTGACGCTGACATCGCAGCAAAACGCCGAAGTGTGGGCCTGCGTGAAGCACGATCTGGGTCTGAAAGGCGACACGCCGCTGCTGGCGAGCCATTTCAGCGCGGCTGAGAGCAACCTGAATCAGCGCTTAAGTATCGCTCAGCAAAACCACCACCATCGGCAAATTCTCGCCCAGCTCAGCGAACTGCTGACTCAGGGAAATAACCGTCAGGCGGTGAGCGATTATATCCGCCAGAATTACGGTCAAACCGTGCTGCATGCGCTAACCCAAGCGCAGCTGGAGAACGTGCTGCATCTGCTGCAAAACGGCCAGTTGGCGATCCCGCAGCCACAGCAGCGTACGCCGACGCTGCGCCCTTTGCTGCCGGCGGAACATAACACCCTGAATCAGTTAGTGACCAAACTGGCCGCCGCAACCGGCGAATCGAGCAAGCTTATCTGGCAATCAATGCTTGAGCTGTGCGGCGTGAAATCCGGCGAACTGATCCCCGCCACCCACTTCACCCCGCTCTCGTACTGGCTGCAGGCGCGACAAACTCTGAGCGCGCAAACCGCGCCGACGATGAATTCGCTGCAGGCAGCGCTTAAGCAACCGCTGGAGGCGCAGGAGTGGCAGAAAATCGCCGATTTCGCGCAAAGCAGCTGGCAGGTAACGCCAACGACGACCTTAACCAGCCCGCAGGTGCTAACGCTATTAAATAAAGTCTTTGCGCTACGCGTGGCCCGCGCCCAGGCGACAATGGCAATTACCCCGGTCGAGCCGCTGCCCGCCCCCCATCCGGTGTATAGTAAAAAAGCGTGGACGGTGGCGATTGCGCTGCTGGTGGTGATTATTCTGCTGTGGCTGGTGCTGTAAGCCTAAAAGAATAACGGCGGCCTGATAGCCGCCGTTATTCCTTTATTTACGTAGCGTCAACAGAGTGACCACAATCCCTAATACCGCGCAAATCGCCCCGGCAAGAAAAACGGATGCATAGCCCAACGAGGTGGCAAGCAGGCCAGTCAGCGGGCCGGTGACGCCATAAGAGATATCCTGAAACGCGGCATAGCCGCCAAGCGCGGTGCCGCGAACCTGAGCCGGAACCCGTTTGACTACCTCAACGCCCAGCGCCGGGAAGATAAGCGAGCAACCGCAGCCGGTCAAAGCGGCGCCCGCCAGCGCCACCCAGGCGCCCGGCGCTTGCCACAGCAGCGTCAGGCCAATAGCTTCAATCAGTAGTGACACCATCGCCACCTTAATGCCGCCGAAGCGATCCGGCATCCAGCCGAACAGAATACGCATCAGGACAAAAGCGCCGCCAAACGCGGTCAACGTGAAGCCGGCCATCGCCCAGCCGTGGCTGGCGAAATAGAGCGAAACAAAGGTGCCGATTACCGCAAAGCCGACGCCCTGCAGGCCGAGACCAATCCCCGGCCGCCAGATCATGCCGATGACGCTCCATAGCGAAGGACGCTCGCCGCCGTGAGCGGGAACTTTACGGACCGTGCCGTTAATCGCCCACGCCAGCAACGGCAGCGCCATCGTGACGCAGGCCAGCGTCGCCACGCCGAAACGGCTGTAAATCAGCAGCCCCAGCGGCGCGCCCACCGCCAGCGCCCCATACATCGCCATGCCATTCCACGACATCACTTTACCGGAACGACGCGGGCCAACCAGCCCTAATCCCCAGCTTAAGTTACCGGTCAGCAGTTGGCTTTCACCAAAGCCGAGAATCAAACGGCCCAGCACCAGCAGGCCAAATTTGGCCATCACCGGCACCGGCAACAGCGCCGCCGCCAGCCAGGCGCCGCCGGCCAGAGCACAGGCCAGCATTCCTTGCAGTACCGAGCGTTTCGCGCCGTACTGATCGGCCAGTCTCCCGGCATAGCCGCGGGTTAAGACCGTGGCGAGAAACTGGATGCCGACGGCCACGCCGACGAGAGTGTTGCCAAAGCCGAGATCGTGATGCACAAATAGTGGGATAACCGGTAGCGGCAACCCCACGGTCATATAGGTCAGAAAAACCGCAAAGGTAATGCGAAATAGCGAGAGATTCTCTGAAGCGTTGTTTATCGTTTTTGTCGCTGCGGACATGCGTTACCCCAGTTTTGCAGAGCAAGGCGAGAAGATGGAATGAGAATAATGGCGAGCAATTTGCCTTCTCTCGCCGGGCGCTGTCAAGACGTCAAAAAAAGGGGAGCCTGAGGCTCCCCTGGTTCTGTTTCGTACCAATTAGGCGTTGTATTTACGCATAACCAGAGTAGCGTTGGTGCCGCCGAAGCCGAAGCTGTTGGACATCACGGTGGTCAGTTGAGCATCGGTCGGTTTGGTGACGATGTTAAGGCCGGCAGCCTGCTCGTCCATCTCTTCGATGTTGATGCTTGGCGCGATAAAACCGTGTTCCAGCATCAGCAGAGAGTAGATGGCTTCCTGTACGCCTGCGGCGCCCAGAGAGTGGCCGGTCATCGCTTTGGTGGCGGAGATAGCCGGGCTATTGTCGCCGAAGACTTCGCGGATCGCGCCCAGCTCTTTCACGTCGCCTACCGGAGTAGAAGTGCCGTGGGAGTTCAGGTAGTCAATCGGGGTATCAACGCCGTGCATCGCCATCTGCATGCAGCGCACTGCGCCTTCGCCAGATGGAGCAACCATGTCCGCGCCATCGGAAGTCGCGCCGTAACCGACGATTTCCGCATAGATATGCGCGCCGCGCGCCAGCGCGTGTTCCAGCTCTTCAACCACGACCATGCCGCCGCCGCCCGCGATAACGAAACCGTCGCGGTTCGCATCATAGGTACGGGACGCTTTGTCCGGAGAATCGTTGTATTTGGTGGACAGCGCGCCCATGGCGTCGAATTCGCAAGCCATTTCCCAGCACAGCTCTTCGCCGCCGCCGGCAAAGACGATGTCCTGTTTGCCCAGCTGAATCTGTTCTACCGCGTTACCAATGCAGTGTGCGGAAGTGGCGCAAGCGGAGCTGATAGAGTAGTTGACGCCGTGGATTTTAAACGGCGTGGCGAGGCAGGCGGATACGCCGGAAGCCATCGCTTTGGTGACAACATATGGGCCCACGGCTTTCAGACCACGCGGACTACGCATGGCATCGGCGCCGAAGACCTGGAATTTCGGGGATCCGCCGCCGGAACCTGCAATCAGGCCGACACGCGGGTTGTTCTGGTATGCTTCCGGCGCCAGACCGGCGTCGGCTACCGCCTGCTCCATGGACAGATAAGCATAAATGGATGCATCGCTCATAAAGCGAACTACTTTGCGGTCAATGAGGCCCGTGGTATCCAGTTTGACGTTGCCCCATACGTGGCTACGCATTCCTGAATCCTTCAGCTCCTGAGAGAAAGTGATCCCTGAACGTCCTTCACGCAGAGATGCCAGGACTTCCTGCTGGTTATTACCGATGCTGGAAACGATGCCCAAGCCAGTAATCACTGCACGTTTCATTCAATACCTCTGTAAGTCGCACTATTTTAAGTTTCGAGTCGCACAATAGCGTACACTTGTACGCCGAACAAGTCCGATCAGCCATTTTGTGTATAAATTTGCGCCTTCTGGCACACATCGTTAAGATCGCGCTACGCCTTGTGATTCGAGTAACTTACGTGAAACAAAACGCCATACAACCCGCCAACCTGGAATTCAACGCTGAGGGTACACCTGTTTCCCGAGATTTTGACGACGTTTATTTTTCTAATGACAACGGTCTGGAAGAGACGCGCTACGTTTTTCTCAACGGCAACCGGCTTGATAGCCGTTTCCCAACCCACCCGCGCTCGCTGTTTATCGTCGCGGAGAGCGGCTTCGGCACCGGGCTCAATTTCCTGACGCTGTGGCAGGCGTTTGCTGTTTTTCGTCGCGATAATCCGCAGGCTACGCTGCAAAGATTACATTTCATCAGTTTTGAAAAATTTCCGCTGAAGGCCGACGACCTGCGTCTGGCGCACCAGCACTGGCCGGAACTGGCGCCGTGGGCTGAACAGCTACAGGCGCAGTGGCCGCTGCCAATCGCGGGCTGCCACCGCCTGCTGCTCGACGATGGCCGCGTCACGCTGGATTTATGGTTTGGCGATATCAACGCGCTTACCGACCAGCTTGATGATTCCTTTAACCGCCAGGTCGACGCCTGGTTCCTCGACGGCTTCTCGCCGGCGAAAAATCCGGATATGTGGACGCCGGGGCTGTTTTCCGCCATGGCGCGCCTGGCCCGCCCCGGCGGCACGCTGGCGACCTTTACCTCAGCCGGTTTCGTTCGCCGCGGGCTGCAGGAGGCCGGTTTTAGCATGCAAAAACGCAAAGGCTTTGGCCGCAAGCGCGAAATGCTAATCGGCGAATTGACCGCCGACGCGCCGACGCTGGCGCGGACGCCATGGTTTGCCCGCAGCGGCAGTCAATCGCGCGAAGCGGCGGTGATCGGCGGCGGTATCGCCAGCGCCCTGCTCTCGCTGGCGCTGCTGCGTCGCGGCTGGCAGGTGACGTTGTACTGCGCTGACGATGCGCCCGCCCGCGGCGCATCCGGCAATCGCCAGGGCGCGCTGTATCCGCTATTAAGCCAGCACGACCCTTCGCTGGCGCGCTTTTTCCCGGCGGCGTTTACTTTCGCGCGCCGCGTTTACGACGCGTTGCCAGTGGAATTCGATCATCAATGGTGCGGCGTAACCCAACTCGCCTGGGATGAAAAAAGCACGCAGAAAATCGCCCAAATGCTGGCGTCAGATATACCTGCGGAGCTCGCCCGCGCGGTGACGGCGGATCGGGTCGCTGAACTTACCGGCGTTGATACCGGCTGCGGCGGCATTACCTATCCTGCCGGCGGCTGGCTGTGCCCGCAGCAGTTGACGGCAGAATTGCTGTCGCTGGCGGCGACGCAGGGACTACGCAGCCACTTCTGTTATCCCGTTGAAACGCTCTGCGCGGAGGGCGACGGCTGGTTGCTCAATCAGCAGCATCATCATCAGGCGGTGGTACTGGCGAACGGACATCGCCTGACTGATTTTGCCCAGACCGCGCAGTTGCCGGCTTATCCGGTCGGCGGCCAGGTTAGCCATATCCCCACCACGCCGGGGCTTTCCGCCCTGCGCCAGGTGTTATGCTATGACGGCTATCTGACGCCGCAGAATCCCGCGAATCAGCAACACTGTATCGGCGCCAGCTATCATCGCGGCAAGACGGATACCGATTTCAGCGCCGAAGATCAGAGGCAAAATCGCCAGCGCCTGATTGATTGTTTCCCGCAGGCGGCATGGGCAAAAGAGGTGGATGTTAGCGGCAACGACGCCCGTTGCGGCGTACGCTGCGCCACCCGCGACCACCTGCCGATGGTGGGCAATGTTCCGGATTATGAGAAAACGTTGACGCAGTACGCCACGCTTCACGAACAGCAGGAAAATGTCGACAGCGCGCCGGTTTATCACAATCTGTTTATGCTCGCGGCATTGGGATCTCGTGGGCTGTGCACCGCGCCATTGAGCGCCGAACTGCTGGCCGCGCAGATGAGTGAAGAACCGCTGCCGCTGGATAGCGACACGCTGGCGGCGCTGAATCCGAATCGGCTGTGGGTGAGAAAACTGCTGAAGGGAAAAGCGGTAAAATAACGGCGACTTGCGCCTTATCCGGCCTACGGTCCGTGCAGTCTGCCGTTAATTTATTCACTACGCAGGCTAAAACTGCCGGCGCTGGTGGCCTAAAAACCCCCGGTGGCGCTGCGCTTACCGGGGCTACAGCGCTGTGCGATTTGGTAGCCCGGAAGGCCCTGTGCGCTCTCTGCGCCACGGAAAACATATTGCAGAAGAATTAACCGGGAGCGCAAGATACTCTGGAGCGAAACGAGATAAATGCTTTCTCAAGATAAAAGTTGCAAACCGATAACAGTATCTACAGCCTGGTAGCCCCGGTAAGCGCAGCGCGACCGGGGAGAGTCTCCGGATGTCGGCTAACGCCTCATCCGGATGACATCAGTTATCAGGCCTGATTTTTCGCCTGCTGGTACAGGTTATTCCACATCCCCTGCACCAGAATCTGGTCCGGCGGCGACAGTTCGCCCGCGCTAATGGCCTTTTCCAGGCTGCTGGCGACTTTATCATTAATCGCCTGCGCCGAGTGCTCCCCTTCCCCTTCCAGCTCGGCCACCGCCAGCGTCAGGTGGCCGCGCAGATAACCGCCAGCAAACAGTTCGTCATCACTGGCGTGGTCTACCATATCGTCAATTAACGCCAGAATGCGTGATTCAAACTCCGCGATCATCGTCTTTCCTCTTTCATTTGTAATTCGTGGCTTTAGTGCAGGTCTTCCGGCCACGGAAATTGTTCTGCCGTCAGCGGCGGCGTTTGGTAATACTGTTGCAGCGCGCGAATAAAGCGCGCCGGGCGCTCAGGGATCCCCTGCTCCAGATAAGTCATCACCTGGGCATGCACGCGCCGCTGAAACGCAATACGGTCGGGTTCAAAGTCGCCTTCCAGGTTGTCGCAGCTGACGTTAAATGGAAATCCCGCCGCCGTACAGAACAACCAGTCAAAAGCCTGTGGCTTAACCTCGACGTCTTCGAACTTGCTTTGCGTCATTGCATCGCGGCCGTCCGGGCAGTACCAGTAACCAAAATCCACCAGCTCGCGCCGCGCCTTGCCGGCGATACACCAGTGGGAAATTTCGTGCAGAGCGCTGGCGTAAAAGCCGTGGGCAAACACGATCCGGTTATAGGGCACTTCGCTATCTGCAGGAAGATAGATCGGTTCGTCGTCGCCTTTAATCAGACGGGTATTAAAATCATCGGCAAAGCAGCCGTCAAAGATCTCGACCAACTGCTGATAATGGTGTTGCTGTTGCATTAGTGAATTCCCAACCACTGCAAAATCTCAGCCCCGTGGCTGTCGTAAAGAAGTTTAGCGCTCATCACCGCGGAGACGATGACGATCATCGGCCGAATCAGCGACTGTCCTTTACTCAGCACCAGCCGCGAACCGGCGCGAGCGCCGATAAACTGCCCGGCCATCATCACAAAACCGGTAGCCCAAATCACTTTGCCGCCGATAATAAACAGCAGCAGGCCGCCAATATTGGAGGTGGCGTTTAGCAGTTTGGCGTGAGCGGTGGATTTCGCCAGATTAAACCCGGCGAGCGTCACAAAGGCCAGCGCATAAAAAGAACCGGCGCCGGGGCCAAAAAAACCATCGTAGAAACCAACGCTGCCGCCAGCGACCAGCGCGAACGGCAAGCCATACAGGCGACGCTGACGATCGGATTCCCCGAGCTTCGGCATCAGCAAAAAGTACAGCCCGATGCCAATCACCAGCAGCGGCAGGATTTGCTTTAAAATATCGGACTGCACGTGCTGCACCAGCAGCGCGCCCGCCGTCGAGCCGATAAAAGTCATCAGAATATTGAGTTTCTGATCGGCGAGATTCACTACCTTGCGACGGATAAAATAGAGCGTCGCGGAAATGGAACCGCCGCAGGCCTGTAGCTTGTTGGTCGCCAACGCCTGAGCGGGCGGCATACCCGCCGCCATCAGCGCCGGGACGGTCAACAACCCGCCGCCGCCGGCTAAGGAATCAATAAATCCGGCCAGAATCGCGACAAAAAAGAGCGCCACCAGAACCATTGGCGACACCATAAACAGCTCGGCAAAACTATCCATTAGAGAAGATGCTCATCCAGTAGCGCCTGGCAGGAAGGCGGCAGCGGAGGCGGCGTCTTCTTCACAGGTGGGGTTGACCCAGGTTTAGGCGGTTCAAACCAGCTTTGCAGCTCGGCTCCGCAGCCATCGCCAGCCGGTGGCGGTGCTTGATCTTCGCACTCAAGGCTACCCGCCGGGCAGCGCAGGCGCACGTGCATATGGGCGCGATGCTGGAACCACGGGCGGACTTTGCGTAGCCATTGGCGATCGTTACCGGCATCGAGGCACAATTGCTGTTTGATAGCCGGGTTGACGAAAATACGTGTTACATCGTTATCTTCCGCCGCCATTTTAATCAGATTGCTGATTTGCGGGCTCCACAGCGACGGCACCACCCGCTTACCATCGCGGGCGACTAAGTCCAGCGCCTGCGGTTTCAGCAGCTGTGCGGAGGTCCAACGGGTCTGCGGCAGTTGCAGGAAAATATCAACATCCAGACCCGACTGATGGCTGGCGTGGCCGCCGTTAAAGCGCCCGCCGGCAGGCATGCCCATATCGCCAATCAGCACCGTCCCCATACCTTTATTGTGCGCCTGCAGGCTCAGTCGCTGAATAAACTGCACGAGATCCGGGTGGCCGAAGTAGCGCCGCTGATCGGTACGCATCACCTGGTAATCAGGGGAGTTCAACGGTAACGGCTGGGCGCCGACGATGCAGCCATTGGCAAACGCGCCAATAGATTGAGCGCTGCCGCTAATCGGCTGGGATATTTTCTGCCACGGCGTCGCCGCCAGGCTGGCGGTGCTGGCCAACAGCGCCAGCAGTGCGATAACGGTATTTTTCATCGGTTACCAGTGTGGTATTGTTGTCGTCACGTCGCCATTCTGCGCGCGCTGACGCATAAAGTGATCCATTAACACGATAGCCAGCATGGCCTCGGCGATTGGAACCGCGCGAATGCCGACGCACGGATCGTGACGCCCTTTGGTGATCATTTCGACTTCTTCGCCGAAGCGGTTAATCGTATGACCGGGAACGGTAATACTGGAGGTTGGCTTCAGCGCGATGTTAGCAACAATTTGCTGACCGCTGCTGATACCGCCAAGAATGCCGCCGGCGTGGTTACTCTGGAAGCCAGCTTTGGTGATTTCGTCGCGGTTTTCACTGCCGCGCAGTTTGACCACCTCAAAACCATCGCCGATTTCTACCCCTTTCACCGCGTTGATGCTCATCAGCGCGTGGGCGATATCGGCATCC
Organism: Klebsiella sp. PK01; assembly: GCF_057624675.1. Taxonomy (NCBI): domain Bacteria; kingdom Pseudomonadati; phylum Pseudomonadota; class Gammaproteobacteria; order Enterobacterales; family Enterobacteriaceae; genus Klebsiella; species Klebsiella sp. PK01. Next base: position 676,947 of record NZ_JBYEZM010000002.1, read on the forward strand.
AGACGGTCGAAGACCGGCTCGCCGAGGCCCGGAGGAACGCCGTCCGCCACGACGGTCACTTTCGCGCCGATCGAGTCGCCCTCTTTTTTCAGGCCGCGCATCAGTTCATCCAGCGCCTCGATTTTATCCGGATCCGGGCAGAAGAATGGGTTCTGCTCAACCTGATCCCAGTCTTTGATAGCCAGCGGAATATCGCCCATCTGCGTCAGGCAGCCGCGGATAACAATACCGAATTTGGCCGCGAGGAATTTTTTGGCAATCGCCCCGGCCGCCACGCGCATCGCGGTTTCACGCGCGGACGAACGCCCGCCGCCGCGATAGTCGCGCAGGCCATATTTCTGCTCGTAGGTGTAATCCGCATGGCCCGGACGGAACACATCTTTAATCGCGCCGTAGTCCTGAGAACGCTGATCGGTGTTCTCAATCAGCAGGCCAATGCTGGTGCCGGTGGTCACGCCTTCGAAGACGCCAGAGAGGATTTTCACCTGGTCCGGTTCGCGGCGCTGGGTGGTGTAACGCGATGTCCCAGGGCGACGGCGATCCAGGTCGTGCTGCAGGTCGGCTTCGGTCAGCGGAATGCCTGGCGGCACCCCATCGACGATGCAGCCCAGCGCCAGGCCGTGCGATTCGCCGAAGGTGGTGACGCGAAAGAGTTGTCCAATTGTATTTCCTGCCATCACGGCTCCGTTCTTTTCGTTATGTTTGCGTGTTGTTTTTTAGTCTTTATAAATGCCGAAATGCGCGCGCGCGTCAATGAGCTGCTGTTTAGTCAGCATAAAGACGCCATCACCGCCGTTATCAAACTCAAGCCAGGTGAACGGCACGTCCGGGTACTGCTCCATCAGATGTACCATGCTGTTACCGACTTCACAAATCAGAATACCGTCGTCGTTGAGGTAATCCGGCGCGCAGCCGAGAATGCGGCGCGTCAGCTTCAGACCATCGCTGCCGGAAGCCAGACCCAGCACCGGCTCATGCTCATACTCGTCCGGCAGGTCAGCCATATCTTCTTCATCAACGTACGGCGGATTGGTCACGATTAGATCGTACTGCAGCTTCGGCAGATCGCGGAACAGATCGGAGCGGATCGGGGTAACCTGGTTAATCAGGCCATGCTCTTCAACGTTATGTTCGGCAACGGCCAGCGCGTCCGGGGAGATATCGACAGCGTCGACTTCGGCTTCCGGGAAGGCATAGGCGCAGGCGATAGCAATGCAGGCGCTACCGGTACACATATCGAGAATATGTTGCGGTTTATGGTTTATCAGCCCGGCGAACTGGTTATTGATCAGTTCGCCAATCGGCGAACGCGGTACCAGCACGCGCTCATCGACATAGAATTCATGGCCGCAGAACCACGCTTTGTTGGTCAGGTAAGCGACGGGAATACGTTCGTTGACGCGGCGAATCACGCGCTCGACGATACGATGTTTTTCGCTGGAGGTCAGGCGCGCGGCGCGCATATCTTCCGGTATATCTAACGGCAGGTACAGTGAGGGTAATACCAGCTGTACGGCCTCATCCCACGGGTTATCGGTACCATGACCGTACCAGATGTTGGCGGCGCTAAAACGACTTACCGCCCAACGCAGCATGTCCTGAATGGTCTGCAGCTCATTGACCGCTTCATCAACAAAAATTTTATCCACGCAATCCTCCAGGGCACGCTCTGCTATAAATTCGGCGGCTAGTTTGCCACGACGGCGGCGATAAATCAGCATTCTTGCGCAGCCGGAGTGGGGAAAAATAGGTTTTCCTTGCCTGAAGCGCGGGCGAGTCGGGTAAACTACCGAAAAGAAATAGTGAGATTGGGCAATGAAAAAGAAAACACCGCTAAGCGCGGAGGATCAGGCGCTGTTCCGCCAGCTAATGACCGGCACCCGGCAAATTAAACAGGACACCATCGTACACCGCCCGCAGCGCAAGAAACTCAGCGAGGTACCGCCCAAGCGATTGCTGCAGGAACAGGTGGATAACAGCCACTATTTTTCCGACGAATTTCAGCCGTTGCTCAACACGGAAGGCGCGATGAAGTATGTGCGCGCGGATGTCAGCCATTTTGAGCTGAAAAAACTGCGCCGCGGCGACTATTCGCCGGAGCTGTTTCTCGATCTGCACGGTTTAACCCAACAGCAGGCGAAACAAGAACTCGGCGCGCTGATTGCCGCCTGCCGCCGCGAACACGTCTTCTGCGCCTGCGTGATGCACGGGCACGGCAAACATATCCTCAAGCAGCAAACGCCGCTGTGGCTGGCGCAACATCCGCATATTATGGCGTTCCATCAGGCACCAAAAGAGTACGGCGGCGATGCCGCGCTATTGGTACTGATTGAAGTTGAAGAGTGGTTGCCGCCGGAGCTTCCGTAAACGGAAGCTCCGGGGGGAAAGCCTTAGATTGCTTTCGCCATTCTCAAATTGCAGGGGCTCATCTGCCAGGTGAATTCGCCCTTGCCGTCGGCGTCGAGGGTGACGCAGGCAATGGCTGAGGTCGTAAACATCGGGGGCGTTTCCCCCGGGCACAGCTCTGAGACGAGGTACCCCACCAGCGGCAGGTGTGAAACGACCAGCGCCGTTTTCACGCCTTCATTTGCCAGCGCCTGAAGATAAGCGCTGACCATCCCTACATCGCCGCATGGCGTGAGTTCCGGCATCACGTCGACATCTTTCGGCAGGTTCATGCACTCCCCTACTATGTCCAGAGTTTGCTCTGCACGCAGGTAAGGGCTGACAAGCACCCGCTCAATATCCACTTTTTGACCTTTCAGCCAGGTTGCCATCTGACGAGATTCGTCACAACCGCAAACGGTTAAGGGACGAACGGAGTCACTGGCTGCATCGAGGGCAGCGTCGCCGTGACGCATGATAAAAACTTGCATATTGCACCGCTTTTGTTAACCAGAATCACCGCAACTCGCTCTGCGTAAACAATACGCAGGCGACCCGGTGGCCGGGCATTGTGCCTGATCCATCCAACGAATGAAACGCTGTTTTTTACCTCAATGGCGTAAGTATAGTCAATATTTGTTTACAAAACAGCCAATCAACAGCGCCAGCCAACGTAAGATTTACCTTCTTTTGACCACAACTTAGGTCGTCCGTTCACCAGTGGGCCAAAAGGTCGCCCCCTGCTCGGCCATGCGTAATAAGGTGTCGCACGGAGAAAAACGAGGGCCGTACTGTGCGGCCAGACGCTGCAAGATTGCGGCGACTTCACCCGCGCCGAGGCTATCCATATAGCGGAACGGGCCGCCGAGAAACGGCGGAAAACCTATTCCAAAGACGGCGCCAATGTCGCCATCGCGCGCGCTGCGCACGATCTGTTCATCAAAACAGCGCGCCGCTTCGTTGAGCATCATCATCACGCAGCGTTCAGCAACCTGCTGAGCAGACAAACGCGCCTGCGGACTGGCTACTGCCAATAATGGGTAAATAGCGGGGTCAGCCTGTTTTTTGCTTTTACGCCTTTTTGTCTCATAAAGATAGAAACCGCGATTATTTTTTCTCCCTTTGCGATCGTCCTTCAAAATCGCGTCAATGATGTTTGCAGGCGGGCTAAAACGTTCACCAAAAGCGGTCTCCAGTACCGGGATAATCTTAGTGCCGGTATCAATGCCGACTTCATCCAGCAACTGAATAGGTCCGACCGGGAAACCAAATTTAACCAATGCATTATCAATATGTTCGACCGGCTCGCCTTCCAGCAGCAGGCGCATGGCTTCATTGATATAGGGCGCCAGAATACGGTTAACATAAAAACCGGCGCGATCCGCGACCACGATTGGCGTTTTCCCCTGCAGCTTCGCGAGCTTGACCACCGTGGCGATAGTTTGCTCATCGGTCGTTGCGTGCGGGATAACCTCAACAAGCGGCATTTTTTCGACCGGGCTGAAAAAATGCAGACCGATGACCTTCTCCGGCCGGGCGGCCTGAGCGGCGATCTCGCCGATCGGTAACGATGAGGTGTTAGAGGCAAAGATCGTTTCCGGCCCGCAGCATTGTTCGATCTCGGCAACCATCCGCTGCTTGAGCGCCAGATCCTCAAACACCGCTTCGATCACCACATCGCGATGGGCAAAGCCATGATAATCTGTGGCCCCGGAAATCAGCGCCAGCTGACGATCGCGTTCACTGGCGCGCAGATAGCGGCGACGCACCTGCTTATCCAGCAGATCCCAGCTGTACTTCAGCGCATGATTGATGCCTTTCGCCTGAATGTCTTTTATGCGTACCGGCAGACCGCCTTTACAAGCGGTGACGTAAGCAATACCGCCTCCCATTAAACCACCGCCTAGCACGCCAATGCTTTTAAGCGCAGCAGGGTCAGCCTCGGCGCCACGATCTTTTTTCAGATCGGTACTGGCAAAGAAAATAGAGCGTAACGCTTGCGATTGCGGCGTCATCGCCAGTTCGCCAAACGCCCGCGCCTCTTCTGCATAACCGCTGCTGCAGCCGTGCGCCAGTCCGTTTTCTATCACCTGTAAAATACGCTCTGCCGCCGGGTAATTACCCTGCGTTTTTTGCCGGGTCTTTTTTGCCGCCATGCGGAACAGCAGCTGACGGCCCAGAGGCCCGGCAAGCACCCGTTCGCGCGCCGGTACTGTTCGGCTCGCCGGCCGGCCCTGTAGCGCCAACTCAACCGCGGTCTGTAGCAATATCGATTGCGGGACAACATCGTCCACCAGACCGGCTTTCAGCGCCTGACGCGGACGCAATTGTTTACCGGTGAGGATCATTTCGAGCGCCGTACTGACGCCAATCAGCCGCGGCAGGCGTTGAGTGCCGCCCGATCCCGGTAGCAACCCCAGCTGTACTTCCGGCAATCCCAACCGCGTTTTATCATCATCGCTACAGACTCGCCCATGACAGGCCAGCGCCAGCTCCAGGCCGCCGCCAAGGCAGGCGCCGTGAATGGCGGCAATCACCGGGATAGAAAGCGCGTTGATCTCGGCCATGATCTGCTGACCCTGACGCGCCAGCGCTTCGGCCTCTGCGGCGCTGGTACAACGAGCAATCATGTTGATATCGGCGCCGGCGATAAAGTTATCGGGTTTAGCGGAGATAAATACAGCGCCGCGCAGCGCTTTATTCTCGCGGAGCTGACGGATAATCGCCCGTACCTCGCCGCCGAACTCGGCTTTCAGTGTGTTCATCTTTTCGCCGGGCGCGTCGATGGTGATAACGGCGATATTATCCGGGCGAACTTCAAGCGTAAAAGCTGTTGCCGCTTCCATTATTCGGCCTCCAGAACCATAGCTGAACCTAAACCCCCTGCCGCGCAGGCGGTAACCAGACCAAATCCGCCGCCGCGGCGCCGGAGTTCATGCAAGGTCTGCGTAATCATGCGCGCGCCGGTCGCCGCAAAGGGGTGTCCGTAAGCGATAGAGCCGCCCAGCACATTGAACTTGCTGGCATCGACTTCCCCGGTCGCCTGCGCGCGGCCCAGAACTTCCCGGGCGAAACGATTGCTGGCTAAACATTGTAAATTCGCCAACGTCTGCGCCGCGAAAGCCTCATGCATATCAATCAGCGTGAGGTCTGCAAGGGTAATTCCGGCCCTGTCGAGCGCCAGGGGAGTCGCCCACGCAGGGCCCAGCAGCATATCCTGCCAGACATCAATAGCGGTGAAAGCGTAGCTACGCAGATAGCCCAGCGGCGTTAACCCCAACTCTTTGGCCCGGGATTCGGTCATCATGATCACCGCGGCGGCGCCGTCGGTAAGCGGCGTACTGTTTGCTGCCGTCACGCTGCCGTGTTTACGATCGAACGCCGGACGTAACTTCTGGTAATCCGCGAGGGTTGAATTTTTACGAATATTGTTGTCCTGTTCCAGCGGCTCGCGATAAGGCGGCACATAGGCCGTCATCACTTCACTGGCCAATTTGCCCTCTTCCCAGGCGCGGGCGGCAAGCTGATGCGAGCGCAGCGCCAGCGCGTCCTGATCTTCACGGCTGATGCCCCAGGTTTTCGCCATCTGCTCAGCGGTGTCGCCCATCCGCAGGCCGGTTGAGTATTCCGCGACAGCTGGCGGCACCGGTAAAAGATCGCGCAGGCGCAGGCGGGAAAAGAGTTTTAGCCGTTGACCAAGGGTACGCGCTTTATTGGCATCCACCAGGGTGCGGGCCAGTTTTTTACTCACGCCGATGGGGAGAACGGAAGAGGAATCCGCGCCGCCGGCAATGCCCGCGCGGATCGTGCCGGCCATCAGGCTTTCGGCAATATTGGCTACCGCCTGAAAACTGGTGGCGCAGGCGCGACTAACACTATAGGCGTCGGTATGCACATTCATGCCGGTACCGAGCACGATTTCACGAGCAATATTAGGCGCTTCCGGCATCTGCACAACCTGGCCAAAGACCAGCTGTTCAATCACTTCCGGGGGAACTTCACTGCGCGCCAGCATTTCGCCGACGACCATTTTACCCAGATCAACGGCCGGAACGCCGTGATACGCCGTCGCCTGACGGGCAAATGGGGTACGTAAACCGCTGACAATGGCAATGCGATCGCCCTGACGGGTGATAAGCGGTAATGCCTGACTCATAACACTCCCCTGTTAACCGATAAAACCAAGTGGTCTGACCTGATAACTAGTCTTAACTAATTTTTTACATTAAGCCAATCGGGGAAGAGAAAAAGTGGGAGCCAAAACACATTGAATAGAAAAGATAACGCCTCAGGAAAGAGGCGTTAAGAGAGAGGATTAACGTAACCCCAGCTGGAAGATCAGCGATTCCGCTTCGCAGCTAAAAACAAAATCGATATTCAGCTGCACGCCGCCGTCAACATCGGTGAACGTCGAGTTAATTTTGCACGGTTCAGACTCAACATTGCGGGCTTTTTCGCTCAGCGCGGCGAGCGTCGCTTCCGCTTCAGCGCGGTTGGCAAACACGCGGCTGTAGGAGGCGGTGCAGTCGGTGTTGTCCACAATGGTGCCAACATCCATACAGCAGCAAACTGGGGTTTCATCAGCGCTACATTTACTCATCGTAGATTTCCTCTGTATATGCACCTTTGGTGCCAGACAAATAATGCGCCTATTTTACGCCCGCCCCCGGCCGCCCTCCAGTTGTTAATAGCAAGAAAACGGTTAAGTGACAGAAATCACACTTAAAAATGATCCAAAACAAAAATGCCCCACTTTGGGCATGACGCACCGGGGCAATTTTGCCAGCTGGATCGCGTTTCTGTTATCACAATTGAAAAATCTCATAAACAAACTTGCAACAACTCATCTGGTCAGACCTATACTCAGGCCACTGGTCTGATTTCTCTGTCGTAAAGCAGACCCTACACTTCGCGCTTCTGTTACGGCATGTAACATAGTTTAAATAAAAATAACTCAATGAGGTTATGGGCATGAGCCAGAAAACCCGCTTTACCCAATCTGCCCTTGCAGTGGCTGTAGCACTTGTTTCAACCCAAGCCTGGTCCGCAGGATTCCAGTTAAATGAATTCTCCTCTTCCGGTCTTGGTCGTGCCTATTCCGGTGAAGGGGCAATCGCTGACGATGCGGGCAACGCCAGCCGTAACCCCGCGTTAATCATGATGTTTGACCGCCCGACGATGTCGGCAGGCGCCGTCTTCGTCGACCCGGACGTTAATGTTTCTGGTACCTCGCCTACCGGTAAAAGTCTGAATGCAGACAATATTGCCCCAACGGCATGGGTACCAAACTTCCACTTTGTTTCGCCAATAAACGAGCAGTTTGGTTGGGGCGCATCTATTACCTCTAACTATGGTCTCGCGACTGAGTTTGCTGATGACTATGCTGCCGGCAGTATGGGTGGCAAAACCGATCTCACCACCGTTAACCTCAATTTAAGCGGCGCCTATCGCCTGAACAGCAACTGGAGCTTTGGTTTAGGGTTTGATGCGGTGTATGCGAAAGCGAAAATCGAACGCTACGCAGGTGATTTAGGACAAATCGTTGCCGGTTCCGGCAAGCTGCCTCCAGCGCTAGCGGGCCGGGTCTCCCAGATCCCTGCAGACACTCAGATTGCGCATTTGAACGGCAACGAATGGGGCTTCGGCTGGAACGCCGGTATCCTGTATGAGCTGGACAAAAACAACCGCTACGGTTTCACCTACCGCTCTGAAGTTAAAATCGACTTTGATGGCAACTATAAGAGCGATCTGCCGTCCGCGTATAACCAGATCCTCGGCAACTTCGGTCTACCGGCCGGTACCGATGGCCGTACCACTAACGGCGCGCTGACTCTCAATCTGCCAGAAATGTGGGAGCTGTCGGGTTATAACCGCGTCGCGCCGCAGTGGGCAGTGCACTATAGCCTGACCTACACCAGCTGGAGCCAGTTCCAGGAGCTGAAGGCCACCGGCAGCAATGGTCAGACGCTGTTCTATAAAGATGAAGGCTTTAAAGATGCTTATCGCATCGCGCTGGGTACCACCTATTACTATGACGATAACTGGACCTTCCGTACCGGTATCGCCTTCGATGATAGCCCGATTCCGGCTGGCACCCGCTCCATCTCTATCCCGGATCAGGATCGCCTGTGGCTGAGCGCCGGTACCACCTACGCGTTCAATAAAGATGCTTCAGTGGATGTCGGCGTCTCTTACATGCACGGTCAGCACGTAGAAATTAAAGAAGGTCCTTACACCTTCCGTTCTGAAGGTACCGCCTGGCTGTACGGCGCGAACTTCAACTACCGCTTCTGATAAGCAAACGATATAAAAAAAGGGTGAACATCATGTTCACCCTTTTTCTTTTATGAATCGCGTGGATTACTGCGAATCGATATCTTTCAGCTCATCCTGAATCGCCTGCGCGTTCGGGTTGTCTGCCGGCGTCAGCTTACCGCCGTTAGCGATAAAGTCGTGCCGCTGGAAGTAGGCTTCACGCATCAGGATGTACGGATCGGAAGACTGGCGCAGCAGGCCATCGGAATCCAGCAGCTGAGCGCGAGTTTCAATCCCTTCTACCGCCCATTTACCGATAGACATCGGCCAGGTCAGCCAGGAGAGTACCGGATACAGGCCATCGGCCATGTCGCCGCCCTCATCACGCAGGGTGAAACTGCCGTAGAACGGTAACTGTACGTACGGGCCGTAGCCCACGCCGTAGTGGCCCAGCGTGCTACCGAAACGATGCGGTTCAACGCGCTGCAGCTGCGGATTCGCCATACCGGCCACGTCGATCAAGCCGCCCATCCCAAGAATGGTGTTAAGGAAGAAGCGAGTGAAATGCACCATGCCTTTATAGGGATCGCCCTGCAGGAAGGAGTTGACCATTACCGCCGGTTCTTCAAGGTTGCTGGTGAAGTTGCTTAAACCATTACGCGCCGGTTGCGGCACATAATCACGCCAGGCGACGGCAACGGGGCGCAGTACATAAGGATCAACCACATTAAAGTTGAAGTTGAACATGGTACGGTTAAACCCTTCAAGCGGATCTGAACGCCCCTGCGACCGATCGTCAGTGCTGGAACTGGCGCATCCCACCAGCAATGTGGCGCCAAGCGCAAGCGCCGACAGGCGATAATTCATAGGTTTCTCCCTGTTAATTCTGGCTATCGCTGGAGGCATCCGGGACGGCGCCCCCATTAGCATTTTATCGTTGGGTAGCTGCTTTCAGCATAGCCTTCTTTGGCATCAATGTAGCTTCCCGATTCTATACATATTTTGCAATATTCGTATTGCTATTCTTGCCATTGCGCTGAATTTAGGAGCATATCCTGTGCCGCCGCGCTGATTTCTCTCTACGCTTAGTAACAAATACAAAGGGAGAGCAGCCATGACCCGACAAAATAGCGCCACCGGCACACATGATAGCGATGAACGAGAAGTTGAAAGCGAAGAGAAGCAACATGGCGAGAAAATAGAAGTGGATGAGGAGCGTCTGCCTTCGCAGGCAATGGCCACCCATGAGGTGATTCGCCAGGAGGGTGAAAAGGAGCTCGAGCGCGATGCCATGGCGCTACTGTGGTCAGCGATTGCCGCCGGCTTATCAATTAGCGCTTCGCTGGTGGCCAAGGGAATTTTTCATGTTCACCTCAGCGCCCTGCCCGGCGGTTATTTGTTGGAGAATTTGGGTTACACCTTCGGCTTTATTATCGTCATTCTCGCCCGCCAGCAGCTGTTTACGGAGAATACCGTTACCGCCGTGCTGCCGATTATGCATAAACCCAGCGCCGGTAATATTGCGCTATTGCTGCGCCTGTGGGGCGTGGTGTTATTAGGTAATTTATTGGGTGGCGCTATCGCCGCCTGGGCGTTTAATATCATGCCGATTTTCGATGACGCCACTCGTGAGGCGTTTCACAGCATCAGCCAGAAAGTCATGGAGAATACGCCTGGCGAGATGTTCGCCAATGCGATTATTTCCGGCTGGCTGGTGGCGACAATGGTCTGGATGTTCCCGGCCGCCGGCTCGGCGAAAGTCATCGTTATCATCCTGATGACCTGGCTGATTGCACTGGCGGATACCACGCATATCGTCGTCGGCAGTGTGGAAATTTTCTATCTGATTTTCAGCGGCGCCCTGCCCTGGCAAGAGTTCTTCTGGCCCTTCGCGTTGCCGACGCTTGCCGGCAATATCTGCGGCGGCACCTTTATCTTCGCCCTGCTAAGCCACGCCCAGATTCGCAACGACATGACCCAGGAACAGAAAGCCAAAGCGAAGGCCGAAGCAGATAAAAAGGGCTAAACGGCTGCAAATTAAGCAATTAATCGCAATGCGCTTAACGGGCGGCGGAAAAAACGCTATAATCCCGCCGCCTTGTCCCCTTAGTTAAATGGATATAACGAGCCCCTCCTAAGGGCTAGTTGCAGGTTCGATTCCTGCAGGGGACACCATGTTTACCTCATATTACGGCTATTTCAATTCTCTTCCCCACCCGGTTTAACGATCCCAAGTGCCAGCGTATGTTGCGGATCGCGGGCTATCCAACTACAAGGTCGGCGAAAATACTCAGCACTTATCGCGGCAAGCGCGATGACTATTAACATTTCCATCTCGCCACAGTTGCCCCAATAAACATCCTGCCGATGGCGGGTAATATTCCAGCCGCAGCCAGATAGCGTAGGCTGCGCAAACAGTATGCAGGCGTCAGGCGCCTCTTCGAGCCCGATTTGCCGCTCCGCTCGAGAGCAAGTCTCTGATAATGTTTCTTTATCTGTAACATCGTACACTTCACCGCGAGTGAGGCAGACGGAGCCGCCCTTACCAACCAGCCATAATGCCGCCGACTCGCCGGCTGGCAGTACCGAGTAAAAGGAAGCCATTAGCGAGTGGCACCCGGCCACCAGAATCGCTTCATTGCTCGCTAAGGTGTCGCTTATCGCAGCAAATTCCGCAAGGCTCTGTTCGCCTCGCCACAACCGTGGCTCAGCAGGCAACCCGACTGTAGGAAATGTCGCCTGCATCTGAGCGCAAAATGCCTGCCAGGCGCGGCGCGAACCCTGCCAGTAACAGCACCGTAAATCAGGTAACCCGGCGTGGAGGCGTTGTTCCTTCCATTGCAGCACCAGCATTTTCGCGAGCTGTACCTCGCGTTCATGCGCAGGCTCAACCAAGGTACGGGCAACTCGTAATGCCTTGCCGCTCGCCTCGTTTTTTACCTCTGCGGGACGCTGTTCATGTTTGAGCAGGCGCCACCAATGCGTATTCGTTGATCCAGACGGCCCGAGCAACACTACGTCACTTAACGTAAAATGCAGCTGATGCTCTGCCCACCACTCCTGCTGATACTGACTGACCAGCCAGTAATAGTATTGAGCGTAATGAACCGACAGCCGGTAATAGAGGAGACGAAGCATCCACAGTATCACCATCACTATCGCACTGCCGCATGACACTATGCCGACAACGTTTCCGACAGGCTGAAGTATTAGCTCCCCGATTCCCGAGAACACCACCACTATCAAGCTTATCGACAGCCAGAGCACACCATATGGCGGGCTGGCAACCTGGTAAGGCGGATATTCAGGTAATGGCCTCATCTTCCATATCCGCACAATAGGTGCAGAGTAAGGTTCTGGCGTCTTTCCTGTAACATTGTTCGCTCCTGCTCCAACTATACCAGCAGCGCTGAGGCTATTGATTCCGTCCAACGCTTTTCTATTTGTGATTTCTTCAGCGCCAGCCGCTGCTCACTAATCATCTGGGTTTGACCGGCAACGACCAGGCCAGGCTCCATGGTGGGCAACTGTAACTGCGCGGCGTTTTTCAGCATCGATAATGGCTTACCAGAAAGCAGATCGATTGCCTGAGTTTCCAGATAAATAGCCCCCGCAGCGCCAATTACCCCAATAAGCTCACCCATTACCCGCTTCTGTTTAATGATAACGGCGACACCGCCTGCGACCGTCGCTGCCCCAACTACCGCACCAGCAATCATCAGTGGAGTTAGCGGTTTACTACTTCGGCTGCCAAAGTAGATCATCCGCTGCAGAAAATAACTCCCCCACGGCTCGCGGGCTCCTAGAGCGCTGTGCATAAACCATGCGCGGGAATCATGTATTTGCTCGTCGAACAACACCCGTACCAGTCCTGCTGGCAGATGGGCATTACTGCTCTCACCCTGCGGCGGAAAAAGTATTTTTTCTCGCTCGGCGCCTGTGGTTTTTATTTTTAGCCACTCACCGTATTCATCATCACCATTTAGCAGGAAAATCGCATTACTCATTGCGTCGACGGCCTTAAACAACCAATTGCCGTTATCCGTACGCGATAGTCGATGATAATCCTCCCGAAACTCATCTGCCGCCTGACGCAATTGCGTCTGCCCAAGCGCGGCATCAAAATCTTTTGGCCCTTGCGGCAGCATCAGAAACGCGGACTCCTGATCTTGCTCAACAATACGTTTACGCCGTGCTTTTTCTACCGCCTGTTGGGCCTCCTCTCTCTCAGCTTCAGATTTTTTTCTGACCTGCGGATCGCTATCTTTATCCAGTCCATTTGCCGCAGAATCGATGTAAAAGCGCTGGGTCTTGTAGCTACCGCCGGCATAGCGATTAATGCGCCATGCGGTGATCCAAGCGATCTGTTCTTCCAGGGCTCGTTCCAGGCAGAGGGGAGCACGTTGTGGGTCATATTTGGCGGCCAGTTCTTTACTAATATCTTTGGCGTAACTTTCAACACTTAAAGTTAAAGTCTTCCAACTGTTAAAACGCAGAACCACTTCTGGAGAAATATCAAAGTCACGAACTAATTGGACGGGCATAACGCGCCAAAGATCCTTTTGCAAATCAACAGGTAAACTTTGCAGCTTCACCTTTAATGGCGCACCTATATTATAGGCTGCAGCGTATATATCATTCAGCGCAATTTGGGATATTAATTCTAAATCAGAATCACCTTTTCCCTGATCCCCCGGCGGATATCCTCCCCCTATATCCGAGTGCCCCCCCGGATAAATAACCTCCACGCTATTCGCCGGGTATTTGCCGTCCGGGCGGCGAATGGAATCCAGCGGGAAACACAGCCGCTGTTCATGTGCCGAAACCAGATGTACACAGCGTTTGATAAATCCGCCGTAGAACTCTTCATCCGGCAGCTCCTGGCTTCCGTCCGCCCACCCCATATGTCCTTCCGCTACGGGGGCAATATGCGCGACCCCCACTGAAGCAACGGTATCTAACAGGCCCAGAAACTCCACGCTTAATGGGATCTTCAGCTCTCCCACCGCCAGACACTGTTCGGGCTTTGTTTCTCCCTCCCCTGGCTTTGGCAGCAGTTCGCTCAGCCAGTTAACAAAGGTCCTGGCCGCTGCCGCTCCACGAGAAAAACCATACACATACAGCTTAATGCCTAATAGCTTCTGTTTGCCGGGCATAGCGGGCAGCAGCGCTTTGCGCAGATCTGCGGACATTGCATTCAACAGATTATGGATGGTTTCATAGCGGTTAGCGCTGCCGGTCAGGCCAAAGGAAACCATCGATGTTGCCATCTTTTTGACCGCCTTCCAGCTGTCGCCATCCGAGAGCGCATCCTTATCCATGGTCCGTTTGAGAGCATCGACCAGCCGTAGCAGCCCCCAGTTTATCCGGTCTTCGCCGTGTGTTGCCGCGGCGAGTCCCATTATGCTGAAATCCAGATCCATCACCTCCGGGACAGGAGTACCGACGCCGGGAATATAATATTTGTAGTATTTATTGCCGCCACTGTTGCTGGCATCCAGCAGCTCAGGCCCTTTATCCGCCAACCCACCAGCATAACCCTGGCCAATAGTGGCGCGGAACAGGCGGGCAATATTAGTTGGATGCTTCGGATTGGCGACAAAAAGATCGTGATTAAGGTTATTACCGGTGCCATCAAAAAACAGGCTGATATGCAGTGTTTTGCAACAGGGGGGCTCCACGCGCCGCCCGACGGCCAGCGATAATTGCTGTCGGTAGGCCGTTTCAAGGCTCTCCTGGCGGAGGCTATTCTGCCCTACCAGCGCGGCTTGCGTCGGTAAACGTCCTTGCGCCGGAAACGCAGGCGGGTACCATGCCCGCTCGCTAATTATCGCGGACATAATTTCGGCTCCATCATCTTTATAGGTTCCTTAATGGGGTATCCCGGACTGCCGTAGTTGGCACAACTGGTGGTCACTTTGGCCCGATCGCAAGGCAAAAAATGCACGGTGATCCCGCAGGTTTCCTGTCCCGTATAGTCCGGTACCGAAACTAAAAATGAATGATGTCCACCTAATGCATTGATTTTTTTATACCACTCTTGTATTTCATTTGAATAACTTTGCCACGCCTGATAATATTCTTTTTCACTCATTCTAGAGGTATCAGGCCGTTCAGGCTCTGGGATATCAGGAACATCGCTGGCAAAAGCCACCCCCGTTTCCCAGTTCACCTTTACCGTCATCCCTGGTCTCCATTTCGCAGGTACCTGGTAACAGCATCCACCACCGCCCCCCTGATACGGCCCGATAATGTCTATTCCCGACTGGCCATCGACGCTGAAAGCGTTAATCGCCCAACGGGTATGATTGATGGCTTTAATGGTTCCCGCCAGCGCCCCTTGGCTGGCGACAGTCAGCAGCAATGCCACCAGTATCACGCGCGGAAATGTTAGGTTCATGGAATATTCCTTTATCAATAACGAGGCATGTGAGTCATGATTTGGTTTTCATTCTGCAAGAGAGTGCCGTTCCACCAGGGTATTCATCACCCATTCCTCGCGATCGTTGTCCAGCAAAATTCCATTTTTTGTCGCATCCAACATCGCCCGAAAGCAGGCTGAAAAGCGTTCCTCTTGGGAGCTGAACAAGCTGTCCGGCAGACTTCGATGGCGAAGAAATAACCTAACGTCGCAAAGACACATCATCACTTCGAATTGCTCATCACTGAAAGCGATTTTCTGGCATTTTTCACCAAGCCCAAGCGGAGCGCCGTGACCGATCAATAGTGCCGGCCTGGCATCAAGATCCAGCCAGCTCCAGAAGAGTGCGGGACGACGTAGCTGCGCTTGCTGCTCGGGTTGCAGAATATCGGAAAATAGCCACGGAAATAGACGAGCGTCAAAGTAGCGAAAAAGGCCTGATCGCCCCTCATGCGTTGCATCAACGCAGTCAGTTAGCCATTCGGCTAGCGTGGAGAAAGCCCACTGCGACCCTATTGCCAGTAATGGCGTTCTGGTTTGCGTTTTATACGCCAGTTCGATAAACCACTGCCGCTGTAGCGGGGCATTAAGTGCGATACGAATCAGGAGCGGCGCCATTTCGGGCAGAGATTCCTCCGGCAGACCAAGGTAAAGGGACTGCCATTGAAGAGGGGGAGAAAACTCCTCAAGTGCCGGGATAATGGAATAATCGAGACCGCTCTGGTCAATAATAAAATCAAGATACGCCGTTTCTATTTCGGCACAAAGCGGCTCAAGCTTGCTTACCCAGTCACTTATAGATTGCATACTCAATTATGTTTCCCTCTGTAAGAAACGCTCAGGTATGTTGCTATTTCCCCCCTATTTTTATGCTACACACCTTCGCCAACAATAAAAGAATAATGATTGAGATGAGATAAAATTAAGCAACGCCACTAAAAAAATAAAAAATCACTTAAATATATTCATCAATATGAAATAGATAAATCACCCTATGCTAATGGCGTTAAATGTGCATAATCAGGTAACCGGGAGAGCAATCTGCGCTTCGTAGCGCAGATTGCTCAACTCCACCTTAGTCATGCAAACCGGCGTAAGCCCTGAGTCATCTTTTTTTGCAGGCGGTATACATGAAACAAATCACTATCAGTGATATGCAACAACAGAGCGCGGCCGCCGCGGTCTCGCCCCGCCTACGGGCGCATCGTAACTTCCATCCGGAACTCAGCGATCCGGTACAGCGTCTGGCCATTGCCATGGAGCCGGGAACTTACATTCGTCCTCACCGTCATCCTCATACTTTTGAGCTGCTGCTGCCGTTAAGCGGCCGTTTTGTAGTACTGAACTTCGATGAACAAGGCACCGTGACCCACCGCGTGGTATTAGGAGAAGAATGCACGGCGCTGGAAATGGCGGCCGGTACCTGGCATGCGGTACTGTCGCTCGATCGCGGCGGTATCATTTTTGAAGTCAAGCACGGAGGCTATCAGCCGGTAGCCGAGCAGGATTCCGCGCCATGGGCACCAGCCGAAGGCGCGCCGGGTACCGAGGAATTAATGGCGTGGTATGCCACGGCGCAGGTGGGGGATGGCGGTTTTACTCTCCAGAAGAGCGCCCGCTAATTTATGCCTGCGATGGTTACTATAAAAAGGCGCTGCGGCGTCTTTTTTATTTATCGATACAATCATTAACATCTAACGCATTCAGTTTTAGAGTAATTTATTATAGTTCAAACCCGGCTTACCGTTAATTAAGCATTGTTCTATTCCTTATTTATAAAACAGGGATTATAATTATCTACAGAGGGTATTTTAACCATCCTCCGCCGTATAAATATTATGAACTATAAACTCACATTCCTCTGATGAATAGTTTTTCATGAAAAGGATTGTGTAGTCGAATAAAAACGCTCGCGTTCTGTTAATCAGAACACGCAAACCATTTAAAACATTTATATTAAATTAACGCCATGAATAAGATAGAAAGAAACATTTGGAAGTTGAACAATCTCCCACCGCTGGAGTATTGCTCTATCGCTCGTGCGCAAAAACTCTTGCAGTGCGAACTGGAAGATTTACTTCACTGGCACGATATCGGCGCTATCAGCCTGTGCCTGAAACTGAAAAAAAATCGCGGCACTCTCAATAGCGCCTTAACCAGGAATCAAGGGGTTGGCGATTCGTCATACGGCTACGGTGGTTTTGATGACATTACCAAAGCCAATAAACCCTGGTCTCAGCACTCTAAAATAAACAATATCATCACCCTGAATGAAAATGTGTCGGTCATTGATGCCAATCACGACAGCGCCATCGCCAAAATTAAACTCAACGTTTCAGTTTCTGGTTTATGGCACACTCATTCAAGAAATCTAATGGATGTGCTGGAGAATCCGGACAACATTCAACAAGAAGATTCACTGAGCATTATCTCTCCGGCTAAAAACGTCATCTACTGCAATTTCATTCCTGATAATGATGATAAGCCGACAATTGAGCTAAGCAAGCTGTACATTACCTGTAAAGAAATTGAGAAAATTTACGAGCACACCATCAGTAGTCGTCCGCTGGAACATTCTGAAGCCGCGATGAATTCATATAATGAAAAAACCATTAATGAGCCATCCACGCCGCCGCAGAATAAGCTGCTGCTCGAATTCATTAATTATATCATTCAATCTAATCCCGCCTTTAACCGCGACCTACTTAATGCGACAGAAAGCAGTAAACAGCTCGCTTTTAAATCCATCATGGAAAAACTAAAAAAAGAAGGCATCGTCACCAACGAAAATCATTCGATGGCTTCACTCTCTGAACTGATTCTCAATTCATGATATTCATTTTTGTGCGGATTATTCACACGGATAATCCGCTACTGTTACAGTGATAGTGCTGATACCGGCGCACTTTGCTTTCCCGAGTAAAAGCAAAACAGAAAAAGTACGATAAAAGACAAAAAATATCCCCCTACCGCGTTCGCTATCGTCTATATATCTTCTATTGTTTATCACGGTCGATTCACATCGACTTCATCATCTCACGCCAACTATAAGCTCATGCTCAAACTATCCCAATGCCCCATAGCCATTCTCGGTACGCTTGCTTTGTATTGCGGTTCCGCTAGCGCTGAGGTCGACCTCGGCTCAATCGACATTTTTTCCGCCGATAACCCGAATAGCCCGGTGCCTAAAGGATGGGTTCTCGGCGGCGCCGCCATTAGCGGTACCGCACGCTACCAAAAGCAGGACAACGAAACCCACTTTATTCCCGGAGGATTGTATTTTGGCGACCAGTTAATGTATCTCGGCGATCGCGCCCGCTACTACTTTCACCTTGATGACAATATCGCGCTTTACGGCTATGGGCGCTGGCGTTTCGGTAATTTAGATCCCAGCGACGATGCGGCATTCAAGGGAATGGACGAACGTAAAGGGGAACTGGAAGGCGGTATTGGCGCTACCTGGATCACGCCATACGCGCTGATAAGCGCGCGCATCAGTTCCGATATCAGCGGTCGCAGCAACGGCCAGGAGCTGCTGTTATGGGCCGATTTTCCGATTGTTAAAGACAATCTGCTGGTGATGCCCGGTATGGGGCTGATGGTGCGTAGCCATAACATGGCGAACTACTATTTTGGCGGCGTCTCAGCAGGCGAGGCGACGCCCGAGCGCCCGCAGTGGGATACCGGTACGACGGTATCGCCAATGGTCGCCATCATTACCAGCTACCGCTTTAGCCCGCATTGGGTCGCTATGGTAGCGGCAAACTACGAACGCTATGATGACGATATTGCCGATAGCCCCATTGTCCAGCACAGCGGAGAACTGTATGGCATCCTTGGCGTTGGATATACCTGGTAGATAAACCGCATGTCTGGCAAAAATCATCCTCGCGTGAGAGAACTCAGTAGTATTTCGGCAACCCATAAGCAAATCTTATTGACTCAATCATAAATAAGTCTTTTAGCTTATGGCATAAGCTCGCTACCCTGAAGCAGGGTTCAATCTCCAGCCTGCCGCCGACTGAGTTCTTTTACCCGGCCTCTACGCCGGCATGTGCTCTGTAGGCCCGCGCAAGCATAGCGCCGCCTGGCAATAACCGCGGGTAAAAAGCCGCTTTCGAGCCGGATGGCGGCTGTGCCTTATCCGGCCTACGGTCCGTGCCATGGCGAGCTGAAAATTTCTACCGCTGTCCCCATGGTTACTGAAACTGCCGGTGTTGGTGGCTTCAAAATCACTGAGACGTTCCCGGCAGGAGGGGAGCGCAATGTGCTCTGAATTAACACCACATGTTTTTCCCGGACCAAAACAGTTGCAAACCGATAACAGTATCTACAGGAGCCGCTCATGCCTACTCATGATAACTATCTTCAGCGCGCCATTACGCTTGCTGCCAAAAATGTTGAAAACGGCGGCCGCCCATTCGGCGCCGTCATCGTGCGCCAGGGTGAAGTCATTGCCGAAGCGGTGAATACCTTGCACCAGAGCGGCGATCCTACCGCGCACGCTGAACTCAACGCCATACGCGACGTTTCTCTACGTCTGGGCAATCAGATATTGCGCGAATGCGTGGTTTACGCCAGCGGACAACCCTGCCCGATGTGTCTGAGCGCGATGTATTTAACCGGCGTGCGCGAAGTCTATTTTGCCAACAGCAATCAGGATGGCGAGCGCTTCAATCTCTCTACCGCCGCTATCTACCAACAATTGCAGCAGCCATTGGATGACCAATCACTCCCCATTCACCACTGCCCACAACCCGAAGGGCTGGCCCTGTATCAGCGCTGGGCGGGTAAAGCGTAATGAGCCAGACGCAACGCAATACGCTGACGTTATTTGTGCTGGTACTGATCGGCATTAATATGCGCCCGCTACTGACCTCGATAGGTCCATTGCTGCCGCAACTGCAACAGGCAACCGGTATGAGCTTTACCCTGGTTTCACTGTTGACCGCGCTTCCGGTCATCGCGATGGGGGTGCTGGCGCTCGCTGGCGGATGGATTAACCGCCACGTTAGCGAAAACCGCAGTATTGCGTTAAGTCTGCTGGCGATTGGCATTGGCGCGCTCCTGCGCGAGCTGGCGCCGCAAAGCGGCCTGCTGCTTAGTAGCGCGCTGCTCGGCGGGATTGGCATCGGCGTGATTCAGGCGATTATTCCCAGCGTCATCAAGCGTCTTTTTCATCGCCGCACGCCGCAGGTCATGGGATTGTGGTCAGCGGCGTTGATGGGCGGAGGCGGCCTTGGCGCCGCGCTCACCCCCTGGCTTGCGCAGCAAAGCGCGCTCTGGCACCACGCGCTGGCATGGTGGACGCTACCGGCCCTGGCTGCGCTCATTGGCTGGTTGCCGATCAGCAAAATGCTGCCCGCCGCGCCGGTTGCCGCATCGGCGCAAGCCGCGCCGTCGGTCTTTCGTCACCATCGGGCCTGGACGCTTGGCCTTTATTTCGGGCTGATCAATGGCGGCTACGCCAGCCTGATTGCCTGGTTACCGCCCTATTATATGCAGCTTGGCCACAGCGCTCAGTTTAGCGGCACGCTTCTGGCATTGATGACCGTCGGCCAAACCGCCGGCGCGCTGTTACTACCGATGCTCGCTCGCCACGAAGATCGCCGTAAGCTGCTGATGTTGGCGCTGGCGCTGCAGTTGCTCGGGTTCTGCGGTTTCATCTGGTGGCCACAACAGTGGCCGCTGCTGTGGGCGGTGAGCTGCGGCATAGGACTGGGCGGCGCCTTCCCGCTGTGCCTGGTACTGGCGCTGGACCATTCACCGCAGCCTGCCGTCGCCGGTCGGCTGGTGGCGTTTATGCAGGGCATCGGTTTTATTATCGCCGGTTTATCGCCGTGGCTTTCAGGGCTGCTGCGCAGCCTGAGCGGAAACTACCAGCTAGACTGGGAATTCCACGCCATCTGCGTTTTCCTCTTAATGGCGCTTACCTTGCGCTTTGTTCCCGCACGTTATCCACATCAATGGCGCGCGCCGACGACCGGCCACTAACCTCATCGCGATAGGGTGCAGAAAGTGATTTCTGCACCTTCCCGCCAATAGAAAAAATCCCAAAATCAAATAACTACAGAATGTCAGGGTATTGCTTAAAATCATCGTCGCCGTAATTGAATTTATTACCGAATGAAATTAATGTGTCGCCTATTCACGACAGTCGTAAGTAACTAAAAATTAATAAAAAAATGGATCTTGTTTCCACCATTTTTTAAGCGTACATTAGCGCCATCTGGAGCAGTTAACGCACAGAATTTCGGTTTGTCGCAGCTGCCAGAATAGTCTGGTTTTATCTGCGACAATCCTGCAATGGTTAAAGTTAAATTCATTTAGGCGTTTCGCCAAAATGCGGAGTGACATGTCGTGAAATACTTTTTGATGGGAATTTCTTTTATGGTCATCGTTTGGGCCGGTACCTTCGCCCTGATGATTTAACCTGCTATGCAGTAAAGAGATGGGAGCCAGACGGCTCCCATTTTTTATTCGTGGTGTTCAGCTACCGTTTTACCAGCTGCCGGTAGCAGCCCATCTGCGCGGAACATGGATTTGATACCGCGGATGGCCTGACGAATACGATCGCGGTTTTCGATTAATGCGAAACGCACATGAGTATCGCCATAGTCGCCAAAGCCGATTCCCGGCGAGACGCACACTTTGGCCTCCTGCAGCAGCTTTTTAGCGAACTCCAGCGAGCCCATCGCCGCATATGGCTCCGGAATTTTCGCCCACACGTACATTGACGCTTTCGGGCATTCAACCATCCAGCCGGCTTCATGCAGCCCTTTCACCAGCACATCACGGCGACGTTTATATTGTTCCGCAATATCACGCACGCACTGCTGATCGCCTTCCAGCGCGGCAATCGCCGCTACCTGCAACGGCGTGAAGGTACCGTAGTCATGGTAGCTTTTGATGCGGGCCAGCGCATTAACCAGCGTTTTGTTCCCAACCATAAAACCAATACGCCAGCCGGCCATGTTGTAGCTTTTTGACAGGGTGAAGAATTCGACAGCCACATCGCGCGCACCGGGCACCTGCATAATCGACGGCGCTTTCCAGCCATCATAGACGATGTCGGCGTAGGCCAGATCGTGCACCACCAGCACGTCATAACGTTTCGCCAGCGCGACGACTTTTTCGAAGAAATCGAGTTCAACGCACTGGGCGGTAGGGTTAGACGGGAAGCCCAGAATCATCATTTTTGGCTTCGGGTAACTTTCACGGATCGCGCGTTCCAGTTCATTGAAGAAATCAACGCCTTCCACCAGCGGGACGGAACGGACCTGCGCCCCGGCGATAACCGCGCCGTAAATATGAATCGGATAACTGGGGTTTGGCACCAGCACCGTATCGCCATGATCGAGCGTCGCCAGCATCAGATGCGCCAGCCCCTCTTTCGAACCAATCGTCACGATGGCTTCTGATTCCGGGTCGATATCGACCTCATAACGCTCCTGGTACCAGCGCGAAATCGCGCGGCGCAGACGCGGAATACCGCGAGAGGTAGAGTAACCGTGGGTATCCGGGCGCTGGGCAACGGTACAGAGTTTTTCGACGATATGCGGCGGCGTGGCGCCATCCGGGTTACCCATACTGAAATCGATAATATCTTCGCCGCGCCGACGCGCAGCCATTTTCAGTTCGGCAGTAATGTTAAAAACATACGGAGGGAGACGATCGATACGCGTAAAACGGCGTTCAGGACTGAATTCAGCCATAGATTCCTCAGATTAACGTTAGCGCCCGGACCGTCCGAGCGACGCGGCCACCGATGTGGCTCGCTTAGAAAATAACCTGAAAAAAAACACGCTGTCGAGAGGGTTGATAAAAAATAATCGTTGGCGCCAAAAATAAGGCATTACTTATTAGTATGCGGCAGAACGCCTCCCTAAAACGTGCATATATTAAATAAACAATTAACATATTGATATCATTTATAATACTGTAATATATCATCACTCCCCATCAACGCCCTGATAGCTGGAGATATCCACTTATCCCCTTTTATTTTTGTGCTTGTTCCTCATTGATTTCTGCGGCTAGCCTTCTGGCGCGAGGTTTTCTATCATATTGCTTTCCTGCGAATCCTGGGCGCACCCATGCACGATATTTTTAATATGCTGCTGGCGGTTTTTGACCGCGCGGCATTAATGCTCATTTGCCTCTTTTTTCTTATCCGCTTACGCCTGTTTCGCGAACTGCTGCATAAATCGGCGCATACGCCTCGCGAGCTGCTGGCGGTCACCGCCATCTTCTCCATGTTCGCGCTGTTCAGCACCTGGTCCGGCGTTCCGGTAGAAGGTTCGCTGGTCAACGTACGTATTATCGCGGTGATGTCCGGCGGGATCCTGTTTGGCCCGTGGGTCGGCGCGATTGTCGGCGTAATTGCCGGGGTACACCGCTATCTCATTGATATTGACGGTGTGACCGCCATCCCCTGCTTTATCACCAGTATTGTCGCCGGGCTGCTTTCCGGGCTTATCAACCGCAAAATCCCGAAAGCCCAGCGCTGGAAGGTGGGGATTCTGGCCGGGATGCTGTGTGAAACGCTAACCATGATCCTCGTGGTGCTGTGGGCGCCGACGCTGGCGTTGGGGATCGATATTGTCTCCAAAATCGGTATCCCGATGATCCTTGGCAGCATCTGCATCGGTTTTATTGTACTGCTGGTTCAGAGCGTGGAAGGCGAGAAAGAGGCCAGCGCGGCGCGCCAGGCAAAACTGGCGTTGGATATCGCCAACAAAACGCTGCCGCTGTTCCGTCACGTTAACAGCGAATCGCTGCGTCAGGTTTGCGATATTATTCGCCGGGACATCAATGCCGATGCGGTCGCGATTACCACCACTGACCGGGTGCTGGCCTACGTTGGCTATGGGGAAAATAACTATAACGATCGCAACAACGATATCAGCCCAACGACTCGTAAAGCTATTGAAAGCGACACCATCATCATTAAAAACAACGATGAAGCCTACAGAACGCCGGAGATCCACTCCATGCTGGTGATTCCGCTACGCGAGAAAGGTGTGGTGACCGGCACGCTGAAAATTTACTACTGCCACGCGCATCGTATTACCTCCTCGCTGCAGGAGATGGCGATCGGCCTGTCGCAAATAATCTCCACCCAGCTTGAGGTCTCCCGGGCCGAACAGCTGCGTGAAATGGCCAATAAAGCGGAACTACGCGCCCTGCAGAGTAAAATAAATCCTCATTTTCTGTTTAATGCGCTTAACGCCATCTCCTCTTCCATCCGTATGAATCCGGATACCGCCCGGCAGTTGATTTTCAATTTGTCGCGTTATTTGCGCTATAACATTGAGTTAAAAGATGACGAGCAGATCGACATCAAGCGCGAGCTATACCAAATTAAGGATTATATTGCGATCGAGCAGGCGCGATTCGGCGACAAGCTGACGGTGATTTATGATATTGATGAGGAGGTCAGCTGCGTCATCCCCAGCCTGCTCATTCAGCCTCTGGTAGAAAATGCCATCGTCCACGGTATTCAACCCTGTCGGGGCAAGGGCGTGGTGACTATCGCCATCAACGAATGCGGAAACCGGGTGCGCATCAGCGTACGGGATACCGGGAACGGTATTGACCCGGCGGTGGTGGCCCGCGTCGAAGCCGACGAGATGCCGGGTAATAAAATTGGCCTGCTGAATGTTCATCATCGGGTGAAACTGCTCTACGGCGAAGGGCTGCATATCCGCCGCTTGACGCCGGGGACGGAGATTGCGTTCTACGTCCCCAACCAGCACGCCCCGGCGACTGAACCGGTATCGCTGTTGCCATGAGCGGAGAAAAAATGAAAGTCATTATTGTTGAGGATGAGTTCCCGGCGCAGCAGGAACTCACCTGGTTGATTAACACCCACAGCCAGATGGAGATCGTCGGCACCTTCGACGACGGTCTCGACGTGCTGAAATTCCTGCAGCACAATAAAGTCGATGCCATCTTTCTCGACATCAATATCCCCTCGCTGGATGGCGTGCTGCTGGCGCAAAATATTAGCCAGTTCGCGCATAAGCCGTTCATCGTCTTTATCACCGCGTGGAAAGAACATGCGGTGGAAGCCTTTGAACTGGAAGCGTTTGACTACATCCTCAAGCCTTATCAGGAATCACGGATTATTAATATGTTGCAGAAGCTGTCCAGCGCCTGGCAGCAACAGCAGCAACTGGCGGTAAGCGGCACGCCCGCGCACAACCCAACCCGCGAAAACGACACCATTAATCTAATTAAAGACGAGCGGATCATCGTCACCAGCATTCACGATATTTATTACGCGGAAGCGCATGAGAAAATGACCTTCGTCTATACGCGCCGTGAATCATTCGTCATGCCGATGAACATCACCGAATTCTGCAGCAAGCTGCCGGCTGCGCACTTCTTTCGCTGTCACCGCTCGTACTGCGTCAATCTGAATAAAATCCGCGAAATTGAGCCATGGTTCAACAACACCTACGTCCTACGATTACGCGACCTTGAGTTTCAGGTGCCGGTCAGCCGCAGTAAGGTGAAAGAGTTCCGCCAGTTGATGAATCTGTAATGAGATGGGCGGCGCCAAACGCCGCCCGACTGAGAGTGGCTTAGAGTATATACCCAAGCGTCTGGCGCAGATGCGCGCCGGAGCCGAGCAGGCCAGGGTTATCATGAACGATGAGATAGACCGGAATATCCTGCACGTAGGCTTTAAAGCGCCCTTTATCTTCAAACCCGCCGCGGAAACCCGACGCCTTAAAGAACTCAAGGAAACGCGGGACAATGCCGCCCGCGATATACACGCCGCCGAATGTGCCAAGGGTTAGCGCCAGGTTACCGCCAAAGCGCCCCATAATGACGCAGAACAGCGACAGCGCGCGGCGACAATCAATGCAGGTATCCGCCAGCGCACGTTCAGTGACGTCCTTCGGCTGTAGGTTTTCCGGCAAACGGCCATCGGATTTAACGATAGCCCGATACAGATTAACTAATCCCGGGCCGGACAAAACGCGTTCGGCGGACACGTGGCCCAACTCGTTGCGTAACTCCTCGAGAATAATGCCCTCTTCTTCGCTATTCGGCGCGAAATCGACGTGGCCACCCTCGCCCGGCAGGCTCACCCAGCGTTTATCAACATGTACCAGGTGCGCTACGCCAAGACCTGTACCAGCGCCGTAGACGGCGATCGGTTTACCTTCCGCCGGTTGCGCGCCGCCGAACTGGATCAGATGCTCGGTTTTGAGCATTGGGATCGCCATCGACACCGCGGTGAAATCATTAATGATTTCCAGATGCGCGAATCCGAGGTTCTTTTTCATCTCGGCAATAGAAAAAGCCCAGGTATGGTTGGTCATCGCCACCCAGTCGCCGGTGATGGGGCAAGCAATGGCGATGCAGCCATCCTCGACCTTCACGGCTTGTTCGTCGAGATAGACGCGTACAACGGCCTCAAGGCTTGGGTAATCGAGCCCGGAATAAGTTTTAGCGCGGGAAATCTCCCCGCTTGCGATATCACATAACGCCAGACGGGCGTTAGTTCCGCCGACGTCTCCTACTAAAGCAAATTTTGTCATTCCGTTACGGCTCCGCTAAAGTCAAAATAATTCTTTTCGCACACTGTAAATTCATGGCGACATAACAACAACGACCAACGTACAGCCGCCGGTAGTTTAGCGACATTGGTCACATTTAGACTGTAATCTATGTAACATGCCAGTTTATGTCATACACGCAACGTCAGGTTTGGCCTTAAGTTTATCGTTTCAGCACCATTTGCGCCGAAGCTCTTTACAGAGACAGGCAAAGTAGCGCTTCAGGACATTTAAAAGGAACCTTTCATGCTGCACCCGCGCGCCAGAACGATGCTGTTGTTATCGATACCCGCCATTCTTATTGGTATCGCATCCAGCCTGGTATTGATTGTGGCGATGAAGATAGCCGCAGTCCTACAGAGCATCTTGTGGAGCGACCTGCCGGCACATATCGGCATTGCCGCCGATAGTCCGCTATGGATAATTGCCATCCTCACTCTCACCGGGATCGCCGTGGGGCTGGTGGTCCGTTACAGTCCTGGACATGGTGGGCCAGATCCGGCAACCGAATCCTTAATCGGCGCGCCCATCGCCACCAGCGCGCTACCGGGATTACTGGCGGCGTTGATTCTCGGCCTCGCGGGCGGCGTGAGTCTCGGGCCGGAACATCCGATCATGGTCGTCAATATCGCGCTTGCCGTCGCCCTTGGCTCGCGTCTGTTCCCACGAGTAAGCTCGCTGGACTGGACAATCCTCGCCGCATCGGGAACCATCGGCGCGCTGTTCGGTACGCCGGTTGCCGCGGCGCTTATTTTTTCGCAAACGCTCAATAGCAGCAGCGACGTTCCGTTATGGGACCGGCTATTCGCCCCACTGCTGGCAGCGGCGGCAGGCGCATTGACGACCGGTATCTTTTTCCATCCCAATTTCACCCTGCCGATCCCGCACTATCCACACCTGCGTATCGTCGATATTATCAGCGGCGCGATCGTCACGCTTATCGCCATCGCCGTCGGCATGGTCGCCGTGTGGTGTCTACCGCGTCTGCACGCGCTGATCCACCGGCTGAAAAATCCGGTGTTAATGCTAGGTATCGGGGGGTTTTTACTGGGGATCCTGGGCGTTATTGGCGGGCATATTACGCTGTTTAAAGGGCTGGACGAAATGCAGCAACTTGCCTCCAGCCAGACCCTTGGCGCCGGCGATTTTCTACTCATTGCCGTGGTGAAACTGGCGGCGCTGGTGCTGGCGGCCGCCTGTGGCTTCCGCGGCGGGCGTATTTTCCCGGCGGTGTTTGTCGGCGTCTCGTTGGGGCTAATGCTGCATGCCCACGTTGAAGCGGTACCGGCCGCCATTACCATCTCCTGCGCGATCCTCGGCCTGGTGCTGGTCGTCACCCGCGACGGCTGGCTGAGCCTGTTTATGGCGGCAGTGGTGGTGCCGGATACCACCTTGCTGCCGCTGCTATGTATCGTGATGCTCCCGGCCTGGCTACTGCTGGCCGGGAAGCCGCTGATGATTGCCAAACGCCGCGGCGATTAGCTGCGGTTGTTGCGATCTTCCAGCGCCTGGGTAACCGCGCGTAAGAAGTCAGGGATATCCATTTTCGGCAGCATAACTTCGACCATCGTTAGCTTATCGGAGTTAACGCTATCGGCCATCGCCTCAGCCAGCTCACCGGTTTGCGATACCCGCCAACAGCGGGAAGGCGTATCCGGCGCAAAAGCATCGGGGAAGCGGCTCCAGTCCCACAACGCAATATCGTTGTAGCGCTGTTCTGGTCCGTGAATGGCGCGCTCGACGGTGTAGCCCTCGTTATTCAACAGCAAAATTAACAGTTTTTGCTTATCGCGCAGCATTGAGCTCATCTCCTGGATAGTGAGCTGCGCGGCGCCATCGCCAATGATTAATACCACCCTTCTGTCCGCGGCGGCGGTCTGCGCGCCGTAAGCGGCAGGTAGCGTGAAACCGATTGAGCCCCATAGCGGTTGCACCAGCAGCGTGGCCTGCGAGGGTAGTTTTAATGAGGCGATACCGAATGCCGAGGTCCCCTGATCGGCAAGAATAATATCGCCCGGCCGCAGCTGTTTCTCGACCGTACTCCAGAAGTTTTTCTGCGTCAGATTACCCTGCGGCGCGCCGGAAGCGTCGGGCGCGATGATATCTGGCGCGCGCCATTCCGCGGACAGCTTGCCAGAAACATCAATGAGGGCCGCCAGCGCCTGATCCATCGGGATTCGGCTGAACCAATGATCGCCAACCCGCGCGGCAAATGGCTGGATTTCGATGGTTTTCTCCGTTGGCAAATGATGGGTAAAGCCGGCGGTAATCGTATCGGTAAAGCGCGTACCCACGCAGATGATGGCATCAGCGCTTTCCATCGCTTCGCGGGTTTGCGGCGCGCTGGCGATCCCGCTATAGGTCCCGGCGAACCCCGTTCCCTGTTCGTCAAATAGCCCTTTACCCATTAGCATGGTGGCGTGGGTAATCGGCGCGGACTTAACCCACTGCTGTAGTGTGTTTTGCAGACCGTAACGCTGAGCGAGAAAATCCGCCAGCAGCGACACGCGGCGACTGCTGCGCAACAGTTTGGCCGCGTGCTCGCGAAAGCCGGCAAGCTGGTTTTCATCGGCCGCGGGGCCCTTAATGACCAGCGCGCGGGCCGGCGGCACCGCACGGGCCTTCGCCACGTCGGCAGGCAGCATCAGATACCCTGGGCGGTGGTGGGTCAGCATGTCGCTTAATACCCGGTCAATTTCGTGACAGGCGTTGCCCGCCGTTAACGTCGCCTGAGAACAGGTAATATGTTCGCTCATCCGCGAGAAATGGGTGAAATCACCATCGCCGAGGGTATGGTGCAGCAGTTCGCCGCGCT
Source organism: Klebsiella sp. PK01 (assembly GCF_057624675.1). Lineage (NCBI taxonomy): Bacteria > Pseudomonadati > Pseudomonadota > Gammaproteobacteria > Enterobacterales > Enterobacteriaceae > Klebsiella > Klebsiella sp. PK01. The sequence goes on from NZ_JBYEZM010000002.1 coordinate 706,396, forward strand.
GCTGCGCGCCGGTAGATGGCGCGCCCACAATGTGCAGCACCGGGATATGTTCCGCATAGCTACCGGCCACTCCGTTTAACGCGCTTAACTCACCTACGCCATAGGTGGTTAGCAGCGCGCCGGCGCCTTTTATACGCGCATAGCCGTCTGCGGCGTAGGCCGCGTTCAGTTCGTTAGCACAGCCGACCCATCCCAAATTTTGATGGGCTATCACGTGATCGAGAAACTGTAAGTTGTAATCACCAGGTACGCCGAACAGGCGATCGATACCACAATCTACGAGACGATCCAGCAGATAATCGCCAATGGTGTAAGTCGGTTGCATATCCATAATCCTTGTTGTTGTGCAGGTAATCTGAGTATTAGATATGCGTTTTACCTGTCCAGATTGTGAGCAATAATGAGGGTGGAAAGCAAAATTTACGCGTTATCCCCATATACTCCGCATGCAACATTGATTAGTGTAAACGTATACACACCCTGTTTTGATGCGGAGGAAGTATGGTTTACCAGGCAAGCGACACGCGTTATCAGACCATGGAATACCGCCGATGCGGGCGCAGCGGCCTGAAGCTACCGGCGATATCTCTCGGTCTGTGGCATAACTTTGGCGATGAGACACAGGTCGAGGTCAGCCGCCAGTTGCTGCGTCACGCCTTCGACCTCGGGATTACCCACTTCGACCTGGCGAACAATTACGGCCCACCGCCGGGATCGGCGGAGAGCAACTTCGGGCGGATCCTGAAAGAAGATTTTCTGCCCTACCGCGACGAACTCATCATCTCCAGTAAAGCGGGCTATACCATGTGGGATGGTCCTTATGGCGACTGGGGATCGCGTAAGTATCTGGTCGCCAGTCTCGACCAGAGCCTGAAGCGGATGGGTCTTGAGTACGTCGATATCTTTTATCACCACCGCCCGGACCCGGAAACGCCGCTGGAAGAGACCATGCGCGCGTTGGATCATCTGGTTCGCCAGGGAAAAGCGCTCTACGTTGGTTTATCGAACTACCCGCTCGAGCTGGCACGTCAGGCTATCGCTATCCTCAACGATCTCGGCACGCCTTGCCTGATTCACCAACCCAAATATTCGATGTTTGAACGCTGGGTGGAAGAAGGATTGTTAGCGATGCTGCAGGCCGAAGGCGTGGGAAGTATAGCGTTTTCACCGCTGGCTGGCGGCCAGTTGACCAACCGCTATCTAAACGGTATTCCGCCAGACTCGCGCGCAGCCAGCAATAGCCGTTTTTTACAGCCGGAACAGCTCACCGCCGAGCGGCTGGAAAAAGTCCGCCAGCTTGACGCCATTGCCGGGCGCCGCGGACAGAAGCTATCACAGATGGCCCTGGCCTGGGTGCTGCGTGAAGATAAAGTGACGTCAGTGCTGATCGGCGCCAGTAAAACGGCGCAACTGGACGATGCCGTGGGTATGTTAAGCAATCGTCGGTTCAGCGCTGAAGAGTGCGCCGCCATTGATGCGATCCTTGCGGTGTAAACTCATTTTTACTTTGGCAAAAAGTGCTATTTCTTGCGATTTAAGAGTTCCCTGATGCTACGCCTCTTTACCGGCTCGTAATATCTGGTTAACAGGTCATTAAGACCCGATCGTGAGGAGAAGAGTATGTTCAGGTCACTGATTCTGGCTGCGGTACTGCTGGCGTGTGCGCCGGTTATCGCCAATGCTGGTGAAATCACCCTGCTGCCATCGGTAAAATTACAAATTGGCGATCGTGACGGTTACGGTAACTACTGGGACGGTGGCGGCTGGCGCGACCGTGATTACTGGCGTCGTCATTATGAATGGCGCGATCACCGCTGGCATCGCCATGATAACGGCTGGCATCGCGGTTGGGATAAACGCGGCTGGGATCGCGGTCGTGCTTACGAGCGCGGCTATCGCGAAGGCTGGAACGATCGCCGTGGCGGCTGGGGCCGAGGCCCTGGCGGCGGGCGCGGACATGGTCACGGGCACCACTAATTGATAAAGGGAGCGAAAGCTCCCTTTTTTGTTGCCGTATTAATCTAATGCGGAACCAATAATCAGCCAGCCGTTCAGCGCCACCACAATCGCCACAATCAGCCAACCGATGCGTTTTACCCAGCGACTGTTTACCAGATCGCCCATTAACCGCGCATCGCTGGTAAAAATCAGCAGCGGCACCAGCGCCAGCGCAATCCCGAAGCTCAGCAATACCTGGCTCATCACCAGGATACGCGTTGGATCCAGCCCCATCATAATCACGATAAACGACGGCAGCATGGTGATAGTCCGGCGAAACCACAGCGGAATATGGAAGCGGATAAACCCCTGCATCACGACCTGCCCGGCAAGCGTTCCGACTACCGTCGACGAGAGACCGGCGGCAACCAGACTGAGACCAAAAATCGTCGCGGCGGCATGGCTAAGCAGCGGTTCGAGAGTTAAATAAGCCTGGTCGAGATCGGCCACGCCGGTGTGGCCGTTGAAGTGAAACGCAGCGGCGGCGGTCGCCATCATCGCCAGGTTAACGAAGCCGGCAATGGTCATTGCAATCGCCACGTCCCAACGCGTGGCGTTATAGCGTTCTTTGCGCGAGCCGTCGTGCAGGTTTTGCGTCAGCGATGAGTGCAGATAGATAACGTGCGGCATAATCGTCGCCCCGAGAACCCCGGCGGCAAGGAATACCGCTTCGCCATTCGGCAGGCTCGGAATAATCATGCCTTTGGCCAGCGGCGCTAACGCCGGCTGCGAGAAGATAAGCTCGACCACATACGCCACCGCCACAAACAGCAGCAGCCCGCCGATGACTTTTTCCAGCGGTTTCTGCCCGCGACGCTGCAACATCAGGATCAGGAAGGTGGCGACGCCGGTCAGCACCGCCCCCTGTAATAAGGAAACGCCGAGCAGCAGCTTAAAGCCGATGGCCGCGCCGATGAATTCAGCCAGATCGGTCGCCATGGCGATAATTTCCGCCTGTATCCAGTAAAACCACACCACCGGGCGCGGGTAATGGTCGCGGATCTGTTCCGCGAGGTTTTTACCGGTGGCGATACCGAGCTTGGCCGATAACACCTGAATCAGCATCGCCATCAGGTTCGCCCATACCACTACCCATAACAATTGATAGCCAAAGCTGGCGCCAGCCTGGATATTCGTGGCGAAGTTACCCGGATCGATGTAGCCGATGGCAGCAATGAATGCGGGCCCCATCAGTGCGAGCCTCATCTTGCGCGCTGCGCGACCGCTGCTATTCTCAACGCGACTGTTAGTCATTTTCTGCCCCTGGAAATATAGCCTTTGCTATGTTTAATGCTATCAAAATGCGAATGATTATCAAGTTCATTTAGAAAGGTGATAATGATTGCTTTGATAGGAGGGAACGATAGCAGGCCAAATAACGAAACGGGCGTGAAGCTGTCGACAACGCGCCTTTCATCAGATTAGTACATTAATGCAACTTTTAATACCTTTGCATAACATAACAAAAATGTACGATTGATCACTATTTTTGTTATTGGTCACATATCCTTGCAATAGTGTGGATTCGATCTCGTTTTATTTAGGCTTGTTGCATAGAATGTGCACGGAAATTTAACCTGCCTCATATTTGGAGCAAATATGGACCGCGTCTTGCATTTTGTCCTCGCGATCGTTGTGGTGGCTATACTGGCCTTGCTGGTCAGTCACAACCGTAAGCAGATCCGCATTCGTTATGTTATTCAATTACTTGTTATTGAAGTTTTGCTGGCCTGGTTCTTCCTGAACTCCGATGTCGGTCTGGGTTTCGTGAAAGGCTTTTCTGAGATGTTCGAGAAACTTCTCGGTTTCGCCAACGAAGGCACCAACTTCGTATTCGGTAACATGAACGATAAAGGTCTGGCCTTCTTCTTCCTGAAGGTTTTGTGCCCAATCGTCTTTATTTCCGCGCTGATTGGTATTTTACAGCATATTCGCATTCTGCCGATTGTCATCCGCGCGATCGGTACCGTGCTGTCGAAAGTTAACGGCATGGGTAAACTGGAATCTTTCAACGCCGTTAGCTCGCTGATCCTCGGCCAGTCGGAAAACTTCATCGCCTATAAAGATATTCTCGGCAAAATGTCGCGCAACCGTATGTACACCATGGCGGCAACCGCGATGTCTACCGTTTCGATGTCCATCGTCGGCGCCTATATGACTATGCTGCAGCCGAAGTATGTGGTTGCCGCGCTGGTGCTCAACATGTTCAGCACCTTTATTGTTCTGTCGCTGATTAACCCGTATCGCGTTGAGCAGAGCGAAGAAAACCTGCAGATGTCCAATCTGCACGAAGGTCAGAGCTTCTTCGAAATGCTGGGCGAATACATTCTGGCAGGCTTTAAAGTAGCGATTATCGTTGCGGCGATGCTGATCGGCTTTATCGCGCTGATTTCCGCGCTCAACGCCCTGTTCGCCACCGTCACCGGCTGGTTTGGCTACAGCATCTCCTTCCAGGGGATCCTCGGCTACATCTTCTACCCGGTTGCGTGGGTGATGGGTGTGCCGGCGAGCGAAGCGCTGCAGGTAGGCAGTATTATGGCGACCAAACTGGTGTCTAACGAATTCGTGGCGATGATGGATCTGCAGAAAGTGGCAGCGACGCTCTCCCCGCGTGCGGAAGGTATCATCTCCATCTTCCTGGTCTCCTTCGCCAACTTCTCTTCTATCGGCATCATCGCCGGGGCGATTAAAGGCCTGAATGAAGAGCAAGGTAACGTGGTTTCTCGCTTTGGTCTGAAACTGGTTTACGGTTCCACGCTGGTCAGCGTGTTGTCAGCCTCTATCGCTGCGCTGGTACTGTAATCACAAACAGACGTTAATAAAATAACAAGCCGGGCTGCAGTATCGCCCGGCTTTTTTACGCCTTCAATTCACTTAACGGCTGCGGTTTGCCAATCAGGTAGCCCTGCAAATAATCGACGCCCAGCGCCAACAGCATCGCCTTTTGCGCCTGAGTCTCTACGTACTCTGCGACGACCGTAAGCTGTTTCGCCCGCGCGATTTCGATAATGGATTTCACGATAATCGCATCAAGCTGGTCGCTCTCGATTTCATGCACGAAGCAGCCGTCAATTTTTACGATATCCGCCTGCAGGCTTTTCAGACGCTCATAGTTAGCGTAACCGGTACCAAAGTCATCAATGGCGATAGCGCAACCGAACTCACTCAACAGCTGAATATTATGCATGCTGGTATCCGCATTCGAGAACGCCTGCTCTTCAGTTATCTCAATCGTGATATAAGCAGGCGAAACGCGATAACGCTTAAACAGCGCGATAATCTGCGCGGCGCTATCCTTTTGCATCAGCGTATACGGCAGCAAATTGACGGAGAAGCGTCGGCCGGGATGTTGATCAAGCTGGCTGAACAGCGTTTCCAGCACCAGCATATCGAAGCGCTGGCTGAGGTTAAACTGTGCAATAAGTGGAATAAACCGATCCGGCGTGATAATCGTCTCGCCGCAGCGCATACGGGTGAGGATTTCGTAATAGCCCTCCCCCTCCGCATTTTGAATCGGCTGCGCGTACAGCAGAAGATTACGCTCGTTCAGCGCTTGTTTTATTTTCGTCAGCATCCGCACCTGTTCGGTTGTTTGGTCGGAAACCTCCTCCTGCGCGGTATCTAACGCCAGCACCCGCTGCACGGCGCCAGCCTGCTCCGATAACCAACTAAGCTGGCCGAGCATAGGGTGTAATTCGGTCTCAATGCCGCTGTAACTCCCCCACGCCGCGCCAAACTCTAAATCCAGAACCTGGTTATGCCAGTTAAATTTAGCGTGGTTAAGCATCGCGACGATGTGATTTAGCCGCGCAGCCGGTTCCGGCCCCTCAATCACCAGCAATAACTCGCTACCCGGGAGCTGATAAATTTTATCGCGGTGGTCCAGTAGCGGCTGCAGACGGCGGGCTATTTGCCGCTTGCACTCTACGCGCATCATCATGCCGTAATGGCGGCTAAGGAAGTCCAGGTTTTCGATGCGCAGACTGCTAATAACAACCCGCGGCGACTGGCGCAAATGTCCTTCCAGCGCCCGCAGATTGGGTAACCCGGTTAACGGATCTTCTTCAGCCCGATCGCGCCAGCGTTGTTTAATTCTGTCGCTACGCGAATAAATATCTGTCATGTAAAACAAACAAATCGTGAATGAAATTAACACCGACAGGACAAATGACAAGGAGTACCCCGACTGAACACCCTGCAGAAAATTTTTGTTATAGGCGACTAAAAAGAATGCCGAAATAGCCCACGTAATGCGAATTAACTCATGCCCCAGACGCCCAATACCAACGAAGTAGAGAATAAAAATAATTGGCACCAGATATCCGGCAATTAAATCGGAATCAAAAGGCGCACAAAGCACCAGCATGATTGTGATTAATGCCATAAACCAGTACAAGGTAAAGGTTCTTTTTTCTTTCACCAGCCACGGTTGACAATGACGCAGCCAAAACACCCGCCGATAACGTGGGCTAACTATCATTCTCATCGGATAATAGAAAGCGGTCGTAAAGATTAAGGCGGCGCATATCAACGCCTGGATATCAATAACGGAATAGATGATTGACGCGGTACTGAAGTAGCTGGAGACGGCAAGCGGGAAGGCGAAGAAGCGCCCCGCCAGATACATCGTCAGCTTGAGCAGGATGGGAGCAAAGAAGCCGCCCCAGAAGATGCGGCGACCAATATGGCGCTTGGCTGGCCTTCCGCTACGCCATTTTTTTCCCGACAACGAACGCATGATTGCGAAGGTGAAAAAGACGGAAAATAATTGACAGAATAACAGGATAGCGGCCTGCGTATAGGTTAGTTCTATTATAAATGTATTAGTAATTGCAAACGCAACAATCAAGGGAGCAACAGCATAACGACCAAAAATACAAATGGTTGCGTACATGACGCTTAATGGCAGCCATGCCAGATAAATTTGTTTTCCGTCGATAAGGGTTTGCGGAGAAATTAATCGAGAAAGCGGAATAAAAATCAAACAAACAATTAACGCCAGCAGAGTTTTTTTAACTTTGATGTTAAATATGTCAGTCATTATTGTTAATCAACACCTCTGCGGCTAAAAAATTATAAGCAATCAGAAAATAGTATGTTGGTTAATAATGGCAGGCAAGAAAATAAACCGAGAAAAATTCCTAAATTACGTTGGTTTTTATTTGCTCGATACACGCTGACGTAAGCTGAAAATCATTTACATTGAGGACGCTAAAGCAAAAACCCCCGCCGTAGCGAGGGTTCGAATTTTGGTGGAGCTAAGCGGGATCGAACCGCTGACCTCTTGCATGCCATGCAAGCGCTCTCCCAGCTGAGCTATAGCCCCACAGGACCTCTTTACGAACCAAATCCGCTGGGTGCAGAATTTGGTGGAGCTAAGCGGGATCGAACCGCTGACCTCTTGCATGCCATGCAAGCGCTCTCCCAGCTGAGCTATAGCCCCGTAACGTAAAGCGTGTCGTGTTGACGGGCGGCATAATATGAATTCCTTCGCCAGGTGTCAACGGCAAAATTACCCCTCCTGATTCAATCGCTGAAAAAGCAGGCAAATAGCTGACAATGCGAGCCTTATCGCAGGCAGGCGTTAAACATGTCACTATTTCCTGTAAAAGGATGCTATAACATGAAGCACTAATTCCCACATATTTACTCAGGAAATAGTATGCTCAAGGAACGAATGACTCCGGAAGAAATTGCGCATCTAACTGGCTTCAGCCGACAGACGATAAATAAATGGGTTCGTAAAGAGGGGTGGCAAACTTCTCCGCGGCCTGGCGTACAGGGAGGCAAAGCGCGTCTCGTACACGTTAACGAGCAGGTACGGGAGTTTATCCGCAATGCCCAGCGCGTAGCGGAAACGCCCTCTCCCTATTCGGTCGCCGAGACCGATCTCGAACCCTTATTGCTTACGCTCTGCAAAGAGATGACTCATCGCGAACAGAAGCAGCTAATGTCGCTGCTGCTGCGCGAAGGCATTACCGGGTTGTTAAACCGTCTTGGAATACGCGGCCAGTAAAATAAGAATGATGAAACTAAAAGAAAAAATGACGCCTGCAGAGCTTGCCGAAGTTCTGGGTCTGGCCAGACAAACGGTCAACCGTTGGGCGCGAGAACAAAAGTGGCGAACCGAAGCGATTCCCGGCGTCAAAGGCGGGCGTGCGCGTTTGATTGTCATCGATAGGACAGTGATTGATTTTCTGACCAATATTCCGGCATTTCGCCATCTGAATGAAGAGTACCAGCTCGCCGAACAGCCCGGCGGCTACTTTATCAATGAAGCGGATGCGGTATGGCGGCAAATCGCCGATACGCTGCAGCTGATGACCGCCGCGGAACAAACTCACCTGCGCGATCTTCTTGCCCGCGATGGCATTAGTGGCTTCCTGGCGCGGTTAGGTATTAGCCCCGTCAAAAAATAGCGGCGAAAAAAAACGGCAGGATTAACCTGCCGCTTGCTTTAGCTTACGCTCGGCCTCAGGACTGCTGGCTTTCGCGTTCGGCGATAAACGCCAGCGCTTTGTTGATACGTTCAACGCTACGGGATTTACCGATAGCATGAACGGTGACGTCCAGCGCCGGAGATTGACCCGCGCCGGTCACGGCCACGCGCAGCGGCATGCCTACTTTCCCCATGCCCACTTCCAGCTCATCGGCGGTCGCCTGAATCGCATGGTGGACATTTTCCGCCGTCCAGTCGCTAATGGCCGCCAGCTTATCGCGAACCACTTCCAGCGGCTGACGCGCCACCGGACGCAGGTGTTTCTTCGCCGCATCGGCGTCGAACTCGGCGAACTCTTCATAGAAGTAGCGGCAGCTCTGGGCAATCTCTTTCAGCGTTTTGCAACGCTCGCCCAGCAGCTTAACCAGCTCGGACAACTGAGGGCCGTTACGGGTATCGATATTTTCCTGCTCAATGTGCCACTGCAGATGCGTCGCCACATATTCCGCCGGCAGCGTGTTGATGTAGTGATGGTTTAACCACAGCAGTTTATCGGTGTTGAACGCACTGGCGGACTTGCTCACCGCGCCCAGCGAGAAGAACTCGATCATCTCTTCGCGAGTGAAGATCTCCTGATCGCCATGGGACCAACCCAGGCGCACCAGATAGTTCAGCAGCGCTTCCGGCAGGTAGCCGTCGTCGCGGTACTGCATCACGCTCACCGCGCCGTGGCGCTTGGAGAGTTTTTTACCGTCATCGCCGTTGATCATCGATACGTGCGCATACACCGGTACCGGCGCATTCAGCGCTTTAAGAATGTTGATCTGACGCGGGGTATTGTTGATGTGGTCTTCGCCGCGGATCACGTGGGTGATCGCCATATCCCAGTCATCCACCACGACGCAGAAGTTGTAGGTCGGAGAGCCGTCGGTACGGCGAATGATCAGATCGTCCAGCTCCTGATTGCTGAATTCGATCGGCCCGCGGATTTGATCGTCAAAGATAACCGAACCTTCCTGCGGATTAGCAAAACGCACGACGCAAGGCTCATCGGCGGCGTGATGCTGATGATCATGGCGGCAGCGACCGTCGTAGCGCGGTTTTTCACCGTTCGCCATCTGTTCTTCGCGCAGCGCGTCCAGACGTTCTTTCGAGCAGTAGCATTTATAAGCTGTGCCTGCTTCCAGCATTTCATCAATAACCGCGTTATAGCGATCGAAACGTTTAGTCTGGAAATACGGGCCTTCGTCCCATTCCAGATTCAGCCAGTTCATCCCATCCATGATGGCTTCAATTGCTTCCGGGGTGGAGCGTTCGAGATCGGTGTCTTCAATACGCAGCACAAACTCACCGCCGTGGTTACGTGCAAAAAGCCAGGAATAGAGAGCAGTACGCGCACCGCCAACGTGCAGATAGCCTGTTGGGCTTGGCGCGAAGCGAGTTTTGATTTTCATGAAATGGCCTTACGTTTAATAAAGATGCCGATAGCCGGCAGTGTTCTTGGAATTGATAGGGGAATATTCTAACACCACAGGCTGATTCCTCAATGTAGATCCCGCTTCAACATCACGCTTTACCATTTTTGTTTATAAATCATACGCCGAAGCTGATTTTGCGATCGCTTTGTTTAATTTTACGACGAACAAACAAATTATTTAGAAAAGGCGTTGACTCAATTTCAACTCTCCCTATAATGCGACTCCACACAGCGGGGGTGATTAGCTCAGCTGGGAGAGCACCTCCCTTACAAGGAGGGGGTCGGCGGTTCGATCCCGTCATCACCCACCAACTACTTTACGTAGTCTCCGCCGTGTAGAACAGAAAATTGAGAAGTGGGTGATTAGCTCAGCTGGGAGAGCACCTCCCTTACAAGGAGGGGGTCGGCGGTTCGATCCCGTCATCACCCACCACTTTCTCGCCAGCTGGATTTTCTGTCAAAATGTGAAGTACCGAAGTGGGTGATTAGCTCAGCTGGGAGAGCACCTCCCTTACAAGGAGGGGGTCGGCGGTTCGATCCCGTCATCACCCACCACTTCGGGTCGTTAGCTCAGTTGGTAGAGCAGTTGACTTTTAATCAATTGGTCGCAGGTTCGAATCCTGCACGACCCACCAATGTAAAAAGGCGCCCTAAAGGCGCCTTTTTGCTATGCGCAGAACGCCAGATAGCGGAACGGCCTGCAACGACAGCCAACAATGAAGAACAGGCTATCAATACGCTTCTGACGGAGTTTTTTCACTTTCCACTCCAGGTTCGATAATCGCCACGACGGTACAGGGTGGCGGCGGCATGATTCCATTATTAATCGCTATCAGATTGCCATCCTCTCTTTGCGCAAACAGCGGTGTTGCACCGGGGTTGGTGCTGAGATACTCCGGCCAGCCAAAATTGTTATTCAGGCGAGTGACTTTCATGACTGCGCCTTTCGCTATCAAGCTACTAAGCCGTGCCCAGGTCATTTCAGTATCGAAAAGCTGTTCGTGACGCGTTTCTTTCTCACTACGTCCTTTGGTCACAGGCCCCGTACGGATTGAGAAGACGCGATTATTACCAAATATATGCTGAAAATGCAGGGCGGTCAGCGCATTCTGGTGACGATTAGGCGACAAGGCGATCACCTGACGAATCTCACTCAGATTCAGGTAGTTTTCCGCATGTTCAGACCAGACATTGCCATAATATGTTGGTAACCCTTCCATTCTTGCCAGCCGGTAGTATTCCCAGCTGTTATCGCTCAGCTGAACCGGAATATCGAGTTTTCTGAGCGCCTGGGCCAGGGTTCTGGCGACCGTATTCGCCCCGACAATCAGCACTCCTCGAGGCCTACGTTGCTGCACGCCAAGCCAGCGCGCCAATTGACTGCTGGTAAGGCTTTGCAAAACTACCGTACCTATAATGATTGCGAAAACGACGGTTACCAGCTGATCCGCGTTCTCATAGCCTTTTTTTTGCAGCGTCAAAGCAAACAGGGAACTGACGGCGGCAGCAACGATTCCGCGCGGGGCGATCCAACATAACATCAGCCTGTCACGCCAATGCAAGCTGGAACGCCATGTCGAGACAAGAATGCATAGTGGACGGGCCACAAACTGGACGATCAGCATCAATATCAGCAGCGGCCAGCCCATCGCCCAGAGTGCATGGATATCAAGACGGGCCGCCAGGATGATAAATAGCGCTGAAAGTAAGATGGCGGATAGCTCTTCTTTAAATTCAACGATATCCGAGGTCTCAACCTCTCGCATATTAGCCAGCCAGATCCCCAGAACCGTTACCGCAAGCAGACCAGATTCATCAGCCAGCGTATTGGACACGCCAAACGTCAATAGAACGAAGGATAAAACAGCGAAGTTTTGCAGATAACCCGGGATCCAACCACGCCTGAGCGCATTCCCTAAGAACACGCCAAATACCGCCCCGCTCACCAGCCCTATAACGACCGTTTTTGTAAGCATGATCAGCAAATGAAGCCATGTGCCCGTTTGCTCCTGCAAAGTAATAAACTCAAATACTAATAGTGTAAAAATCGCTCCCACCGGATCAATGACGATCCCTTCCCAGCGCAGTACCTGATTAATAGAGGCTGTTGGGCGAACCACTCGCATGAGTGGAGAAATCACTGTCGGCCCTGTAACCACCGTGACCGCCCCGATCAGCGCTGAAATCTGCGGCGTGAGGCCTAAAATCCCCCAGCAGGTTAGTGAGATAACGGCGAAGGTAATCAACATTCCAATTGTGACCAAATTGCGCACAATACCACCCAAGCCGCGAATCTCGTCAAAGCGTAGCGTTAGGGCCCCTTCAAACAGAATGATGGCCACCGACAGCGATACCAGTGGGAAAAGTAGAGGACCAAATAATATATCCGGTTGCAATAAATGCACCCCGGGGCCAAGTAGTACGCCGATGAGCAGCAGCGGCAGGATAGAAGGTATACGTAATCGCCACGCCAACCACTGAGCAAGCAGCGAAGCAATGGAAATAATAACGAGCATAAAAGGGACTGATAATTCCATTTTTACCATTCTCAAATAGCGTCTGGAAAATTCAACAGCTCGGCAGCCCGACAATGACACGCTCCGCTCTATTCTCTGTATAGTGTAAACAAGTTGATCGAACGTAGTGTATTTAAACAATGATTCAAATTGGGGCTGTTGATTTCTGAACAGACTAAATTAGGGTTTTCACCAGGCATGAGAAAAGGAAATATCTACGATTGTGCAGTATAAAAAGTAGCGTTCCCCACCAGCGTTAAGAATGACGCTTAGCGCTGATACAGCGGGTCCTCGACCCTGGCTGATGTAAGGTTTGCGCCCTCTTCGCGTACGATCTCCCATAGCGCCTGCGCCGCGGTCGACAGCGAGCGATTTTTTCGCTGCGCCAGCATCAATTGGCGCTCCACAACCGGGGTTAATCTTTTTACCTGCAAACGGCTGCCCTGCGGCAAGGGTAAAGCCAGCGCCGGCAGCACGCTAATACCAATCCCCGATTCCACCATCGGGAACAGCGTCGCCGGATGACCAATCTCCTGTACGATATCGGCTTTGATGGCGAAACGCGCCAGCGCGGCATCAATCAGCGGCCGACTGCCGGAAGCATAGTCCTGCAATACCAGCCTCTCCCCCTGCAGCTCCTGCCAGTTGACCGATGACTGCCGGGAAAAGCGGTGATCCTCACGGCATAACAACAGAAAAGGTTCCGCCAACACGGACTCGCACTGCAGATCTGCCGCCGTCCCCGGATCGATAACGATACCAAAATCAACCTCGCCCTGACGGATACTTTCCAGCACCCACTGCTGCGGCCTGTCATGCAGTACGAAATCAATATCCGGATAGCGGCGATTGCTATGTGCGATGCATTGCGGGATTAGATGCGCCGAGATAGTCTGGCTGGCGGCGACGCGCACGGTCCCCGTCAACTGCTGCCCTACCCGCCCCGCTTCACGTAGGGTCACATGGAGTTCATCAAGCAAACGCTCAAGCCTGCCCGCCAGCTGATGGCCTGCCTCGGTGAGCACCACTTCACGCGTTGTTCTGTCGAGCAAACGTACGCCGGTCTGGTGCTCCAGCTCCTTAACACTATGGCTTACTGCCGACTGGCTGAGACCAATAATCTCCCCGGCACGGCTAAAACTGCGCGCCCTGGCAACGGTGATAAAGACCCTTAACTGACGTAGCGAGTAATTCATCTTTTTTATTCATGAATAGATGCAATAAATCAATTTTATTTCTCAAAACAAAGAAAGCACAATAGCGGCATCGAATTTCAGGAGCGTTTATGAAACTTTTCCGCATTCTTGATCCATTTACACTGACATTGATTACCGTGGTTCTGCTGGCCTCGTTCTTTCCGGCGCGCGGCGAATTCGTCCCTTTCGTCGAGCACCTCACCACCGCCGCTATCGCGCTATTATTCTTTATGCATGGCGCCAAGCTGTCGCGTGAAGCGATTATCGCCGGCGGCAGCCACTGGCGTTTACACCTGTGGGTGATGTGCAGCACCTTTATTGTTTTTCCGGTTCTGGGGGTTCTGTTTGCGTGGTGGGCGCCGATTAAGGTCGACCCGATGCTTTATAGCGGTTTTATTTACCTTTGTATCTTACCGGCGACCGTACAGTCAGCAATTGCCTTTACTTCGCTCGCCGGCGGTAACGTCGCCGCGGCGGTCTGTTCCGCTTCAGCGTCAAGTCTGCTCGGTATTTTTGTCTCGCCATTGCTGGTAGGACTGCTGATGCATTTGCATGGCGCTGGCGGCGATCTGGAACAGGTCGGTAAGATTATGCTGCAGCTGCTGCTGCCGTTTGTACTCGGCCACCTGTCGCGCCCGTGGATCGGTAGTTGGGTGGCGAAACATAAAAAATGGATTGGCAAAACCGACCAGACCTCAATCCTGCTGGTGGTCTACTCCGCCTTTAGCGAAGCCGTCGTCAATGGAATCTGGCATAAAGTGGGCGTGGGATCGCTGCTGTTTATCGTCGTTGTCAGCCTGGTGCTGTTGGCTATTGTCATCGCGATCAATATCTTTGTCGCCCGCCGCTGCGGCTTTAGCAAGCCGGATGAAATTACCATCGTCTTCTGCGGCTCGAAAAAGAGCCTGGCGAACGGGATACCGATGGCGAATATCCTGTTCCCGGCGACGATTCTGGGAATAATGGTGCTGCCGCTAATGATCTTCCATCAGATCCAACTGATGGTCTGCGCCGTACTGGCTCGTCGCTATAAAGCGCAGACAGACGCCCAACAGGCGCAGGAGAAACCCCGCGCCACGGCAGGTTAACGCGGTTGTTTCAGGGGCCGAACCAGTTGCGTCAGCCCCTCGGTCTTGATCAATAAGGTCAACGCCATCAGCTCGCCGAGATGCCCGGCAGGGAATTGATCCTTACGGGCAAACCACAGCAAATACTCTTCCGGGACGTCGATCAAGCGGCGCCCCTTATATTTGCCAAACGGCATCTCGGTATTAGCAATCTCGATGAGCTGCGCTTTATCCACGTTACTCTCCCAGCAGGCGCATCATTTCGGCTTCATCGATAACCTTTATGCCTAACTCCTGCGCCTTCGCAAGCTTAGAGCCCGCCGCTTCGCCGGCAATCACCAAATCGGTTTTCTTCGACACGCTGCCGGCGACTTTCGCCCCCAGCGCGACCAGCCGCGCTTTGGCATCATCGCGCGACAGCTGGCTCAGGCTACCGGTTAATACCACTGTTTTACCGGCAAACGGACTGTCAATTTCTTCCGCCTTCACCACCACCGGCGCCGGCCAGCGGACACCTTCCGCGCGCAGTTGCGCGATAACCTCGCGGTTGCTCTCTTCGGCGAAGAAGTTAAAAGTATGCGTGGCGACGACAATCCCGACGTCAGGCACCTTCTGTAGTTCCTCAATTGAAGCCTGTTCCAGCGCTTCAATCGTGCCAAAATGCGCCGCCAGTCCCGCGGCAGTCGCTTCGCCAACCTCACGGATACCTAACGCGTACAGGAAGCGGGCGAAGGTCGTCTCTTTTGCTTTTTCCAGCGCGTTGACCACGTTTTGCGCCGACTTCGGCCCCATGCGATCCAGCCCGGTTAGCTTACCGGCGCTGAGGCGGAACAGATCGGCTGGCGTATGCACGTACTCTTTCTCAACCAGCTGATCGATGATTTTATCGCCCATACCGTCGACATCCAGCGCCCGTCGGGAGACAAAGTGCTTCAGCGCTTCTTTACGCTGCGCCCCGCAGATAAGCCCGCCGGTACAGCGCGCCACCGCTTCCCCTTCTACGCGTTCAACATCGGAATGACAGACCGGGCAATGGGTTGGGAAGATGATTTCACGCGTATGCTCCGGGCGTTCGGAAAGCACTACGTTGACGACCTGCGGGATCACGTCACCGGCACGGCGAATTACCACTTTATCGCCAATGCGCAAGCCTAAACGTTCGATTTCGTCGGCGTTATGCAGCGTGGCGTTACTGACCAGCACCCCGGCCACGTGCACCGGTTCCAGGCGCGCAACCGGCGTAATCGCTCCGGTACGGCCAACCTGGAATTCCACATCGTTGACGAAAGTCATCTGCTCCTGGGCCGGGAATTTAAAGGCCACCGCCCAGCGCGGGGCGCGGGCAACGAAACCGAGCTGCTCCTGCAACGCCAGCGAATCAACTTTTATCACCACGCCGTCAATATCAAAACCAAGATGCGGACGGTCTTCCTCAACCTGGCGATAGTAAGTAAGCACTTCCTCTGGAGAATGACACAGCTTCACGCGGTCGCTCACCGGCAATCCCCACTGCTTAAACTGCTGCAAACGCGCAGAGTGGCTGGCCGGCAGTTCGCCGCCTTCCAGCACGCCAACGCCGTAGCAGAAGAAAGTAAGCGGTCGCTTCGCGGTAATACGCGGATCCAACTGGCGCAACGAGCCCGCGGCGGCATTGCGCGGGTTAGCAAACACTTTGCCGCCGGTGCGGCGCGCTTCTTCATTAATTTTTTCAAATCCGGCCTGCGGCAGGAACACTTCCCCGCGTACTTCCAGACGCGCCGGAATATTGTCGCCGCGTAGCTTCAGCGGAATAGCGCGAATGGTTCGCACGTTGGAGGTGATATCCTCGCCGGTAGTGCCATCGCCACGGGTCGCCGCCTGCATCAGCACGCCGTTTTCATACAGGATACTGACCGCGAGGCCATCGAGCTTGAGCTCACAGCACCAGGTCAGGTCCGCGGTATCGCTTAAACGATCCTGCACGCGTTTGTTAAAGGCGAGGAAACTCTCTTCATCAAAGACGTTATCCAGCGACAGCATTGGCACTTCATGGCGAATCTGGCTGAAAGAGGCCAATGGCGCCGCGCCCACGCGCTGGGTCGGCGAGTCGGGGGTTATCAGTTCAGGATGTTGCGCTTCGAGTTCACGCAGTTCACGCATCAGCCGGTCATATTCCGCATCGGGAATCTCCGGAGTGTCCATAACATGATACAGATATTCATGATGGCGAAGGGTAGTTCGCAGTTCAGTCAGTTTTTGTTCGATTGGTTCCATATCGCACCATCAATGATAAAAAACCCCCGACGGGCGGGGGTTCAGATTAAGCAGACGACACGCTAGCGCGTAAATCAGGCGTTAGCCTCTTTTACTTCGCGAATACGATCCTGGTACTCGCGCAGTTTCTGCGGCGTCATCATCCGGCGCTGATCGTCAAGCACCACGCCGCCAACTTCATCGGCGATGTACTGCGCCGACTGCAGCATCAGTTTAAAGTTTTGCAGCTCGTCGCCAAACGACGGCACCTGCATAAAGATAGTCACGCCCGGCGTGGTCATATCCACCATCGCATCCGGATTAAAGGTGCCAGGTTTAACCATGTTCGCCAGGCTGAACAATACCTGTCCGCTACCGTCCGGGCTTAAATGACGGTGGAAAATATTCATATCGCCAAACTTAAAGCCGGCCTGCTGGATGCTGTTGATCAGCAGTTCACCGTTAAGCTGAGAACCATGATGCGCGGCGACGTTCATCACGATGACCGTCTCTTTGCGCTCTTTCGGCTGCGGCGCGGCGGCTGGCTGCTGAGGTTCAGCGGCTGGCGCTTCAGGCGCCTGTTGCGGCTGCGGCGCGGCTGGCTGTTGAACCGGCGCAGGTTGTTGAGCAACAGGTTGTTGGACTGGCGCCGGCTGTTGCGCTACAGGCTGCTGCGGCGCAGGCTGCTGCGGCGCAGGCTGCACCGGCTGCTGATATTGCGGCGGTACCGGCTGAGGCTGGGTCGGCTGCGGCTGATGGACCGGCTGCGCAGGAGCAACGTGCTGCGGCGGCTGAACGTGCGGCTGCGGAGCAACAGGCTGCTGCGGGCGCGGCGCGTGCGGCGGCGCCTGATGCACCGGCTCGTCCTGACGCACAGGCTGCTGCACCTGACGCTCGTACGGAGGCTGATACTGGTGTTGCGGCGCCTGACGAGGTGCTTCTTGCTCCCCATATGCGCCGTTCGGGGCGTGATTAACCCGGTGAACGCGAACTTCACCTACGCCTTCAACATCGTCATCAAAGTCATCGCCTTCCGATGTTTCATCGTCGCGAGACTTCATACGTTTCAGTGGGCGATCGCGGAACATCGAGGAACGCTCTTTACGGCTGGTCCAGAAACCATGTACCAGTAAAGCGATTATGGCGATCGCGCCAACAATGATTAATATCAGACGCAAATCCTGCATCATTATATTCTCTGTTGTTCTAACACCTTGCCACCACGGCAAACATTTACTCACTAAGAGTATTTGCCGATTACATCAAGTGCAAGTGCGTCTGCCCCTTTCACCCCATAAAGATGAACTAAATCGTGCTTTTTGCTGTTTTTTCGAACATTTCCTAACTGGTTATTGTCTGGCAACCCGATAAAATAAGCGGGCATTCACACTGAATGTTAAAAAAGGAGCATCGCCTGACTATGGTTTCATCATCCGCAACTACCCCACGTAGCGGCGTCTACTATTTTTCACAAGGCTGGAAACTCATCAGGCTGCCAGGGATCCGACGTTTCGTGTTCCTGCCTTTATTAGTTAACGTCATTCTGATGGGCGGCGCGTTCTGGTGGCTGTTTACCCGCCTCGATAGCTGGATCCCTTCATTAATGAGCCATGTGCCTGAATGGCTTCAGTGGTTAAACTACCTGCTATGGCCGGTGGCGGTTATCTCTATTTTGTTGGTATTTGGTTACTTCTTTTCGACCATCGCCAACTGGATTGCCGCGCCGTTTAGCGGTCTGCTGGCGGAACAGCTCGAAGCGCGACTGACCGGCGCCACGCCGCCGGATGTTGGCGTATTCGGCATCATGAAAGATCTCCCGCGCATTATGAAACGCGAATGGCAAAAGTTTGCCTGGTACCTGCCGCGCGCCATCGTTCTGTTGCTGCTGTACTTTATCCCCGGCATTGGCCAAACCGTCGCGCCGGTACTGTGGTTCCTTTTTAGCGCCTGGATGCTGGCCATTCAGTACTGCGACTATCCGTTCGATAACCATAAAGTGCCGTTTAAAACCATGCGCGAGGCGCTGCGCTCGCGGAAGGTCATTAACATGCAGTTTGGCGCGCTGACCAGCCTGTTCACCATGATCCCGGTTCTCAACCTGGTCATTCTGCCAGTCGCTATCTGCGGCGCGACGGCGATGTGGGTGGATTGCTACCGCGATAAGCACGCCATGTGGAAATAGCGATCTGAGCTGTCTCTTTCAGGGCGGTACACGCCGCCCCTTATTTCCGTCTTATTCCTTCTTGCTCATCATTATTTCCCTTCAGCATATAGATATGCTAAATCCTTACTTCCGGATATTGTTTAAGCGGGTATGCTGAAGCCGTACCCCCAAATTTCATACAGTTAAGGACGGGCCATGAGTAAGATTTTTGAAGACAACTCCCTGACTATCGGTCATACGCCGCTGGTACGACTGAACCGCATCGGTAATGGCCGAATCCTGGCCAAGGTAGAATCTCGTAACCCGAGCTTTAGCGTTAAATGCCGTATCGGCGCCAATATGATTTGGGATGCTGAAAAGCGCGGCGTACTGAAACCGGGTGTGGAACTGGTTGAACCAACCAGCGGCAACACCGGTATCGCCCTCGCCTACGTCGCCGCCGCTCGCGGCTACAAACTCACGCTGACCATGCCGGAAACCATGAGCGTGGAACGCCGCAAGCTGCTGAAAGCGCTGGGCGCTAACCTGGTGCTGACCGAAGGCGCGAAAGGCATGAAAGGCGCCATCCAGAAGGCGGAAGAGATTGTCGCCAGCGACCCGGAAAAATATCTGCTGCTGCAGCAGTTCAGTAACCCGGCGAACCCGGAAATTCACGAAAAGACCACCGGCCCGGAAATCTGGGAAGACACCGACGGCCAGGTTGACGTCTTTATCTCGGGCGTCGGTACCGGCGGTACCCTGACCGGTGTCTCTCGTTATATTAAAGGCACGAAAGGCAAAAAAGATCTGATCACCGTCGCCGTTGAGCCGACCGACTCGCCGGTTATCACCCAGGCGCTGGCTGGCGAAGAGCTGAAACCTGGCCCGCACAAAATTCAGGGTATCGGCGCCGGCTTTATCCCGGGCAACCTCGACCTGAAACTGGTCGATAAAGTGGTCGCCATCACCAACGAAGAAGCCATCTCCACCGCTCGTCGCCTGATGGAAGAAGAAGGTATTCTGGCCGGTATCTCTTCCGGCGCGGCTGTCGCCGCGGCGTTAAAGCTGCAGGAAGATGAGGCCTTTACCAATAAGAATATTGTGGTTATCCTACCGTCTTCCGGTGAGCGTTATTTAAGCACGGCGCTGTTCGCAGATCTCTTCACCGAGAAAGAATTGCAACAGTAGTGCCAGTTTGTAAAAACCGTGTAAAAAAGCACCTTTTCGGGTGCTTTTTTGTGGCATACGTCAAAGTTTTACCCCTCCTGGCATTGATTCACCTCGTAGGGTCTGGTATTTAACCAGCACATTTATTTTGAAGCGCGAAATTATTCAGATTTGGATTTCCGCAGGCTGAATCGATTTTATGATTTGGTTCAAGTCTTCCTTTCGCGGCATAATGTTTAATGAAGTGCTAGACGTCAACGGACTTAAGGTCCTCTCAGCGGTTCCGCTGCTGACGCCTTAGCCACACACGTAACGCCGGCGCTAACAATACAGGCTAAAGTTTGGTCGTTAGGCTAGACTTTAGGTCCACAACACTAAACCTATAAGTTGGGGAAATATAATGTTCCAGCAAGAAGTTACCATTACCGCTCCGAACGGTCTGCACACCCGCCCTGCTGCTCAGTTTGTTAAAGAAGCGAAAGGCTTCACTTCTGAGATCACTGTAACCTCCAACGGCAAAAGCGCCAGCGCAAAAAGCCTGTTCAAACTGCAAACTCTGGGCCTGACTCAGGGTACCGTTGTGACCATCTCCGCTGAAGGCGAAGATGAGCAAAAAGCAGTTGAGCATCTGGTTAAACTGATGGCTGAACTCGAGTAAGTTCACGGGTTCTTTTTAATATCAGTCACAAGTAAGGTAGGGTTATGATTTCAGGCATTTTAGCATCCCCGGGTATCGCTTTCGGCAAGGCTCTCCTGCTGAAAGAAGACGAAATTGTCATCGACCGGAAGAAAATTTCTGCCGATAAGGTTGATCAGGAAGTTGAACGTTTCCTGAACGGCCGCACCAAGGCCTCCGCCCAGCTGGAGGTCATCAAAACCAAAGCTGGTGAAACTTTCGGTGAAGAAAAAGAAGCCATCTTCGAAGGGCATATTATGCTGCTGGAAGATGAGGAGCTTGAGCAGGAAATCATAGCCCTGATTAAAGATAAGCACATGACTGCCGATGCGGCAGCCAATGAAGTTATCGAAGGTCAGGCAACTGCACTGGAAGAGCTGGATGACGAATACCTGAAAGAGCGTGCCGCTGACGTACGCGACATCGGTAAACGTCTGCTGCGCAACATTCTGGGCCTGGCAATCATCGATCTGAGCGCTATCGCGGATGAAGTTATCCTCGTTGCCGCCGATCTCACCCCGTCGGAAACCGCACAGCTGAACCTGAACAAGGTGCTGGGTTTCATCACCGACGCGGGCGGCCGTACTTCCCACACCTCTATTATGGCGCGCTCCCTTGAGCTGCCGGCAATCGTCGGTACCGGAAGCGTCACCTCCCAGGTGAAAAACGGCGACTATCTGATTCTCGATGCGGTTAACAACCAGGTTCTGGTTAACCCAAGCAACGAAAAAATCGAAGAGCTGCGTGCGCTGCAGGCGCAGGTTGCTGAAGAAAAAGCAGAACTGGCGAAACTGAAAGATCTGCCGGCCATCACTCTCGACGGTCATCAGGTTGAAGTTTGCGCCAACATCGGTACCGTTCGCGACGTCGATGGCGCTGAGCGCAACGGCGCGGAAGGCGTTGGCCTGTACCGTACTGAATTCCTGTTCATGGACCGCGATTCTCTGCCGACTGAAGAAGAACAGTTTGCAGCTTATAAAGCGGTGGCTGAAGCGTGCGGCTCACAGGCCGTTATCGTTCGCACCATGGACATCGGCGGCGATAAAGAGCTGCCGTACATGAACTTCCCGAAAGAAGAGAACCCGTTCCTCGGCTGGCGCGCCGTGCGTATCGCGATGGATCGTAAAGAGATCCTCCGCGACCAGGTTCGCGCTATCCTGCGTGCCTCCGCTTTCGGTAAGCTGCGCATCATGTTCCCGATGATCATCTCTGTTGAAGAAGTGCGCGCACTGAAGAAAGAGATTGAGATCTACAAACAGGAACTGCGTGACGAAGGTAAAGCTTTTGACGAATCGATTGAAATCGGCGTGATGGTGGAAACCCCTGCAGCCGCGACCATTGCTCGTCATTTAGCCAAAGAAGTTGATTTCTTTAGTATCGGAACCAATGATTTAACGCAATATACTCTGGCAGTTGACCGTGGTAATGATATGATCTCGCATCTTTACCAGCCGATGTCACCGTCTGTGCTGACTCTGATCAAGCAAGTTATTGATGCTTCTCATGCAGAAGGCAAATGGACGGGTATGTGTGGTGAGCTTGCAGGCGATGAACGTGCTACACTTCTGTTGCTGGGTATGGGGCTGGACGAATTCTCTATGAGCGCCATTTCCATCCCGCGCATCAAGAAGATTATTCGTAACACGAACTTCGAAGATGCAAAAGTATTAGCAGAGCAGGCTCTTGCTCAACCGACGACGGACGAGTTAATGACGCTGGTTAACAAGTTCATTGAAGAAAAAACAATCTGCTAATCCACGAGATGCGCGGCCCAAATTACTGCTTAGGAGAAGATCATGGGTTTGTTCGATAAACTGAAATCTCTGGTTTCTGATGACAAAAAAGACACCGGAACTATTGAGATTGTTGCTCCGCTCTCTGGCGAGATCGTCAACATCGAAGACGTGCCGGATGTGGTTTTTGCGGAGAAAATTGTGGGTGATGGCATTGCCATCAAACCTACTGGCAACAAAATGGTTGCGCCGGTAGAGGGTACCATCGGTAAAATTTTTGAAACCAACCATGCTTTCTCTATTGAATCCGATAGCGGCATTGAGCTGTTTGTTCACTTCGGTATCGATACCGTTGAACTGAAAGGCGAAGGCTTCAAGCGCATCGCTGAAGAAGGTCAGCGCGTGAAAGTCGGCGACCCGGTTATCGAATTCGATCTGCCGCTGCTGGAAGAAAAAGCCAAGTCTACCCTGACTCCGGTTGTTATCTCCAACATGGACGAGATCAAAGAGCTGATCAAACTGTCCGGTAGCGTCACCGTTGGTGAAACTCCGGTTATCCGCATCAAGAAGTAATTCTTGCTTGCCGAGAAAATGGCGCCTTCAGGCGCCATTTTTTTATGCCGGCCGGTAGCACTTTTCACTCGCCAGGATTTTCATCCCCTGCGGGCTACTTTCCAGAATCCGCCGTTCGCTATCCGCGACCCATAGCTCGCACTGGCAGCCGCTCTCGTTTTCAAACATCGTTCTCGCCCTACAGGCATCTTCCAGCGCGTTCATCCCCGTCGTCTCAAAATGGCCAACGGTTCTCCCCTCCCTGCGTACCACTAACCGATAGCTATGCATCGTTATTGCGCTCCCGACGGCGGTAAAATGAGTTCATCGCAGCCCTGACTCTCGGTCCAGGTCATTACCGCCAGCACGCGCTGAGCGGCGGCGCGCGTAGCGTCGCCCAACGGCATGTCGCACACCAGGTTGCTGATGAGCTCGGCGCAGAACAGGTCGCCGGTGCCTTTGAGGTCGGTTTCGACGCGAGGATGGACGACCACTTCGACTGCATCGTCGGTGACCACCAGCACGTTAATAGTCGAAGCATCCAGCCCAGGCGCGCTGGTAATCACCACCCACTTTAGGGTATCGGAAAGCAGACTACGCGCGGCGATCACCGCTTCCTGCTGGTTGTGGCACGGCATGCCGCTGAGGGTTTCGAGCTCGAAAAGATTTGGCGTGATCCCCCGCGCCAGCGGCAACAGGTGGCGGCGATAAGCCTCGGGGATCTCCGCTTTTACGTAGATGCCGCTATCTACATCGCCAATCACCGGGTCAACCAGAATACAGAGGTCGGGATGGTGCACACGGATCCGCTGCAGCCACTGCGCCAGCAGCGCAATTTGCCCGGCGCTGCCCATATACCCGGTGGTTACCGCCCGCAGCTCGCGAAGCGCATCACGCTCCTCCAGCGCCCGCAGATAGCCGCTAAACCACTCTTCCGGGATCACCCCACCGTAGAAAGTATCGTAATGTGGAGTATTGCTGAATAACACCGTGGGCACCGCCATCACCCGCAATTCATGCTGCTTGATTGCCGGTACCGCGATACTGTTACCAACGCTGCCATAGACCACCTGCGATTGCACCGCCACGATATCAACCTCCAGCGCCCGGCTGTGGTCGTTAAAGAGCACGGACTGTATTTCGTCTTGCTGACTCATCCTTTCTCCCCCCGCTGGACAGCGGGTCATACTCTGATTATCATTCGTCCTATGCTAAAATTCATTTTGTCATAGGTCAATAATGTTCACCGGAAAAACCGCAAACGAGATTTTCGATAACATCCGTCATCTGGTGCAGAGCGGCGCGTTGCAACCCGGAGAGGCGCTGCCGCCGGTGCGCGAGCTGGCAGGCGAACTGGCAGTCAACCGCAATACGGTGGCGGCGGCCTACAAGCGGCTGGTGGCCTCAGGGCTCGCCGTCAGCCAGGGGCGCAACGGCACGGCCATTAAGGCGCTTAATACGCTTAATGCGGTCGAGGGCGGCGATCCGACGACATCGCTGATTGATATTTCCGGCGGCAATCCGGATCCGCGACGTCTGCCGGATATTGGCCGTTTTCTTCCCAAGCTGTCGCGGACCCCGCACTTATATGGCGATGCCGCCGTTGAGCCGCGTCTGGCTGACTGGGCGCGGGAGTGGGTCAGTCGCGATATTGGCCACGAATTTGACGTCAACTTGACCAGCGGCGCAATTGACGCCCTTGAACGCCTGCTCTGCGCACTGCTGCTCCCCGGCGACAGCGTCGCGGTAGAAGACCCCTGCTTTCTGAGCAGCATCAATATGCTGCGTTACGCCGGTTTCCAGCCCAACCCGGTCGCCGTCGACGGTGAAGGCATGAACCCAGAGCGGCTTGAAGAAACGCTGCGCAACGGCGCCCGCGCGGTAATACTGACTCCACGCGCCCACAACCCGACCGGCTGCAGTTTGACGCCGGAGCGCGCGGAAGCGATTCGCACCGTGCTCGCCCGCTATCCGCAGACGCTGGCGATCGTTGACGATCACTTCGCCCTGCTCTCAGCGACACGCTGGCACAATCCGCTACCTGAAGGCATTCAGCGTTGGGCGCTGGTGCGCTCAATGTCCAAAACCCTGGGCCCGGATTTGCGCCTGGCGATAGTCGCCAGCGATCCGACCACCTCAGCGGCGCTGCGCCTGCGCCTGAACGCCGGTAGCCAGTGGGTCAGCCATTTGCTGCAAGAGCTGGCGTTCGCCTGCCTGAATGATAGCGCTTTTGCCGCTTCTCTGACTGCGAGCCAGCGCCACTATCAGCAGCAAAATCAGCGGCTCGCCGCCGCGTTGGCCCGCCACGGCGTTGGCGATTTTCCGCCTGGCGATGGTCTTAATTTCTGGCTGCCGCTTTCAGCCGTCAGCCAGCCGCTGGCGCTGCGTCTGGCGCGTGCCGGTTGGCTGGTGCGTGAAGGTGAGGCCTTTGGCGTGAAAACACCGTCGCACGGCCTGCGCCTGTCGCTGGGCGCTTTAACCGAGGCGCAAATTGAACAACTTGCACACGATTTATCGCTGGTCTTACCTTGTTAAACACGGGAGTTGTAATGCGGATCCACTTTATCGTCCATGAAGTTTTTGAAGCGCCTGGCGCCTATCTGCGCTGGGTTAACGCCCGCGGCTATCAGGCCAGCTGGTCGCGGGTTTATGTCGGGGATCCGCTGCCGGCGAATGCCGAAGGTTTTGATATGCTGGTGGTACTTGGCGGCCCGCAGTCGCCACGCACCACGCTTGCCGAGTGCCCATGGTTTGATGCCCATGCTGAGAAAAACCTGATTGCCCAGGCGATTGCCGCCGGGCGTATCGTGGTCGGGATTTGCCTCGGGTCGCAGCTGATCGGCGAAGCGCTGGGGGCGCCGGTGATGCAAAGCCCGGAAAAAGAGATTGGCCACTATCCTATCATCCTGACCACCGCCGGACTGCAGGATGACAACATCGCCCATTTCGGACCATCGGTGGTAGTCGGCCACTGGCACAACGATATGCCGGGCCTGACGCCTGCGGCGGAAGTCCTGGCCTCCAGCGAAGGGTGCCCGCGGCAAATCGTCAAATATAGCGATCGGGTCTACGGTTTTCAGTGCCATATGGAGTTTGACGTGGAGGTCATCGAGTTATTAATTACGCACTCGCAACCTGAACTTACCGCCGCAAAAGGCAGGCGCTTTATTCGCAGCGAAGATGAAATGAGGCAATGGGATTATCGCGAGATGAATCAAAAGCTATGGGCGTTTCTGGATAAGCTGGTCGCGAAACACGCACTTTAGGTTAACCGCCCCCCATGCCAGGCATGGGGGGCCGTGATAGCGCGTTTAGATACCCGCCCCCTGGCTGAAGTGTTCTTCGCCGAACACGCCGGTTGAGAGATAGCGATCGCCGCGATCGCAGATGATCGCCACTACCACCGCGCCCGGATTGGCGCGAGCAATACGCAGCGCCCCGGCAACCGCGCCGCCGGAACTGACGCCACAGAAGATCCCTTCCTGTACGGCCAGCTGGCGCATCGTGTTTTCCGCATCCTGCTGGTGGATATCCAGCACCTCATCCACCAACGCGGCATTAAAAATACCCGGCATATATTCCTGCGGCCAGCGGCGGATCCCCGGAATGCTGCTGCCCTCTTCCGGCTGCAGCCCAATGATGCTTACCGGCTTCGCCTGTTCGCGCAGAAAACGCGATACGCCGGTAATGGTACCGGTGGTGCCCATGCTGGAAACAAAGTGGGTGATACGCCCGTCCGTCTGGCGCCAGATCTCCGGGCCGGTAGTGGTGTAATGGGCGTAAGGGTTATCCGGGTTGTTAAACTGATCCAATAGTTTACCCTCGCCACGCTCGGCCATCGCGGCGGCCAGATCGCGAGCGCCTTCCATCCCCTGCTCTTTGGTGACCAGGATGAGTTCAGCGCCGTAGGCGCGCATCGCGGCACGGCGCTCCTGGCTCATGTTGTCCGGCATCAGCAGTTTCATCTGATAGCCTTTTAACGCCGCTATCATCGCCAGCGCGATACCGGTATTACCGCTGGTCGCCTCGATAAGCACGTCGCCTGGTTTAATTTCGCCGCGCTTTTCCGCTTCGACAATCATCGACAGCGCAGCGCGATCTTTTACCGAGCCCGCCGGGTTATTGCCCTCAAGCTTAAGCCAGATTTCGCTGCCGTTGTCCGGCCCCAGACGTTGTAATTTCACCAGCGGCGTGTTGCCGATTGTTTGTTCTAATGTGTTCACTTCAGCTGTCCAATAAAAAGCCCGGCCGCGTCATGCGCTCCGGGCTGTCGGCCGGGTCAGCGCAGCGCCGCCCGGCAAAAGCACGTGGATTTAAGCTATCAGGCCGTCTCTGCCAGAGCAAGTTCGCCGCGCGGTTCGATGCGTTCGGTTCCATTATACAGGCGCGCATTCTGCAAGCCGACAAACAGGCGTTCGCCACGGGACGGGGCCTCATCGCCCGCCAGCACCACGCTCAGCGGTTCGTCATACCACCCCAGAGGCTGGACAACTAATTGGGTGTAGTGCCCCTTCGGACTGGCTTCCAGCACCTGCACCGGCAATGGCGAATCCAGGCTGGTACGGCGGCTGATATCTACTTCCCACGGTCGCAGGAACAGATCGACCGGCCCCTGGTATGCCGGGGTATAGCCTAAAGGCCAGCGGTGGGCGCCGACATGGAACTGGCCGCCGCGAATGGTGCCCTGCAGGCGGTTAACTTCGCCCATAAACTCGAGCACAAAACGGGTCGAAGGTTCCCGCCAGACGCGTTCAGGCGCATCGGCCTGTTCGATATTGCCCTGGCTCATTACCACCACCCGATCGGCGACTTCCATCGCCTCTTCCTGATCGTGGGTAACAAACACGCTGGTGAATTTTAATTCTTCGTGCAGCTGGCGCAGCCAGCGGCGCAATTCTTTACGCACCTGCGCATCCAGCGCGCCAAAGGGCTCATCCAGCAGCAGAATTTGCGGCTCGACCGCCAGCGCGCGCGCTAACGCTACGCGCTGCTTCTGGCCGCCGGAAAGCTGCGCCGGATAACGGTCGGCAAGATGGACCAGTTGCACCATCTCCAGCAGTTTGGTCACTTTGGCTTTAATCGCCGCCGCATTGGGACGCTCACGACGCGGCAGTACGGTCAGGCCAAAGGCGATGTTATCGAACACCGTCATATGACGGAACAGCGCATAGTGCTGGAAAACAAAGCCCACTTTACGATCGCGGGCGTGCATCCGGCTCACGTCGGTGCCGTGAAAACGGATATGGCCGCTGGATTGATGCTCCAGCCCGGCGATAATCCGCAATAAAGTGGTTTTACCGGAGCCGGACGGCCCCAGCAGCGCAACCATTTGCCCGGAAGGGATATCCAGCGAGATATCATTCAGCACCTGGGTGCGACCAAACGATTTCTTAATATTGGCAATCTCAATGCTCATGATTTCCCTCCTGTTGCGCGCGTTTTTCCTGATTGGCCAGACGCCATTGCAACATACTCTTTAAAAACAGGGTCAAAATAGCCATTAACGTCAGCAGGGCCGCGGCGGTAAACGAACCGACGGTGTTGTAGTCCTGCTGCAGTAATTCAATTTGCAGCGGCAGCGATAGCGTTTCGCCGCGGATCGAGCCGGAAACGACCGACACCGCGCCGAATTCGCCAATCGCGCGGGCGTTGGTCAACACCACGCCGTACAGCAGCGCCCAGCGAATATTGGGTAGCGTCACCCGGCGGAACATCTGCCAACCGGAAGCGCCGAGCAGGATCGCCGCTTCATCTTCATTGCTCCCCTGACTCATCATGACCGGCACCAGCTCGCGGACCACAAACGGACAGGTGACGAA
This sequence comes from Klebsiella sp. PK01, assembly GCF_057624675.1. Taxonomy (NCBI): domain Bacteria; kingdom Pseudomonadati; phylum Pseudomonadota; class Gammaproteobacteria; order Enterobacterales; family Enterobacteriaceae; genus Klebsiella; species Klebsiella sp. PK01. The sequence goes on from NZ_JBYEZM010000002.1 coordinate 735,411, forward strand.
GATAGTCGCCAGCACCATGCCCGGCCAGGCGAACATGATCTGCAGGTTGTGCTCATCAAGCCAGCCGCCGAGTGGGCCGTTGGAGCCGTAAAACAGTAAATAAACCAGACCTGCCACCACCGGCGAGACGGCAAACGGGATATCCAGCATCGTCAGCAGCAGCTGGCGGCCAGGGAAGGTAAAGCGCGTCACCAGCCAGGCCAGCAGCGTACCGAACACCAGATTCACCGGCACGGTAATCAACGCAATCATCACCGTCAGCCAGATGGCGTGCAGCATGTCCGGGTTGGCCAGATTTTCCAGCACCGGCATTAACCCTTTACTGAAAGCCTGGACAAAAATATAAATCATCGGCACCACGAGGATGAAGGCGGATACCAGCATCCCGACGCCGATCAGAAACCATTTGCCCCAGTTGATCCGGGGCGCGTCATAGCGCTTCAATTGAGTAACTTCCGCCATTAGTGACCTACCACGCGTCGACCAAAGCGACTCTGCAGAGTGTTGATGGAGAACAGCAGCAGCAGCGACGCCGCGAGGATCACCGAGGCAATCGCGCTCGCCGCCGGGTAATCAAACTCCTGCAAACGAATGAAAATCATCAGCGAAGTCACTTCCGTTTTCCACGCGATGTTGCCGGCGATAAAAATCACCGCGCCGAACTCGCCAAGGCTGCGGGTAAACGACAGCGCAATCCCCGCCAGCAGAGCCGGCGACAGCTCCGGCAGCACCACTTTGCGGAAACTCTGTAAGCGCGTCGCGCCGAGGGTTTCCGCCGCCTCTTCATATTCCGGCCCTAACTCTTCCAGCACTGGCTGCACGGTACGCACCACAAACGGGATGCTGGTAAAGGCCATCGCCACCGCGATGCCAAGCCAGGTATAAGTCACTTTGATATCAAACTTCGCCAGCCATTCGCCGTACAAGCCATTAACCGAGAACAGCGAGGCCAGCGTCAGGCCGGCCACCGCCGTCGGCAGCGCGAACGGCAGGTCCATCAGGGCATCCAGCAGGGTACGGCCCGGGAAACGATAGCGGGTAAGGATCCACGCCATCAGCAGGCCAAACACACCGTTAAAAATTGACGCCACAAAAGCAGACAGCAGCGTGACTTTATAGGCAGCGACCACCTGCGGGTTGGTAATCACCTCCCAGTACTGCGCCCAGCTCATCTGCGCCAGCTGCATTACCAGCGCGCTGAGCGGCAACAGTAAAATCAGGCACACAAACAGCAGGCTGGTGCCAAGGCTCAGGGTAAAGCCCGGCAGCACGCGCTTGGACGACACAGCCAACATTACTGACGCCCCGCTGCCAGCAGTTTGTCCAGCTCGCCGCCGCTGACGAAGTGGGTTTTCATCACTTCAGGCCAGCTGCCAAACTGGTCTTCCACGCGGAACAGTTCGGTCTGCGGGAATTTATCTTTCAGCGACGCCATGACTTTCGGGTCATTCACGCGATAGTAGTAATCGGTGATGATGGTCTGCGCCTGCGGACTATAGAGATAGTTCAGGTAGGCTTTCGCCGCTTTTTCAGTACCGTTGGCCTTAACGTTTTTGTCTACCCACGCTACCGGGAACTCGGCAAGGATATTGACCTTCGGCACCACTACTTCGAAACCCTGCGCTTCATACTGTTTACGGATGTTGTTAACTTCCGATTCAAAAGTAATCAGCACATCGCCCAGCCCGCGCTCGACGAAGGTGGTGGTCGCGCCGCGACCGCCGGTATCGAAGACCTCGACGTTCTTCAGGAACTGGGTCATAAACTGTTCGGTTTTGGCTTTATCGCCGCCATCGGCTTTATCCGCCGCCCCCCAGGCCGCAAGATAGGTATAGCGCGCGTTGCCTGAAGTTTTAGGATTCGGGAAAATCAGCTTCACGTCGGAACGCACCAGATCGTTCCAGCCGTGAATATTTTTGGGGTTGCCCTTACGCACCAGGAAAGCCATGGTCGAATAGAACGGCGAGCTGTTATTCGGCAGACGGCTCTGCCAGTCTGCCGGGATCAGGTTGCCTTTATCATGCAGAATCTGGACGTCCGTCACCTGGTTATAGGTCACGACGTCAGCCTTCAGGCCTTGCAGAATCGCCAACGCCTGCTTGGAGGAGCCCGCATGGGACTGCTTGATGGTCAGCTTATCGCCGCCGTTTTCTTTTGCCCACTGCTGCTCAAAAGGCGGATTAAGGGCGGCGAACAGCTCGCGGGAAACATCATAGGAACTGTTCAGCAGTTCAGTCGCCTGCGCCTGCGCCACCAGCAGCATGGAAGCCGCCAGCGCCAGATATCCTTTTTTCAGTGATTTAACGGCCATTGCGCACCCTTATCAAAAATGATCATTTACTGATGATCATCATATTTATAACGAGTACGAAAGGAGTAACGGTTTTATATACCGTTTGGCGATTTAGAAGTAGAAAAGAGAATAAGCAACTGGCAAAGCTTTGCTGAAAGCGGCTCGCAGATTCGACGTGTCATTGTGACAAACGGCTGCCAGGGGTGCACTGTGTTTATATGAAAAACACACAGATATTTGCACGTCAGCTCAGACGTAGCTTAACGCCAACAGAACGTCGACTATGGTACTTACTGCGCAACCGCCGTTTTGCTTGCTATAAGTTTCGCCGCCAACATCCCGTTGGTCCCTACATTCTCGATTTTGCCTGCTGCGCAACACGGCTGGCGATTGAACTGGACGGCGGTCAGCACGATGAGAGGCGCGTCTACGATGTTCGCCGCACCCGCTGGCTACAGAGCCAGGGATGGCGGGTTTTACGCTTCTGGAATAATGAGTTTGAAGAGTATGAAGATGCGGTGATGGAGAGAATACTTGAAGCGCTTGACTCGCCGATGCCCTCACCCCGCCCCTCTCCCTGAGGGAGAGGGAGAAAGAGAGTCCGCACGCGGAATCCATAGCCGCACCGTACCGTCCTTTCTCCCTCAGGAGAGGGAGAAAGGGAGTTCGCACGCGGAATCCATAACCGCACCGTACGTCCCCTCTCCCTGAGGGAGAGGGAGAAAGAGAGTCCACCGTGCCGTCTCCTCTCCCCCTTGGGGAGAGGGTTAGGGTGAGGGGAAAAATTACAGCGCCTGAATACGCTCCAGCGACGGCGCGAAGTAATAACCGCCGGTCACCGGTTTAGTGAAGCGCAGCATGGCATCACGCTTACCGTCGGTATCGCCGAACATGCTCAGCAGCTGCTGTTCAATGTTGTACAGGCGCGCGCAGTAGGCGCAGAAGTACAGGCCGTTAGTGCCGCTGGCGGTACCGTACGGCAGGCTCTGGCGGACGATTTTCAGCCCTTTGCCATCTTCTTTTAAGTCCACGCGGCTCAGGTGTGAAGTGACCGGGCGCTCGTCGCCGTCGATCTCTTCATTGGCTTCTTTGGTACGGCCAATCATCATCTCCTGATCCGGCACGCTCATGCGGTTCAGTTGCTTAAGATTGTGCTCCCAGCATTGCACAAATACGTAGCTGCCGCCCGCGTCAACGCCGTCTTTAATCACCGCGACTTCACGGCGAGTTTCTTCGCCTGCCGGGTTTTCGGTGCCGTCAACGAAGCCACTCAGATCGCGTTCTTCCACCCAGCGGAAACCGTGAATTTCTTCTTTCACTTCGATGGCGTCGCCGAACGCGGCCATCGCCGCCTGGGCGACGGAAAAGTTCACTTCATGGCGGGCGGATAAAATATGAATTAACACGTCATACTGCGTGGATGGCGCCAGCCCTTTGCCGTAAACCGGAAAATCTTTTAACTCTTCCGCGCCTTCACCACCGCTCAGCTGACGCCAGACGGTATTGCCGAAAGCCACCACCGCGCCGAGTTTGGCATCGGGGAATTTAGCCTGGAAGGTGGCTACTTTATCGACAAAAATTTTGCTCGCTTCGCGCAGGGCGTTAACATCCCCTTTGACATTGGCTTCAATCCAAATCGCCGCGCGGCAATGTTCCGGCAAAATGCCGCTCTGAACCTGAGACATCGCTCCTCCTGAAATGATGCAACCACAACGCTATGACGTTGCTAACGCGCCATTGTAACCGTTTTTATCCGCCCACGTGTCTCTTCAGATCAAATTAGCGACGCCAGATAATTTTGCTGACTTTCCAGTTTTTCAGGGTATCGTCGGACGGCATCAGCTCGTCCGGACCGCTCCAGTGGCCGGTAAAGGCGTAGCTGATGTGCTGGCTGCCAGGCGCTTTACATTCCACCACCGCGCCGTTATCGGGAGCGCCTTTCTCGCAGTTGCCGAACGCTTTGCTGTACAGCTCGCTAAACGGGGTACCGATTTTCACGCCGCTGGCGGCAGGAATCGCGCTATCGCGTACGTCAATGCGGCTCACCGTACCGCCATCGCCGTTGATGGTCAGCGCCAGCTTGTCATCCTTCAGCGCTTCAAAATAGTGAACGATTTTGCCATCCGTGGTTTTCATTCCGCTGCGCAGACGGTAGCTGCCGCCGAGGGCATCGCTAATCGCCTGCTCACTCAGCGGCGTCGATGCTGTCAGTTTACCCACGCCCTGCTCGGTGACCTCGTTGGAGGAACCAAACCAGTTCCACGGATAGGCAGCCGACCAGTTCACCGCGCTCATCGTTGAGCAGCCGGTTAGCGCCAGCGGAAGCGCGCAGAGCATTAGACGTAGCGATTTCATATCTCAATCCTTCTGATTAATTCAACGCATGTTGGAGTACGCGATCGGCAAAAAGTGCCATTAAAGCGCTTCGAGGCGAAAACAGGCGTGCAACCTGCGGCTGGTTATCAGCCACCATAGCGCATAAATATCGGCCGCTAGCAGGGCGATGGTCAGCGCGGAAGGCGCCTCGCCGGTGAACCACAGCCACGGCTGCCAGGCCAGCAACAGCGCCTGCGAGGCAATCAGCAGCCAGCGCATCAGCGGCCAGAGACGCGGGAAACGCTGACGCTGACCGCTAAGCAGAAATGCCGCGACCGCCGGTACGCCGGGCAGTAACCCCAGCCAGAAGTTATCGTGATCGGGATAGAACAGGCTCAGCAGCGCGTCGCCCTGCTGGCGGGAGGCGCCGGCCATGACGAACAGTACCCAGGTGCGCGCCTGCAGCAACAGCACGCCCCAAAACAACAGCGGCAACCGCAAACGGCCCTGGGCATCGTAATCGGCAGGAATAAATTCAGTATTCTTCATCTTCGATCAGGCGTTTACCCAGGGTGAGTACATCCGAGTGCTCGTAACCGAGACGCTCATACATCCCCTGCACCACTTCGTTATCGTCACGCACCATAATTGAAATTTTCGGGCAGCCGCGGGCGATCAGCTTCTTTTCCAGCCGATTGAGCAGCGCATTAGCGATACCGCGGCCGCGGTATTCCGGATGTACGCCAAGATAGTAAGCGGAACCGCGGTGACCGTCGTAACCGCCCATTACCGTCCCTACCACTTCACCGTTCACTTCAGCGACCAGAAACAAGCTCACGTCGTGGTTGAGCTTACGCTCGATATCCATTTCCGGATCGTTCCATGGGCGCAGAAGATCGCAGCGCTCCCAAAGGGTGATCACTTCTTCGAAATCCTGCTGGCGAAAAACGCGAATCTCCATGGTATTCCCCACCATTTACGGTTAAAAACAGTGATTATGGCGCGAATATGACTGATAGCCAATATCAGGCGAAATCATCGGCAAAAAATGGCATAATATATCTTTGTCATGTATTGAAATGAAAAGTAAAACAATTCTTATTTTGAGTGGTCGTAACGGGAAACGCGATACGATATAACATTGGACATCACTTGTTTACAATTCAGGCCGAATGAGCACTTTTAAACCATTAAAAATACTTGCTTCGCGCCGTCAGGTGCTGAAAGCAGGACTGGCTGCGATGACGCTAACCGGCGTCGCTTCCCAGGCCAATGCCAAAGAACAGCCGCTAAAAACTTCCAATGGACACAGCAAACCCGTCGCAAAGAAAGCAGGCAGCAAGCGCCTGGTGATGCTTGACCCCGGTCATGGCGGCATCGATACGGGGGCAATTGGCCACAACGGTTCGAAAGAAAAACACGTCGTGCTGGCCATTGCCAAAAATGTGCGCAGTATTTTACGCAGCAACGGCATCGATGCCCGCCTGACGCGTAGCGGCGATACCTTTATTCCGCTATACGATCGCGTTGAAATCGCCCACCAGCACGGCGCCGATCTGTTTATGTCGATTCACGCCGACGGCTTTACCAACCCGAGTGCGGCCGGCGCCTCCGTCTTTGCGCTCTCCAACCGCGGCGCCAGTAGCGCCATGGCGAAATATCTCTCCGAGCGCGAAAACCGCGCCGATGAGGTCGCCGGTAAAAAAGCGACGGATAAGGACCATCTGCTACAGCAGGTATTGTTCGATCTGGTGCAAACCGACACCATTAAGAACAGCCTGACGCTCGGCTCGCATATTCTGAAAAAGATTAAGCCGGTGCATAAGCTGCACAGCCGCAATACAGAACAGGCGGCCTTTGTGGTGCTGAAGTCACCTTCCATTCCCTCGGTGCTGGTCGAAACATCGTTCATTACCAACCCAAATGAAGAAAAGCTACTCGGCACAACCGCTTTCCGCCAGAAGATCGCCAACGCTATTGCTTCCGGTATTATTAGTTATTTCCACTGGTTCGATAACCAGAAAGCGCATTCGAAGAGACGTTAATGAAACCCGATGTACAGCAGGTCAAAGCCTTCCTTCTTCAGCTGCAGGATGCCATTTGCGCCAACCTCTCCGCCGTTGACGGCAAGGATTTTGTCGAAGATAGCTGGCAGCGCGAAGGCGGCGGCGGCGGACGCAGCCGGGTTTTACGCGACGGCGGCGTCTTTGAGCAGGCCGGGGTTAACTTCTCTCACGTCCACGGCGATGCGATGCCTGCATCGGCAACCGCCCACCGCCCGGAGCTCGCCGGGCGCAGCTTTGAAGCGATGGGCGTTTCGCTGGTGGTGCATCCGCGCAACCCCTATGTGCCGACCAGCCACGCCAACGTCCGCTTTTTCATTGCCGAGAAGCCCGGCGCCGACCCGGTGTGGTGGTTCGGCGGCGGGTTTGATTTAACGCCTTATTACGGATTTGAAGAAGACGCCATCCACTGGCATCGTACCGCCCGCGATTTGTGCCTGCCGTTCGGCGACGAGGTCTATCCGCGCTATAAAAAGTGGTGCGATGACTACTTCTACCTCAAGCACCGTAACGAACAGCGCGGCATTGGCGGCCTCTTCTTCGATGATTTAAATACCCCGGACTTTGACCACTGCTTCGCCTTTATGCAGGCGGTGGGCAACGGCTTTACTGACGCCTATCTGCCAATCGTTGAGCGCCGAAAAACCACGCCTTATGGCGAACGCGAGCGCGATTTCCAGCTTTATCGCCGCGGGCGCTATGTGGAATTCAATCTGGTGTGGGATCGCGGCACGCTGTTCGGCCTGCAGACCGGCGGGCGTACGGAGTCTATTCTGATGTCGATGCCGCCGCTGGTGCGCTGGGAATACAACTTCCACCCGCAGGAAGGCAGCCCGGAAGCCGCGCTGAGCGAGTTCATCAAAGTGAAAGAGTGGATCTGAATTTAGCCACCTGAGACAAAAAAGCCCCGGAATACCGGGGCTTAATTTTTTGCGTTTACAGCGGCTGGGTCTGCGCTTCCACGACCGCCAGCGCCACCATGTTGACGATACGGCGCACGGAGGCGATAGGCGTCAGAATATGCACCGGCTTAGCGATACCCATTAGTACCGGCCCGACGGTGACCCCTTCCGAACTGGAGACGCGCAGCAGGTTGTAGCTGATACGCGCGGCTTCCATATTCGGCATCACCAGAATATTGGCCGCCCCTTTCAGCGGGCTATCCGGCATACGGTCATTACGGATGCTTTCGACCAGCGCGGCATCGCCGTGCATTTCACCGTCAATCATCAGATCCGGCGCGCTCGCCTTCACCAGCTCCAGCGTTTTACGCATTTTGCTGGCCGACGGGCAATCGGCGGAACCGAAGTTGGAGTGCGACAGCAGCGCCACGCGCGGTTCGATACCAAAACGACGCACGCTTTCCGCCGCCATCAGGGTGATCTCCGCCAGCTCTTCCGGCGATGGATCGTGATTGACGTAGGTGTCGGCGATAAAGGTGTTACCGCTTGGCAGCAGCAGCGCGTTCATCGCCCCGGCGGTGCTGACGCCGTCGCGGAAGCCAAACAGCGGCTGTACCACGCGATAGTGCTCATGATAATCGCCGATGGTTCCGCAGATCATCGCATCCGCCTCACCGCGATGAACCATGATCGCGCCAATGACCGAGGTGTTGCTAATTACTGCCCGTTGCGCCTGCTCCTGGGTAATGCCGCGACGCTTCATCAGCTGATAGTACTCGCTCCAGTACTCTTTAAAGCGCGGATCGGATTCATTATTGACGATTTCAAAGTCCACGCCCGGTTTGATCTGCAGACCCAGTTTCTGGATGCGCATTTCAATCACGCTCGGACGACCGATGAGGATTGGCTTCGCCAGCCCCAGCGATACCAGCTCCTGCGTGGCGTGCAGCACGCGGGTCTCCTCACCTTCCGCCAGCACCACGCGCTTCGGCTCTTTGCGCGCCTGGGAGAAGATCGGCTTCATAAACAGGTTGGTTTTATAAACGAACTCGCTCAGCTTCTCGATGTAGGCATCGAAGTCGGCAATCGGCCGCGTCGCCACGCCGGATTCCATCGCCGCTTTGGCAACCGCTGGCGCGATCTTGACGATCAGGCGCGGATCGAACGGTTTCGGAATAATGTACTCTGGGCCAAAGCTGAGATCCTGGTCGCCATAGGCGGAAGCCACGACTTCGCTCTGTTCGGCATGCGCCAGCTCGGCGATAGCGTGAACCGCCGCCAGCTTCATCTCTTCGTTAATCGCCGTCGCGCCAACATCCAGCGCGCCGCGGAAAATGAACGGGAAGCACAGCACGTTGTTGACCTGGTTTGGATAGTCGGAACGGCCGGTACAAATAATCACATCGTCGCGCACTTCCTTCGCCAGCGGCGGCAGGATTTCCGGCTCCGGGTTCGCCAGCGCGAGGATCAGCGGCGAGCGCGCCATTTTCTTGACCATCTCCGGAGTCAGAACTTTCGGCCCGGAGCAGCCGAGGAAAATGTCCGCGCCATCGATGACATCGTCGAGGGTACGTTTCCCGTCGTCTTCCACCGCGTAGGCCGCTTTGGTTTCCGCCATGTTGGCTTCGCGATCTTTATAGATTACGCCTTTCGAGTCGCAGACCACGATATTGTGTTTCTGCATTCCCAGCGCCACCAGCAGGTTCATACAGGCGATTGCCGCCGCTCCCGCGCCGGAGACCACCATCCGCACATCGGAGAGATTCTTCTCAACCACCCGCAGACCGTTGAGAATTGCCGCGGTGCTGATAATCGCCGTGCCGTGCTGATCGTCGTGGAACACCGGAATATTCATGCGTTCACGCAGTTTCTGCTCAATATAGAAACATTCCGGCGCTTTAATATCTTCGAGGTTGATGCCGCCAAACGTCGGCTCCAGGGCGGCGACGACATTAATGAATTTGTCAGGATCCAACTCATCGACTTCAATATCAAACACATCGATGCCGGCGAATTTCTTAAACAGAACGCCCTTTCCTTCCATTACCGGTTTTCCGGCCAGCGCGCCGATATTGCCTAAACCGAGGACGGCGGTACCGTTGGAGACCACCGCTACGAGGTTGCCGCGAGCGGTGTATTTGTAAGCGGCCAAAGGATCCTTCTCAATTTCCAGGCACGGCGCGGCAACGCCCGGCGAATATGCCAGCGCCAGATCGCGTTGGGTCGCCAGGGGTTTGGTCGGCGACACCTGAATTTTCCCGGGCACCGGGAACTCGTGGAAATCGAGGGCGCTTTGTTTCAACTGCTCATCCATTTTATGGTTCCTTTCACGTATCGAATCGTAGGGGGTGAAGCGTGATGGCGAGCCGTCGGCCCGCCTTAAGGCGATGCTTAGTATCGCGCCTGACGGCGGTTTAAACTTTGAAGGCCGCCATACTCTTGCCATCACAAAGGTCTGGTTGTTATCAATTTATAATATTTATGTAACCTAGTTTCACGGTCAATGATAGCCCCGTCTGCTATGCTTTTTAGTTATGTACCTCATCACCATCTCTACCGCATAACGACAAGAACTCATGCAACTTATTGTTCCAGGAGTACTTTTTAATGAATCAGCTAGACAGTATCAAACAATTCACCACCGTGGTCGCCGACAGCGGCGACATTGAATCTATCCGCCACTATCAGCCGGAAGATGCCACCACCAACCCTTCGCTGCTATTAAAGGCTGCCGGATTGGATAACTACGCCGGGCTTATCGATGATGCCCTCGCCTGGGCCGCGAAACAGGGCGGCAACCGCGAGGCGCAGGTCGCTAATGCCTGCGATAAGCTGGCGGTCAATTTCGGCGCGGAAATACTCAAAAGCATTCCAGGGCGCGTCTCTACCGAAGTCGATGCCCGCCTCTCCTTCAATCGTGAAAAAAGTATTGAGAAAGCGCGCCACCTGGTCGCTCTCTATCAGGAAATGGGGATCGATAAGTCGCGGATCCTGATCAAACTGGCCTCCACCTGGGAGGGGATCCGCGCCGCGGAGGTGCTGGAAAAAGAAGGGATCCACTGCAACCTGACGCTGTTGTTCTCATTCGCCCAGGCTCGCGCCTGCGCCGAAGCCGGCGTGTTTCTGATTTCGCCCTTCGTCGGGCGTATTTACGACTGGTATCAGGCGCGTCAGCCGTTAGAGCCTTACGTGGTTGATGAAGACCCGGGGGTGAAATCGGTGCGCAATATCTACGACTATTTCAAACTCCATAAGTACAACACCATCGTGATGGGCGCCAGCTTCCGCCGTACCGAACAAATCCTCGCGCTGGTCGGCTGCGACCGCCTCACCATCTCCCCGGCCTTGTTACAAGAGCTGCAGGCCAGCGACGCGCCGGTAATACGTAAACTCATCCCCGCTCATCAGATACTTCCGCGCCCGGTTCCGCTAAGCGAAGCGGAATTCCGCTGGGAGCATAACCAGGATCCGATGGCGGTAGAAAAGCTGGCGGAAGGTATTCGCCAGTTCGCCGTCGATCAGCGCAAACTGGAAGATCTGCTAGCAGCCAAACTGTCATCCTTTGTCACGGAGTAAACGACTATGTCCCGAAGAGAGCTTGCTAACGCCATTCGCGCCCTGAGCATGGACGCCGTCCAGAAAGCCAACTCCGGCCACCCCGGCGCTCCGATGGGGATGGCGGATATTGCCGAAGTGCTGTGGAACGATTTTCTCAAGCACAACCCGACAAATCCGCACTGGTACGATCGCGATCGTTTCATTTTGTCTAACGGCCATGCTTCGATGCTGCTGTATAGCCTGCTGCATTTGACCGGCTACGATCTGCCGATGAATGAGCTGAAAAACTTCCGCCAGCTGCATTCGAAAACGCCGGGCCACCCGGAACATGGCTATACCCCCGGCGTGGAAACCACCACCGGGCCGCTCGGCCAGGGGCTGGCTAACGCCGTCGGGATGGCTATCGCCGAACGTACGCTGGCGGCGCAGTTTAACCGTCCCGGCCACGACATCGTCGATCACTACACCTGGGTGTTTATGGGCGATGGCTGTCTGATGGAGGGGATTTCACACGAGGCCAGTTCGCTGGCGGGCACCCTGGGATTAGGCAAGCTGATTGGGTTCTACGATCACAACGGTATCTCTATTGACGGCCACGTTGAAGGCTGGTTCACCGACGATACCGCCGAGCGCTTTCGCGCCTACCACTGGCACGTGATTGGCGATATCGACGGTCACGATCCGCAGGCGGTGAAGCAGGCAATCCAGCAAGCGCAGGCGGTAACAGACAAACCTTCGCTGATTATTTGCCGCACCATAATCGGTTTTGGTTCACCGAATAAAGCCGGTTCCGAAGAGTCGCACGGCGCGGCCTTGGGGGAAAAGGAGGTCGCGCTGGCCCGCGAACAGCTGGGCTGGAAATATCCGCCGTTTGAAATCCCGAAAGAAATTTATCAGGGCTGGGATGCGCGGCCGCGCGGCGAGAAAGCAGAACATGCGTGGAATGAAAAATTCGCTGCTTACCAGCAGCAGTATCCAGAACTGGCGGCTGAACTGAAACGCCGCATGGAAGGTGAGCTCCCGGCTGACTGGCAAAAAACGGCCCGCGATTATGTGGCGAAGCTACAGTCGGAACCGGCGAAAATAGCCAGCCGTAAGGCTTCGCAAAATGCGCTTAACGCCTACGGCCCGGATTTGCCTGAGCTGCTCGGCGGTTCCGCCGACCTGGCGCCCAGTAACCTGACGATCTGGTCCGGCTCGAAGTCGATCAAAGAGGATCAGGCGGGTAATTATATCCACTACGGCGTACGCGAATTCGGTATGACCGCGGTGGCTAACGGCATCGCCCTGCACGGCGGTTTTATTCCCTATACCTCGACCTTCCTGATGTTCGTCGAATACGCGCGTAACGCCGCACGCATGGCGGCGCTGATGAAGGCGCATCAGATTATGGTCTATACCCATGATTCAATCGGCCTTGGCGAAGATGGTCCAACGCACCAGGCGGTAGAGCAGCTGGCAAGCCTGCGCCTGACGCCCAATTTTAGTACCTGGCGGCCGTGCGATCAGGTGGAAACCGCCGTCGCCTGGCAGGCGGCCATCGAGCGCAATGACGGCCCTACCGCGTTAATCCTTTCGCGACAGAATCTGGCGCAAATGGCCCGTACGCCGGAACAGGTGCAGGAAATTGCGCGCGGCGGTTACGTTCTGAAGGATGCGGGCGGCAAGCCGGATCTCATCCTTATCGCCACCGGTTCGGAAGTCGAGATTACCGTTCAGGCGGCGGAGACGCTGCTGGCCAGCGGCGTAAACGTGCGGGTGGTGTCGCTGCCCTCCACCGACGTTTTCGATGCTCAGGATGAGGCCTGGCGCGAGTCGGTGCTGCCTTCCGATGTTAGCGCCCGCGTCGCTATCGAAGCCGGTATCGCCGACTACTGGTATAAATATGTCGGCCTGAAAGGCGCAATTGTTGGTATGACCCGCTACGGGGAATCGGCGCCCGCCGACAAGCTGTTCCCGTTCTTCGGCTTTACCGCTGAACATATTGTCGAAGTCAGCCGCAAAGTGCTTAACGGGTGATCCATAATGTGGGCCAGGCGTCTGGCCCCTGCCAGTTATCGCACTGCGGTTGCTGAGCGTAGCGGGTCAAATTAAACCGCTGGCCGTCATAGCGCCAGCGGGTTTGGATCCCGCAATCGCCCGGCGCGCGGCCTTTATCGAATGTCACCAGTTCATGACGCTGCTCATCGAAGCTGGCGTTAATCAGTTCTATATCTCGCGGCGCATTGCCGGGCGGCTGGAATGGCAGCGCCAGCCGCACCTGACGGGCAAGATGAGGCGTTTTGCGCGACACCAGCCACGCCAGCCAGACGGTGTTATACGCGCCCGCTTCACAACTGGTCATCAGCAGAACTTTCTCATCGGTTAGCGCGGTGACGCGGATTTCCCGGCGGAAAGGATCGAGCGAACAGGGGCTGGCGTTCATCCGCTCATTGCCGTAGTCGATCAGCTCATTAAGTTCGTCGCGGCTGAGCGGCGACTGCGCTACTTCCGCTTTACCCACGGTTCGCAACGCCGGTGCCGGCGGTACGCTGAGCGGCGGTTCTTCACCTTTGCCGACCCACGCGGTTTCGCTGCCGACCCGCTTTTGCCGATTATCAATAAATAGCAGCGCGGCCTTCAGGCCCTTCAATGAAATGCTTTGCAGACCGTTTTGCAGGGTAATCTCTTTCCCCTCCTGGGCCTGCTGCAGGAAAGCGTCGATACTGACGCTATCGCCGGTTTTAATCAGCTTATCGGCAATCTGCCAGTGTTTGCCGTCAAAATGCAGCGGTTTACCATCTAGCTGCAGCCGCGGGCCGATGGCCGCCAGCGCGGCGACCGGATTACCAACGCCGCCAAGTTCAATGCGCAAAGCGGCATCGGTGGCCGCTCCCGCGCTCCGGCTTAGGGTCATCACCAATCCATGATGCAGCCCGACATTACGCGTGACGCAATAATTTTGATTGTTGCAGGTGACAAGCCAATCTCCAAACAACTGCTGGGCTGGCGCCGCCCACGCCAACGACGTCGGCAGAAAACCGAAAAAAAGCAGTATTAAAACCCGATAAAGCATGAGCGGCACAATCCCGAAGTATGACTGACAGAGTGATTTCTAATTCATCATTATCATCAGCACTGGCGGGGTTTTGCTCAATCAGATTTATCAGAGATCCCGCGACATGAGGCCGGAATTTTGTAGGTATTGCAGCAGGATCACCGCTTTGCCATCCTGGATTTCACCGCTGGCGACCATTTCCAGCGCCCGGACGAACGGCAGTTCCAGCACCTCAATATCTTCATCATCTACGCCGCCGCCCCGGTTAGCGCGCTGCGCCTCGCTGTATTCGGCGATAAAAAAGTGAATCAGTTCGGTCACGCCGCCGGGCGACATATAGAGTTCGAAGACCTTGCGCGCCTCGCCGACCTGATAACCGGTCTCCTCGATCGCCTCCTTGCGGATGCATACCTCTGGCGCGTCGTTATCCAGCAGTCCGGCGCAGGTTTCAATCAGCATGCCATCCGGGTTGCCGTTAACCCAGGTGGCGACGCGGAACTGGCGCACCAGTACCACGCTTTGCTTGCCAGGGTTGTAAAGCAAAACCGTGGCGCCGTTGCCGCGATCGTACACTTCGCGTTTGTGACGCACGACGCTGCCGTCGCGGCGCGTCAACTCATAGGTCATGTTGCGCAGCACGAAGTAGTTTTCGGAGAGGATTTTATCTTTAATGACGTGGATATTAAGTGACATGCAAACTCCGCAGCGTGAAATAACCCGGCCATACTACGCCGCGGAGCCTGCTTTGTCGTTAGTGCGTCAGTGCGGAAGCGACGCCCAGGTAGTCCATGATCCCCTGCGCGGCATGCCGCCCTTCCGCCATCGCCGTCACCACCAAATCCGCGCCGCGCACCGCGTCGCCGCCGGCGAAGATCTTCTGATTACTGGTCTGGTAACGATAGCGGCTCTCCACGTTCGCCTTGATCCGCCCGCGGCTATCCAGCTGTACCCCCGCGGCTTCCAGCCACGGCATTGAATGCGGGTGGAAACCAAACGCCATAATGACCGCGTCGGCAGGCATCACAAATTCGCTGCCGGGGATCGGCGACGGGCTGCGGCGGCCCTGAGCGTCCGCTTCGCCAAGCTGGGTGCGCAGAAAACGCACGCCGCTGACCCGGCCATCCTCACCGAGCTCAAGGGTGATCGGCTGAACATTGAATTCAAAACTCGCCCCCTCTTCACGGGCATTTTTGACCTCTTTTTTCGACCCCGGCATATTGGCTTCATCACGACGATAGGCGCAGGTGACCTGTTGAGCGCCGTGGCGCAGCGCGGTACGCACGCAGTCCATCGCCGTATCGCCGCCCCCCAGCACGACCACCTTCAGCCCGGCGGTATCGATATAAGGTTCATCGGCCAGCGCCTCCAGCCCCATCACCTGTTTGGTGTTGGCAATAAGGAACGGTAGCGCCTCATACACGCCCGGCGCCTCCTCGTTAGGCAGATCGGCTTTCATTGAGCGATAGGTACCAGCGCCGACGAAAACCGCGTCATAGTCTGCAAGCAGTTGTGCGAGTTTGATGTCTTTACCCACCTCGCAGTTCAGCTCAAAGCGGATGCCCATCTGGCTGAAAATCTCGCGCCGACGGGCCAGCAATGATTTATCCAGCTTGAAAGGCGGGATGCCGAACGTCAGCAGGCCGCCGATTTCCGGGTGGCGATCGAACACCACCGGCGCCACGCCGCTACGCGCCAGAAGGTCGGCGCAGGCCAGGCCTGCAGGCCCGGCGCCGATAATCGCCACTCTCTTACCGCTGGCTTTTACCGCCGAAAGGTCCGGGCGCCAGCCGCCGGCCAGCGCCTGGTCGGAGATATAGCGTTCGATATTGCCGATCGTCACCGAGCCGCTCTCATCGCGCAGCGTGCAGGCCCCCTCGCACAGACGATCCTGCGGGCAGACACGACCGGTGATTTCTGGCAGGCAGTTGGTTTGATGGGAAAGCTCAACGGCGCTGGCGATGTCGCCGGCCTTTACCCGCTCGATCCACTGCGGAATATGGTTATGCAGCGGACAGGTCCACTCGCAGATGCTGCGATCGCCGCATTTCAGACAACGTTGCGTTTCCCGCTGCGCCTGCGCCGCGCTGAACGGCAAATAGATTTCGCCAAAGTGCTGTTTACGCGCATCAGCCGCCAGTTTATCCGCCTCGCCTCGGAGGGGCGTGGCCGCCATCTGGCTAGCCTTATCGTCGGCGGTTGACGCTAAAGCGGTCAAAGTCCGATGTTGCCAGGACGCCGCATCCGCACGCGCCGCCCGCAGCCGCCGCGCTTTCGCCATCTCGCTTAACGCGGAATCGTTCGCCATCTGTAACGCCTGCGCCGGACAATTCTGCACGCAGGCTGGCCCGGCTTCGCGACCATGGCATAAGTCGCATTTGTGCGCCGTCGCTCTGCCGTTTGGCGTGACGACGATTTGCATCACGCCAAAGGGACAGGCCACCACGCAGGATTTACAGCCGATACATTTTTCTTCCTGCACCAATACGCTGTCTTCCTGCCGGCTAATGGCGCCGTTAGGACAGCTACGCGCGCAGGGCGCGCCTTCACAGTGACGACAGGTTACCGCGTTACGCTGTTTCTGGTTTTTAATCACGGTAATGCGCGGCAAAAAGCGCTGTGGGGTCAAGACATGTTGTTCGCCATTATGCGCCATCACGCAGGCCACTTCGCAGCCCCTGCATCCGATGCATTTGCGACTATCGCTCATAATAAAGTGGTTCATACATCCTTCCGGCTTATCGCTAATAACCCCTCATTTAGTATGACTGTTTATTACCTGACATCATGACCGTGGGACAATGGTCGTTTGCCCAGAAATCGGCTTTTCTCACCAGAATCCGGTTTAGATCAAAAATATTGACCTGAATGAAATTTTGTTTCATTTAGCTGAGTAATAATAAGCGGCTTTGACGGAATGACAGAAAAGACGTGATAAGCGCATATAAATTCAGAGAGGAGCGGCAGACGTTTCTTTACGCTCTCATAAAAGACACATGATAAATTACACTATCTCCTTAATTTCTCCACGATTGCCTGCGGGGTTATCTATAAAGTATCACAGGCTGCGAAATAACAAAAAATGTACACAATGAGGTCCTGATTCCGATGGCGAATTTCTTTATCGATCGCCCCATCTTTGCCTGGGTTTTGGCTATTTTATTAGTCCTGACCGGCACGCTGGCAATTTTGTCGCTCCCCGTAGAACAATATCCGGATTTGGCGCCGCCTAACGTCCGAGTGACGGCCAATTATCCAGGCGCTTCGGCGCAAACGCTGGAGAATACCGTCACCCAGGTTATCGAACAGAATATGACCGGCCTTGATAACCTCATGTACATGTCATCGCAGAGTAGCGCCACCGGTCAGGCAACGGTTACCCTGAGCTTTACCGCCGGTACCGACCCGGATGAAGCCGTACAGCAGGTACAAAACCAGCTGCAATCGGCGATGCGTAAACTGCCGCAGGCGGTACAGAATCAGGGGGTCACGGTGCGCAAAACCGGCGACACCAACATTCTCACTCTCGCGTTTGTCTCTACCGACGGCAGCATGGATAAGCAGGATATTGCCGACTACGTCGCCAGTAACGTGCAGGATCCTCTAAGCCGCGTCAACGGCGTCGGCGATATCGACGCCTATGGTTCGCAGTACTCAATGCGTATCTGGCTCGATCCGGCGAAACTCAACAGCTATCAGATGACGGCGAAAGATGTAACTGACGCCATCGAATCGCAGAACGCGCAAATTGCCGTCGGCCAGTTGGGCGGTACGCCATCTGTTGATAACCAGGCGCTGAACGCCACCATCAACTCACAATCGCTGCTACAAACACCGCAGCAGTTCCGCGATATTACCCTGCGCGTTAATCAGGATGGTTCGGAAGTCACGCTGGGCGACGTCGCCAGCGTCGAAATGGGCGCAGAAAAATATGATTATCTGAGCCGCTATAATCGTCAGGCCGCTTCGGGGCTGGGGATTAAGCTCGCCTCGGGTGCCAACGAAATGGCCACCGCCGAGCGCGTTATCGCCCGTCTTAATGAACTGTCGCAATATTTCCCGCACGGACTGCAGTATAAAGTCGCCTACGAGACCACCTCTTTTGTAAAAGCCTCGATTACCGATGTGGTGAAAACGCTGCTGGAGGCGATTCTGCTGGTGTTCCTGGTCATGTATTTGTTCTTGCAGAACTTCCGCGCGACCCTGATCCCGACCATCGCCGTGCCGGTGGTATTGATGGGCACCTTCGCCGTGCTCTACGCCTGCGGCTACAGTATTAACACCCTGACGATGTTCGCGACGGTGCTGGCTATCGGCCTGCTGGTCGATGACGCCATCGTCGTCGTCGAAAACGTCGAGCGCATTATGAGCGAAGAAGGTCTTTCGCCGCGCGAAGCGACGCGAAAATCGATGAAGCAGATCCAGGGGGCGCTGGTCGGTATCGCCATGGTCCTTTCGGCGGTATTCGTCCCTATGGCCTTCTTCGGCGGCACCACCGGCGCCATTTACCGCCAGTTCTCCATCACCATCGTTTCAGCAATGGTGCTGTCGGTGCTGGTGGCGATGATCCTCACCCCGGCGCTCTGCGCCACGCTGTTAAAACCGATTCACAAAGGCGAGGAGCATGGTCAAAAAGGGTTCTTCGGCTGGTTTAACCGCACCTTCAACCGCAGCGCCAGCCGCTATGAAACTTTCGTGGGCAAAATTCTCCATCGCTCGCTGCGCTGGATTTTGATTTACGTCCTGCTGCTCGGCGGCATGGTGCTGCTGTTCCTGCATCTGCCGACTTCGTTCCTGCCGCTGGAAGACCGCGGTATGTTCACCACCTCGATACAGCTCCCGAGCGGCTCCACCCAACAGCAGACGCTGAAAGTGGTGCAAAAAGCGGAAGATTATTTCCTCAATAACGAGAAGAGTAACGTCGAGTCGGTGTTTGCTACCGTCGGCTCCGGCCCCGGCGGCAACGGCCAGAACGTCGCACGTATGTTTGTCCGCCTGAAAGACTGGGACCAGCGCGACCCAAAAACCGGCTCCTCGTTCGCTATCATTGAGCGTGCGACCAAAGCCTTCAATAGAATTAAAGAAGCGCGCGTGTTTGCCAGCAGCCCACCGGCCATCAGCGGCCTTGGCAGCTCCGCGGGCTTCGATATGGAGCTGGAAGATCACGCCGGCAACGGCCACGAGGCGCTGATGTCGGCGCGCGACAAACTGCTGGAGCTGGCGGCGAACAACGACCAGCTCACCCGCGTACGCCACAACGGCCTGGACGACAGTCCGCAGCTACAGGTTGATATCGACCAGCGTAAAGCCCAGGCGCTGGGGGTCTCCATTGATGATATTAACGATACGCTGCAGACCGCCTGGGGTTCGAGCTACGTGAACGACTTTATGGATCGCGGACGCGTGAAGAAGGTCTACGTCCAGGCGGCGGCGAAATATCGCATGCTGCCGGACGATATCAATTTGTGGTATGTGCGTAACAGTAGCGGCACCATGGTACCGTTCTCCGCCTTCGCCACCTCGCGTTGGGAAACGGGTTCGCCGCGCCTCGAACGTTACAATGGCTACTCAGCGGTCGAGATCGTTGGCGAAGCTGCGCCTGGCGTCAGCACCGGAACCGCCATGACCATTATGGAAGAGTTAGCCAAACAACTCCCGAACGGTTTCGGCCTGGAATGGACGGCGATGTCCTATCAGGAGCGTTTGTCTGGCGCTCAGGCGCCTGCCCTGTATGCCATTTCTCTGCTGGTGGTCTTCCTGTGTCTGGCGGCGCTATATGAAAGCTGGTCGGTACCGTTCTCGGTGATGCTGGTGGTGCCGCTGGGGGTTATCGGCGCGCTGCTGGCGACCTGGATGCGCGGCCTGGAAAACGATGTCTACTTCCAGGTAGGTCTGTTGACGGTCATCGGCCTGTCGGCCAAGAACGCCATCCTGATTGTTGAGTTCGCCAACGAGCTGAACCAGAAAGGCGAAGATCTGCTGACCGCCACCCTATCGGCCTGCCGCCAGCGTCTACGCCCGATACTGATGACCTCACTGGCGTTTATCTTTGGCGTGCTACCAATGGCCACCAGTACCGGCGCGGGCTCCGGCAGCCAGCACGCTGTTGGTACCGGCGTCATGGGCGGCATGATCTCCGCCACCGTGCTGGCCATCTTCTTTGTACCGCTGTTCTTCGTGTTGGTACGCCGCCGCTTCCCGCTGAAAGAGAGGCCGGAATAAACCGTCAAATAACAGAAAAGGCGACTGTCACAGTCGCCTTTTTCATGGGTCAAACATTGTCTTCAGTACCGACAAAGCCAGATTTTATTTACGCAGCATATCTTCGATAAAATCTTTCCAGTTCCCCAGTTCATGTTCAATCATAATAGCCTCTCTTATTATTATGGCGATTTTAGATAAATTCCCCGCTCAGGAGAAGTTCGTCCGACCTATCGCTCTAATCGCTTTTCTTGTCACCGCAAGCCTTGAATACTCTGGCTTGCGGCTACCATAAGCCGGTTCATGTAAATTTAATGTGACATAGAGCAACATTACGCAACATTTTGTTAATATCAGAATTCCTGTAATTCATTATCTTAGTCTGTCGCGAAAAAGAACAAATTTTAATCAGACAAGGCTGAAAAGTTATATTTATCCAGCCGATTCACGTATTATTTAACAAAGCTTATATATTCGGAAAAAACTGAGAAACATATTCTTTTAACGTGAAGGTTTAATTATGTTGACCATGTATGGCATCAAAAACTGCGACACCATTAAAAAGGCCCGCCGCTGGCTGGAAGCCCATCAGATAGACTATCGCTTCCATGATTATCGTGTTGACGGACTGGACCGCGAATTGCTGAATACCTTTATTGCCGAATTAGGCTGGGAAGCGCTGCTTAACACCCGCGGCACCACCTGGCGCAAACTCGATGAATCGGTCCGCACTGGGATCGATAATGCCGATGCGGCGGCGGCGTTGATGCTGGAAATGCCGGCAATTATCAAACGCCCATTGCTCTGCGCGCCCGGTCAGCCTATGCTGCTGGGCTTTAGCGAAGCAAACTACGAAAAATTTATTAACGAGGTGTAGTCTATGTCTTGCCCGGTCATTGAGCTGGCTCAGCAGCTTATTCGCCGCCCTTCCCTTAGCCCCAATGATGCGGGATGCCAGGCGTTAATGATTGAACGCCTGCGGGCGATCGGCTTTACCGTTGAAGCGATGGACTTCGGCGATACGCAAAATTTCTGGGCCTGGCGCGGACAGGGTGAAACGCTGGCCTTTGCCGGCCATACCGATGTGGTGCCGGCCGGCGACGCCGACCGCTGGATCAACCCGCCGTTTGAACCAACTATTCGCGATGGCATGCTGTTTGGCCGCGGCGCGGCGGATATGAAAGGATCGCTGGCGGCAATGGTTGTCGCCGCCGAGCGCTTTGTCGCGCAGTATCCGGATCATAAAGGACGCCTGGCGTTTCTCATCACCTCTGATGAAGAAGCCAGCGCCACCCATGGCACGGTAAAAGTGGTCGAAACGCTGATGGCGCGTAACGAGCGCCTTGATTACTGCCTGGTCGGCGAACCTTCAAGTACCGAAGTGGTCGGCGATGTCGTGAAAAACGGCCGCCGCGGTTCACTCACCTGTAACCTGACGATTCATGGTGTCCAGGGCCACGTCGCTTATCCGCACCTCGCCGATAACCCGGTGCACCGCGCCGCGCCGATGCTGGCGGAGCTGGTGGCTATCGAATGGGATAAAGGCAACGAATACTTCCCGCCGACCAGCATGCAAATCGCCAACGTGCAGGCTGGCACCGGCAGTAACAACGTCATCCCTGGCGATATGTTCGTTCAGTTCAACTTCCGTTTCAGCACCGAGCTGACCGATGAGATGATCAAAGCACGCATCATCGCGCTGTTGGAAAAATATCAGCTGCGCTATACCGTCGAATGGTGGCTTTCCGGCCAGCCGTTCCTGACCGGTCGCGGCAATCTTGTCGATGCGGTCGTGAACGCCATTGAGCACTATAATGAAGTAAAACCGCAGTTGCTAACCACCGGCGGTACCTCTGACGGACGCTTTATCGCCCGCATGGGCGCGCAGGTGGTGGAACTGGGCCCGGTGAACGCGACCATTCACAAAATTAATGAATGCGTCAATGCCGCCGACCTGCAGCTGCTGGCGCGGATGTATCAACGCATCATGGAACAACTGGTCGCCTGACGACAATAACGATTACCCTGCAGCGCCGCTGCGGGGTAAAAAGAGGACACAGCATGGAATGGCTTATCAACCACTGGTGGATTCTGGTGTTGGTATTTTTAGTCGGCGTGATGATCAACGTGATTAAAGATCTTAATCGCGTCGACCCGAAAAAATATCTCGACAACAAACCGGATCTGCCGCCGCATCGCGACTTCAATAGCAAGTGGGATGACGACGACGACTGGCCGAACAAAGACCAGCCGAAGAAGTAAATCTGCGTTCCCCGTCATCACGCGGGCTGGATGCATTCCCGGGTAGCGGCTGACGCCTTACCCGGGCTACGGCCCGTACCATTGCGAGCTGAAGTTCTCAATTTTACCTCTGTACCCGTGGCTACTGAAACTGCTGGTGTTGGTGGCCTCAAAATTCCCCGGTGGCGCTGCCGCTTACCGGGGCTACAGCGCTGTGCGATTTGGTAGCCCGGAGAAGACGCAACGCGCCGCGTCCGGGAAAACCCTTAAAAAAGTTGTAAACCGATAACAGTATCTACCTATACCAGCCGACGTTGTGCCGCGGGGCCATTACAGCATTTCGATTATATCGTCATCTTTCGGCGTACCGCCGCTCAACGCTTCATCAAAATAGTGCTTCGGTACGGTGTAACGCAGCCGATCGAGGGCAAACTGCATGCTCCGGTCATCAATGGCATGTCCGAGATCTTCAACGATATCCAGCGTGACATCTCCACCCAGCTCCTGCAGCCGCTCCTGCGCGGAGACCGCCCACGCCAGATCGATCACCCGATCCTCGCCGCCGTGGATCAGATGCACGGTGGTTTGCGTGGTCGCCGTTTGCGGCAGCGTCGCGTAACGGCCGTTAAAGGCAATTACCCGCGACGCCAGTCCTGGCTCGGCTTTAATACTCTCGAGGGACATAATCGCCCCCTGCGAAAAACCGATCAGCGCCGTCGCCTGCGCACCCAAACCGCTCTGTTTTTGCCAGTAGCGTACCGTTTCAATAAAGGTCGGCATAATGGCATCAATGCGCTGCTGACGATTCTCTTCCGTCACGCCTTGTACCGAAAACCACTGGCGCGCCGGCGCCGGACCGCAGGGTTCCGCGCCACCGATACTGACAATGAGCGCGTTGGGAAACAGCGGCGCAAACCAGCTACCTATTTGCCCCATCGAAACCGGATTATCGCCCACGCCATGAAACAGCAGCAGCAACTGTTGCGCAGGCGTCGCCGGGCTCTGAACAATAAAGTGATCGTGTTTCATGGTTATCTCCTGATGTCTCAGATAAACAGGAATCGGGCTCCTGATTGATGCAAGGCAGTTTACGCCGCGCAGAGAATATGACCATGCCATTTAACTGAATGAGTTAGTTAAAAAAATTGCAGCTTCCTGACCCACTCTTCCAGCCGCTGCGCGCGGGCAGGATCGAGTCCCGCCATGGCCGCAGCCGCCTCTTCCCGCAGTCGCGCCAGTAGCGCCTTGCGACCGGATAAACCGAGGTCCACGCATAGCGCTGCTTCATCCTGCTGCGCTAAGCGCGCGCGTAGCGCCACTAACGGCAACGGCGTCGCCTGCAGAAGCCGGTTCAGACTCCCGACCGCCGTCAACAGCGGACGATGCGCAAAGGCAAAACCGGCGACCTCCAGCCAGTCCTCCTCATTAAGCATAGCTGTTTCATCCATCGTCACCGGGGCGCGTTCATCACGCCACTGACTCAGCCAGCGTTCATCCCGCGCCAGCCGTTGATGTTCGCGCCAGGCCAGTTGCCGCCCCTCTTCGCTGAGCGGATAGAGCGCCATCGCCGTATAGCAGCCGCTGCTCGCCTCGCGATGCGTGCCCATGCGCACCAGCAGAAACCCGCAGCGCTGCCAGAAGCGCCATAGTTCAGGGGTAAAACCAAAGCTGACGGAGAGATAGTCACAGCCGTGCGTCTGCTTGACGGCATGGGCGATTAAACGCTGCCCCAACCCTTCGCGCTGGCGCGCTGGATGGACTGCAATACGACTGACGCGCCTGCCGGTCAGCGTCGCCGCCAGCGGGCTACCGCCGTGCGCGGCCAATGATTGGGCGACAAGATTGCCGCGCGGGCGGCGATATCCGGCCCAGACGGCGCGGCTAAGCTCAGGTTCGAGACCGCCCTCTTCCACCAGCCACACCGCGCCAGCGACGCCATCCGCGCAGCGAGCCACGGTGAAGTGCTGGCCTGGCGCATCCATCATCCTGCGCAAATCCAGCGGCGAAGTGCGGTAATGCGCGCCGGAAAGCAGTTGATAAGCCTCTGATGGGCGCGTGGGCTGTTCGCGCCAGGCATCCTGGCTTAACGTCTCCAGCTGCGGTTCCCCATGCGGCGCCAGCAGAAACGCCTCATCGTTAAATAACAATAACCGGTCGATAACCGACTCCAGCGGGCAACCCGGCGCCCAGCGAATCGGCGACGACAGGTTATACCGCCGTAGCGTTGGGAAACCGGCGCAGAACTTCAATAAGAAGCCGCGACCGGTACCCTCATAGCCCTGAACCGTCGTCGTTAACAGCGTATGGGGAAAACGCGCCGTCAGCTGGCGCAGCGTCGGTGCCGGGATAGCGGCGGCCTCATCGACCACCAGCCAGTCGGCTTTCGCATCGCTTGCCAGCAGCGCATCGGGCGCCATAAAGCATATCTTTTGTCCCGCAAAAGCGGCGATGACTTCCGTCGCGTCGCGCGTCGGCGCGGTGACGATGGCGGAGCCGGTGAGCTGATGAATCAACATTCCCGCCAGCGCGGATTTGCCGCGCCCGCGCCCGGCGGTAACGGCGGCAATTTCCGGGGGCGATGACAGTAGCGAAGTGAGAATGGCGGCCTGTTCGGCCTGCGGGTAGCCATCGGCAGCGTGCCAGTCTCTGCGCGGAGCGGCCTCCGGCAACCGTAAGCCGTAGCCCTGTCGCCACAGTGCGACCTCAGGATCCGCGGTGAAGAGCTGGAGACAACGGTGGACAAAGTTAGGGGTGGCGATTAGTTCAGACGTATCGCTCCAGCGCAGCGAATCGCCATCCGCCTGCTCAGGCCAGCGGGCAAAATCCGGCGCCAGCAGCACTAACAAGCTGCCGGCGCGCAGCGTGCCGGCAAGCGCGGCAAAAGCCGCCACGTCAAAACCGTGGCGAGCGTCGAAAAAGGCATGCTGAAATTCGCGCCCGAGCAGCGTTTTCAGCGCGCCCGGCGCCGCGCAGGGTGCCAACTGTGACGACGGGCCGACCCACAGTCCGTCGCCCTCCAGCCGCGCTCGCAAATCCAGGGCTTGCGTCAGGCACCAGCACTCGTCACCGCTGAGCACCAGCAGGCGACGAATGCCCTCGCGCGCCATCCGCGCGGTCAGGTCAAGCAGTGCTTTCATCGGCGAACGTTAGCGAAGCGCGCTGCCGAAGGTATTACACTGCGCAGGATCCCCGCTATCAAAACCGCGTTTGAACCAGGTATAGCGCTGCTGGGAAGTCCCATGGGTGAAGCTGTCCGGCACTACGCGGCCCTGGCTTTGTTCCTGCAGACGATCGTCGCCGATGGCCTCAGCGGCATTGAGTGCTTCCTGCAGATCGCCGGTTTCCATCACATCCTGCTTCTGCATGTTATTGCCCCAGACGCCCGCAAAGCAGTCTGCCTGCAGCTCCATTTTCACCGACAGGCGGTTCACTTCGGTCTGCGAAGCCTGCTGCTGCATCTGACGGACCTTAGGTTCGATGCCGAGCAGTTTCTGCACATGATGGCCGACTTCGTGCGCAATCACGTAGCCTTGCGCAAAGTCGCCGTCAGCGCCGAGTTTGTTTTTCATCTCGTCATAGAATGACAGGTCGATATAGACCGTGCTGTCCGCCGGGCAGTAGAACGGCCCCATCACCGATTGGCCGGTACCGCAACCGGTACGGGTCGCGCCGCGATACATCACCAGCTTCGGCTGAACGTATTGCCGCCCCATCTTTTCGAAAATAGGCCCCCAGGTGTCTTCGGTGGTTGCCAGAATAACGGAGGTGAACTTCGCCGCTTCGTCATCCTTCGGGCTGATGGAACGCTGGGTAGAAGTCTGCTGCTGCGGCATCGGTTCGCCGGTCAGCATGCCGGTTAAATCCACGCCATAATAACCCGCCACCAGAACGATAATCAGCAGGACGATGCCGCCTTTACCGCTTGGAATGCGGAAACCGCCACCACCGCCGCCCAGCGGCGAACCTGAATCACTACGTCTGTCTTCCACATTGTCGCTTTCACGACGCCCTTGCCAGCGCATAAGCACCTCTATTCCATCATGTTACGAATATGAGAGATCGTAGGCGGTTCAGCGGAGGATTACCACAGGAAACAACGAATAAGAGCGCCGGAAGAGACGATTTCTTCCGGCGCGGAGGAGATTAGTCGAGCTTGACGCCCAGACGGTGGGCCACTTCTTCGTAAGCTTCGATCAGGCCGCCGAGACTCTGGCGGAAGCGATCTTTGTCCATTTTATCGAGGGTGTTTTTATCCCACAGACGGCTACCGTCCGGAGAAAATTCATCGCCAAGCACCACTTCGCCTTTGAACAGGCCGAACTCCAGCTTGAAGTCGACCAGAATCAGACCGGCATCATCAAACAGCTTGCTGAGTACGTCATTCGCTTTGTAGCTGAGCTCTTTCATGCGCGCCAGGTTTTCTTTATTCACCCAGCCGAACGTCTCGCAGTAGGATTCGTTGACCATCGGGTCGTGCATGGCGTCGTTTTTCAGGAACAGATCGAACAACGGCGGAGTCAGTTCGATACCTTCTTCAATACCCAGGCGTTTCACCAGCGAGCCCGCCGCGCGGTTACGAATCACGCATTCAACCGGCACCATATCCAGCCTCTTCACCAGGCATTCAGTATCGGAAAGCAGCGCTTCCATTTGGGTCGGGATACCGGCTTCTTCCAGCTTGCTCATAATGAAATGGTTGAATTTGTTATTCACCATACCTTTACGATCGAACTGCTCGATGCGGGCGCCATCCCCTGCTGACGTATCGTTACGGAATTCAAGTACCAGCAGATCCGGGTTTTCGGTGCTGTATACCGTTTTCGCTTTGCCACGATACAACTCAGCTTGCTTTTTCATCTTTCACCACTCCAGTGATATTAAGCCAAAAAATTACGTTTCCGCCCGTAGGCAAAATCAGGCAATTTACCGGACTTTGCGGCCACGCACACGTTTGCGTCACTATACATGAAAAAGGGCCGGATTGCTCCAGCCCTTTTTATTACTTGTTAAATGCGGCCTGGAATACGGCTACCAGGGCGTCATTTTGCGACTGCGTCAGAGTGTGGCCTTTCGGGTCGATAAACTGCAGGCTACTGCGGTTATCGAGATCGCCGACCTGCAGTTTATAGTCGCCAGAGACCAGCTGTGGGTCACTGGCGCCCAGTTCCTGCCAGCTGCTGTCAGACAGCGGCTTGTAAGTTACCGCCATGCTGCCCTGGGAGCGAGTGCTGTCGGTCACCTTCATGCCCACTTTTTCAAGCGTGGCCGGCAGTTTCTGCCATACCATGTTGAATGGCGCGCGCACCACCAGCATCGGCAAGCCGGTGTCATCCGCCGCGCTCTGCACGTCGAAGGTCGCGCCAGCGCTTCTCTGCGCCGCGTTCTGCGCATTGGTGGCGTTAGAATCAAGACCGGAAGAGATAACGTTCAGCATCGAGGTGCTGTAGCGCTGCAGAGAAGCTGGGTCAGACACGGGCTTGCCCGCCTGCTCCAGGTTCACCAACTTCACTACCACCGCCTGCTGATAGCCCTGCGGCTTAACGGAGATTTGATAACGGCCACGATACTGCTGGTCTTCATCAAGGCGGTTCCACTCTACCCAATCGGTATTCAGCGTCTGGCCTGCATCGTCACGCTTGGTGATGGTGTAGTTTTTCGCCTGGATGATGCTGACAACCTGCGCCCATAAAGAACCGCTGCGGCTATTTTCAACCATCAAGGTGGAGGTGTCGCCGTTAAACTGGGTACGCGCGCCGCTGACCAGAGCTAACGCCTGAGCCGGTGGACGAATGTCCAGCGCTTTGCCTACCGCGCCGGTGCTGGAAGCAACCGGAATGTTGTAGTCGCCAGTCTGCAGCGGCAGGATCATCCCCGCCGGGGCGTGAAGTTCACTGAGCGGCGCGGCATCTAAATAAGCCTCGTCGCCGCTAACCTGACGCTTATAGCGCGAGTCAGAACTACAGGCCGCGAGGAGTAAAACCAGCGAAACACCCGCAACCTTCGCCAGGCGCGACTTCTGTACTGAGTAAGCCATCAAATCTCCCTAAACTCTACAGCAAACCGGCATGCTTCAGCGCTGCGGTAACCGCTTTCGTACCCGCTTCGGTAATCGGCGTCATCGGCAGGCGCAGCGTGTCGGTCGCTACAAGTCCCAACGCCTTACAAGCCCATTTGACTGGGATCGGGTTGGGTTCGACAAATAATTTTGTATGCAGCGGCATCAGACGCTGGTTAATCGCGCGAGCTTCCGCGAATTGCCCCGCCATCGCCAGTCGGCACATGTCCGCCATTTCACGCGCAGCAACGTTCGCCGTGACGGAAATGACGCCGACGCCGCCGAGCTGGATAAAGTCCATGCCGGTCGCGTCATCGCCGCTCAGCAGAATAAAGTCATCTGAAACCAGCTCTTTGATCTGGTGAACACGACTTAAGTTCCCTGTTGCTTCCTTAATACCGACAATATTTTTAATTTCCGCCAGGCGACCGACGGTTTCCGGCAGCATATCGCAACCGGTACGGGACGGCACATTATACAGAATTTGCGGCAGGTCAGTATGTTCAGCGATAGCTTTAAAGTGTTGGAACAGGCCTTCCTGGGTCGGACGGTTATAATAAGGAGTGACCGTCAGGCAGCCGACAACGCCGCTATCGTTAAAACGCTTGGTCAGGCTAATCGCCTCTGCGGTTGCATTTGCACCGGTACCTGCAATGACCGGAATGCGGCCATCGGCCAGCTCGAGGGTCATCATTACGACGTCGCCATGCTCTTCATGGCTTAACGTGGCGGATTCGCCGGTAGTCCCTACAGAAACAATCGCCGAGGTTCCGTTGGCGACATGGTAATCAATCAGTTTTTTCAGGCTTGACCGGCAGACATTACCGTTATCATCCATCGGCGTGACAAGCGCTACAATACTTCCCGTGAACATGGGCCATCCTCAGAGCAGAAGTGGGACAAGATTCTCAATGTTACGTTTGGTGCCGCAATAAAAGCAAGAGACCCAACGCCATCTGGGATGTTGTACGCCGGTTTTTTTTATGCTTTCCTAATGTTACCTCACCTTTTTAAAGGAAGAACAGGTTTGACAGCCTCATTACAACACTATCTGGTGATTACCGCTCTGGGCGCAGACCGCCCCGGCATCGTAAACACAATCACTCGCCACGTCAGCAGCTGCGGCTGCAACATTGAAGACAGCCGGTTGGCCATGCTCGGCGACGAGTTCACGTTTATAATGCTGCTTTCCGGCTCGTGGAACGCGATTAACCTGATCGAATCAACGCTGCCGTTAAAAGGAGCCGAGCTGGATTTGCTGATCGTAATGAAGCGCACCTCCGCCCGGCCGCCGCAGGCGATGCCGAATACGGTTTGGATCCAGGTAGAGGTGCCGGACTCGCCGCATATTATTGAGCGCTTTACCGCGCTGTGCGACACGTGGAATATGAATATCGCCGAACTCGTCTCCCGAACTCAACCGGGAGAAGATAAAGACGCCGCTCAGCTATTTATTCAAATCACCGCGCACAGTCCTGCCTCGCAAAACACGACAAATATCGAGCAAGCGTTCAAAGCACTATGTACAGAACTGAGCGCACAAGGCAGTATTAACATCGTTAATTATTCACAGCATGATGAACAGGATGGAGTTTAACCAATGACCCCACTGAAAGCCGGTGATATCGCACCGAAATTTAGCTTACCGGACCAGGACGGCGAGGAAGTAAATTTAACCGACTTCCAGGGACAGCGTGTTCTGGTTTATTTTTACCCGAAAGCCATGACCCCAGGCTGCACCGTACAAGCGTGCGGTTTACGCGATAATATGGACGACCTGAAAAAAGCGGGCGTCGAAGTACTGGGTATCAGCACTGATAAACCAGAAAAGCTGTCTCGTTTTGCCGAAAAAGAGCTGCTGAACTTTACGCTGCTGTCTGATGAAGATCATCAGGTCTGCGAACAGTTCGGCGTCTGGGGCGAAAAATCATTTATGGGGAAAACCTACGACGGCATTCACCGTATTAGCTTCCTCATTGATGCTGACGGCAAGATTGAACATGTGTTTGATAACTTCAAAACCAGCAATCACCACGATGTCGTGCTGAACTGGCTGAAAGAAAACGCATAACCTCTAAATGAAAAACGCCGGGGGATAAAAAATCGCCCGGCGTTTTTTTTAGCTCAATTAGCGCGTCACTCGTCTTCGATAGCCATTCCATCTGGCCAGGCATGCATTACCGCCTTGATAAGCGTCGCCAGCGGAATCGCGAAGAAAACGCCCCAGAAGCCCCACAGCCCGCCAAAAATCACCACCGACAGAATGATCACCAGCGGATGTAAATTCACCGCCTCCGAGAACAGCACCGGCACCAGCAGGTTGCCGTCCAGCCCCTGAATAATCAGGTATACGGCAAACAGGCTCCAGAACTCAGTACCCGCGCCGAACTGGAACAACGCCACGCCGATCACCGGAATAGTGACCACAAAAGCGCCGATATAGGGGATTAACACCGAGAATCCCACCAGTACTGCCAGCAGCAGCGAGTAGTTAAGACCGAAGAGAATGAAGCCTATCCAGGTAGCGACGCCGACGACAATCATCTCCAGCACCTTACCGCGGATATAGTTGGTAATCTGCTGGTTCATCTCCTTCCACACCTGCCCCGCCAGGCCGCGATTACGCGGCAATACCCGGCGTACGGCATTCAGCATCTGCTGTTTGTCTTTCAGCAGGAAGAAGACCATCAGCGGAACCAGGACCAGATAAACCGCCAGGGTCAGCAGGCCCACCAGGGAGGCGAGTGAATACTTCACCACCGAATCCCCCACGGTCAACATGCGAGTGCGCACGTTTTCCGCCATCGCATCGATGATGCCGGCATCCACCAATGCCGGATAGCGACGCGGCAGCGTGGCGGCGAAATCGGAAAGCTTATTAAGCATGCCAGGCATATCGCGGATGAGATAAATGCCCTGTTGCCAGGCCACCGGCATCACCACAAAGGCCATCAGCAGCAAGATACCGACAAATAGCACCAGCACCAGCGAGGTGGCCCAGGTTCGCGACAGGCCGATACGCTCCAGGCGAACGGTCGGCCACTCCAGCAGATAGGCCAACACGATGGCGACCAGAAGCGGCGCCAGCAGGCCGCTGAAAAAGAACATAATGCCGAAGCCGGCCAGCAGAATAACCAGCAGCGCTATCGCTTCCGGGTCGCTGAAACGACGACGATACCACTGCATTAACATCTCAAGCATAAACCCTTCCCTGAAGCGCAAATCGCCACAATCCGGGGAATTGTATCTAAGTGTCACAAAAAAGACTTCGCTTTTTATTGGCTATGACACAAACCTGCACAACTGTGCGAATATCATATTTTCAACGCCATCAACCACAGCTAAACTCGCAGAATCTGCGGCACGGGAACATTGGGCCGCGCAACCGGTCAAACTGGCACACCCACATTACAGGACAGAGGTTATGTTCAGGCAGTTAAAGAAAACGCTGGTGGCCGCCGCCGTCGCGTCGCTGACGCTGGGGACGATATTACCTGCCGCCGCTGACTCGGCGGATACGCTGCCGGATATGGGCACCTCGGCAGGAAGCACGCTTTCCATCGGTCAGGAAATGCAGATGGGGGATTACTACGTGCGCCAGCTGCGCGGCAGCGCGCCGCTGATTAACGACCCACTGCTGGTGCAATACATTAACGGGCTGGGTATGCGCCTGGTCGCCCATGCTAACTCCGTGCGTACGCCGTTCCACTTTTATCTGATTAATAACGATCAGATTAACGCCTTCGCCTTCTTCGGCGGCAACGTGGTGTTGCACTCGGCGCTGTTCCGCTATTCCGATAACGAAAGCGAGCTCGCCTCGGTGATGGCGCACGAAATCTCCCACGTTACCCAGCGCCATCTGGCGCGCGCGATGGAAGACCAAAAACGTAGCGCGCCGCTAACCTGGGTGGGCGCGCTGGGCTCAATTCTGCTGGCGATGGCCAGCCCGCAGGCGGGGATGGCGGCATTAACCGGCACCCTTGCCGGCACCCAGCAGGGGATGATTAGTTTCACCCGTCAGAATGAAGAAGAAGCTGACCGCATCGGTATTCAGGTACTGCAGCGTTCCGGTTTCGATCCGCAGGCAATGCCGGCGTTTATGGGTAAATTACTCGACGAATCCCGCTATTCCAGCCGCCCGCCGGAAATGCTGCTTACTCACCCGCTGCCGGAAAGCCGTCTGGCCGACGCCCGTAACCGCGCCAATCAGATGCGTCCGGTGGTGGTCCAGTCGTCGGCGGATTTCTATCTCGCCAAGGCCCGTACGCTCGGGATGTACAATTCCGGGGAAAATAAGCTCGGCAGCGATCTGCTTGACGCCTGGTCGAAAGGCAATATCCGCGAGCAGCACGCCGCGCTGTATGGCCGCGCGCTATTGGCCATGGAGAGCAATAACTACGATCAGGCGCGCAAAACGCTACAGCCGCTACTCAGCGCCGATCCGCAAAATCCCTGGTATCTTGACCTTGCCACCGATATCGATCTTGGACAGAAAAAGACCACTGACGCGATTAACCGCTTGAAAAACGCCAAAGAGATCCGCACCGATCCGGTCCTGCAGCTGAACCTGGCCAACGCCTATCTGCAGGGCGGGCAGCCGGCGGAAGCCGCTACCATTCTCAATCGCTACACCTTTAATAATAAAGATGACGGCAACGGTTGGGACCTGCTGGCGCAGGCGGAAGGCGCCCTGGGTCATCGCGACCAGGAGCTGGCGGCGCGGGCCGAAGGCATGGCGCTGGCCGGTAGGCTTGACCAGGCCATCTCGTTGCTGAGCAGCGCCAGTTCGCAAGTGAAATTGGGCAGTTTGCAGCAGGCGCGCTACGACGCTCGCATCGACCAGCTGCGCCAGCTGCAGGAAAGATTCCGCCCCTATCAGAAAATGTAAGGAGACCACATGTCTGACGCGGTAAAAATTTACCACAACCCGCGCTGCTCGAAGAGCCGCGACACGCTCAGCCTGCTGAAAGCCAACGGCATCGACCCTGAAGTGGTGCTGTATCTGGAGACACCGCCGGATGCCGTGACGCTGCGCCAGCTGTTGAAAATGCTCAATATGAGCAGCGCCCGTGAACTGATGCGCCAGAAAGAAGATCTGTATAAGTCGCTCAATCTCGCCGACCCACAGCTCAGCGAAGAGGCGTTGATTAAGGCCATGGTCGAGAACCCGAAACTTATCGAACGGCCCATCGTGGTCAGCCACGGCCAGGCGCGTATCGGCCGCCCGCCGGAACAGGTGCTGGAAATCGTCAGCTAACCCCTACGCGCCGCCGGTGTTGCCCGCGGCGCGATTTTTTTCGTGGCCGCTTCCAGAAAAAACAGGCCAATCCCCTCGCCTCGCGCAGTAGTGCTACTGTCCGTCCATCACCTGAATCCACTGGACGGATTGCCAATGAATAAAGCTATTTCCACGCCGCATGACGCAGTATTTAAAACCTATCTTTCCCATTCGGATACCGCGCGCGATTTTCTCCAGTTGTATCTTCCTGAAGCACTAAAGGAGATCTGCGATCTGCGTACGCTACATTTAGAATCGGGTAATTTTGTCGAAGAAGATCTCAGACCTTACTACTCAGATATTCTCTACTCGCTGCAAACCACCGCGGGCGACGGCTATATTTACGCGCTGATCGAACATCAAAGCAGCCCCGACCGACATATGGCCTTTCGCCTGATGCGCTACGCCGTCGCCGTCATGCAGCGCCACCTTGATGCCGGACACGAAAAACTCCCCCTGGTGATCCCGGTTCTTTTCTATCACGGCCTGGTGACGCCCTATCCGTTTTCTATGCGCTGGCTGGATGAGTTTGCCGCGCCGGAGCTGGCGACCACGCTCTACCACGGCGAATTTCCACTGGCGGATATCACCGTCATACCGGATGATGAAATCGCCACTCATCAACGTATTGCAACGCTGGAATTACTGCAAAAACATATTCGACAACGCGATCTGGCGCAGTTACTCGACAAGCTGGGCGAATTATTATTGACTGGATTAGCCACGCAAACACAGGTGCAGGCGCTAATGCACTACCTGGTGCTCGCGGGAAATAGCCGCGAACCGATAAAGTTTATTCGTGAGCTGGCGCGCCGGACGCCGCAACATAAGGAGACGCTGATGACTATTGCAGAATATCTCGAGCAGCAAGGCCTGGAGCGCGGTCTGCTTCAGGGCCGGCAAGAAGGTCGGCAAGAAGAAGCAAAACGTATCGCCGCCGCGATGTTACGTAGCGGCCTCGCCCCCGCGCTGGTGGCGCAGCTAACCGGCCTGGCAGAGCAGGAGTTGGCGTCGCTTTCGGCCTAAAGCTTCAGGATCTCTTTAACGAATGGGATCGTCAGTTTTCGTTGGGCGGTAATCGACGCGTGATCCAGCTGATCGAGCGTCATAAACAGCGAGCGCATTTCTCTATCCAGCCGCTTGAGCAGGAAACGGCAGACGTCTTCCGGCATCTCGAAACCGCGTAATCTGGCGCGCAGCTGCAGCGCCTGCAGCTTATCTTCATCCGACAGCGGTTGCAGCTTGTAGATTTGGCCCCAGTCAAGGCGCGAGGCGAGATCCGGCAGGCCGAGATGCAGCTGCCGCGGCGGGCAATCGCCGGTGATCAGCAGGCGAGTTTTACCTGATTCGAGAATACGGTTATAGAGATTAAAGATAGCCATCTCCCAGGGCTCATCCCCCGCCACGCACTCGATGTTATCGATACACACCAGCGCCAGTTGCTCCATGCCGTCCAGCACTTCCGGCACGAACCACGTGCGCTTATCCAACGGCACGTAGCCGACGGCATCGCCACGCTGGGATAGCTCAGCGCAGGCGGCATGCAAAAGGTGGCTACGCCCCGCGCCTTCGCGTGACCAGATATAGATGTATCCGCTGTGTTCCTGCCGCAGTACGTTCTGCAGAGCGGCAAGTAGGGAAGGATTATCACCCGGCCAGAAACTCGCGAACGTTTCGTCGTCAGGAAGATAGAGTGGCAAAGAGAGCTGTGCCGGAGCGTTCAGATGGACCTCAACATAGGCTTACAGAAAAACGCGAAGAGTTTAACACAGTTTTAGGTCCGGAGAGAACCGGGCAGGATCGCTGCCCGGTATCAGGATCGTTATTTCGCTTCTTCGCTATCCGCGGCGTCCAGCACCACTTCTTCCGGACGCAGGACGCTGATCAGTTTAAAGATCAGGCTCAGGCAGATACCGACGATCGTCGCCAGCGCCATGCCTTTCAGCTCCGCCGCGCCAATATGCACCTTGGCGCCGCTCACGCCGATGATCAGAATAACTGAGGTCAGAATCAGGTTCTGCGCTTTGCTGTAATCGACTTTTGATTCGATCAGCACGCGGATACCGGATGCGCCGATCACCCCGTACAGCAGCAGAGAAACGCCGCCCATCACCGGTACCGGGATAATCTGAATCGCCGCCGCCAGCTTGCCGACGCAGGAGAGCAGAATCGCGATAATCGCCGCGCCGCCAATAACCCAGGTACTGTATACGCGGGTAATCGCCATCACGCCGATATTTTCACCGTAGGTGGTGTTTGGCGTCGAGCCAAAGAAACCGGAGACAATCGTCGACAGCCCGTTGGCGAACATCGAGCGGTGCAGACCCGGATCGCGGATCAGGTCGCGCTTAACAATATTGGCGGTCACCACCAGGTGCCCCACGTGCTCGGCAATGACCACCAGCGCGGCAGGCAGAATGGTGAAAATGGCAAACCACTCAAAGCGCGGGGTGTAGAAGGTCGGCAATGCGAACCAGTGCGCTTCGGCGATAGGCGTCGTATCGACTACGCCCATCACGAAGGAGAGCGCATAGCCCACCAGCACGCCGATAAGAATCGGGATAATCGCCAGGAAACCGCGGAACAGTACGGAACCAAAAACCGTCACCGCCAGCGTTACCATCGAAATAATAATGGTTTTGCTGTCGGGAGCTTGACCGTCAGCCGGCAGCAGCCCGGCCATATTCGCCGCCACGCCCGCCAGTTCCAGGCCGATAACCGCCACGATGGCGCCCATCGCCGCCGGCGGGAACATCACATCCAGCCAGCCGGTACCGGCTTTTTTGACAATAAAGGAGACGATGCAGAACAGGACGCCGCACATAATGAAGCCGCCGAGCGCCACTTCATAACCCAGCGGCAACAACAGTAACACCGGGGAGATAAAGGCGAAGCTCGACCCCAGATAGGCCGGAATTTTGCCTTTACAGATAAAGAGGTACAACAGCGTACCGATGCCGTTAAACAGCAGTACGGTAGCCGGGTTAATGTGGAACAGGATTGGCACCAGAACCGTTGCGCCAAACATGGCGAACAGATGTTGCAAACTAAGCGGGATTGTCTGTAAAAGCGGCGGTCTTTCACTCACCCCGATTGCACGGCGCGTCATAATGTTGTCCTCTGAGAGTCGTTTGTTATTTGTTGTGGGCGTGATTTATTCAAAAAAAAGCCGACTCTCAAAGTCGGCTTTTTATCACTTCATCATTTATTTGGTACCGAAAATCTTATCGCCGGCATCGCCGAGGCCCGGAATAATGTATCCGTGCTCGTTGAGGCCCTGGTCGACGGACGCGGTGTACAGCTCGACGTCAGGATGCGCTTTCTCCAGCGCGGCAATGCCTTCCGGCGCCGCCACCAGCACCAGCACCTTAATGCTCGAGCAGCCCGCTTTTTTCAGCAGGTCGATAGTCGCGATCATCGAACCGCCGGTTGCCAGCATCGGGTCAACCACCAGCGCCATACGCTCGTCAATGTTAGAAACCAGCTTCTGGAAATAAGGAACCGGCTCCAGCGTTTCTTCATCACGGTAGATACCCACGACGCTGATACGCGCGCTCGGCACGTGCTCCAGCACGCCTTCCATCATCCCCAGACCGGCACGCAGGATAGGCACCACGGTAATTTTCTTACCTTTGATCTGCTCAACTTCGACCGGACCGTTCCAGCCTTCGATGGTGACACGCTCGGTAGCGAGATCGGCGGTTGCTTCGTAGGTCAGTAAGCTACCAACCTCTGAGGCGAGTTCACGGAAGCGTTTAGTACTGATGTCATGCTCACGCATCAGGCCCAGCTTGTGTTTGACGAGTGGATGTTTCACTTCCACGATCTTCATTCTCTTTCTCCTCTGAGGGGCAGCCACAAAAAAAATCGCGGGATTATACCGCTTTTTGCGGATTGCGCCATACCCATCTTGCTTGACGTATATCAAACAAAGTGATTTATGGATTGTTACACATTATAAAACAAACAAAAAAAGCCGGAGGTTCCCCTTCGGCTTTTATATCTGGCAACGCTACGCTTGTTGGCAACTACAGGTTTTCGCCGTTACTGGCAATAACCTGCTGATACCAGGCAAAAGATTTTTTCCGGCTGCGGGCCAACGTACCGCGACCTTCGTTATCTTTATCAACAAAGATAAATCCATAGCGCTTTTTCATCTCCCCGGTACCGGCGGAGACCAGGTCGATGCAGCCCCACGGGGTATACCCCATCAGGTCGACGCCATCTTCCACCACCGCTTTTTTCATTTCGGCAATATGGGCGCTGAGATAATCGATACGATACTGGTCGTCCACGCTGCCGTCCGCTTCACGCACGTCAATGGCGCCAAAGCCGTTTTCAACGATAAACAGCGGCAGTTGATAATGATCCCAGAACCAGTTGAGCGAGTAGCGCAGGCCAACCGGGTCAATCTGCCAGCCCCAATCCGATTTCTTCACGTACGGGTTGGAGACCAGGCTGGTGCTTTCGTCGTAATCCAGGTGCGGATTATCGTCAGTCGCTTTGGTGGCGAAGGACATATAGTAGCTAAAACCAATATAGTCGACACAGCCCTCTTGTAATGCCCGGCGGTCGGCGTCGGTAATATCCAGCGTAAAACCGCGGCGCGCGAAGTAGTTGAGCAGATGTTGCGGATAGCGACCGCGTACATGCACATCGGTAAACCAGTAACGACGATGCATGGCGTTCATCGCCATCATCATGTCGTCCGGCGCGCAGGTGAGCGGATAGATAGGACACATCGCGATCATACAGCCAATCTGCAGCCCCGGATTAATCTCGCGTGCCGCCTTTACCGCCAGCGCACTGGCGACTAGTTCATAATGGGCGGCCTGGAACATCACCGGTTCACGGTCTTCGCCGGGCTGATACTTCAGGCCCGAGTTGGTAAAGGGGGCGAAATCTTCATGGAAGTTGGCCTGGTTGTTGATCTCGTTAAAGGTCATCCAGTACTTCACTTTGTGCTGATAGCGGGTAAACACTACCTTCGCGAAGCGGACAAAGAAATCAATGAGTTTACGGTTGCTCCAGCCGCCGTATTCAGTCACCAGGTGGTAAGGCATCTCAAAATGGGAGAGCGTGATCACCGGTTCGATACCATATTTCAGGCACTCGTCGAACAGATCGTCATAGAATTGCAGGCCCGCTTCATTGGGCTCCAGTTCATCACCCAGCGGAAAAATGCGCGTCCAGGCAATTGAAGTACGGAAACACTTAAATCCCAGTTCGGCAAACAGCGCTACGTCTTCTTTATAACGATGATAAAAATCAATTGCCTCATGGTTGGGATAGTTATGACCAGGCAGTACGCCGTCGGTGATCGTACGCGGCACCCCGTGGGCGCCTGCGGTCATCACGTCAGCAACGCTAACCCCCTTCCCTCCTTCTTGCCAGCCGCCCTCAAGCTGATGCGCCGCTACCGCGCCGCCCCACAGAAAACCTTCTTTGAATCCGGACATATACTCTCCCTATAGACGATCGTTATGCGCTTTTCACCAAACAGAAACCGGTTTCATTGGCATAATGATCATTCATTAAAGGCGAGGCAAGCAGAAGACTGTACCCGGTTTCATTTTCGTGAACAGTATCAAATTTGCTCATCTGTAAGCCGTTTTAAATCGAGTGTAAAGCAGGCTCGCAAACGTTTGC
The DNA here is from genome assembly GCF_057624675.1 of Klebsiella sp. PK01. NCBI lineage: Bacteria > Pseudomonadati > Pseudomonadota > Gammaproteobacteria > Enterobacterales > Enterobacteriaceae > Klebsiella > Klebsiella sp. PK01. The sequence continues at coordinate 775,001 of NZ_JBYEZM010000002.1, forward strand.
TTTCCCTGTTAGAATTGCGCCGATTTTTCTTGCTACCGCAAACGCGTGGAGACTTCGCAGTGACCGATAAAACCTCTCTCAGCTATAAAGATGCCGGCGTGGATATTGATGCAGGCAACGCTCTCGTCGACCGTATTAAGGGCGTGGTGAAGAAAACCCGTCGCCCGGAAGTGATGGGCGGACTGGGCGGATTCGGCGCGCTGTGCGCTCTGCCGCAGAAATACCGCGAACCGGTACTGGTCTCCGGCACCGACGGCGTCGGCACCAAGCTGCGTCTGGCGATGGACCTTAAACGTCACGACACTATCGGTATCGATCTGGTCGCCATGTGCGTTAATGACCTGGTGGTTCAGGGCGCCGAGCCGCTATTTTTCCTTGACTACTACGCGACCGGTAAACTGGACGTAGACACCGCGGCAAGCGTCATCAACGGCATCGCCGAAGGCTGCTTACAGTCCGGCTGCGCGCTGGTTGGCGGCGAAACGGCAGAGATGCCGGGTATGTACCATGGTGAAGATTATGACGTGGCCGGTTTCTGCGTCGGCGTGGTAGAAAAATCAGAAATCATCGACGGCAGCAAAGTGGCTGACGGCGACGTACTGGTCGCGCTTGCCTCCAGCGGCCCGCACTCTAACGGCTACTCGCTGGTACGTAAGATTATCGAAGTCAGCGGCGTTGACCCACAGACCACCGACCTCAACGGCAAACCGCTGGCCGACCACCTGCTGGCGCCGACCCGTATTTATGTCAAATCGATTCTGAATCTGATTGCCAATGTCGACGTCCACGCTATCGCCCACCTGACCGGCGGCGGCTTCTGGGAAAATATCCCGCGCGTACTGCCGGACAACACCCAGGCAGTGATCGACGAGTCATCCTGGCAGTGGCCGGAAGTCTTCAACTGGCTGCAAACCGCCGGTAATGTCAGCAGCCACGAAATGTACCGCACCTTTAACTGCGGCGTCGGCATGCTGGTCGCGCTCCCGGCAGCCGAGGCGGATAAAGCTATCGCCCTGCTGAACGAGCAGGGTGAAAACGCGTGGAAAATCGGTTATATCAAGGCATCCGATGCCGAACAACGTGTGGTCATTGAATGAAAAACATTGTGGTGCTGATTTCCGGTAACGGCAGTAATTTACAGGCGATTATTGATGCCTGCGCCCGGAAGCAAATCAACGGCACCCTGCGTGCGGTATTCAGCAATAAGGCCGAAGCATTCGGCCTTGAGCGCGCCCGCGAGGCCGGTATTCCGGCCTTTGCGCTCTCGCCGAAAGCGTTTGATAGCCGCGAGGCCTTCGACCGCGAGCTGATGCAGCAAATCGACGCCTTTCAACCGGATTTGGTGGTGCTGGCAGGCTATATGCGCATCCTTAGCCCAGCGTTTGTTGACCACTATCAGGGGCGCTTGCTGAATATCCATCCTTCTCTGCTGCCGAAATATCCAGGGCTGCATACTCATCGCCAGGCGCTGGAAAACGGTGATGAGGAACATGGCACCTCGGTGCATTTCGTCACCGACGAGCTCGACGGCGGGCCGGTGATCTTACAGGCTCGGGTACCGGTATTTCCGGAAGACAGCGAAGATGACGTTACCGCCCGCGTTCAGGCGCAGGAGCACGATATCTACCCGCTGGTGGTGAGCTGGTTTGTTGATGGTCGCCTGCGTATGGAAGCTAACTCTGCGTGGCTGGATAATCGCAAGCTGCCGCCGCAGGGCTATGCCGCTGAAGAATAACTTGTTCTGGCCCCGGAGCAATCGCCGGGGCAACTTCCTCTCTTGTTTCCTCGCTAATTATCTCCGTTTTCCAGACATAGCGCGTTAGGGTTCCAGGCTGCCGGTAATGGGGTCGGGCGCTGATAATCAAATTCGCGCAGTGTCAGACCCGCTACGCCGTTAGCATACAGTACCGGCAAACCGCCGGGATAAGGCTCGACACCCCAAACGCGGCCGCTTTGCGGATTCAAACACCAGGCGTTATCAATCCCCATCCCGGTCGGCGACATCGGATTGCACGGCGGGCGGATATCATAAAGCCCCTGCTCCGCTGCCAGGTTCAGCTTCTGGGTTAGCTGCACGCCGTCAAACAGAATGCGCCGGATCTGACCTGGCGTTTCACTATGCAGGTTTATCGCGCCTTCGCACTCGCCAACCAGCCCGCGGAACTGGATCTGTGATATTTCGCCGGGTTCAATCGCCGGATCGCGACGGCGCGCGGAAAGGAAAACAGGGTCCGCCTCGCCCCAATGACAGGCCGGCGCGCTCACGCAATCAAAAGCAATGCTGCTAAAAATCATCCGCCGTATCCGCCCGCCGTCGCGGGATATCAGGCCAATGCCGCGATTGGAGTCAAAGATAGTGCAGTTACTCACCAGCACATCTTCAATATCCCGCCAGGTTTCAGTACCAATTTTAAAGGCGCAGCTTTTCGAGCGCAGCGTGCAGTTAACGATGGTTACCTGACGCAACGGTCGCTGGATGCGCTCAGGTTTATCGGTGGTTTTCAAACAGATGGCATCATCCGCCGCGCTGAAATAGCTATTGGCGATATGGACCTGCTGGCAGCTGTCAATATCCAGCGCATCGGTATTAGCCATCGTCAAATCATTGTCGACGGTAACGCCGTCAACCACCACGCCCGTGCAGGAGACCAGATGGATTGTCCACATCGGGGCGTGTCGTACGGTGATATTTTCCAGCCGGACGCGACGGCAATTCTCCAGCAAAATGATCCGCGGGCGCGCCCTGGCTGGCGTGCGGTAGCCCATGGCATCAACGCCACGGGAGAACCAGCCGTCAGCGCTGCCGTAAATCTCGCCGCCGCCGCAGATGGTAATATTCTGTGCATCCACAGCATACAGAAAGGCCCGATCTGAAGATTCCGCCCGGCTCAGCGCCGTCGCCTGAGCAAAGTCATCATAGTTTTCGCTAACGATAAGCTCGGCCCCCGGCGACAGCCACAGACAGGTGTTCGACCCTATCCGCAAACCGCCAAGCGCGTACCTGCCGCAATCAACTACCAACTGGCCGCCGCCTGCCTGCGCCAGTTCGTCCAGCGCCTGTTGAAAAAGTTCGGTATCCGGCGTCACGCCATCCGCATGGGGATGGCGCTGCGAAAGATAAATGTTCATAGCATGTCCTGGAAATCAACGTATTGGCTATCTCACCATCTCTCTCGCCCTCAGCGTAGGGTCGAAATCACTACCGCGGAAATATCTGCGTACCCTTTCACATTCCCCGTCACGCTCAGAGGAAAAACGTGAGATAACGCGCATAATTTACCGGCGAAAAAAATGAAAACAGGGCCGTTATCACAGTTATTGCCCTCTTAAACCGCAGCATATGTGAGCAGCATCACGGGATTTATTTCATTTTGTCGCCATTTGGCATGCTGCTCGCAGAACGGTACGAAAAACCGACTGTCGGGATTCTCGCCCCCCTCCCCCTCTTTTACTGTGCAACCTCGCATTCCTTACCAAAGAGATACGCTCATGACGAGGACAGTGACCCCGCAACGAGAAGTCAAAACCCGCAACATCCTCTGCTGGGGGATGGGCGATATTTTCGGCAGCGGCGCGATGACCATCACCGGCCTGTGGCTGCTCTACTTTTATATCGAAGTCGCCGGGCTCTCACCCGCCGCCGCGGCCTCTATTTTCGCCATCGCCAAGATTTGGGACGGCATCACGGATCCGGTGATGGGCTACATTACCGACAACATTCGCACCCGTTGGGGACGGCGACGGATCTTCTTCATTCTCGGCGCGCCGCTATCGCTCTGTTTCGCTCTGATGTGGATAAGTGGTTTTGGCTACGCCTGGTACCTTGGTACCTATCTACTATTCAGCACCGTCTTCACCCTGCTGATGGTGCCTTACGATACGCTGCCTGCAGAGATGACCACCCGCTATGATTTGCGCTCGAAAATGTCCGGCGCGCGAATGTTATTCGCTCAGGCGACAGCCTTTCTCGCGGCGCTGATCCCCGGGCAAATCATGGCCAACGTCGCCGATAAATCGCAGGCGTTTCTCTATATCGGCATTATCTTCGCCCTGCTTTTTGCCTTGCCGTGGATCTTCGTCTGGCGCGGTACGTGGGAGCGCGACAACCTCCCGCCGCCGCAGACGCAGCAAGGTTTAGGCAAAACGCTGCGTTCGCTGTATCGGGAAATGGCCTCGACCTTCCGTCTGCGGACCTTCCGTATTCATATCATGATGTACGTCGGCGGCGCGGTGGCGCTGGATATTTTCGGCTCTCTGTTTATGCACTATATGACCTACGTGCTACGTGTCGGCACCTCGCTGGCTTCGCAGGCCATGAGTCTGATGACGCTGTTTCAGTTCTTCGCGATCCCTTTATTTACCTGGCTTTGCATCCGCGTCGGCAACGGCAACGCCTATAAGGTGGCCATCGCGCTGATCCTCTGCGCGCTACTGTGGTTCAGCCAATTGACCGCTTCTTTCAGCCATCTTTCCTGGCTGCTGCTCGGCGGCGCAATCGTGATGGGGATCGCCCGCGGCGGCACCTATCTCATCCCATGGAATGTCTACAATTTCCTGCCCGATATCGATGAAGCCTACACCGGCGTGCGGCGTGAAGGGATCTACGCAGGGGTGATGATGCTGACGCGCAAATTCTCCCAGGCGCTGGCGCTGTTTATCGTCGGCCTGGCGCTGGAAGCCTTTGGATTCACCAAAGGCGCCGAAACGCAGAATACCGCCGCGCTGAATGGCATCTGGTGGGTATTCCTCGTTGGCCCCGGCCTGCTGGCCCTACTGGCGATGTATGGCGCGTTTCGTTTTCGCTTGAGCCAGCCGCGACATCAAATCCTGATTAGCGAACTGGAGCGTCTGCGCGCCGGTGGTCATCCACAGGATGCCAGCCCGCTGGCACGCGAAACCATCGAGCTATTGACCGGCCATCCACATCGCAACGATCGCTGGCAACGCGCCGCCGTTTCTTCTCAAGGAAATCACTATGTCGCAGAAAAACAACCGTCCTGAATTACAGTCACTCATCGAAGCGCTAATCGGCAACTTAACCGCGATTACCGACGATAGCGGCCAGTATTTGCAACGGCTGGCGGATGGCCGGGTGGTTGACACCAAAGGTTGGGACGGCTGGGAGTGGACGCATGGCATCGCCCTGTTTGGCCTGTTTCGCTACCAGCAACTGACAGGATCGCTTCGGGCTCGTGAACTTATTGACGGCTGGTTTAGCGCCCGCTTCGCCGAGGGCACGCCGGAAAAAAACATCAATACCGCTTGCCCGTTTTTAACCCTGGCGCTGCGCTATCAACAGACGCCTCGCAGCGACTGGCGCGCCTACCTGGAAAGCTGGGGAGACGCTATATATCGCCAGATGCCGCGTACCGATGAAGGCTGCCTGCAGCACGTCACCTATGAGGCTCCCCATCATCAACAAATCTGGGACGATACGCTAATGATGGCGGTGCTGCCGCTGGCGATGCTCGGCAAAATGTTTGGTAAATCGCGCTGGCTAGAAGAGGCGAAATTTCAGTTTTTGCAGCACCTGCATTATTTAAGCGACCGCCAAAGCGGCCTGTGGTTTCACGGCTGGCATTTCAACGGCAGACACCATTTCGCCGGCGCGCTGTGGGCTCGCGGCAATAGCTGGATAACGCTGGCGATACCGGAGCTACTGGAGATGCTCGATCTCGACGAGCACGACGCCTTTTACCGCCAGTTGCAAAATACTCTGCAGATTCAGGTCAGCGCCCTTGCCCGCTGCCAGGCCGAAAACGGCCTATGGCCGACGCTGCTCAACGAGCCGGATAGTTATCTGGAAGCCTCTGCGACGGCGGGATTTGCCGCGGGTATTTTCAAGGCGGTGCGCCTCGGCTACCTCGACGACGCGTTTCTGCCGGTCGCCGAGCGGGCCTGCCGGGGGATAATCGAACATATCTCGCCGCAAGGAGAGTTAACGCAGGTGTCGTTTGGCACAGCGATGGGCAAGGACCTCGACCACTATCGTAATATCCCCCTGACCGCCATGCCCTACGGCCAGGCAATGGCGATACTGTGCCTGGTTGAAGCCCTACGTCGCACCCTTTAATGCAGTTACCTGAGCGCCGCCAGTTCGGTGCTCAGGCTATCCGCCAGATTACGTGCTCGTACAGGATCGAACATCACGTAAAACGCCGGCGAGGCCTCGCCAATCTGCTGACAAAGCGTTTCCATTTCCGATGCGCAGCGATATAACGCCTGCACGTTGATATGGCAAATTTCCCGCATGCTCCAGCTGTTTTCCACCTCTCGGGCATAGTGCAGGGTAAAGAAGGCCTTTTGCGCATGGGTAAATAACTGACAATAGAGCGGCAGTCCCTGCCACTCTTCACGCCACCGAAGCGCCAGCGCGGCGGGAAAATCCGCGGTGAGAGCGAACGCTTGCGCCGCTATTCCCAACTGCTGCGCGCTGGCTGCGACTTCATCTTTTTCTTGCGCGATTTGCGTGAGATTCGCCATCGACTTCTGCGGGTCATCGCGGGTGAAGTGGATATCCTGCGCCGAACCGGGTAACCAGTGGCTACGCGCCAGTTGTCCGTAAAGGCTCCACACCGCCTGGCCGTAGCTTTCAGGCAATTGGCTATGGCGATGGAAAACGTGGTCACGCACATATATTGACTGGTAGAGCGTCTGCGTGGCCTGTTCAAGCAGCAACTGGAACTGCTGCGCGACATCGGCTGACGGACACCAGCCGTAACGTTGCACCAGCCATTGCACCAGTAACTGCTGCTGATTTTTTACCGCCCCTTCGCCCAGCAACTGACTACAGGCGAAGAGGTTGCATTCGCTTAGCGTCGCAGGGATCCAGTGATTATCGATACTTTCCCAACTGGTTTTACAAATAGCGCCGGTAATGCGCGGATTGCGGCTCTGGCACCACAACAGCCGCCCCTGCAGCTCATCAATACGTAAAAATGGCATGACCCCCCATCCCACTTCCTCTCCGGCAAGATCGATATCGATCCACACATCCCGCGTCTGCACCGCCAACAGCGCCGGATTATTCGGGAAAGCAGGCCAGAAACGTTCCGGCGTGAGTTTTATCGATACCGAAACCGCAGGCGGCAGCGGTTCAATCGCATCCAGTACGACGCTGAGATCGTCATTGCTGGCGGGGAAAACTCGCAGTACCAGATGCTTATTTTGCGCGGCTACCGCCTGACTCAGGGCATTAAAGCAGCGACGATAGAGCATCAAGCTTTGCGCCGGCTGGCGAAGACCGTCGCTTTGCCTGACCCACTGCGGGCGAGAGATCGGCAGTAAACCGTCGGTACTGGAGAGTGCAATAATCAAACCGGTGAGCGCCGGCACGCTTTGGCACACGGCGCGGATTTTGTCGGTTAACCAGCGGCTCCAGAAATCGACATCAAAACGCACCCCGCGCGGGGTATCCAGCAGTTCCGGATGCGCTAATAACAGTTCGGTGGGAAAGCTAAGTTCTTTCGCCTGCAGATAAAATCGCAACCCCTGCTCACGACAGCGCAACGCCAGGCGATTGAGATAGATACAGCGCGCTCGTTGTTGGCTCGACAAGCGGTCGTTATAGTCAAAAGGCGTATACCCCTGTGGCGCAACCAGCTTGCCAAATAGCTCGGCCTGCCCCACCACCACGGTATTAAAATCATGCTCAATTGCGTATTCAATCAACCGGCAGGCCGACGGCCAGTGCCAGATGTCCTGATTATTGAGCTCCAGCGCCCGCGTTTCCCACATCGTTTCGCCCTCCATTTCGCCCCTGACTGAACATAACGTAAGCAAACAAACGCGTCCGCTTTTTCCTGACATCCGATTGAAAGAAAACTGTCATATTGCTTTGACATAGTTGGACATTCAATGGCAAAGCTCGCCATAATGAAAAAGCGACGTCAATGATCCGGAGTGTGAGTTGTAATGGGCCAGGAAAAGCTATACATCGAAAAAGAACTCAGCTGGTTGTCCTTTAACGAGCGCGTACTTCAGGAAGCGGCGGACAAGAGTAACCCGCTTATCGAGCGCATGCGCTTCTTAGGAATTTACTCCAATAACCTTGATGAGTTTTACAAAGTGCGCTTCGCTGAACTTAAGCGACGCATTCTTATCAGTGAAGAACAAGGTAGTACCGCCCATTCACGTCATCTGTTAGGTAAAATCCAGGCCCGCGTGCTCAAGGCCGATCAGGAATTTGATGGTCTTTATAATGAACTGCTGCTGGAAATGGCGCGTAATCAGATCTTCCTGATTAACGAACGCCAGCTGTCCGTTAATCAGCAGTCCTGGCTGCGCAACTACTTCAAACAGTATCTTCGCCAGCATATTTCGCCGATTCTGATCAATCGCGAAACGGATCTGGTTCAATTCCTGAAAGATGATTACACCTATCTGGCGGTGGAGATTATCCGCGGCGATACCATTAACTACGCGCTGCTGGAAATTCCATCCGATAAGGTGCCGCGCTTTGTGAACCTGCCGCCGGAAACGCCGCGACGCCGCAAACCAATGATTCTGCTGGATAACATTCTGCGTTACTGCCTGGATGATATCTTCAAGGGTTTCTTTGACTACGATGCCCTTAATGCATACTCGATGAAAATGACCCGTGATGCCGAGTACGATCTGGTACACGAAATGGAATCGAGCCTGATGGAACTGATGTCCTCGAGCCTGAAGCAGCGCTTAACCGCCGAGCCGGTACGTTTTGTCTACCAGCGCGATATGCCGGACGCGATGGTTGAAATGCTGCGCGATAAGCTCTCCATCTCCAACTACGATTCAATGCTGCCGGGCGGGCGTTATCACAACTTTAAAGACTTTATCGGTTTCCCGAATGTTGGCAAGGCCAACCTGGTCAACAAACCGATGCCGCGCCTGCGCCACCTGTGGTTCGATAAATTCCGCAACGGCTTTGACGCCATCCGCGAACGCGACGTACTGCTCTACTATCCGTATCATACCTTCGAGCACGTGCTTGAACTGCTGCGTCAGGCCTCGTTCGATCCAAGCGTGTTGGCAATCAAAATCAATATTTACCGCGTCGCTAAGGATTCACGGATTATCGATTCGATGATCCACGCCGCCCACAATGGTAAAAAAGTGACCGTGGTGGTTGAACTGCAGGCGCGCTTCGATGAAGAGGCCAATATTCATTGGGCTAAACGTCTGACTGAAGCCGGCGTACACGTTATCTTCTCGGCGCCGGGGCTGAAGATCCACGCCAAACTATTCCTCATTTCACGTAAAGAAGGCGATGAGGTAGTACGTTATGCACATATCGGCACCGGCAACTTCAACGAGAAAACCGCTCGTATCTACACCGACTATTCATTACTCACTGCCGACGCGCGCATCACCAATGAAGTCCGTCGCGTATTTAACTTTATCGAAAACCCTTACCGACCCGTCAGCTTCGACTACCTGCTCGTATCGCCGCAGAACTCGCGTCGTCTGCTGTATGAAATGATCGATCGCGAAATCGCCAATGCGCAGAATGGGCAACCGTCCGGAATTACGCTTAAATTAAATAACCTGGTCGATAAAGGGCTGGTGGACAGACTCTACGCCGCCTCCAGCACCGGCGTACCGGTGAACCTGCTCATCCGCGGCATGTGCTCGCTGATCCCGGGTCTTGAGGGGATTAGCGAAAATATTCGCGTTATTAGTATCGTTGACCGTTTCCTTGAGCACGACAGGGTCTATTGTTTTGAAAACGGCGGTGATAAACAGGTGTGGTTATCCTCCGCCGACTGGATGACGCGCAATATCGACTATCGTATCGAAGTGGCCGTACCGCTGCTGGACCCGCGTCTGAAGCAACGCGTACTGGATATTCTCGATATCCTGTTCAACGATACCGTAAAAGCGCGCTATCTTGATAAAGAACTGAGTAATCGCTACGTGCCGCGCGGCAATCGTCGCAAAGTACGCGCACAGATGGCGATTTACGATTATCTCAAATCACTCGAACAACCCGATTAACCTATGCCAATAAACGAAAAAACACCTCGGCCGCAGGAGTTCGCTGCGGTCGACCTTGGTTCGAACAGTTTTCATATGGTGATCGCCCGTGTCGTCGACGGGGCAATGCAGATCATCGGTCGCCTGAAGCAGCGCGTCCACCTGGCCGATGGCCTGGATGAAAACTCGGTGTTGAGCGAAGAAGCGATTACTCGCGGACTGAACTGCCTGTCGTTGTTTGCTGAACGTCTGCAGGGGTTCTCCCCTTCCAGCGTTTGTATCGTCGGGACGCATACCCTGCGCCAGGCGGCTAACGCGGCGGATTTTCTCAAACGAGCGGAAAAAGTCATTCCTTATCCCATCGAGATAATCTCCGGTAACGAAGAAGCGCGTCTTATTTTTATGGGCGTTGAACACACGCAACCGGAACGCGGACGTAAGCTGGTTATCGACATCGGCGGCGGTTCGACTGAGCTCGTTATCGGCGAAGATTTCGAGCCCCGCCTGGTGGAAAGCCGACGTATGGGCTGCGTAAGCTTCTCGCAGGCCTATTTCGCCGGCGGCGTTATCAATAAAGAAAACTTCCAGCGCGCGCGCCTGGCGGCGGTGCAGAAACTGGAAACGCTGGCCTGGCAATTCCGTATTCAGGGGTGGAACGTGGCGCTGGGCGCCTCTGGCACCATCAAAGCAGCGCACGAAGTGCTGGTCGCGATGGGTGAAAAGGACGGATTCATTACCCCAGAACGCCTTGAAATGCTGGTCAGTGAACTGCTGAAGAATAAAAACTTCGATTCATTAAGCCTGCCGGGATTGTCGGAAGACCGTAAAGCGGTATTCGCGCCCGGTCTGGCCATTTTGTGCGGGGTATTCGACGCGCTGGCGATCAAAGAGCTGCGCCTGTCCGACGGCGCGCTGCGCGAAGGCGTGCTGTACGAGATGGAAGGTCGCTTCCGCCACCAGGATATTCGCAGCCGTACGGCCCAGAGCCTCGCAAACCAGTACAATATCGATCGCGAGCAGGCGCGCCGGGTACTGGAGACCACCACTCAGATGCTCGAGCAGTGGCAGGAACAAAACCCGAAACTGGCGAATCCGCATCTGTCCGCCCTGCTGAAGTGGGCGGTAATGCTACATGAAGTGGGGCTGAACATTAACCACAGCGGCATGCATCGCCACTCCGCCTATATCCTGCAAAATAGCGATCTACCGGGCTTTAATCAGGAGCAGCAGATGCTGATGGCTACGCTGGTGCGCTATCACCGCAAAGCTATCAAGCTTGATGATCTGCCGCGTTTTACCTTGTTTAAGAAAAAACAATTCTTGCCGCTGATCCAACTGCTGCGTCTGGGCGTATTGCTGAACAATCAGCGTCAGGCGACGACTACGCCGCCAAAACTGACATTGAAGACGGAAGCCAATCACTGGACATTAATTTTCCCCCACGACTGGTTTAGCCAGAACGCGTTAGTGCTACTGGATCTGGAGAAAGAGCAAGAATACTGGGAAGGCGTGCCGGAATGGCTGCTGAAAATTACTGAAGAAGAAGCGTAAAGCTGGATTCTTTCACTAAAAACGGCCGGGCCATACGCCCGGCCGTTTTTTATGCGACGTCAGCCGCACACGCCAGCTGTTCTATCGGAACCGGCATCCCAATGTCATAGCCCTGCATATAATCAATCCCCAGTGAAATCACCGCCTGGCGGATCTCCGGCGATTCCACATATTCCGCCACTACCTGCATGTTTTTGATTTGCGCTAACCGGCAAATCGACGCTACGACCTGATAATCCAGGCTACTGGTGACCAGATTACGGATAAAGCTACCGTCAATTTTCAGCATGTCGACGTTAAGCGTTTTCAGCCGCGCATAGCTGGCATAGCCGGTGCCAAAATCATCAATCGCCACCCGGCATCCCAATTCCTGCAACCGCGCGAGCGTTTGTTGCGCCTGCTCCGGATTACTGAGCGAGTGGTTTTCCGTTAGTTCAAAAATAAGCTGCCACGGCTCGATATTATAATGATGCAGCATTTCCTCGACTTCATCCGGGAAACGGCTGCGGCTGACCGAGACTGGCGACAGATTGATGGCCAGACGCATGCCTGGCAACGTATGGCGATTATCGTTCATAAAAGCCAGCGTATTGTCGATAACCCAGCTGTCGATGCGCGAAGCCAGGCCAAATTCGTGCGCCGCGGACAAAAAATTATCCGGCGCAACCAGCTCGCCCTGCTCGCCAACCATGCGTAACAGGACTTCATGATAGCTATCGCCGCGCATGCCGACAATTGGCTGCGCCATCAGCCGAAAGCGATTCTGCTCCAGCGCCTGCAGGATCTGGTTCATCATGGACACGCGTTCTTTTAGCCCCTGTTGAACGTGAACGGCGCCGCGGCGCTGCACGTTTTCCGGCTGTCCGCTGGTTAACGACATGTCGGCAATATTATTCAGTTCACCGAGCAGTAAATACAGATGCTTGACCGGAGAGCGCACGTTGCAATAGCTGATCCCGACGGGCGGCTGCAGCGGAATACCATCCCAAATGAAACGGAACTGCTTAATCCGCTCATCCAGCATCACAATGCGTTTTTGATGATCGTCGCTATTCAGGCGTACCACAAGGTCATGGCCCGAAAGATGACAGACCATTTCGTTTGGCTGCAGTAGGTGACTCAAATACTCCGACAGCTGCTGCTTATACTGAATTCGCAGCATCACGCCGTAGTGCCGCCCGAGCAGCTCCAACTCTGGCATGCGTAAAAAGCACAGTACCGACCAGGTCGAGTGGTTTAGCGCCCGGCTCAGGGCGCGCAAATTTGGCATATGAACGACCGGGTCGAGAAAGGCCATTCTGCGAACCCGACGGTGGATCATCCGCTGCTGCGTCGCCAGCATTGCCATATAAGCGATAATAAAAGAGAAAACCAGGTAGCTGGAGGAGGTAATCGCCAGCTGGTTATTGTAGATGGGGGAAAATGGCAAGTAGCTGTAATGAAAATGGATGACCAGAATTAATATCGGCGGCCACACCAGGGAAATAAAACGATAACCAAAGCGCATCGCTCCCCATAACATGACCGGCATAAGTAATGACAATGTATAATTTGTGCTAAATATCGTGCTGTTGACATTTAACGGCATGAATAATAAAGCCAGTATTATTAACAATGCTATTGCCCAGACAATAATTTCCAGCGGTTTTATTTTTTGGTCGATTTGTAAACGCACCTGGGATATAAAGCCGCGTAAATGCAAAGGATTACGAATAACGCGCAGCAAAAAATAGCACAGCGGCACGCCGGTCAGACAACCGACCATCAGCGCCTGAAAAGTGATTAACGATCGTAAACTAAATGGCGTCGTCCCAACCAGCTCCGCCGCGCGCGGATGCAGACCCAGATACTCCGCAAGTTGCGAGATAATGAGAAAAATCACCGAAGGCAGCAGCATTTGCCAGAACAATCGATGCGGCATCAGGGCAACATTGCCGTGGGAAATCTGCTGGCGGCGCGGAACGAAAATACGATATCCGCCCCAGCACAGCACCGCGGGGATCAAAAAATGAAATAACACGCCGATGGCCTGCTCAAAGGTCATGCCGCGCGTAATGGTCAGCAGCAAGCCGATAACAATGCCAGGCAATGCCGCCCAGCCAAAAAATAGCATCAGGCTTAATACTAGCGCCAGCGGAAGGTAATACAGGAAGACGGTATGACCGTTAAGATTCGCGAATGTATTTGCAGCGCGCGCTAATGGCAACAACAACGTAGGTAAGACGAGCGGTAGTGCCCACCATTTATCCTGATATCGTTTGTATAGTTTAATAATACTCATAGATGCTCGACAGATTACCCCAACTCCTGCGGAGTATATTCAGACAGGCATCCAACCCGACCAGGCTAACCGCGAAAGTAATAACGATGCGGAACAGATGGTCGATTTTAGTGAGCAACAGAATCAAGCAATTGACGCAAATCAATAAACTATTTAGCTAATATTAATAAAACTTATTTTTTTGCGACCTTGTGCAACAACCAAAATCCGTGTAAATACGATGTTCATCTTATATAACATTAAGTAATGTTTTAGCTCTACGATTTTTACACCGCCGACAATTGACCCCACCGCTATACTATGACTTAATAGCCCCATTGCCCGTCTTCGGGTATACTTCAAGGAACCTTTTGTGAGTCAGGCACCCAGTATGCGTAAACGACATCGATTTAACCGTCGCATGACCCGTATCGTACTACTTATCAGTTTTCTCTTCTTCTTTGGACGCTTTGTCTACTCCTCTATCGGCGCCTGGTACCATCATCAGGGCAAGCAAGAGTCGCAGCAATCGACCATCACCATTGATGCTCCCGCGACGCCAACCACTCCAGCCCAGGAATAACGCCTACGGCCAATGTAACGGCTCTTTCGAGAACCCGCGCCCTTCCGCTTTATCTTTCTGTGACAGGGTAAGCAACTGCAGCAAAAATTGACATTCACCCGTCGCGGCGTTCTTTTAACGTTGCTGATTGACTCGACTTCATGGCGTGTTCGCTAATCGTCAGGCATCGTTTTTAATCCAGACCATATGCCCAACCGACATCAAACATCATTACGGACATAAAAAAACCCTCTGTAAACAGAGGGTTTCGTTCAACTATCAGCAGGAATTATTCCCACTCAATTATTTACAGAACTCGTAACCAATTGACTGAAAACAAATTTATAAAACGATAAATTCTCCATACCGTTTTATATACCGTCACCGGGGAACAGTACCCTGTTTCGTCAGTTCATCGTACTGCCTTTCGCAGACCCTTCCTGCTTCTGCTGCCCGGTCAGCGTATTCTGCCAGTTGTCGGTTTCGTTCGAGAGATTTTTCGAACACGTCGGCAAGCAAAATTCCGGTGTCTGCGGCTGACGACCCAGCGCCGACAGTGGCGTTATACTGCCTGAGCTGCTCACGGATGGCAACGAGCTGCTGCTGCAACCTGCCAGCGCGAGCGGCAGCATCAAGAGCATCATTGCGCGCCTGGTCGATCCTCTGCTGCGCTTCTCGTTCATTGGTTGCTTTCTCCTGTTCGTCATGTTGACGGGCTTTCTCATCTTCTGCTTTTCGGTCTGCCTTCGCCTGCGCGTACCCGGCGACGTATTGCCTGTCACCGTGAACATTCCAGGCTACCATGCCGCCGAACACCAGAGCAGCAAGCATCACCACGATAAGCAACTGTTTCCAGTACGCTTTGACTAACACCCAGATCATACCGCCAGCACCTTACTGGCAGTGATGTACCGCGTGCGCCGGTCGTCGATGCCGTTCTTCCCGCCATTGATGATTTGCGTTACGCGCACCAGGTCTCCGGTGTATTTCATGCAGCCTTTGGTGGCGAAGAACCACGCCGCGCTGCGGGCTGCATACTCATCCTGCGCCAGCAGTTCTGGCTGCTGCACCAGATCCACCTTCAGGCCATTGCCGCAGTCCCGGTAGTTGTTCAGGCCAGTGATCTGGATAAGTCCGCGCCCGCGGTAAAACCAGCCATCGGTTGGACCGTTGTTACCCATGCGTTTGCTATACACCAGGTTGGCGATCGCGCGCTGGCGCTCCAGTGGTAAAGATGGTTCGCCTTGCCGGCGACCAAGAGAGTTTGCCTGACCCTGCGTTAGCCGACCGGCGCGGACAAAATCTGCAAGGCCGGCCACGCTGTAATTGAAACTCTCGACCAGCCGGGTAAAGCCAGTACTTTCATGACCGGTCTGGGCAATAAACATTGCCTGATCATCAGGCTTACTGATGCCAAACTCTTGCATGGCTGCAACAATGTGCGAATGCCAGCGTGTCGCCAGCGCCATATTAATACCAGCAGCTTTCTGGAATTGGTTAATGTCCATGTTGGGACCTCGATATTTTGAATATTTGCACGACGTTGCCGCGAGTTTTCAGAACTGCAGCCAGCATCACAGCATTGATAACGACCTCAGAAAGATCTGCGGTCATGGGGAAGTGATAGAGGAGTGAGTAAACAGCACGCACCGGGATACTGGCGGCCGACACAATCAGGAAGTAGGCAATCCATCCACCCCATCGGCGGTGGCGCGATCCGTTGCGTTGGAAAAACATCACCCTGGCCGCAATTCCTGCGCATATAAGGGCATTGGTTATTAGCAACAGATCATGACCTGTCATCGTCTTTTCCTCCCGGAATTAAATCACGTGGATTATCAGAACGGTGATACAGCCATATGCCAACCCGAACCGCCACGATAGACGCAACGAACGCGCCGGCGGAATACACGATTCCTCTTTCAAAAGAGTCCGGCGTGATTTTCGGTATCATGCTGGCAAGCCCGATAAGGATTGAAGCTGTTGGTTTGTAGAAGAGAAGCCCGCAGAGGAAACTGACAAGTGACAGCAAAACGCGGCGCCTGACAGGATATTCAACCGCCGAGGTAACAAAAATTACCGCCCCTGCCAGCGAACCAAGCGCCACCTCAGGCGGAACGCCAGCGATAACTGCCGCTAGCGCTCCATAGCTAAGCCCCTGATTTATTGTGTCAGCGGTTAGCGATGCAGACATGGTGACCACCGTTTATTGTGCATGATGTATCTCCTATAGTTGTTAGGCTCATCATACACAATAATCCGAATCTGAATAAATGGTAATAATTTATGTTGCTACATTACCTCTTTCATCACCTCTCAAAAACTGAGTTAGATCTTCAGTTGTTATGACGTGAGATCTATCCTCCGTGCCTAATACATAATTCCATACAGTATCAAGGTCTAGAGCGCTTATGTTTTCAATTGCAAACATGGCTGTATCTTCACTGTCATATTTACCTGCAAGGTAATGATTACCATTTTTAATTATAAAAATATTGTTAACTTTAATGATATTCATAATCGCCTCGCTTAATAACCTTTAGTCCAGGTAAAAGAAGAGTTTGAAGCGCAGAAAAATTGCTGCCCCAATGAACTTGCGTCATCACCAATACGCTCAGTCACCAACCCCTTGTGATAATAAATCGCATTTGGATAATGCCATGCCGTTACATTTGCGCACTTGCATTGCCTTGTGATATATCCTCTATTGTTTATATCCTGGTGATTAAACGAACCAATTGTAACTCTATAAAGCTCAATTGCAGCTCTCGATGCAGCATTAACCGAACCAATGTATCCGCCATTAAAAATAGCTCTACTCTGGAATGCTCCGGTAACGGTTCCTTTAATATCACATTCATTGAATGTTGTAGGTGACATCGTTTCGCCGATCGTACTTTGCCCACTGTACCCTGATGGTGTTTGTGTAGATGCAATAGTATATGTAGATGGGAATCTACACTTGTTAAACTCAATATTTCCAAGAATGGTATTTGAAAACGTCATAGAGTTTATGTCAATGTTATCAAAACTAAGATTAGCAGCATTAAAGTTTGGTACGATACTATTTAAAAATCCTCCAATAAATTTTGTCTTCAGTGATGGATGGAGAGTCCCACTAACAAACGGTGCCCTAACGGTATTGTTAATAGTATCCGCCGAATCAAAAAACCAACTGTTACAGCGAACCTCATCAAAGTTGGAATATCTACCAAACGAACTTGTTATATATGACGTAGTTAGTGAGCAAGAATTCACCTTCCCAAAGTCAACATTTAGGACCACTGAAGGAATAGTCGCAGCCAAAGGACGGCCATCAGGTGCTGTTCCTGAAGTAACACAGTCATGTATCATTTGTGATAATGTAGTATTACCAACGTTTATGTAAAAATTGATGTAGTTTAATCCTGAAAGGATTCCTGAAGTTCCGTCATTACTTGTTGTAATATAAGTACGCTCAGCATGGATCGGGCCTATGAATGATCTAATACAAGCGATTGACAAACACTTATGATACGCTTGCTCTGATTGTATTCTTCCAAAATTCAGGCAGTTACTTGTATCCCCACCACTATATATTCCAAACTGATACGTGCTTTCATTACCGCAAAGTTCGCAAGATACACTAGTAAATGTACTATCCCACATGGCCTCGCCATAAAAACCAGCACCATTAAAGCCTGATATTCTTAAGTGCTCAAAGTTCAAAAGCGCGCCTTTGACATAAACTCCGTTTAAGGCTTCACTCCTGTTATTAGCCTCTAAAACAAGAATCCCGGAAATAGTTATAGCAGTTGCTCTACCGCTGCCATACGGTAAATCAGGATTACCAAATGTTAATGCATATTTTGCAGAAAATAGTGAACTGAATCCAGCTGGGTCGACAAAAATCTTACCGCTTGGATCTGCTATGATTTTCCTTACGCTTGAAAGGTCCAGGGTACCATTAATGAGCCATGGTCCATTTTTAAAAACCACTGTTTTATTAGCAGATGCAGAAATATAATTTCTTAAGTTCTGAGTTACATTAATAGTTGCACCAGGAACTGCGTTGAAATGCTCTGGCAACAACTGGTCTGTATCTCTTTTCCATCTTGCACCGCCAGCAGTTACGATAATACTGCCACCATCATCAAGGCTTGTGGTATCACTCTCATCATAAATAAAGTATCCACCACCAATTCCGCCGCCAGACGCGTATTCAGCGACATCAATTTTCTGAAGCTCCTTAGTGGGCTCAATAATCCGCAATGCAGCTATTGTTGGGCATCGGCCTATGTACTTCAAACCGTCTGCACTTTGCAGATCTAGAGCCGTTTGCTGTTCAACAGTTCCCGGGAAAATAGGTAAACTATCTCCGGTTGCAGAGTCATAAGCCTGTAATTTACCCTTCCTAAGGTTTGAAGATGGTAATTGCGTTAAAGTCTCTCCATCTCTGACATGTAATGTTCTCCTAAACAACATATCAGTATAGTCATTAGAACCTTGAGATTTGCTATCAACATATTTTTTAGTTGCAGCATCCTGGTCCTGAGAAGGATCACGAAGATTTTTTATCCTGTTATTTAACGCATCATAGTAGTTAGCTATGAATGTAGGCTTGCGCAGCGCCAGGCGAAGGAATCCGAAACACTGCTGTATCAGCATCGTCAGCTTGTCGAAAGCGTCTTCGTGGACTTCAGCAAAGAACTTACCCTGGTTGCGCAGATCCGTTTCCTGGGTTACGGGCAATTCGCGTGAAATAGAAATTTGCCATCCATTGGCTAGCGGTGACGCCAGCACTACCGCGCCGCCAGAATAACCGCCAGCACCAGTGACCGTGTAGTCAGTGTCAAGCGTGAGCACTGTGATGTTTTCGTTCAGGTCGGCTACCTGCACCATCAGATCACTCTTCTGGAAAATCCTGAACGTATATGGGAATGACGTGGTAACGCCGTTACCTGTGTAGTCGTTATGGTCGACTTCGGTTGAGACCGTCATGTAGAAATCTCCGATTGTCGCAGCGCCCGGCGCACCGCACTACCGTCATTCTATTACCTGTAAACCCCTATATGAATAAAACGTGCACTGCTGAATGGCATTATTACCTAAAGGGTAATTGAAACATCACTGGAAATGGTAGTAAGGTTTTGATATATGTATATACATACAGTGTTATTGTGGAGTTGTTGAGATGTCGCAGCGGTACCATCACCCTCTTGAAGAAGGTTTCACGGAGCGAATTCACACGCCTGCTGGCGTTCGCTCTCTGGTTGAGAGCTCGCATTTGATGGATTTACTCAGGGAGCTGGACAAAGACGGGCACGATGTCAGCGGCGCGCTTGCAGAACTTGTTGCGCTTATTAACTACGTTACAAGCTCTCAGATGTCGATGCGAGACCTCCAGACACATCTTGATTTCTGCGCGCTGCAACTGAGAAAGCAACTAAAATAAAAAATGCCGCTATGCGGCCTGTAGTTATACAAAATTTGAATGGCTAGCGACCAGGTGGAAGAAGAAAAAACTCAAGAAGAACTAAGCCCGCGCCGCGGGCTTTTTGTTGTGTGGCGTTGTGACATGTCACATTAATTTCCTTTTGCTCATTTCAAGAGACAATTCCGATAAGTTGTTTAACCGGTACTCTCTTTCTGCCGCTTCTAATTTTTCACGTTTCATAGCCAACAAGACGCACAAAACCCCAGAAACGAGCACTGTCAAAACAAGATAATCTCTTTGATTAATAAGAATTTCTGCAATGAAAATGACTGGCAATAAGGTCGCTATTACGCCATATAGAAACAGAATCCCCGTAACCCTATTCTTTTTTCTCTGGCAATCGGCATATATAAGTGCTGACTCTTTATATTTTTCCCTTAAAGAATCGTCGCTCATCTCTGAAATACCATTCATTTACCTACCGCCTTTCCTAAATCCGGTGCTCTACGTGGCGCTGTAGCGCCAGGCTCCCACCAGCTTGTTGTGCTAAATTCCCGCTGCGCGCGGTCCCTTACCCTGTCGTTGTAACCTGGGTTTGCCATCTCCTGAAGTTGTTGCAGGATCAGGTGATTGGTTATTGCTTTAGCATACCAGAGGTTGGCAAATGGAGTGATCATGCGCGCGGTTTTTAGCGCATCGGCACCGAAGGAAGTTTCTTCCCCCTGAAGCGCTTTCTGTGGGTTAGTGATTAGCAGCTTGGTTAACTGCTCAGCAAAACTTAATACCGGCCCACCGATGGTGGCTGCAATACTCGATCCATATTGCGTATGGTCCTGGAACAAGAAATCACCGTAGATGCCGAAAGAACCACCTTTCAGCAGAGCCTGCACCCAGGTTGTTGGCTTCGTCATATCCAGCGGGTCATTGCCAGTGAGCAAGCTATTCATCTGGTTTGCGAACATCCCGGCCAGGGTTGTGCCAGCAATATATGAGGCCAGGAATTTAATAGCTGGCACTGTATCAAGATCACGTGCGCGGTTAACCAACTGCCGGAAGCCAGCAAACGGAGTGGTCTTGAAGAGCATGAAGCTTTTTAATAATTGGCCGGCATCATCGCGGGCATAGGTATCCAGCCCCGTAGCCGTCGTCACTGCGCTGGTCATCTCACCGTGAGTGATGCCCAGTAATTTCTGTGCGGCTTCAGCACGGGCGTTGCGAACCATACGGGCGATGGTCTGCTCTGCTTCAGCATCAAATGCCTGTTTCATCTTTTTCAGGCGTTCTGGCGGCAATTCACCAAGTGCGGATAATGCCTCTTCGCTACCGGCGCGAACCTGGGCGATGCGGTCAGCCATAATATTGGCGATGGTCTCATCCGGAACGGCGTAAATTGCGTCAGGGGTCATGCCCATATGCCCGGCAGTTGTCATTGGCCGCAACTCTGCCGCTGCCATGATAGACCAGTCTTCATTGCTCCATCCTTTACTTGCCAGAATGGTTTTATCGGAACCTTTGACGTCATCCAGCGTTTTAAATTTGCGGGTCAATTCGCCGATGTTTTTGTACATCAGCAGGCCGAATGACGCTTTGTTTGCGCGGTCCATTGCAATCAGCCCTGACCACTTCAGTGTTTTCTCAGCAAACCAGCCGGTAATGCCGCGAGAGAGGTCGAAGCCACCCATCTTAGAAACGACAGCAGCATGAGAGTCAACCAGCAGGCCCAGCTCTGCGTTAGCCTTTTTGGCGTCCCCGCTGAACAGATTACGGATTGTATTTGCAGACAGCCGCATGCCATTGCGAGTAAACCCGAGAGCCTGTGCGTTGGCGCGCATAATGGCCTGATCGCTTGTCGCCGTCAGTACGCTGGTACCCAGCATAGCGCTGGTCATCAGGTTTCGAAGGCCGCCTACAGCAGACGTGAACACGCTGGATGAAGCTGCACCATTCAGCCCGGCCATCGAGTTGAACATACGCTCTACCATCTGGCGCTCATCGTTCATCTTGCCGACTTCCTCCCCGCCGGTTACCGCTCGCTGATAAATCCTGTCGAGAACCAGTGAAAAGTTGCGGGCAGCATCCGGGCCAAACGCTTTAACAACGCCAAGGTCACGTGATGACGACTGCAGGTGAGACATCATTACGCCAACTACAGGCTGCTGCGTGTAGCGCTCCATATAGGCGAAGTGGGATTGTGCGTCTTTAAATGCCATTACCCTGCTTTGCGATCCGCGGTTCTTAATACCGCCAGTACCCATAAAAGCGCCGGGCTCTATTTTATTGGCGCCATCGGTAGCCTTGGTTTCAAAAATGGCCTCCAGCGCCTGACGATACTCGATGTCATTCATCGGGCTACCGTCCGGATTGACGTAATTGCTGCGATCCTGCGTGTTGTAAACGTCATCAACCCAGGCCTGGCGGGCAAACTCAATCGGCGGCTGGCGGCCGGATAGCTGCGCTTTTGCACGCTCGGCTGCCGGAAGTGATGCCAGCCATTCATCGCGCCCAGCGTTGCGGATAAAATCCGCATCATCGACGTATGGCAAATGCCAGTCATCGCGCAGGCCAATGTCAAACCCGTTGTCGTTCATCTCCTGGCGGGCCCGGCTGGTGACATCATTCCAAACCTGTGCGATTTTCTTCGCCTGAGGGTTGCCAGTGTCTTCACCGTAAAGCTCCTTCAGGATCTGGAACTGTGCTGATTTAGCCGCCTGCTGGTCGAAGAGACTGCGGAAACGTTGCTCACCAAGCGCCTTACTCTGCTCAAAGAATTTGCGTACATCGTCACCGGCTTTGAGCAGCTCAGCGCTGAGTTGTCGTGACCAGTCCTGATATGCACCGGTTGCCAGTTCCTCGGCAGATGTAACGGCAATATCTTTACCATCCGATGTCCGCCTACCGGCAAAGATAAACTGCTGAAAATTAGCCGGTGTCTGTTGTTCTGGCGGGATATTGGCATCAAGGGTATCCGTTACCTTACTGATAGCTATCGCGTTCTGTGCGACGCGCTGGCGCTTCTTATAGACGTCATGCACAACGCGCTGGCGCACAAGGTCGGCAGCCTCCATATACGTTTGAGCATCAGGGATCCCGGACTTCCCTTCCCTGGCGTTTTTTCGATGAACGTCACGCACCGCCTCTTTAATGCGATCCTCGATATTTTTCAGCTCGTCAGCTTTAGGCTGGCGGCCAAGTGTTTGAGCAATGGCTTCAACACATGCCTGTTTCATTATGGATTCCTCAGGAAGCACGCCGCGGCAACGGAATACACTTTAGAGTCTGCCTGTACGGTTTTAATCTGCTCGTCAAATTCAGCAAGAACATCAGAAAGTTTTGTCGGTTGCCCTGTGTCAGGGTGCGCGATCGTCAAGTCAGGATTGGCAGTAGCCATATCGCGGGCCGCCATCAGGTCATAACTGTTTGATGAAATCGCCTGGCCGGTATCTGGATCCACACTGACCTGCCCGCCAGTTTCATCAGCCGCAGTAAAAGAGCTTTCAGGTCTCGGCGCCGGCGCTTCGCCTGTCAATTCAGCAGGCGTTTCATACCTGACACCATTTTCATCGAAAACCTGTTGCATTGCATTGTACTGCTCAGAAGCCGCGTCCAGCATGCCAGGACGCGCCGGCCCATCAAGGCCGCGCGCCATCATCCCGACGTTAACAGGTTGGCCGTCATTCAGTTGTCGGTACGCTTCATCCATTGCGGCCACATGGCTGTTTATGCTCTCGTTGCTGGCATGCAGCACCGGCGCCGATTCAAGATCGTAATACAGCCCCTCATTCAGGGTATGAGCCGCATCGATATCGCTTGGCTTAATGGTCGGGATATCTGGTGCTGAGCCAGATTCTGTAACAAGTGTCTGAGCATCAGACCGCATCGGCGCGCCTGGTGCATCAGTTACTGGTGCGGATTCCGTTGGCGTGGATGGCTCTGCAGTTGCCTCAGGAACACTCTGCACCTCTGCCGCCGTTATCGGCGCTTCAGTATCTGCCGGAGGTGGAGCATCAGCATTACGAGCAGCCAGGTGATGCGCGCCACCGAATGCGCCACCCAAAACTGCATCGACCAGCATCGCCTGCCCGTCGAAAACCCGGTATTGCTTCGCCATTTCGGTGTAGCCTTTTTCCTCCAGCGTGTCGCCGACTGAATACCGGTTGAGCCCACCAAATCCGGTATTGATAGCCACACCAGAGGCGATTCGCGTTGCCAGAGTGTTGCCGACGGCAGCAGGCAAAGCCATACCCGCAGCGTTGAACGAGCTTTGCTGCGCGGCCAGGTTGCGTGCTGTGTTCTCATCCACGCCTTTAGCACGGAAGTCCTGATACGACTGCTCATAAGTAGAGCCAAATGCCGTGGCGGCGCCAGCTGCAGGACCGCCTACGATTGTTGCACCAATGGCCGGGACAAACTGCCCGAGCCCGTACAGTACTTCCGCAGCCGTTCCCTGGCTTCCTGCGTCAGGTTTAACGTAACCGCGCGCCTGTTGCAGTTGCTTACCGATCGTGTCGTAGGTTTCATTCAGGGTTTTGTCAGCATCAGGGAACATCACCCTGAAGATATTCACCGTCGGCGCAACATCGGCGGTAAACGCTGGATCACTGATCAGGCGTTTGCTGAATCCGACAGCAGACTGCGCCAGTCCGATAGTGCCTTCAGCAACGCCACGTACCGGCGCAGCAATTGATCCCTGGAAGAATGTCGGTTCATAGTCTTCAGGACGTGCAGGATTAGTTGCAGTTTTATCATCGGTCCATGCTTGGCCTTCTGGCGCGAGTGAAAATACATCTGCCATTATTCAACCCTCACCACGATAGCCTGATTAGTTTTCGGATCGGTCGCCCAGCGGCCACTGCCGCTCACTAGGCGATACTGGTTATTACCAATATTCACCGGCGTAAAGTTTGAGGCTGCATTCACATTAAGCCCTGCATCCTTCAGCGCCTTCTGCGCAGAGACCGTGTACCGGTCTTTAAACGTTGATTTGTCCATCCCGAATGGCATAACCACATCACCACCATTAAATCCTTTGTACACACCGCCAGTAGCATATTGCGCAGCCTTCTCCACTACGTCTGAGTTAGCAGCATCTGTGCGTGTCATCGAGGCGTCACCAGACTGATAGGCGATCCCGGCATAAGCAGCTTTGAACAGGTTGTAACTTAGTTGGCGCGCCTGTGGGTTATTGGCAAATGCATTTCCTACCTGGTCATCAAACGCACGCTTGAGCTTGTCCTCACTCGGCAGTTGAACAGGTGATATGCCAGCATCTTTCATAGCCTTGGTCGGGTTAAGAAGCTGATCGCCAGCCAGAATAACCTTCGATACGTCGTACTTATTCATGGTTGGCTTGTAGCCAATAAACTGGTCGTAGGATATGACCGGGTTTCGGTTGTCATACTGGTTGTCTGGCGTGCCGAGAAGCAGCGCGGAATACGCTGTAGCGGCATTGTTCGGAGCGATTGCAGAGGCTACCTGACGCATAGCCGCCGGCGGTAATGTCTGGCCCATTGTCTGAAGTAGATTAATGGTCTGATCGACGTTTTGCGTTCCTCGCACCTGCTGCGCGAGCGTAGACGCTTCCTCACTTGAGAGAATTGGCGCAGATATCCCGATCTTCTGCAGGTCGGGTTGTGCTGAGAAACGGCGTGAAATTTCCTCAGTAACTGCCTGAGGGGTGTTGTTTTGCATTGGCCTGTATGCACCAATGTCCACGGCGGCGCCAAATGGGTTATTTTGCCGCTCTGAAATAACTTTTGTTGCAGCGGCGGTAACCTGATCATAAAGCGCGGCGCGCGAGGCGTACCCTTCACCTGTCTGTTCCGGCGTCGGCTTCAACTGGTTGACGTATGCCGTGATGCTATTGGTAGGCATGTTGCGGAATGAGCCAATGTACTGCCCGGCGATCTGCGTATTTTTGAACTCGGTGTATCGCTGGTTACCTTCTCGCACGCCATACGCCGCCAGAAACTCCTTCTCTCCTGGCGGGTCAGGGAACTCTACACCGCGCATATAGGCGGCCGTAGCATCGCGAACCACACCATCAATCTGTGTTCTGTATTCCGCCTGCTGCTGCTTGCGGATCTGGTCTGCCTGTCGCAGGAATGCTGCCTGTGATTCAGGAGACGCAGCATCAAAGGCGGCGTTGCCCGTGTAGCGCTTGTTACTGGTAGGAAGCTGTGAAAGCCCTAGCGCAGCGCTGACGCCAGTAGAAAGCTGCTCATTGCTATACGGCTGGCTTCCATTTTCATGCTTGATAATGGCGGCGCACAGCGCCTGCAGAGTATCAGGGTTTGAAGCATCAAGAGGCTGGTCGGCCTTTACTCCGAGTTGCGCACAGACGGATTTGATATAAGCGGCGGTGTCATTGTTATCTGTCGGCGGCGCCCAGCGATTGATAATCTCGCCAACGGTATCAATCCCCTGTCGCTGGTATGAAATCAGGTTACGCCCCAGCGCGCGGATCCCATGTTCCGGAGTCTCGAATTTTGCAAACCGGCCATCACTACCAGTTTGGCCTACCCATGGATTTGATGAACTCGCCTCGAGGTTCCCTGGGTTATTGTTGCGAACGCCGCGCGGGCCATCTGCTGATGCTTCACCACCGCCGGCGACAGCCCGCCGTGATCCGGCTACCGTGTCGCTTAACTCACCGTTGCTCTGGATAAAAGCGATCGAGTTTTCAGCAGACCATTGTGAAAGCGCGCTATCAGCTACTTTCTCTTTGAATTCTATTTTCTTGGCCTGGATCTGTTCAGGACTCCAGCCATGCGCCGCGCCGAAATCATCTATCTGCTGGAAAGCCTGCTGGTTTGCGAGAACGTAGTTTGCATTATCGCCATACATCGTTGCTGCAGTTTTGGCGCCAGTCGCCAGCGTGGCCTGAAACTGTCCCTGCTCATAAGCATTCAGTTGGCTTATTTCATGACGCCCGGCCTGCGATGTGAACTGAATACGCTGCTGCTGAGCCTGCTGCAAGAACCCCTGGCGGGCAGACTCAGGCAGAGTCATCGCAAGTTCCTGCGCCTTTGCGTCAAACAACTGGGTGTACTCCTGGCCTTTGCCAAGAGCGTTTTTACCCTGCTGATTGAGCAGACCGTTTTGCGGGTTAGTCATCAGGTCACTGGCGGTCTGCGTCAGTTGCTGTGATGCGTCCTGAGCCATTGCAACATCAGCGCGCTGTTTAGCCTGACCAAACAAGTCGATCGCCTGAGTGCCAACTGCGCCCAATGCATCGGTAATGTTTGGCTGGTTTACTGCCTGAAATCCCTGGGTTGATACACCGCGGCTTTCAACCTGGCGGCCGGTGACGGTAGGTACGACTGGCATGAATTATCTCCTTATCGCCCGGTTTTGGTGCCGACGGCCGCAGATATTGGTGCTGCGCTACTTTGCGTGAACGGGCTCCAGGTACCGCCAAATGTCTGGTAAGCACCAAAGGCTTTAAGCGGTGTAGACAGCAGGGTCATGGTCGCATTTGCCTTTCCAGCAGACCGAGCGGCTTTAGCCTCTGCGTCATAATTAACAGACTGGACCTGATACCCATACGCCTCACGCTGTGCGTTATTCACGGTTGTAAGCGCATCAAGCGTGCCAAACTGCGCGGTGTCGCCGAAAATATCCAGTGATGTACCAGTGCTTAAATCAGCACCTGTCGCACCCATCGTGGCGGCCTGGGTTCCCGCTGCTTGCCGGTTTCGACGTTGCACCTCTGCAGCCTGAATGTTGCCGCGGTTAACGGCATCCTGCGCCTGTGCTTCAGCAATATCCGCGTTCTGGCTAGCTACCGCTGACTGATATTTTGATTGCTGGTTCTGGTTGTAGGCTGACATTGCACCTATAACTAATGTCGCGCCGGCGGCGATCGTTGCTGGTTCGCACATTATTTTCTCTCCATGTGGAATCGATGAAACGGCAGGCCTTGCACGCCATACGGCGCCGGGTCTTCCAGGGTAAAACCAAGCCAGTGGAGCCACGCCTTTGCGACGTGGTTTCTGGCATCAACATAGTTTTCAAGATACGGGTAAACCGTCAGCATTGCATTGACCACTTTCCGGCAGCGGCGCAGGAATGTACGTTGATATTTTTCAAGTGAATCAGTGCCAACCAGCCAGGGGATGCCACTCCCACCAATCATTGACGCCGGCGCCACACCAAAGATTGTCACCACCTTGCCATTAACCAGCCCGGCGCAGCAGAACGTTGATGTTTTGAGGCCGCATTCCAGCACTCGTTTTGCGCTCCAGCCATTGGTTGCAGAAAACTCCTGCAGGTCAGCGGCGCGCACTAAGGGGAGAATTTCGGCGATATGTGCAGCCGTGGCCGGGACGATTTGAGCATTAATCATCAGAAGCCTCCCACCGTAATACGCGGGATTACAGCCAGGACAGAAAGCGGTAGCGGGTCAGTCTGGCGGATCTTTAAACGTCCGTTCTTTTCCCAAATGCTGTCCAGTTTCACTTCTACTTTCCCGGTAGCGTCTTCAACAGGATCGTCGTAAAACTCAAACTCGCGCTGTGGGTATTCATACCACTGGCCGCCGGGCGTAGACGCCCATATTCCTCGGCTGGCATTTACTACCAGCGTTACAGTGTTGATCAGCTGCTTCTTATCCAGCAGCGTTTCCTGCCCGTTAATATTGATGTCCAGCGTTTCGAATTGTGCGTTTATCGGCAACCCGATATGCACAACACCGCCAGGCTTTTCGAGCGTTACGGCGCCGCCGGTGACGACTTTCTGCGGCTCTACGCTGGCGTCGGAAAGAATGTTGACGGTCTGCCCTTCCAGATGCTCAAGCCCTGAGAAGGTTTGTCTGGCCATTGTCCAGTTTGTAGTTGCGTTATTTTGGAGAACTTCCGGAATATCGCGGTTTGCGGTTATGGTTACTGAGTTGCCGCTTTCCACTGAAATAATGTCACAACGCAACTGCTTGGCTACGTCAGTGCCATCAACCGGATCCGTCCCGGTATACGGAAACTGTATCTGTGCGCCGACGTCGCCGGCGGAAAAGTACGAGCTACCGCTCATCGTCAGAGTGTACGGCACCTGATAACTCCAGTTTCCGCTTCCGCCGCTTATCGTTGCTGTTCTGCCTTCAGTGTTGCGGCCATCATAGCTGAGCCCACTATCAACAAAGAAAGCATCGAGGTCGTTAGTAAACTGCCTACTGGACAGCCGCTCAATGTAGCGTACAACCTGCCCGTTAATGGTTCTGTTCACCACAAAGTAAATGGCGTCTTCACTGCCTTCACCGATGCCGCAGGTGCTTTCATATTTGCCGGCGCTGGATTGCGGAGACCAGGCAAAAACCTGCTGGTCACGCAGATATGTCAGGACCAGTAATTTACCGTCATCACGCACGCAGAACGCGCTGGAGAAAGGCACGATACAGAATGACCAGTCAACAATGCTGCGCTTCTGGAAAAGGTGGTTAGCGAGTATTGTCAGGTCATTACCCTGGAACCCATCAACATCAAACGAATAGGCCAGGTCCCGCACAACGCTACCCTTTTCCTGGATAAACAGCGCGATGTTTGAAACCGCTATCGGAGGCACATCGCTGCTACCATTTGAACCCTGGGAACTCAGAGAGAAAGAGGAAGGCGTAAGTACTTTGTTCTGATCGCCGGTGGCAACAAATTCCCCGCCGGAGGTAAGAACAACCAGTGATCCAACATCAATAAGATGGCGGATTTCGTTCACCTGGCGCCCGGCGTAGGTATAAACGATCCGATCATCATCCTGTACCGGGTTACTTTTCCCGAAGTCTTTATAGTCGCCAGTACGGCTTGCCCAGATGGTTTGCGGATAAGCTGAGGAAGCTGCAAAGTACAGCCGCTGCTGGTAATAGACAACTGTCGCCGGATAGCCATTGACGCTGTTCCATGCATACCGCGCCCACTTATAGCTCGCCTTGTCTGAGCCTACGGCGTTTTCAGGGATGCGTGATATAACATCGGCAGTAGCAGACAGGCCATCTCCGGCGACAGCAGTGATCCGCGCGATACCAAATCCACTGTGCAGGTATTCCCACTGCACGCCGGTATCATCGTCACCAGTCCCACCCCATCCATCCCAGGCCATACCTTCGGTATGCGATGGCCGCAGCGTACCGGTTTTACCTGCTGTGTTCGCCCGGTAGTAATTGCTGTCGGCGCGCCGGATATCATCAATTGCAGTGGTCTTACTGGTTTCCCATACCGGCACTGAGTCAACGGCGGGCTGCTCAAGATAGAATAATTTCCCTACCTGCTCACTGCCGAAAATGGCACTGCTCGCAGTGAGAGTAATAGTGCCGGTCGTGCCGCTGGCATAAACAGTTACTGATTCATCGACGTTAATATCTTCAAATGGGCCATTCTTTGTTTCGACGTCGACAATCTGCCAGTTATCATGTGCGTAGCGGCGTAGCTCTTTTGGCGGGTATGAAGGATGAACAATCGTCATCACGTCTGCGCTTTGCGTGAACTTCAGGCCGAAAACGTCACTATCTGCATACGGTGTTGCCAGCTCATAAATAACATCGCCGGTGGTCAGCACAAGACCGCCATCTTTGATAACGCGCATATAGTTGTGACCAAACTCCAGCGCATAGGTCTGAACCGTTGAGAACTGGAACGGAATTAGCCGGCATTTACGATCCGGGTATTTTGCCGCGGTGATAAACTGCGTGCCCGGACGGTTCTCTACCCCGCCATACTGGCGCACAATAAAGTTATCGCACTTGCGCAGCGCTACCTGGTACTTGGCCATATCAATGCGGCCATACAGGGATGGCGCAATCTCTCCGCCGGAGAAACTCGGTTGTATCCAGCTAACGGCCATCAGCACATCCTCGCTTCAGTAAAGGGATCAACAGGCGGTTGCGGCTCCTGCGATTCGTTCATGCTGTGAGAGCTGGCGCTGAGGATGATTCGGCTATACATGCTGAGAGCGTTATTGCCGAGGTCAGCATTGCCAGTGATAACCATGTTAATAGCCGCGGCCAGGCGCCAGGATAGCGCCTCCTGGAAAATTGAATCGAACATGTTCACATCAGTGATGCGGGAAACATATTTCAGCCAGGCGCCAGGCAAATCTGTATAAATCAACTTCCCTGTACCTTCATTATTAGAACCAGTTATGTACTCAACACGTTGTTCAGCCGTTGGATATCTCACGCCGGGTAGTGGTATTTCGGTGATCCTCAAGCAGTCAGTAGGATATTGATATGCATAAGCCCAGTTTGGAGGAGGATTGTTAGTATCTGCCAGAGCCACAGTTTTGGTGGCAAAGTTCCAGTCGAAATCGGCCAGGACAGCATCACGAATTGATTCGTAATAAAGTGAGCATTGCCCGGCTTCTTTGCTGGCTTCATTCAGGCTGTTAATGCTGCGGTTATTGCCGATATTGCTCAGCGCGCGGTTGCAAATTTCGATAACTGAGGCCATTACTCGCCCCCTTCACCATATAAAGTTTCAGCCGCGGTCTTCGGTGCTTCACCGGACACTGGTGCAAGTGCCATATCAGTGATCTGCAGATCCGCACTACGGAAAGTGCCATCGTCGCCTTCACGTGCCGAGATGCCTTTAATCACTGCTTTAGCCGTAATCATCACCTCAGTGCCAACATTCTGCGGCTGCGCCTTCAGCTTATTCAGGGTGTCATTGTTCAGTGTGATGCATAGCCCCCACGGATATTCATCGCGAGTCTTCGTTTCACCGCTTTCATCCTGGTAGCTGTCGGTACCGGTTTTGAGATTGACCATTTCCATAGAACGCTCCTACAAGAAAGGGGCCTGAGCCCCTTGGTTTAAACTGAGGCTCAGACGCCTAAATCTTTTCGCTTCTCAGCGATCTTCTCGCGGAGCGTTTCGGGTTTGGTGTTGTGATGCGGCTTCTCGTTAAAGAGCAGTTCATACTCTTCGCGGAGCTTATCCAGAGCATCATCATCGCCATGGCCCTCTTCGTTCAGCGGCTCAGACTGTTTGACTGCATTGACCATTGCAACCTTGCCATAGGCTTTAGCTTTGGCCGCCTTTGCCGCTTCGTTCAGCGGCTCAAGCGCAGATCCCGGAACGCCGTCATATTCAACCTCAGAGCCTTCCGGCCAGAGGTTGTTGTGAATATGAGACAAACGCAGCACGCGGTATTTTGCTTTTTCTGCTGACATCGATATCTCCTTAGCCGGTCACTTTAGAGCGAGTCGGATACGGGGTATTCGCATCAACATCCAGGTTGATACCGGAGGTGAACGCGCCGGCGGTAAGCGGGCCAGTGCCCACCGAGTAGTTAACGCGCAGATAGCGCATCACACCTGCGGGAACCTTCGCGGATACCACACGCTTACCAGCCTTCAGAGCAGCCAGCGCCAGCGCGCCACTGTCATAGATGGTCGTCCAGGTGCTGTTGTCAGGGCTGGTCTGCAACTGCACATTCACGGTGGCGGCGCCAGCAGCGGTAGCAGTGGTGTTAACCATCGCCCAGAACTCCAGCGGATAACCAACACCGATATCACGGCGGGTGCCGTCGATTGGCCCCAGGTCAATCACGTCGGTAGAAGCGGCAGTGGCAGTAACCGCCTGCGCTTCGGAGAACATCAACAGTTTGTCGAGGATCATCTTTGTTTCTCCATTGAGCCGCCCGGTAACGAGCGGCTGGTTATAGTCAGGGGTTAAACCACGCGAGCTTCGGTTTCCAGCAGCGCATCGGTTTCACGAATCGGAACGCCGCGGAAGCTGGTCCACCATTCGCCTTCGGTCTCTTTGACGCTGATCGCCAGGGAGGATTTCTCCAGAGACTGAAGGTCAAGAGCCTGGGCTACGGTACGGTTCATGTAGAACACCGGGCGGCCCATGCCACGGTTAGGGATACGGTGCAGCGCTTTCACCATCAGCTTGGAGATATTCGCCGCCGCTGCCGGATCGGACAGGTCGCTAATATCGATGTTCGCGATGCGCACGACATAGCGCCAGTCACGCAGGCAGAGACCGTTGTCCCACTTGTAATGGGTGCGGTAGCCTTCATACTGGCCGCCGTTCGCATCTTTCAGGGTTTGCTGGCCTTTATCTTCCATCTGGATCCCGGCTTTCTGCCCTTTCGGGAAGATGCCATGTACGGTGTTTTCACCCCACACCACCAGCCAGATAGAGGTGTTATCGGTACCGTTACCGCCGGCGTCGATAATGTTCTGTGCGTTAGTTGCCGACAGGTCGGAATAACGCGAAGACAAGCCCATGAACTGCTGCGGGTTAACGCTGGAATCACCATAGAACAAGGTTTGAGCCATCTGCTGATTCATCGCTTCAATGAATGCGCGATCTTCAGAAAGGCGGAATTCAGCAGTATTCCCGTTAAGGTCTGCCAGTGATTTATCGATTTCCGCATAAGTTTCCAGCATGCCAATAGCATCAGTAACCTGAACGGTGGTCGATTTACTCTGCGGAACGCCGTAGTTCAGCAGGCGCCACGTTGCAGACGGCAAGCCGGTGCGCACGGTTGTGCGGTGACCGGTAGGAAGGTTGCCTTCAACGATCAGCATGTCCTGCAGGATCGGGTTAGTCTGGGAGAGAAGCTCGATGATTTTATCAACCTTCCCGTTTGGGTCGATGCGCTTACCCCAGTCAGCCAGCGTCAGCGCATTAATGCCTTTAACAGCCATGGTTATATCCTCTCTTATTTGCCATATAGCACTTCGGCCGCACTACGCTGACCGCTTTCTTTACCTGTAACCATGCCGTCTTCCGACATGGCCTTACCTACTTTGATGAACGCCTTCACCAGTTCCGGGTGGTTACCGAGACCAGTGCCGTTCAGGTATTCCTTCAACTCCGGTGTACCGAAGGTATCCAGAGCGCGCTGCGCAACGCCGAGGTTTGCCGTCAACTTGTCGCCACCGATTTCTTTATCGGCCTTCACAGTTGCCGCCCACTCTTCAGTTTGCGCCTGCCATGCTTCCGCCTGGCGCTGCTGGACGCCTGCCAGAATCTTCGGGTATGCATCGACTAACTTCTGCGCCTGCTCATTGGTCAGGTTCAGCTCGCGCGCTACCGGTTCGAAATCTTTCAGCGCTTCGGTATCCAGCTCAACGCCTTCTCCAGCGGTAAATTCGTATTTCTCTGGCGCACCATCAGGCTTGTCGTCATCTTTCTTTTCTTCCTGCTTGCCATCATCCGGCGCTTTGCTTTCGTCCGGCTTTTCCGGATCAGCGCCATCTTCAGGAGCGTCAGAAGCTGCTTCTGTCGACGCAGGTTTGCCAGCAGGGTTATCACCGGCCGCCGGTGCAGGTTCAGATGCCGCAGCCGGAGCGGCACCACCGTCGGCAGGCTGCTCGTTGCAAAGGCGGCGATACATCAAACGTTCGAACAAATTCATTGCTTATCCCCTTAAACAGGAATTGTTTTGGCTTTTAGCTGCGCAAGGACAGCGTTCAGCGTGGTACGAATCGAAGCGACATCCGTCAGAAGCGCGTTGTATTTCGTCACCAGGTCGTTATGGTCAGTAAGCAGACCAGCTACATCAGAGGCACTCGATGCAGTGTCTGCGGTAGCAGTTGCCGCAGCGGCTGCTGCGATAGTGGCGCCCAACTTAACTCCGCCGTAATCGGTAGTTGTTGGTGGACCAATAACCGCAGCGGCAGGATCTGGAACCTCAACAATCTGTTTATTGCCATCAAAGCGGACGATGCGCTGTTTTTGTAACTGGCTCATTTGGTTACCTCGTTAGCCTCTGCGGCCATCTTCAGATACTGATCAGGGCAATGCACCATGACGCGCTGGAACAGCGACAGCGCATGGTTGCGCTTACCTTCGTTAAATGCTGTAACGTATGGGTCTGGACTGAAGCAGGCTCCAAATACCTGGCCTTCGACCAGGATCTGCCAGACGACGCGGCGGCCTTTCTCGCTATCCATGACAAATTTGATATCGTCGATATCGCGCTGCTCACGCTCGCGCGCCTCTATTTCACGCTCTGCCCTGAGTTTTTCGTCATCGATATCTGTCATTGCTGACCTCCTGCAGGTGCGCCGACGGCGCCAGAGATAGCAGTGAGCACGCTCGGATCTGCGGTCTGCGCTTCACTAAGCGTCTTGGCGCCTTGCGCCGCAGCCATACCCATTGCCATTGCCTGCTGCTGTTGTTGCTGCTGAGCGCGATCCTGGCGAATCTGGTTAACCTGTTCCTGAGGGACAATGACCGTTGGCGATACGCCTGACATTTCAGCGAAAGCGTCAATGGCCTGGTCTGTATCAAGCTTGTCGAGTGCTTCAGGTTTGACCTGAGCAAGCTGGCCAATAAAGCCAACGGTGGATGACAGACTGGATAGACCGATAGATTTCTGCGCCTGCGCCATGACGGAGATGTATTCAATCTTCAGTGGCATTCCCTGAAGTACATCTGGCGGAGGTGGTAAAAGGTTTTTGCGCACCATGATGGAGAAGGTGCGATCGATAAGCGGGTTCAGGCATTCATCGTTCAGACGCTCAAGCACAGGTCCCAGCATCAGTAACTTCTCTTCTTTCATCTCGATCACTGCCTCAACCGGCATAGAGCGCGTGTTGATGTTCTGCAGCATCATGAAGAGGTCGACGAAATAGGCGCTGTTAATCATCTGCCGCGTATCCTGAATGTCAGCGAGAAGATCAGCAGTATTCGGGTTTACCAAGTAGGCAGGTTTTAATCCTTCCTGGCCTGTCATCACATCCAGATACGTCACATCTCCAGGAAGAAGAGAGACGCGCTGTGATTTGAGGGAAGAAGGCCCAACCATCGGCGGGTTAGTTGCCTTGTCGATTAACTGGCTTTTGCGCTTCTGCTCAAGCTGCAGAGCTTTAACCTGACCAAGAGCGATCATGCCAGGGCAGGATGAGCCGTAAACGTCCTCGCCGTTAACTTCCCAGCGCGGCGCCATAATCGGAAATTCATCGAAACCAGACTCACGCAGCAGCTTGTCGTTATCTCCGCCAACTTCAAAATAAACGGATTTGACGCGCTTGTTTTTGCTGTCCAGTTTTCCGGTATCGCGGTCGATGTTGGGATATACGGCATGAATCACTTCGATCCACGTTTCATATGAGCCGGACTCCCACAGCCCTTTGACGGAGGTGCTGACGTTGCTCATACCGAATTCCATCACCAGTTGACGCACGGTCATGGTGAATTTGCGATAGCAGGTATCGACGCTGCCGCGCGCAGAGTTCGCCAGGTAGTAACTGCCGATTGGGAACATCATTGTGCGGATAACGTCTTCGTCATCCTCCAGAACGGCCATCGCACCAGTGCTGTAAGTGCCCAGGCTGCTGTAGAGCAGTGGCAGAGACTGGTACAAATTCGATTTGTTGTAGACCTCGTTCATCCGGCGCTGGACGGCTTCAAGCCACAGCTTAACCGGGCCATAGTCCATCATGTCCGGATCCGGCGTTGCCAGCTTAAACCAGGGGCGCGCTGGCGAAGTGATGCCTGACATCATGCCGCTTGATAGCGTGCGGTTTGCCAGCGTCGCTGTTGGGTCAACAGTCTTTGAATTACGGCGGTCATTGCGATTGACGTCAGTGACCAGGAATCGGGATCCGCGCGGGTTGATAAAGTCGCTCAGCTCGCGCCAGTGCGGCTCGAACGAAGAGCGATCGTTATTGAGCAAAGCCACCTGCTTCAGCAGTTGCTCTTTAATGGTTTCCGCCATATCCCGCGCTCCTGTTACTGACCGAGCAGCGTTTTACCGCTGGTATTGGCGGTGGAGGTGTCACCCTGTGCACTGGTCAGCAGCGTAGAGCTACGACCGGCGGCCGCGCGGCGGCGGCGGGTTTCTTCATCGCGGGAATCGACCACAGCCTGATCCTGTTCCTGCGGTGCCGCCTGAACTTCTGGTGCTGCAGGTACTGATGGCTTGCTGCCAATGCACATATCGATACTCCATACGCGTTTAAATTATTACCAATTTAACCACATATGAATTATTTCGCGTAGTATATTGACTTTATTGGTTGCAATTATTACCTTTAAGGTAACAGCGATGCTGTTGATTCACGGCATATGGCACATGTGTCGTTAGCGGTCCGGCGGGGTTCCTTGGTCTCTTTACCCCCGAGCGGGTAGCCGGAATGTGCAAGCCATCGTTTAGGCACGAAGTTGCAACTCACCATTGTGGCGGTTCGGTGTGACACCTCGGAAGAGACGAGGATGCAACAGGTAAGAGCATTGAAGTGTCCAGTCAGACGCTGGCGATTAGTAAGGGCGGTGCCGCCTGTCAGTGCTCTTTCCGTTGTGGTTTTCCAGATGCTAGTTGGTTCGGTTGCGGCGGATACCAAGGCGACGACGGAAATGCTGACGCACAGCACCACAACCAATTCACGCCTCAGGACCGTGATGCAGTACCAGAGACATTGCTGTGTGTAGACTTGGCGGTGGCAGTTATTCCCTTTCTGACCACCGCCCTTTTTACAGCAGGACGCCATCACGATGACTTCATGCTGTAAACCCTGTGACACCCAGCCAAGGAAGGCACCCTTCATTGCTTCCATTTCGCCCGGTTCGCCGGGCATTTTTTTAAGGTGATTGGAATGAGTAAAGATCTTTTCGACATGAAGCGTCTTCCTGTTGACCGGGTTGCTGCGAGAGTTGTTGGTAAGGGCGTGGATTGGACGCCAAATAAAGTTATTCAAACTGGTGACAGTGATCTACCACTTCCTATTTTTCCGACCTGCAACATTAAAAACCCGCAACATCGTCGTGAAGTTGAGTCGATGATTGGAAGGGTTCGTGGCAGGCTAAAAATCATTGGCCTTGCTGAGCAGCAGGGTGGTGGAAAATCAGGAGCAAGGTACGTCGTTCGCTGTGTTTGCGGAACGTACACCTATCGACGCGGCGCACCATTTAAGAAAAATTCAGATGAATTTGATGGCTGCGAGCGTTGTCGAGAGTTGCTATTCCTTAAGAGAGAGGAAGTTAAACGCAGAACGGGAAAATGGGTAGAATGGAAAGAGTTAATGTAATTCCGTGACATGTCACACTTAATCATCGCATTAACGTTTTGCTTTTGCCTGCCTCCTACCTAACAGGTAATATCAAGCCTCACACAGCAAGGAGGCTTCATGTCAGATCAGGCTTATGATTTAACTAAAATTAAAGAGATCGAACAGACCGATGATGCTCAGAAGGCAAATCGTCTGTTAGCTAATGGATGGGTGTTACTGAAGACTACTGAATCACAGTCTCATGATGATTACGGCGCTTTATATTCCACAGTTTGGTTCACTCTTGGTAAAGAGTGAATAGTGAGCCCGCCGATGTGCGGGCTTTTTTATGCCCATGGGTCATAGTCAGTGATGGCCTTGCCCTGCTGGCCTTGCTGCCCATAGTTAAACTGTTTTTTGGTCACTGGAGCCGCATAGGTAAGTACGTATGCATCAGCATTGTTTGGTGATCGCCCCAGCAGCTCCTTCACTTCTTCCTTGTCCTGCAAAATCTTTCTACTGTCTTTCAGTCTGACTTTGTATTCAGGGGCGCTCAGCTCGTCGGCCAGATCCTGACTATCAAGTTGAGCTCCCAACTTCAGCGCGTCGCGGGCTGACTTATACATTTCCCCGCGCTTATTACCCATTTCTGGATCAGCTGTTCCGCTACCAAACTGAATTAGTGTCCAGGCCCTCCCCCAGTTATCACCAACTGACTTAAGGCCGGTACCATAGCCATAGTCAATAAATACAGCATCAGCCTGATACTGGTCTTCAAAGTCAGCTATCACCTTAGCAAACAACACGTCATCAGTGGTTCGCTGCCACTCTCCAAGCTTTTTACAATGCAACCCCTGCCGTAGGTAGATAACTGCCGGGTCCTTGCCCTGGTGGGACGGGTCTACGCCGAGTACTACTGCGGCATGCTGAACCTGTGCATGAGTGATCACTCTGCCAACTGCGGGTTGAGTCAGGCCAGAAGGAATAAACTGGTTTTCTGACGCATCAGGGAAGATCCCGCGCACACGCACCTTCACGAAGTCGCTATCTTCGCCGTAGTCATCCACCCACTTCTGAAGCTGCTGCTTGTTGGTGCCTTCCACGGTGCGGGAATCAATCTGCGCGCACTTCCAGCGGTGCTTGTATTTGCGGAAGCATTCACGGAAACGCCCGGTGTTGCGCGTCGGGTTACCGAACGCCACCCAGATAATTTCGGTATCTTCGTCCGTCAGCGCACCCTCGGCTACCTCCCACACCAGATCGGCAATGTTGGATGCTTCATCGAATACGACGATGATACGCTTGCGCTCGTTGTGCAGGCCGGCGAACGCTTCTGTGTTGTGCTCAGACCATGGGATTGCGTCAGCGCGCCAGCGTTTGTCGTGGCCGGGATCGTTGCTGTACATCGCCGTGGCGGTACAGGTAAACCAGTCTTTGTTGATAGCAAGGTTCGACCATTTGATGATTTCCGGCCAGGTCTTCGTGCGCAACTGGTTGTCGGTGTTGGCGGTCACCACCACCTTGCAATCCTCGCAGGTGGACATTCCCCAGTTAATCAGCATTGAGATGAAAGCGGATTTACCGATACCGTGACCGGAGGCCCGGGCAATCATCAGCGGCTGGTGACGTGTTTCCGGGTTCTGCAGGTGCTCGCCTATCTCGCGGAATGCATCAGCCTGCCACTGTCGCGGCCCGGTGGCGTGAGCCAGCTCTGTGCCATCCTCGCCCCACGGGAACGCATAAAGCGCATAACCCAGCGGGTCATGCGTGAAACTGGCGATATCGTCGATCAGCTGTTCTTCCGGAGATAGCACGGCATTGGTCACTGGTCGCCACCATTGTGCTCTTTCAGTCGCTTACGCGCGGCGGCCATGCGGTCGGCGATAGTGACGTTCACGTTAACTTCCATGCGCTCTTTGAACGCCATCACGTCGACGTGCTTACCGATTAGCTCGAGGTTCTTCACCTTGTCGGGCCATTTTATTTTCTTGAGGATGGTCTCGATCGTGGTCTCATCCATATTCATGATGGTTGACGACAGGTCAAAGCCACTTAGTGTGGTGCGCCATATCTTCGGCCACTCGCGGATCGGCTTCAGCCCGCCGTCATCATTCAGGATATCCAGCACATCCATCTGGTCGATTTCCACCAGGCGTAGCAGGACATAATCGGCACTGACGCGCAGGCGCTTGTTGCGGTCTTCCATCAGCTCAGCAATTCGTTTCTGAATACGCGCATCGCGCATGTTCTGGCTGGCGAACTTGCCCGCTGTATTTGGTGAGTATCCGGCGTTAATTGCCGCCTGAGTCTGATTCTCAGGGCATTTCACATACTCCTGGCAATAAGCCTCCTGCTGGACTGTCAGCGGCTTGAACTGCGTTGATTTTCGTTTCGGGTCCTTTGGCATGGTAACACTCCGGGTAATTATTACCGCTATGGTAATACTATCATGCCAGCCAGGATGTTACATGATCGGAATATCATCTTCTCTCTGCCAGTCGGCACGATTAACCAGGAACGTCAGCACCCCTTTCACGTCAACATCATCAAGCGCATCGCCTTCAATCGCTTCGCCGTCATCGGTGATGATTGCCTTCCCGCGCACTACTGCAAACTGCAGGAGGCCGCACAGAGATATCAGAATGTTACTCCCCTGCTTTGGCCTGATGGCGGTATTGATAACGGCGTATCCGGCGCTGGTTTCGATAACCCGGCAATTGCCATCAATGTGGCACAGGATATTTGGGGATAGGGTACGCTCGACGTAGTCTTTGGCTGGCGATGGAAAACCCATGATGACCTCACATAAAAATACTGTATATTTAAACAGTATAATCATGTGAGGATTTAGTCAATCTGTCGTGACATGTCACAGAGGTAATTTTGTTTCGTGCCAGCCAAGTGTGGCCCAGCATTGGGAATCGCCAGCGCACGGGCATGACGCCACCGGCAGCGCATCGCCACACTTACCGCAGCGGCGCTTGCTGATTGACTTTATACGGCCGTGCACCCGCGCATCATCCTGGCGGATCAGCAACGCGATGTACTCGGCCATCTCATAGGGATCGCGACCAGGGCGCCGGGCGGCACAATTGCGCGCCAACATTTCCTGCTCCTGCTCATCCAGCACCAGTTCAATCTTGCGATTGCCGGCGGCGGACTGCCGCGCGCGCTGCGCGGCTTTGCGTTCTGCTGGGGATTTACTCACTTCTCTCCTCCCTTGGCGGAGCATCCATTATGACGCGTTGCATGCGACGGACGCATGCCATACGCACCCTGCGCGCTATCTGCTCTATCGCTTTTGCTGGTTTACCTACTATTTTACAGAAAATTAAATTAGGCAGCATGACCGTAAAGACGTACCGGTTGAAGGTCATCACTTCACCTCCTGCGGGGCGGCTGCGAGCATGGCTCGGAACACAGCATTTCCAGTCCATAGCTTATTAAGCGCAGTAGTTTCGATTCTGATAGCACCGGCTCCAGCTGACTGCATTTCTGCTGTAGGCTCCCTCGGCACCATCACGTAACCATCCGGCACTACCGGCGCTGGCTGCGCTTTGATATGCAACCGCGGCTC
Organism: Klebsiella sp. PK01; assembly: GCF_057624675.1. NCBI lineage: Bacteria > Pseudomonadati > Pseudomonadota > Gammaproteobacteria > Enterobacterales > Enterobacteriaceae > Klebsiella > Klebsiella sp. PK01. The sequence goes on from NZ_JBYEZM010000002.1 coordinate 816,246, forward strand.
TCCGTCTTTCGGCTCCGGCCATTCACGTTGTTTGTTCACAGCCAGCTTATCGATCATCGCTTGGGTAATCTGATCATCAGTGATACCAGCCCGGCGCTGGGAGTCCCATAGCAGGAACTGCATATCAGCCCACTCCGACAGGTCGCCAGGCTGTTCAGCGGCTTCCAGCGCTTCTTTGCTAAGGTGCTTCAGTGGGCCAACCGGGCCAACATTGCCGAATGTAGCCTGTGACCACTCGGCGTGATCTTGGCGTACCTGGTTTCTATCCATTGCGGCCAGCGCTAACTTGGCCAGCAGCAGCTCATCTTCAAGGCCACGGCGAATGTTAGTAAAGGCGCTCTGGGTGATCGCAAATTTCAGCGATTCAATTTTTTTTACTGCCAGTGCGCGCAACTGCTCTCTGGTTATGGTTGATTTATTCATCACCGCATAAGTCCTCGTATTTAATAAACTCACCAAAGCACTGGAGCTCTGCGCCAGCCATGAAATACCCAAAAGCCTCAGCTCTTTCACTGTCGCTTTTAAACGTCGCCAGTGGATAGCGCTCATAGAATTTATTGGCGAGGTTCGCTGGTTTTAGTTCAGGCTCGCTGTCCATTGCGGCCAGCGCCATGCGAGCCAGTTCCTGAGACTCTTCATGCGTGGCAATTCGAAGGTTAAAGCCGCTTTGTCCTGCTGCTAATTCTTCCAGGCGTTCTCTGGTTATGGTTGATTTGGTCATTGGTTGGCTCCCCGTGAAATCTTGTGGCCCGGCGCATAGCAGCACTGGCGGTCTTTGCTGATGCGCCAGCCAGCTTTGCGCGCCTGCCGAGAAATGTCTGTCATATTCCGGCCAATAAAATCAGCCTGCCCCTGCGGATAGATTTTCCCTGACTGACAACCTTCACAGTCGCAATACAAATCAGCGCAATATCCCTCGGTGATAGCCATCACTCAGCTTCCACCTTGATGCCAGCGGCAGACGAGAACACCTCAAAGGCAGCCCGCCAGGCATCTTCGCAATATGCAATTGTCATGGTTCCTGTTGTCGCAGGGAGTTTTCCATTTGCCCACTTTCCGAATCCGTATGCTTGGCCATCTTCATCATCCGGCAGCTTCACGGTGACGGTGCGGGACTCCAGCTCGGCGATGCGCTGCTCAGCCGCCTTACGCTTGCGGAACTGTGCCTTACGACTGGCTCTCAGATTGTTTTTAGCCAGTTCAGCCATGTTGAGTTGATGCTCAGCGTTAGCCAGGCGCTGGCGAACCTCATCGTTCTCCAGTTCATCAATTCGCTGCTGCGCCTTCTCCAGCGCCTCTACCAGCTCAGCGGATGACGCCATCCATGCACGCCAGGCCATTTCTGTTGAGGAAAAAGCGTAACCACAATCTCCATAAGCAAGGCTAAGTTTCTGGCTATGTGCCCACGCCTCGAATTTCTCTCGCTGCGCCAGTTCGGTGATATCAGTCATAGTTGACTCCCTAAATCTCAAATGCCAGTTGCGGCATAAAGCGGTCGCGATCGGCGTTATAGTTGAGCGCGCTGGCGCTGTTCATTGACTCGATACGCTCAACGAGTACAGCGGCGCGAGTCTCTTTGCTGGCCGGCGCATAGGCTGATTTCTGCCAGGATTTATCGATGCCGATATTACGGGCTACGTTTGTGCTATCAGCTGACGACAGAGGAATGTGGCGGAATATGTCGGCATTGAGCATGCGCAGGCCATGCAACTTGGCAATCGGATATCCGTTCTTGTCCACGACATGGCGGATTAGGTCACGGAGTTTCGCCCGACAAGCTCTAGGGCGCTTCGCGTCGTACTCTCCCATTGATCCGATGCATACCCGCGGGAACTCATGGCACAGGCGGATGAAGCGTTCATCCGGTTCATTGAAGTGATACACAGGCGCGCCGATAATTTTACCGTGAGGCCACTCGGCAATCAGTGCATCGTTCTCCTCACTCGTTCCTCCGATGACGTCAGGAATTACAGCAAAGGAAAATCGAGGATGGTTCATCCACTTTGCGACAAAGGCGTAATATTCGTTCCAGTCCACCACGCGTTTTTTCGTCCAGAAGCTGAATGCGCCGTTATCCAGAGCAAATGATTGAGTAACCTCGCTAGCCAGTGCTAACTGACCAGCGTTTGCAAAGCTAATGAACGCATGGCGCCCCTTCCACGCCTTCAACGCACAGGTATCTGGCGTGATTGGCCCTCCGTGGAAGTGGATCATTTGTCGGCCCCCTCGCGCAGCGAATCAGCCAGCCATTGCAGATTCATAATCTGAACGCCGATATTGCTGAATTTGTTCTCAAGGTGTGCAATGCCCTTTTCAATTCCGCGCGCCTCAGCTTCGGCTACGATGCGATCGGTGGCGGGGGTATTGGAGTAAACCTCATCGACCGTCTTCACCAAATCAGATGCGTCTTCCATAGCTCCGCGCCAGTCATGACGGCCGCCGCTATGCTCAAGAATTGAAACCGCCAGTGCGCGAATAAAACGGTGACGTTCTCTTACCTGCACATTCTCCGACGCCAGCTGCTTCACCCAGTCCTGCAGGTCTACGCCAGCTGGGCAGCCTGATGCTTCTCGACTCTTCTCAAGAGTGAGCGCCAGTGCAGTTGCTTCTCCGCCATTTGGTGAGAGATTGGAACGTTGCATATCCTTAACGCGGTATGCGCGTACTTTGGTCTCATCAACTCCGCAGCAAATGCACCAACAAACATCTTCCATTTCGTCATGGGATGTTTCGGTCGCGGGAGACTGCACAGGAACATCAACCCAGGTATTTGAGCGAAGCTGATCAATCACCTTGTGAACGAACATCTCGTTAGGCACGCCATGGCGCTTTTGCTCGATGATGGCGTAGTCACCAAATTTGAATTCGATTTCGTTATTCATGAGCACACCCCATTGCGCACAACCATGACGCCAATAGCGATCACCGAGACAATCACTCCCCACACTGCCAGGCATGCACCGATGCCGAGTATCCACGCTTGACGACGACTTAACTTATTCAGATCCATCATTACCCCCGATTACCCACTTAACTTATTGATTCATTTGAAATCTATGAAGATCGTCAATTCAGAACTCTTCGACCTTCCAACCGCCGCCGGCTTTTGCTGGTAGCTTCGTTACCCCGATGATCCGGAACGGATACTGTTCAGCTGCGACTTTGGTTTTCACCCTGGCGTCGTCTGTCCAGTAGCCCTTCACTTCGTGCAATTCCATTTGCCCGCCGGCAAGCATCACTGCGAAGTCAGGCGTGTAGAACGTGTTGTCAGCCAGTCGCAGCTTGATACCTTCGAACCGGTACCAGGCTATTTCCCCGTAGCGCTTACGCAGTTCAAGCTCTTGCGCATAGGCGGTTTCGGTTTTGTTCATCTGGCCAGACTTGAGCCTTCCGAGTGCCTGAAGTTGTTTCTTCATGATTTACCTCTTAGGTAATTTAAATCCATATACGGATTATATTCAATAGCTATGCGCATTTATTTTTACCCTACAGGTAACAATTGAGGCGTAAAAAAATGCGCTACCGCGCCGCTGTCGCTTCTCAGGATGGATGTCAGCCCCTGAATCCTTGCGGGATACTCGTATCCGGCACAGATATGGCGTTTACATCCCGCCTGGTAAGTGATTCCTTTAGCTCGAAAAGCCCTTTCCACCCCTTGGCCATGCTCTGCTTCACGATCTGCATCTGTCGTTCATGGTTCCCACCAGAAAGGTTTATCAGCTCTGTGATGGCTGCTCCCTCGCTCCTCTCTGTAGGGGCATAAGCTTTGAATCGCATTTCAGCCCGATATCTTTTCCACTCATCCCATGCACTGGCATTGAGTTGCTCAGGATACGGATACTGTTTCAACTGCTTTCTATCCCGTGGGGGGTTGGGGGGATCTATATCTTTTATATCTTCTCTTCTCTTCTCTTCTCTGGTCCGCATTTCGTCCGCTTCTGATGCGGACATTTTGACGACATTTCTCTTAACTCTTTTCCTGTCTGCGTCCTGTGCCCGACGCTTTGCAGACTGTCCGTTATGGGCTTCAAAGCGCGGCATTACTAGGCTTTCACCATCTTCTTCAAGCCATCCAACTGCCATCATCGCCCGGGCAAAGCCTGGAAATCCGATGAGATCATCAAGCGTCTCAGGACTGTAACCGTCAAGAAAACCATCAACAGAATGGACATCAAAAAGACACCATGCGGAATGTAGTCCGCCAACTATCCGAAGTCTGTCCGCTTTCAATGCGGACGCCATGCGGACAACTTTTGGATGCGTATGAAGGTCAGCGCGCATCTTTATCCAGTCACCGGCCATCGTTTACCTCCACATAAGAACGAATGAACTCAGCGGCAGCCTGAGCGTTTATGGCGTTGCCGTAGCCTTTGAGTCTGCCGACGCGGTTGCTGCTTGCCACTCTTGCCACCCCGGGCTCGACTCGTCCCAGGTGTGCGGCAGCCCCATCAACCAGCGGGAATGTGCCGGGTTCAACTGGACGCCATTTCCCATCTCGACATAAGAGCCAGTCCGCATCTCGCCAAAAACTGTTAACCTCAAGGGCCCGCATGTGTACGCCTGGCGCGTCAACTGGTCCAGTCGTTCCTTCCCGTCCCGCTGCGCTGTCATTCCCGCCGTATCTTTCCAGTCGCGTGACGTTGGCGTTACCCAGCCCGCCATCTTCACCAGCCCGGCAAGATTCTCCAGCCCTCTCTTTGTTTCTGGCTGATCCTTTGTGTTCGCGACCGGCGTCGGCCAGCCGGACATCATCGCCGCCGTTTGAATATTCATCCCGCCCTGGCGCCCGGACGTTCCCGCGCCGGTCACTGACGACGCTGTTGGCGTTGGCCACCCAGTAGGCCCGCTCTCTGATGTGCGGCGCACCGATGCCCTCTGACGTAAACGGCACAAGCCCGAAGGCGTATCCCACTCCTTCCAGATCTGCTTGTACAAGGTCGAACCATGTGTTTGCGTTACCGCTTGCAACCTGTTCGCCAAAGACATGCTGAGGTCTGCGCTCGCTGATGAGATGGAAGAAGTGGGGCCAAAGGTGCCGCTCGTCAGCAAACCCATCGCCTTTGCCTGCCGCGCTGAAAGGCTGGCACGGGCAGGAGCCAGTCCAGACCGGGCGATCGTCATGCCATCCTGCGAGGCGGAGGGAATGGGACCAGACGCCAATTCCGGCGAAAAAGTGGCACTGGGTAAATCCTCTGAGGTCGTCAGGTGTGACATCTTCAATACTCCGTTCGTCAACTTCGCCCGGGGCGATATGCCCGGCGGCTATGAGGTTACGCAGCCATTGAGCTGCAAAAGGGTCTATTTCGTTGTAATACGCGGCGGATGTCATGCCTCACCCCTTGCAGCTTTCAGGGCGCAGGTAAATTCATCGCGGTGACGGTGTGCGCTGTTCATTGCGCACTCAACGCATGTTCCGTTCAGAACATAACGCTCTGCAAGATGACCATTACGGCAGCGCTTTCCGGTGAAGTACCGGTTAAGACCGGCCTTCGCCGCCTCCATTCTGGTAACTATCTTCACTTTGCTGTCTCCATTTGGTTATTGTTATCGGTCATTTTGTGCTGAGCATGAAAAAAGATCAACCGTATGTGGATAATTATTACCTTTGGGGTACGAATAGATATGAAAAGACCGCCAGAAGGCGGCCTGAAGGGGAATTTTTAGGGGATCAGGAGTAGAAGAAGTAAGCCAGTTCAGGCTTTGATTTAACCCATTCGCGGGATTTGCAAGCCTTAAATAGCCCATTCATCAATGCCTTACCTGGCATCTTGCGCTTACCGGTCAGGTGAGTCTGGATGTAATGGCTGGTCGTTCCTGCCTCTTCTGCGAACGCTTCACGCTCATCCGGCGTCAGCGCAAGCCAGTGCTTTTTAAAATCGAACTGCGTGTTCTCGCTCATAACTATTGCCTGATATTTATTTCAGATAATGAATATTCACCCATAAGGTAACAAAAATCAATGTTTGTTACCGCAGGGGTGCATTTACCCGAGAGGTAAAAAGGCAGTAAATTGAAACACTAAATGATTCACATATGAGAAATATTTTACTGACATGAAAAGCATCCACGATATCCGGCGCGAAAACCTGAAAGAGCTGATCTACCGTGAGTTCAACGGAATTCAGTCTCGCCTGGCGGAGCGGATGGAGACCCAGCCAAATCTGATTAACCGCTGGGCAAGCGGCAAAAAGATAATTGGTGACGTGGCTGCGCGTAAAATTGAGAAGGCCGCTAACAAGCCGACCAACTGGCTCGACATCGATAAATTCATGCCAGTACATGAAGAGGTGCAGGATGTAGACTTCGGAGAGATTGGCAAGCTGGCATCATGGAACCTTAAACGCTGGATGAGCGAGAACCGAAACCTGTCATCTCAACAGCGCCTGGCGGAAGAGTCTGGCGTCAGCCAGTCTACAATTAACAGATTCCTCAACAACGAGGCCAGCATATCCATCACTAACCTGGCGGCGCTGGCTGAGCCGTTCGGGCGCCATGCCTACGAGCTTTTGCTACCACCAGATGACCCGGCGGCCATCGAATATGACCGCGCCAGGTACAAATTGTTACCTGAGTCCGACAAGATGGCGATCGAGAGCTACATTGATTTCGTGATTGTTAAGCACGAAAAGCCTCATCAATAATCCCATAATAAACAACAAGTAAGCCGCCATTGAGCGGCTTTTTTCATGCCTCCACCATTACCCCTCGGGTAATTTTTTACGTTCATATCTATTGACTTCAAATCACATACGGATAATTATTACCTCAACGGTAACAGACCGAGGTAACAAATTATGCAGTGGAAGATCATCAACGGTTGGTACTGCGTTACGGCATGCGGGCTGATGAGCTGGAAGTTTCGCACGCTGACAGAGGCCATTAGCTGGGCATTCGTTAACAAGCTGGCGGCCAGGACTGAAATGGATATGGGGGTGAGCAAATGATTTCAACTCAACAGCAACGCAACCTGCAAAAAATCATGGCTGGTTTTGATCGCGACTACCGCGTCGCCGAGATGCTTCACGAACGCCAGGTTGAACTGCAGGAAACTCTGAAAACTGAATACCTGCTTCCGGCATTCGACAATTTGCGCCGCGCTGGCGTCCGTCAGGAAATCATCAATGCCGCAGTAGAAAGCGTGGAGTTTGAAGAAACACTGGTGGCATACATCAGCGTACTGACCGGGATCGTTGGCAAATGGGATGTAGCAGACCAGATCGACAGCGCGAGGACGGCGGCATGAAACCAACTCTATACCAATTACTAACAATGGGAACATTTAGCTATTCGCAGATTGCAGCCATGTTAGGAATTCGGAGAACAACAGTTCACTGGTTTGCTCTTGAGCTTGAACGCCGCGGATGGATAAAAATCAGACCATCACATATTGACCTGATAGGAAAATCGTATGGTGAAGCTATCAGATGCCTGTGTGGGAAGATCGGAGTAAAGCAATGAAACCAGGCATTTATCACGATATCAGCAACGAGGATTACCACGCCGGTGACGGCGTGAGTAAGTCGCAACTGGATATGGTTGCAAAGAACCCTGCCCTGCTGAAATGGATAAAAGCGGCGCCGGAGGATGAAGAGAAAAAGTCTGCGCTGGATATGGGTACCGCCCTGCACTGTCTGCTGCTTGAGCCGGAAGAATTCGACAAGCGTTTCATCGTGGCGCCGCAATTCAACCGCCGTACTAGCCAAGGGAAAGCTGACGAAGAAGCGTTCCTGAAAGATGTTTCTGACATGGGAATGACGGTGATGGACGCCGAACAAGGCCGGAAACTGAAACTTATGCGCGAAAGTGCCATGGCTCACCCGGCGGCGCGCTGGATGCTTGAAGCGCCAGGATTCTGCGAAACATCGATGTACTGGAATGACGATGAGACCGGCGAGTTGTGCCGGATCCGTCCTGATAAGTGGCTAAACGAGCACAACGTGATTGTCGACGTGAAGAAAGTGGCAGATATGGACCGCTTCGCCCGCCACATCGAGGAGTTTCGTTACCACGTTCAGGATGCCATGTACCGGGAAGGTGCACAGAAAGTAACTGGTGAGCCACACGGATTCTTCTTCCTGGCAGTAAGCGAAACGATCGACTGCGGTCGATACCCGGTACGCGTTTTCGAACTTGATGCACCAGATGTTGATGCGGGCATAGCGCTGTTCCGTCGGGATCTGAATACCTATCACCAGTGTCGCCTTACAGATGAATGGGGCGGTGTGGAAATTATTAAACGCCCTGAGTGGGCACGCAAACAGGATATGTACGTATGAGCAACGATATCGCAATTACCTCTCAGCCCGGCGCTACCGTCGGCACCGCCGCGGCTATTTTCAGCCCTGAAGGCATGGATCGTCTTGTTCGCTTTGCAACTCTGATGGCGGACAGCAAGGCAACCGTTCCGCAGCACCTTGCAGGAAAACCTGCTGACTGCCTTGCGGTAACAATGCAGGCGGCGCAGTGGGGCATGAACCCGTTCGCAGTGGCGCAGAAAACGCATGTTGTAAATGGCACGCTGGGCTATGAAGCGCAACTGGTTAACGCCGTTGTTTCGTCTTCCAACCTGCTGGCCACCCGCCTGAATTACCGCTGGGATGGCGACTGGTCGAAGGTAAACGGAAAGAGCGATAAGTCACCATCACTCACCGTCACTGTTTCAGCTGTCCTCAAAGGAGAGTCAGAACCGCGTGAACTGACGATCAGCATGGCTCAGGCCGGCGTCCGCAATTCCCCTCTCTGGGAACAGGATCCACGTCAGCAACTGGCTTACCTGTGCGTTAAGCGCTGGGCCCGTCTGCACGCCCCTGATGTTCTCCTTGGTGTCTACACGCCGGATGAGTTGCAGGAAGCGCAGCCACGTGTTGAGCGTGACATTACGCCAGCACCAGCTACTGCATCAGGCATGAACAAACTAATCAACACGAAGCCAGAGCAGATCCAGGAAGAGCGACAGCGCAAAGCTGATGACCGTGATCCTGATGAAATGCTGACAGCATTCACTGATGCAGCAATGAACTACAACACCATTGCTGATCTGGATAAGGCATACAAATACGTTGCAAAAAACCTCGCTAATGATGATGAGCGCCTGGCGAAAGCAACGGACGTGTACACCATCCGCCGCGACGAACTTAACGAAATCACGATGTAACCACCACCGCGGCGCCACGCGCGCCGCACCTGTATCAAAGAGAGGTTTTTATGAAAGGTGCTTTAGGTAAGAAGGAACTCCTGGCGGTGGTGCCACTGTCATGGAGCACGATTGACCGCCTGGAGGCTGCAGGCGAATTCCCTAAGCGTTGGTATATCACCGACCGTCGCTGTGCATGGACTAAGGAAGAAGTTGAAAAATGGCTTGATGAAAGAAAGGCCAATAGCCCTGAGGCATACACAGGAAAAAAGCCACCGGTTGATCAGAGAGTTTATCGCCCGGTGAGTTCCGCAGCATGAAGGCGTTAGCGCGCCATTGGGGAAAGTGGTCAGGTTGGTACTGGTACCTGCCCGCTGTATCCGCCTGGCTATTTCTGCTGGCGGTCATATTCGTAAAAGGCTGGATAAGATGAGCAAATTAACCAGATTGCAGAAGTACCATCTCGGCTACGCGCCGCGCAGATCATTGAAGGTAGTCGCCGAATCACCGGCAGCTCTGGAAATCGAACGGCGCGCCATCTCACGCGAAGAACGCGGACAGTTTCGACTCGCATCACGACTTTGGCTTGAATGTCTCGATGTCGCACAAACTGAAGTGGAAAGAGCAAGGATCGCCATCCGCCGCGAGCAGTGCATTACCAAAAGCATGAAGTTGCGCCGTGGAGAATACAACGGGATCGGATGCCGAGGGGTGGTTTATGACTAAGTACACCCTGATTTATGCGGATCCGCCTTGGGTATACCGCGATAAAGCCGCAGACGGTAACCGCGGCGCCGGGTTCAAATATCCGGTGATGAATGTGCTGGATATCTGCCGACTTCCGGTGTGGGAGCTCGCCGCCGACGATTGCCTGCTGGCGATGTGGTGGGTGCCTACTCAGCCGGTTGAGGCGCTGAAAGTTGTTGAAGCATGGGGATTCAAGCTTATGACCATGAAGGGATTCACCTGGCACAAGACAAACAAGCACAAAGGTAACAGTGCGATCGGCATGGGCCATATGACCAGGGCGAATAGTGAAGATTGCCTGTTTGCGGTACGTGGGAAACTGCCGGCGCGCATGGATGCCTCTATCTGTCAGCACGTCACGGCGCCACGCCTGGAGAACTCGCGCAAACCAGACGTTATCCGCGAGAAACTGGTGCAACTGCTTGGCGATGTATCGCGCATTGAGCTATTTGCCCGCCAGTCATCGCACGGTTTCGATGTGTGGGGGAATCAGTGCGCGGCGCCGGCGATAGAACTGCTGCCAGGCTGCGCAATACCGGTAGTGAATACGGAGGCAGCATGAATATCTACGATGAGCCATCCATGATCCGCCAGCTTGAAGAGGCCCGCGCAGTTATCAATCAGCGCAATGGTGAAATACTGCGCCTGCAGAGAGAAGCTGAGCGTTACCGAGAGCAGCGTGATTCAGCAAATGCAATGGTAACTTTTCTTCGTGACTTGCTGGCGAAAGGCACAGCTCTGCTACCTCACCAGTCCGTCATTGTATTGAACCATGCATACGAGCATCTCAGGGAATGTCCGTACTGCCACAAACTTCACGATGACAGACTAACGTGCACCGCATTTAATGAGGTTAACTGATGAGCACCAAGCACCAAATCAATGAATTAAAGCAACGAATAGATCCGGCGGTGCTCAATGCGGCCGCCGATGAATACGCGGATATGCTGATTACATTATGCCTGTGCATGAAAATGGCTGGCCCGACTCGCGCAAACATTCGCGGCTGTGCTGTCATGCTGAAACAACGCCTTGTGACATGTCACAGCAGAAATGCACTGGACACCATACTAAATAGTTGGGATCCGGTTGGTGCATTTCTGAGTATGCGCCGCGAAGCAAACGAGGCGGCCTTATCTCACGGAGATCCGATTGACGTGTTCGTATAGCCGCCAGCCGGCGGCTTTACTTCCCATCCATCCATTTTTCAAACGCAGACGGGGAGAACGGCACCAGGTCGTAATGCTCCCCGTTTATCCATGCATCAATCATATCAGCCCACTGCTGCAGCATGTACGCGCGCTGCCGAGAATACTCAGCACGGTTGTACACTGCGCGGACGCCCTTCTGCTCATGCGCTAATGCCTTCTCTATCCAGTCAGACGGGAATCCTGCCTCATGCAGCAGGGTGCTTGCCGTGCGGCGAAGGTCGTGAACGGTGAGAGGCTGTATGCTTTCACCAGCATCTGTAGCTGCCGCCACCGCCCGATCGATAACTGAATTCAGCGCCGCATTAGAAAGCGGCTTACTGGTGCTGTATCTTCCAGGCAACAGGTAATCACTTCCACCAGCACACATCTGCAGGCCAACCATCAGATCCTGAGCCTGTGACGGCAAATAGATAACATGCTCACGGCTCGCCTTCATTCTGCCGGCGGGAATAGTCCACGTTGATTTTGCGAAATTAACCTCACCCCAGGTGGCCAGAGTGAATTCACCTTTCCTCACCATGGTGATAAGAATGAGCTTTACCGCCAGCTTGAGCGTTGGCAATGTGCTGACGGTATCAAGCGCGCGGAAAAGCACACCAATCTCTTCAGGCTTCAGGCAGCGGTCACGCGGTTTAAACGTGGCAATAGCGCTTGGCTTAATATCTGCCGCCGGATTGAAAAAACCATGCCCGCGGTCGTTGGCATAGCGATAAACGCTGCTGATAATCTCTCTTGCCTGTACTGCTGTCGCCCGCCCGCCACGTTCAACTATCCTGTCGCACAGATCCCTCACCATCCTGGTACTGATCTCACCCATCAGCTTGTTACCCAGCGCAGGAAGAATATCCCTGTCGATAACGGCCTGCTTCATATCGCGCGTACTGTCGGCGAGAACGACATGCTTCATATAACTGTCGGTATGTACCGCAAAGGTTTCCTGACCACGTAGTTGCTTAATACCGTCACGCTTTGCTGCAGCAGGCGACACTCCTGACTTCAAGAGTATTTTTGCATCAACCAATTCCTGCCTGGCTTCGGCAAGCGATATACCGTCACGGCCATACTGACCAATGACAAGCGTTTCCCGGCGCCCATTGATTCGGTAGTCATAGCGGAAAGAGATGCTGCCTGACGTGAGCACGGCTACATACAGGCCATCACGATCTGTAACTTTATAGAGTTTCTCTTTCGGCTTGAGGTTTTTTAATTTGGTATCGGTAAGCACTGTTCACCCATTTTTTCATCCATGCTTTGACGGTATGAGAGTATACCTTTAGGGTAATACCGTCACGCGTACCGTCAAAAAATGTGGTGTAGAGTGAATAGATATGAGTAGATATAAATAAAAACCCCCTGTAAAAACAGAGGGTTAATTTAGAAAATGAATAGAAATGATTAGCTATGAACTAGCTGTAAATCATTCCCACTCAATAGTCGCTGGCGGCTTGCCGCTGATGTCGTACACCACGCGGGAAATACCGTTAACTTCGTTGATGATGCGGTTGGAGACGCGGCCGAGGAAATCATACGGCAGGTGCGCCCAGTGCGCGGTCATAAAGTCGATGGTTTCTACCGCACGCAAGGAGACGACCCAGTCGTACTTACGACCATCGCCCATCACACCGACGGAGCGAACCGGCAGGAACACGGTGAATGCCTGGCTTACTTTGTCATACAGGTCGGCTTTGCGCAGTTCTTCAATGAAGATAGCGTCCGCGCGACGCAGTAGGTCGCAGTACTCTTTCTTCACTTCGCCAAGTACGCGAACGCCGAGGCCCGGCCCCGGGAACGGGTGGCGGAACAGCATGTCGTACGGCAGGCCCAGCTCCAGACCAATCTTACGCACTTCGTCTTTAAACAGCTCTTTCAGCGGCTCAACGAGGCCCATCTTCATTTCTTTCGGCAGGCCGCCAACGTTGTGGTGAGACTTGATGACGTGCGCTTTACCGGTCGCGGAAGCGGCGGATTCGATCACGTCAGGGTAGATAGTGCCCTGCGCCAGCCATTTCACGTCTTCCAGCTTCAGCGCTTCTTCGTCAAACACTTCAACGAAGACGCGGCCAATGATTTTACGCTTCGCTTCCGGATCGTTTTCGCCCTTCAGCGCGGTCAGGAAGCGATCTTCCGCCGCAACGTGTACGATGTTCAGGCCGAAACGGTCGCCGAACATATCCATAACCTGCTCGGCTTCGTTCAGGCGCAGCAGGCCGTTATCCACGAATACGCAGGTCAGATTTTTACCGATGGCGCGATGCAGCAGCATCGCGGTAACGGAAGAGTCAACGCCGCCGGACAGGCCGAGGATGACTTTATCTTCACCCACCTGCTGACGAATACGCTCAACCGCGTCGTCGATGATCTTCGCCGGCGTCCACAGCGCTTCACACTGGCAGATGTCGCGCACGAAGCGCTCCAGCATACGCAGCCCCTGACGGGTGTGGGTGACTTCCGGGTGGAACTGTACGCCGTAGAAGCGTTTTTCTTCATTCGCCATGATGGCGAACGGGCAGCTCTCAGTGCTGGCGACGGTCACAAAGTCGGAAGGGATAGCGGTGACTTTATCACCATGGCTCATCCACACGTCCAGCAGCGGCTTACCGTCAGCGCTCAGCGCATCTTCGATGCCTTTGATCAGCGCGCTGTCGGTCTGCACTTCCACCTGCGCGTAGCCGAACTCGCGCTCGTTGGAAGCTTCAACGTGACCGCCCAGCTGCATAGCCATGGTCTGCATGCCATAGCATACACCGAAAACCGGTACGCCGGCTTCGAAGACGTACTGCGGCGCGCGCGGGCTGTTGTCTTCGGTAGTGCTTTCCGGGCCGCCGGAAAGAATGATGCCGTTCGGGTTGAACTCACGGATTTGAGCTTCGGTCACGTCCCAAGCCCAGAGTTCGCAATAGACCCCTAACTCACGTACGCGACGTGCAACCAGCTGGGTGTACTGTGAACCGAAGTCCAGGATAAGAATGCGATGTTTATGAATGTTATCCGTCATTGACGTTAATTCCAGAGAAGTAGCGATGATTGAATAAAAATCGCCCGGCGCGTAGCCGGGCGATGAAAATCAGGAGCCCATGCGGTAGTTCGGGGATTCCTTGGTGATCGTCACGTCGTGAACGTGGCTCTCCTGGATGCCCGCGCCGCTGATGCGCACGAACTCTGCTTTGGTACGCAGTGCGTCAATAGTACCACAACCGGTCAGACCCATACAGGAGCGCAGGCCGCCCATCTGCTGGTGAATGATCTCTTTCAGGCGGCCTTTATAGGCAACGCGGCCTTCGATACCTTCCGGTACCAGTTTGTCAGCGGCGTTATCGCTCTGGAAGTAACGGTCAGAGGAACCTTTGGACATCGCGCCCAGGGAACCCATACCGCGGTAGGATTTATAAGAACGGCCCTGATAGAGCTCGATTTCACCCGGGGATTCTTCGGTACCGGCCAGCATGGAGCCTACCATCACCGCGGCGGCGCCTGCGGCAATCGCTTTTGCGATATCGCCGGAGAAGCGGATACCGCCATCGGCGATAACCGGAATACCGGTGCCTTCCAGCGCTTCAACCGCGTCAGAAACAGCGGTGATCTGCGGAACGCCTACGCCGGTAACGATACGGGTAGTACAGATGGAGCCAGGGCCAATACCCACTTTCACCGCGCTGACGCCCGCTTCCGCCAGGGCACGAGCGCCCGCGCCGGTCGCCACGTTGCCGCCGATGATTTGCAGGTCAGGATATTTAGCGCGCGTTTCGCGAATACGCTGCAGAACGCCTTCGGAGTGACCGTGAGAGGAGTCGATCAGCAGAACGTCAACGCCTGCGGCGACCAGCGCGTCAACGCGCTCTTCGTTACCGGCGCCAGCACCAACGGCGGCGCCAACGCGCAGACGACCGTGCTCGTCTTTACACGCATTCGGTTTACGTTCCGCTTTCTGGAAATCTTTTACGGTGATCATGCCGCGCAGATGGAAGCTATCATCCACTACCAGCGCTTTTTCTACGCGTTTTTCGTGCATTTTCGCGAAGACTACTTCACGGCTTTCGCCTTCACGCACGGTGACCAGGCGCTCTTTCGGCGTCATATAAACGCTGACCGGCTGATTCAGGTCGGTAACAAAACGCACGTCGCGGCCGGTGATAATACCGACCAGTTCGTTGTCTTCGGTCACTACCGGATAACCGGCGAAACCGTTACGTTCGGTCAGTTCTTTCACTTCGCGCAGGGTGGTAGTCGGCAGAACGGTCTGTGGATCGCTTACCACGCCGGATTCATGTTTCTTCACGCGGCGGACTTCTTCAGCCTGGCGCTCGATTGACATGTTTTTATGAATAAAGCCGATGCCGCCTTCCTGGGCCAGGGCAATTGCCAGGCGCGCTTCAGTTACGGTATCCATCGCCGCGGAGAGCATAGGAATATTCAGACGAATCGTTTTCGTCAGCTGCGTGCTGAGATCGGCGGTATTCGGCAGAACGGTAGAATGAGCGGGAACAAGGAGGACGTCGTCAAACGTCAGGGCTTCTTTAGCGATACGTAGCATGGGCAATATCTCGACCAGGGTGGATAAATATTGCCGTGGCATTATACAGAGCGTAACCGATTGCATCCACCCTTTTTTGCAAATAATACTTGCGATCCCCTCTCAGCGCGTTACTATCGACTGAATAACCTGCTGATTTAGAATTTGATCTTGCTCACATGTTGCCATCTCAATCCCCTGCAATATTTACGGTCAGCCGCCTGAATCAGACGGTTCGCTTACTGCTGGAACGCGAAATGGGCCAGGTCTGGATAAGCGGCGAGATCTCTAACTTCAGCCAGCCCTCTTCCGGCCACTGGTACTTCACCTTAAAAGACGATAACGCCCAGGTGCGCTGCGCGATGTTTCGCAACAGCAACCGCCGCGTCACGTTTCGCCCGCAGCATGGCCAGCAGGTGCTGGTTCGCGCCAACATTACGCTTTACGAGCCGCGCGGCGACTACCAGATCATCGTCGAAAGTATGCAACCCGCCGGTGAAGGCCTGCTGCAGCAGAAATATGAGCAGCTCAAAGCGCTCCTGACGGTGGAAGGGTTATTCGATCAAAGTCACAAGCAGGCGCTCCCCTCACCCGCGCACTGCGTCGGCGTTATCACCTCCAAAACCGGCGCCGCGCTGCATGATATTTTACATGTGTTGAAACGACGCGATCCCTCGCTGCCGGTGATCATCTATCCCACGGCGGTGCAAGGCGATGATGCGCCGGGGCAAATCGTGCGCGCGATAGCAATAGCCAACCAGCGCCAGGAATGCGACGTGCTGATCGTCGGGCGCGGCGGCGGTTCGCTGGAAGATTTATGGAGCTTTAACGACGAACGGGTCGCGCGGGCGATCTTCGCCAGCCGCATTCCGGTAGTGAGCGCCGTCGGCCATGAAACCGACGTCACCATCGCCGATTTCGTCGCCGACCTGCGGGCGCCGACGCCCTCTGCGGCGGCAGAGATCGTCAGCCGCAATCAGCAGGAGCTTCTGCGTCAGCTACAGTCCGGCCAGCAGCGCCTGGAGATGGCGATGGATTACTTCCTCGCCAACCGCCAGCGCCGCTTTACGCAGTTGTTTCACCGCTTACAGCAGCAGCATCCGCAACTGCGTTTAGCGCGTCAGCAGGCCGAACTGGAACGCCTGCGTCAGCGGATGCGCTTTGCGCTGGAAAGCCAGCTCAAACGTGCCGACCAGCGCCAGCAGCGCGCCGCGCAGCGGTTGAATCAGCAAAACCCGCAGCCGCGTATCCATCGCGCGCAGTCGCGTATTCAGCAACTGGAGTATCGTCTGGCGGAAAATATTCGCGCCCGACTGAGCGAGCAGCGCGAGCGTTTCGGCAATACCGTGACGCATCTGGAAGCCGTCAGCCCGCTGGCGACGCTGGCTCGTGGCTATAGCGTCACCTCAGCCGGTGACGGCAAGGTACTGAAAAAAATCAAACAGGTGCAGGCTGGCGATGTTGTCACTACCCGGCTGGAAGATGGTTGGGTCGAAAGCGAAGTGACAACCATTACCCCGGTGAAGAAAACGCGCGCCCGCAAAAAAGTCTGATTATCCCCCCGTTTCAAGCGGGGATAACTATACTGCTGTCATGCCCTTTTAACACCGTTCATCCGGCCAGGGAGCGTGATATGCCAGATACTTGTCCTCGTTTCGTGATTCCACCCTACATTTTACGCCGTATTGTCGACCATGGTTCCGTTCAGCAGCAGCGCTGCGCGCAGCAAACGCTGAGCCATGTACAAACCCTGATGGCGCACGTGCCGGGCCGCCCCGCCGCCGCCCATGTCCCCACGCCAGGCCAGCTTGAGCGCGACATTTACGATGCCAGGCAGACTCAGGAACTTCCAGGATTCCAGGTGCGCTTTGAAGGACAACCTTCCAACGGCGATGTCGCCGTGGATGAGGCCTACGACTATCTCGGCATCACCCATGAGTTTTTCTGGAAGAGCTATCATCGCGATTCGCTGGACAACCGCGGATTGAAGCTGACCGGCAGCGTCCACTATGGTCACGAATATCAAAACGCCTTCTGGAACGGGCAGCAAATGGTGTTTGGCGATGGCGATGGCGAGATCTTTAATCGTTTTACAATTGCGATTGATGTGGTGGCGCACGAGTTAAGCCATGGCGTTACGGAGAGCGAAGCCGGACTTATCTATTTCGAACAATCCGGCGCGCTCAATGAATCGCTTTCCGATGTTTTTGGCTCGCTGGTCAAGCAATATCAACGCCAGCAAACGGCAGATAAAGCAGACTGGATAATTGGCGAGGGGCTCCTCGCGAAAGGGATTCACGGCCAAGGACTGCGATCGATGTCGCATCCGGGGACCGCCTATGATGACCCCATTCTTGGCAAAGACCCGCAACCCGCCCATATGAAAGATTTTGTGCATACCCAGCAGGATAACGGCGGCGTGCATATTAACTCCGGCATTCCTAATCATGCTTTCTATCTCGCCGCCAGCGCGCTGGGTGGTTTTGCATGGGAAAAAGCGGGATACGCCTGGTACGACGCGGTTTGTGATAAGTCACTGGCCAAAGACGCCGATTTTTCAGCCTTTGCCAGACTGACGATTCAACATGGCGAAAAACGTTTTGGTAAAGCGGTCGCCGATGCGATTCGCCAAGCCTGGGAGGGCGTTGGAGTCACATTATGAACGAGGCCGATCTTAGCGATGACGCGATTATTGAACTGGCGCGTGAAGGCGGTGTCGCCTGGTTCCCGACGCTTAGCGGCATGCGTAAGATTGTCGTAGCGCAACTTAACGAGCAACAAAAACAGCGCATCGCCGCAATACTGCAGCAGTCGTTGCCGCTCGGCAAGCCGCCGGGGCAGCCGGATTCCCCGGGTAGCGGCGACCAGCGTTTCTTTCGTATCCAAATAATCAGCGCCCAGCACTATCACAGCCTGATCATTCTCATCCCGGAAGAGCGGGCGCCGGAGGCGCTGGTTGAACTCTGGCGAAATGGTGAAGGCTGCGTTAGCGATTAACCGAGCACAAATTCGACGCGTTTTTTCGAAATCAGTCCGTGGCCGTGCTGGCAGAAATAATCCACCGCACCGCACGCCTTCAGCACTTCCAGCGGCTGATGGCAGTCCGGGCAGCGCGCCTCTAAAGCAAAATCTTTCTCACAGTGCGCGCAATGCGCGCTGTTGCCTTGTGCTTCCAACCGGGCATGACAAATGGGGCAATTGAATTCCATGGTGTCTCCTTCTCATAATGAATAGCATGAGTTTATCACGTCATACGTCAGCGTTGCTGACCCGGCGAAGCGTTGAATAGGGTAGATAAAAAAACCCGCCAGCGGCGGGTTTCTGCATTATTTGCTTTTCTTGATATGTTTAATCAAGCGTTTACGCTTACGCATCTGGTTCGGCGTCAGGGTATTGCGTTTATTGGCAAACGGGTTTTCCCCTTCCTTGAACTGAATGCGGATCGGCGTACCCATGACATCCAGCGATTTACGGAAGTAGTTCATCAGGTAACGCTTGTAGGAATCCGGCAGGTCTTTCACCTGATTGCCGTGAATCACCACGATCGGCGGGTTATAACCGCCAGCGTGCGCATACTTCAGCTTCACGCGGCGACCGCGTACCAGCGGCGGCTGATGGTCTTCTGCCGCCATGGTCATAATACGCGTCAGCATGGCGGTACCCACGCGACGGGTGGCGCTGTCGTATGCTTCACGCACCGATTCGAACAGGTTGCCGACGCCGCTGCCGTGCAGAGCGGAGATAAAGTGCACGCGGGCGAAGTCGATGAAGCCCAGACGGAAGTCGAGGGTTTCTTTCACCTGCTCTCTCACTTCCTGGCTCAGGCCATCCCATTTGTTGACCACGATAACCAGGGAACGACCGCTGTTAAGGATAAAGCCCAGCAGCGATAGGTCCTGATCGGAGATGCCTTCACGGGCATCAATGACCAGCATCACCACGTTGGCGTCTTCAATCGCCTGCAGCGTCTTGATGACCGAGAATTTCTCCACGACGTCGGTAATTTTGCCGCGCTTACGCACACCAGCGGTATCGATAAGCACATATTCGCGTTCATCGCGCTGCATCGGAATGTAGATGCTGTCGCGGGTTGTGCCCGGCATATCGTAAACCACCACGCGATCTTCGCCGAGAATACGGTTAGTCAGCGTTGACTTACCGACATTTGGACGACCGACGATCGCCAGCTTAATCGGGAGATCTTGCGGGTTGAAGTCGTCTTCCGGCTCTTCAACTTCTTCGCCGTTTTGCTCGGCTTCAAACTGCGCCCAGTAGGCGGCGTCTTCATCCACTTCTTCCTGCGGATTAACCTCATCCACCCACGGCAGCAGCACATGTTCCAGCAGGCTGGTAACGCCGCGACCGTGCGAAGCGGCGATCGGATAAATATCGCCCAGCCCCAGCGACCAGAAGTCGGCCATCGCCTGATCGACGTCGATGCCGTCAGTTTTGTTCGCCACCAGGAAAGTCGGTTTTTCGCGAGAACGCAGATGTTTGGCGATTGCGGAATCCGCCGGCATCAGGCCCGCGCGCGCATCAACCATAAACAGCACCACGTCGGCCTCTTCAATCGCCAGCAGCGACTGTTCCGCCATCCGGGTTTCCACGCCTTCTTCCGTACCGTCGATACCGCCGGTATCGATACAGATGAATTCGCGGCCTTCCACTTCAGCACGACCGTACTTACGGTCGCGAGTCAGCCCCGGGAAATCCGCGACCAACGCGTCACGAGTGCGCGTTAAGCGGTTGAAGAGCGTGGATTTTCCAACGTTAGGGCGCCCGACAAGCGCGACCACAGGTATCATGTTAAATGCCTCATACAAATTGCAATACAACCTCATTTTACGAGGTTTTTTAAAAAGTCAAAACGGCCCCTGTCTGTCAGGAGCCGTTTATTAAAGCGATACTACCGCGCGAGTTAACGCGTGATTGAATACAGCGTACCGTCTTTGGCCTGGATAAGCAGGCGACCGTCGGCGATAACCGGGTCGGTCAGGAAGCCGGAACTATCGACTTTCTGCTGCGCCACAAAGTGGCCGTCTTCCGGATTGATCCAGTGCATGTAGCCTTCGCTGTCGCCTACCACCAGGCTGCCGTTATACAGCGCCGGAGCGGTCAGCAGACGGTGCAGCAGATCGCTCTGGGTCCACAGCGTTACGCCGCCATCGGTGGTCAGCGCCAGCAGGCGGTCATTCTGATCGACCAGATAGATACGATTGCCGTCAACGATGAAATCGTTCACTGAACCCAGTTCGCGTTTCCAGATAATCTGGCCGCTGCGCAGATCCAGCGCGGTCAGGTTGCCATTATAAGCCAACGTATAAACAACGCCATTAACGATAACCGGCGTGGTGTCAACGTCGTTCAGACGGTCGATCTCAGTCGGGCCGGTAGCCGTAGAAATACGCTGCTGCCAAATCATCTGCCCCTGCTGCATCAGCACGGCGCTGACGCGGCCGTTATCGCCGCCGACAATTGCCGCGCCATAAGCGGTGGCCGGAGCGGATTCACCGCGCAGGGAGAGCGCCGGCATGTCCAGGTTCACGGTCCATTTTACCGCGCCGTCGGTTTCGTTCAGCGCCTGCAGCTGACCGTTACTGGTATGCACCAGTACCATGCCATCGCTAACGACCGGACGAGAAATCGCTTCACCCGCAACACGGCTCTGCCACGCAACGGTACCGTCGCTGGTATTCAGCGCGAACAGCTGCGCCTTTTCAGTACCAACATAAACGTGGCCGCCGGAAACGGTCAGCCCGCCGGAGAGCAGCGCCGGGGCGCGCGAGAACCAGCCGTCTTTTTCCGCCAGGTTCACCGACCAGACTTCTTTTCCGTCTTCAGCGTGCAGCGCTTTCACGGTGCCTTTACGGTCAGCCGCATACACAACGCCGTCAGCAAACGCCGGGTGCAGGTTGGAATAGAAATCACCGATACCATCGCCAACTGAAGTGCTCCAGGACGTGGACGGCGTAAACTGGTTTTCCACCGTCGGCAGCGGTGACATTTTCACCACGTCTTCTTCGCTGTTAAACAGCGAGCAACCGCTCAGTAAGGTGACGGAAAGCAGCCCTGGCAAAAGTAATTTACGCAATTGCATCGAGTCCCTCTCAGATGGACAAATTATTTATTTTCATACGCATCATTTCGCTGAGCGCTGGCGATGCATCGCTTTTCACGCCTGCTTCCCAGGCCGCGCGGGCGCCCTGCTTGTCGCCTTTGCTCAGCAGAATTTCACCACGCAAATCGGCGACGATAGCGGTCCAGCCTTCGCCTTTAATGCCTTCCAGGGTTTTCAGCGCCGCATCCGGCTGCTTGAGCTGCAGCTGTACGCGGGCCAGACGCATATTGATAACCGATTTCAGGTTATCATCGGAGGCGGCAGTCAGCCCTTGTTGCAGCTGCTTCTCCGCGCCCTGCAGATCGTTTTTGTCGACCAGACGCTGCGCGAGCTCCAGCGATGCGAACGCGCCATAGGTGTTTTTACTGTCGGCGGCGAATTTCTCCGCTGCGGTCAGCGTTTCAGGCGTACCCGATTTCAGCGCGGAAATGGCATTTTCGTAGGCCAGAGAGGAATCCCGGGCCGAATCCAGCTGATGGGAAGTCCAGTAGCGCCAGCCAACCAGCGCGCCGATCCCTAAAATCACCCCGACGGCCAGCGCTTTACCGTTCTCGGCAAAGAAACGCTTGAGGGCGTCGACCTGCTCGTTTTCGTTGTTGAAAGTTTCCACGCAGTCCTTCTCCTGACTAATGGTTTCCGGGAAATTAACCCAGAAGTGTGCGCAAATGCGCGGCAACGCTATCCTGCGTTACGGTAGTTTGCTCACCTGAGCGTAAATCCTTCACTACCACGTTTCCGTCAGCAATTTCTGACTCACCAACCACCAGCGCGACGCGCGCGCCCCACTTGTCAGCGCGAGCGAACTGCTTCTTAAAGTTACCGCCGCCGTGGTTAGTCATCAGCTTAACGCCGGGCAGCGCATCGCGAACCTGTTCAGCCAGACGCATTGCTGCGGACTGAGTATCGGTACCGGAGGCTACCAGGTATATATCGACAACAGGATCGGCTTTAAATTCCGGATTGACTGCCTGAACCAGCAAAACAAGACGTTCCAGGCCCATCGCAAAGCCAACGCCCGGCGTCGCGCGACCGCCAAGCTGCTCAACCAGACCGTCGTAACGGCCGCCGGCGCAGACGGTGCCCTGCGAACCGAGGCTGGTGGTGACCCACTCAAATACGGTGCGATTGTAATAGTCAAGCCCGCGCACCAGACGCTGGTTGACGGTATAGCGAATTCCGGCCGCGTCGAGCAGCGCGCACAGACCGGCGAAGTGTTCTTTGGACTCGTCGTCCAGATAATCGCCCAGCGCCGGCGCATCGTTCAGCAGCGCCTGTACTTCCGGATTTTTAGAGTCCAGCACGCGCAGCGGGTTGGTATACATGCGGCGTTTGCAGTCTTCATCAAGCTTATCTTTAAATTGTTCCAGATAGGCAACCAGCGCGTCGCGATAGGCGGCACGCGCCTCCAGCGAACCGATGGAGTTCAGCTCAAGGCTGACGTGATCGGAAATGCCCAGCTCGCGCCACCAGCGCGCGGTCAACATGATAAGCTCGGCATCGATGTCCGGCCCCTGCAGGCCAAAGACTTCCGCGCCAATCTGATGGAACTGACGGTAGCGTCCTTTCTGCGGACGTTCGTGGCGGAACATCGGCCCCACGTACCACAGACGCTGTTCTTGATTGTACAGCAGACCATGTTCGATGCCGGCACGTACGCAGCCCGCCGTTCCTTCCGGACGCAGCGTCAGGCTATCGCCATTGCGGTCTTCGAAGGTATACATCTCTTTTTCAACCACGTCGGTCACTTCGCCGATCGCGCGTTTGAATAACGGGGTCTGCTCTACAATCGGCAAACGAATTTCGCTGTAACCGTAGCTACCAAGCACCTGCTTCAGTGAGCCTTCAATGCGCTGCCAGAGAGCGGTTTCGCCCGGCAGATAATCGTTCATGCCACGGATGGCTTGAATGTTCTTTGCCACGTTTATTCTCTTTATATATAAAAATGAACCCCGGCGCCTTGCGCCCGCAGGTTCAATCATACACGGGAAGCGTATTGCTTCCCAACACGTTATTTTGCTTCAACCTGCTGAACTTCAATACGACGCGCTTCATCCAGCATGGTGGCTTTCGCGCGGATACGCGCTTCCAGCTGGTCGATCATGTCATTATTGTCCAGTCGGTCTTTGCGCACGCCGTCTTCGTACAGGCCGCTTTTCTTGTTGCCACCGGTGACGCCGAGGGTAGAAACCAGCGCTTCGCCTGGGCCGTTAACCACACAGCCGATGATCGAAACATCCATCGGAGTGATGATATCTTCCAGACGCTGCTCCAGCGCGTTCACCGTACCGATGACGTCAAACTCCTGACGCGAGCAGGTTGGGCAAGCGATGAAGTTAATACCGCGGGAACGGATGCGCAGCGACTTCAGGATATCGAAGCCGACTTTGATCTCTTCCACCGGATCGGCAGCCAGCGACACGCGCAGGGTATCGCCGATCCCTTCAGACAGCAGCAAACCTAAACCGATCGCGGATTTTACCGCGCCGCTACGCGCGCCGCCGGCTTCGGTGATCCCGAGATGCAGCGGCTGATCGATCTGCTTCGCCAACAGGCGATAGGATTCAACGGCGAGGAAGACATCAGAAGCTTTTACGCTAACTTTGAACTGATCGAAGTTCAAACGATCGAGATGATCGACGTGACGCATGGCGGACTCTAACAGCGCCTGCGGCGTCGGCTCGCCGTATTTTTCCTGCAGATCTTTTTCCAGCGAACCGGCGTTGACGCCGATGCGGATAGGAATGTTTTTGTCGCGCGCGCAGTCCACAACCATGCGGATACGCTCTTCGTTACCTATGTTGCCTGGGTTGATGCGCAGGCAATCAACGCCATATTCCGCGACTTTCAGCGCGATACGGTAGTCAAAGTGGATATCGGCGACCAGCGGGACGTTGACCTGCTGTTTGATGAGCTTGAAAGCTTCCGCTGCGTCCATCGTCGGGACGGAAACGCGGACGATGTCCGCGCCCACGCGCTCCAGCGCTTTAATTTGATTTACCGTCGCGGCCACATCGGTGGTGCGAGTATTGGTCATCGACTGTACGGCGATGGGAGCCCCATCGCCAATCGGCACATTACCAACGTAAATGCGTTTGGACTTTCTACGTTGAATCGGAGCCTGGTTATGCATGAAAAATCTCCCGCGTTACCCGTCTGTTACTGCGCCGGTGATTGTTCGGCATTAAGGGTCAGACGCGCAACCTGGTTAGTTCTGATAAAACGACTCAAATCGACTGGTTTGCCCAGATACTGGATTTGTACCGCAGCCGGGGCGCCGATTTTCAGCTTATACGGCGCCTGACCGCTCAGGTTCAGGTTCCCGCCTTTACGCTGCAGGCCGCTGAACAGTTTTTTACCGGTCGCATCGCTCACTTCCAGCCAGCAATCGGCGCTAAAGTTCATTACCAGATCCTGAGCGGAAGCCGCCGCTGCGGCATTGGCCTGATCGGTAGGCAATGCGGAGGTCGGGGCTGGCGCAGCCGGCGCGGTGGCGGCGGTATCGACGTTCGCCTGCGAAGGGGCGACCACGGCGTTGTTATCCGCCGGCGCGGAGGTAGCCGCTGGCGCGCTCGCGGCTGGCGCAGTCGAGTTATCGACCGGCGCGCTATTGGTATTGGCTGCCGTCGTATCCGGCGCGTTATTCGCCGAACCGGTGTCCAGCGGAATTGACTGGCTGCCGCTATCGCTACTGTTCAGATCGCTGGTGGATTGATCGGCCATGCTGGTGATCTCTTCCTGCTGCGCTTTGTGGTCTTGCCACCACCATGCGCCGCTCAGGCCGATAACCACAAACAAAATCAGCCAGGTAAAGCTCATCAGCCAACCGTCGCGTTTTTTACGACGTTTACCCAGCGAGAAGCTCTGCATCGGCGCCACTTTGGCGGCGCGAATTGGCGCTTGCTTCGCCATCATCGGCAGCAGTTCTTCTTCCGGGATATGTACGAGGCGAGCGTAGGAACGGATATAGCCGCGCAGGAAGGTCGAAGCGAGATCGGCTGGGGCCTTATCTTCTTCAATATCACGAACCGTGGAAACCTTCAGGCATAAGCGTTCAGCCACCGCTTGCTGGCTGAGTCCGAGTTGTTCGCGGGCATTACGCAGGCGCGCGCCCGTAGAGTTTGCTTCTTGATGGTCTTGAGTGGCTTCAGTATTCATTCGCTACAACTACTGGTACGTGAAATTTAAAGTTCAGCGCGGGAAAGAGCCTGCGCCGCGAGACACTGCTCAACGTCAACCGACAGTATAAGGCTGTCCGGGCGACTATCACAGAGACTTATCAATATTGAATGCTAAGCGGTTGTTGTACCGCTACATACTGCCTCAAAGTCGACAAAAACGCACCGTAATTATTAACCGAATCAGCGTATTTCGCCTGGCAATTCGACATATTTATGCAGCGCGCAGCGAAAGCTGTGCGCTGCATAACTTATCAGACGGCTTTCACGTCGATCGCTTCGCCCTGCATACGCTTACGCAGCGTACGTTTAGTACGGTCGATTACGTCGCCCGCCAACTGGCCGCAGGCAGCATCGATATCGTCGCCGCGGGTTTTACGCACGATGGTGGTGAAACCATATTCCATCAGCACTTTGGAGAAACGATCGATACGGCTGTTAGAACTACGGCCATACGGCGCGCCCGGGAACGGGTTCCATGGGATCAGGTTGATCTTGCACGGCGTATCTTTCAGCAGCGCCGCCAGTTCGTGGGCGTGCTCGGTACCGTCGTTGACGTGATCCAGCATGACGTACTCGATAGTCACGCGGCCCTGGTTGGCGTTGGACTTCGAAATATAGCCGCGCACCGAGTTCAGGAAGGTCTCAATATTGTACTTTTTGTTAATCGGTACAATTTCGTCGCGGATGGTGTCGTTCGGCGCGTGCAGAGAAATCGCCAGCGCAACGTCGATCATGTCGCCGAGTTTATCCAGCGCCGGCACCACGCCGGAAGTGGACAAGGTCACGCGACGTTTGGAGAGACCAAAACCGAAATCATCCAACATGATTTCCATCGCCGGAACGACGTTGTTGAGGTTCAGCAGCGGCTCGCCCATACCCATCATTACCACGTTGGTAATTGGACGTACGCCGGTAGTCTTCACCGCGCCGACGATTTTCGCCGCGCGCCAGACCTGGCCGATAATTTCGGAAACGCGCAGGTTACGGTTGAAGCCTTGCTGAGCGGTGGAGCAGAATTTACATTCCAGCGCACAGCCAACCTGTGAAGAGACGCACAGCGTAGCGCGGTCTTCTTCCGGGATGTAGACCGTTTCAACGCGCTGATCGCCAACGGCAATCGCCCATTTGATGGTGCCGTCGCTGGAGCGCTGCTCTTCAACGACTTCCGGCGCGCGGATCTCGGCGACTTCCTTCAGTTTGCCGCGCAGGACTTTGTTGATGTCGGTCATTTCATCAAAGTCATCGCAACAGTAGTGATACATCCATTTCATCACCTGATCGGCGCGGAAAGGCTTCTCGCCCATGTTTTTGAAAAACTCGCGCATCTGCTGACGGTTTAAATCCAGCAGGTTGATTTTGGCATCTTTATTCGGCACCGTCAGAGCGGCGGTATCAGGTGTGACAATTTGTTCAGACATAATTTTTCCGGCCTCGTTATTACACGTTATGGCCCCAGGTGGGTTGAAAAAGAAACGCCCCGGAGAGCGACTGCTCGTCCGGGGGCGCTATATTCTACAAATTCTGGCGCATCATTGCCACGTTTGCACAAAGCAATGATAAAAAAATCTGTAACTGACTGCTCAATCCTCTAAGGCTTTTCGATTGTCAGGCCACGCCGCGACGGTCGAAAAGACGAGGGTCGTATCTCCAAAGTATTTCAGGTCACAGCGAGGCGGCGAGTTCGCAAATCCCCGGGAGCATAGATAACTATGTGACCGGGGTGCGCGAATGAAGCCAACAAAGCTGTGGCGTGAAAGACGCAGGAGATTAGCGAGTGCGCGGGCAAACCTCGCCTTCAGCAAAGAAGAACGCGATTTCGCGAGCAGCAGACTCTACAGAGTCGGAACCGTGGGTGCCGTTCTCGGTGAAGCTGTCAGCGTAGTCAGCGCGCAGGGTACCGGCCAGGGCGTTGTCCGGGTTGGTCGCGCCCAGCAGGTCACGGTGACGCTGAACCGCGTTTTCGCCTTCCAGTACGGAAACCACGATCGGGCCGGAGGTCATGAACTCAACCAGACCGTCGAAGAACGGACGGCCTTCGTGCTCAGCATAGAAGCCGCGAGCCTGCTCAACGGTCAGATGCAGCATTTTGGTGCCGACGATTTTGAACCCTGCAGCTTCAAAGCGAGAAAAGATGCTGCCAATAACGTTTTTTGCCACCGCGTTTGGTTTGATGATGGAAAAAGTACGTTCAATAGCCATGATTACCTCTAATTAAATGTTCTGTTGTTGCACATACGATCGTATGGCCTGGCGCGCATTATAATGAGCAACGTCGGCGATGCCTACGGACGAAGGTAACATTTTGTTAAAATAAGATGAGTATTAGCAACACAAACCGCCAACAACAGATTTACCCTGTTTATTGTAGGGTGAAATTGGCGGCCGCCGTTTGCCCCGCCTCATCCATTACCACCAGTTGCCACTCGCCGGGCTTATCGAGCGTAATTATCGTTCTTGCGCCCGCTGCCTCTAACGGTTCACCGTTAATAAACCACCAGCGCCGCCCTTCTCCACCGCTCGTTTGCACGGGTAACATCACCCGCGCCTCGCCCGGGAGCCGTTTTATTACCGCCCCTTCGCGAATGCCGGAAAGCACCAGCGGCGCGGCATCCTGAGTCTGCAGCGGCGGACACGCCTTCGATGCCGTGCCCAGCCGCGCCCGGCGGCGCTCGCTAACCGGCAGCCAGGGTTCTAACGGTAGCGGCCAGACATCAACAGAAGTTTCTGTCGCGCCCGGACAATCCGCGGCGACCCGTTCTCCTGCTGCGTTACGCCACACCGGGAAGCGGATACCGCGCACGCCCTCCTGACCCGGCAACAGCAGCGTCGGCGGCTGGCTGGCATCCAGAAGCCAGCTGGCTAAGCGCCGGCGGCAGTTGCTATCGCCAACCGGCAGATCCTGCCCGCCGGGCCAGCAGATAGTGCCGCGGCTGACCGACGGCGGACGCGGGTCGACCGGCAGCCCGCCGCGGCTCATTAACGGACGCGCCAGCAGCATATTATTGACCTGGTTTAACAGCGGCACGGCGCTGGCAAAACCAAACTGCCCCACCACCGGCGTACCGTCTGGCCGTCCGGTCCAGATGCCAATCAAATAACGCGCGTTGAGGCCTACCGCCCACGCATCGCGATAACCGTAGCTGGTGCCGGTTTTCCACGCCAGCGGCACCGCTTGCGGCAGCGACGCATCGGGTAACGGCTGGGCTTCGCCTGCCAATATCCGCCGGGTGATCCACGCCGCGCCTGGCGACATTAGCGCCCTTTCCACCAGCGGGTCGTCGGGTTTCATGCGCAGCCGCGCCGCTTTGCCATGACGGGCGAAAGCGCCGTACGCCGCGACAATATCTTCCAGCCTCGCTCCAGCGCCGCCGAGGATCAGCGACAGATTCGGTTCAGCGCCAGCGGGCAACATCAAGGGAAGGCCGGCATTGCGTAAATTAGCCGCAAAGCGTTTGGGTCCATAGGCCTCGAGCACCTGCACCGCCGGCAGATTCAACGAACGCACCAGAGCCTCGCTGGCGCTCACCGGGCCATGAAACCCGCTGTCGAAATTACCGGGGCGATAATCGCTAAAGCGCCGCGGCACATCCTGTAATAGCGATGCCGGGTGAATCAGCCCGTCATCCATCGCCATCGCGTAGATAAAGGGTTTCAGCACCGAACCCGGCGAGCGCACCGCCGAGACCATATCAATGTGGCCGAAGCGGCTATCGTCGCGGATATCCGCCGATCCCACCCAGCCGCGGACTTTCATATCAGTGTGATCGACGACGACAATCGCCAGTGAGCTGCGCGGCGGCAGACGTGATTTCCAGTTCATCGCCAGATCTTCAAGCTGCCGCTGGAGCCCGGCATCGAGCGTTGTCGTCACCTTTTCATCACGACTTGTCGCCAGCGCCCGGCGCGCAAACAGCGGCGCCAGCTGCGGCATCTGCCGCGGGAAAAGCCACACCGGCTCTTCCATCGCTTCCTGTACCGCCCGTTGCGGCCAGACGCCCTGGCTGAGCATCCGCTCCAGCACCTTATCGCGAGCGGCCTGGGCCCGCTGCGGCCAGCGGTCCGGGCGTAAACGGCTCGGCGCCTGAGGCAGCACGGCCAGTAGCGCCGCCTCGCCGTAGCTGAGCTGGGCGGGCGGTTTGCCGAGATAAGCCCAGCTGGCCGCGCCGATCCCCTGTAGGGTGCCGCCAAACGGCGCGCGGTTCAGATACAGGGTAAGAATTTCGCTTTTTGACAGATGCCACTCCAGCTGCAGCGCCCGCCATAGCTGGCGTAGCTTGCCGCCAAAGGTGCGCGGATGAGGGTCGAGCAGACGCGCCACCTGCATGGTGAGGGTGCTGCCGCCAGATATCACCCGCCCGGAAGTAAGATCCTGCCAGGCGGCGCGCAGCACCGCGAAGGGGTTGACCCCCGGATGTTTCCAGAACCAACGGTCTTCATACTGAATGAGCGCCTGCAGATAGCACGGCGAAACGTCAGCGATAGCCACCGGGTAACGCCAGACGCCCTGCGCGTCAGCAAAGCGCCACAGCGGCGTGCCGTCTTCCGCCACCACCACGCGGGCAGGAGTGACTTCATGTAGCGGCAGCGGCCACAGACGGTCGGCGGCCAATAGCGCCAGCCACGACAGAAAAATAAACGCCGCCAGCCAGCGCCAGCGGCGTTTTATGCGAGGTAATGCACGCATTTACGGCGTAACGGTAAGCGGGCCGCTGGCCGCCCCTGTTGCCCGCCACTGCGGTACATACATCGATTCCACCTGCGGCTGCGGAACCTGATAGGTGCCAGGCGTCACCGCCCGCGCCAGATAGACCAGCGTCACCGGCTGACCTTCATTAATGGCGACTGCGGCGACAAAGCGGTCGTCGCGGAACTCGATATGCTGAATATCCGCCTGCTGCATCTGGTTAAGCAGATTTTGTACCGCTTCGCCATTCTCCTGCAGGCTGGCGCTGCTATTGGCCAGGTTCTGGTTTTCCAGCTCAAGGCCCGCCGGCAGCAGATCGACCACCAGCGCGTCAGGAACGTTACGTTTGGCGGTCACCTCCAGCTTGACCAGCACCAGTTCGCCGCTACGCAGCGAGGTCAGCGATTTCTGCTGTCCGTGAGTATCGAAAATGGCGCGTTCAATCCCCAACACGTTGCCGCCCGGCTGCGGCGCGCTTTGCGGATAACCGCTGCTATCGAGACGCAGCCACAGCGGCTGATTGCCGGTATTCGTCACCTGTAGCGCCGCCAGCCGATCGCCGTCGAGATTGCGGGTTTGCGCTTTGTCGCTGGCAAGCGGCTGCGCCTGCAGCGAGGTTTGCGCCTGCCAGTTGCCCGGCAGGTCGGCGAGGGTACGCCCGGCAAGGAACAGCGCGTTGGTTTCCTGGGTCGACAGCCAGCGCTGACCGAAGGCTTCTTCCGACAAGCTGCCCAACAGCTGATTTTGTACCTCCGGCAGCAGCTTGTTCTCTTCCAGCAGCGCCAGTTTCAGCGCATCATCGCGAAGTTGGCTGCCGTAATCGCCCAGCCAACGATTCTCATCCTGGCGCGGCGTGGCAACCGCCAGCTTCATGGCCTCATCGCCGCGCGGCGCATCGCCCATGGTTTTCAGCGCAATACCGAGTTGCAGCAGCGGTAGTCCGGATCGCGCCTGTTCGTGACGGCTCCAGATTTCACGCAAGGCGCCGAGCGGCGCTTTTTGCTGGCGCGCCAGCACCAGCGCGGCGTAGGCCTGAGCGGCAAAGCGGCTGGCCTGCGCATCGTCGCTGTAGCGCACGGTCATCAAACCCGGTTCCTGCAGATAGCGCAGCAGGCGCTCGTTCCCCTTATTAAGGGCGTTGACCGGCACGCTATAGCCTTGCTCGCCCGCGCGGACGAGGAAGTCCATGGCGTAGGCGGTTAACCAGTACTCTTCCGGGCCCTCTTTATCCCAGAGCGCAAAGCCGCCGTTTTCCAGCTGCATCTGCAGCAGGCGCGAGATACCAACATCGACCGCCGCGCGGCGTTTCTCATCGCTATCACCGCTGATCCCCAGCGCTTTTAGCTGCGCGGCGCTGGTGTACAGAGAAGGGAACAGGCCGCTGGCGGTCTGTTCAAGGCAGCCGTAAGGATAGGCTTTCAGCTCGCGAATATAGCGGGCGAGATTCAACGGCGGTTTACCGCTGAGCAGCAGTTGGCCCTGCAGCGTTTGCGGGGCGAACCCCTGACTCTGCGCCGCCGGCGCCTGCCAGCTTTCACCAGGTTGTAGCACCGCGCCGCTATTGACGGTCTGGGCCGGGAATGCCGGACGCACGCCGATTTTCCACTGCTTTTGCAGCGGCGCGAAGGTTTCGCCCGGCAGATTCAGGCCGCTGATGGTGGCATTGACCTGACCATCGCCGAATCCCGCTAACGCGGTCACCGGTATAAACAGCGTGCTGCGGGCGCCCGGCGCCAGTTGTACTGGCGGCAGTTGGCCATCGGTCAACGTGACCAACCCGCTGGCGGTAAGATGCACCTGCAGGGTTTGCGGTTTGTCGGTCAGATTACTGAGATCCAGCGCCAGACGCGTGGCGTCGCCGCTGGCAAGGAAGCGCGGGGTATTCAGTTCCGCGATAACCGGGGCGGCAACCACCACTTTATCTTCGCTGCTGCCGAAGTCATCTGCCGTCCACGCCTGAGCCATCACCCGCAGCTCGCCGTTAAAATCTCCGATGGGCAACGTCACCGTGCCTTCGCCCTGGTCATTCAACACCACCGGCTGCGCCTGCTGGGCGACGATCGTCACGTGATTAACCGGCGGTTTACCGCCGCGTTTCAACTCGTCGCCATCGCCGCCGAAGCGCAGGCTGGCTAAACGCCCCTGCCCTTCGATTACCTGACCATAGATGTCATAAATATCCGCGCCGTAGCGCTTCTGGCCGAAGAAGGCGTTCCACGGATCCGGCGTGGCGTAATCGGTAATATTCAGCACCCCGCTATCCACCGCCGAGAGCAGAACGTTAACCTGTTTCGGCACCTCGCCCTCCTTGACGCTGGCCTTCACTTTCACCGTCAGCGGCTGATTCGGGCGCATTTTCTCCGGCGCATCCAGCGCCAGAGACAGACGGCGGTTTTCATCGCCCAGCGGCAGATGCAGCAAGCCGACCGCGCGTTTCGGCGTCGCCGAGCGCGATTTATCGCCGGGGCGAACCACCAGCGTGCTGAGGTAGAGGTCGTGGCGATTCCAGGCTTTATCGACCGGAATCGACAGATCCATGCCCTCCGCCGGGACGTCAATCTCCTGCCACCACAGCGGCCCTTCGCTGGATTCCACCATCGCGTAGCCTTTACCCGCCGCCGGAGCGGCAATATGCAGCTTGATGGTGTCGCCCGGTTTGTAGCCTGGTTTGTCGAGCTTCATCGTCACGCGGTCAGGACGCGCCGCGCCGGCGCCTTCGCTGTTATCCTGCCAGCTATAGCCTACCCAGAAGCGCACGCTGCTGACGACGTCGTCCGGCCCCTTCACCTCAAGACGATACGAGCCCCACTCCACCGGGAAACTTACTTTGCCGGTCTGCCCGGCCTGCAGATCCAGCGACGTTTCGCCCTCCTGCAGATCTTTTTGATCAAACTGCGACTGCCAGCCCTCACTATCGGACCAGTTCCAGTAGTAGTCGCGCCGCTCGCGGATCAGCCGCACCTGCAGACCGGAGACCGCTTTTTTCTCGCCTTTCGCGTCGGCATAGACGATGTCAAAAGCGGCGTTACTGTTTTCATCCACCACCGGCTGTTTCACCGTGGTATCGGTGCGGTAGTCGTAAACGTCCTTCAGCGTAAATTGCGGGCGGATCCCCGGCAGCGCCTCGGCAGGCCAGATCGGCTGCTGTACGGTGCGGGTCACCGGACGGCCGCCTGATTCCAGCAGGCTGGCCTGCAACACCACCTGCAGCGGCGAGTGGCTATCCTGCCACTGGCTCGAAGTCGTCACTTCTCCATGGCCTTTTTCATCCAGCGTCAGCTGAACTTCGTCCAGGCTGCGGGAGAGGTTTTCTTCCGCGATATCGCCGAACTGGAAGCCCGGCAGCGCCGCGACGGCGTCGCGCAGCGGGCGCAGGAACAGTTTGCCCTGCAGTTGGT
The DNA here is from genome assembly GCF_057624675.1 of Klebsiella sp. PK01. NCBI lineage: Bacteria > Pseudomonadati > Pseudomonadota > Gammaproteobacteria > Enterobacterales > Enterobacteriaceae > Klebsiella > Klebsiella sp. PK01. The sequence goes on from NZ_JBYEZM010000002.1 coordinate 850,225, forward strand.
TGCCGCTGGCCGGCGCGCCGTAGAGATAGGCGCCGCTGACGCTAAAGGCGACGTCGGCATCCGGGGCTATAGGCGCGGACTGCGGTGTCAGATTCAGCGCCATGCGTTCGGGCATAAAGTCTTCGACGTGGAAATCCCACTCGCGGGGTTGATTATCGCCGGTGCTGGCGCGAATGTGCCACATACCGGTGGCCGCGCCGCTGTCGAGCGGATAAGTAAACTGATACAGGCCATTGACCGGTTTGCTCATCACAGAGCGAATCACCTGGCCATCCGGCTGCACCACTTCCAGCTTCACCGGCTGCTCCGCCAGCGGTTTACCATCGCCGTCGCGCAACAGCGCGTTAAGAATAACCGTTTCCCCCGGGCGATAGAGATCGCGCGGGCCAAACATAAAGAACTGTTTACTGAAGCCAGGAGCGCCAGCGATGGAGAATTCCGCCAGATCCAGCGCCGGCAGTTTAAGGTCAAGCAGCGTAGTCTGCCCGTCTTTACGCGCCAGCAGCAGCGCCGCTTCTTTGTCGGTTTGCAGAGTAACATGGCCTTGGCTATCGCTTTTCGCCTGCGCCAGCGTCTGCCCTTTGGCGTTTAGCAGTTGCACTTCAATTCCCGACTGCGCGGCGCCATTTTCGAGGCTCTGGGTGAAGACATCGAGCCGGTTGTGGTAGCGATGCGCCGAGACGCCGATATCGCTGAGGGTGAACAGCGTTGCCGCGTTACTGTAGCTATAATGACCCGCCGGGTTCATCACCGCCACATAGACGCCCGGCTGCTGGAGCGGCTTGATGTCGGTAAGCGGCAGCAGCAGCTTTTCACGGGTATTCCGCGCCGGGTTGAGATCGAAGCGTCCGCTATAAACCAGATCGGCCATCTTCAACAGTTCGTCAGATTCCCAATTGCTTAACGAGTTACGGTATTCCCACTGACTGACGAAGGCTGAAAGTGATTCCGGCTTAATCCGGAAGAAATTGACGTCGACATTGTCGACGTTCAGCGCCATCACCGGCAGCCCGGCGACCACTTTCCCCGGCAGCAGCGAGCCGCGACTGGCGAAACCGACGCTCGGCGCGATATCGCGGGTGGCGATGGTTTTTTCAAAAGGGCTGCCGAGGGTGGCGTCATTGAGGGCAATGAGCGTTGGATCAACGGTGACGATCAATTCACGCTTTGGCTCGAGATGGCGCAGACGCAGCTCTTTGAGATTCGGCGCCAGCTCCCATGCGCCGTCAACCTTGCCGCTTTTCTTATCGACCAGATGGACGCTGCGGGAAAAATCCTGATCCGGCTTGAGCGGAATGGAGAAGGTCAGCACCAACGTCGCCGCGCCATCGAGCTGCACTTCAGAAGCGTCGAGCACCGTCAGCGCCTTGCCCTGGCTTTTTTCTTTTAACGTCGCCAGCTGGGCGCTATCCGGTTTTTTCGCGCTATCGGCAGCGCCTTTGTCGGCCGCCGATACGGCCTGCGGTTCACCGCTGTTATCGCAGCCGCTTAATGATAGTGCGGTAAGGAGCGCCAACGATAGCGCCGCTAAACGAAATGGTTTCATCCTTCTAACCCCTAGGCCCAGAGCCTGATGCAATCAATAACGTTCTATTATGCGTCATCGCGGCGATTCTCAACAGCTACCAGCATAGAAACCGCCTATGAATCGGGAAACTCCGTGACCGCCTCCCCACTCCCGCGTCCTTAACTTGTCAGCCCTTTATAAAACGCCGACAATTCATTGATCGATAATAAAACGGAGGCACTCATGTCCACCTCATTCTTTGTCGCCGCCGACTGGCTGGCGGAACATATTGATGACCCGCAGATTCAAATTCTGGATGCGCGGATGGCGCCGGCAGGTCAGGAAGCGCTGCGCGATATGGCGGCGGAATACCGCGACGGGCATATCCCCGGCGCGGTTTTTTTTGATATCGAAGCGCTGTCTGACCACACCAGCCCGCTGCCGCATATGATGCCGCGGGCGGAAACTTTCGCCGTAGCGATGCGCGAGCTTGGCGTCAGCAGCGATAAGCATCTGGTGGTGTATGACGAAGGCAATCTCTTCTCAGCGCCGCGCGCCTGGTGGATGTTACGCACCTTCGGCGTCGAAAAGGTATCGATTGTCGCCGGCGGCCTCGAAGGCTGGCGTCGCGACGAATTGCCGCTGGAAAAAGGCGAACCGGACCTGCCGGAAGGCGAATTTGAGGTGAACTTCGATCCTGAGGTGATCAAACGCTTAACCGATGTGCTGCTGGTCAGCCATGAAGGATCGGCGCAGATCGTAGACGCCCGCCCGGCGGCGCGTTTTAACGGCCTGGCGGATGAACCGCGTCCAGGCTTACGCCGCGGGCATATCCCCGGCGCGCTTAACGTCCCGTGGACCGAGCTGGTGATTAATGGCGAACTGAAAACCGTCGATGAGATGAACGATATTTTTGCGCGTCAGGGCGTTGATTTTGCGCGACCGATTATCGCCAGCTGCGGTTCCGGGGTTACGGCGGCAGTAGTGGTACTGGCGTTGACCACCCTCGGCGTCAACGGCGTGTGCCTGTACGATGGTTCATGGAGCGAATGGGGCGCGAGAACGGATTTGCCGATCGAGCCGACCCCTGCCGCTGAGTAAACGCGTCGTGACTGCGGGTCCCCCCTCCCGCAGTCCCTAAATAATTTCTGATTTTCCCCGCCCCTTTCTTCTGCTTCTCGATAAACCGGTTACTCTACCCTGCCGCAGGATTTGTACCTGCCGAATTTGCTCTACCGCCACCCAATTTATAAGGAAATTGAATAATGGCCTTTTCATTACAGAACCTCATGGATGTCGTAAAAAAGCACAATCGCAATCCCTCTCCTAAACCTATGCCGGAAGATGAGGTGGAGCGCCTGCGGGTCAGGAAATACCGCGATCCGCAAAATAGCGAAACCGTGGCGCTTCCGGACAGTTTGAAAGCGCTGTTGGCCTACGATTGTCAACTGAAAAGCCCCCACGGTCAGTTGGTGCTGGAATCGGTTGTGGACTCAATTGATGAACATGGCGTCCTGCTTTCCGACTCGCTGGATGAAGATGCTTATTACATGAATGGTCTTGATATGGCCGGGCTGGACTTTGAAGAGCTGACGCCAATCTGGAACGACGATCCGCGTCTTCCTGCCCTGATTCGCATCAGCCATTCCGGCGATCAGCAGGTATTTATCTATGTCACCGAGCGTGATGAACAGGGTGAATATCCTGTCGTCCGCTTCGAAGGTAAAGAGAATGACCTCTGGCTGGCGGAATCGTCACTGATTGAATATCTGCAAGGGGTCTTTACCGATGAGGAAGAGAGCCATGACGAATGGCAGCGCCAGCGGGCCCTCAACGAGGCACGCGATGGCGCCTTGCTGGAGCTGGAATATATTCATGAGGATCTTTACGCCAGGCTTGAAGGCTGCCCTGACTAATTCACGGTCTCGCCTCGGATGGCGAGGTTAACGCGCGCCGCCGGGGCTGCTCCAGGAGAGCGCCTTTTCCGTAACCTGATGTCACCACAAGGAGTGAAAATGGCATTAGTCTCCACCCCACATTCTGCTGATTCATCTCGCCTGCCCTGGCTGGGAGGCATAACCGGCCTGCTGGCGGGCGGCATCATTCTTTATTTTTGGCCGGAATGGAACCGGGCATGGTTAAGCCTGGTTCCTGCGCCGGTTTCCGTTTATACCCGCTTTCTCGGAGTCACTCTGGAACAAGTTCCGTTGATAACCTATTTCCATCAGGCGCTGCTGGGTTTTCTGATGGTACTGCTTGCTCCCGGATACGGTAAATCGACCCTTGCCGCATGGATGCTGCATAGCCCATCGCCATACCGCCGCTGGCCGGGCGAGATATTACGCGCCTGGAGCATGAAATTTGGCCTGCTGGTCATTGTCTTTTGCAATCTTTTCTTTTTGTCCAGGGTCGGCTCCGGGACTCTGGCGTTATATATCTTTTTTCTCCAGCACGTTAGCGTTGCCGCTGCGGTGGCGTCAGGCGTACTGCTGCTGCGTGATGCCCGACGCCTGACCCGCACGTCTCATGCTCAGCTGGCGGACCTGCACCTTCTCATGATACTCACGCTGGGGTGCCAGACGATTTTGCCTGCACAGATCGCGCTAATGAGCGCCCGCGGCGTGAACACACCGTTAGGCTGGTACATTGTTATCGCGCAGATGGCAGGCGTGTTACTGGCGTTAATACTGGTCGGCGGGCTGGTGGCAACGATACGTTCTCTGTTGGGCGAAAAGAGGTGTCGGGCCTGGCGCGGTGATATGGCGCTCTTCAACGGCATTGTTACGCTGTGCGTGACGGGATTCCTTATCTATAACATGGTGTCAGCCTATCCGCGGATCTTTGCCGCCCTGCATTGACCTTTGCAAACCCGATTTTCGGCCTCGCGCAGAAGACATAAAAAAACACAGCGGGGGCTAACGCCCCCGCTTTCAGATAATCCGGTTCTGCTTGAAATCGCGCAGGAAGCTGCCCCAGCGCTTTTCATAGAACGGCGTGATATGGGCAATCATAAAGTGGCTGATGCCCTTCTCTCCTTCAACCACCTGACAAATATCGATAGGTTCATCGCCAGGCAGGGTATCGGTGGCCACGCTGCCGGTGGTCTGGATAACGGATTCAATATCCCCTTCCGCTTCAATACCGATCAACAAGTTGGCCGGCGCGTCGGCGCTCTCTTTAATCGAGCACAGAAACGCCCGCTTGACGGTCTTCAGCGTTTTGAACAGCGTGGTCAGCGAATCCACCATCTGCGCCGGTGGTTCGGCGACCTCAGACAGCAGCAGCGCTTCGCCGCCTTCCAGCACCGTCTGGGTACTGAGCGGGCTGCCCTCTTCGCCCAGCAAATGGCTGATTTCTCGCGGGGTGAACTCTTTGCCGCTCGGCAACTTCGGGTTGAGGAACAGCGATTCGCCCAACGTCATCGCCATCAGCGTGCGCGCTGGCATCATCACGAAGGCCTGTTCCTCTTCTACCGCCTGCTGTAGCGCCTCCAGCGAGGTGAAGAACGGAATGACCGACGTGCCGTCATCTTTTTCCCAATGCTGGAGATCGAGGGCGCTATCTTCGACAACCTGCTCACTGTCCGCCGCGCTACCCGGCACCCACACGGTTGCCTCAAGCAGTGCGGTGAAAAATGCCGGACGATGAGCAGGCTCGGTCGCCGCCTTCTCCAGCAATGTTTCTAATTCATTTTTAGTATCAGACATAGATTCGCTACTTCAAAATCGCCCGGCGGCGCTACGTCCGCGCGGGCCTACGGTTTTCCAGGCCGGGTAAGCGTAACGCCCGGCAAGGCCATCACTCAGCCGTCAGCAGATTAGCGATAGTACGCACGCCAAGACCCGTCGCGCCCGCCGACCACTGCTCTACCGCGGCTTTGCGGTACGTCGCGGAGCAGTCGATGTGCAGCCAGCCCTGGTGGTAGTTTTCCACGAAGTGGGACAGGAAGCCCGCCGCAGTGCTGGCGCCGGCCGGATACGCCGCGCTACCGGTGTTGTTCAGTTCCGCGAAGTTAGACAGCAGCTGGTTGCGGTGAAATTCGGCCAGCGGCAGACGCCAGAAGGCTTCATTTTCCGCCTGCGCGCTCGCCAGCAGGCGATTCGCCAACGCGTCGTCAAAACTGAACAGCGCGTGGTAGTCGTTACCCAACGCGGTTTTCGCCGCGCCGGTCAGGGTGGCGGCATCGATGATCAGCTGCGGCTTCTGCGCCGAGGCATCGATCAGGCCATCCGCCAGCACCAGGCGGCCTTCGGCGTCGGTATTCATGATTTCAACGGTTTTACCGTTGCGGTAATGAATGATATCGCCAAGCTTGAAGGCGTTGCCGCTAATCAGGTTATCCGCGCAGCACAGATACAGCTTCACACGTTTGTTCAGACCGCGGGTAATAGCGAAAGCCAGCGCGCCGGTCACGGTGGCCGCGCCGCCCATGTCGGATTTCATCGAGTCCATAAAGGCGCTTTGCTTGATGCTGTAGCCGCCGGAGTCGAAGGTGATGCCCTTGCCAACCAGACAGGCGTATACCGGCGCGTCTTTATCGCCGGTCGGGTTATAGTCCAGCGCCAGCAGGACCGGCGGGCGCTCGGAGCCGCGGCCAACGGTATGCAGGCCAAGATAGTTCTGCTCACGCAGATCTTCGCCTTTGGTGATGCGATAGCTGACCTTTTCGCCCGCCACGCCGCACAGCAGATCGACGGCGCGCTGGGCCAGCTGTTCTGGCCCCAGCTCTTCTGCCGGCGCGTTGATGGTGTCGCGAACCCAATCGATAATCGTCAGGCGGTTATCCAGCTCGCTGCGCTGCGCATCGTCAAGGGTTGGCCATTCGACCTGGCGCTGACCTTTCGGCCCTTTATAGCCGGCCCAAAAGGCCCAGGCGCGATCGGTATTCCAGCCTTCGCCGCTCAGGGCGACGTGCTTGATACCCATGCCGTCAATTTTGCGCGCCGCGCGCTGGATTAATCCCAGGTCGTCTTTACCGTTGAGATGTAAGGCGATACCGTCGTTATTGATACTCCAGGTCGCTTTTTCTCCCCAGCGCGCATCGGCAGGCAGAGTAGAAAGCGTAATCTTCATGGCTTCGGTCATTATCTTTATCCTTATTAACAAACGGGCCACCCTATGGCAGCCCGTTAAAATTTTTCCGCTTGAGGCGAAAATTATTCTGCTTCGTCTAACCAGACTAGCAGAATCGCCTCCAGAATTTTTTCATTGGATGCGTTTGGGTCGTCATCGAACTCTTCCAGATCGCAAATCCACTGATGCATATCGGTAAAGCGAACGGTTTTCGGGTCGAGGTCCGGGTAAGCGTCATACAAGGCTTCGCCGATTTCGCGACTGTCGGTCCATTTCAGTGCCATATTAGTGCTCGCGTGCGTGGTTGATGGTATAACGCGGGATCTCAACGACCAGATCTTCGTCAGTGACGCGCGCCTGGCAGCTCAGACGGCTGTCAGGTTCCAGCCCCCAGGCTTTGTCCAGCATGTCGTCTTCATCTTCGCTACTTTCCGCCAGCGAGTCAAAACCTTCACGCACGATGCAGTGGCAGGTGGTGCAGGCACAGGATTTTTCACAGGCGTGTTCAATCTCGATACCGCTACGCAGCGCCGCATCCAGAATGGTTTCACCGCTCTCAGCTTCCACAACTACGCCATCCGGACATAGGTCCTGGTGGGGCAGAAAAACAATTTTTGGCATTTTAAACCTCGTCCACGGATTGGCCTTTCAGCGCAGCGCGGACCGACTGGTCCATGCGGCGTGCGGCGAATTCCTGGGTTTGTGTGTCGATATTTTTAATGGCTTCTTTAATCGCGTCTGCATCTTCGCCTGCCGCGGCGGCGCGAACTTGCTCCGCGGCGGCATCGATAGCCTGACGCTCTGCGGCGCTTAACAGCGCGGCGTCGGCGGCCAGCGCGCTTTCCAGGCTCTCCAGTACGCGAGCGGCTTCGACTTTCTGTTCAGCCAGCATACGCGCCTGGATATCCTGTTCGGCGTAGCTCATCGAATCTTTAATCATGTTGGCGATTTCGCCGTCCGTCAGGCCATAAGACGGTTTCACCTGGATTGAGGCTTCCACGCCGGTCGATTTTTCCATCGCCGTGACGCTCAGCAGACCGTCGGCATCAACCTGGAAGGTCACGCGAATATGCGCCCCGCCCGCCGGCAGCGCCGGGATACCGCGCAGCGCAAAACGCGCCAGCGAGCGGCAATCCTGCACCAGCTCACGCTCGCCCTGCATCACGTGAATAGACATCGCCGTTTGACCATCTTTGAAAGTGGTAAACTCCTGCGCGCGGGCCACCGGAATGGTGGTATTACGCGGGATCACTTTCTCTACCAGGCCGCCCATGGTTTCCAGCCCAAGCGACAGCGGGATAACATCAAGCAGCAGCAGTTCGCTGTCCGGTTTGTTGCCGACCAGAATATCCGCCTGTATCGCCGCGCCGATGGCGACAACTTTGTCCGGGTCGATAGAGGTCAGCGGGGTACGGCCAAAAAATTCGCCAACGCGCTCACGCACCAGCGGCACGCGGGTGGAGCCGCCGACCATTACCACTTCCAGCACCTCTTGCGCTTCAACGCCGGCGTCTTTCAGCGCGCGACGGCAGGCCATCAGGGTACGTTTTACCAGTGGGGCAATCAGATCGTTAAACTGGCTACGGCTGATATCGCCCCGCCAGCCGCCTACCGCAACGTGCGCCACATCGGCATCGCTCAGGGCGATTTTCGCCGCAATGGCGGCATCCAGCAGCTCACGCTGCAGACGGTTATCGCTACGGTCGCTGAGGCCCGCCCGCTCACGCAGATAGTCGGCCAGCAGATGGTCGAAATCATCGCCGCCGAGAGCGGAATCACCGCCGGTCGCCAGCACTTCAAACACCCCGCGGCTTAAGCGCAGAATGGAGATATCAAAGGTGCCGCCGCCGAGATCGTAGACCGCAATCACCCCTTCCTGACCGGAATCGAGGCCGTAGGCGATAGCCGCCGCGGTCGGCTCATTGAGCAAACGCAGCACGTGCAGGCCCGCCAGACGCGCCGCGTCTTTGGTTCCCTGACGCTGAGCATCATCGAAATAGGCCGGAACGGTAATGACCACGCCGTCGAGATCGCCTGCCAGCGCTTCAGTGGCGCGAGCGGCAAGGGCTTTCAGGATATCGGCGGAGACCCGTACCGGGTTCAGCAGGCCGCCGGCGGTTTGAATCATCGGCAGTCCATTTTCACTGGCCTGCAGCTGGTACGGTAGATGCGGATAGCGGGTTTGAATATCGGCGAGGGAACGCCCCATCATTCGCTTCACCGAGCTGATGGTGTTCACCGGATCCTGAGCGGCATTGAGCCGGGCTTCATAGCCGACGGTCAGCCCCGAGGCGTGGTAGTTCACGACCGACGGCAGCAGGTAGCGGCCTTGATGATCGGGCAGAGTTTCGGCCTGGCCGCTACGCACGGTAGCAACCAGAGAATTGGTGGTGCCAAGGTCGATACCTGCCGCCAATCGACGCTGATGCGGCGCGGCGCTCAGACCAGGCTCACTAATTTGTAATAGGGCCATAATTGCTTCCGAAAATTAAAAATCGAGCAGTTTTTCTTCGAGTTCTTCAGCACTGCTGCGCAGTTTATCGAGAAAACGGAGCTTGCGTACAGTATCAGCCGCCGCATCCCAGGTCTCGTTTTGCAATTGTTCAACCATCAGTTGATGGCGGGTATCAAACAGCGCTTTTACCCCTTTGATAAAGGTTTCCAGCCGCGCTTCGTCTTTCGCCTGGCCGATATCATCGAGCTCTTCGCGCAGTTCCAGCTGTTCCATCAGGAACGCGGTGTCGCGTACGGTGTGCTGCTCGCTGGCGAGGTCAAAGCCGTGTAGCGAGAGGAGATATTCCGCACGGGTCAGCGGATGGCGCAGAGTCTGCCATGCCTGGTTAATGGTGGCGGAGTGCTGAACCGCAGCCAGCTGTTCCGCAGCGGGCGCGCTGGCGAATTTATCCGGATGGTACTGGCGCTGCAGATCCTGATACCGGACAGCCAGTTGTTCGAGCGAGAGGGTATAGCTGGCTGGTAACCCGAAGAGGGTGAAATAGTCCATAGTAACCTCAGGGTCATGCATCTAAACTAAAACCCCACGCGCGGCGTAACCGCGGTGGGGTTGGGGATTACCGATTATACGTTAAAGCTTTCGCCGCAACCGCACTCATCTTTCACGTTCGGGTTGGTAAATTTGAACCCTTCGTTGAGACCTTCTTTGACGAAGTCCAGTTGAGTGCCATCGAGGAATTGCAGGCTCTTGCCGTCGATCACGACTTTCACGCCTTTGTCTTCAAACACGGTGTCTTCTGCCGCCGGCTCGTCAACAAATTCCAGTACATAAGCCATGCCTGAACAGCCGGAGGTTCTTACCCCCAGACGCAGGCCAAAGCCTTTACCGCGGTTCGCCAGGAAGGAATTGACTCGCGCTGCTGCACTGTCGCTTAAGGTAATCGACATAACAAACCTCAACTCTTAATTATTTTGCTTCACGTTTGCTTTTGTAATCCGCAATCGCGGCTTTAATCGCGTCTTCCGCCAGGATAGAGCAGTGAATTTTCACCGGCGGCAGTTCCAGTTCATCGGCGATATCGGTGTTCTTGATAGCCTGCGCTTCGTCCAGCGATTTACCTTTCACCCACTCGGTGACCAGGGAGCTGGAAGCGATAGCGGAACCGCAGCCATAGGTCTTGAAGCGCGCGTCTTCAATGATACCTTCATTGTTGACTTTAATCTGCAACTTCATGACGTCGCCGCACGCCGGCGCGCCAACCATACCGCTACCGACGCTGTCGTCGCTGTTGTCGAAAGAGCCGACGTTGCGCGGGTTTTCGTAATGATCGATGACTTTTTCGCTGTATGCCATGATGAATTCTCCTTATCGGTGCCGAATTAGTGATGTGACCATTCAATGCTGTTCAGATCCACGCCCTGCTTGAACATTTCCCACAGCGGAGAAAGGTCGCGCAGACGGCCGATGGAGTTACGAACCAGCTTGATGGTGTAGTCAATCTCTTCTTCGGTAGTGAAACGACCTAAAGAGAAACGAATAGAACTGTGCGCCAGTTCATCAGTCATGCCTAATGCGCGCAGCACGTAGGATGGCTCAAGGCTCGCGGAAGTACAGGCTGAACCGGAGGAAACCGCCAGGTCTTTCAGAGCCATAATCAGCGACTCGCCTTCAACATAGTTGAAGCTGACGTTGAGAATGTTCGGCGCGCCCTGCTCGAGGTCGCCATTCAGATAGACTTCTTCCATATCTTTCACGCCGTTCCACAGACGGTCACGCAGGCCGCGCAGGCGCGCCATTTCGCTTTCCATCTCTTCTTTCGCGATACGATAAGCTTCGCCCATACCGACGATCTGGTGGACAGGCAGGGTACCAGAACGCATGCCGCGCTCGTGACCGCCGCCGTGCATCTGCGCTTCGATGCGAATACGCGGCTTACGGCGTACATACAGCGCGCCGATACCTTTCGGGCCGTAAATTTTGTGACCGGAGAAGGACATCAGGTCAACTTTCAGCTGGCTCAGATCGATAGGCAGCTTGCCCACGCTCTGGGTGGCGTCAACGTGGTAAATGATACCGCGGGCGCGGCACATCTCGCCGATGGTAGCGATATCCTGCACCACGCCGATTTCGTTGTTTACGTGCATGATGGAAACCAAGATGGTGTCGTCACGCATCGCCGCTTCCAGTTCTTTCAGATCGATAATACCGTTGCTCTGCGGAGCAAGGTAGGTCACTTCAAAACCTTCGCGTTCGAGCTGACGGCAGGTATCCAGTACCGCTTTATGCTCGGTTTTGCTGGTGATGATGTGCTTGCCTTTTTTCTGATAAAAGTTGGCTGCACCTTTAATCGCCAGGTTATCGGATTCCGTTGCGCCGGAGGTAAAGACGATTTCGCGCGGATCGGCGCCGACCAGTTCGGCAATCTGATTACGGGCGATATCTACCGCCTCTTCAGCCTGCCAACCGAAACGGTGAGAACGTGAGGCCGGGTTACCAAAGGTCCCGTCCAGGGTCAGGAACTGCATCATTTTCTCGGCAACACGCGGGTCCACCGGCGTTGTTGCGGAGTAATCGAGGTAAATCGGTAATTTCATTGCTCTTAAACTCCGTACATCACTCAATGCAAGGAACCAGGCAACCGGCTTGATGTACGACCGAGTACACGAGATGTCTTAACATCCCGGCCTGATTCTGAAAATCTTTATTATTGCTATCTACCCTGCCGTTTCACCTTGCAGCCCGTAAGCCGCAAGCTGAAACTAAGCCTCGTGCTAGGCGCGCAGTTTTACGTCAATGGCGTCCTGAGAACGCGTAGTACGCTGAGATTCATGATTGTGCTGACGACCGGAAACATCGAGGATTTCCTGGTTATTCACCAGTTCGCCCAGGGTGATGTTGTTCAGGAAACCGGTCAAACGTTCGCTCAGATCGCGCCACAGCGCGTGAGTCAGACACTTATCGCCACCCTGGCAGCCGCCTTTACCCTGACAACGGGTGGCGTCAACGGATTCGTCTACGGCGCTGATCACTTCGCCTACGGCGATGCTGCCAGCTTCTTTACCTAACAGGTAACCGCCGCCTGGTCCACGAACGCTGGATACCAGACCATTTTTACGCAGGCGAGAGAACAGCTGTTCCAGATAGGAAAGCGAAATTCCCTGACGCTCTGAAATATCTGCCAACGGAACCGGACCCGTTTCAGAGTTGAGCGCAACGTCAAGCATTGCGGTCACGGCATAACGCCCTTTAGATGTCAGTCTCATGTCTTACTTAACCTCAAACTCGCCCCTGCCCGGGCTTTTTATTAATATGGGTATTGCATAGCAGGGCCAAGTCTGACATTCCCGAGTAAATTGGTCAACTATTTACTTGACTGTTTTAGTCAGGTATTTGGCTTTCCGTGCCGTTATTGATTTCGAGCCGCTCCCGGGCTACAGCAGAGATGTCGATTCGTAGGCCGGATAAGCGAAGCGCCATCCGGCGTTAACACGCTTACTTACCTTTATTCTGCTGCTCAATAGACGCCAGCATCCCGCGCAGAATGTTCAGCTCCTGGCTTTCCGGACGCGCGCGGGTGAACAGACGACGCAGCTTGTTCATCACCTGCCCCGGATGATTCGGACGGATAAAACCGGTCGCCAGCAGCGTCTGCTCAAGGTGGCCGTAAAAACGTTCTAAATCATCGACCAGCGGATACGGCGTCTCTTCATGTTCAACCGCCGGCTGCGCCTGCTCCTGCGTCGCCAGCCAGGCCATTCGCACTTCATAGGCGATAACCTGCACCGCCATTGCCAGGTTCAGCGAGCTGTACTCCGGGTTGGCGGCGATCGCCACGTGATAGTGGCACTTCTGCAGTTCGTCGTTGGTCAGGCCAACGCGCTCGCGGCCAAAGACCAGCGCGACCGGCGCATGCTGTCCTTCGGCGACGCTTTTCAGACCGCATTCGCGCGGATCCAGCATCGGCCACGGCAGCGTGCGGGAGCGCGCGCTGGTGCCAACCACCAGGCTACAGCCCGCCAGCGCTTCATCAAGGGTATCGACGATCTGCGCGTTGCCAATCACATCGCTGGCGCCAGCGGCCAGCGCGATGGCCTGGGAATCAGGTTTCACCAGCGGGTTGACCAGCCACAGGTTAGTTAAGCCCATGGTTTTCATCGCGCGGGCAACGGAGCCCATATTGCCGGTGTGTGAGGTTTCTACCAGTACGATTCGAATATTTTGCAGCATTATGGTTCTTCGGCTAAAGATTATTCGTGCATGCTAACATAAAACGGAGACATAAGCAGAATTCGCTGTTACTATATGCGCCGTTTTTTCCCGTTCTTTAACATCCAGTGAGAGATACCGATGCATCCGATGCTGAACATTGCCGTGCGCGCAGCGCGCAAGGCGGGTAATTTAATTGCCAAGCACTACGAAACGCCAGATTCCGTAGAAACCAGCCAGAAAGGCAGCAATGACTTTGTGACTAACGTCGATAAAGCCGCAGAAGCGATTATTATCGAAACCATTCGCAAGTCTTACCCACAGCACACCATCATCACCGAAGAAAGCGGCGAGCACGCTGGTGAAGATCAGGATATTCAATGGGTTATCGATCCACTGGATGGCACCACCAACTTCGTTAAACGTCTGCCACACTTCTCCGTTTCCATCGCCGTACGCATTAAAGGCCGTACTGAAGTCGCGGTGGTTTACGATCCGATGCGTAATGAACTGTTCACCGCCACCCGCGGTCAGGGCGCGCAGCTGAACGGCTACCGTCTGCGCGGCAGCAACGCTCGCGATCTCGACGGCACCATCATCGCCACCGGTTTCCCGTTCAAAGCCAAGCAGCACGCTACCGCTTACATGAACATCCTCGGCAATATGTTCACCGAGTGCGCTGACTTCCGTCGCACCGGTTCCGCCGCACTGGATCTGGCCTACGTTGCCGCTGGCCGCGTTGATGGTTACTTTGAAATCGCCCTCAAACCGTGGGATTTCGCCGCAGGCGAGCTGATCGCTCGTGAAGCAGGCGCCATCGTTTGCGACTTCACCGGTGGTCATAACTATATGCTGACCGGCAACATCGTAGCCGGTAACCCGCGCGTCGTGAAAGCGATGCTGGCGAACATGCGCGAGCAGCTGAGCGAAGCGCTGAAGCGTTAATTTCTCACTGAATGTAAAAAGGAAGCCGCGGCTTCCTTTTTTTATCCCCTAAAACGGCCGCAAGCCGCCGCCCGGCGGGATCGCGCTACTCCACATCACGACGGCCGCCGTCAACAGCGCCACGCCGCCGGCCAGCGCCAGCGTCGCCCAGCCAACCTGTTTCCACATCGCTGGTGCCTGATGGCGACTCAGGCGGATAGCCAACTGGCGGAATCCATGCACCAACAGCGCCAGCCCGCTTATGGTCAGCGACGTTCCCGCCGCCATCACCAGCGCGGCTGCCATGCCCCAGCCAAAGACGTCGATCACCTTACTGAACAGCAGCACCATAATCGCTCCCGAGCAGGGACGCATGCCCATCGACAGCACAATCGCCAGCCTGGCGCGCCAGTCGTCGCCACTCTGTAGTTGATCCGGCGCCGGAAGGTGCTGATGGCCGCAGCCGCAATGTTCATCATGGACGTGCTGCAGGGTAAAAGCGGTAAACGTTGGCCGCCGTAGCAAGACTCGCAGTTTTTTCAATGCCCGCCAGCACAGTAAAAGCCCCAATGCGCCGACCAGCAGATAACTGCCCTTCTCCAGCCAGAAGCTGCTGAGATGCAGTTGACGCGCCGGGAGCTGCAGCAGCGTCAATACCACCACCACCAGCGCTATCGCCACCATTCCCTGCAACAGCGATGCCGCCAGCGTCAGCGTAATACTCGATTTCAGCTTTGAGGGATGGGTGGCAAGCCAGGTGGTAATCACGATTTTACCGTGGCCAGGGCCTAAGGCATGTAGCACACCGTAGACAAAGCTGAACCCGAGCAGCGATAGCCCCGCCGCTGAAGGGTTATCCGCCACCGCCTGCAGCAGTTGGCTGAGCTCAAGATTCAGTGAACGCTGCCAGACCGCGCTTTGCAACAGTACCTGCGGCCAGGCGAGCCACAACCAGATACCGCCCACGACGGTCAGCATCAGAAACAGCGCCAGCGGCCAGAGTGATTTCCAGCGCGGCGCCCGCGCTCGCGGCGTAAAGACTACTGACATGTCAAGGTCACCTTCTGGGCGAAGTAGTTACCCAGTTCCATGTCTTCCGGCGGCGCGTCCTCTTTATCGAGCGACTGCGCATAAGACAGCATTTTGTCGTTGGGTTTCGGCGTCATTACCGTGGTCTTACAGGAGGCCCGCAGCGCGGCAGGCAGTGAAAAATCGCTATCCTGCTCATAAAACATATCGACATAGTAGGTCGGATCGAAGGTGGATAAAGTGAAGGTTTGTCCGGCAATGGGCTGCGGCGTCGCCAGCGGCAAGGTGAAGGTAAGTACCGCCTGCAT
This sequence comes from Klebsiella sp. PK01, assembly GCF_057624675.1. NCBI lineage: Bacteria > Pseudomonadati > Pseudomonadota > Gammaproteobacteria > Enterobacterales > Enterobacteriaceae > Klebsiella > Klebsiella sp. PK01. The sequence goes on from NZ_JBYEZM010000002.1 coordinate 865,727, forward strand.
CCCGCTACGCGCAAGGCCGTAACCATCCGGGCGGTTAGCAAACTTCACCCGCTGGCCGTTATGCCACAGCTCGCTGAAGTAGTGCTGGCCGAGCACATTGGCCATCACCTCCGCTGCCAGTTTTTTCCATACTTCGCTGCCCGGCTTGGCATTTCCGGCATCATAGAGCAGATCCGCTGAGGTTATTTCGTCCATCGTCCAGCGCATATTGAAACCGGTCAACTGACCGTCTTTCACCACGGCCTCACTCTGCAAATTAATGAAGCTGTGCGGATGCGCAACGGCTGACAATGATAAAACCATGAAAAATGCCGCACTGACGCAGTGTTTCACTCTCTTCATCTGTTCCTCGCGTGAAAAATTCTGTGAACCTCGCCAGCAATCCTGATCTAAAGGCCGCGGCCCGTCCTGCTCAACCCGCATCCTTTGGCTATTCTTAGCTGAAACCCTAACTGGAACTTACCAGATGATGACAGTGATTGAACCACCATCTGCGCTTTCCAGTCCACAGCGCCGTAGCCAGGTGCTCCTGATGTTCTATCTTCCGGGACAATCCGTCACGCCGCAACAGCTGGTCAGGCTCAACCAGGTGGATGAGGCGACGGCCCAACAGGATATCGCGGAGACGGGGCGCGAAATTCAGCGTTATCATCGACTGACTCTCGCGTCGCAGATGGACGGCAGCTATCGGATTGAAGGCGCCGCGCTCGATCAACGCCTGTGCCTGCTGCACGCTCTCCGGCGCGGGCTGCGCCTGTGCCCGCATTTCGTTCACCACCATTTTACCCCGGCGTTAAAAACGCAGCTTAAACAGCAGGGTATCGCGCGAACCTTATATGATGATACCAATCTTCAGGCGCTGGTGAATCGCTGCGCGCGCGCGCTCAATCGGCAGTTTGACTGTCGGGACGGGCAGTTCCTGCGCCTGTATCTTCAGTACTGCCTGCTACAACATCATCTGGGCCAGTCGCCGGATTTCACCCACCAGCAGCGCAGCTGGGCCCAGGCGGCGGCGGAATTTGACCTCGCCGCCGAAATCGTTCGCCACTGGCAGCGTCGGGTCAGCGCCACGCCCCACGCCGGCGAACAACATTTCCTGACCCTGCTTTTTATGTTGCTGAAAACGCCGGATCCGATTCATGACGGCCATCAACAGGACAGACGCCTGCATCTGGCGATCTCCCGCTTGATCCATCGTTTCCAGGATCTGGCGGGACGGCCGTTTAGCGATGAACAGGGGTTAAGCGACCAGCTCTATATTCATCTTTCGCAGGCGTTGAACCGCAGCGTATTCGCTATCGGTATCGATAACGCCTTACCTGAGGAGATCGGACGCCTGTATCCGCGCCTGATGCGTACCACTCAGGACGCATTGCGCGATTTCGAAACGGCCTATCATATTCAATTTAATCAGGAAGAGGTCAGTTTAATTGCGGTGATTTTCGGCGCATGGTTGATGCAAAAAGCCGACCTGCATGAAAAGCAGGTGGTGTTGCTGACGCGGGAAAATAGCGAGCTGGAACAGGCGCTGGAAATGCAATTGCGGGAATTGACGCTGCTGCCGCTGAATATTAAATACTTAAGCGTGACGCAGTTTCAGCAACAAGGCGCGCCGAAGGATGTGACCTTAGTAGTCACGCCTTACACCACCGCGCTACCACTGTTTTCGCCACCGCTGTTTCATGCTGAAGAGAATTTCAGCGATCACCAGCGGCAGCAGATTTGCAAAATGCTTGAGAGCTAGGCGGTTACCGCCTTCGGCCGCACGATCAGCGCCGGAAGCGCTACCAGCGCCATCACCCAGAAGACGCCCTGATGCAGGTGCTGATAGAGGAAGCCGGCAAATACCGTCATCACCGCAATGCTGCCGCCCATCGCCACCGCCGAGTAAACGGCCTGCAGGCGGATGACCTCACTTCCCTGCCGCGCGGCGATATAGCGCATGGCCGCCAGGTGGCAGACGGTGAACGTTCCACAATGCAAGATCTGCGCAACCAGTAGCCATGGCAACGCGGTCGTCCAGCCCATAATCGTCCAGCGCGCCACGCCGCACACCGCCGAAAGCAGCAGTAGGTCGCGGGCGCTAAAGCGACGGAAGACTTTTTTACTCAGGGCAAAAATCACTACTTCGGCGACGACGCCGAGCGACCACAAATAGCCGACGGCGGAAGCTGAATAACCGGCCTGCTGCCAGTACAGCGCGCTGAAACCGTAGTAGGCGGCGTGCGCCCCCTGCAACAGACAGACGCAGGCAAGAAAACGCCAGCTTTGCCGCACCAGGCTAAGCCACGCCGATAGTCCGGCCGCCTCCTGATGTCGGCTCTCCCCCTGCGGCATCACTGAAGGTTTCAGTAACATGCCCAACAGCATCGAAGCGGTGCCCAGGCTTAACAACAGCAGGATCGCCCGGTAATCATACAAACTCACCAGTTTGCCGGTCAGCGCAGAACCGATGACGAAAGCAATCGATCCCCACAACCGCACCCGACCGTAATCCATGGTGATCTGCTTTTGCCAGGTGTTGGCCAGTGCATCGGTTAGCGGCACCAGCGGCGAGAAAAAGAGGTTGAATCCGACGATGACTACCATCAGCCAGGCCACCTGCCCGCCGGCCCAGAAGGCGAGAGCAAACAGCAGCGTCAGTAATGCCAGGATTCGCAAGGCGCTAATCAAACGAGAAGGATCGCTAACCCGCGGCGCAATCAGCAGACTGCCCAGAAAACGCGCCACCAGCCCGGCGCCGAGCAGCACGCCGATGGTTTCCGGCGTCAGGCCAACGCCTGCCAGCCAGACGCTCCAGAATGGCAGAAAAATACCGTAGCTAAAAAAATAGGTGAAGTAACTTAGCGCCAGCCAGCGCGTGGAGTGCAAGACCATGATTCCCTCCCGAATGGAAGCTCTAGTCTGGCGATAAAGCGCATACTGAGCAAACCCATGTCTCACTATCTGCATGGTCATTAACTACATTTCTCTTAAAATCGTGAGCATCGTCACGCAAGGGTTTTACGAAATGGCAGGCAGTATGAAAAAAAATCCGATAACCGGGCATCAAAGCGCTTTCTGCATATCGACTCAATCGCCGCTAAACGAAGCGCAACAATATTAGTTTCCCAGCGTGGCGGGGAGTAAAAATGTGTATTACGTTTAGATCACACGCCTGTGATAAAGGACTGATTATGAACACGCTACGCTATTTTGACTTTGGCTCTTCCCGCCCTGTTCTGCTGTTAATCGCACGTATTGCGATCGTGCTGCTGTTCATTATTTTTGGTTATCCGAAACTGATGGGATTTAGCGGAACGGTACAATATATGGCTTCTTCCGGCGCGCCGCTGCCGACGCTGGCGGCGATTATCGCGGTCATCATGGAGGTTCCCGCCGCTATTCTGATTATTTTAGGTTTCTTTACCCGCCCGCTGGCGGTGATCTTTATTTTTTACACCCTGGGTACCGCGGTTATCGGCCACCATTACTGGGATATGACCGGCGATGCGGTATTGCCGAATATGATTAACTTCTATAAGAACGTCAGTATTGCCGGGGCCTTCCTGCTGCTGGCAATAACCGGACCGGGTTCAATTTCGCTGGACCGCCGCTAATCATCAGACACAAAAAAGGCCGCAATCGCGGCCTTTTTTATCTTAACGCGGCAAGATTATGCGTAAACCGGGAAACGTGCGCAGATATCCAGCACTTTTCCTTTGACGCGCTCAATAACAGCTTCGTCGTTGATATTGTCGAGAACGTCGCACATCCAGCCAGCCAGCTCCTTCACTTCCGCTTCTTTAAAGCCGCGGCGAGTCACAGCCGGAGAACCGATACGGATACCGGAAGTCACGAACGGGCTCTTCGGATCGTTCGGCACGCTGTTTTTGTTAACGGTGATGTTGGCGCGGCCCAGGGCGGCGTCAGCTTCTTTACCGGTCAGGTTTTTATCAACCAGATCCAGCAGGAACAGGTGGTTTTCAGTACCGCCAGAAACCACTTTGTAACCGCGGTTCAGGAACACTTCCACCATCGCTTTGGCGTTTTTAGCAACCTGCTGCTGGTAAACTTTGAACTCTGGCTCCATCGCTTCTTTCAGCGCCACCGCTTTCGCGGCGATAACGTGCATCAGCGGGCCGCCCTGCGCGCTTGGGAACACGGCGGAGTTCAGTTTCTTGTACAGCTCTTCGCTACCGCCTTTCGCCAGGATCAGGCCGCCGCGCGGACCCGCCAGGGTTTTGTGGGTGGTAGTAGTAACAACGTGGGCATGCGGAACCGGGTTCGGATAAACGCCGGCAGCAATCAGGCCCGCTACGTGCGCCATATCGACGAACAGGTAAGCGCCGATGCTGTCAGCGATTTCACGCATTTTCGCCCAGTCAACGATACCGGAGTAAGCGGAGAAGCCACCGATGATCATCTTCGGTTTGTGCTCCTGAGCCTGCTTCGCCATGTCTTCGTAGTCAATTTTACCGGACTCATCGATACCGTAAGGAATGATGTTGTACAGTTTACCGGAGAAGTTAACCGGGGAACCGTGGGTCAGGTGGCCGCCTTGCGCCAGGTTCATACCCAGCACGGTATCGCCTGGCTGCAGCAGAGCGGTGTAGACGGCAAAGTTAGCCTGCGAGCCGGAGTGCGGCTGCACGTTAGCGTAGTCGGCGCCGAACAGTTCTTTCGCGCGGTCGATAGCCAGTTGCTCAACGATATCCACGTACTCGCAGCCACCGTAGTAGCGCTTGCCCGGATAACCTTCAGCATATTTGTTAGTCAGCTGGGAACCCTGAGCCTGCATCACGCGCGGACTGGTGTAGTTCTCGGAGGCGATCAGTTCGATGTGCTCTTCCTGACGTACTTTTTCCTGCTCCATAGCCTGCCACAGTTCGGCATCATAATCGGCAATGTTCATTTCACGCTTTAACATCCGCATCTCCTGACTCAGCTAACGATAAAATTTTGGCCTAAAAAGGCGGTCCTGATGGACAACGGCCCACAGTATAACCGAATCATTCTGTGATAACAGGTCTTGACAAAGGATTTTACGCAAACGATTGGCTCCACAGCACACAAGGCTTTGAGCAATAACGCATCAAACATTATCAACGGATTTCTTTTCAGGTTTGTGATGCAAATTCTTCATGTTGTAACGGCTTTGCGGCAAAGTGATAAAGAACCATTTACATAGCAGGGTTATTTATATAAGATGCATTTGAAATGCATCAATAGGATAATATTTAAGGAAGCTGCTATGCTCGACGCTCAAACCATCGCCACGGTCAAAGCTACCATTCCCCTGCTTGTAGAGACCGGCCCAAAGTTAACCGCACATTTTTATGACCGCATGTTTACTCATAATCCGGAGCTCAAAGAGATCTTCAATATGAGTAACCAGCGTAACGGCGATCAGCGCGAAGCGCTGTTCAACGCTATTGCCGCCTACGCCAGCAATATCGACAACCTGCCGGCCCTGCTGCCGGCGGTCGAAAAAATCGCCCAGAAACATACCAGCTTCCAGATTAAACCGGAGCAGTACAATATCGTCGGCAGCCATCTGCTGGCGACCCTCGACGAAATGTTTAGCCCGGGCCAGGAAGTACTCGACGCCTGGGGCAAAGCCTATGGCGTGCTGGCGAACGTCTTCATCAATCGCGAAGCGGAAATCTATCAGGATAACGCCAGTAAAAATGGCGGTTGGGAAGGTACCCGTGCGTTTCGCATTGTTAAGAAGACCCCGCGCAGCCAGCTTATTACCAGCTTTGAACTGGAGCCTGTCGACGGTCAGCCGGTCGCCGATTACCTGCCGGGACAGTATCTGGCTATCTGGCTGAAGCCGGAAGCCTTCGAATATCAGGAAATTCGTCAATACTCTCTGACCCGCAAAGCGGACGGTAAGGGCTATCGCATCGCGGTGAAGCGCGAGAATGGCGGCCAGGTGTCCAACTGGCTGCATAACCACGCCAGCGAAGGCGACGTGGTCTATTTAGCCGCACCGGCAGGCGACTTCTTCCTTAACGTGGAAGCGCAGACGCCGGTGACCCTGCTCTCCGGCGGCGTCGGCCAAACGCCAATGCTGGCGATGCTGGATACGCTGGCGAAAAGCCATCATCAGGGCCAGGTGAACTGGTTCCACGCGGCGGAAAACGGTGACGTTCACGCTTTTGCGGACGAAGTGAAGGCGCTTGGCGCGACGCTACCGAAATTTACCTCACACGTCTGGTACCGCAGCCCGAGCGAAGCCGACCGTCAGGCAGGACGTTTTAATAGCGAAGGTTTGATGGATTTAGCGCCGCTGGCGGAAAATATTCGCGACCCGCAGATGCAATTCTATCTCTGCGGCCCGGTAGCGTTTATGCAATTTGCAGCGAAGCAGCTGGTAGAATTAGGGGTCAATAAAGACAACATTCATTACGAATGTTTCGGCCCGCATAAGGTTCTGTAAGCCCAACGACGCGGGGATTTGTAGGCCGGGTAAGCGCAGCGCCACCCGGCAATACTGCAGCGAGCGGCGAGGATTAAATCGCCGCGTCGTCTTCTTCACCGGTACGGATACGAATCACCCGCGCCACGTCGAAGACAAAGATTTTACCGTCGCCGATTTTACCGGTCTGGGCGGTACGAATGATGGTATCGACGCAGGTATCGACGATATCGTCAGTCACCACGATTTCGATTTTCACCTTCGGCAGAAAGTCCACCATATATTCCGCGCCGCGGTACAGCTCGGTATGCCCTTTCTGACGACCAAACCCTTTGACTTCCGTCACCGTCATGCCGGTGATCCCGACTTCCGCCAGCGCTTCACGCACGTCATCCAATTTGAACGGTTTAATAATCGCATCAATCTTTTTCATGGTTTTCCTGTCTTTGTCGCGTAACCGGTTGCTTACCGTATCATAGCTTGCGCTATGCCGCGGGGCTACTCTTTAAAGTCGTTGGCGTCGAGCTCGTGGCGCGACAGCAGTTTGTAAAATTCGGTGCGGTTGCGCCCGGCCATCCGCGCGGCATGCGTCACGTTACCTTTGGTTATCTGTAAAAGCTTACGCAGGTAGTTGAGCTCAAACTGATTACGCGCCTCAACGAAGGTCGGTAGCGCGGTATTCTCACCCTCCAGCGCCTGCTCCACCAGCGCATCGCTGATCACCGGCGATGAGGTCAGCGCCACGCACTGTTCAATCACGTTAACCAGCTGGCGCACGTTGCCCGGCCATTTGGCGGCCATCAGCCGCTTCATCGCATCGGTGGAGAAGGCGCGCACGAAAGGTTTGTGACGGTCGGCGGACTGGCGCAATAGATGATTGGCCAGTAGCGGGATATCCTCCGCGCGCTCGGAAAGCGGCGGGATCTTCAGGTTAACCACATTGAGCCGATAGAACAGATCTTCACGGAATTCGCCGCGCGCCATCGCCTTCGGCAGATCGCGGTGGGTCGCCGAAACAATGCGCACGTCGATGTCGATATCACGGTTGCTGCCCAGCGGGCGCACCTTACGCTCCTGCAGGACGCGCAGTAGTTTCACCTGCAGCGCGACGGGCATATCGCCGATTTCATCAAGAAATAGCGTACCGCCCTCGGCGGCCTGAAAAAGCCCTTCGCGGTTGCTGACCGCGCCGGTAAAGGCGCCGCGCGCGTGGCCGAACAGTTCGGATTCCAGTAATTGTTCCGGCAACGCGCCGCAGTTAATCGCGATAAACGGTTTTTCGTGGCGCGGACTGGCGTTGTGGATCGCCTGGGCGACAATCTCTTTCCCGGTACCGCTCTGGCCGATAATCAGCACGCTAACGTCCGACTGCGCCACCATCCCGGCCTGCTCCAGCAGCCGCAGCATCTGTGGGCTACGGGTGACAATCGCCTGTCGCCAGCGCTCGTCGGTGGCCGGCGAGCTCTGCTCGAGAGCATCATCAATCGCTTTATACAGCGCGTCTTTATCGACCGGTTTAGTCAGAAAACTAAACACCCCTTGCTGGGTAGCGGCAACGGCGTCAGGAATGGAGCCGTGGGCGGTCAGGATGATGACCGGCATACCGGGCTGCGCCTTCTGGATTTCAGCAAACAGCTGCAGGCCGTCCATTTCATCCATGCGTAAATCGCTCACCACCAGGTCCACCCGTTCGCGCGTCAGCACGCGTAGCGCCTCGGGCCCGCTTTCCGCCGTGACCACGCTGTAGCCTTCGCTGACCAGACGCATCCCCAGCAGCTTTAACAACCCCGGATCGTCGTCCACCAGCAGCAGGTGGGCGGGCTTACGGATCGTCATGGATCACCTCCGGTACCTTGTCGCTACCGCTATTAAAATTGCCGCCGGGCTTACGGCTGGAGAGCTGACGCTCAATATCGGTAAGGTTTTCCAGCTTGCGGGTGGTCAAATCCAGCTGGCTACGCAGCTGTTGCTCCTGCTGGCGCAAGGTTTCCAGTTCAGCATCGCTCGATTGCTGAAGTTTGCCGTAGCGGGAGCGCTCCTCAAATAACTGCAATTGCCGGGCCTGGCCGTCGCGCCACAGCCGGTACAGCGGGCGGACCTGCGCGGCGATTTGCGGGCTAAAGCTGTCGATGCGGGCAACCATTTCGCGACGCTCGTCGGGGGTGATTTTGGCGTCGGCCAGCAGAATGCCGCGTTTGAAAGCATCCTGCCAGTTATCATCGGTATGCAATTTGGCTTCGGCGCGGGCCTGTACCGGCGCCAGGCGATCCGCACAGTCAATACCACGCAGCCAGTACAGCGGGTTTTTATCACTGGCATCGTTTTCCAGCGACCAGATATTGGCGCAATCTACGGAGAGAAAATCCGCCACCTGATGTTCCGGCAGCTCGGGCGGCGCATTGCCGTCAGCGGCGCGCGGCGACATAGCGGCGGAACAGCCCGCCAGCGTCAGGCAGCATAGGCCCGACAGCAGCCATCCCCGTAAAGGACGGCGCAATGCGAAAAAGTGGGACATATTCACCCAATGTTGATTCATGTGTTGGTTTTTCCCGGCTCAGCGGCGGGGAGCGAGATGCGAAAACAGATGAACCCGGGATTGTCATCGACCAGGCTCAGCTCTCCCTGCATTTGCCGTACGCAGTCGCGGGCGATACTCAGCCCCAGACCACTGCCTTTTACTGCCCCTTTACGCAGGTGGCTTCCCTGATAAAAAGGCTCGAAAATCATGTTTCTTTCGGCGGCGGGGATCGGCTCGCCGCTATTGGCGACATCGATACGAACCTGCTCGCCGTGGCGGTAACTATGAATACGAATGTTACCGGATTCAGCGCCATAGTGCACCGCATTGGAGTACAGATTATCAAGCACGCTGGTCAGCAACGTCGGCTCCGCCAGGCAGAAGCGTTCATCCAGCGCTAGCTCGGTAGACATCATCTTGGCCCTTGCCGGTAAACTATGCGCGGAAACGACGGTCTGCGCCAGTTCGGCAATATCCACCTTCTGCCGCTCGACCGGGCCATCGGCCAGTTTACGGTTATAGTCGAGCAGTTGTTCGATTAGCTTTTGCAGATTACGGCTGCTGTTATCGAGGATCTCAACGATTTCTTGCTGCTCCGTCGTCAGCGGCCCCGCTACCCGGTCCGCCAGCAGTTCCGTTCCTTCACGCATGCTGGCGAGCGGTGTTTTCAGTTCATGTGACAGATGACGAAGAAACTGGTGGCGTTGGGACTCCAGCCACGCCAGACGTTCGCTCAACCAGATAATCCGTTTACCGACCGATCGCAGTTCGCGCGGGCCGGTGAACAGCGCCGCATCATCCAGCGACTTCCCCTCCCCCAGGCGGTTAATCATCTTCTCGATGCCCTTCACCGGGCCGATGATCATGCGGGTAAACAGCAAGACCAGCGTCAGGCTCAGCAGAAACAGAACCAGCGCCTGCCAGCCGAAAAACTGCCCGCGCTCGGCAATCTCCTGCTGTAGCTGCTGGCCGCGGGAGAAGATTACCGTTCGGGTCGCCTGTACCATTTCATTGTTAGCATCGGCAAAGGCTTCGAGGCTCGCCGCGGCTTTGGCGTCCGGCGCGCTATTATGGCAACGTAGTTGGGCCAGGTCGGCGAGGTTTTGCCGCAGGGTCTGCCAGATGTCAGCATCCGGCAACACGCCAGAGAGCGCCTCAAGCATTTCGCTATAACGCTTACGTTGATTTTGATAGACCCGCTCAAGGGTAGGATCGTCCAGCACGCAATACTGGAGATAGCTACGCTCCATTTCCAGCGAGGCGTTGACCATCGCTTCGCTACGCCGCGCATCCGTCAAGGTGGTGCGGTTAATATGCGCGGCCTGGGCGCTGAGCGCGTTCAGGCTTTGCCAGGCCTGCCATGCCAGGACAAGCAGCGGCAACATGATCAGCACAAAGGAAAGCGTCACCAGTTGGCGCAAGGAACGGGGGAAAAGAGAGAATCGCTTCAAAGATATAGCCTCAACCATTAGCTCCTGAAGATGCTAACTGAGGATGGCGGAAACATCCACGGCAGAAACAATAAAGGCAGGCTCTAAAGCCTGCCTTTATTAAGGAATGAGGCGGTGCCTTACTCGACGTTTCGCCCGATGACTGATAAAGCAGAGCTGTTATCAGGAGTTGGACGGCAGGCACCTGTTTGTGCGTCATTCGAAGTTTATGTAGCGCTTCCCGAAGGGGCTGACATAAGAAGGTGAATGAGCCACTGCCAATTATTATGCATGAAGTGTGCCACCTTTCAAAACAAATTATTAACAGCATGATATATAAAGAATTACATGTAATTCCGCTTCAAAAGCCTATCGCACAACATTCGGCCTTGGTGTCGCTAATTAGCAACACCAAATAAGCATATATATAGAATCTTTTAAAATCAGTATATTAAGTGTCGCCTTTTGGAGACACCCCAAAACCGCGTTTGTCGGTAATTCCCGACACCGTCACGCGGCCCCGATCACAAATAAAAAAGCCCCCTGATGACCAGGGGGCTCATTATCAACAACGCGTTACGTAAACGGTATTAACCCAGTTGCTTACGCGCGTTGCGGAAGATGCGCATCCATGGGCTGTCTTCACCCCAGTTTTCCGGGTGCCAGGAGTTGCTGACGGTACGGAAGACGCGTTCCGGGTGCGGCATCATGATCGTCGCGCGACCGCTTTCGCTGGTCACTGCGGTAATGCCGTTCACCGAGCCGTTCGGGTTCGCCGGATAGGTTTGCGTCACTTTGCCGAAGTTATCGACGAAGCGCAGCGCCACCAGGCCTTTGCTTTCAAGCTGAGCCAGATGCGCGCTATCACGAACTTCCACCTGCCCTTCGCCGTGCGAAACGGCAATCGGCATCATCGAACCGGCCATCCCCTGCAACAGCAGCGATGGGCTTTGGGTAACTTCAACCAGGCTGAAACGCGCTTCAAAGCGGTCAGAGTGGTTGCGTACGAAGCGCGGCCACAGGTCGCTGCCAGGGATCAGTTCACGCAGATTGGACATCATCTGACAACCGTTACACACGCCCAGCGCCAGCGTCTGCGGGCGGTGGAAGAAAGTGGCGAACTCATCGCGTACGCGTTCGTTGAACAGAATCGATTTTGCCCAACCTTCACCTGCCCCCAGTACGTCACCGTAGGAGAAGCCGCCGCAGGCCACCAGCGCATGGAAGTCGCCAAGACCGGTACGACCCGCCAGTAGATCGCTCATATGCACGTCAATGGCGTCGAAGCCGGCGCGATGGAAAGCGGCGGCCATTTCAACATGGGAGTTAACCCCCTGCTCGCGCAGCACGGCCACTTTCGGGCGCGCGCCGGTCGCAATATACGGCGCGGCAACATCTTCATTGATATCAAACGACAGCTTAACGTTAAGACCCGGGTCGCTATCGTTAGACTTCGCCTGGTGCTCCTGATCGGCGCACTCCGGATTATCGCGCAGACGCTGCATCTGCCAGGTGGTTTCCGCCCACCACATACGCAGCGTGGTGCGGCTTTCGCTGAACAGCGGCTGACCGTCGGCGGTGATAACAAAACGATCCCCCGCCGTCGCCTGGCCTAAGTAGTGCACGCAATCTGCCAGACCATTCATCGCCAGCAGCGCTTCTACCGCTTCGCGATCCGCGGCGCGAACCTGAATCACCGCGCCCAATTCTTCGTTGAACAACGCAGCCAGACGGTCGTCGCCCAGCGCGGCGATATCGGCAGTTACGCCGCAGTGACCGGCAAAAGCCATTTCCGCCAGCGTCACTAACAAGCCGCCATCGGAGCGGTCGTGGTAAGCCAGCAGCTTACGCTGCGCCACCAGCGCCTGCATCGCGTCCCAGAAGCCTTTCAGCTGCACGACATCACGCACGTCGGCCGGCTGGTCGCCTAACTGACGATAGACCTGCGCCAGCGCGGTGGCGCCCAGCGCGTTACGCCCTTTGCCGAGATCGATCAGCAGCAGGGCGTTATCTTCCGTAGAGAGCTGCGGGGTCACGGTGCCGCGCACGTCTTCAACGCGGGCAAACGCGGAGATCACCAGCGACAACGGCGAGGTCATTTCGCGCTGCTCGCTGCCTTCCTGCCAGCGGGTTTTCATCGACATTGAGTCTTTACCCACCGGGATAGTCAGGCCCAGCGCTGGACACAGCTCTTCACCGACCGCTTTTACCGCCTCATACAGACCGGCGTCTTCACCCGGGTGACCGGCTGCCGCCATCCAGTTTGCCGACAGTTTGACGCGGTTGAGTTCGCCAATCTGCGTAGCGGCGATGTTTGTCAACGCCTCGCCGACCGCCAGACGGGCCGAGGCGGCAAAGTCGAGCAGCGCAACCGGCGCGCGTTCGCCCATCGCCATCGCTTCGCCGTAGTAGCTATCGAGGCTGGCAGTGGTCACCGCGCAGTTAGCGACCGGGATCTGCCACGGTCCTACCATCTGATCGCGCGCTACCATACCGGTCACGGTGCGGTCGCCGATGGTCACGAGGAAGGTTTTCTCGGCCACCGTCGGCAGATGCAGCACGCGGTTAACCGCATCGGCAATCGTCATTGGTTGACGATCCAGCTCACTGCCCTGTGCTTTCAGCGTTTGCACGTCACGTGTCATTTTCGGCGTTTTGCCGAGCAGGACGTCCAGCGGCAGGTCGATCGGCCGATCGTTAAAGTGGCTGTCGCTCAGGCTAAGGTGTTGCTCCGCCGTGGCTTCGCCGATCACCGCGTAAGGCGCGCGCTCGCGGCGGCACAGCTCTTCAAACAGCGGCAGCTGTTCCGGCGCGACCGCCAGAACATAACGTTCCTGGGATTCGTTACACCAGATCTCCAGCGGACTCATTCCCGGCTCATCGCTGAGGATATCGCGCAGCTGGAAATTCCCGCCGCGGCCGCCATCGCTCACCAGCTCCGGCATGGCGTTAGAGAGACCGCCCGCGCCAACGTCGTGGATAAACAGAATCGGGTTCGCATCGCCCAGCTGCCAGCAGCGGTCGATCACTTCCTGACAGCGGCGCTCCATTTCCGGGTTGTCGCGCTGTACGGAGGCAAAATCCAGATCGGCATCAGACTGGCCGGAAGCCATGGATGACGCCGCGCCGCCGCCGAGACCGATATTCATCGCCGGGCCACCCAGCACGATAAGCTTGGCGCCAACGGTGATTTCGCCCTTCTGGACGTGCTCGCCGCGGATGTTGCCAATGCCGCCCGCCAGCATGATCGGTTTGTGATAGCCGCGCAGCTCTTCGCCATTGTGGCTGGTCACTTTCTCTTCATAGGTACGGAAGTAGCCATTCAGCGCCGGACGACCAAATTCGTTGTTAAACGCCGCGCCGCCTAGTGGGCCTTCGGTCATGATATCCAGCGCGGTCACGATACGCTCAGGTTTACCGAAATCCTCTTCCCACGGCTGCTCAAAGCCCGGAATACGCAGGTTAGAAACCGAGAAGCCGACCAGACCCGCTTTCGGCTTCGCGCCGCGTCCGGTTGCGCCTTCGTCGCGGATCTCGCCGCCGGAACCGGTCGCGGCCCCTGGCCACGGCGAAATTGCCGTCGGGTGGTTGTGGGTTTCAACTTTCATCAGAATGTGCGCCGGCTCCTGATGGAAGTCATAGCGCCCGGTCTGATAGTCGGCGAAATAGCGGCCGACTTCGGAACCTTCCATTACCGCAGCGTTGTCTTTATAGGCAGACAGCACATATTCCGGGTTTTTCTCGAAGGTGTTTTTGATCATTTTAAACAGCGACTTCGGCTGTTTTTGGCCGTCGATAATCCAGTCGGCGTTAAAAATTTTGTGGCGGCAATGTTCCGAGTTGGCCTGCGCGAACATATACAGCTCGATGTCGTTCGGATTGCGGCCAAGTTTAACGAATGCGTCCTGCAGGTAGTCGATTTCGTCATCGGCCAGCGCCAGCCCCAGACGGAGGTTGGCGTCAATCAGCGCCTGACGTCCCTGGCCCAGCAGGTCGACGCTGGTCACTGGCGTCGGCTGATGGTGAACAAACAGCTTCTCTCCCTCTTCCAGCTCAGTGAAAACGCTCTCCATCATGCGATCGTGCAGTTCCGCCGCAACGGCGTCCCACTGCGCATCGCTCAGACCCTGTGCTTCAACGTAGTACGCCACGCCGCGTTCCAAACGCACGACCTGCGATAAACCGCAGTTATGGGCGATGTCGGTAGCTTTGGAGGACCAGGGAGAGATAGTGCCGGGGCGAGGGGTGACGAGCAGTAATTTACCGGTTGGCGTATGGCTGCTGAGGCTTGGGCCATATTTGAGCAGTCTGACCAGTCTTTCGCGCTCCTCATCGCTTAGCGGGGCGCTCAGGTCGGCAAAGTGAACATACTCCGCGTATAAGGTGCTAACCGGCAGGTTGGCCGCCTGAAAACGTGCCAGCAGTTTGTTGATACGGAATGCCGACAGTGCAGGTGAACCACGCAAAATATCCATCATAAGTCTCTCGTCTTCGAAGCTTTCAAGGTGAGCCAGGGGGAAACGGCCGCCATTATAGAGAATCCTGAGCCCCGACGAAACCGTTTGCGTAGAAATAAAATGATTCATCAGTTTTATCAATAAATGTGACATGAATCGCGAATAAGTTGCCAACTGGCGCATTCTTAAGCAAAATGCCGCTCAACTTACGGCAACCTTTTACTTTTTCCGGATATACCCAGCTGAGGAACTCCACGCTGCAGAAAATTAACTATTTGAAAAAATTAAAGATTAATTATCTGCTGATCGGCGTCGTCACCCTTTTGTTGGCGGCGGCGCTGTGGCCGTCTTTGCCGTGGATGGGAAAACCGGAGAACCGCGTGGCCGGGATCATTGCCCGCGGCGAACTGCGCGTGAGTACCATTAACTCGCCGCTGACCTATGCCGCCATCAACAACAAAGACTACGGTCTCGATTACGAGCTGGCGAAACGCTTCGCCGATTACCTTGGGGTGAAGCTGAAAGTCACCGTGCGGCAGAATATCAGCCAGCTGTTCGACGATCTCGATGCCGGTAAAACCGATATGCTGGCCGCCGGGCTGGTCTATAACACCGAGCGGGTGAAGAACTATCAGGCAGGCCCTACCTATTATTCCGTTTCGCAGCAGCTGGTCTATCGCGTTGGCGGTAATCGCCCGCGCACGCTGGCCGGGATTAACGCCGAACAGCTCGCCATCGCCCCAGGCCACGTCGCCCTCAACGACCTGCAGGCGCTGAAGGAGAGCAAATACCCGGACCTCAACTGGCGCGTCGATGAAAAACGCGGCACCACCGCCCTGATGCAGGCGGTCATCGACGGTACGCTGGAATATACCGTCGCCGATTCCGTCGCCGTCAGCCTGTTCCAGCGCGTGCATCCGGAGCTGGCTGTGGCGCTCGATATCAGCGATGAACAGCCGGTCACCTGGTTTAGCGAAAAAAGCGAAGACAATTCACTATCGGCAGCCATGCTCGATTTCTTTAATAGTATGAACGAAGACGGCACTCTCGCCCGCCTGGAAGAGAAGTATCTCGGCCACGGCAACGACTTCGACTATGTTGATACCCGCACCTTCCTGCGCGCGGTGCAAAATACGCTGCCGGATCTGAAGCCGCTGTTTGAGAAATACGCCCGGCAGATCGACTGGCGACTGCTGGCGGCGATTGCCTGGCAGGAGTCGCACTGGGACCCGCAGGCCACCTCGCCGACCGGGGTGCGCGGCATGATGATGCTAACCCGCAATACCGCCCAGAGTTTAGGTCTGACCGACCGTACCGATGCCGAACAGAGCCTAGACGGCGGTATGCGCTATCTGCAGGATATGATGGCCAAAGTGCCGGAGGCGATCCCGAAAGACGAGCGGATCTGGTTTGCGCTGGCGGCCTATAATATGGGCTACGCGCATATGCTTGACGCAATGGCGCTGACTAAAAAACAAAAAGGCAACCCGAACAGCTGGTCCGATGTTAAGCAGCGTCTGCCATTGCTGAGCCAGAAGCCCTACTACAGCCGCTTAAAATATGGCTACGCCCGCGGCCATGAGGCTTACGCCTACGTGGAAAATATTCGTAAGTACCATATCAGCCTGGTTGGATATTTGTCTGAACAGGAAAGGAAAGCGGCGCAGGAGATGGCGATTGCTGAAGATTATCCAGCCGTCACGCCGGAAGAACTCGATGGCGAGCATAAAGAGTATGCGATGCCCTTCTTTAGATTCCGCGGCGAAAAGCTTGTCGACAACGTTAAACTAAAGTTGCCGACAGCAGGACGTTAGCCCTCGTCCTGCCGCGCTCTTTTCAACGCTTTTTTCTCTTCCCGCCGCCAGCGGAAGAAATCGCTCAGCATCGTAGAGCAAGATTCAGCCAGAATTCCCTCGGTAATTTCAACCCGGTGGTTCATCCCCGGATGATGCAGCACATCGATTAACGACCCGGCCGCGCCGGTTTTAGCATCGCGGGCGCCGAACACCAGCCGCGAGATGCGGCTATGCACCATCGCCCCGGCGCACATCACACAGGGCTCCAGCGTGACGTACAGCGTGGCATCAATTAAACGATAGTTCTGCAGAACCAGTCCACCCTGACGCAGCGCCATTATTTCGGCATGGGCTGTGGGGTCGTGACGGCCAATCGGCCGGTTCCATCCCTCGCCGATGACCTGATTGTTATGTACCAGCACGGCGCCCACCGGCACCTCGCCCTCTTCCCAGGCGCGTTTCGCCAGCGTCAGCGCATGGCGCATCCAGTATTCATCGTTAAATTCGTGGTCAGACACAGCGGCACTCCTGCAGAAAAAGCGGGGCGCATTATACATGGGCGCTATATATCGCCCAAATAATTCGCCTGCAGCAGAATTATTCGAGCTGCTGGAGATCGCCCTGCGGCGTCACCCGCCAGCGGTGCTGGCAAAAACAGAGTAGCGGGTTATCCTGCTCGCTATCGCTATAGCCGCTGTATAAACGTAGCGGCGCGCCGATCCGCTGTTCCAGCTGCGCTACTTTCTCATGGCCCAGGCAACGCAGCGTCAGCACCCAGCCGCCGCGACGGCGGCTCATACGGCTGGCGATAAGTTTTACGCGCGGCAGCCAAAGCGTATCGGCATAGACCTGTTCCACCAGCGACTGCGGTGAGCCGGTAATCAGCCAGACGTCGGCATCAGTACTGGTTAAATAGTCGTTTAGCCGGCCCTGCACCACCGGAAAGGCGGTCACGTGCTGGCGAAACCAGCTAACGAACGCCGCCTCCAGACGCTTAAGATGGCTTTCACGCCGCCCGCAGGTAGCAGCCCACAGCAGCAGGCTCATCGGCCAGCGCGCCGCGCGACCGTTAACCAACAGCCCCAGCAGTACTACTGGCGACAAGGCCGCCACTGCCAGCACGTTGAGCGGCTGACGACGTAAAAGATAACGAATAAAGCTGCCAAACATATCCTGCTGGTGCAAGGTGCCATCAAGATCGAAAAACACGACTCGTCGCGCGTTACTGTTCAAACCGAACTCCTTTCTGGTACGGATTTTCCTGGCGATGTCGATAGCTTAACAGGCTTGCCGCGACGAGCGCGAAATTGTCTGCCGTGGTTGAGGTAAGATTCAGAATCTGACCCGTTCGCATAATTCTTCACAGCAGAATTTTTAATTCGTATTATTCCACTTATAATCGAATACAAAATTCTTTCAGCCGCTAACGCCCTCCTTCGGAGAAGCCATGAACTGTTTAATCCGCATCCGCCAACGTTACCCGTCGCTGGCGGCGAGCGACAAAAAACTTGCCGACTTTATTCTGGCTCAGCCGGACCAAACCCGCCATCTCAGCTCGCAGCAGCTGGCGGGCGAAGCGGGTGTAAGCCAGTCCAGCGTGGTGAAGTTCGCGCAAAAAATGGGGTTCAAAGGCTTTCCGGCATTAAAACTGGCGCTCAGCGAAGCGCTGGCTAGCAGCCCGGATCCGCACTCTGTACCGGTACATAACCAAATTCGCGGCGACGATCCGCTGCGTCTGGTGGGCGAAAAGTTGATCAAAGATAACATCGCGGCGATGCACGCCTCGCTGGACGTCAACAGCGAAGAGAAACTCCTGGAGGCGGTGACTCTGCTGCGCGATGCTCGCCGGATAATCATTACCGGTATCGGCGCCTCCGGACTGGTGGCGCGCAATTTTAGCTGGAAGTTGATGAAAATTGGCATCAACGCCGTCGCCGAGCAAGATATGCATGCGCTGCTGGCAACGGTGCAAGCGATGTCGGCGGACGATCTGCTGCTGGCTATCTCCTACTCCGGCGAACGCCGCGAGATCAATATGGCGACCGCTGAAGCGCTACGCGTCGGCAGCAAGATCCTCGCGATCACCGGGTTTACTCCCAATGCCTTACAGCAGCAGGCCTCGCAGTGTCTCTACACTATTGCTGAAGAGCAGGCGACGCGCAGCGCGGCGATCTCCTCCACCAGCGCGCAAATGATGCTCACCGATCTCCTCTTTATGGCGCTGGTGCAGCAAGATCTCGAACACGCGCCGGAACGGATACGACATAGCGAAGCGCTGGTGAAAAAGCTGGTCTGAGTAGAAAATGGGCATCTGGCGATGCCCACAAACATTAGATTGTTTTGAGCTGATTGATAATAAAAGGATTGAGCTGTAATAAAAGCAGCAATTTTCGCGGCGCCCCGGTTGGCTGACGCCGTTTAGTTTCCCAGCTTTTAACTAAGTCATAGCTAACGCCTACGGCGAGAGCAAAATCCTGCTGTTTTAACCCCGTCGCTTCGCGAATCGCTTTCACATCGATCGGGCTAAAAGTGTGAACATGCTGCGGCTCAGGGGTTTGCTCACCTTTTTCAATTCTCACCATTTCTTCTGCACTGGCCAGCAGATCGGCAAATAATTCGTCTTTCATCTGTACCTCATCGCCCTCGTGGGCACCACTGACAACGTGGTCCCGTGGAGTGATAGAAACTCAGCGTTATTCCAGCATAGCGGATAACTGTTTCAGCATCTTCTTTTG
Source organism: Klebsiella sp. PK01 (assembly GCF_057624675.1). Classification (NCBI taxonomy): domain Bacteria; kingdom Pseudomonadati; phylum Pseudomonadota; class Gammaproteobacteria; order Enterobacterales; family Enterobacteriaceae; genus Klebsiella; species Klebsiella sp. PK01. The sequence goes on from NZ_JBYEZM010000002.1 coordinate 885,066, forward strand.
TTCTTCCGTTAAATCATCCAGCTCATTTTTGGGATAGACCAATGCCAGGTAAATTCGCCCTTTACGCGTCACATTGTAATAAATAATTCTCACCCCGCCACGCTTGCCCATCCCCGGTCGGCTCCAGCGAATTTTTCGAAATCCCCCTGTCCCTGCGATGGTATCGCCAGCCTCAGGATCCTCAATCAACACCTCCTGAAAAACGCGAAACTCGTCATCCGGTAGAAGCGCCTGACGCCGTTTACTGAAACCCTGCAGCTCAATAAAAGTGTACATACCGCATCCTGCGTATCATGATTATAAAATCATCATAAGTGTACGGGGTACAACAAGCAAGTTAATAAATGTACCAGGTACATATTCAGGCTCAACGTGGTTATAAATATAGACGCTAGCGAAGCGCTGGTGAAAAAGCTGGTCTGAGTAGAAAATGGGCGTATAATGCCCGCCCTGTTTGTGTTGTTTCTGAGATTTTCCTGATGGCGCTGTTAATCACCAAAAAATGCATCAATTGCGATATGTGCGAGCCGGAGTGCCCGAATGAGGCCATTTCGATGGGCGAGAGCATTTATGAGATTAACAGCGACCGCTGCACCGAGTGCGTGGGTCACTACGACACGCCAACCTGCCAGAAAGTGTGCCCGATCCCGAATACTATTCTCAAAGATCCGGCGCACGTCGAGAATGAAGAACAGTTGTGGGATAAATTCGTGCTCATGCATCACGCGGATAAGCTTTAACCGCGGGTTTAGCTTTCGACGATCACCGTGGCGCAGGCATAGTGGCGTTCATCGGCGAGAGTGACGTGAATAACGCTTACCCCCATCCGTTCAGCCAATAGCTTTGCTTCGCCCCATAGCCGCAGTTTCGGCTTGCCTAATTCATCGTTGAAAACTTCGAACTGATTAAACGCCAGGCCGTTGCGAATACCGGTTCCGAGCGCTTTCGCCGCCGCTTCTTTGACCGCAAAGCGTTTTGCCAGAAAACGCACCGGCTGCTGATGCTGCTCCCAAATGCTCCATTCGTGATCGCTCAGCACCCGGCGCGCCAGGCGATCGCCGCTACGGGCGATCACCGCTTCGATGCGGGCGATTTCGACGATGTCGGTACCCAGCCCGAGAATCGCCATTAGCCGCGCGCTTCCAGCATCAGGCGTTTCATTTCCGCGACAGCCTCTTTCAGACCGCTCATCACTGCGCGACCAATAATGGCATGGCCGATATTCAGTTCGTGCATTTCCGGCAAGGCGGCAATGGCTTTCACGTTGTGATAGGTCAGACCGTGACCGGCGTTCACCTTCAGTCCAAGGGTGGCGGCATAGGTCGCCGCTTTGGCGATACGCTCAAGCTCTTTAGCCTGTTCGGCATCGGTTTTGGCATCGGCATAGCAGCCGGTATGGATTTCAATATACGGCGCGCCCACGTCGGCAGCCGCTTTGATCTGCTCATCATCGGCGTCAATAAACAGGGAGACCAGAATACCGGCATCCGCCAGGCGCTTACAGGCATCGCGCATCTTATCGCGCTGCCCGGCAACATCCAGTCCACCCTCGGTGGTCACTTCCTGACGCTTCTCCGGCACCAGACAGCAAAAGTGCGGTTTTGTCTCGCAGGCAATCGCCAGCATCTCTTCGGTGACCGCCATTTCGAGATTCATTCGGGTGTGCAACGTCTGGCGCAGAATGCGCACGTCACGATCGGTGATATGGCGGCGGTCTTCGCGCAGGTGCACGGTAATACCATCGGCGCCGGCCTGTTCTGCAATAAAAGCCGCCTGCACCGGATCCGGATAAGCGGTACCGCGCGCGTTACGCAATGTCGCAATGTGGTCAATATTGACCCCTAACAGTAATTCAGCCATGACAATCCTCGTTAATCATTATTCGTATTATCGGCTCGCGCCTTTCGCGCGGGCATAAACTGGCGAAACAATTCCCGGCTCTTGAGCGGTTTCCCTCCAAGATACGGCTTCAGGGCGATGCGGGTAAAGCGCTTCGCGGCGCGCAGCGTATCTACATCCGGAAACTCGCGGCTAGCCAACGCTTTCAAATGGTGCCCGGTAAACGTGCTGTTATCAATCACCAGGCTGGCGATAAAGCCTTTTTCTTCGCGATAGCGGTAGGTCATGGTGTCATCCACCGGGTCGCCGCTGCCGGCACAGTGGAGGAAATCCACGCCATAGCCCAGGTGCCCGAGCAGCGCCAGCTCAAAGCGCCGCAGCGCGGGCTCCGGCGAACCGCTGGCCCCGGCAAGCGCCTGGATGCAGTGCAGGTAGTCGAAAAAGAGTTCGGAGAAGCGCGTTTCGTGCTCAAGCACGCGGGAGATGAGCTCGTTTACGTAAAGACCGCTGTAGAGCGTGATGCCGCTAAGCGGCAGCGCCAGCGAGACGGCTTCCGCACTGCGAAGGGTTTTGACTTCGCCGCGGCCGCCGAAGCGAACCAGTAAGGGGGTGAAGGGCTGTAAAGCGCCCTTGAGATTAGAACGTTTGGAGCGTGCGCCTTTGGCAACCAGGCGCACGCGACCGGACTCTTCCGTGAAGACGTCCAGCATCAGACTGGTTTCGCTCCACGGTCGGCTATGCAGGACAAAGGCGCGCTGCCATCCATCCACGTTGCGTTAACTCAGAGGTCGTCAACGTAACCGAGACTGCGCAGCGCGCGCTCGTCATCGGCCCAGCCGGATTTCACTTTGACCCACAGTTCGAGGTGCACCGGCGCTTCAAACATCTCTTGCATGTCTTTACGCGCTTCGATGCCGATGGTTTTGATTTTGGCGCCTTTGTTGCCAATTACCATCTTCTTCTGCCCTTCACGCTCGACGAGGATCAGGCCGTTGATGTCGTAGCCGCCGCGTTCGTTGCTCACGAAACGTTCAATTTCGACGGTCACGGAGTACGGCAGTTCAGCGCCCAGGAAACGCATCAGCTTTTCGCGGATGATCTCGGAAGCCATGAAACGCTGGGAACGGTCGGTAATGTAATCTTCCGGGAAGTGATGAATCGCTTCCGGCAGATGTTTACGTACGATCGACGCGATAGTATCAACGTTGGTGCCGGTTTCCGCAGAAATCGGCACGATGTCGAGGAAGTTCATCTGGCTGGCAAGGAACTGCAAATGCGGCAGCAGATCCGCTTTTTCCTGCACGTTATCAACTTTGTTGACGGCCAGAATCACCGGCGCGCGCGCATCGCGCAGCTTGTTCAGCACCATCTCGTCATCTTGCGTCCAGCGGGTACCTTCAACGACAAAGATAACCAGTTCCACGTCGCCAATCGAGCTGCTGGCCGCTTTGTTCATTAAGCGGTTAATCGCGCGCTTCTCTTCCATATGCAGGCCCGGGGTATCAACATAAATCGCCTGATACGGCCCTTCGGTATGGATACCGACGATGCGGTGACGGGTAGTCTGCGCTTTACGGGAAGTGATCGAAATCTTCTGCCCAAGCAGCTTGTTCAACAGCGTGGATTTGCCAACGTTTGGACGACCAACGATGGCGACAAATCCGCAATAACTTTTTTCTTCGCTCATTCCAGCTCCAGTTTTTTCAGCGCCTGTTCGGCGGCAGCCTGCTCCGCCTTGCGACGGCTGGAACCTGTGCCAACCACCGGTTCACTCAGGCCACTGACCTGGCAGTGGATAGTAAATTCCTGATCGTGCGCTTCGCCGCGAACCTGGACGACCAGGTAGGACGGCAGCGGCAGATGACGCCCCTGCAGATACTCCTGCAGACGAGTCTTCGGATCCTTTTGCTTATCGCCCGGGCTGATTTCATCCAGACGAGTCTGGTACCAGGAGAGGATTAAGCGTTCAACATTTTGAATATCGCTGTCGAGGAAAACCCCGCCGATTAAGGCTTCTACGGTGTCAGCCAGAATCGATTCGCGACGAAAACCGCCGCTCTTCAGCTCGCCAGGCCCAAGGCGCAGGCACTCGCCCAGTTCAAATTCGCGGGCGATTTCCGCCAGCGTATTGCCTCGCACCAGCGTCGCGCGCATACGGCTCATATCCCCTTCGTCTACCCGCGGGAAACGATGATAGAGCGCATTGGCGATCACGAAACTTAAAATAGAGTCGCCTAAAAACTCGAGACGCTCGTTGTGTTTGCTGCTGGCACTGCGGTGAGTTAATGCCTGTTGCAACAGCTCCTGATGAACAAAAGTGTAGCCCAGCTTTCGTTGAAGCCGATTAATTACGATGGGGTTCATGCGTTACCAATAAATGAATGCGTCAAAGATGCAGCACACGAAACCGACCTGAGCATACATACCCTTGATATATAAGGGCAGAAACTAACCAACGCGGTTTCGTGTGCAGTGTCACTCTTTCGAGAGACAACCAAAAACTTCGGGGGGATATTCTATACGCAACGACAAGGGATGTCGTTAGTTTGGATGGATTTAAATACTAAATAATTCGCGCTGCCATTATTGCACCGGCAGCGCGAATTAAGACGAGGAATTAGTGGATGCCGCCGATGCGCGATAAACGTACGCCGGTTGGCCACTCACCTTCCTGTTTTTCGAAGCTCATCCAGATGGCGGTGGCTTTACCCACCAGGTTCGCTTCCGGCACGAAGCCCCAGTAACGGCTGTCGGCGCTGTTGTCGCGGTTGTCGCCCATCATGAAGTATTCACCCGGCGGAACGACCCATGTCGCCAGCGGCTGACCGGACTGACGATAGTACATCCCCACCTGATCCTGAGCGATAGGTACCGTCAGAATACGGTGGGTCACTTCGCCCAGCGTCTCTTTGCGCTCGGTCAGACGAATACCGTCGGCTTTGGTTTCGCCTTTCGGCAGCTGCCAGAAACCGCTGGTGGCTTCACCGCCGTTGCGACGGGAGAAGGTCTGAACGAAATCGCTCGGCTCAACGTTTGAGTAGGTGATCGGCAAGGCGCTCCCGCATGCCTGGCCCGACGCGCAGCCAGGCTCAATCGTCACCTGTTTAGCCACCGGATCGTAAGTGACTTTATCCCCCGGCAGACCAACCGCACGCTTGATGTAGTCAAGGCGCGGATCTTCCGGATATTTAAACACCACGATGTCGCCACGCTTCGGATGGCCGGTTTCGATCAGCGTTTTCTGGTAGATCGGATCTTTAATACCGTAGGCGAATTTCTCCACCAGGATAAAATCGCCAATCAGCAGGGTCGGCATCATCGAACCTGACGGGATCTGGAACGGCTCATAGATAAACGAACGCACAATCAGCACAATCGCCAGCACCGGGAAGATCGAGGCGCCGGTTTCCAGCCAGCCCGGCTTTGGGCCAACCTTCTTCAGCGTTTTCTTGTCCAGCTGATCGCCAGTCGCTGCCTGAGCAGCGGCCTGACGTTCACGACGTTTTGGTGCGAATATGAACTTATCCAGACACCACAACAGCCCTGTCACAAGGGTCGCAATGACCAGAATCAGGGCAAACATGTTCGCCATGCCAACTCCTTAGATTATTTGCCGTCTTTACCAACGTGCAGAATGGCGAGGAACGCTTCCTGCGGCAGTTCAACGTTACCAACCTGTTTCATACGCTTCTTACCTTCTTTCTGCTTCTGCAGCAGCTTTTTCTTACGGCTGACGTCGCCGCCGTAGCATTTCGCCAGGACGTTTTTACGCAGCTGTTTCACGGTAGAGCGCGCGATGATGTGGTTACCGATGGCCGCCTGAATCGCGATATCGAACTGCTGACGCGGGATCAGCTCTTTCATCTTCTCGACCAGCTCGCGGCCACGATACGGCGCGTTGTCGTTGTGCGTAATTAACGCCAGCGCATCGACGCGCTCACCGTTGATCAGCACATCGACACGCACCATGTTGGAAGCCTGGAAGCGCTTGAAGTTGTAATCCAGCGACGCATAGCCGCGGGAGGTGGACTTCAGACGGTCGAAGAAATCGAGGACCACTTCCGCCATCGGGATTTCATAGGTCAGCGCAACCTGTTTGCCGTGGTAAACCATGTTGGTTTGCACGCCGCGTTTCTCGATACACAAGGTAATCACGTTGCCGAGGAACTCTTGCGGCAGCAGCATGTGACATTCGGCGATCGGCTCACGCAGTTCCTGAATATTATTCAGCGGCGGCAGCTTCGATGGACTATCGACGTAGATAACCTCTTTAGAGGTGGTTTCTACTTCATAGACTACCGTCGGCGCGGTGGTAATCAGATCCAGATCGTATTCACGCTCCAGACGCTCCTGAATGATTTCCATGTGCAGCAGACCGAGGAAGCCGCAGCGGAAGCCAAAGCCCAGTGCCGTTGAACTTTCCGGCTCGTAGAACAAGGAAGCATCGTTCAGACTCAGTTTACCCAGCGCATCGCGGAAGTTCTCATAGTCATCAGAGCTCACCGGGAACAGACCGGCATAGACCTGCGGCTTCACTTTTTTGAAGCCCGGCAGCGCTTTATCCGCTGGATTACGCGCCGCGGTCAGGGTATCGCCCACCGGCGCGCCGAGGATGTCTTTAATGGCGCAAACCAACCAGCCCACCTCGCCGCATTTCAGTTCGGTACGGTCAACCTGTTTCGGGGTGAAGATGCCCAGACGGTCGGCGTTATAGACCTGACCGGTGCTCATCACCTTAATTTTGTCGCCTTTGCGCATGGTGCCGTTTTTAATACGCACCAGCGACACGACGCCTAAATAGTTATCGAACCAGGAGTCGATAATCAGCGCCTGCAGCGGCGCGTCCGGATCGCCTTCCGGCGGCGGAATATCGCGTACCAGACGTTCCAGCACATCCGGCACGCCAACACCGGTTTTCGCCGAGCAGCGAACCGCGTCGTGAGCGTCGATACCGACGATATCTTCAATCTCGTCCGCTACGCGCTCAGGGTCGGCGGCAGGCAGGTCGATCTTGTTAAGAACCGGGACGACTTCGAGGTCCATTTCCATCGCGGTATAGCAGTTCGCCAGAGTCTGGGCTTCTACGCCCTGCCCGGCGTCAACCACCAGCAGCGCGCCTTCGCACGCCGCCAGGGAGCGCGATACTTCATAGGAGAAGTCAACGTGGCCCGGGGTGTCGATAAAGTTGAGCTGATAGGTTTCGCCATCGCTGGCTTTGTAATCCAGGGTGACGCTCTGCGCCTTGATGGTAATGCCACGCTCACGTTCAAGGTCCATGGAGTCCAGAACCTGGGCCGCCATTTCGCGATCAGAAAGGCCACCGCAAATCTGGATGATACGGTCAGACAGCGTCGACTTACCGTGGTCGATGTGAGCGATGATCGAAAAGTTACGTATATTCTTCATATTTAGAGTTAATTATGCCTTACGAGTCTCATGAGGCCGCTGTTCTGTGCCTGACGTTTTTTAATCCGAAAACGCCGCATTCTACACTACATCCGCGAAACCAGGAAATGCTGTTAGATCCAGCATAACGGCAGAATTGTGGCGTTGTATCAGGAAGCGTAAATAAAGATGAGGGACAGTGAAATCACTGCCCCATTTCAGAGGAAGGCGTATCAACGCGCAGCAGATCCGGTGGTAAACCGACGCTTAAAATCACCGGCTGCCACGACTGGCGAGCAGCCAGCTTTGGCGACAGCCCGCGCGCCACCAGGAACCCGCCGACGCCGCCAAGCAACGCGCCGCACAGCGAAGCAATGTCGCTGGCAAACAGCACCTGGAAAATCGACGCCATCACAAACAGCCCGAACAGCGGCGCCATGTATACCAGCAGCGCCGAACCCAGCAGGCTGCTTTCAGCAATGCCCAGTTCCACTTTTTGCCCGGCCGTCAGCGGCTGGTCGCAGGGAACGCTTATGGTATGGCTGGTTTGCGGCCCCAGTTTATTGAGCACCCGGCTACCGCAGCCAGCGCGCGAGGCGCAGCTGCTGCAAGAGGCTTTAACATCGCAGTGAACCTGCGCCACGCCGTTGTGCCAGGAGACGACAGTCGCCCACTCTTTGATCATTGCGCGGCCCTGAACTTAATGCTGTCTGAGATACGTTTTGCCGTTTGCGGCGGTAATTCGCCAACCACCGAGATTTCGGCGTTATCGCGTACCGAAGTGCTGACGGTACGGCGACCGGTGCGCAGCAGCTGATCGCTGCTGTTAGCCGTCGCGCGATTAACGTTAACGGAGAAGCTAAACAGACCGTCGGAATAGAGACGAGACTCGACCGGACCGTCGAAGGTCGGTAAACGACGCTGGCTGCTGGAAACTTCCGTCACGCCCTGCGGCAGCCAGGTTGGCGCCCAGTTAAAGTTGGCTTTATTGCCGCTTTCCGGAACCGACAGCTGCGGCGGCAGGCTGGCTTTCGACAGCGCTTCCATACTCGAGCTTACGTTATCACCGATATTGAATGAGACCACCCGAAACTGCTCCAGGGTTTCACCATCACGGTCGAGCAAGTCGACGCGCAGCGGCAGCTTGGTCTCGGCATCCAGCCACGCAATGTAGCTGTAGCGCGTGCCGTCGCGGGCCACCACGCGCACTACATCGCACAGGCGATCGGCGATACGCGTCCGGCCAACGGAGATGAAATCATAATACGAGGCCAGCTTTTTGAAATCGGTGTACACCAGAGACGGCAAGGAATCGACGATATAGTCGCCGTTCAGGGTGAAGGGATCGAGACCGGGTTCAAAATAGCTGATTTCAGTACCGCGCAGCACCACTTCCCGACGCGGACCGTCGAGCTGCAGCAACTGAGCAAGGGGCTGGTTGTTCAACCGCACGTGACGATAGCGCAGCGACTCAACGCCCTGTTTGTTGATACTGACAAAAGACAGCTCGTAATTGAGGGACTGGCTGGCCAGGTTCATCTGCTGCAACAACGCCCCGGACGATGTATCAGCCGAGGCGTTGGTGGAGAAGAACAGGCTGCCTGCCATGAGCGACATGGCACACCAAAGTTGCTTCATTACTGCGATTGCGTTCCTAAAGTTTGATAACCCGGCACCTGAACAGCGGCTTGCTGAGTCTGGGCCTGGCCAAACTGAAGCTGCTCAGCGTGCAGGCGACGCTGCAATTCATAGTCCTGCAGCATAGCATTAATACGACGACGTTGCTCCTGAACCTGCGCCTGCTGACCGCTACCGGCGGAGGCATCGGCCGGAACGCCCAGGCTAACCGGGCTGGCTTTGCCCATCATCGGCATGGTGTTGAAGACTGGCGCTTCCGGCTGCTGGGAAGCATCGGAGTGCCCATTGTATTGTTGAACACCGACGATCACCGCCAGAGACACGCACGCTGCCACGCCCATTTGGGTAAGCGAGCTGGCCCACGGGCGCACTTTCTGCCAGAAAGGCATCTGACGCCACTGGTGTGGAGCGGGTTGAGATTCAGGAATAAGCGGCGCAACCTGACGAGCAGGTTCGTTCTCGATGGCGGCCATTACGCGAGCTGAGATATCGAATTGGAGCATCTCGGCGGTATCGCCTCGCAGCGTGTCGCGGATGAGATGGTAGCTCTCCCAGGTTTTTTGCATTTCAGAAGAACGACTCAGCTCATTGAGCAGCTCGTTATCCAGCGTTTCACCATCCATTAAGGCCGAAAGTTTTTCTTTCTGCATGCCTGATACCCTTTTCCAGTATTCCGCTATCGTCAACGCCTGATTAGCGGTTGAACTTTATTATCAATAGCTTCACGTGCCCGGAAGATACGCGAACGTACCGTGCCAACCGGACAATCCATGATGGCGGCTATTTCTTCATAGCTCAGGCCATCCAGCTCCCGTAACGTAATTGCCATGCGTAAATCTTCCGGGAGCGATTCAATGGTACGAAAAACTATTTGTCTCAGCTCTTCTGACAACATTAAGTTCTCAGGGTTCGAAATTTCTTTCAATGCCCCGCCGCTTTCGAAATTTTCCGCCTCGTTGGCGTCTACATCGCTTGATGGCGGACGGCGTCCCTGAGCAACCAGATAATTCTTTGCCGTGTTTACGGCGATACGATACAACCAGGTATAAAAAGCGCTATCCCCCCGGAAAGAATCCAGCGCACGCCACGCCTTCACGAACGATTCCTGAACAACGTCAGCGATATCGCCCGGCGGTACATAGCGGGAGACCAGGCTTGCCACCTTGTGCTGATAGCGTACTACCAGTAGGTTAAAGGCTTTCTGATCTCCTTTCTGGACCCGTTCAACAAGGACCTGATCCGTTAACTGCTCGCTCATCCGAGGTAATGTCTCCCCAAACCCAATTCCCATGCGTATTCAGAACACCACCCAAGCACTGCATTATGAGCAAGCAGTCGTTTGGAGTGTCTGAACACAATAAAGTTCCGTTACGCTTTTGATTTTTGTCTGACAACGGTGGACTGATTGTTATCTCTCATTATAAGTCCCGTTGTTCAACGCCAGGTAAGCTAATGAAGAAAAAGCGCAAGGCCCGCCTGAAGGGTAACGTAACCCAACTTATTTTTCACTATAAAATCTGAAGGTAACGGCCTGCTTCGCAAATATTTTCTTTCGTTTACATATTTTCTTTTCCGCCAGCTTTGTTTAGCCCGCACAACTATTCACGAAAATAATTGTACGATTTGGCCCCATCAGGTGCTATGGTGACGCCATTGTGTTTAGTAAATTAAACAGAAGCTATGAAGACGACTCCTGACTTTTCCTGTGATGTGTTGATTATCGGCAGCGGCGCTGCCGGATTGTCTCTGGCGCTGCGCCTGGCGGAACGCCACGCGGTAACCGTACTAAGCAAAGGGCCGGTTAGCGAAGGCTCGACGTTCTACGCCCAGGGTGGGATTGCCGCCGTTTTCGATGAAACCGATAGCATTGAATCCCACGTCGAAGATACGCTCATCGCCGGGGCCGGTCTTTGTGACCGCCATGCCGTCTCCTTTGTCGCCAGCAACGCCAAACCCTGCGTACAGTGGCTTATCGATCAAGGGGTACTGTTTGATACCCAGGTTCAGGCCAACGGTGAAGAGAGCTACCATCTGACGCGTGAAGGCGGCCATAGCCATCGGCGGATCCTGCATGCCGCCGATGCCACCGGTAAAGAGGTTGAGACGACGCTGGTCGGCAAAGCGCTGGCGCATCCGAATATCACCATTCTGGAGCGTAGCAACGCGGTTGACCTGATTATCTCCGATAAGATTGGTCTGCCGGGTACCCGGCGGGTCGTCGGCGCATGGATCTGGAATCGTAATAAGGAAAAGGTAGAAACCTGCAGCGCAAAAGCCGTGGTGCTGGCGACCGGCGGCGCCGCGAAAGTCTATCAATACACCACCAACCCTGATGTCTCCTCCGGCGACGGCATCGCCATGGCCTGGCGCGCGGGGTGCCGTGTGGCCAATCTCGAATTTAACCAGTTCCACCCTACCGCGCTGTTTCATCCACAGGCGCGAAACTTCCTCTTAACGGAAGCCCTACGCGGTGAAGGCGCGCTGCTAAAACGGCCCGACGGTAGCCGCTTTATGCCGGACTTCGACGAGCGTGGCGAACTGGCTCCGCGCGATATCGTCGCCCGCGCCATCGACCATGAGATGAAACGCCTCGGCGTCGACTGCATGTATCTGGATATTAGCCATAAGCCCGAAGCGTTTATTCGCCAGCATTTCCCGATGATTTATGAAAAGCTACTCGGCCTTGGTATTGATTTAACCAAAGAGCCGGTGCCTATCGTCCCCGCCGCCCACTACACCTGCGGCGGCGTGATGGTGGATGATAACGGACGTACCGACGTCGACGGTCTGTACGCCATCGGCGAGGTAAGCTACACCGGGCTGCACGGCGCCAACCGCATGGCCTCGAACTCATTGTTGGAGTGTCTGGTGTACGGCTGGTCGGCAGCCGAGGACATAGCGAAACGCCTGCCGCTGGCGCAAGCGGCGGAACAACTGCCGCCGTGGGATGAAAGCCAGGTTGAGATCCCGGATGAACTGGTGGTGATTCAACATAACTGGCACGAACTGCGCCTGCTGATGTGGGATTATGTCGGAATCGTGCGTACCACCCGCCGGCTGGAAAGGGCCCTGCGGCGCATTACTATGCTGCAGCAGGAGCTGGATGAGTATTACGCGCGTTTTCGCGTCTCCAATAATTTACTGGAGCTGCGCAATCTGGTGCAGGTGGCCGAGCTTATCGTGCGTTGCGCCATGCAGCGTAAAGAGAGCCGCGGCCTGCACTATACGCTCGACTACCCGGACACGCTGGCCGAGAGCGGCCCGTCAATCCTCTCGCCGCTCACTCACATAAAAAGATAGAAGTCGCGGGTCAGCGCGGTAAAGCCTTCAGAGTACTGCTGCTCTGGCCCACGAACCACCAGCCGATCGCTGAAACACTCGCCGGAGCTGGGAGAGAATGCCAGCAGGACGCGATGCGGCGGACGCATTTCTGTTTCCGCCACGTCGGTGCGTAAGCGCAAATGCCATCCCATCGCTTTTGCCCGTTCGACAAACGCATTACCAATATCCACCGGCAGCACTACGCAGAAAAAGCCCTCCTCGGTAATCAGATCCGCAGCGCAGGCGAGCAGCGTCGTATGATCGAGCGAGGTGGTGTAACGCGCCTGTTCGCGCTGCGACGTCGCGCAAGGGACGCCTTCGGCAAAAAACGGCGGATTGCTGACAATGAGCTCATAGCGCCGCGGCGGCTGCGGCTGCCACTGCTGAATCGGCGCCTGAAATACCGCGATACGTCCAGACCAGCTGCTGGCCGCCACGTTATCCCGCGCCTGCGCCGCGGCCTCTTCATCCAACTCCACCGCATCCAGTTGTACCGGCTCCGCGGTACGCTGGGCTAACATTAATGCCAGTAAACCGCTACCGGCGCCGATATCCAGCACGTGCTTCACCTGAGCAATCGGCGCCCAGGCGCCCAGCAGAATACCGTCGGTACCGACTTTCATGGCGCAGCGATCGTGGGCGACGAAAAATTGTTTAAAGGTAAAACCATTGCGCGGCAGCGCAAACTTCGACTGAGACATCCTCAAAACCTTGCTGGCGAAAACGGCTGTGCTTAAGGCTATGCACAATACCGGAGAACAGATAGCCTTACAAACAGATGAACATTACGTCAGTAACGTCTATAATCGGCGGCCCACTCAGAGGTAGAACATGACTGTAACGACTTTTTCCGAACTTGAACTCGACGAAAACCTACTGGAAGCGCTCCAGGATAAAGGTTTCACACGCCCGACAGCCATTCAGGCCGCCGCTATTCCGCCTGCGCTTGATGGCCGTGATATTCTCGGTTCTGCGCCGACAGGCACCGGTAAAACTGCGGCATATTTGCTGCCAGCGTTGCAGCATCTGCTTGATTTCCCGCGTAAGAAATCGGGGCCGCCGCGGATCCTTATCCTGACGCCGACCCGCGAGCTGGCGATGCAGGTTGCCGATCACGCCCGCGAACTGGCGAAGCATACCCATCTGGATATTGCCACCATTACCGGCGGCGTTGCGTACATGAACCACGCGGAAGTGTTCAGCGAAAACCAGGATATCGTGGTCGCCACCACCGGTCGCCTGCTGCAGTATATTAAAGAAGAGAACTTCGACTGCCGCGCGGTAGAAACGCTGATCCTTGATGAAGCGGACCGCATGCTGGACATGGGCTTTGCCCAGGATATCGAAACCATCGCCGGTGAAACCCGCTGGCGCAAGCAGACCATGCTGTTTTCCGCCACGCTGGAAGGCGATGCGATTAAAGACTTTGCCGAACGCCTGCTGGAAGAGCCGGTTGAGGTTTCCGCGAATCCGTCGACCCGCGAACGTAAAAAAATCCACCAGTGGTACTATCGCGCCGATGATATCGAGCATAAAACCGCGCTGCTGGTTAATCTGCTGAAGCAGCCGGAAGCAACCCGCTCTATCGTGTTCGTGCGTAAACGCGAGCGCGTTCATGAACTGGCGGCCAAGCTGCACGAAGCAGGCATCACCACCTGCTGGCTGGAAGGCGAAATGGTGCAGATCAAACGTAACGAAGCGATTAAACGCCTGACCGATGGTCGCGTGAACGTGCTGATTGCCACCGACGTCGCCGCGCGCGGTATTGATATTCCGGATGTCAGCCACGTGTTTAACTTCGATATGCCGCGCACCGCCGATATCTATCTGCACCGTATTGGCCGTACCGGCCGTGCTGGTAAGAAAGGCACCGCTATTTCGCTGGTTGAAGCGCACGATCATCTGCTGCTGGGCAAAATCGGCCGCTACGTTGAAGAACCGCTGAAAGCTCGCGTGATTGATGAATTGCGACCGAAAACCCGCGCGCCGAGCGAGAAGTTAACCGGTAAGCCATCGAAGAAAGTGCTGGCGAAACGCGCCGAGAAAAAAGAGAAAGAAAAAGAGAAGCCGCGGGTGAAGAAACGCCACCGCGATACAAAAAACATCGGTAAGCGCCGTAAGCCAAGCGCTGCCGGGACGCCGTCAACGTCCAACGAAGAGTAAAAAAAACGCCGGGATATCCCGGCGTTTTCACATCTGGCTTTAGCCTTACAGGCTTTCGGTAAAGGTACGAGCGATAACGTCGCGCTGCTGTTCCGGAGTCAGAGAGTTAAAACGTACCGCGTAGCCGGAAACACGAATGGTCAGCTGCGGGTATTTTTCCGGGTGCTCAACGGCATCCAGCAGGGTTTCGCGACGCAGCACGTTCACGTTCAGGTGCTGACCGCCTTCCACACGGACTTCCGGTTTCACGTCTACCGGGATTTCACGGTATTCGATTTCACCCAGTTTGCTCACCGCAACCACGTCATCTTCCGCAAAACCACCTTTGGCGCACAGGCAGCGCGCTTCGCCTTTTTCGCTATCCAGCAGCCAGAAAGAGTTCAGCAGGTCGTCGTTTGCCGCTTTAGTAATTTGGATACCAGTAATCATTTGATGCCTCCCAGGCAGTGTTTATTCGATTTTGGCCTCTTTGCGGCCAATTGGTAAAACCATTGTTGTATGAGTGTATATATATCAGCCACACACCCGGCATTCATTGATTTAAATCAACAAAAACCACTCACTCAAAGTGGGTATATGAGGATAGTATTGTTTTACATCAAGTTACGCCAGTAGGTGCCATAAAAAATTTTGTAAATTTTCAATTTTTTTTATGTACAACCAGTCAGGAATGACGTCGCGATTTTGTTATGCAGAAAGAAGCAGTTAAGCTATGGGCATGACACTTTGCAGGAGAGCGAGATGACCACCCCATTAACCTGGCACGACGTGCTGGCGGAAGAGAAGCAGCAGCCCTATTTTCTCAACACCCTCAAGACCGTCGCCGAAGAGCGTCAGTCCGGCATGACTATCTATCCGCCGCAGAAAGATGTCTTTAACGCCTTTCGCTATACCGAACTGAGCGAGGTCAAAGTGGTCATCTTAGGTCAGGATCCCTATCACGGCCCGGGACAGGCGCACGGTCTGGCCTTTTCTGTTTTACCGGGAGTACAGATACCGCCGTCGCTGCTGAACATGTATAAAGAGCTGGAAGGCACCATCCCCGGCTTTCAGCGCCCGGCGCATGGTTATCTGAAAAGCTGGGCGCGCCAGGGCGTGCTCCTGCTTAATACCGTGTTAACGGTGCGCGCCGGTCAGGCGCATTCACACGCCAGTCTCGGCTGGGAAACCTTTACCGATAAAGTGATAGCGCTGATTAACCAGCATTGTGAAGGAGTGGTATTTCTGCTGTGGGGTGCGCACGCGCAGAAGAAAGGCGCCATTATCGATCGCCAGCGCCATTGCGTCCTGAAGGCGCCGCACCCGTCACCGCTGTCGGCGCACCGCGGTTTCTTCGGCTGCAATCACTTTGTGCAAACCAACCAGTGGCTGGCAGAACGCGGCGAGGCGCCCATTGACTGGATGCCGGTGCTGCCCGCTGAAAGCGAGTGAGCGACGACAATAAAAAAGCCAGCATCAGCTGGCTTTTTGCATTCAGAGACCGTTATCAGGCCTTATTCTGACGCCACCATTCCGCCAGCAGCACGCCGGTCGCCACGGAGACGTTAAGACTTTCGACATTGCCGGTGCCGTCGATGGCGACGTTGAGGTCAGAGCTGGAGATCGCCGCATCGGACAGACCGTCACGCTCCTGGCCTAATACCAGCACCATTTTTTTCGGCAGCTCGGCCTTAAACAGCGGCGTACCGTTATGGCTGGAGGTCGAGACGATGGCGTAGCCAGCCTGACGGAACTGCGTCAGGGTATCGATAAAGCTGTCGCCGGTGATCGGCTCAACATGTTCCGCGCCGCCTTCTGCAGTGCGGATCGCCGCGCCAGACTCCAGCACGCCGGCATCCTGTACTACCACGCCTTTCACGCCAAAGTGCGCGCAGCTACGCATAATCGCGCCGAGGTTGTGCGGGTTGCCAACATCTTCCAGCGCCAGTACGCAATCTTCGGCTTCTGCTTTCGCCACCCACTGGGCCACGGAAGTACCATGACGTTTTTTGATCAGGAAGCAGACGCCGCCGTGGTGTTCGGTACCAGACGCTTTCGCCAGCTCGGCTTCGTCCACTACGTGGTAGGCCTTACGGTTGGCTGCCATCCAGCGCAGCGCCTCTTTAAAGCGCGGGGTAACGCTCTGGATAAACCAGGCGCGTACGATGGCTTCCGGACGGCTCTGGAACAGCGCCTGACAGGCGTTCTCGCCGTAGACGCGGGTCTCTTCCGCGCGCTGACGACGCAGCACTTCCGGATCGATAAAGCTCTTACCGCTAATGCCGCCGTGATCTTCTTTTACCGGCGTCTCATCGCCCGGAGCGCGGGAAACGGTGCGCCACGGGGACGCATCATCGCGATTAAAATCATTACGCTTGCGATCGTCGCGTTTGCGATCGTCGCCGCGGCTGTTACGTTCATCGCGCGCAGGGCGGCTGCGGCCGTCAACACGTGATTTTCCTGGACGCCCTCCCCCTTTCCCGGTACGCGGGTTATGGGTACGTTTGTCAGAATCATCATCACTGCGGACATACATCACTTTGACCTTGCCGCTTTTATTTTTCAGTTCGTCGCTCATCTATTTTCTCCACCTGCGCTGCGCGAAGCGCGAAGATTACCCGATGTATCTTCACTTAGCCATTATTTCATTTAAAAGCCTTGGTCTATTGTAACCATCGAACAAAAGACATTGTCCTTTATTCGCGCCTAATCGATAATATGTAACATTACAGAAACAAATCGGCCACGTGCCGCGCTGCAACCCCATAACCAGAGGTTAGTTATGAATACCGTTTGTGCCAGTTGTCAGGCTCTTAACCGCATCCCCGAAGACCGTAGCGCCGATGGCGCCAAGTGCGGACGCTGCGGCCACGATCTCTTTGACGGCGATGTCATCAACGCGACCGGGGCAACGCTGGATAAACTATTAAAGGACGATCTGCCAGTCGTGATTGATTTCTGGGCCCCGTGGTGCGGTCCATGCCGTAGCTTCGCGCCGATCTTTGAAGATGTGGCTGAAGAGCGCAGCGGCGAAATGCGTTTTGTGAAAGTGAACACCGAAGCCGAACGCGAACTGAGCACTCGCTTCCGCATCCGTAGCATTCCAACCATTATGATGTTCAAAAATGGTGAAATGGTCGACATGCTGAATGGCGCCGTCCCCAAAGCGCCGTTCGATAGCTGGTTGAACGAAGCCAACCAACAGTAAAGCCGCCGGGGCACCGCTTGTGCCCCGATTTCTCCTCTGCGACAATAGCGTTTTTCATTAGCGACTCCCATGATTGATAACGCTGTCCTTCGGCTACGCGCCGAACGCCTCGCGCGCGCAACCCGGCCTTTTCTTGCTCGCGGCAACCGCATCCGCCGCTGTCAGCGCTGCCTGCTCCCCCTAAAACAGTGTCTGTGCGTAACGCTGGCACCAGTGCCCGCCGACAGCCGCTTTTGCCTGGTGATGTTCGACACCGAGCCGATGAAGCCCAGCAATACCGGACGTCTTATCGCCGATATTCTGCCCAATACCGAAGCGTTTCAGTGGTCGCGTACCGAGCCGCCGCAGGCGTTGCTCGATCTGGTCGCCAACCCTGATTATCAGCCCATGGTCGTCTTTCCGGCCTCTTATGCCGGAGCGGATCGTCAGGTACTGAGCGCCCCGCCGGAAGGTAAGCCGCCGCTGTTCATTATGCTCGACGGCACCTGGACGGAAGCACGGAAAATGTTTCGCAAAAGTCCGTATCTCGATGCGCTGCCGGTAATCTCAGTCGACCTGTCGCGCATCTCCGCCTATCACCTGCGCGAGGCCCACGCCGACGGCCAGTACTGTACAGCGGAAGTCGCCATTGCTCTGCTGGATTTAGCCGGCGACGCACAGGCGGCGGCCGCGCTTGGCGATCACTTTAGCCTGTTCAGAAGCCGCTATCTGGCGGGAAAAACGCAGCATAAGGGCAGTATCACAGCACAACAGGCTGAAAGCGTTTAAAATCATTCGGTCACTGGGGATTAAAGGAGACCGGTATGAGCCAACGAGGCCTGGAAGCACTGCTGCGGCCAAAATCGATCGCCGTCATTGGCGCATCGATGAAACCGCAGCGCGCTGGCTATTTAATGATGCGCAATCTGTTGGCCGGCGGTTTTAATGGCCCGGTCCTGCCGGTGACGCCCGCCTGGAAAGCGGTGCTTGGCGTACTGGCGTGGCCGACTATCGACAGCCTGCCTTTTACTCCGGATCTGGCGGTGCTCTGTACTAATGCCCGGCGCAACCTCGAGTTGCTCGAGGCCTTAGGGCGGAAAGGGTGTAAAACCTGCATTATCCTCTCTTCACAGCCGGACCAGTACCCGGCGCTGCTCGAATGCGCCGCCCGTTATCAAATGCGTCTACTCGGCCCCAACAGCCTGGGGCTCCTGGCGCCGTGGCAGGGCCTCAACGCCAGCTTCTCGCCGGTGCCTATCCAGCGCGGCAAGCTGGCGTTTATCTCGCAATCCGCCGCCGTCTCCAACACCATTCTGGACTGGGCGCAGCAGCGTGAAATGGGCTTCTCGTACTTTATTGCGCTGGGCGATAGTCTTGATATCGACGTCGACGACCTGCTCGATTTTCTCGCCCGTGATAGCAAGACCAGCGCCATTCTGCTCTATCTGGAGCATCTCAGCGATGCGCGGCGTTTTGTCTCCGCCGCCCGTAGCGCCTCGCGTAATAAACCCATTCTGGTCATCAAAAGCGGCCGCAGCCCGGCGGCGCAGAAATTGCTGCATGTAAACTCAGGAATGGATCCCGCCTGGGACGCCGCTATTCAGCGGGCGGGGCTACTGCGCGTGCAGGACACCCACGAGCTCTTTTCCGCCGTTGAAACCCTGAGCCATATGCGCCCATTGCGCGGCGAAAAACTGATGATCATCAGTAATGGCGCGGCGCCGGCGGCGCTGGCGTTGGACGAACTGTGGCTGCGTAACGGTAAGCTCGCCACGCTTAGCGAGGCAACCAGCAACCAGCTCAAACAGACGTTACCGACAGGCGTCGAGGTTGCTAATCCTCTGGATCTGCGCGATGACGCCAGCAGCGAGCATTATCTCAAGGCGCTGAATGTGTTGCTGGATAGCCAGGATTATGATGCGCTGCTGGTGATCCACTCCCCCAGCGCCGCGGCGCCGGGTACCGAAAGCGCGCTGGCGTTGATTGATGCCCTTAAGCGTCATCCGCGCGGGAAATACGTTACGGTGCTGACGAACTGGTGCGGAGAGTTCTCCTCCCAGGAGGCGCGACGGCTATTTAGCGAAGCCGGCATTCCAACCTATCGCACGCCTGAGGGTACCATTACCGCCTTTATGCATATGGTGGAATACCGTCGCAACCAGAAACAGCTACGGGAAACGCCGGTATTGTCCGATACGTTGACCGCCAATACCGCCGAGGCCCACACGCTATTGCAGCGCGCGCTGAGCGAAGGCGCGACCTCACTGGACACCCATGAAGTCAGCCCGGTGCTGCGCGCCTACGGCATCCATACTCTGCCCACCTGGATTGCCGCCGACAGCGCCGAAGCGGTACATATCGCCGAGCAGATTGGCTACCCGGTGGCGTTGAAGTTACGTTCGCCGGATATTCCACATAAATCTGAAGTTCAGGGCGTTATGCTCTATTTACGAACCCCTGCTGAAGTCCAGCAGGCGGCGGACGCGATTATCGACAGGGTAAAAATGGCCTGGCCGCAGGCGCGTATTCATGGCCTGCTAGTCCAAAGCATGGCCAACCGCGCCGGGGCGCAGGAACTTCGGGTCGTCGTCGAGCATGACCCGCTTTTTGGCCCGTTGATCATGCTTGGCGAAGGCGGTGTCGAGTGGCGAGCGGAAAATCAGGCCGCGGTCGCCCTGCCGCCGCTGAATATGAACCTGGCTCGTTATCTGGTGATCCAGGCCATTAAGAGCAAAAAAATCCGCGGACGCAGCGCGCTACGCCCGTTAGATATTCCCGGTCTTAGCCAGTTGCTGGTGCAGGTCTCTAATCTGATCGTCGATTGCCCCGAGATCCAGCGGTTGGATATTCACCCCTTGCTTGCTTCCGGCAACGAGTTTACCGCCCTCGACGTCACCCTCAGCCTGGCGCCATTTAGCGGCGACAGCGAAAGCCGGCTGGCAGTCAGACCCTATCCGCAACAGTTAGAAGAATGGGTGGTGATGAAAAACGGTGAACGCTGCCTGTTCCGGCCGATCCTGCCTGAGGATGAACCTCTGCTATTGGCTTTTATCGAACAGGTCACCAAAGAAGATCTCTATTACCGCTACTTCAGCGAGATCAACGAATTCACCCATGACGACTTAGCCAATATGACCCAGATCGACTACGATCGTGAAATGGCCTTTGTTGCGGTACGCGCTACGGAGCAAGGAAGCGAGATCCTTGGCGTGACCAGAGCGATTTCCGATCCTGATAACATTGATGCCGAGTTTGCCGTACTGGTACGCTCGGATCTGAAAGGTTTAGGTCTGGGGCGACAGCTCCTTGAAAAGCTTATCGCCTATACGCATGGACACGGATTACAGCGCTTAAATGGCATCACCATGCCAAATAACCGCGGCATGATAAGCCTTGCCAGAAAACTTGGCTTTGCCGTAGATATCCAGCTAGAAGACGGAATTGTGAGCCTGTCTCTTGCGCTGAATACGTTACATTCGGTGACAAGCGACAGCAATTAATGACCACATTCGCGGGTAGTGATGTTATTATTGCCCGCTTACGTCGTCTGCATGGTACAGAAGACCCTTCAATAAACAGAGAAGAAACGCACTGTGATGTTGTCAAAATTTAAGCGTAATAAACATCAACAACACCTTGCCCAACTCCCTAAGCTCTCTCAGTCAGTTGATGATATCGAGTTCTTTTACGCGCCGGCTGATTTCCGCCAGGCGCTACTGGCAAAGATAGCCCACGCCACCCAGCGTATTTGCATTATTGCGCTCTACCTTGAGCAAGATGATGGCGGAAAAGGAATACTGCAAGCCCTGTACGACGCCAAACGTCAACGTCCGGAACTGGACGTGCGCGTGCTGGTTGACTGGCATCGCGCCCAGCGCGGCCGCATCGGCGCTGCAGCCTCCAATACCAATGCCGACTGGTACTGTCGTATGGCCCAGGAAAATCCTGGGATTGATATCCCGGTCTATGGCGTCCCGGTCAATACCCGTGAAGCGCTCGGCGTGCTCCATTTTAAAGGCTTCATCATCGACGATAGCGTCATCTATAGCGGCGCCAGCCTGAACGATGTGTACCTGCATCAGCATGATAAATATCGCTACGATCGCTATCAGTGCATCCGCAACGGCAAGATGGCCGATGTCATGTTCGACTGGGTCGAGCACAACCTGGTAGAGGGTCGCGGCGTGAATCGTCTCGATCGCCCGGATCGGCCGAAAAGCCCGGAAATCAAAAATGATATTCGCCTGTATCGCCAGGATCTGCGCGAAAGCGGCTATCACTTCACCGGCAATGCCGATGAAGATCAACTATCAGTCACACCGCTGGTCGGGCTCGGTAAATCGAGCCTGCTCAACAAGACTATCTTCCACCTGATGCCGTGTGCGGAACATAAGCTGACAATCTGCACCCCGTATTTCAACCTGCCCGCCGTACTGGTCAGAAATATTATTTCTCTGCTACGCAGCGGCAAAAAAGTGGAAATCATCGTCGGCGATAAGACCGCGAACGACTTCTATATCCCGGAAGATCAGCCGTTTAAAATCATCGGCGCACTGCCTTATTTGTACGAAATTAACCTGCGACGCTTCCTGAGCCGCCTGCAGTATTATGTGAATACCGATCAGCTCATCGTGCGTTTATGGAAAGATGACGATAACAGCTACCATCTAAAGGGTATGTGGGTTGATAACGAATGGATGCTGTTAACCGGCAATAACCTCAATCCGCGCGCCTGGCGGCTGGACTTGGAAAATGCCGTGCTTATCCACGATCCTAAACATCAACTGCGCGAAATGCGGGAAAAGGAGCTTCAGCTCATCCGTACGCATACGACGGTAGTGAAGCATTATCGCGATCTGCAAAGCATCGCCGACTATCCGGTGAAGGTGAAAAAGCTCATTCGCCGTCTGCGACGTATCCGCATCGACCGTCTTATTAGCCGCATTCTTTAAATCAATGCCCCGTTTACGGGGCTTTTTTTCAGGAAGCACTATGCGTCATCTTGTTATTTTTGCCCCTTTACTGCTTGGCGGCTGCAGCCATATGGCCAATGATGCCTGGAGTGGTCAGGACAAAGCCCAACACTTTCTCGCGTCGGCAATGCTCTCCGCGGCCGGCAATGAATATGCGCAGCATCAGGGATACAGCCGCGATCGCAGCGCCGCCATCGGTCTGATGTTTTCCGTTAGTCTGGGGGCATCAAAAGAGTTATGGGACAGCCGCCCGGCAGGGAGCGGCTGGAGCTGGAAAGATTTCGCCTGGGATGTCGCCGGCGCCACTACCGGCTATGCGGTGTGGCAACTGGCGCATCAATAAGGTTACAAACGCAGACCCTTCCCTTTACCGTGCAGCATCAGAGACACCAGGAAGGCAATCGCCGCCATCGCCGTCACGTACCAGTAGAAGGCATTCTCCATTCCCGCAGATTTAAGCGACAGCGCGACGTATTCCGCTGAACCGCCGAACAACGCGTTTGCTACCGCATAGGACAAGCCCACGCCCAGCGCGCGAACCTGTGCCGGAAACATTTCCGCCTTAAGGATCCCGCTGATGGAAGTGTAGAAGCTGACAATCAGCAACGCACAAATCACCAGGGCAAATGCGGCATACGGCGAGCTAACATTCTGCAGCGCACTCAAGATTGGAACGGTAAACAGCGTCGCCAGCACGCCGAAACACAGCATTGAAGTGCGGCGACCCACCTTATCCGAGAAGGCGCCAAACAGCGGTTGTACCAGCATATACACAAAAAGCGCCGCCGTCATAATCATACTGGCGGTGCTGGCCGACATGCCGGCGGTATTCACCAGATATTTTTGCATGTAGGTGGTGAAGGTGTAAAAAGTCAGCGAGCCGGCGGCGGTAAAGCCCAGCACCATGACAAAAGCCCGGCGATTACGCCACAAACCTTTAAAGGAACCGGCCTCTTTCAGCGCTCGGGTTTCCTGTTTCGAGGTTTCATCCAACTGACGGCGCAGCCACAGCGCGACGATGGCCAGTACGGCGCCCAGAGCAAAAGGTATACGCCATCCCCAGGCATGCAAGTCTTCATCACTGAGGATTTGTTGTAGCGCGACAACGACCAGTACCGCCAGCAGTTGACCGCCAATTAACGTAACGTACTGGAAGGAGGCGTAGAATCCTTTCTTTCCTTCTACTGCCACTTCACTCATGTAGGTCGCGCTGGTGCCATATTCCCCGCCAACGGACAGGCCCTGGAACAGACGTGCCAGCAGGAGCAAAGCCGGTGCCCAGGTGCCGATAGTGGCGTATCCCGGTAGACAAGCAATTACCAGCGAGCCGAAGCACATCATGCATACCGAAATAAGCATTGAGGCTTTACGTCCGCGACGGTCAGCAATGCGGCCAAACAGCCAGCCGCCGATGGGGCGCATCAGGAAGCCAGCGGCAAAAACTCCGGCGGTTTGTAACAATTGAGTAGTGGTATTTCCTGAAGGGAAAAAGATGTGCGCAAAATAGAGTGAGCAAAATGAATAGACATAAAAATCAAACCATTCCACCAGGTTCCCTGAAGATGCGCCCACAATTGCCCATACTCGGCGCCGGGTATCTCCCTGTTCCAGGGCCCCCTGCTCGTTAATACTGCTTTCTGTCATTGTAATTTTGCTCCAGCAAAGACCGTAATCTGTCTCATCGGGCGTGACACGTCACTTCGACAAATTAATTAGTGAACCAAATGTTATATAATTGTTATTTATTTATATGTGATTGTATTCACATTTTTTTTCGTAACACCGCTTTTCGCGATTAACGTCAGTACATGCGCAATGAAAAAGAGAATTATGGCGAAGTGGGTACAACGACGGGGTTTTATATGGCTTTGAATGAAGGTGAGCGTGTGGATATGGCGCGATCTTCCCCGCAGGAAGTGCGGATCTGTAGCCCCGGTAAGCGCAGCGCCACCGGGGGAGACGGCGGCGCGTCTGGCCGCAAAACACAAAAACAAAAGGCCCAGTCTTCCGACTGAGCCTTTCGTTTACGTTGCTATGGCAGCGGCTTTCCCCGGAGGCGGTGCTGCGCACCTTTTCCGGGCTACGGGTTGGTAGCCCCGGTAAGCGCAGCGCCACCGGGGGAGATGGCGGCGTGTCTGGCCGCAAAACACAAAAGCAGAAAGCCCGATCTTCCGACGGAGCCTTTCGTTTACGTTGCTATGGCAGCGGCTTTCCCCGGAGGCGGTGCTGCGCACCTTTTCCGGGCTACGGAGTCTGTCGCCCCGGTAAGCGCAGCGCCACCGGGGGAGACGGCGGCGCGTCTGGCCGCAAAACACCAAAACAAAAGGCCCGGCCTTCCGACTGAGCCTTTCGTTTACGTCGATATGGCAGCGGCTTTCCCCGGAGGCGGTGCTGCGCACCTTTTCCGGGCTACGGGTTGGTAGCCACGGTAAGCGCAGCGCCACCGGGGGAGACGGCGGCGCGTCTGGCCGCAAAACACAAAAACAAAAGGCCCG
>NZ_JBYEZM010000003.1:0-732241 GCF_057624675.1 Klebsiella sp. PK01
CTCTCTGTGCTACCGCTCGACTTGCATGTGTTAGGCCTGCCGCCAGCGTTCAATCTGAGCCATGATCAAACTCTTCAATTTAAGTTTGATGCTCGTGAATTAAACTTCGTAATGAATTACGTATGTTCACTCAGAGACTTGGTATTCATTTTTCGTCCGAGGACGTTAAGAATCCATGTCACTTTGAGTGCCCACACAGATTGTCTGATAAATTGTTAAAGAGCAGTTGCAACGCGGCTTTCAGCTCACCGTTGCGAGGTCCCGTATATTACGTTTTCCTCATTCAGAGTCAAGCGCTTATTTCGCTTTTCTCTGTCGGCTTTCAGCGTCGTATTTCACTGCTGAAACCTTGCTAACCCGGCGGCTTGTTTGCCGTTGTTCCGTGTCAGTGGAGGCGCATTATAGGGAGTAATTCTGAAGTGACAAGCATAAATTCAAAAAAACAATTCAAGCGCTCACTTTTCAACCAAATCATCGTTTGGACTTTAATTCTTGCCTGGTTTTTAAACAAAAACGAGCCCAGAGGGCCCGTTTTTGTCGTTTTGTGACTTACTGCACTGCCACGATACGGTCGTCTTTCACCACCAGCTCGACGGTTTTACCCGGAACCAGCTCGCCAGACAAGATTTGCTGGGCTAACGGGTTCTCTATCTGTTGCTGGATGGCACGTTTCAATGGACGCGCACCGTATACCGGGTCGTAGCCATTTTCGCTCAGCAGCTTCAGCGCCTCATCGGACATATGCACTTCATAGCCGCGCTCTTCCAGACGTTTATACAAACGCTGCAGTTGGATCTGCGCAATAGAAGCAATGTGTTTTTCACCCAACGGATGGAAGACCACCACTTCATCAATACGGTTGATAAACTCCGGACGGAAGCGCTGACTAACCACGCCAAGCACCAGATCCTTCATATGACCGTAGTCCAGCTCGCCGAAACGTTCCTGAATCAGATCGGAACCGAGGTTAGAGGTCATGATGACAACCGTATTACGGAAGTCGACCGTTCTCCCCTGCCCGTCGGTCAGGCGACCATCGTCAAGCACCTGCAGCAGAATGTTAAATACATCCGGATGCGCTTTTTCCACTTCATCCAGCAGGATGACGGAATAAGGACGACGACGAACCGCTTCGGTCAGATACCCGCCCTCTTCGTAACCCACATATCCCGGAGGCGCACCGACCAGACGCGAGACGGAGTGTTTCTCCATAAATTCGGACATATCGATACGCACCATCGCGTCGTCGCTGTCGAACATGAAGTTAGCCAGCGTTTTGCAAAGCTCGGTTTTACCCACCCCGGTCGGGCCGAGGAACAGGAACGAACCAATAGGCCGGTTCGGGTCAGACAATCCGGCGCGGCTACGGCGAATGGCGTTGGATACCGCTTCAACCGCTTCATCCTGGCCAATGACGCGGTGATGCAGATCCTGCTCCATACGCAGCAGTTTTTCGCGCTCGCTTTCCATCATGCGCGCCACCGGAATACCGGTCCAGCGCGCCAGCACTTCGGCGATCTCGGCATCTGTTACTTTGTTACGTAACAGGCGCATCGTTTTGCCTTCAGACTGAGTGGCTGCCGCCAGCTGTTTTTCCAGCTCCGGAATTTTACCGTATTGCAGTTCGGACATCCGCGCGAGGTCGCCAAGACGTCGTGCTTGTTCGATGGCAATTTTGGCTTGTTCCAGCTCGGCTTTAATAGTCTGCGTACCGGAGAGTGATGCTTTTTCCGCTTTCCACTCTTCTTCCAGCACCGAATACTGGCTTTCTTTGTCCGCCAGCTCTTCATTAAGCATATCGAGACGTTTCAGGCTCGCTTCATCCGCCTCTTTCTTCAGCGCCTGCTGTTCCAGCTTCAACTGGATGATACGGCGATCGAGACGGTCCAGCTCTTCCGGCTTCGAGTCGATCTGCATACGGATGCTGGAGGCCGCTTCATCGATAAGGTCGATGGCTTTATCCGGCAACTGACGGTCGGCAATATAGCGATGCGACAGGGTCGCCGCCGCCACGATGGCCGGGTCAGTGATCTGCACGTGGTGGTGCAGTTCATAACGTTCTTTCAGACCGCGCAGAATCGCGATGGTATCTTCTACCGTCGGCTCGGCAACGAACACTTTCTGGAAACGACGTTCCAGCGCGGCGTCTTTTTCAATGTACTGGCGGTATTCATCAAGGGTGGTGGCGCCAACGCAGTGCAGTTCACCGCGCGCCAGGGCCGGTTTCAGCATGTTGCCGGCATCCATCGCGCCGTCGGCTTTACCCGCGCCGACCATGGTGTGCAGCTCATCGATAAACAGGATAACGTTGCCTTCCTGTTTCGCCAGATCGTTCAGCACGCCTTTCAGACGTTCTTCGAACTCGCCGCGATATTTCGCCCCGGCCACCAGCGCGCCCATATCCAGCGCTAATACCCGACGGCCTTTCAGCCCTTCTGGTACTTCGCCGTTGACGATACGCTGCGCCAGTCCTTCGACGATTGCCGTTTTACCCACCCCGGGCTCACCAATCAGTACCGGGTTGTTTTTAGTACGGCGCTGAAGTACCTGGATGGTACGACGAATCTCTTCATCACGACCGATCACCGGGTCCAGTTTGCCTTGTTCGGCCCGTTCGGTCAGATCGACGGTAAATTTTTTCAATGCCTGACGTTGGTCTTCGGCACCCTGATCGTTCACGCTTTCACCTCCGCGCATTTGTTCAATCGCCTGAGTCACATTGGCGGTTGTTGCTCCGGCAGATTTCAGCAGGTCGGTCAGCGTACCGCGTGATTCAAGCGCCGCCAGAACGAACAGTTCTGACGAAATAAAGTTATCCTTTCTCTTTTGCGCCAGCTTGTCGCAAAGATTGAGAATACGCACCAGATCCTGAGACGGCTGCACGTCGCCGCCGGTACCTTCTACCTGCGGTAAACGGCTCAGCGCCTGTTCGATTTGGCTGCGTAACGCCACGGCGTTAACACCCGCCGAGGTTAATAAAGGATGTACCGATCCCCCTTCCTGATTCAGCAAGGCGCTCATTAGATGAAGTGGTTCGATGAATTGGTTGTCGTGCCCGAGTGCTAGCGACTGGGCATCGGCAAGAGCAAGCTGGAATTTATTAGTAAGACGATCCAGACGCATAACTCCTCCCATAAACAGGTCAAATTTGCTACTGGAGATTAAATGAGGTCATCCCTCAATTATTCAAGGTTAAAGACCTGAACTATGTGAAAAATAAGTTTGCCTTCTGGATCGTCTTGATTCTCTAGGTTATATCAGCCAAATGAAACTTGCCATACGACCTGTGGTCTTGTCGCGACGATAAGAGAAAAAATCATCCTTTTCACTTAGAGTGCAACGATCGCCGCCGAAAATCTGCTCCACGCCGACGTTTGCCAGGCGCTGACGAGCCAATTGATAGATATTAGCAAAATATTTTTCACCGGCAGGACGGAAGGCGCTCTCCGCCTGGGCATCTTTGGCGATGAAAGCCTCGCGCACTTCCGCACCGACTTCAAACGCCTCAGGGCCTATTGCCGGACCAAGCCAGGCCAGGATATTT
Source organism: Klebsiella sp. PK01 (assembly GCF_057624675.1). Taxonomy (NCBI): domain Bacteria; kingdom Pseudomonadati; phylum Pseudomonadota; class Gammaproteobacteria; order Enterobacterales; family Enterobacteriaceae; genus Klebsiella; species Klebsiella sp. PK01. The sequence continues at coordinate 3,545 of NZ_JBYEZM010000003.1, forward strand.
TCCGGTTTATCATTAAAGCAGGCGACCGTTTCTTCCAGTACGCCTTCACATAAGCCGCGCCATCCGGCGTGCGCTGCCGCCACCTCGGTTCCGGCGCGGTTACAGAACAGCACCGGCAGGCAGTCCGCGGTCATCACCGCACAAACGGTACCCGGCGTATTACAGTATGACGCATCGGCGCGTTTTGACACGTACGGCCCGCCATCCAATTTTAGTACCGTGGTGCCATGCACCTGCTCCAGCCACACCGGATAAGAGGGTAATCCGCCAGCGGCAAACATCCGCCGGCGGTTTTCTTCGACATGCAGGAGATCGTCGCCGCAATGGGCGCCAAGGTTCAACGAGTCATACGGAGGCAGGCTCACGCCGCCCACACGAGTAGAACTACAGGCCGCCACGCCTTTCGGCATTGGCCACTGCGGAACAATCAGCTTTGTCATAACCAGTCAATATCGTCCTTATGGGCTTCAAAATCGGCGCGCATGGCGTCGATCAGTTCCACCATATCCTGCGGGATCGGCGCGTGCCATTCCATCTCAATACCGGTAATTGGGTGATACAGACGCAGCATGGTCGCGTGCAATGCCTGGCGATCGAATTTGCGCAGCGCGCTGATGAACTCGTCCGATGCCCCTTTCGGCGGACGCGGGCGGCCGCCGTAAACCTGATCGCCCACCAGCGGATGGGTGATATGCGCCATATGCACGCGAATCTGGTGGGTACGGCCGGTTTCCAAACGCAGGCGCAAACGGGTGTGGATTCGGAAATGTTCCATAATGCGGTAATGGGTCACCGCCGGTTTCCCCATCGGGTGAACCGCCATATGCGTGCGCTTGGTTGGGTGACGGCTGATCGGTTCTTCAACCGTACCGCCAGCGGTCATGTGGCCGATGGCCACCGCTTCATACTCGCGGGTAATTTCGCGCAGCTGCAGCGACTCGACCAGACGCGTTTGCGCCGGAATAGTCTTCGCCACGACCATCAGACCGGTGGTGTCTTTATCCAGACGGTGGACAATTCCCGCGCGCGGTACATCGGCAATGGGCGGATAGTAATGCAGCAGCGCATTCAGCACAGTACCGTCAGGGTTGCCCGCACCGGGGTGCACAACCAAATCACGTGGTTTGTTGATGACCAGGATGTCGTCATCTTCATAGACGATATTGAGCGGAATATCCTGCGGTTCAAAACGCACGTCTTCCTCGATCTCAACATCGATAGAGACGGCCTCGCCGCCAAAAACTTTTTCTTTCGGCTTGTCGATGACATTGCCATTTACCAGCACGCGCTGGTCAAGGATCCATTCTTTTATCCGCGAACGTGAATAATCCGGGAACAATTCGGCCAAAGCCTGATCTAAGCGTTGACCGAGTTGATTTTCGGACACCGTTGCGGTGAGTTGTACTCGTTGTGCCATATACAGCTTCTTCGTTTAACGTTGGGTTTTACGGCTTTGCCGTTTAATATAGTGTGCTATTGTAGCTGGTCTTAATCGGGAGCAGGAACAGAGATTCTCCCGCATAAACATTTTGAGGAAGTCAAAACGTCATGACGCGCATGAAATACCTGGTGGCAGCAGCCACACTGAGCCTGGCTTTGGTGGGTTGCTCTGGCTCAAAGGAGGAGGTGCCTGATAATCCGCCGAATGAAATTTACGCGACCGCCCAGCAAAAGTTGCAGGACGGTAACTGGAAACAGGCAATAACGCAACTGGAAGCGTTGGATAATCGCTATCCATTTGGTCCTTACTCCCAACAGGTACAGCTGGACCTGATTTATGCGTATTACAAAAATGCCGATTTGCCGCTGGCTCAGGCCGCAATCGATCGTTTCGCTCGTCTGAATCCTACGCATCCAAACATTGACTACGTCATCTATATGCGCGGCCTGACTAACATGGCCCTCGATGACAGCGCTCTGCAGGGCTTCTTCGGCGTCGATCGTTCCGACCGCGACCCGCAGCACGCTCGCGACGCATTCAATGATTTCTCGAAGCTGGTTCGCGGTTATCCGAACAGCCAGTACGCCACTGACGCCTACAAGCGTCTGGTGTTCCTGAAAGATCGTCTGGCGAAGTATGAGCTATCGGTGGTGGATTATTACACCGACCGCGGCGCCTGGGTTGCCGTTGTGAACCGCGTTGACGGTATGCTGCGTAACTACCCGGATACACAGGCCACTCGCGATGCGCTGCCGAAGATGGAAAACGCCTATCGTCAGATGCAAATGAATGCGCAGGCTGACAAAGTCGCCAAAATCATCGCCGCCAACGGCAAAAACACCTGAGGGTGATAGCAGAAAGCAAAACGGCAGCCACGCGGCTGCCGTTTTTTTATTCAATGAACATCAGCGCTGAAGCGGTTTAGCGCCGAGTTAACTCATCAAATATGGCCCCCTTTCTTCATTTCGACAAGTAAAATCTCATCCGTTCCTGTCCTGTCTCACAAAATGAATTCGTTGACAAAAAGTGACATTTAAATGTGATTTAGATCACACATTTTGACATTGGGCGAGGTATGCTGGGTTCACCAAGACGGGAAAGACAAGAGGTAAAATTTATGACAATGAACATTACCAGTAAACAAATGGAAATTACTCCGGCAATCCGCCAGCATGTCGCAGACCGTCTCGCCAAACTGGATAAGTGGCAAACTCATTTAATCAACCCGCACATCATTCTCTCTAAGGAGCCGCAGGGTTTTATTGCTGACGCAACCATCAATACGCCGAACGGTCATCTGGTTGCCAGCGCGCGTCATGAAGACATGTACGCCGCCATTAACGAATTGATCAACAAGCTGGAACGGCAGCTGAATAAAGTGCAACACAAAGGGGAAGCCCGCCGCGCCGCCACATCGGTGAAAGAGGCAGGCTTTGTGGAAGAAGAAGAGTAATCCTTAACTTAAGTTGTGTCATGCCACGCGCCTTCGGGCGCGTTTTTCGTTTTTTATTGACAGGATGAAAACAGTACAGGTACTGTAATCCACACTAACCTAAGGAATTCATCGTGAAACGACTCCCGTTCTTCTTCGCATTCTTTTTTACCTTCCCCTGACTGGGAGGCGGTTCGTCGTATAAGAAAGAATGCGAAGACGAATAACAAGGCCTCCCACGCGGGAGGCCTTTTTTATTGATAACAAGAAAGGCAACACAATTATGACCGAGGAAAACCCATTACTGGCCCTGCGCGACAAAATAAGCGCCCTGGATGAAAAACTGCTCGCGCTGCTGGCCGAACGCCGTGGCCTGGCGGTGGAAGTCGGGAAAGCGAAGCTGGAATCGCACCGTCCGGTACGCGATATCGACCGCGAACGCGACCTGCTGGAGCGTTTAATGACGCTTGGCAAAAAGCATCATCTGGACGCCCACTACATTACCCGCCTGTTCCAGCTGATTATTGAAGACTCCGTTCTTACCCAACAGGCGCTACTGCAGCAGCATCTCAATAAGATTAACCCCCACTCCGCGCGTATCGCCTTCCTGGGGCCTAAAGGTTCGTACTCACATCTTGCCGCGCGCCAGTACGCCGCGCGTCATTTTGAGCAATTTATCGAAAGCGGCTGCGCGAAATTCGCCGATATCTTTGAGCAGGTCGAAACCGGTCAGGCCGATTACGCCGTCGTGCCGATCGAAAACACCAGCTCCGGCGGGATCAACGATGTGTACGATCTGCTGCAGCACACCAGTCTGTCGATCGTTGGCGAACTGACGCTGCCAATCGATCACTGTGTGCTCGTTTCGTCCTCAACGGACGCCGATAAGATCGAGACCGTCTATAGTCATCCGCAGCCGTTCCAGCAGTGCAGCCAGTATTTAAGCCGCTATCCGCACTGGAAAATCGAGTACACCGAGAGCACCTCGGCGGCGATGGAAAAAGTCGCGCAGGCAAAATCTCCCACCGTTGCCGCGCTGGGTAGCGAAGCCGGCGGCGCGCTGTACGGGCTGCAGGTGCTGGAGCACTGCCAGGCTAACCAGACGCAAAACATCACTCGTTTCCTGGTGCTGGCGCGTAAAGCGGTGAACGTATCCGATCAGGTGCCGGCGAAAACGACGTTGTTAATCGCCACCGGCCAACAGGCGGGCGCGCTGGTTGAAGCGCTACTGGTGCTGCGTAACCACAACCTGATCATGAGCAAGCTGGAATCGCGCCCAATCCACGGTAACCCGTGGGAAGAGATGTTTTATCTGGATATTCAGGCCAACCTGGAATCCCTTCCCTTACGTAAAGCTTTAAAAGAGCTGGCCGAAATTACCCGTTCGATGAAAGTACTGGGCTGTTACCCGAGCGAAAACGTCGTGCCGGTCGACCCGGCTTAACGTTCAATAAATTGCCGTTTCTTCATCCCTGCCACCGCAACCGGCAGGGTGAAGATGGCGCCGGAAAGCGGATATTGCGCCACTTCGTCGGCGTCCATATTTTCCCGGGTGGTAGTGATGTAGAGCGTTTTCATATCCGCGCCGCCGAAACACACCATCGTGGGACAACGCACCGGTAAGCGATACTCTTCCAGTTGTTCTCCATTCGGCGAAAAACGGGCAATCCGCCAGCCGTCAAACATCGCGCTCCAGTAACAGCCTTCTTCATCAACCGCCGCACCGTCAGGGATCCCCTCTCCAGGATGGAAACGACGAAGTACTTCCCGTTTGCCCGGCTCGCCCTGCTCATCCAGCGGCGTGCGGTAAATCACCGCGTTCGGCGTATCGGAGGTATACATCCAGCGCTTATCGGCGCTAAATGCCAGACCATTAGCACCATGAATATCGCACTGCACCACCTTTGGCGTCAGGTCATTATCAATCCGTACCAGCAGCGCGCCATTGTAATCCCCCGGCCCCCAGAAGGTCCCTGCGTAAAAACGGCCATCCCGGTCGGTGCCGCCGTCGTTAAAACGCGCCAGATCCGGGTTACTTGGGTTATCACAAATTTTGCGTTGCAGCAGACCGCGGGCATCACAAAGCCAGATACCGCTACGTAAGGCGACGATAAAACCGCCCTTCTCGCGCAGAGCAAAGCATCCCACTTCTTCGGGAAATTGCAGAACCTGGTGTTCTTTACTGCGTGTATCGTAGCGGTGAATTTCGCACTCCAGAATATCCGCCCAGTACAGTACCTGTTCGGCATCGCTCCAGGTTGGGCATTCCGGCAGGTGCCCGACGTAATCAAACAGCGGTTGCGGTTGAGCCATCTTTGCATCCCTATAAAAAAAGCCAGCGGGTTACCCCTCTGGCTTTATTGTATACACGTTTAGCGGACTTACTGTCGATTATCATTCGCCTGACGCAGCAGCGTGCGGCTTTCGCTCTGGAAGCGCTGGGCGTAATCGCCAAACCAGTGTTCGACTTTACGGAAGCTGTCGATAAACGCCTGTTTATCGCCCTGCTCCAGCAGGCCAATCGCTTCGCCGAAACGCTGGTAGTAGCGCTTAATCAACGCCAGATTATTTTCTGACGACATAATGATGTCGGCATACAGCTGCGGATCCTGGGCAAACAGACGCCCCACCATCGCCAGCTCCAGTCGATAAATCGGCGAAGAAAGCGCCAATAGTTGCTCAAGACGAACGTTCTCTTCGGCCAGATGCAGGCCATAGGCGAAAGTGGCAAAGTGACGCAACGCCTGAATAAACGCCATGTTCTGATCGTGCTCAACGGCGCTGATCCGGTGCAGTCGCGCCCCCCAGACCTGAATCTGTTCAAGGAACCACTGGTACGCTTCCGGCTGACGCCCATCGCAGTAAACCACTACCTGTTTCGCCAGGCTGCCGCTGTCTGGGCCAAACATCGGGTGCAATCCCAATACCGGGCCGTTATGTGCCGCCAGCATCGCCTGCAGCGGCTCGGCTTTGATGGAAGCCAGATCGACCAGAATGCAGTCCGCCGGCAGCGGCGGCAGACGCGAAATCGTCTCGGCTGTGGTATGGATCGGAACGCTGACGATAACCATCCCGGCATCGGCGACAATCTCTGTCGCCCGCGGCCAATCTTCTTTTTCCAGTACCCGCACCTGATAGCCAGACAGCGTCAGCATCTTCTCAAACAGACGTCCCATCTGCCCGCCGCCGCCAACAATGACCACCGGGCGCAGATTCGGATGCAGCGTTTTGAAGCCTTTGTCGTTTTCACTTGAATACGATTCGCGCATCACCCGACGCAGAACATCCTCGATAAGATCCGGCGGCACGCCGAGCGCCGCCGCCTCTTTCCGGCGGGAAGCCAGCATCGCGGCTTCCCGTTCCGGTACGTAAATCGGCAGGCCATATTTACTCTTAACCTCGCCAACCTCCGCCACCAGCTCCAGGCGCTTTGCCAGCAAATCAAGCAGCGCCTTATCAACTTCATCAATTTGATCGCGCAATGCGGTCAGTTCAGCAACCATACAATCCTCTTAACCCAGACGTGCCGCCAGATGTCCGCGCAGATCGCTATCGAGCTCGCGCAGCAGTGCATCGGTAGTTTCCCAGCTGATGCAGGCATCGGTGACGGATACGCCATACTTCATATCGCAACGGGGCTGCTCAGAAGACTGATTGCCTTCGTAGATATTGCTCTCAATCATCAGGCCAATGATGGAACGGTTGCCATCTTTGATCTGCGCGACGACGGATTCCGCAACCGCCGGCTGACGACGGAAGTCTTTATTGGAATTACCATGACTGCAATCTATCATCAGCGACGGTTTCAGTCCCGCCTGCGCCATCTCTTTTTCGCACTTCTCAACATCTTCCGGGCCGTAGTTAGGCGCTTTGCCGCCGCGCAGAATGACGTGACCATCCGGATTCCCCTGGGTCTGCAGCAGGCAAACCTGGCCGGCCTGGTTGATGCCGACAAAACGGTGCGGCATGGCGGCGGCGCGCATGGCGTTGATCGCCGTCGCCAGGCTGCCATCGGTGCCGTTTTTAAAACCAACCGGCATCGACAGACCGGATGCCATTTCACGGTGGGTCTGCGATTCGGTGGTACGCGCGCCGATGGCGGACCAGCTGAACAGATCGCCAAGGTACTGCGGGCTATTAGGATCGAGCGCTTCTGTCGCCAGCGGCAGGCCCATATTGACCAAATCAACCAGCAGGCGACGCGCGATCTTGAGACCGCCTTCAACATCAAACGAGCCATCCATGTGCGGATCGTTAATCAGCCCTTTCCAGCCAACGGTGGTACGGGGCTTTTCAAAATAGACGCGCATCACCAGGTAGAGGCTATCGCTGACCTCTGCGGCAAGGGCTTTAAATCGACGAGCATATTCGATAGCAGCTTCCGGATCGTGAATTGAGCAAGGACCGCAGACTACCAGCAGACGCGGATCGCGGCCGGCAATAATGTTGGAAATAGTCTGGCGGGAATGCGCGATCTGCGCTTCCTGCTCCACGGTTAACGGGAATTCGGCTTTCAGCTGATCCGGGGTAATCAGAACTTGTTCATCGGTAATATGTACGTTATTCAGCGCGTCTTTTTGCATGATGGCGATCCTGTATAGCTCGTTTGCGATAGTTGTTGCCTCAGCGGGCATGACGTAACCATACCATATAAAGTAAAGATATCAATCCATATTACGTAAACTTTAATTTACACCAGCAAAATAATTGGCATTGGATTGCCCGCAAACTGTTCATATAAATATACACATGACGAAAGACTCTTTTTGCCGCCGCGCTTTACTCATTCCTTTACTAAAATTCCTGGTAAGGATTATCTCAAAGCGGCCGGGGCAGCTAATGACGCTTTTTGCCAATAATGCTATTCTCCGCTCAGGCAACTGCGAACTGCGTTTCCCGTGCAATAACGATTTGACGGACCCGTTAATGAAAGAGTTTTACCGTCTATTTTTGCTTTTCTTTTTGCTCATCGCGGGAGTTCCCGCTTTTGCCGCTGAGACATCTGAGAACGTTCGCGCCATAGTTTCGGGGATTGTGACTTATACGCGCTGGCCAAATTTATCCGGCCCGCCGAAGTTATGCGTTTTTTCCACCTCCCGATATATCCGCAGTTTGGCTCAGGAAGCGCCGGAAAATTTACCTTATCAACCGGTGATAGTTCGAAATTCACAGGAAGCCCTAAAGGCCAGCTGCGACGGTTTGTATTTCGGCAGTGAAACCCCGGATCAGCAGTCTGCATTAACAAAAAAATATGGCTCCCGTCCCCTATTACTCATAGCGGAACAAAATACCGATTGCTCTTTTGGCAGCGCTTTTTGCTTGCTCATAAATGACGATAGGGTGAGGTTTTCCGTTAATCTGGATGTCCTGACGCATAGCGGTGTACGGGTCAATCCGGACGTACTGATGCTTGCCCGGAAGAAATCACATGAATAAGGATTTTTCTCAGGCCCCGCGCCCCACTTTCAAAAACGCGTTACGCCGAATCAGCATGATAAGCGTAGTGATTTCGATGACGCTGGTCTGGCTTTTGCTCAGCGCCGCCTCTGTCATCACGTTAAAACAGTACGCGCAAAAAAATCTTGAGCTCACCGCGGCAACCATGGGCCGCAGCCTCGAAGCGGCACTGGTTTTTGGCGATGCCACCGCCGCAGAAGATACGCTGGCGACGCTTGGAAGACAGGGGCAATTTTCCGAAGCCACGCTTCTGGACAGCCGTCAGCGTCATTTCGCCGACTGGCGTAATGACGCCTTAGTTAAAAACGAAAAATTCAGTGGTTATATTAGCAAATGGCTGTTTCCTGAACCGACTGTCCAGCCAATCTGGCATCAGGGAAAAATAATCGGTGAGCTTCGTCTGAAGGCGCTCGATCGGTTAATCAGTCATTTTCTCGGTGTTTCGCTGATCGTATTGACCGGCAGTATTCTGCTGGCGTCCGTTATCGCCCTGATGCTCACCCATTCTCTGCACCGCGGTATTGTCACCGCGCTGCAAAGTATTACCGAAGTGGTACATGATATCCGCGAAAACCGCCATTTCTCGCGCCGTGTACCGGAAGAACGTATTGAGGAATTCCATCTCTTCGCCCAGGACTTCAATAGCCTGCTCGGAGAAATGGAGGATTGGCAGCGTCAGCTGCAGGCAAAAAATGCGCAACTGCTGCGCAGCTCGTTACATGATCCACTAACGGGATTGGCGAATCGCGCGGCGTTTCGCAACGTCATCGGTAAACTGATGGACGATGACGCGGCACGCCATAGCTCGGCGCTGCTGTTTCTTGACGGCGATAATTTCAAACTCATTAACGATAACTGGGGACACGCCGCCGGCGATAAAGTCCTTATTGAGGTCGCCAGCCGCCTGATGGCATTCGTTGGCGACCAACACCAGGCATGGCGTCTGGGCGGCGATGAATTCGCCATTTTATTGCACGATGTGCATACAGAAACCGAAGTCCAGGCGCTTTGCGCAACGCTGTCCGAACAGTTTCTCCAGCCATTCAACCTTCACAATGGCCACACGGCAACGCTCTCTCTGAGTATTGGCTATGCTTTGACCTGGGAGCACACCTCGGTGGAGGAGCTGCAGGAACTGGCCGATCAGAATATGTATCGGATGAAAAACCAGCGTTTTCATCACACACAAAAATAAGAAGGAATTACTATGCTCAGGCAATTTATTGCACCCACTCTTCTGGCTGCATTTCTCCTCACCGGGTGCCAGGCGCCAGGTAAGTTCTCTAAAGAACAGGTCGCAGCAATGAAGTCTTACGGCTTTACCGAAGCCGCTGGTGATTGGTCTTTAGGTTTGTCTGACAGCATTCTGTTTGACAAAAACGACTATCGCCTGCGTCCCGAAAGCCAGCAGCAAATCCACAGTATGGCCGCACGGTTAGCTGAGACCGGTATTACCCATAGCCGTCTTGAAGGTCATACCGATAACTACGGCGAAGACAGCTACAATGAAGCGCTGTCATTAAAGCGCGCCAACAGCGTGGCGGATGCCTGGGCTGAAGGCGCGAAAATCCCGCGCAGTAATCTAACCACCCGCGGATTAGGTAAAAAGTACCCCATCGCCAGCAACGATACCGCTGCAGGCCGTGCTGAAAACCGCCGCGTTACCGTGGTGATCAGCACGCCTTAAGCAGGTTAGTCTACCGACTTAACCAGCCTCATCGCTGAAGCCGCGCGCCAGCGCAGGTAATCAACCACGAGGCACGCCGCGAGGCTGACGCCCATCAGCGGCACCGCCAGCCCGAGCAGGAGCGCAATTAGCAGCGCAAGCGCCCGGGCGGCAACACTTAGCCCCAGCCACGCTTGTACCAACGTCTGTGCAGGATTAAACGCACTCTGCGTCGGACGGCGGATCCACCACAGGCGGTAGCCGACGACGATCATGACGCACAGAGCCGCCCCGAACGCCACCAACAGCAACTGGTTCGCCAACCCGAACAGTAAACCCATATGAAAATCGACGCCCCAACGGGTCAGCTTAGCCATCAGCGGGAAATCGCTAAAGCGGGTACGATCCACGACTTGTAACGTCTCGCCATCAATGGCCACCGCATCGACCCGTGTCGGCCAGCTACGGTCAATTTCATTCACCGTCCACGCCATCCCCGCGCTTTTGGGCGGCCGGATCTCCAGCTTGCTGGCCGTCAGCCCTGCGGCCTGCGCCACCTGCAATACGCTATCGAACCGTTCCGCAGTCACTTTCACCTGTGGCTCATCCATTGCCATATGCGCCATGTGGTGCCCGGCATGCGGATCGGGCGGCATCGCCTCCCCGCCATGAAGTTGCGTATTGACCTGCGGTGTTAGCCAGCCAAACGCGGCGCGCATCTTATCGACGTTACCGCCCGCCCACTGCGACCAGGTTAAGCCTGTGGCGGAAAACAGCAACATGCCAACCAGTAACACCCAGCCCAGCGTCACATGCAGACGGCGGGTATTTTGCAGCCGATTGTTTATCCGCCGCTTCGGACGGGTCATCGCCCATAGCGCAATACCGCCCAACGCCGCAACCCACATCCAGGAGGCCGCCAGTTCGCTGTACAGCCTGCCGCCGTCACCCAACAGCAATGATTTATGCGCGTAATCAATCCACTGGCGCAGCGGTAAAATACCGCTGGTACCGTAAACCGTCAGATCGCCTTTGACCCGTAGCGTCACCGGGTCAACAAAAATAGCCCGGTTTTCTGATTCCCCCAGCCGCGGGTCGGCAAACATCACCCGCGTCGTTTCGCCAGCGGTAATCCCCGGGCGCACGGCCTGCAGGCGGAGATTGTTTTGCGTGGCCTCTTTGGCGACGGCAATTTGCGCGCTAAGCGGCTGTTTTTCGCCGTTGAGCGAGCCCTGTAAGGCGTCATGGTACAGCCAGTTTTCCAGCTGCGGCGTGGCGACATACAGCGTGCCGGTCAAGGCCGCGACAAAGATAAATGGTCCAATAAACAAACCAATATAGAAATGGAGGCGCCGCAGCAGGTTTAACCATGCCGCGCGCGAGGTGCAGGTTGTCATACTCTTCCTTTTTTAAAGCAAAAGAGGTCGTTGCGCAGTACGCAGATTCATTTTTATTAAAGGGAAAAAGCAGACAGCCGCGGCGGCGCGCGGGTTTCAGGGTAGAGCCAGGGGAAGTAGTGCCAGTGTTTTAATACCGGGCGAGAAACCGGCAGGCGAATGCGCCGCAGGATCATGGCGAAGAACAGCGCCAGCGCGAACAGCAGCCCCGGTACGTGCGCTAATAGCACGCAATAGCCGCAGGCTTCGGCGTGATCAACCGGCATGCTATGCGCCGGCTGTGACGCGCTGTCAGCGCCGTGCATCATTACCATCTCATGCCCGGACATCCCATCATGAGACTCGCCCATCGGCATAGCATGATGCATGCCCGGCATCGCGCTCATGGGATCTTTCTGTAGCGAAATGGAGATCAGCGGCGCCACCACAATCAGCAGGATCGCAAACAGCGCCAGCCAGGCGGCCCGCCGTTGCAATGCTGATTGTGAGAAAATAGTGCCGTTCACCGCCCCTCCGAAATCCGGGCGATATTGTAATTGATTTACATCAAAATAGTTAAAATTTAGATAAAAAAAGGGCCAGCCATCTGGCCAGCCCTTTCTATCAGGATGTCGCGAAAGCGAATCTTAGTTAAGACATTCCTACTGACACTCAATACAAATCCAGTAATTACCATAAAAAACAATTAGTTAATTTTATTTTTAATGCAATGAATTGCAGTATTATGAAACCTCTGTCGCCACTTTATCGCCAATTGCTATGGGGGACGATTGCTGGTTGCATTAACAAACGCCGTCGGTGCTGCAACTCGCTTTCGGTGCTGGCGGGGTTGAACAACAAGCCCAGCGAGGCGTTAGCTGCTGAGGTGTTTAAAACAAGTCAGGAAAAGTAGATTGAAGCAAAAACGTCCATTATGATGATCTGAGGGTTAACCAAAAGAAAATCATGACGATGAGTGTTGGATTAATTACAGACGAGCCAGGACGTTTTTTCCACCTTCCAATCAACATTGCCAGCCGGTGAATACTTTGAATTTCGCCCACGCAACCCAGCACTGAACTCAAAACCCATCGTTGATGACGAAAGCGGGATGTGTATGGGTTACTCCGTCGCTCAGGCTCCCGGGTTATGGCAGATTTATGATGCCGACGGTATGTTTGTCAGGCTGGAAGAGGCGCCATTAGAAGCCCCCCTGATTGATCCCACAGACCTCGCTTTAATTGCTTTTGGCGTATTTCGTCTATTTCGTGCGGGTAAAGCATTACTGGAGAGTGGTGTTAAAACCGCCGTAACTGTGAGACTTAGTGAGGCTACAATCAGTCTCTTGCGTGGCCGGTTGAAAATGGGCCTATCAGCTCACGCGCTCAGAATGAGTGAGTCATCGGCAAAACATATGCTAAACCCCGGCCGCTATGTGCCTTTACAGATCCAGGAAAAGGCCATTCGCTATGGCGCGAGAACGCCGGATCCACTGAAAAAACCAGGCCTTTTCCGGTATGAAGCGCGTATGTATAAACTTGTTGAGAACAAGCAAAATAAAGGCTCATATATTTATAAGCCATACCGTCTTGAGGTTTTAGTCAGGGAAGCTGACTGGACTATCATGCATTTTCAGTACATGCCGTGAAGGGGGAATAATGATAGATATCATCAGCGGTGACAGGCATCTGAAATTAACGCCTTATGAAAGAGTGACTGAACCCGAGATACCATCCTATAGCCGTATTATGGTATGGGTTGAGTTTTCAATTCCTGCCTTAAAAACCGAGTTTGCAGCAGAGTTTTTTGTCGGTCAGTTAGAGCAATTCAGGAATGATACACAAAATTTCCATCAGGCCTTAAAGAATGGGGGGGAATCTAAGGATATTAACTTAACCTCGGCATTCGAGCAGGTTGTACTTAAGTTTCACCAGGCGCATTTTGCCGGGGCTGTTGGCGTCAGCATGGAACTAAAGCCTGAAAACCATGCTGAAAGTATTACGCTTGAGGGCTCCCTCGATATTGATGAAAGTTATTTTCCCGACCTGTTCTCAGGTCTCGATGACATCATTTCATGGCAAAACTGATACATGCATTCAGCCATAAGACCGACACTAAGAATGTCGGTTTTTTTATGCCATTGAGTCGCGATTTTCCCGTTGTTAACGGCACCGGCTCGCTGATGGTGAACTCCTCCATTTTTTGCGGGGCGCTGGCGGTCATGGCGACTGCTTTACGTGGCTTGCGCTTGCCCATGCTTCCACCTCACCCGCTGCAACAGCAAAAGACCAGTCGCAGCCAAACAGCCTGCGATAATCGTCGGCGCTGCGGTCGTGATATTCATATGCACCGACCGGCCCCGCTACGCTCAAGCCTTCAAATGCCTGTCGTGTACGCAGACGCAGACGCAGGTCAGTGTCGGATTCCATAACGGCAGGCGTTGGCTGGAAGTGGTGTCATCTGCCGGTGTGATGGTGAGGCGCTCGGTAGTATTGTTTCCGGGCACGACGTCGAGGTCGTTACCGGTTGAAGTGGATCCCGCGCCGCCACATCTGACGCGAGTGCAACAACATCAGCTCTGGCTTTGACCTGCTTCGGCAGGTTTTTTATCTCTGTCGCCATTTTGCCGCCATCGGCAATAAAAAAGGGGTTAGCATTACGCTAACCCCTTGTTTTATAACACGCTTTGGATGTAGCGTGATGCGCTTATTAGTTAAGACGCTCTTTGATACGAGCAGACTTACCGGTACGCTCACGCAGGTAGTACAGTTTAGCTTTACGTACAGCACCACGACGTTTAACAGCAATGCTGTCAACTACCGGAGAGTGAGTCTGGAAGACACGCTCAACGCCTTCGCCGTTGGAAATTTTACGAACAGTGAATGCAGAGTGCAGACCGCGGTTACGAATAGCGATAACCACGCCCTCGAATGCCTGCAGACGTTTTTTGGAACCTTCAACAACCCATACTTTCACTTCCACGGTATCACCCGGACGGAAGGAAGGTACGTCCTGCTTCATCTGTTCTTGTTCAAGTTGCTTAATAATGTTGCTCATAATTTAATCTCTTATCCTGGGTAAACTGATATTGGGGGCTCACGCCTGCCCATCATGTTTATGCTGCTGTTGCGCGTGTTCGCTTTTGAACTGCGCCAGCAACTTTGCTTGCTCTTCAGTCAGAGCCAGGTTTTCCAGAAGTTCAGGTCTTCTAAGCCAGGTGCGGCCCAGCGACTGCTTCAGACGCCAGCGACGTATCTCAGCATGGTTTCCCGACAGCAATACTGGCGGTACTTCCATCTCTTCTAACACTTCAGGACGGGTATAGTGCGGGCAATCCAGCAACCCATCAGCAAAGGAATCTTCCGTTGCCGATGCTTCATGTCCCAGAACTCCCGGAATGAACCGGGAAACGGAGTCAATCAGCGTCATTGCCGGTAACTCACCACCGCTGAGAACGTAATCGCCGATTGACCATTCTTCGTCAATTTCGGTTTGGATTACGCGCTCGTCTATCCCTTCGTAGCGACCACACACCAGAATCAGTTTCTGATTCGTTGCCAGTTCGCTGACGCCCGCTTGATCAAGCTTGCGTCCCTGAGGTGACAGATAAATCACCTTTGCGCCTTCACCTGCCGCGGCTTTTGCTGCATGAATGGCATCCCGTAAAGGTTGAACCATCATTAGCATCCCCGGTCCGCCGCCGTAAGGACGATCGTCCACGGTACGGTGCCGGTCATGAGCGAAGTCGCGAGGACTCCAGCTTTCGATGCTCAGCAGGCCATTTTTTACTGCCCGGCCAGTTACCCCGTAATCGGTAATTGCGCGGAACATTTCAGGAAACAGGCTAATTATGCCAATCCACATAGCGCCGTCTTTTACCGTTTATCCGGAGAATTTAAAAACCAGGATCCCAATCTACTTCGATAGTACGAGTAGCGAGATCGACTTTCTTGATAACCTGCCCATCGAGGAACGGAACCAACCGCTCCTTGATGCCAAATGCATCTTTCAGGTTTGCCTTGATGACGAGAACGTCATTCGACCCGGTTTCCATCATATCAATGACTTTACCCAGGCTATAGCCTTCGGTGGTAACTACCTGGCAACCCATCAGGTCTTTCCAGTAATAGTCGCCCTCTTCCAGCGCCGGCAGCTGCGATGAATCCACGATAATTTCGCAATTAGTCAGGAGATTCGCCGCATCACGATCGTCAATGCCTTTCAGCTTGATGATGATGTCCTGATTGTGGTGGCGCCAGCTTTCCAGCTCAACAACCTGCCACTGACCCGCCTTCTGGATTAACCAGGGCTGATAGTCAAAAATGCTTTCAGCGTCTTCGGTGGAGGAAAACACTCTGAGCCAACCACGGATACCGTAGGAAGAACCCATTTTCCCCAATACAATCGGATCAACAGGTGCTTGTGCGGTGTGTTGCTTGCTCATCATGACCACCGTGACAGATTAAGCTGCTTTGTTAGCGGCTTTGATCAGCGCGGCAACGCGATCGGAAACAGTAGCGCCCTGGCCAACCCAGTGAGCGATACGATCCAGATCCAGGCGGGTGCCTTCTTCTTTCTCGGTAGCGATCGGGTTGAAGAAGCCAACGCGCTCGATGAAGCGACCGTTGCGTGCATTACGGCTGTCGGTGACAACAACCTGGTAGAACGGACGCTTTTTAGCGCCGTGACGTGCTAAACGAATAGTTACCATAACATCCTCTTGTGTGAATAAAACAACCGGGCCCCATCGAGGAACGGAGCCCGGTGTCATATTAAAAGCCCGAAAATTTTACTGATTTCTGTGCAAAAATCAATTCAAAACTACATACGCTAAATAATTCGAGTTGCAGGAAGGCGGCAAGTGAGTAAATCCCCGGGAGCGTACACAAGTACGTGACCGGGGTGAACGAACGCAGCCAACGCATCTGCGGCTTGAATTATGACGCGTATTAGCGGCCAGGGAATCCTGGCGGCATCATCCCTTTCATCCCACGCATCATCTTCATCATGCCGCCTTTCGACTTCATCTTCTTCATCATGCGCTGCATGTCGTCGAACTGCTTCAGCAGACGGTTCACGTCCTGCACCTGCATCCCGCAGCCGGCGGCGATACGGCGTTTACGCGAACCTTTAATGATTTCCGGCTTGGCGCGCTCTTTCATCGTCATCGAGTTGATGATCGCTTCCATACGCACCAGCACTTTGTCGTCCATCTGCGCTTTCACGTTATCGGGAATTTGCCCCATGCCCGGCAGTTTGCCCATCAGGCTGGCCATGCCGCCCATGTTTTTCATCTGGCGCAGTTGCTCAAGGAAGTCGGTCAGGTCGAAACCGTCGCCTTTCTTCAGCTTGGATGCCAGCTTCTCGGCCTGCGCGCGGTCAACTTTGCTCTCGATATCTTCGATAAGCGACAGCACGTCGCCCATGCCGAGAATACGAGAAGCGATACGGTCCGGGTGGAACGGCTCCAGCGCTTCGGTTTTCTCGCCGACGCCGAGGAATTTAATCGGCTTGCCGGTGATATGACGAATCGACAGCGCCGCACCGCCGCGGGCGTCGCCGTCTACTTTGGTCAGCACCACGCCGGTCAAAGGCAGCGCTTCGTTAAAGGCCTTCGCGGTATTCGCCGCATCCTGACCGGTCATCGCATCGACGACGAACAGCGTCTCAACCGGATTAATCGCGGCGTGGACCTGTTTGATTTCGTCCATCATCGCTTCATCGACGTGCAGACGACCGGCGGTATCCACCAGCAGCACGTCGTAGAATTTAAGCTTCGCTTCTTTCAGCGCCGCGTTGACGATATCAACCGGCTTCTGGCCCACGTCGGACGGGAAGAAATCCACGCCGACCTGCTCTGCCAGCGTTTCCAGCTGTTTAATCGCCGCCGGGCGGTATACGTCCGCGGAAACGACCAGCACTTTTTTCTTGTGCTTCTCGCGCAGGAATTTACCCAGCTTACCGACGCTGGTCGTTTTACCCGCACCCTGCAGGCCCGCCATCAGGACGACGGCCGGCGGCTGCGCGGCTAAATCCAGCGTCTGGTTTTCTTCGCCCATCGCAGCAACCAGCTCGTTGCGAACAATTTTGACGAACTCCTGACCTGGCGTCAGGCTTTTATTGACTTCATGGCCTACCGCGCTCTCTTTGACGCGGCTGATGAAATCACGCACCACCGGAAGCGCGACGTCGGCCTCCAGCAGCGCCATGCGCACTTCGCGCAGGGTGTCTTTAATGTTGTCTTCGGTAAGGCGTCCGCGGCCGCTAATGTTGCGCAGCGTACGCGACAAACGATCGGTTAAATTATCAAACATTGTCTCTCGCCTGAGGTGGAAACGGTCGGTCGCCGCAGCGACACAAAAATACGAATTTGGCGCAGTATAACACGACATAAACCTGAATGTGCTGCAACGGTTGGAGCAGACGTCGCGTGACGCTATACTGCTTCTCTTTCTTATTTAGTCAACAGTCGACGCTCCTATGCCTGTGTTTGCTCTACTTGCCCTTGTCGCCTACTCCATCAGCCTTGCGCTGATCATCCCTGGCTTGCTGCAAAAAAACAGCAGCTGGCGGCGGATGGCGATTCTCTCCGCGACGATAGCGCTGATTTGCCATGCCTTCGCGCTGGAGTCACGTATTTTCCCCGGCGGCGAAGGTGGGCAAAATCTCAGCTTACTTAACGTCGGCTCGCTGGTCAGCCTGATGATCTGTACGGTGATGACCATCGTCGCCTCGCGTAATCGCGGCTGGCTATTGCTACCTATCGTATACGCCTTCGCGCTGATCAACCTCGCCTTCGCCACCTTCGTGCCTAACGAGTACATCACCCACCTCGAAACCACTCCTGGGATGTTGGTGCATATCGGCCTGTCGCTCTTTGCCTACGCCACGCTTATCATCGCCGCGCTGTACGCGCTGCAGCTGGCGTGGATTGACTACCAGCTGAAAAATAAAAAGCTGGCTTTCAGCAGCGAAATGCCGCCGCTGATGAGTATTGAGCGTAAAATGTTTCATATCACCCAGGTTGGCGTAGTGCTGCTGACCCTGACGCTATGCACCGGGTTGTTCTATATGCACAACCTGTTCAATACCGAAAATATTGATAAAGCGGTGCTATCTATCGTGGCCTGGTTTGTCTATATCGTACTGCTGTGGGGGCACTACCACGAAGGCTGGCGCGGCCGCCGGGTGGTCTGGTTTAACGTCGCCGGAGCCGGGTTGCTGACCCTGGCTTATTTTGGCAGCCGCGTCCTTCAGCAGTTTGTTAGTTAAAGACTAAGGAGTCTCTCCTGGAACACATTTCTACCACCACGCTGATCGTCACGCTGATCATCATGGTGATTATCTCCGCCTATTTCTCCGGTTCCGAAACCGGCATGATGACGCTGAACCGCTATCGGCTGCGCCATATGGCGAAACAAGGCAACCGCCCGGCTAAGCGGGTGGAAAAGCTGCTGCGTAAACCGGATCGCCTCATTAGCCTGGTGCTCATCGGCAACAACCTCGTCAATATCCTGGCCTCGGCGCTGGGAACCATCGTCGGCATGCGTCTGTACGGCGACGCCGGCGTGGCTATCGCCACCGGCGTGCTCACCTTTGTCGTGCTGGTGTTTGCCGAAGTCTTACCTAAAACCATTGCCGCCCTGTACCCGGAAAAGGTCGCCTACCCCAGCAGTTTCCTGTTGGCGCCGCTACAGGTACTGATGATGCCGCTGGTGTGGCTGTTGAACACCATTACCCGCGTACTGATGCGCATGATGGGTATTAAGACCGATCACGTCATTAGCGGCGCATTAAGCAAAGATGAACTGCGAACGATTGTGAATGAATCCCGTTCACAAATCTCACGGCGGAATCAGGACATGCTGCTGTCGGTCCTGGATCTGGAAAAGGTCAGCGTTAATGACATCATGGTGCCGCGCAATGAGATCGTCGGTATCGATATCAACGATGACTGGAAATCTATAGTCCGCCAGCTAACCCACTCGCCGCATGGCCGTATCGTGCTTTATCGTGATTCGCTGGACGATGCCATCAGCATGCTGCGCGTCCGTGAAGCCTATCGTCTGATGACGGAAAAGAAAGAGTTCACAAAAGAGATCATGTTACGAGCGGCAGATGAGATTTACTTTGTGCCAGAAGGTACGCCGCTCAGCACGCAATTGGTGAAATTCCAACGTAATAAAAAGAAAGTCGGTCTGGTGGTCGATGAATATGGTGATATTCAAGGACTGGTCACCGTTGAAGATATTCTTGAAGAGATCGTGGGAGACTTCACTACCTCAATGTCGCCAACCCTTGCCGAAGAAGTGACGCCGCTTAATGACGGCTCGGTAATTATTGACGGCGGCGCCAACGTGCGGGAAATCAACAAAGCGTTCAACTGGCATCTGCCGGAAGACGACGCGCGTACCGTAAACGGCATTATTCTGGAAGCGCTGGAGGAGATCCCGGTCCCTGGAACCCGCGTACGTATCGAACAGTATGATATCGATATTCTCGACGTACAGGACAATATGATTAAGCAGGTGAAGGTGATGCCGGTGAAATCATTACGCGAAAGCGTGGCGGAATAGCGCAGCCAGCAAAGAACAACGGTGAACTTCGGTTCGCCGTTTTTTATTTAAAGCCAATAAAAACGGCCACCCGCAGGCAGCCGTTACTGGCAAACTAACGAATTACTTCGCTTTCGCGACGGTTACCATCGCGGCGCGAATAGTACGACCGTTCAGGGTATAACCCTTCTGCATCACGCCCAGCACGTTGCCGGCAGCCACATCGTCAGACTCGACCATCGCGATGGCCTGGTGCACGTTAGGATCCAGCGGTACGTTGGTATCGGCAACCACTTCCACGCCAAACTTACGCACGACGTCCAGCATCGATTTCAGAGTCAGTTCGATCCCTTCAACCATCGGCGCCATATCCGGGTTAGCTTTATCAGCCACTTCCAGCGCGCGATCCAAGCTATCGATAACCGGCAGCAGTTCGTTAACGAACTTCTCCAGGGCGAATTTATGCGCTTTCTCGATATCCTGTTCGGTGCGACGACGCAGGTTGTCTTCTTCCGCTTTTGCGCGCAGCATCACATCACGTTCACGCTTTTGCGCTTCGGCCAGCTGTGCTTCCAGATTCGCAATTTTTTCATCGCGCGGATCCACCTGCTCAGCAGAAACCTCAGGCTCTACCGCCTCTACGTTGTCGTGCTGCTCCGTGATAATTTCTTCCGGGGCTTGCCCCTCAGGCGTTTTCTGTTCTTTACTACTCATGAATTTCTCCGCGTTTTTTTCGCATTCATCTCGCTAACTTCGCTTATTATGGGGATCAGTTTCCGGGATTCAAGGGAAGCAGACAGATTGTCATCATTCATTTAACCCAAGGACATCCAGATCATGAAGAACCATTTCAAGTGTATCGGCATTGTGGGACACCCTCGTCACCCAACCGCCCTGACCACACATGAAATGCTCTGGCGCTGGCTATGCGGCAAAGGCTATGAGGTGCTGGTCGAGCAGCAAATCGCCCATGAACTCCAGCTTAGCAATGTTAAAACCGGCACGCTGGCGGAAATCGGCCAGCAGGCGGATCTGGCGGTGGTGGTCGGCGGTGACGGCAATATGCTCGGCGCGGCGCGTACCCTGGCGCGCTATGACATCAACGTCATCGGCATTAACCGCGGCAATCTTGGTTTTCTTACCGACCTTGACCCGGATAACGCGCTCCAGCAGTTGGCCGACGTACTTGAAGGCCACTATATCGCCGAAAAACGTTTTCTGCTGGAAGCCCAGGTGTGCCAGCATGACTGCCAGAAGCGCATCAGCACGGCTATCAATGAAGTGGTGCTGCACCCGGGTAAAGTCGCGCACATGATTGAGTTCGAGGTCTATATCGATGAAGTGTTCGCCTTCTCCCAGCGCTCCGACGGCCTGATTATCTCCACGCCTACCGGTTCGACGGCCTATTCGCTCTCTGCCGGCGGCCCTATTCTCACGCCTTCTCTGGACGCCATCACCCTGGTACCGATGTTCCCGCATACGCTATCAGCGCGGCCGCTGGTGATTAACGGCGATAGTACCATTCGCCTGCGCTTCTCGCAGCGCTGCAACGATCTGGAAATCAGCTGCGACAGCCAGATTGCGCTACCCATCCAGGACGGCGAAGATGTGCTCATCCGCCGCTGTGATTATCACCTCAATCTGATTCACCCAAAAGACTACAGCTATTTCAATACATTAAGCACTAAGTTGGGCTGGTCGAAAAAATTGTTCTGATTTTACAAGCTGCCTCTTTACTGGATAAAAAACCAGTCTATACTGTACGAAAACACAGTAATGGTTTTTCATACAGGAAGGCAGCTATGTTGGCGCAACTCACCATCAGCAATTTCGCTATCGTTCGTGAACTGGAAATTGATTTTCACAGCGGCATGACCGCCATCACCGGGGAAACCGGCGCCGGGAAATCCATTGCCATCGACGCGCTGGGGCTGTGCCTCGGCGGCCGAGCCGAAGCTGACATGGTGCGCCGCGGCGCCAGCCGTGCCGACCTGTGCGCGCGCTTCGCGCTGAAAGATACCCCTGCCGCCCAGCGCTGGCTGGAAGAGAACCAACTGGAGAGCGGGCGTGAGTGTTTACTTCGCCGCGTGATCAGCGCTGACGGCCGCTCCCGCGGTTTTATCAACGGCACCGCCGTGCCTCTTTCTCAGCTTCGCGAGCTGGGCCAGTTACTTATCCAGATCCACGGCCAGCATGCCCATCAGTTACTCACCAAAGCCGAACATCAGAAAACGCTGCTCGATGGTTATACCGGTGAGTATGCGCTTACTCAGCGCATGGCGGAACGCTACCGCCAGTGGCACCAGAGCTGCCGGGAGCTGGCGCAGCATCAGCAGCAGAGCCAGGAGCGCGCCGCCCGCGCAGACCTGCTGCAATACCAGCTCAAAGAACTGAACGAATTTAATCCTCTGCCGGGCGAGTTCGAACAAATAGACGAAGAGTACAAACGTTTGGCCAACAGCGGCCAACTGCTCAGTACCTGTCAGCATGCGTTAACGGTACTGGCCGACGGCGAAGAGGCCAATTTGCAAAGCCAGCTTTATACCGCTAAACAGCTGGTTAGCGAGCTGGTCGGTATGGATAGCAAACTCTCCAGCGTGCTCGATATGCTGGAAGAAGCCTCTATTCAGCTCAGCGAGGCGACCGATGAGCTGCGCCACTACAATGACCGTCTCGATCTCGACCCTAACCGTCTGTTCGAGCTGGAACAGCGCATTTCCCGGCAGATTGCGCTGGCGCGTAAGCATCAGATTGCTCCGGAAGAGCTGCCGGCGTTCTATCAGGCCATGCTGGATGAGCAGCGCCTGCTGGACGACAGCGCCGGTTCGCTGGAGTCGCTGAGCCAGTTGGTCGTTGAGCATCACCGCCTGGCGCTGGAAACGGCGCAGGAACTGCACGCCCTGCGTCAGCGCAGCGCCGACGAACTCACCCAGTTGATTACTGAAAGTATGCACTCACTTTCTATGCCTCACGGCGTGTTTGCCATTGATGTCGCCTTTGATGAACGCCATCTGACCGCCGAAGGCGCCGACCATATTGAGTTCCGCGTCACCACCAACCCGGGGCAACCGCTGCAGCCGATCGCTAAAGTGGCCTCCGGCGGCGAGCTGTCGCGTATCGCACTGGCTATTCAGGTTATTACCGCCCGTAAAATGGAAACCCCGGCGCTGATTTTCGATGAGGTCGATGTCGGCATCAGCGGCCCGACGGCAGCGGTGGTCGGCAAACTGCTCCGCCAGTTGGGAGAATCCACGCAGGTCATGTGCGTGACTCACCTGCCGCAGGTTGCTGGCTGTGGTCACCATCATTTCTTTGTCTGCAAAGAGACCGATGGCGAGATGACCGAGACGCACATGCATGCGCTGGATAAACGCGCCAGACTGCAGGAACTGGCCCGTCTGCTGGGCGGTAGCGAGGTGACCCGCAACACCCTGGCGAACGCGAAAGAGTTGCTTGCGGCGTAAACTTTTTGATTTTCACAGAGTCATAGTGAACAGCAAATTGCCAATAGACCTGCAGTCGAAGGTTCCCAACCGGGCAAAGGTCTATTATTATCGGCATATTACAGATGAGCCACGTATTGCTCGGGCCCAAAAAGGAATCAAATCACTATGCGCTGTAAAACGCTGACTGCTGCCGCAGCGGTTCTCCTTATGTTGACCGCAGGCTGTTCCACTCTGGAACGAGTGGTTTACCGTCCTGATATCAACCAGGGTAACTATCTGGCACCAACCGATGTCGCAAAAATTCGTGTCGGCATGACACAACAGCAGGTTGCTTATGCGCTGGGTACGCCGATGATGTCAGATCCATTTGGTAGCAACACCTGGTTCTACGTTTTCCGCCAGCAGCCGGGCCATGAGAAAGTGACCCAGCAGACCCTGACGCTGACCTTCGACAGCAGCGGTGTGTTAACCAACATTGATAACAAACCGGCGCTGACCAAGTAATCTCAGGCCAGTTGAAATGCAAAAAGCGCTCAATGAGCGCTTTTTTTATTGTGCATTCCCGCTTATTTCTCGGCGTGCTTTTCAGCCCGCTGCCGGCGCAGCTCTTTCGGGTCAGCAATCAGCGGGCGATAAATCTCTACGCGGTCGCCATCATGGACTTCGTCATGCAGCTTGACCGGACGGCTGTAGATACCGACTTTATTCTTCGCCAGATCGATGTCTTCGCGCAGCGCCAGAATACCGCTCGAGATAATCGCCTGCTCGACCGTTGCCCCAGCCTGCAGCTTCACGCGTTGCAGGTACTGTTTTTCCGGCAACGCATAGGCGACTTCAACCACAATATTAGCCGACACGATACACCTCTTTGGCGCGCGTTGTGAACGCCTGCACCATATTGGCGGCCAGCTCTTTAAAGATGCGACCAAAAGCCATTTCAATCAGCTTGTTGGTGAACTCAAAATCGAGATGAAACTCAATTTTGCACGCATCCGGGCTGAGCGGAATAAACTTCCAGCCGCCAATCAGCTTTTTGAACGGCCCATCGACCAGGCTCATCAGGATACTCTGGTTATCGGTCAGTGTATTACGCGTCGTGAAAGTCTTGCTGATGCCGGCCTTGGACACATCAACCGCCGCCGTCATTTGCGTCGGCCCGGCCTCCAGCACTCGGCTACCGGTGCAGCCAGGCAGGAAATCGGGATAGGACTTCACATCATTTACGAGTTGATACATCTGTTCCACGCTGAAAGGCACCAGCGCAGTACGGCTAATCTGAGGCATAGCAGGTTCCACATTTAAACACAGGACAAATAATATCATTTATCTGCTGCTAAAAAAAACGCTGTACCGTAACTCGTGCTAAGATAGCCCATTACGCCTCGCAGGAAGGATTGAGGTAACAATGTTTAGAACTAGCGATGACTTCAGGACATTATGACTAAGAAAAAAGCCCACAAACCTGGATCAGCCACCATTGCGCTGAATAAACGCGCCCGTCACGAATACTTTATCGAAGATGAATACGAGGCAGGCCTCGCGCTGCAGGGTTGGGAAGTGAAATCTCTGCGAGCCGGCAAAGCCAACATCGGCGATAGCTATGTCATTCTGAAAGATGGCGAAGCCTATCTATTCGGCGCCAACTTTACGCCAATGGCGGTCGCCTCCACGCATTACGTTTGCGATCCGACCCGTACCCGCAAGCTGCTGCTCAATCAGCGCGAGCTCGATGCGCTATACGGCCGCATCAACCGCGAAGGTTATACCGTCGTCGCCCTGTCGTTGTACTGGAAGAACGCCTGGTGCAAAGTGAAAATCGGCGTGGCGAAAGGTAAGAAACAGCACGATAAGCGCACCGACGTGAAAGATCGTGAATGGGCGGTCGATAAGGCGCGCATCATGAAGAATGCCGGGCGGTAATCCCCCCTCTCTGCGGGCCAGCTCCCTCTGGCCCTACGCTATATTGCTGTTGTCGCTGCTTTTTCATTCGATATGCCGCCAGAATCCTCGCTTCGGGGGCTGGTAACCTCCTTCACAAATCTGTTATACTTTAAGTACACATTGGGGCTGATTCTGGATTCGACGGGATTCGCGAAACCCAAGGTGCATGCCGAGGGGCGGTTGGCCTCGTAAAAAGCCGCAAAAAAATAGTCGCAAACGACGAAAACTACGCTTTAGCAGCTTAATAACCTGCTTAGAGCCCTCTCTCCCTAGCCTCCGCTCTTAGGACGGGGATCAAGAGAGGTCAAACCCAAAAGAGATCGCGCGGATGCCCTGCCTGGGGTTGAAGTGCTAAAACTAATCAGGCTAGTTCGTTAGTGGCGTGTCTGTCCGCAGCTGGCGTGCGAATGTAAAGACAAACTAAGCATGTAGTACCGAGGATGTAGGAATTTCGGACGCGGGTTCAACTCCCGCCAGCTCCACCAAAATTCTCCATCGGTGATTACCAGAGTCATCCGATGAAGTCCTGAAAGCCCGCACAGCGCAAGCCCTGCGGGCTTTTTTGTGTCCTCAATTTGTCCCGCGAAGTCCGAAGAGAACTAATTAAATCCGAACCTTTTAGGCACCTTGTTAGGCACCTCATAAAGCTTTATTGTTTTTGAGGTGCCTAAAACTATGGAAACCCGCCAATGGCAAGACAAACCAAACCTCTCTCAGTTAAAGAAATCGAATCAGCCAAACCCAAAGAAGCGGACTACGTTCTCTATGATGGTGGTGATGGCGTAAGTATCCCATCCAGGCAGGTCTCGTTTTTTTGATAGCGGACCTTACTCTTGACACCTGAACCTAGCTTTAGCATGGATTGTACTAACTAAACTGAGACGGCCAATCCTGGGATTTAGATCGCTGGTACTTTTACTCCGGCCATGTAAGCGACCGGAGTACAGATTTAAACCCTGTCAGAATATGCTTTCAGCATCGCAAGAACCGCCCAACGAGCCGCATCATCTGCGATATTCTCAGGCAGAGCATCAGCTCGCAGATTGATATAAGCGTCAACAGCCATTCTGATGGCCATGCTGACCGAGTCACGATCGTGCGTTGCCAGCGTGGAAGTCAGCAGGCCATCAGGGTCAATGCCGTGGAATTCAATGCGGCGAACCCCACGTTGCGGAAGATTGGCACGACGGTACAACATTGGCCCCAGCACCTGCTCGCGGAAGAATGACAGCATACCCATCGCTTCGAAGAGTTCGCCCCTTCCCAACTTAACCACTGCATAATGCAGCCAGATCCAGGCTCGGGACTCAAACCACTCCGGCGTCATATCAGGCCAGTGAGCACTAAATTTTGCCAGTTGTCGCTGCAGAGCAGTGTTATCACGGGTAAATAGCACTGCGGGCTCCTCAACGCGTTGAGTGAGCATTTCCAGAGTGACGAATTTCAAATCGACATGAAGAAGTTCTGGGCCATACAAGCATATTAGCAGGCGAGGCTCTCCGACATGTTCCCCGGTAAAAGCATGGAGCAGATGGCCTAATGTTCCGGCAAGCTCCCTGCGCTGCGTCATGATTTCGTCATAGTGGAGAGTGTCTACGACAACGACAAAATCGAGATCGGAGTATTTATCAAACCCACCATGAACAATTGAGCCACCAGCGAGAAGGGAGTGAATTCGCGAATCAGACTGAAATTTAAGTTTGAGTTGCTCTGCAAAACTTCTGTGTAAATCGGGTAATGTACTCAGCATACTTTTTCCTGTTCACAAAAAATACAAAGCATTTCAGAATATCGAGTTGTTTATATTCAGGCCAGATATTTTGCAGGAACAGTGATGTCCGCAGCAGGTTATCCCGACGAGAAATATTGTCCTATGCGTCTGGCGCTACTTCTGGCAATCGTTTATTCCGGTATCTGACATACACTGTAGTGTCAAATACGCATTGTGAAGTGATAACTCTTCGCACTTCACTTGCTATGTACTTAATATTTTAATAAAAATAACTTATTGAACAGTATGACCCGTAAGACAAAAAAGAATTTTAAGCTCTATTCAAAACACAGCTGGAGCTTAGTTCCAGTAACTAAGGGAACTCCGAATTGCCGGTTTCGTTTCAGAAATCATATAGAGTTCACTTAGCAAAAAAACAGACCATAAGTATCATTAGGAACCTATCTATTAGTAATGATGAGGTGCTGAATGGGATTCACATACCCTGCTGTCGCTGGAGCACTGCAGAATGATCAGAGAGCCTTTTCTGCTGCTCTGGCCTCGCTGCAAGGAACGGCATCAAACTTTGCTGCGCATTGTATTCAGGACTCCCGTGTTAGAGTGCAATATCTACGTGATATTCAAAACATGTCCGCCGAATTTGTTCAATCAGTTGGAAGTGGGAAAATGTCTCCCAGAGAAGCCGCCACATTAGCCTCTCAGATGCGCAACGAAATTCTGGATCTTTCACGGCTAAGAAACAGCCCTGTCGGTAGAGCCTACGCGAAAAAGTTAAAACCATCGGGGCGTACGATGGCTGACCTAACTGAACATTATGCTACGAAGATGTTTCAGCAACCTTTCGAGTCTCTATCGGAAAGACAGCAGGCCACAATCTTTAAAGAAATGATCCACTCGGCTGGACGTGACAGGGGCGCAGTATCGGGCATCGCTAAAACCTTGGGTATGGCCGGTAAGCGTGTCCTCTTTGTCTCTTTAGCTGTCGCCGCTTACGAAATCTATCAAGCGGAAGATAAAACCACCGAAACGATGCATCAAGGTGCTATAGCCGCTGCTGGTGTTGCCGGAGGATGGGGAGTCGGAGCTGCAGTGGTCGCAACAGGTGTTTGTGCGGCAACTGCGCCTGTTTGTATTGGTGTTGCTGCATTAGTGGGCGGAATTCTCGCATCGGTCGGAACAGACCTTCTGTTTGGAACCTTATATGTTTCACCACAGGGGAGAAACTAATATGCAACTAACAGAAGCTCAACTGATGACCCGCGTTCCTGTCTGGCACGCATTATCGGAGCTGTTTACCGGACGCGAACTCCAGGACTACGACTACCGATGGATGGCGCAGAAGTTAAAGGAGTCTGGTTTAAGTCGGGAAGAGATCTTTGTGATTCTGGATGAGGAAGTTGCCCCTGCCCTCCAGTCAAATCTTCTCTACAACCCAACGCCGGTGATGGACGGTTGGTCAGAGAAAGATATTAAACAGCTCGTGACAGAGTATGTATATAAGAAACCGACAATTATCGAGCGCGTCATTCCAGCCCGCGTACTGTTAAAACAGCGCCGTAAATACATTCAGAACGAACTCAATAAGCTTTCCCACGAACTGGATAAATGCTTCTGAAAGGGTTTTAAACGAGGCGATTGGCATACATTTAGGTATATATCCAAAAGCCAGGCTCATGCAGTACAGGGAATAAGACGTTGTAAAATTAGCGATGCCGTGAATATATTCACTTTCATCAGATAAACGGACACCCCTCACGGAAGTGTCCGTTTTGTCTTTCAAACGTCAGCTGCGGGTTACGCGCCTACCGGCACATCGTGCGCGGTGTTTTTCAGCGCCGGTCCGGTGTACTTCTCGATCTGCAGCTGCGACATCTGGCCACAGTTCCCCTGCGCCAGGCTGGAGGAGCCGACGTCAAAGGTCAGACAGTTGACGTTACCATTTTTACACAGCGATCCCGGCTGTGACGGATCGGCCGGATCAAACCATGCCCCTTCGCTGATACGCACCACGCCTTCGCGAACGTTATCGGTAATCACCGCTCCGACCAGGATCTGCCCGCGATCGTTAAAGGCGCGAACCAGATCGCCTTCGCTGATGCCGCGCGCGCTCGCATCTTTCGGATGGATCCAGATAGCTTCACGATCGGCCACCGCATATTTCTTGCGCAGCGGCGTATTATCGAGCTGAGAGTGCAGACGGTTAATCGGGTGACCGGTATTGAGCGACAGCGGATATTTCTCGGCTTCCGGCCCGCGATACCACTCGTGCGGCGGCATCCAGGTTGGAATCGCTTTACAGTCCTCGTAGCCCATTTTGGCGATGGCGTCAGAGTAGATCTCGATTTTCCCTGACGGCGTTCCCAGCGGGTTGAGCAGCGGGTTCTCGCGGAAATCGGCGAAACGCACCCATTGAGTGTTCTCTTGCGGGATCGGGAAGCGAATGTAGTTGTTGGAAGCCCAGAACATATCAAACGGCGGCAGCGCCACGCGGGCGTTGCGCGCCTGGGCTTTCATCTCGTCATACATGCCCTTCAACCACAGCATCTCATCTTTGCCTTCGGTAAAGGCCTCATGCACCCCAAGGATCTCGGAAATCCCCGCAAAAACATCAAAGTCGTTTTTCGCTTCGTTCTGCGGCGGTACGCACTGGCGCAGCGGGAAGACATAAAGCTGTGAATAGTCGCCGCCCATGTCCATATCGTTACGCTCGTAGGTGGTGGTCACCGGCAGTACGATGTCGGCGTGTTTCGCCGTCGCCGTCCAGTACGGTTCGTTCACCACCACGGTTTCAGGATGCTGCCAGGCTTTCACCAGGTTGTTGGTATCCTGATGCTGGTGGAAGGTATTACCGCCCGCCACGTACACCATTTTAATATCCGGATAGGTGACTTTCGTGCCGTTATAGTCGATGGTCTTGCCTGGGTTCGCCAGCGCATCGGCGATGCGCGCCACCGGGAACGGCGTAATATCTTTCGCCGCCGGCGACGTTGGGCTACCGGCGGAGATCCCCGCCAGAATGCCGCCGCGCGCGGTTGGGCTACCGCCTGAAGAGTAGTGATAACTAAAGCCGAAACCGCCGCCGGGCAGGCCAATCTGCCCCAGCATCGCCGCCAGCGTCACCATCATCCAGTGGGCCTGTTCGCCATGATGCTGACGCTGAATGCCCCAGCCGCCCATGATCATGGTGCGATGCTTCGCCATATCTCGCGCCAGCTGCTTGATGGTCTCAGCATCAACGCCGCTGATATCCGCAGCCCAGTTGGCATCTTTGACGACGCCATCTTCTTTACCGTTCAGGTAGGCTTCAAATTTATCGAACCCTACGGTGTAGGTTTTCAGGAAATCTGGGTTATGTAGATTTTCTGCCAGCAGCGTATGGGCTACCCCCGCCATCAGCGCGCAGTCGGTATAGCTGCGCGGGGCGATCCACTCGGCGCCTAATTCACGCGCGCTGTCGCTGCGCACCGGGTCGATACAGATCATCCGGGTGCCCTTTTTCTTCAGCGCTTCAAAGCCCGTCTGGCCGACGTGATCCGGCAGGTTCCAGCTGTTTTTCAGCGTGATCATGGGGTTACAACCGATCATCACCACCAGCTCGCTGTTATCAATTACGTTTGGCCACGCGGTCTGCTGTTCGTAAACTTCAACAGAGCCGACCACGTGCGGCATAATCACCTGCGCCGCGCCGGTGGAGTAGTCACCGGAATAGCCGACAAAGCCGCCCGCCAGGTTCATCATGCGCTGCAGCAGCGTTCTCGGGTTGTGGAACATCCCGACGCTTTTCCAGCCGTAAGAACCGGCATAAATAGATGATGGGCCATGCTCTTTTTGCAGACGGCTGATTTCTCCCGCCACCAGATGCAGGGCTTTATCCCAGCTGACGCGGACCCACTCATCGCGGCCGCGCAGCTCTGGCTTACTGTTTTTCGCTCCGCCTTCTAACCAGCTTTTACGCACCATCGGATATTTAATCCGGTTTTCGGCGTGAACCTGATACGGCGCCATGGTAATCAGTTCGTTGGGATACGGATCGTCTTTGATCGGGCGAACGTCAACCATTTTGCCGTCGCGGACGATGGCTTCAAACGCGCCCCAGTGAGCGCCGGTGAGAATCCCACTTTCCGCCTGGCGCAATGCAATAAACTGCGGCATCGCCTGGCTGATGGCCTCCGCCAGCGCCGAACGCGGCCACAGCCCCGCCAGCAGCGGCGCCGCCATCAGGGCGCTGGCGCCAGCCAGAAAACGGCGACGCGTCAGATTCATACCGGATTCCTGGCTCTGATCCGCCATGTCATAATCGTTATTCTTTTTCATCATGGCTCCTTATTGTTTGTCCTGATTGGCCGCTGCTGGCATGTCGCTCGCATGTTTTTGTACGTACTGGGTCAGGAGACGAACCTGTTCCTGAGTCAGTGAAGTACGGCCGGACATACCTTTAACCACCCCAATCCACTGGTTGGCGTTAAAGCGATTCAACTCGGTCAGGCCATGACAGCCGGTACAGTTGTTAGCCATTAATTCAGAAGCGTAACTCCAGATTTTTTGCTGATCGCCAATCAGATTTTTCGCAGGCAGCCAGACCTGCAGATCGACTTCATGCCAGACCTGTTTAGTCTCTTCATCGGTAACGGAGCCAGACACTTTTAACGCTTTGCGAGCTTCTTCGCCCAGCAGCGCGCTCATGATGCGTTTACCGCGCGCGGCGTAGAAGGCTTCGGTAACGCCATCCTGTTGCCAGCCATGAACATCCGCCAGCACCATGTCGCCTTCACGTTTCACCACTTTCACTTCAGTGGAGGCCATCAGGTTACCGTCGTTATGGTCGTCCGCTTTCTCGCTCAGCCAGAACGGCTGGGTCTGAATGGTGTAAAGGGTGGTCGCGGTCGCCGGGGTTTTCGCCGCCGCGTTAGCGAGCTCGCTGGCCCCTGCCGCCGCCAGGCCGCTCATGTTCGGCAGAATATGCGCCACGCCTTTATGGCAGTCGATGCAGGTTTCGCCCTCTTTGATCGCGACCGGATGCTGCTTACGGGCTTCAGGAGTCTGTGCCAGAATATCCATCGCTTTATAGTCGTGGCAGGAACGGCAGGTCGCCGAATCGCTCTTCTTCAACCCATCCCAGACGCTCTGGGCCATCGCCAGTTTATGCGCCTCGTATTTTTCCGGGGTGTCAATTTTGCCGGTCATTTCACCCCAGACATCTTTCAGGGCGCCAATTTTGGTCAGCATATAATCGATCGGCTGATGAGGAACGTGGCAATCGGCACACTCGGCGCGAATACCTTTATCGTTCTGGAAATGCACGCTGCCCTGATATTCCGCCAGAGGCTGCTGCATGGTATGACACGACACACAAAATTCGGTATCGCTGGTTTTATGCATAATAGTCGCAGTGCCGGCCAGCAACACCACGCCAATAATGATCCCAACCAGCAAGGCGATAAATATAATTTTTCGCCTACCAGAGCGTTCCAGTGAAAGTTTACTCATCTTATTATTTAACCCTTTTCCTAAATGAAAGACGCAAAAGTCCCTGCCAGATGGCAATCGTTATATAAATAAATCTATAACGATTGCACTCACCTTCTAATCCAACTGTTTTTTTGGAGATTTTCGGAGCCAGGATAATCAGCCGGGGATGATTATCCTGTGATTTCAGAGCGATAACCCATTGCAAATCCAATATGCCTTCGAGCAATACTCACGTTATTTTAATTATTTCAGTGTAGCGGCTTGTTCTTTTTTCGCCCGGTCAATACTACGAATGATAATTTCACGTTGAGTATCATCCGCCGGTAACAGTTGCAGCATCAGCTGCCACGCCGCGATCGCTTTGTCATACTGCTGATGTTCAAAGGCGTTAAACGCCGCGAGGCTAAGCACCCGCACATCGTTATGATTATTCTTCAGCAACGTATCGAGCAATTGCTGGGCTTCACGGCTATCGTTGGGATCCGTAGAGTGAAGTAACGCTTCGGTATATCCCAGCTGCGCATCGGCGTTGCCTGGCGCCAGCTGTCGTGCCTTATCAAACGCCTGTAACGCGGCGCCTGGATTATTGAGCACCAGTTGCAGCCTGCCGAGCATCGTCCAGCTCAGCTGGTCGGCCGGGTATTGCTGCAGGCGGGTACGTAACCCCAGCGCCAGTCGAAACAGCTCTTCTTCCGACAACGGTTTGCCCTGCGGATCCATCACCCGCTGCATCAGCTGCGGCGTTTGCTGGACAACTTGCTGCCACTCAACCACGCGGGTCATGTAACTCGTTCGGATAAAAACCCCTACGCATAAAGAGGTTAGTATAATAACCCCAAGAATATACACCCAATAACTACTATTTTTGTGATTCGTTTCGGCAGATTCAGGCAAATCTTCCAATAAATTCAAGCGTAAATCGTCAACCAGCTGCTGTTGCTGCGCCGCGTTCACCGCTGAAAGATCCTCATCA
The DNA here is from genome assembly GCF_057624675.1 of Klebsiella sp. PK01. Lineage (NCBI taxonomy): Bacteria > Pseudomonadati > Pseudomonadota > Gammaproteobacteria > Enterobacterales > Enterobacteriaceae > Klebsiella > Klebsiella sp. PK01. Next base: position 37,033 of record NZ_JBYEZM010000003.1, read on the forward strand.
AGCTCCTGCAGGCGCGCCCGATAAATCATATGGTTCATGGTATTGCGGTCAACGCGCTGCCTGCCGCTCCACGGAATAAACAGCAGCGCCGCGGTTCCCAGCAGTAAAACCAACATGATGAGCAAAGCGACAATCATTTCAGGGTCCTTTTATTGTCATCAAGCAGCGCCTTTAGGCGTTCCTGTTCCTGCGCGCTCAGTTCGCTGACGCGTTCAGCCCGCGAGCGACGGCTTAAACGAAAAATCACCAGCGCGCCGCCCAGTACAAAACAAGCCGGCAGCAGCCAGAGGATAATCGTCGCGGGGGTCACCGGCGGTTCGTAGGTCACGAAGTTGCCGTAGCGCGCCACCATATAATCGGTGATTTGCTGATTGCTTTGTCCCTGCTCCATCAATTGCCAGACCTTTTTGCGCATGTCGGCGGCAATCATCGAGTTCGAATCGGCAATACTGTTGTTCTGGCATTTCGGGCAGCGTAGCTGTTCGGTCAACTGGCGGAACTGCTGCTCCTGGGCTTCATCTTTAAATGGATAGGTATCAATCGCCGCCAGCGCCTGAAACGAGAGCAGCGCCGTCAGTAAAGTGATGAGCAGATATTTCACGCGCCCCCCTGCTGGCTGTATTTATTCCACAGCGGCAGAATCTCCTGCTGCCAGACCCGCTCGTTCACATCGCCGGCATGGCGGTAGCGGATAATGCCTTTGCCGTCGATGAGGAAAGTTTCCGGCGCGCCATACACGCCAAGATCCAGCCCCAGCATGCCGTCGCCGTCAAACACCCCCAGCGCATACGGGTTGCCCAATTCGTGCAGCCAGTTCACCGCTTTCTGGCGATCGTCTTTATAGTTGATGCCAACGATGCGAATACCCTGCGCCGCCAGGGAGCGTAAATACTGATGCTCCGCCCGACAGGTAGGGCACCAGGTGGCCCAGACGTTAATCAGCACCGGTTTACCATTGATAATGCTAGAGGGATCCAGCATGACATCCGGTTTTTCCAGTGACGCCAGGCGGAAATCCGGCAGAGGCTTACCCACCAGCGCCGATTCAAGCACGGTAGGATCGTCGCCGTCGCTGTTGCGCATTAGTTGCCACATCAGCGCCGCCGCCAGAATCAGAAAGATAGCCAGCGGTAAATATAAGACTTTGCGGTTCATCACGCGTTCTCCGGCAGTGATTTACGTAAGCGGTAACGTGGGTCCAGAATGCACAGCACGCCGCCAAACGCCATTAACATCCCGCCGAACCAGATCCAGCGAACAAAAGGTTTATAGTACAAGCGCACCGCCCAGCTACCGTCGGCCAGCTCTTCACCCAGCGCAGCGTACAGGTCGCGTACCAGCCCGCCGTCGATGGCGGCTTCGGTCATCTCCATCCGGCTGCTGCTGTAAATGCGTTTCTCCGCCCGCAGCGTACTCACGTGATGGCCATTCTGCGAAACTTCGATCACCCCTTCACCGCCAAAGTAGTTCGGCCCGGTGATATCCCGTACGTCCCGGAACACAAAGTGATACTGGTGGATATCGACGCTATCGCCCGGCTTCATTCGCACGTCGCGTTCGATGCTGTAATTCTGACTGAAGGCGATGCCAATGACGGTGACCATCAGCCCTACGTGGCCGGCGACCATTCCCCAGTGACTGCGTCCGAGGCGGGTCAACCCGCGCCAGAAGGGGTGGCGGTCGGTGGCGCGCTCCACCACTTCCATCACGGTAAGCACGAATGCCCATAGCGACATCAGCAGGCCAACCACGGTCATGGCTTTAATACGATCCTGCATCAGCCACGGCAGTGCGATGGCCAGTACGATGGCAACCACCGCGGCAATCAGCAGCCGCTTACGCAGCTTGTGGAATTCATCACGACGCCAGCGCACCAGCGGCCCGATGCCAAGCAGCAGCGAGAACGGGATCATCAGCGCAATAAAGAGGGAATTAAAGAACGGCTCGCCGATAGAAATGCTGCCTAATCCCAATAACTTATGTATCAGCGGCAGCAGCGTTCCCAGCAGTACCACCAGCATGGCGGCAATCAGCAGCACATTGTTGCCCAGCAGCAGCGACTCGCGCGACCACAGTTCGTGACGCACCCGGGAGCGTACCTTGCCGCCTTTGATGGCGAATAACAGCAGCGAACCGCCGATAGTGATCACCAGCAGCGCCAGAATAAACATGCCGCGCGTAGGATCGGAAGCGAAGGAGTGTACGGAAATCAGTACCCCGGAACGCACCAGGAAAGTGCCCAGCAGGCACAGCGAGAACGCCAGAATCGCCAGCAGCACGGTCCAGGATTTAAAGCTGCCGCGCTTTTCGGTGACCGATAGCGAGTGGATCAGCGCGGTTCCCGCTAGCCACGGCATCAGGGAGGCGTTTTCTACCGGATCCCAGAACCACCAGCCGCCCCAGCCGAGCTCATAATAGGCCCACGCCGACCCCAGCACGATACCGACCGTCAGAAAGCTCCACGCCGCCAGCGTCCACGGGCGTGACCAACGCGCCCACGCGCTATCAAGACGCCCGGTCATCAGCGACGCAATGGCGAAAGCGAAAGCCACGGAGAAGCCCACGTAGCCCATGTACAGCATAGGCGGGTGGAAGATCAGCCCGATATCCTGCAGCATCGGGTTCAGATCGCGCCCTTCGATGGGGAAATCAGGTAGCGTGCGCACGAACGGATTTGAGGTCAGCAGGATAAACGCCAGGAAGCAGAAGGAGATCATCCCCATCACCGCCAGCACGCGCGAAGAGGCTTCCAGCGGAATATTACGGCTCAGGGCCGCGACCGCGCAGGTCCAGCCGCTCATCAGCAATACCCACAGCAACAACGATCCCTCGTGCGCCCCCCAGGTCGCCGCGACGCGATACCACACCGGCAGCAGCGTATTCGAGTTACTGACGACATACAGAACGGTGAAGTCATTCACCACAAAGGCGTACACCAGAATGAGAAACGCCCCGAGGATGGCGGCAAACATCGCTACCGACAGCGGCTTCGCCAGCGCCATCATCCGCGCATCCTGCCGCATCGCGCCCCAGCTGGGAAATAGCGCCAGCAGGCAGGAAATGCCCAACGCCAGGCACAGCAGGAAGAGGCCGATTTCAGGGATCATTGCGCGGCTCCCTGCGGCTTCTCAGCCGGATGATGATTCTCTTCCATCGCTTCTTTCACTTCCGGAGGGGTGTAATTTTCATCGTGTTTCGCCAGCACTTCTTTCGCGCGGATATGCGTCCCGTCCTGCAGCGTCCCCTGGGCTACGACCCCCTGCCCTTCGCGGAACAACGCCGGCAGGATCCCGGTATAGCTCACCTCGACGACGCCGCGGGCATCATAGAGTTTGAAGGTCACATCGAGGGTTTTATCGTCACGCTTCACGCTGCCGGGCATCACCATGCCGCCGATACGTAGACGCTGCCCCGGCTCTGGCTTCTGGCCATTTTCCCGTTTGCCGTATATCACTTCGCCCGGTGTATAGAAGAGATCGATATTGGAGCTTAATGCATACATCACCAGACCAACGGTCAGCGCCAGCCCCCCAATCACTCCGCAGGCGAGCCAGAGACGTACTTTACGCCGAGGATTCACAACGCATCTCCCTTCATTGACCTTTGCTTACGCGCCGCCGATACCCGGCGCTCGCGCGCCATCTGCCGGCGTATATCCGCCAGTAGCGCCCGGCGCTGCCAGCGGGTGTGGATGAACAAAATCAGCAACGCGATGACCGTCACTGCAACCGCCAGCCAGACATAAAAGGCGTAGCCGCCCATCTGCCAGAAATCGCTCCAGGAGTGAAAAGCGCTGGTCATGAGTTCTCCTCACGCTTACTTGCGCCAGCCAGCGCCACGACCCACGGGCGGCGGCGCTCCTGCAACAGAATTAAATTACGCATACGCATTAATGTCAGAGTAATAAAGAGGAATAAGAAACCGAAAATGGTTAAACGCAACGGCATGCGCATCGACGGGTCGATGGTTTTCTGCATATTGGTCGAGCCCTGATGGAGGGTGTTCCACCACTCCACGGAATAATGAATAATCGGCAGGTTGACCACCCCGACCAGCACCAGTATCCCGGCGGCGCGCCCGGCCAGCCGGCGATCGTCAAAAGCGTGATACAGGCCAATCACCCCGACGTATAAAAACAGCAGGACCAGTTCGGATGTCAGACGCGCATCCCACACCCACCAGGTTCCCCACATCGGTTTTCCCCACGCGGAACCGGTCACCAGCGCAATAAAGGTATAAACCGCGCCTGGCAGCGCCATCGCCATCACCGCTTTATCCGCCATTTTCATCTGCCAGACCAGGCCGACAAAAGCGGTCACGGCCATTGAGCCGTAAATCCCCATCGACCACATCGCCGCCGGGACGTGCAGATACATGATGCGATAGCTTTCACCCTGTTGATAATCTGCCGGGGCGTAGACAAATCCCCAGACGCAGCCCACCACCAGAAACAGCGCGCTGAGGATAGCCATCAGCGGAATGCATCGTCCGCATACGCTATACAGGCGCTCTGGAATGGCGAGTTGATGTAACACTTTCCACATTTTTTTTGCCTCATTGCCCCGAGGGAACGGGAATTATTGCACGCTAATTCTGAGTGCCGCCGCGGTAGCAAACGGACTTAAAGTGGCGCTTCCTGCCAGAAAGGCGCCAAGGATGGCCATATAGCCGTCAACCGGTAACTGCATCTGCGCCGCGCCCACGGCGGCGGTGGCGAAAATCAGTAACGGAATCATCAGCGGCAGCACCAGCAGGCTAAGCAATACGCCGCCGCGCCGAAGGCCGACGGTCAGCCCCACGCCGATGGCGCCAATAAAGCTCAGCGTTGGCGTGCCCATCAATAGCGTCAGGGCCAGCACCTGCCACTCCGCCGTCGAAAGTCCGAATAACATGGCGATCAGCGGAGAGATTATCAGCAGCGGCAGCCCGGAGACCACCCAATGCGCCGCAATCTTTGCCAGCACCACCAGCGACAGCGGTACCGGCATCAGCATCATTTGCTGCAGCGAGCCATCCAGCCAGTCATCGCGAAACAGCCGGTCCATTGCCAGCAGCGAAGAGAGCAGCGCCGCCACCCACACAATGCCCGGCGCAATCTGCCGGAGCAGCTGCGGTTCAGGGCCGATACTGAGGGGGAACAGGGTGATAATAATCAGGAAAAACCACAGCGGGTTGATAATTTCGGCGTAATTGCGAAAGGCAAGGCGCAGGTCGCGCCAGAATATCTGCTTGATCATGCCGCAGCCGCCTCATCGTCATTCAGCATAATCGTGCGTAAGGGAACGCAGAGCGGGCGCAGGGGTTGATGGGTGGTCAGGATGACCGCACCGCCCTGGCCGACGTGCTGCTCCAGCCGGGTGGTCAGCGTTTGTACGCCAGCCGCATCGAGCGCGGTGAAGGGTTCATCTAAAATCCAGAACGTCGCCCGGCTGAGCCATAGTCTCGCCAGCGCGACGCGCCGCTGTTGCCCGGCGGAGAGTTGCGCTACCTGAACATCTTCAAAGCCCACCAGCTCAACCTGCGCCAGCGCCTGCCAGCGCGCCTCAATGGTCGCCTCGGGATGGTAAAAGCGCAGATTTTCGTCCGCCGTGAGCGCCCCTTTCACACCAACCTGATGACCGAGCCATAAGAGCTGCGCGTGCCAGCTATCGCGAGTACGCCGCAGCGGTTTTCCCTGCCAGAGAATTTCCCCTTCTTCTGGCGTCGATAACCCGGTTAAGAGATGTAATAACGAGGTTTTTCCCGCGCCGTTGGGGCCTGAAATTTGAATAATCTCGCCTGGCTGTACCGAAAACGATAAGTGGGTAAAAAGGGTTCGTTCATCCCGCAGGCAGGCGATATTTTGTATGTCCAGCATCAGAAAGCAGGTCCAGTCCGGGCGTCAGCGCATTCAAGTGCCTTATTATAACGAAAGAAAACAATCTGTTTTGCTGAATGTATTAAAAATTTTATACCGGAGCTAAGCGGGTAAAAATGCTAAAAACACATAATCGAACATGCCAGTAGCGGTTGCATTTTCACCACTACCGGCATTCCCTTCTTTAGCGATGCAAGCGTAAGGTGCTGGCAATAGAGGATATTGCCGCAATAGCGCAGGCGAAGCCAAACACATAAACGGCAAACTGTGCGCCGCCCGGGCCGGTTAAGCCGTTCAACAGCGCAATGACCATCGCCACCAGCGCCGCACCGATGGACTGCCCTGTCGTCCTGGCCGTTGATAGCACGCCGGAGGCCGTTACCGTGCGATTTGCTGAAACATTGGCAAACATCTCCTTGTTGTTTGGCGGCAGGAATAAGCCATACCCCACCCCGCAAACGGCAACGCGCCACAAGAAATCATTCACCGTCGCGGCGTGCGGCAATAGCGCCAACGACCCTAAGCCAAGACAAAAGATAACCACCCCGACGGTAGAAATTTGCGTCGGATTAAAACGGTTTGACAGTCTTCCCGCTACCGGGGCGCAGAAGGCGACAGCCACCGGCCACGGCGTAAAGATAAACGCCGATTCAAGCACTGAATAGTGATAGCTATGTTGCAACACAAACGGTAAGCCGACCAGCGCCATTCCCTGAGCCACGAACATAGAGACGGATGAAAGCACCGCAAAGCTATATTGCCGTGAACGAAATATATCAAGCGGCAATAAGGGGTGCTTTGCTCGTGTCTGGACGATAATAAAGAAAGCAAATAACGCCACTGACGCCGCCGCGCAATAGATAAGCGTCAGGCTCTCCCAGCGGCCAATTTGATCGACTGCCACCACCATCAAGCCCAATGCCGCTGCCGAACTCAGAGCCCCTGCCCAATCAAAGCCCTTCTCCTTTTCGTTATCCGCCCCTAATGAAATCAGGGAGAAAATAATCGCAGCGCCGCCAAGCGGGATATTGATATAGAAAAGCCACGGCCAGGAAAGATACGAAATGATAAGTCCGCCCAACGCCGGACCGATTGCCGTGCCAACCGCAAAGGCCAGCGCATTCAGCCCGAATATCGTTCCTAGCGCGCGAGGTGGAAAAATAACCCGGTACAATCCCAGCCCCACGCTTATCATGACCGCATAACTTACCCCTTGTAGTATCCGCATGGTAACCAGTACGCCAAAGGTCGGCGCAAGGCTACAGCCCAGCGAAGAGAGCGTAAATAACACCATTCCCGCCGTGTAAAAACGCTTCTCACCGATTCTGCTGCCCAGGGACGCGCAAATCAGCATCGTCGCCGCGCTGGCTACCTGATAGCCGTTGGTGATCCAGATACTGGACGCCGAATCGACCTGTAACGCACTGGCAATGGTGGGCAATGCGATATTGACAATAGAGCTATCCAGCGCCGCCATCAGCACGCCAATTAATATGGCCGCGGCGGCTAAATAGCGCCTCGGCGCCTCAAAACCTTGATCAAGAGTACTACTACTTACCAACGACATATCCGCAGGTCCTTTATTAGAATGAAATTACGCGCACAGACTTTCGCTCGCGACGCTCGCCCCTTCGAGATAGGTCAGCATCCCAAGCATAAGTACCTCCTCAGGCCGGGCGATAACCGGAGAGCGCGGCGTTTTCCACGGCTGCTTGCTGCCATTAATACGGATGCTCCTGAGGAAGCAGTAAGCGGTGAGGACATAAAAGCGATGACGCATATTCTCGCCCATTATCGGCAGCAGCCCGGAAATACCGCCAATTTCCGGAATTTCGCTGAGAATATTGCCGTAATCCTGTTTCGCCAGAACAAACATGAGTGCGTCAGACATCGGTACCATTTTCACTGCGTCTTCAACCTCGGCTGCCAGCTCATGCCAGAACGAAAAAGCAAAGCGCGAAAAGCCGAAAAGGGGATCGAGGCCACTGACGGAAAAATCAGGATCGATGAAATGAGTCAATGAACGTTCTTCGTCATAAAGCACGTTGCCAAAGTGAAAATTGAAATGAGCCTTTTCTACCGATCGGAATTCTTCACTACGCGCCATCTCGATCGCTTTTTCGATAACCTCTCTGGCGGTAATGCTAAAACGGACGCCATTCAGTAAAACCGGTTTATCAAACAGATCGTGCGCAAATCGCGTAGCTTCCCACTCCTCCTGCAACCTGGCTGGCATATCGCTGACCCGTGCAGGTTGGTTTTCTATCTCCAGTCCAATCGCGGTTTGGATGTTCTCCAGGGCATTCAGAACTATTTTGCGCCGCGCCGCGAGCGTCCTTTGTTCATCAAGCACGATAGCCGATAGCGGAAGTGAGGCTTTCTTTTCCAGAACATAAAACTGACGTCCGGCGGCAACCCCCTCATGTAACACCGGCACCATCAGTTCCGGATAAAGAGTATGTAACGCGCGGATTTGCTCAACCTCAGCCTTTAGCTTGCTATTGAAATCAGGAGACATGGCGGTTTTCACCACAAAACCAGAATTTAAAAAATCAACGGTATGGGAACGTGTCATTTTTCAATCTCCTGAAAGGTCGCCACCGGTAGACCTTGGGCAATATTGCGCGCAACGGCGCGAACAACTGCGGTATACCCTACCGAATTGTTAACAAAGGACTGGATAATCACTTCGCTCAGATTCTGCTTCGCCAGATATGCGGGTCGAAGAATGAGTAAATGGTTAGCGTCAGAGAGAATTGTCGAACAGCGGCGCTCATAAGCATAAGCGCGTCCCCCAAGAGGCGACCGCGAGGCCATCACTACATGAGGATGCAGCTTGTTCACGCGCTCAATAGCGGCTTCAATTAAACCAGTCGTTAAAGCACCGTTATCTTCGACGATAAAGCGGTTAATCTGATAGCCAGGGGCATGAACTGGCGCGCGAAGCGACACCGTATTCACCAACGGCGCCCACGGCATAACTTTTTTCTGGCTCATGGCAATTTGCGAGAAGCTGGGACGCAGATTGTCGCGAGCATCCTGCATACGGCCTTCAAAGGAGCGAGTGCCAAGTACGCCATTCGGCGTATCTGGATGCACAATATCGGTTTCAACCGACACAATTTGCGAAGCGTTGCCATGGATAGCATTTAGTGCCTCAACCACAACACGTAATGAAGCATGCATCCCATTGGTCTGGCAGGAACCCAGACAGTACATACCAGAACTTACTACCTTACGCTGAATCGTACTGATATCGTCACTCGTCAGATCGCCAAGGCAGCCATAAATACTTTTTAGGCTATCAGCCTCAGCGACACCCAGCACTACATTGGCCAGCTCCTGCATGTTGCGAGCCACAGGACTGTGCTGATCCATATCCTGTTTGCTGGTGGCAATAAAACCGATATCAAAGCGCCCGTTAACGGGTGGGCACACTTTGGCTAAATCGCCAAAGAAGAAATGAATTTCACGACCGTCAATTTGCAGCGTATCGTCATTGATTATCTCGACCCGGGATTGAATGCCAGGTTGCGCCATCGCCAGACGCGCCACAATGCCATCAATCGGACGTAACTCCGGATAGTGTTTATCAGTAGCAGGCGGATTCGTTACTACGGTCTGCACCACGAAACCATCATTCTGCGGATCGTTTTGAATCAACAGATTTGCGCCAATCTCTGCACCACAGCCAACCAGTATTGCCTTTTTCACTTCATTCACCTTTAGCGTTATAAATTTATGTCAATGATTCAGAAATGGATTAATGCCAGGAAAAAAGTTTCAGGAACTCATTAACAGACATAGTCTCAAGCGCCGGGCCAGTGGTCAGGATATCGGCCAGTCTGTCCGCCCGATCGCGTAGCGGGCTGTCTGAAAGATTCAGATGGAATTTGGTTAGCAGTGCGTCAAAACACTCCTCACGACGGCGGACGTGACCAAGCGGATATTCAATAAGCTCGGCAATCTCCTCCGTCATTCCACGACATTTAATGTACAGCGCATTCGGGATCGCGCGTTTTTCTGGGTCGTAGTAGCTTTCGGTAAAAGAAGGACGTTCAGTACAGGTAATTTTGTGGCGTAAGGCTTCCAGTTGCGGATCGCAGGCCAATGGCTCATGGAAATCCCTAATCGTCAGATTTCCAGTTTGTAGCCCTACCGCTACCATATATTGCAGGCAGTGGTCGCGATCGGCTGAGTTATTCAGCACACCTGATTTATCAATAATTTGAATCGCCGGACGCGTCGTTTCAACGCGAACATATTCGATTGATTCAGGTGAATAACCGGCGGCAAGTATTTTTTCACGCAGGTTAATTGCCGCCTCGACCGCGGTCTGAGCATGATATTCAGCAGGATTGGGAACTTTAAACAATATGTTATTGATGACGAAGTCTGAGAGATCTCGCGTCAGGTTGAACGACTGACCGCGTAGCACCGCATCATCAAATCCCCAGCGTTTAGCCGTTAACGCCGTCGGATACCCCATCTCATCTGCCTGGGCAAACAGCGCCAATTGCAGTCCGCGAGCTGTGGCATCGCCGGCGGCCCATGATTTACGGGTGCCTGCATTAGGTGCATGTCGGTAAGTTCTGAGCGCATGGCCATCAATTATCACGTTGGAAAGCGCACTCAGCGCCTGATCCTTCGATAATCCCATGATCTGTGCGGCTGCAATCGCCGAAGCCACCTTGACCAGCACGACATGATCAATACCTAGCGCATTAAAACAGTTCGACAGGCACAGTACGCCATGAATTTCATACGCCCTGACCATGGTGTTCAGAACCGCCGCCATACTCACCTCTGGCTGGGCGCTATCGGAGAGGCTCCGCCACGCGGCAGCGGCCAGGATTGCCCCAAGGTTATCGGACGGATGTCCCCACTCTTGCGCCAGCCAGGTATCGTTAAACTCAAGCCAGCGGATCATCGAACCAATTTGAAAAGCCGCTTCGATTGGCCCTAACCGCAATGGCGTCCCCATGACCGGGACCCCCTGAGGGTTGCGACTGAATTGCGCGCTGCGCATGAGTCTGGAACAGTCGGCATCTGTAGAGGCGGCTATCGCGCAGCCTATTGAATCCAGCAGACAAAAACGCGCCATCCGGAGCGTCTCATTATTAAAGGCTGTTTGCTCGTAGGCATAATCAACCAGATCGATCATTATTTTATCAAACTCAGCGTGCGCCATGTTTTATCCCATAAACGAAATGAAGGTTTCATCAATACGAGTAATAAAGGCCAGAAAAGCGAGATGACTGAATACAAGAGGATGCGTAACCACTTGATTATAAAATGAATAATTGGCCTTACTGATTAAATCGTAATTGGCGCAGCAATAAAAAACCAGCGAATAAAATCGAGGTATTCATCGAAAAGATTGATACCTTAATGATATTCAACAGAGCATGGCTCATTGCAATGGAGATTCAGGGCATACGAATTGATATACGAATAAGCTTATTGATGTCGAACGTCTTCGCTGTGACGCTCTCTGGCCAGCACTACCAACACTGGCAATTAGAAACATGATGACAAAACAAACGTCACAAATTATAAATACAATTGCAACATTAAACTAACTTTTAGCATGAGGTCTCAAATGAAGCTAAGTGAACTTCTTGCGTTCGTGACGGTGGTGGAGACAGGGAATATAACCCAAGCCGCAGAGCGCCTGAATCGAGTGCAATCAAGCATTTCCCACCGAATACGAAGTCTCGAGGACAACCTGGATGTCACCCTGTTAGACAGGAAAACCGAAGGATGCACTCCCACAGCGCAAGGCCAGATACTTTATGAGTATGCACTCAAAATTCTGAACCTGGCGGACGATTGCAAAAACAACATTTCCTACTCTAAAAGCAGTCAGTTGACGATAAGAGTTGGAATAATTGAATGTTTACCCCCCTATATTATTAGTTCCTTGATTGATTTAGGCCAGGAGCTGGGCTGGAACATCGACATATCAATCGGCAACACAATTAGTTTGCTCAGCGCCTTTGATAAAAACGAATTTGATGCGGTAATTATTGGCGCCGGATTTTCCAATACACAACATGCACGTTCCATATTGCTCTCAAGCGAGCTGGTAATTATCACCGACAAAAATCAACCTCCTATTACTGATATCTCCAGTCTGGATGGCGAAGTCTTTTTGCTCAGTAGTAAAAAATGTGCAACGTCTACGCGCAACTTCAATGTGCTGTTCAATGAAGGCAATATCACGCCAAAACGTGTCGTTGAATGCGGATCTTATCCAGTGCTGTTCTCAAGCATTGCCGCGGGTAAAGGGGTATCGTTGGTGTTGCGCTGTTCTATTAGTAGTGAAGTTAAGAGCAAGATTAAGATTCATCAGCTCTCCGGGCAGTTCAATGACTTCAAAATAGAGTTGGTGTACCGAACAGACTGTGCCTATCTGGATATCGCCAAATTCACCGGTATGATGACCTCTGTGTTCCAGGATCCTCGGCTGCGCGATATCGGTTATTAACTAACTCATATGAACTGCAAGAATTATGCTCGCACCATATTATAAAATACACCAACCTATCGAAGACGATCGGTAAAGGTGATTAGCGGGGATATGTTGTCATTCAAGGAAAATCTTGTAGAAAGCTGCGGCTTTCATACTGATTAAGCAGTAAAGCGTGGGAGTGCATCTCATTGACGCATGCCTCCCACCAGAAATGCTGAATATTCAATCTGTCATCACGAGGGTTCGCGCAGGCTGACCAACCTTCTTTCCCGAAACTTTGCCAGGATCGTTTTCATCATTGGTACTTCGAAGTATTTGTATAAAAAAGCGGCGAAAGCAATTGACAGAACCAGAGCAACAGCGATAAGCCCAATCCCTTCAGCTAAATCAAACTTTCTTCCTGCCGTTAAATTCAAAAAATAAAACAGTACTAAGAAATGAACCATATAGAATGCATAAGAGATCTCTCCTAACCAAACCGAGGTTGGCGAATTCAATGCAGTTTTCCTGGTTTTCAAGTCATCGCCGGCAAAAGAGGTAATTAACAAGCAAACAGGAATGATAAATACGACACTCATACTAAATTGGTATGGAATATACATAGAAGCAATATACGTTGCCACCAGTAAGGCAAGTGATACCGTTTTCGACAACATAATTGCCCGGCCATTGATGAGTAGTCGTGCAGCAAACATACCGGCCAGAAACTCAAAAATACGTGCCGGAGGGAAAATATACGAAATCCAGAAATGATGTTGAGAAATAGGGAATGCTCCCATCATTTTATTCGGTTCAGCCCACAGATAGATCGCAACCTGGACTGCTAACGATGCCATTGTGACCAACAACAGAGCAAATAAATCATGCTTTGTCGGGATCGTCTTCATAATCCGGTAAAGGAATGGAAAAGAGAGATAAAACATCGCTTCGATGCATAAAGACCAACTCGGCCGGTTACCAACGAAAAAGTAATGTACATCGTTAAACCAGGTATTCACCAACAGCAGATTGGTCGACCATAATTTATATTGATAAATACTGACTGCACCAATTAAAAATGCAACCAACCATGTCAGGAAATGTGTTGGATAAATTTTAGCAAAACGCCGCAGATAAAAATCACCAACGGTATCCGTATCTTTCGCGGACCATACCATGATAAACCCGCTCAAAATAAAGAAATATGACACTCCCAGCCAACCAGCTTTACCGACAATAACGGTATAGATATGTTGAATCGTCGGATTAGCGAATGGGGCGAGATCGCTGGGCAATGATGCATGAAATAAAAAAACTAAAAAAGCAGCCCAAAACCTGCTTCCGGTGATGGAAGGAAGCTTAGGCCGCACTGAAAATGCTCCTGCCGCTATTGGTTGCATCCCTGGCGTGATATGTGCTTCACCGTAAAGCTCATCACTACTCATTTCTTTTGTTATTACAGAACTCATTACACTCCTCCACAGATGGTATTTTTATATCACCAAGTTATTCTGAAATAGAAAGATGATTACTGGTATAAAAATTAATAACGGCAAAGCAGTATCGACTCAGATTAATGTCTATTACTCATCGGTAATAATGCAATATCCTGTGTTAAGCTTTTTAATATAACCAAAACCCTGCTGACCAAAATGCATACCGCCAACAAGAACTTGATCGGAGCTGGCCATCTCAAGGATGCGCGCACGCGTCTCCGCTGCCAACTGTGGATCATAATCAAAGGCGATAGTGACATCCGGCTTTAATAGCTGAATATGTGGGAAATGCACAATATCCCCCCAAATCAATAGGCTGTTATGACTCCCGACAATGCTATAGCCGGTATGTCCAGGTGTATGGCCTTTCAAGGGAATAGCACGTATGCCGGCAAGCACTTCACCATCATCAATTAACTGAAGCCGATCTTGATACTGTTTAAAAACGCTGCGCGCCAACAGGAAATTACCTTTAACGCGATCGCTGACCGTCGCAAACTGGTTATCGTCTTGCAGATAATCATATTCATCACGACTGATGAATAGCTCCGCGCGAGGAAATATAGCTTCTCCCTGAGCATTGACCAGGCCACCAATATGATCGGGATGAGCATGAGTGAGTAGAACGGCATCAATATCATCTGGTTGTAAGCCCAGTTTAGCTAAATTCTTAACTAAACCGCCCCCCCAACCTTTAATGCCACCAGCACCGCTATCAATGAGGATATTCTTCCCCTGCTGTTGCACTAAAAAGGTATTGATATGAACTGAATTTGGTTCCTCAGGACAGGATTTTTGCTGAATGGCCCTGCACTCCGTTTCATCTACATTTGCCAGTAGCCCGAAGTCAACCTGCAAGTAGCCATCGCTAACCGCAGTCACTAAGACATCCCCAAGGTCCTTCATTGGCAATTTTTCATTCATATTTTATCCTTTAATTTTTAGCGAAAATATTATTGGCTTGATAAAGGAAACAGCGAATTCTCGCCACAACGCCGATCCTCTCTTTAATTAACAAATCTACCTGATGTAAAAATTCATTCATCACCGGCTCGCTACGAAATATTTCTTGTCTGAGTTTTGCCTCGACATAAACTGGCGTACCATAGCCGATTTCAGCAGTGAGATAAGTAATGTGGATATTATTGTCTTTAGCTTGCAGTATCTCTTTGGCTAAATTTGCCAGGGCAATCGAAAATTCAGCAAAGGCGGCGGAATCCAACCGATATCTTGCTGATGTAGATACAGTAATACTGGGCATTTAGAAACTACTCCTGCAACAGATATTTTAGCAACGTGGAACTACACGGTATGGGTAGTCACCAGACGCATGCGTTTAATCACATCCGGATTAACCACCGTGCCCAACTCGGCATCACCACGGCGGAGTTTATCCACCCATTCCATTCCTTTGGTAACCTGACCAACGACGGTATAATTTTGATCTAAATATCGAGCGCGGGTTGAGGTGATAAAAAATTGATGGCAAGCACTGTGCGGATTTCGCGATCTGGCCATGCCAATAGTGCCGCGTTCAAACGGTAAATGATTAATCTCCGCAGCCAGTTTTGGCATTACGCGGGGATCAAACCGTGTATTTTGTAGCGGCTCACCAGTTTGCGCCATAAACCCATCAATAACCCTGGAAAAAGGCATACCATCATAAAATTTAGACTGTACGAGTGTCTTAATCCGCGCCACATGATTAGGGGCAATATCAGAAAATAACTTTATCGTGACGATGCCACTATCCAACTCCATCTCAATAGTATCATCTGCAGAACCTAGCCATTTTAACGCGGCAGGCAACGCGACGGCGCCCGCACATAATCCCAGGCAGCCGCCAATAAATAACCGACGATTCATATCATTTACTCCATTCTGGCGACAGAAATTACCGCCTGTCGCTGCATTTTCTCATTAGCCGCGCTGATTGGCCCCTTATCGCGGCATTGATCTATTAATGTGTTTGCGCTTTCTCAATAAATGTAATGATCTCATCGGTAAGCGCATCCGGTTTTTCTAAATTAGGTAAATGTGAAGCGCCGGGGATAACATGTAATTCGGCATTACGCTTTTTCGCCAGACGTTGCGCGTAGTCTTGCGGAGTCAGCTTATCTTCCGCTCCCCTGACTATAACCGCACTAACTCCATGGATATTCATATTAGTCAAATCAGTATCGGCAATAGCTAAAGAACACCCGGAGAAAGCTTCGACCGTTGTATTGCGCAGCATTTTCCTCAGACCGTCAGCCTCAGGCGAGTCGATAAATTGCGGCGTGACCCAATTACTGATAATTCCTCTCTCAAGGTGCTCAAGACCATGCTGGAAAACATCCTCCGCCCTTGCGCGCCATAGCGAGGGCGGAGCGGCATTCACCAGCGAAGTATCAATAATCACCATCCCCTGTACGCGTTGCGGTAATTTGAAGCCAATCCATTGTGCTATCGTGCCGCCAATTGAAACACCGACGACATAGAACTGATTGATGTTCAGATGATCGACAACAGCAATAACATCATCGGCAAGATCTTCCATTGAAAAAGGCAACGCGTCGACGGCACTGAGTCCATGTCCGCGAATATCCAGGCGGACTACTCGATAACGCTCGGTTAATCGCGGCATTTGCAGATCCCAAAGATGCATATCCGTTCCTAACGAGTGAAGAAGAATCACTGTCGTCGCATTTTCTGGGCCCTGTACATCGACGTGCTGAGTTAATTTCAGTGGTCGGATAAACATTTAAAATCTCCGTATGCTTATTTTTACTTTTATCATTGACTCCGGATGCCGGTACACAGGCTCAGACGCACGGTTATACCAAAGGAATGTTTATCTGTTTAAGCTATCCCGCAAGCGCACTCATCAGGAAAAACGTGAGGTTATTTCCCGCATTAACATCGGATAAATGTTCTTATCTTGTTAGTACTGCTAGTATTATTAGAGTAATTTAATCCTGTGCTCTAACGGATAATTTCGATATCGCTATCGAATTTGTTGATGTGGTAAAGCCCCCCCAATTCCCACCTGCTACGCTTACTACTCCATTCCATAAAAAAGGCTCAACCATGAATATTGATTTATCGGGGAAAGTCGCGCTGGTGACGGCGTCCACGGCCGGTATTGGTTACGCCATTGCGAAGGGGCTGGCGGCCAGCGGCGCGGAAGTGATTATCAACGGCCGCAGCGAACATAGCGTTAATGCGGCGATGGCGCGGCTGCAACAGGAGGTGCCGGGATTCAGGCCCTATCCCGCAGTGGCCGATCTCAGTGACGCCGCCGGGGTGAGTCAACTGCTGCAGGCGGTGAATGAAGTCGATATCCTGGTGAATAACGCCGGTATTTACGGCCCGCAGGATTTTTACGCCACCGATGACGCCACCTGGGAAAACTACTGGCAAACCAACGTGATGTCCGGCGTTCGCCTGTCACGCGCGCTGTTGCCCGCCATGGTGCGTAAAGGCTGGGGACGGGTGGTCTTTATCTCCTCCGAATCGGCACGCAATATTCCCGCCGATATGATCCACTACGGCGTGACCAAAACCGCGCAGCTGTCGCTGGCCCGCGGGCTGGCGAAATACGTCGCCGGCAGCGGCGTCACCGTAAACAGCGTGCTGCCCGGCCCGACCCTCTCAGACGGTTTTGCCGAAATGATGAAAGAGGAAGTCGCCCGCACCGGTAAGCCGCTGGAACAACTGGCGAAAGAGTTTGTTATGGCGCAGCGCCCCGCTTCCGTTATTCAGCGTGCGGCCTCGGTGGATGAGGTGGCCAATATGGTGGTCTACGTCTGTTCGCCGCAGGCTTCTGCCACCTCCGGCGCCGCGCTGCGGGTCGATGGCGGCGTGGTCGATGATATTGTCTGAATTACCCGCTAAGCAGGGTGAGCAAAGCCCCCCTGAGATTGATGACAAACCTCATGCAACCGTTGGACTTACAGATTGCAAGAGACAAATAACAAGGAAAATCAATTTATTGGTTTTCGGCTGATAACCACAAAGAAGGAAAAACCACGCTTTTTCCTTCTTTGTCAGCAGTCTGGGGGGAGCAAAGCTCCCCTTTCTCACCTGTAGTTGCGCTATTTAGCGCTAAATAGCTCAAAAGGTTTAAAACACGCCGCGATGTCGCACAAAGTGAACAGGAAGTAACATTCATGATACTTATCATTGCTGTTTTGAACATAAATAGTGGTGTTAATGTCTGTCATCAGAAGCTTACTTTTCTTTCTCGGCGCGGCGGTGGCTTCCGCCATCGCAGTACTTTGTTTGTGGGTGGATATCCGGGTGTTTGGCAACGATATTCCGGAGATTTCGCTTACCGAGGTGGTGCAGGAGGGCGTGCTGGCGATAATCGTGCTGATTCACTTCCTGCTGGCGAAAAAATATGAGCTCCTGCGCTACTGTAATATCCTCGTTGGCGGCTTCTTCCTGGCGATGCTGATCCGCGAACTGGACGCGCTTTTTGACCTTATTTCTCACGGTAGCTGGGTATGGTTCGCGCTGGCAACGACGATAGCCGCGCTAATCGTTCCACTGCGCCATTCTCGTCAAACGCTGTCGCAACTGGCGCAATACACCCGCACGCCTTACTACGGCATGATGATAAGCGGCCTGCTGGCGATTCTGGTCTTCTCACGATTGTTCGGCATGCATGGCTTATGGTACGCCGTACTTGATGAGAACTACGCGCGGGTGGTGAAAAACACCGTTGAAGAGGGTAGCGAGTCGTTCGGCTACATGCTTTGTCTGACCGCCTCAATCGGTTACTACTGCTATTTCCGCTATCAGGCGCGACAGAAAGCGCCGTCGCAAAGCTAGTTGAGTTGTCCGCCAGAATCTCGTGCGCTGGCGGCAGCGTGAATTATCCCTGAATTTTCCACTTTCTCTTGAGCACATTTTTGTCCTGACCATCCAGCCAGTGGTTCACTTTCTCAAGTAGCGCCGGATTATCCTTATTCATCATATAAACCTTATAGCTGGCGGTGCCGGGAAACGGCGTCTCATTCGCTACGCAGAACACGCCGGGCTCCTTGCTCTGATAATAGTCCCCTTCAATCAGGTCGGTCACCATCATATCGGCAGTTTTTTGCCGCAGCGCCTGCAGATTATCAACATTGTTCTGCACGCGGATGATCTGCGCATGCTTGATATGTTCATCAACGAAACTTTGGTTGGTGCCGCCGGGGTTCACAATCACCTTCACATTCGGCTGGTCGATTTTTTCAAGGCTGCCGAGCGCTGGCGCGGCGCTGCAGTTCGCCAGGGCGATTTTACCATTGGCCACCACCGGATGGCTCAGGGAGAAATCTTTCGCGCGTGCCGTCGTCTCCGTTACGCCTCCCATAGCGATATCAAACTTATCGGCTTTTAAATCCGTGGATAACGTTGGCCAGCTGGTGATAATAAACGTCACCTTCACTCCCAGCGTTTTACCCAGATCGTGCGCCATATCGACGTCGTAGCCGATAAGTTCGCCAGCGCCGTTATGAAACGCCAACGGCGCGTAGTCCCCCGGTACGCCGACTTTTAACTCGCCGCTTTGTTGAATCGACTGCATATCGCGCGCATGGCCCGCCAGTGCGGCCAGGGATAGCGTCAGGGCAAGCACCGCCTTCACTTTCATTTTATGATCCTTTTTTAATCATCAGTTTTTTGGTTATCACTCTGTCTGTCGCTGACGGCAAGCAAAATTATCTCTCTACCGCTCCGGCCCACAACCACATTGTTAACGATATGTTTTATTTTTGTGATGCACAACCAGGATTCATTGCACCTGATTTGTGCAATGAATAACCAAATCCTACGCTCAGGATCCGCTCACCTCCCAATAGATTAGCGATATTGCTGGAAATACTATTTCCCGCAATAGCTGGCACACATCGTGCTTTGTTAATTGAGTATCAGAATTCTGTTAAATGAGAGCGAACTATCATTAAGGGCAGAGATGAACGATAGCAACGGCTTGTTTCACATTATTGAATCCACTTTCAGCCAGCTCACGCCGAGCGAAAAGCGTATTGGCAGTTGGCTGTTAAGCCATCGGGAGCATATCCCGTTTGAGACCGCCGACAGCATTGCGCAGGCCACCGGCACCAGCGGGATAACCGTAGGCCGCTATCTGCGCAAGCTGGGCTATCGCAATCTCGATGACGTGAAGCACAGCCTGAAAGAGCCCGCATCAACGCCCTATCGCCAGTGGGGAGTGATTGACCGGCTTGACTCCTGGTCACAGCAGCAGGCGCAGCCGGATCGCGCCAGCCTGTCGTTGCAGATGGAGCTGGATGCCATTCGCTATGTCTACCAACTGGCGCAGGAACCGACCTTCGCCCGCGTCAGTCAACGCATCGCCGAGGCCGACGCGGTTATCATCATTGGCATTCAGTCGACTCGCGGCATCGCCAACACGTTCTTCAGCCATCTGGAATACCTGCGCCCGCGCGTGACCTACGCCGACGGCAGCTCTGGTAGCTGGCTGGAATCATTGAATTCTGAATACCAGCACCCCTATGTGGTGCTGACCGATACCCGCGCTTACTCCGTCGCCGCGCGCCAGTTTTGCCGGGTCGCCTGCGAACGCGGAGTTGCCACCGCGCTGGTCACCGATATCTGGTGCCCGTGGGCGCGCGACTATCCGGTTGATTTACTACAGGTGAAAACCGATACCGGCCACTTCTGGGATTCGCTGGCGCCGATCGGTTGTCTTTTTAATCTGCTGCTCTCCGCGGTGGTGGAACGGCTGGGGCCGAGCCTCTCCAGCCGCCTTGCCGCGAACCGCGCGCTGCAGCAGGAATTTGGTCAGTTTGAACGTTAAGGAAATTTTCGATGAGCCATCTTTCCCTGGTGGATATCGCCGCGCGTTTTCCCACGCTGCCTGTCGACCTGAAATACGCCACCGCCGATAACATTACCGGCCAACCGATTTATCGCGAAGCCCGCTGCCTGCTGCACCCCGATGCGGCCGTCGCGCTGGAGAAATCCATCGCCATTGCTGCGCTTGCGGGCTATCGCCTGCTGGTGCTTGACGCCTATCGTCCACAGAGCGCCCAGCAGCTGCTGTGGAATGCCTGCCCGAACCAGGATTACGTCGTGCCGGCCGATATCGGTTCCAACCACAGCCGCGGCACCGCCATCGACGTAACGCTACTCGATGACCACAACAACCTACTCGACATGGGCACCGCCTTTGACGAAATGGACGATCGCTCGCATCCCTACCACCCGGCGGTGGCGCAGGAGGCGCAGCGTAATCGCCTGTTGCTGAACGCCATTATGTTCGGCGGCGGCTTTAAAGGCATTACCACGGAATGGTGGCACTTCGAACTACCGGGCGCGGCCGGTTATCCGCTACTCGACGATGTTTTCGCCTGTTTCTCCCCCGCTCAGATTGACGGAGTTTCACCATGAACATGACTCGCCCAGCATCCTTAGGTTTTCGCCCGTTACTGTTAGCCGCCGCGCTCTGCGCCGCCATCCCTTCCGCCTTTGCCGCGGTGCCGAAAGATATGCTGGTGATCGGCAAAGCCGCTGACCCGCAAACGCTCGACCCGGCCGTCACCATCGATAACAATGACTGGACGGTGACCTACCCGGCCTATCAGCGGCTGGTCAAATACAAAACCGATAATGGTAAAGGTTCCACCGATGTCGAAGGGGATCTCGCCGAAAACTGGCAGGCCTCCGACGACGGCAAAACCTGGACCTTCACCCTGCGCAAAGGCGCGCAGTTTGACGACGGCTCGCCGGTGACGGCAGAGGCGGTCAAACTCTCTTTTGAACGCCTGATGCGTATTAAACAGGGGCCATCGGAGGCGTTTCCCAGCGGGCTGAAGGTAGATGTCGTCGATCCGGCCACCGTTCGTTTCACGCTGCCGGAATCTTTCGCGCCATTCCTGCATACCCTCGCCAATGACGGCGCCTCCATCATTAACCCGGCGGTGCTGAAAGCCAACGCCGCCGATGACGCCCGCGCCTATCTGGCCGAGCACACCGCGGGCTCCGGCGCGTATAGCCTGCAGCGCTGGCAGAAAGGGCAACAGTTGGTGCTGGTGCCCAACCCGCACTTCAGCGGCAACAAACCGGCCTTTAAGCGCGTCACGGTGAAAATCATCGGCGAAAGCGCCGCCCGTCGTCTGCAGTTGACCAAGGGCGATTTGGATATCGCCGACGCCCTGCCGGTCGATCAGTTTGCGGCGTTGAAGAAAGAGGACAAGGTGGCGGTCTACGACTACCCGGCGCTGCGCGTCACCTATCTGTATCTCAACAACAGCAAAGCGCCGATGAACCAGGCGGATCTGCGTCGCGCGGTGTCGTGGGCAACGGACTATAAAGGCATGGTCGACGGCATTCTCGGCGGTAACGGTAAGCAGATGCGCGGGCCGATCCCCGATGGGATGTGGGGCTACGACGCCAGCGCCATGCAGTATTCATTAGATCTCGACAAAGCCAAAGCGGCGCTGGATAAGGTGGCGGATAAGCCGAAAACGCTGACGTTCCTCTACTCCGATAACGATCCGAACTGGGAGCCGATTGCGCTCTCCACCCAGGCCAATCTGCAGGCGCTGGGTATCCAGGTCAAGCTGGAGAAACTGGCCAACGCCACCATGCGCGAGCGCGTGGGTAAAGGTGATTACGACATCGCTATCGGTAACTGGAGCCCGGACTTCGCCGACCCCTATATGTTTATGAACTACTGGTTCGAGTCGGACAAAAAAGGGCTGCCGGGAAACCGTGCGTTCTACGACAACCCGCAGGTTGATGCGTTGTTGAAACAGGCGGTCGCCACCACCGATCAGGCGGCGCGAACCAAAGATTATCAGCAGGCGCAAAAGACCGTCATTGATGACGCCGCCTACGTCTATCTGTTCCAGAAAAACTATCAGGTCGCCATGAACAAAGAGGTGAAAGGCTTCGTTTTCAACCCGATGCTTGAGCAGATTTACAATATCGCCGACATGCACAAGTAGCGGGCCGTCTCTCCATCTTGTCTGGTCGGGCCGTCACAGGCCCGGCCGAGGAGCGTCATCATGAGTTTCTGGGGTTTAATACGACAGCGCTGTTGGGGGCTGATATTAGTCGTCGCCGGCGTCTGCGTGATTACGTTTATTATTTCGCACCTGATTCCCGGCGACCCGGCGCGGCTGCTGGCGGGCGATCGCGCCAGCGAGGAAATCGTCCGCCATATTCGCCAGCAGTTGGGGCTGGATTTACCGCTCTGGCAGCAATTTGCCCGCTACGTTGACGCCCTGCTCCACGGCGATCTCGGCACCTCGATTCGCACCGGCCGCCCGGTACTGGAAGATTTAAAAACCTTCTTCCCGGCGACGCTGGAGCTGGCCTTTTGCGCGCTGCTGATTGCCCTGCTGGTCGGCATCCCGCTCGGCGTGCTGTCGGCGGTATACCGCAATCGCTGGACCGATCACCTGGTGCGCCTGATGGCGCTGACCGGCATCTCGACTCCGGCATTCTGGCTCGGTCTCGGAGTAATCGTCTTGTTTTACGGCAAGCTCGACTGGCTGCCCGGCAGCGGCAGGCTCGATGACTGGTTCGATCCGCCCACCCGCGTCAGCGGTTTTTATCTGCTGGATTCACTGCTGGAAGGCAATGTCGAGGTCTTCTTCAATGCCCTGCAGCACCTCATTTTACCGGCGGCCACCCTTGCCTTCGTTCATCTTGGCATCGTCGCCCGGCAGATCCGCTCGGCGATGCTCGAGCAGCTCAATGAGGACTACATTCGTACCGCGCTAGCCAGCGGCCTGCCGAAATTCACCATTGTGGTGCGCTATGCGCTACCCAACGCGCTGATCCCCTCCATCACCGTGCTCGGGCTGGCGCTGGGCGATCTGCTGTACGGCGCAGTGCTCACGGAGACGGTGTTCGCCTGGCCGGGGATGGGCGCCTACGTGGTGTCTTCGATTCAGGCGCTCGATTTCCCCGCCGTGATGGGCTTCGCCATCTTGGTCTCCTTTGCTTACGTACTGGTCAACCTGGTAGTCGACCTGCTCTATTTATGGATCGACCCGCGCATGGGTCGGGGAGAAAGCTAAGTGATGATGACTCAGGAACAACCGCTTCCACGGCCAAAGGCTGAAAAAAGCGGCCACTGGAAGCGTCGTTGGTGGTTGATCCGCCAGAGCCCGCTAACGCTGATTGGCGCGGCTGTCATGCTGGTTATGCTGTTTTTAATGATCTTCTCGCCGTGGCTGACGCCGCACGATCCTAACGCCATTAATCTTGCCGCGCGTCTGCAGGCGCCGTCGTTCGCTCACTGGTTTGGTACCGACGAGGTTGGCCGCGATCTGTTCAGCCGCGTGCTGATCGGCAGCCAGCAGTCGGTGGCCGCCGGGCTGGCGGTGGTATTGATCGCCGGGATCAGCGGTTCGCTGCTGGGCTGCCTATCCGGGGTATTGGGCGGGCGCAGCGACGCGCTAATTATGCGCTTGATGGACATTATGCTGTCGATTCCGTCGCTGGTGCTGACCATGGCGCTGGCGGCGGCGTTAGGCCCGAGCCTGTTCAACGCGATGCTGGCGATCGCCATCGTGCGTATTCCATTTTACGTGCGACTGGCCCGCGGCCAGACGCTGGTCGTGCGTCAGCATACTTTCGTCGAGGCCTCGGTGACGTTTGGCGCCTCGCGCTGGCATCTGATCAGCTGGCATATTCTGCGTAACGCCCTGCCGCCGCTGGTGGTGCAGGCCTCGCTGGATATCGGCAGCGCGATCCTGATGGCCGCCACGCTCGGTTTTATTGGCCTCGGCGCCCAGCAGCCTACCGCGGAATGGGGCGCGATGGTCGCTAACGGTCGCAACTACGTGCTCGATCAGTGGTGGTACTGCGCCTTCCCCGGGGCGGCGATCCTGATCACCGCCGTCGGCTTTAACCTGTTTGGCGATGGCATCCAGGATCTGCTGGATCCCAAGGCCGGAGGGCGCAACTAATGGAAAATAGGGTCTTAACTATCGATAACGTTCGCCTGAGTTTCCCGGTCTATCAGGGCCAGGTCAACGTGCTGAATAATATCTCGCTGCACATCGATCGCGGCGAAATCGTCGGCGTGGTGGGCGAGTCGGGTTCCGGTAAATCGGTGACCGCGATGCTGGCGATGCGTCTGCTCTCCGCCGGCAGCTATCATATTCATAGCGGCGCTATCACCCTGATGGGCCACGATATGCTCACCCTGACGGAAAAAACGCTACGCGATATTCGCGGCAGCAAGGTCGCGATGATTTTTCAGGAGCCGATGACCGCGCTTAACCCCACCCGACGTATCGGTAAGCAGATGGTAGACGTCATCCGCCAGCACCGTCCCATGTCGCTGCGTGAGGCGCGCGCCCGCGCCGTCGGGCTGCTGGCGGATATGCAAATCGCCGACCCGCAAAGCGTGCTCAAGCGCTATCCTTTCGAACTCTCCGGCGGCATGCGCCAGCGGGTGATGATCGCTATCGCCTTTTCTTGCGAGCCCGACCTGCTGATTGCCGACGAACCGACCACCGCGCTGGACGTCACCGTGCAGCGTCAGGTGTTGCGCCTGCTGAAGCAAAAGGCCCAGGCGACCGGCACGGCTGTGCTGTTTATCAGTCACGATATGGCGGTGGTTTCTCAGGTGTGCGATCGGCTGTACGTCATGTACGCCGGCGCGGTCATTGAAAGCGGCAAAACCGCAGAGGTGCTGCAACATCCCCAGCATCCCTACTCTATCGGTCTGTTAAACAGCGCCCCCGATAATGGCGAACCGCGCGCGCCGCTACGTTCTATCCCCGGCACCGTGCCGAATCTGGCGCGTCTTCCCGCCGGCTGCGCCTTCCGCGAACGCTGCTTCGCCGCGGGTGAAGCCTGCGGTATTACCCCTACGCTGCAGGCTCATGATAACGCCGCCGACAGACAGGCTGCCTGCTGGTATCCGCAACGGGAGAATGCCCATGTCTGAGACGCTATTAACCCTCAATGATGTGCACCTGACGTTCGCCGCGCAGAAAAACTGGCGCGGGAAAGTCATCGAACGCGTCTATGCGCTAAATGGGCTGGATATGACGGCCAGACGCGGCGAAACCTTAGGGATCGTGGGCGAATCCGGCTGTGGGAAAAGCACCCTGGCGAAGCTGCTGATGGGCATGCTAAAGCCCTCTTCCGGCCACTTCACCCGCGCGCCGGCGCGCGGCGAAAACCAGAGTGGACGCATGCAGATGGTGTTTCAGGATCCGCTCTCGTCGCTGGATCCGCGGCTACCGGTCTGGCGCACCATCACCGAACCGGTGTGGATCCAGTCGCGCATGCCTGAAAAGGCGCGTCGCGATCTCGCCGAGCAGCTGGCGCTACAGGTGGGGATCCGTAGCGAATATCTCGATCGGCTGCCGCACGCTTTTTCCGGCGGCCAGCGCCAGCGTATCGCCATCGCCCGCGCGCTCTCGTCGCAGCCGGAGATTATCGTGCTCGATGAGCCGACTTCGGCGCTGGACATCTCGGTGCAGGCGCAGATCCTTAATCTGCTGGTCGAACTGCAGCAGCGGCAGAATCTCACCTACGTGCTGATTTCGCACAACGTCTCGGTGATACGTCATATGAGCGATCGGGTGGCGGTGATGTATCTCGGGCAAATCGTTGAAATGGGCGAGGCGCGGCAGGTGCTGGATAATCCTGCGCATCCTTATACCCGGCTATTGATGGAGTCGGTACCGCGCATCGGCTCACCGTTAGGCGAAGGCGTGCGCAATACCGAACTACCGGGCAACCGCCGGCTGCCGACGGGCTGCTACTTTCGGGAACGCTGTCCTTACGCCAGCCAGGGCTGCGAACGGCCTCAGCCGCTGGAGGCGCAAGCGAATGGCGCGCAGGTCCGCTGCTGGAAAGCGCAAACAATAAGATAGGACCGGGCGCCGCCCGGTGCTACTGTTATCGGTTTGCAACGGTTTTGTGTACGGAAAACATGTGCTTTGTGTTAATTCAGAGCACATTGCGCTCCCGATATTTCTTCTGCGTTATGGCTCTCATGGTGCAGGGAGCGCACAGAGGGCTCTGGCCGCCAAAATCGCCACTTCGTGGTACCTTCGACTTATCCCTGCAGGCTCCGGGTCGGGCCGAGGCTGCGTCCCTGCAAGTCACGGCCCTCAGCCCGCATCCATGCGGGCTGCCCCGGCCTTCCGGGAACGTCTCAGCGATTTTGAGGCCACCAACACCGGCAGTTTCAGCCAGCATGGTGAATAAATTAAAGGCTGGCCGCACAGACCGTAGGCCGGATAAGGCGAAGCCGCCATCCGGCGCAAAAGCGGCGCCTTATCCGCGGATATTGCCCGGCGGCGCTACGCTTGCGCGGGCCTACAGATCCAGTGCAATGGGTGACCCAGTGCCATAGGTAGCCCGGGGAAGGCGCTTACGCCGCCCCCGGGTCAGCCGTTATAAATGAATCAGAATAGCCCCAACGGCGCGGTGCCGTAGCTCACCAGCAGGTTTTTGGTCTGT
Organism: Klebsiella sp. PK01; assembly: GCF_057624675.1. Lineage (NCBI taxonomy): Bacteria > Pseudomonadati > Pseudomonadota > Gammaproteobacteria > Enterobacterales > Enterobacteriaceae > Klebsiella > Klebsiella sp. PK01. Next base: position 64,292 of record NZ_JBYEZM010000003.1, read on the forward strand.
TGATAGGCTTCCAGCGCCATCTTGTGGGTTTCCCGCCCGACGCCGGACTGCTTATAGCCGCCAAACGCGGCATGCGCCGGGTAAACGTGATAGCAGTTAGTCCACACTCGTCCGGCCTTGATGCCGCGCCCCATGCGGTACGCCAGGTTGGTATCCCGCGTCCATACCCCGGCCCCTAAACCAAACTGCGTCTGGTTAGCAATCGCCAGCGCCTCAGCCTCGTCCTTAAAGGTGGTCACGCCGATGACCGGGCCAAAGATCTCCTCCTGGAAGCTGCGCATCTCGTTGTGCCCTTTAATCAGCGTCGGCTGAATATAGAAGCCGCTATCCAGCTCGGCGGTAATGCTCGCGCGATCGCCGCCGGTGAGGATCTGCCCGCCTTCATCACGAGCGATCTTGATATACGACAGGATCTTATCGAACTGCTGGCGTGATGCCTGAGCGCCGATCATCGTTTCGGTATCAAACGGATCGCCGCGACGGATCTGCATCACTTTCGCCATTACCCGCTCCATAAACGGCTCGTAGATCGATTCGTGGATCAACGCGCGCGATGGACAGGTACAAACTTCCCCCTGATTGAAGAAGCCCAGTACCAGCCCTTCCACCGCCTTCTCGATAAACTCCTCCTCACCATCCATTACGTCGGCGAAATAGATATTCGGCGATTTGCCGCCCAGCTCAACGGTACAGGGAATAATATTCTCCGCCGCGCAGGCCATAATATGACGGCCCACCGGCGTCGAACCGGTAAAGGCGATTTTGGCGATCCGCTTGCTGGTGGCTAGCGCTTCGCCGGCCTCTTTGCCAAAGCCCTGTACCACGTTCAACACCCCAGCCGGGAACAGATCGCCGATGATTTCCATCAGCAAAGTAATACTTAGCGGCGTCTGCTCCGCCGGTTTTAAGACCACGCAGTTGCCTGCCGCCAGCGCGGGCGCCAGTTTCCATGCCGCCATCAGCAGCGGGAAGTTCCACGGAATAATTTGCCCGACCACGCCCAACGGTTCGTGGAAATGATAAGCCACGGTGGTGTCATCAATTTCGGCGGTACTACCTTCCTGCGCGCGCAGACAACCGGCGAAATAACGGAAATGATCGACCGCCAGCGGCAGGTCGGCGTTCAGGGTTTCGCGGATCGGTTTACCGTTATCCCAGCTCTCCGCAACCGCCAGATACTCCAGATTCTCCTGAATGCGGTCGGCAACCTGCAGCAGAAGATGGGAACGCTGCTGTACCGAGGTTCGCCCCCAGGCGTCCGCCGCCCGGTGTGCCGCATCAAGGGCAAAATCAATATCTTTGGCGTCGGAGCGGGGAAACTGCGCAATGTTGCTCCCATCGACGGGAGAAGTATTCATGAAATATTCGCCGCTTAACGGCTCGACGAATTTACCGTCTATGAAGTTGCCGTAGGCCGATTTGAATGAAACCAAAGCGCCCGGTTTGCCAGGATGAACATAACGCATAGCAATCTCCTTCTGTAGGGTTAAGGCGCAGCGGCGTGGTGTTTTTTGCTATTGTCCGCTGCACGCTTTCTCCTGTAGCAGGGGTTATGCCAATTTTACGCACTCCTAATAAACTTAATAAGTTTCATATAATTAAATATATCCCCTTGCCAATTCGCATCCTTTTTGTCGCACAGGATCCCGCTTCTGTGTTGCGAATCGCAACACCAATAAAACCAAATAGCTACAATATTGCAACACAACCCAGCCGACCACGAGGTGCGCCGTGCAAGGAAATCCGTTCACTATCACCCCCGAGGCGCAGTCCAGCGCGCTGCTGAGCGACTCCTGGCAACGCAGCCAGCGCTACGGCCTGCAGCCAACGAGCGACGAGTTTCCGCGCCTGCGCGGCGGCGAACTGGCCGATGTGCTGGAAAGCAACCGCAGCCTACAGCGGCTGGCGCAACCGGTGGCGACGCCGCTGGCGCAACGTGCCGCCGGGCTGCAATCGGTAGTTATTCTTTCCGATGCCAGCGGGCTGGTGCTCCAAACCTTCGGCAATAGCGCGGCAATGAAAAAAGCGCAAAGCTTCGCGCTGGAGCCTGGCAATATCTGGAGCGAAAGCGGTCGCGGCACCAACGCTATCGGTACCGCGCTGGCGATTGACGACAGCTGCGAAGTCGAAGGCCGTCAACACTATTTAACCCGTAATCAGGATTTGTACTGCGCGGCGGTACCCCTACAAAGCCCCGATGGCCAGATTGCCGGGGCGCTGGATATTTCCGGCCCGGCGCATATCCCGCATCCCCACTCTCTGGCGTGGATTAAAGAGGCCGCCAAACAGATTGAATATCTGTGGGTGAAACAGAGCCTGCATCCGCAGCAGTGGTTAATGAGCCTGCACTCGCGGGTGCAGAAGCTCGATAGCGCCGAAGAGCTGCTGCTGGTCTTCTCCGATAACCTGCTGACCGCGGCCAATCGGCTGGCCATCCGCGAACTGGGCCTGCAGGCCGGACAGATAGGGAAAATGACCTTCCAGCAGTTGTTCCCTCGCCTGACGCAAACGGCGGTTAGCGTGCCGCTGCCGATGACCTTCCAGCAACGTGGCTACTACTACCGTCTGCGCGCGCCAACCCGCGCCAGCGTCGCCGTCCCCGCGCAACCAGCGCTCAACCTGCCGTTTTGCGCATCCGGCGAAGGCGAGAAAATGGTCCGCTTACTCAACGCCGGTATCGCATTGTGTATCGAAGGGGAAACCGGCTGCGGTAAAGAGTTCCTCAGCCGTGAGTTGCATGCGCATAGCCGCTGGCGCAGCGGTAAATTCGTCGCCATCAACTGCGCGGCCATCCCCGAATCGCTGATTGAATCGGAGCTTTTCGGTTATCAGGCGGGGGCCTTTACCGGCGCAAATAAAAACGGCTATATCGGCAAAATTCGCGAAGCCGATGGCGGAGTGCTGTTCCTCGATGAAATCGGCGATATGCCGCTGGCTCTGCAAACCCGTCTGCTGCGGGTATTGCAGGAAAAAGAGGTCATGCCGCTGGGCGGGAATCGCAGCGCGCCGGTGAACTTCGCCTTGATTTGCGCCACCCACCGTCATCTCGCGCAGCGCGTCGCCGAAGGCGCGTTTCGCGAGGACCTGCTCTACCGCCTGCGCGAGTATGCTTTTACCATTCCGCCGCTATGCCAATGGCCTGAACTCAAGCAGTTTATTCCAGCGCTGTGGCGCTCGCTTGGCGCGGCAGAACGCCATATCACGCTCTCCGATGCGCTGATTCAGCAACTGACATTATGTCGTTGGCCGGGGAACGTGCGTCAGTTGCAAAGCCTGCTCAAAGTCCTGTTGGCGCTGGCGGACGATGGCGAATGCCTGGGCGTCGCGGCGCTGCCCGAGGAGTATCAAAGCGCGCAGCAAACCAGCGCTCCAGGCGGGCTTCAACAACATGACGCAAAGCTGATTGCCGATACGCTGGCCCGCTTTAACGGCAATGTGAGTAAAGCGGCGCAGGCGTTAGGCGTCGCGCGCAGCACGCTGTATCGACGGGCCGCGCGTGTACAAAGGAAGTGACTACGGCGTAAAGCGCGCCGGCAGCCAGGAGAAGAGACGGCGACTCAGCGCTTCGCACAGCGCCACCAGCGTCTGCCCCAGCCGTTGCCACACCACTTTTGCCACGCAGAGGCCCAGTGCTGAAATCAGCGCCGCGCCCAGCATATCCAGCGGGAAATGGACGCCGAGAAAAATACGCGCCCACGCTACCGGTAGCGCCGCCGCCAGCACCAGCAGCCCCATGCCGCGCAGGCGTAATGACAGCAGCGCGAAAGCGGCGCTGAACATTACGGTGCCGTGATCGCTTGGGAAAGAGTTATCCGCCGGGTGGCTTATCCAGGTATGGCCCAACGGCATCATAAACGGCCGCGGATGGAACCACAGCGTTCCACAGGCAAACCCCAACCCTAACGCTATCAAAATCGTCATGGCGCAAAACAGCGCCTGTCGATGCCCCTGCCGACCGCCAAGGAACCATAATCCCAGCAATATCGCCGGGACTAAAAGGATAATCCAGCTGGCGGAGAATCGCGCCAGCAGCAATAGGCTGTCCGGCGTACCAGGCCCGGCATTCAGCGCGAGGAAGGCGCTCTGGTTAAACGTTTCTAACAGGTTCATGGCGAGTTCTCGTCACAGTCATCATGCTGTCATTATCGCCAGAATACCTTAAGCCCGGATTAACCTGACGCTGAAGAATCCTCCTGGTTTTTACCACCGGCTAACTGCTGCGGCAGCCGCGCCAGCAGTTCATCTACCACTACGCGAATTTTCTGCGGCACCCATGCCGCTTCCGGCCAGACGGCGCTGATCGCAAAGCTGCCGCTGACCGACGACGGCAATATTTGCTGGAGTTCTCCCCGCGCTAGTTCGTCGGCCACCAGCCAATCCGGCAGCCAGGCGATTCCCAGCCCGCTTTTTGCCGCCGCGGCGATGGCGGCGAAATCATCCATTGCCAGTCCGGGCTGAGGGCGAAACGCGAGCGCCGCTCCCTGCGCATCGCGCAAATGCCATTTCTGCATCTGCCCGGCGTAGAGATAGCCAATAGTAAGATGCTCGTGCAGTTCTTCCGGCGTCTGCGGCGCTGGCCGATGTCGTAGATATAACGGCGATGCGCAAAGAATCATGCCGTGCTGGCCTAAACGCCGGGCCTTAAGAAAGCTGGAGTCGCTCAACGCGCCGATACGTATCGCCATATCGAACCCTTCTTCAAACAGATTGACCTGGCGGTCGCTAAACGACAGCTCGAGCTTAAGCTCAGGATAACGTTGGCTAAGAGGAAACAATATCGGCGCCACGCAGCGCTGGCCAAACAGCACCGGCAGGCTGATTCGCAGCCGCCCTTGCACCTGGGTTTTCCCGCGCTGAATTTCATTTTCCGCATCCCGCAGGTTATCCAGCGCCCGGCGGGATTGCAGATAAAAGACCTCGCCTTCTTCGGTCAACGCCTGCCGACGCGTGGTGCGCTGAAACAGCGCGACGCCAAGCCGCTGCTCCAGCCGGGAAATGGTCTTGCCGACGGCGGAGCGCGTCACGCTCAGCTTCTCGGCGGCTTGCGCAAAGTTGCCGCACTCGACGACGGCGACAAATACCGGGATCGCATTTAAATCACTGCGCATTGATTGGTTCCTGAGTGGATACAATGATAAAAAATAATGTCACTACTGGAGAAAAATAGACAGTGTTACCCTGCGGACCATCAACTTTATGAGGAGTCCGTCATGAGTAACGTATTGATTTTAAAATCCAGCATCAACGGCCCGGCGTCGCTAACCAACCAGCTAATAGATGAATATATGCAGACCCGCCGCGAGGCCGGTCATCAGGATTCGGTCGTCGAACACGATCTGACCACCCTCGCCTTGCCGAAACTCGACGGCGCGCTGTTTGCCGCGCTGCGCGGCGCGCAAGACTCGCGTCCGGCGATTCAGCAAGGGGTTGCCCTCTCTGATTCACTCATCGGCGAGTTAAAGGCCAGCGATCTGCTGGTGATCGGCGCGCCGATGTATAACCTCAACGTGCCAACCGATCTCAAAAACTGGTTCGATCTGGTGGCGCGAGCGCGGGAAACCTTCCGCTATACCGAGACCTGGCCGCAGGGGTTGGTTGAAGGCGTGCGTGCAGTAGTCATTAGTTCGCGCGGCGGCGTCCATGACGGGCAACCCAGCGATGCGGTCACCCCTTACCTGCGCGCGGTGCTGGGATTGATGGGGATTAGCGACGTTGAATTTATCTATGCCGAAGGGATGGATATTCGCCCGCACGGCCGTGATGCAGGTATCGCCCACGCCCGCCAGCATATTGCCAGGGCCGCTCAGCTGGCGTGAGATCCGCTGCTTCTGTGGGCTGGTAAAGGGTCAGCTTTTATTTTAGAATAATCTAAATTTAGAAAAGACTAAAATAAAATGACCACAGCACAACAACTGCAGGCCAGCGCCGGGGAAGCCGCTGTCCTGCTGAAAGCGATGAGTAATCCCCACCGGCTACTGATTCTGTGCATGCTTTGCGAAGCCCCGCGTACAACCGCAGGAGAACTGGCGCAAATCACTGGCCTGAGCCCTTCCGCTACCTCTCAACATCTCGCGCGGATGCGCGATGAGGGGCTTATCGACAGCGAACGTGATGCCCAGCGCCTGCGCTATTTCATTACCCATCCCGCCGTTCAGCAGGTCATCGCCACGCTGAAAACCATTTACTGCCCGTAAGGAGTCCTTATGACTATCGCCACCGTTACAGCCAACGAAGCCCAGGCGCTTATCGCCCAGGGCGCACGGCTGATTGATATCCGCGCTGCCGACGAATACGCTCGTGAGCATATTCCGGCGGCGACGCTGCTGCCATTAGAGCAACTGACTCACGGCGCGGCGCTCAATGCGCAGCCGGGAGAAACAATCATTTTTCACTGCCAGGCCGGCTCGCGCACGCAAAATAACGCCAGCCTTCTGGCCACCGCCGCCGCGCCCGCGCAGGTTAAGCTACTGGCTGGCGGTATTCAGGCATGGCGAGCGGCGGGTTTGCCGATAGTCGAAGATAAATCCCAGCCGCTGCCGCTAATGCGCCAGGTGCAAATCGCCGCCGGCGCGCTGATTTTGCTGGGAGTAGTGCTGGGATACGCCGTCAACAGCGGCTTTTTCTTGCTGAGCGGTTTCGTTGGCGCGGGGCTCACTTTCGCTGGCCTCACCGGTTTCTGCGGCATGGCGCGCCTGCTGGCGGTCATGCCGTGGAACCGACGTTAAAACGCCTGCCAGATGAGTAGCGCAATGCCGCCGAAAAGTAGCCATTTGACGATGTAGTAAACCGTTTTATTCCATTTTTTCAAACGCTTGCCGACAATGCGGATTTGATAAATGTAGCGGAAGCTGCGGTTAATCCCGCCGGTACGGTCGCCGATATCGTTCGGCGCGGCGGCGGCGCTCATTAAATTTCGCCCCAGCCAGTGGTTCACCTTCTGCGCCCAGCGGTAACGCATGGGCCGTTCGATATCGCAAAACAGAATCAGCCGGTTCTCACCGCTGGTATTTTCCGCATAGTGAATATAGGTTTCGTCAAATAGCACGCCTTCGCCATCGCGCCAGCTATAGCGTTCGCCGTCCACTTCAATAAAACAGCGATCGTCATTCGGCGTCGCCAGCCCAAGATGAAAACGCAGCGACCCGGCATAAGGGTCACGGTGGCGAGGCAAACGGCTACCATCAGGTAACGTGGCGAACATTGCCGCTTTAACCGAAGGAATGCCGCGCAGCAGTTCGGTCGTTTTTGGACATAGCTGGCTTGCGGAGGGATGCGCGTCTTCATACCATTTCAGGTAAAACCGTTTCCAACCGGTTTTAAAAAATGAGTTAAATCCGGCATCATTATATTTTTCCGCCGCTTTTATTTGCTCCAGACGCTGCAGATTAATCCCCTCTTCACGAATAACCAGCCAGTTCTTTTGTAATATCGCAAGTTCCGGAAACGTCTCCGGACGCAGAAACGGGGTATTCGGCACACGCGAAAAGAGGTACATAAACCCGTTAAGAGGAGCGGTAAAAGTTGAATGGTCGGAAAGCTGACGCCAGAAACGATAGCGAACTTTTCCGCGATAATGGACGTAGAGCACAGCAATTATAATAATAAGTAAAATGATATACTTCATATTCGCTTATCTGACCATGTTCTGTTTTGAATCATTCTGCGCCAGCAGTCTCAGTTTCACTCACCGCAGCGCCACAAAAACCATTAACAAAGATAATACATCTACCCATAAATTGTTTTAACAAAAAGCAGCACGATCGTTGAATCCGTCAGCGTCGTTGAGCTATCGTTTAGGTTCTTAGTTGTTACCAATGCTCAGGAGAGACACCATGTTTACAACAGGCGATCTGGTACAACCGCGCGTCGGCGGGCCAAAATTGAAGGTAGTGGAAGTGAATGGCGATAGCCTGATCGTTGTTCAGGCGAGTAACGAGCAGGGTGAGAAATTTACTCTGAAAGCGGTTGATGTTACGCCTTATACCGAAGAAGGCGATTTCGGCGTTTGCTAAGCAAAACGGTGGGTTTCCCCACCGTTTAAACAATCTCTGTTTAGATCAGGAAGCTCTCAAGTGATTGCCCCTGCGCGACGGCCAAAGCGATCGGCTTGGGCATACGGCCCTGGCCAGTCCAGGTTTTTTCTGCGCCGGTATGATCGGTATAACGATATTTCGCCGGGCGCGGCTGACGTTTTTTACTGCTTTTCGCCGGGGCCATTTCATGCAGCGCTAATTCATCAGGTGAAATACCGTCAGCAACCATTAATTCCAGCCAGGTATTAATTTTTTCCTGATATTCCGCCTGCTGCTGTTGCGTCTTCTGCTGCTCTTCACGTTTTTCTTCAGTGACGATCCTGAGTTTTTCCAGCATCTCTTCAAGCACGTCAGTGGAGAATTCACGCGCCATAGCACGCAGTGAGCGAATATTATTCAGTTTTTGTAACATAAAAGACATAAAGATCAAAAATCCCAAATCGAAAAAATAAAACAAGAATTACCTGGTCAGTTTAATAGATATGTATATTTATTTCCAGCCTTAGCTTATTCAAATAAATATGTACAGGATTACGCCTATGAACGCGCTGAAATTTATTGGTGGGTAATAGCGAAATAGAACATAAATACAGCCTAGCGCAGATGAATAATGCATAGTGCGACATGATAATATTCATAATGTTATATTTATAGCCACTTCAGTGAGTTATAAAATCATCGCCCGCCGTGGGGAATGCCAATAGCTTTACGACAATGAATTTAAATTCACATAATCAGAATAAAACCCATTATTTACATACAGCATCAAATGCTGATAAAAAGGCATTCATCCAGTAAATAACGCCAATAGTGACCAGTATCACATTACGTAATCAGGCGCCCGCCTTATCAACCTCCCTTCCCCTGTCATGCTTACTCGTCACCTTACAAAACAAAATCATATCTATTTGATATTAAACAACATAATCAAAAAAAGGAACAAAAGTAGCGCAAGCTGAGCAAAACGCCAGTTCACAGAGTGTTTTATCGACAAAAAGGCGATAAATAAAAATTTATAGCTAGTTGTCACTTACTATGCAGAGATATACTCTACACACATCAAAACAGGCAGCCCAAAACCGCTACACCATGCGCACTTTTCGGCGTTATTGACTTCATTTTTCGAGGAGCATACCGATGTTCTCTGCTCAATCCCGCTTGCGTCATGCGGTAGCAGACACCTTTGCAATGGTGGTCTACTGCACCGTTGTCAATATGATGATCGAAATTTTCCTCTCCGGAATGACTTTTGAGCAGTCGTTATCTTCACGACTGGTCGCGATCCCGGTCAACATTATTATTGCGGTGCCTTATGGCTTCTATCGCGACTTCGCTATGCGCCAGGCGCGCCGAATCAGCACCTCGGGATGGATGAAGAACATTGCTGATGTCGTCGCGTATGTGACTTTCCAGTCGCCGGTGTATGTATTAATTCTGCTGTCGGTAGGAGCAGACTGGCATCAAATTGCCGCCGCGGTCAGTTCAAACATTCTGGTATCAATGATGATGGGTGCAGTATACGGCTACTTTCTCGACTTCTGCCGCCGCCTGTTCCGCGTCAGCCCTTATCAGCAAGCTAAAGCCTGATCCTCATCTTTCGGCGACTGGCCGCTGCCAGTCGCCTGCTTCAAAGCAGCCCGCATTAGATTATTCAGCCGTGAGACATCTGCGGCTGCGCCTCGCCAAACAGACCGTTCAGAAAACGCTCAAGCGCCATCCGCGAACTAAAACCATGTGGAATACCGTAATGCTGCTGCGCATCACCCGCCAAATAGAGCGGGAACTGTTCATAATGGTCGCAAGTTTTAATCTCGCTGGCGGGTTCCGCCAGTGAATTACTGCGCTCTTTAAGCGCCGGATGAATAACTAAAGCGGTACGCCCCATGCGCGCTTCGCGGTTCACATAAACATAATTATCGCCACGGCGATATCCATACGCTTTTTGCGTCACAACATCCATGGTGAAGCCGGCTTTTTCAAGAACACGCGCCACCTCATCGGGTCTTAAATACATACTGATTCCTCGTTATCTTTTACCGCACATTTACCTTACCTTATTCACGAATAGCAGCGCTTTCAGAAAATTCCATAAACTCCCGCAAAAGCATAATGCAAAATCATGTCCTACACTTAATAACTCGAATGGAAAAGAGGGAGAAACCAATGGCTAACCGTGTGAACCGCAACGACATTGATGAAAGCGCCGAGGATATTCATAACGAAGTCAGCCAATTAGCGGATACGCTGGAAGAAGTGCTGAAATCATGGGGTAGCGATGCGAAAGATGAAGCGGAGAACGCGCGTAAAAAAGCGCAGTCGCTGCTGAAAGAGACGCGCGCCCGCCTGAACGGCAATACCCGCCTGCGCCAGGCGGCCTATGATACCGTTGAACGCGCCCGCGATGCCGCCGGCTGCGCCGACAGCTACGTGCGTGATAAACCCTGGCAGAGCGTTGGCGCCGCCGCCGCCGTTGGGGTGTTTATTGGCGTTTTGCTTAATTTGCGTCGATAATAGTATCGATAGACTACATGTGAAGATAACAAATACGCGTCTGACCCTGCGTCCCAATGGTGCGCAGGGTTTTTTATTATTCCACGCTGGCCAGCGCTTGCTTAAGTTCGCCTACCACTTCACGTGCCATCACCGCCGACGTGATATTGGTAAAACTCATCAATAGCCCGCCCTCACCACGGCTAAGCATGCGCCAGTCGCTCAACGCCTGCACCGCCAGCCCGGCACGTTGGCAGCGACGGGCCTGCTCGCGATCGTCCCCCTTCACCGCCATCACCAATTGGATCCCGCCGGACTGCGGTACCACCTGAAAACCCTGCGCCTGCAGCGCCGACTCCAGCCACTGCCTGCGCAACGCGTAGCTGGCGCGCATTTTTTTTAGATGACGCCAGAAATGCCCGTCATTGATGAAGTCCGCTAACGTCTGCTGCCATAAGGTCGGCACATTACAGTGGCTCAATTCGGCCTGACAACGAAACCGCGCCGCCAACGGCTGCGGTACCACCAGCCACGCGACGCGCAGCGCGGGAAACATCGATTTACTAAATGACCCGGCGTACAGTACCCGCTGTGGCGCATCAAGGCTTTTCAGCGGCGGTAGCGGCTTCCCCTGATAGCGAAATTCACTGTCGTAGTCATCTTCAATAATCCAGCTATCGCGCTGCGCCGCCCACTGTAATATCTGTCGACGTCTCTCCAGCGATAGGGCCACGCCGATCGGGCTTTGATGCGCTGGAGTTAACAGCGCAAAGCGCGCCTGAGGATAGTGTGTCTGCGCCCAGTCGATATTCATTCCCTGTTGGTCAACCGGTACCGGATCGATATTGACCCCCGCCGCGCTAACCACCGGGCGAATGAACGGATATCCCGGATCCTCCATCCACATATGCTGCCCCGGCTGCGCAAGGGTACGCAAAATCAACGCCATCGAGGCCGCATAGTTGCCGCTAATCACAACTTGCTCCGGCTGGCACTCGATGCTGCGCGACAGGCGCAAATAGTCGACAATCGCCTGACGGAGAACCGGTTCGCCGCAGGGATCGCCGGGCGCGAGGTCGAAGCGCGATTGCGTCCGTAGCCGCCGCCCCATCACCCGCGCCCACAGCCCGCGCGGAAAAAGATCCAGTGCCGGCAACCCCATTTGAAAAGGCAGCTGCGCGGAGGATCCCCGGCCCGTCGCCGGTCGCTGAGCCGTGACCTGCCGCGGGCTCAGCCGCTCGCTGACAAAGGTGCCCGCCTGGCCGCGGCGCTCCAGCCAGCCCTGGGCCACCAACTCGCCCCAGGCATTTTCAATCGTCGCCCGCGATACGCCAAGCTCCTGCGCATAAACTCTGCTCGCGGGCAGACGGCTTCCCGGCGCCAGCTCGCCATTCTCAATCGCTGATTTCAGCTGGCGGGCGATACGCTGGTAGTACGGCACTTTTTTGGCTTCCATTATGGTCTGCTTTTTTCATCACAATATGGCTATCTAATGCAGTCCATTATAGTGCTATTTTGCCCGGGTCTTAGAGAGGAGAACTGCAAGATGACCACATTACGTCAGCCGTATAGCGAACTGAGCCCGGAAATCTATAAGGGGTTGGTTCAGGCCAGCATAGCGCTGGAAAAAAGCGAATTGGGCAGCATGATGGTGGAGCTGGTCTATTTGCGGGTGTCGCAAATTAACGGCTGCGCTTTTTGCCTTGAGATGCACAGCAAAGCGCTACGCAAAGCCGGCGTTGACCAGAGCAAACTGGATGCGCTGGCAGGCTGGCGCGTAAGCGCCCACTTCAGCGCCGCGGAACGCGCGGCCCTGGCATGGGCGGAATCGGTAACCGATATCGCAGCCAGCCACGCCGAAGATGAGGTGTACCTGCCTTTAGAAGAGCATTTTACGCCCCGCCAGATTAGCGATTTAACCTTCGCCATCAGCCTGATGAACGCCTTCAACCGTCTGGCGGTCGCGATGCGGATGTAATTTTCGCGTATCGACTTCCCTCCCCCGCCGGGCTAGTTGGTGGGGGATAACTTATCGAAAAACTCTATATATTGCGTGGTTGAAGTTTTAAATAACTACATCTAGTATTTCCTGAACGGTAAGCCCATAACGTTCGGCGCGATGTTTTACGCCGTCTTGTTATCTTAAATGGAAATACGAATCATGCGCATTATTATTTACACTCGAAATGACTGCGTGCAATGCCATGCCACCAAACGCGCGATGGAGAGCCGCGGTTTCGCCTTCGATATGGTCAACATCGACCAACACCCGGAAGCCATCGACATGCTGCGCGAGCAGGGATTCCAGCAATTACCGGTGGTAATAGCCGGGGAAACCCGCTGGTCGGGCTTCCGCCCCGATATGATTAATCGCCTGCGTCCCGCCGCGGCTACGGCCAGCCTATGAGCCTCATCGTCTACTTCTCCAGCAGCTCTGAAAATACGCATCGCTTTGTGCAGCGTCTGGCGCTGCCTGCCGTGCGCATCCCGCTCAACGAGCGCGAGCGAATTCAGGTAGACGAACCCTATATTCTCATCGTCCCCAGCTACGGCGGCGGCGGAACGGCAGGCGCCGTGCCGCGCCAGGCGATCCGCTTTTTAAACGACCCGCATAATCGCCGGCTGATTCGCGGCGTCATCGCCGCCGGTAACCGTAACTTCGGCGAGGCCTATGGCCGGGCGGGAGAGGTCATCGCGCAGAAATGCGGCGTGCCGTATCTGTATCGTTTTGAGCTGATGGGTACCCAGCAAGATGTCGACAACGTGCGTAAAGGAGTAAGCGAATTTTGGCAACGACAACCGCAGAACGCGTAACCGCCGGGGCGTCTGATTTCCACGCCCTCAATGCGATGCTGAACTTATACGACAGCAATGGCCGCATTCCCCTGGAAAAGGACCAACAGGCGGTCGAAGCATTTATCCATAGCCACGTGCGCCCCAACAGCGTACCGTTCGCCGGGCTGGAGGAGAAGCTGCAATGGCTGAGCGACGAAGGTTATTACGATCCGGCAGTGCTGGCCCGCTATGAACGTCGTTTCGTGCTGGCCCTCTTCGCCCACGCGCATCAACACGGTTTTCGCTTCCGTACTTTCCTCGGCGCGTGGAAGTTCTACACCAGCTATGCCTTACGCACTTTCGACGGCAAACGCTACCTGGAGCATTTCGCCGACCGCGCCTGCATGGTGGCGCTAACCCTGGCCCAGGGTGATGAAATCCTGGCGCGACAGCTGGCCGATGAGATTCTCTCCGGGCGCTTTCAGCCAGCGACGCCGACCTTCCTCAACGCCGGTAAACAGCAGCGCGGCGAGCTGGTCTCCTGCTTCCTGCTGCGTATCGAAGATAATATGGAGTCGATTGGCCGGGCGGTGAACTCCGCCCTGCAGCTGTCAAAACGCGGCGGCGGCGTGGCGTTCCTGCTCTCCAACCTGCGCGAAGCGGGCGCGCCGATTAAACGTATCGAAAACCAATCCTCCGGGGTGGTGCCGGTGATGAAAATGCTGGAAGACGCCTTCTCTTACGCCAATCAGTTGGGAGCGCGTCAGGGGGCCGGCGCGGTTTACCTACATGCTCATCACCCCGATATTTTACGTTTCCTCGATACCAAGCGGGAAAACGCGGATGAGAAGATCCGCATCAAAACCCTGTCGCTGGGAGTAGTCATTCCGGATATCACCTTCCAGCTGGCGAAAGAAGACGCGCAGATGGCGCTGTTCTCGCCCTATGACGTTGAGCGGCTGTATGGCAAAGCCTTTGGCGATATCGCGGTCAGCGAGATGTATGCACAACTGGTGGCCGATGACCGCGTTCGCAAACGCTGGATCCGCGCCCGCGAACTGTTCCAGCGGCTGGCGGAAATTCAGTTTGAATCCGGCTATCCGTACATCATGTTCGAGGATACGGTGAACCGCGCCAACCCGATTGCCGGGCGCATTAATATGAGCAATCTGTGTTCGGAGATCCTGCAGGTCAACAGCGCCTCCACCTTTGACGAAAATCTCGATTACGCCATCGTTGGCGAGGACATTTCCTGCAATCTCGGCTCGCTGAATATCGCCCACGCCATGGATTCGCCGGACTTCGCCCGCACCGTCGAAGTGGCGGTCCGCGGCCTGACGGCGGTCTCCGATATGAGCGATATCCGCTCGGTGCCATCGGTGGCGGCGGGTAATGCCGCATCGCACGCCATTGGCCTTGGGCAGATGAACCTGCACGGCTATCTGGCCCGCGAAGGGATCGCCTACGGCAGCCCGGAGGGGCTGGACTTCACTAATCTCTATTTCTACACCGTCACCTGGCACGCCCTGCGCACCTCTATGGCGATGGCGCGCGAGCGCGGAGTACGTTTTGCCGGGTTTGAGCAGTCGCGTTACGCCAGCGGCGACTATTTCCAGCAGTATTTGCAGGGTGAATGGCAGCCGAAAACCGCCAGGGTACGCGAACTGTTCGCCCGCGCGGGCATTACCCTGCCCGATCGTGAGATGTGGCGACAGCTACGCGACGACGTGATGCGCTACGGCATTTATAACCGCAATTTGCAGGCGATCCCGCCGACCGGTTCGATCTCTTATATCAACCATGCCACCTCCAGCATTCATCCGATTGTGGCGAAAATCGAGATCCGTAAAGAAGGTAAAACCGGCCGCGTGTACTATCCGGCGCCGTTTATGACTAACGACAATCTGGCGCTGTATCAGGATGCCTGGGAAATCGGCCCGCAAAAAATTATCGATACCTATGCCGAAGCCACGCGACATGTCGATCAGGGGCTGTCGCTGACGCTGTTCTTCCCGGATACCGCCACCACCCGCGATATCAACAAAGCGCAAATCTACGCGTGGAAGAAAGGTATCAAGACGCTGTATTACATTCGCCTGCGCCAGCTGGCGCTGGAAGGTACCGAAATCGAAGGCTGCGTGTCCTGCGCGCTGTAAGGAGAACAGGATGACCCACTTATCGCGCATCAGCGCCATCAACTGGAACAAAATCGAGGATGACAAAGACCTCGAGGTGTGGAACCGCCTGACCAGCAACTTCTGGTTGCCGGAGAAGGTGCCGCTGTCCAACGACATTCCACACTGGCAGACTCTGACGGCTCAGGAGCAGCAGTTGACCATCCGCGTCTTTACCGGACTGACGCTGCTCGACACCATCCAGAATACCGTCGGCGCCCCGGCGTTGATGACCGACGCCCTCACCCCACATGAAGAGGCGGTGCTGTCGAACATCAGCTTTATGGAAGCGGTGCATGCTCGCTCCTATAGTTCGATATTCTCGACCCTGTGTCAGAGCAAGGATGTCGATGCCGCCTACGCCTGGAGCGAGGAGAACGCTCCCCTACAGCGCAAAGCGCAGTTGATGCTCAATTACTACCAGGCCGATGAGCCGCTGAAGAAAAAAATCGCCAGCGTGTTCCTCGAATCGTTTCTTTTCTATTCAGGGTTCTGGCTGCCGATGCATTTTTCCAGCCGCGGCAAGCTGACCAATACCGCCGATTTAATCCGTCTGATTATTCGCGACGAAGCGGTGCATGGTTACTATATTGGCTATAAATATCAAAAAGGGTTGGAAATCGTCAGCGCCGCTAAGCGCGAAGAGTTGAAAAATTTCGCCTTTGATCTGCTGATGGATCTGTACGATAACGAACTGGCCTATACCCGCGAATTGTATGCCGACAGCCCGTGGCTCGACGACGTCAACGCGTTCCTCTGTTACAACGCCAATAAAGCATTGATGAACCTTGGCTATGAGGCGTTATTCCCGGCGGAAATGGCCGCCGTAAACCCGGCAATTCTTGCGGCGCTGTCGCCAAACGCCGATGAAAATCACGACTTTTTCTCCGGCTCCGGTTCTTCTTATGTCATGGGTAAAACCGAAGCAACCGCCGACGACGATTGGGACTTTTAACCGCGCGATCGCTGGGGAATATATCAACATATTCTCCAGTGATCTATTTCACATTATTCTTTATTATCACACAAATAATCTACTGACCATTCCCTCGTCATATTTCCTTCATTTAAGCCAATTTTCCCATTCATTATTCATGCATAATCAAAAAATATCATCAGCCGTATATGATGGCTCAGCCCTTATATCATGGGCAATTCAGCCAGAGTTCTCCTTTCAGATTTTGGCTAGCTATTCACATCGAGGGTTGTCACAGAATCTCAGTATGTTAGGGTGTAAACAGGTAATAAACTTCACCAGGTACGATATCGATATAATTAAAGACAGGAAATCATTTATTGCATGGCAATTAAATTAGAAATTAAGAATCTCTATAAGATATTTGGCGAGCACCCGCAACGCGCGTTCAAATACATTGAAAAAGGACTTAGCAAAGAGCAAATACTGGAAAAAACGGGGCTATCGCTTGGCGTTAAAGACGCCAGTCTGGCCATTGAAGAAGGCGAGATATTCGTCATCATGGGACTTTCCGGCTCAGGAAAATCCACCATGGTTCGCCTTCTCAATCGCCTGATTGAACCCACCCGCGGACAGGTGCTGATTGACGGCGTGGATATCGCCAAAATCTCAGATGCCGAGCTTCGCGAGGTGCGCAGGAAAAAGATTGCGATGGTTTTCCAGTCATTCGCCCTGATGCCGCATATGAACGTGTTGGATAACACCGCCTTCGGTATGGAGCTGGCCGGCGTTTCCGCCGAAGAGCGCCAGCAGAAAGCGCTGGATGCGCTACGTCAGGTGGGGCTGGAAAATTACGCTCACGCCTATCCCGACGAGCTTTCCGGCGGGATGCGCCAGCGCGTCGGCTTAGCGCGCGCATTAGCGATCAACCCCGATATTCTGCTCATGGATGAGGCTTTCTCAGCGCTTGATCCATTAATTCGTACCGAAATGCAGGATGAGCTCACCAAATTACAGGCGAAGCATCAACGCACCATCGTCTTTATTTCCCACGACCTTGATGAAGCTATGCGTATTGGCGATCGTATTGCCATTATGCAAAATGGCGAAGTGGTGCAAATTGGTACCCCTGACGAAATTCTGAATAACCCGGCGAATGATTACGTTCGTACTTTCTTCCGCGGCGTCGATATTAGCCAGGTATTTAGCGCTAAAGATATTGCCCGCCGTAGCCCGGTTGGCCTGATTCGTAAAACCCCCGGTTTCGGCCCGCGTTCGGCGCTGAAATTATTGCAGGATGAAGACCGCGAATATGGTTACGTCATTGAACGCGGTAATAAGTTTGTCGGCATTGTCTCCATCGACTCTCTGAAAAGCGCGCTGAGCGAAAATCAGGGGCTTGATGCGGCGTTAATTGACTCCCCGCAGCCGGTGGAAGCACAAACGCCGCTCAGCGACCTGCTCTCCCACGTCGGCCAGGCGCCCTGCGCCGTCCCGGTGGTGGATGAAGGGCACCAGTATCTCGGCATTATTTCAAAACGCATGCTGCTACAGGCTTTAGATCGCGAGGGGGCAAACAATGGCTGATCAATCGAATCCATGGGATACCGCTGCGCCAGCGGATAACGCGGCGCAGTCCGCCGACGCCTGGGGCAACCCAACACCCGCGCCCGCTGACGGCGGCGGCGCCGACTGGCTTAATAGCGCGCCTGCGCCGCAGCCAGAACATTTCAATATTATGGATCCGTTCCATAAAACGCTGATCCCGCTCGATAGTTGGGTCACCCACGCCATCGACTGGATCGTGCTGCACTTCCGTCCGCTGTTCCAGGGGATCCGCGTGCCGGTGGATTATATTCTCAGCGCTTTCCAGCAGCTGTTGCTGGGGATGCCGGCGCCGGTGGCGATTATTCTCTTCGCGTTGATCGCCTGGCAGATCTCCAGCGTCGGCATGGGTATCGCCACTCTGGTCTCGCTGGTAGCCATCGGCGCTATTGGCGCATGGTCGCAGGCGATGGTCACTCTGGCGCTGGTGCTTACCGCGCTGCTGTTCTGCATGATAATCGGCCTGCCGCTGGGGATCTGGCTGGCGCGTAGCCCGCGAGCGGCGAAAATCATCCGCCCGTTACTCGATGCCATGCAGACCACACCGGCGTTCGTCTACCTGGTACCGATCGTCATGCTGTTCGGTATCGGCAACGTTCCGGGCGTGGTGGTGACCATTATCTTCGCCCTGCCGCCAATTGTCCGCCTGACCATCCTCGGGATTAACCAGGTACCGGCAGACCTCATTGAAGCTTCACGCTCCTTCGGCGCCAGCCCGCGCCAGCTGCTGTTTAAAGTCCAGCTGCCGCTGGCGATGCCGACCATCATGGCCGGCGTCAACCAGACGCTGATGCTGGCCCTGTCGATGGTCGTTATTGCCTCGATGATCGCCGTCGGCGGCCTCGGTCAAATGGTGCTGCGCGGTATTGGCCGCCTGGATATGGGGCTGGCGAGCGTCGGCGGGGTCGGGATCGTTATCCTCGCGATTATCCTCGACCGCCTGACCCAAGCCGTCGGCCGTGATTCCCGCAGCCGCGGTAATCGCCGCTGGTACGCCACCGGACCTCTGGGGCTGATTACCCGCCCTTTCTGTAAATAAGAGAAGGAATAACGATGCGACATACTACACTCCTTGCCACAGCGTTTACCGCCCTCGTCACGACCAGCGCGTTTGCTGCCGAGCTGCCGGGTAAAGGCATCACCGTGAAACCGGCGCAGAGCACCATTTCGGAAGAAACCTTCCAGACGCTGCTGGTCAGCCGCGCGCTGGAAAAACTGGGCTATACCGTCGAAAAGCCGAGCGAAGTCGACTATAACGTCGCCTACACCTCCATCGCCTCTGGCGATGCCACCTTTATCGCCACCAACTGGCAACCGCTGCACGATGATATGTACGCGGCGGCGGGCGGCGATAAAAAATTCTACCGTGAAGGAACCTTCGTTACCGGCGCGGCACAGGGCTACCTGATCGATAAGAAAACCGCCGAGCAGTACCATATTAAGTCCATCGACCAGTTAAAAGATCCGAAGATCGCCAAACTGTTCGATACCAACGGCGATGGCAAAGCCGACCTCACCGGTTGTACTCCAGGCTGGGGCTGCGAGGCGGTCATCAACCATCAGATTGATGCCTACGGGCTGAACAATAAAGTGGTCCATAACCAGGGCAACTACGCGGCGATGATGGCCGATACCATCGCCCGTTATAAAGAAGGCAAACCGATTCTTTATTACACCTGGACGCCGTACTGGGTCAGCGACGTGCTGAAACCGGGTAAAGATGTGGTCTGGCTGCAGGTGCCGTTCTCCTCCCTGCCGGGAGAACAGAAAGATATCGACACCAAGCTGCCGAACGGCGTCAACTATGGCTTCCCGGTGAACACCATGCACATCGTCGCCAACAAAGCCTGGACCGAGAAGAACCCGGCGGCGGCGAAGCTGTTTAGCCTGATGAAGCTGCCGATTGCCGATATCAACGCCGAAAACGCGATGATGCATGCCGGTCATGCTTCAGAAGCCGACATCAACGGCCACGTTGATGGTTGGATTAAAGCCCACCAGCAGTTGTTCGACGGCTGGGTGAAAGAAGCGCTGGCGGCGCAGAAGTAATTTCTCCCCTCTCCCCACGGCGGTTTGCCGTCGTGGGGATGCCCTTTCCCCCATAGCAGCATGAAACGAATATTCCTAAAAAAGCGGATATTCTGATTTCCCATTTTCGCGATTGTGAAGCCATCACGCCGTCTGCTAAGGTGAGCAAATCTTTCCAGGCGTAATTTTCACCAGCGTTATCAATAAGTCACCGATATGGAAACGCCTGCTCCCCGACGTCAGCGCCATTGGCTACCAACACGGGTAGGTTGCGCCGCGTTCAGGTTGAGCTTACAGGCGACGAACAGCATTATTATCCCTACGCAACTCAGCGCTTTAGCCTATGGTTTGGCATGGAAAATCGGCGTCTCGCCGGAGATTTTAAGTATTAATAGTGACCGATAATTCATTTGCTTTATTTGTCACAATAGTTATTATATCGGCTGTAATTAATGAGGTTATACCCAAATGGATAGTTCGTTTACTCCCATTGAGCAGATGCTCAAATTCCGCGCCAGCCGCCATGAAGATTTCCCTTTCCAGGAGATTCTCCTCACCCGTCTCTGTATGCACATGCAGGGTAAGCTGCTGGAAAACCGTAACAAAATGCTGAAAGCGCAAGGGATTAACGAGACATTATTTATGGCGCTGATAACGCTTGAGTCTCAGGAAAATCACAGCATTCAACCTTCCGAGCTGAGCTGCGCGCTGGGTTCGTCACGCACTAATGCCACCCGTATCGCCGACGAACTGGAAAAACGCGGCTGGATCGAGCGTCGTGAAAGCGACAACGATCGTCGCTGCCTGCATCTACAGCTAACCGACAAAGGTCATCAATTCTTGCGCGAGGTATTACCTCCACAGCACAACTGCCTGCACCAGTTGTGGTCTTCTTTGAGCACTGCGGAAAAAGACCAGCTGGAGCACATCACCCGCAAACTGCTTGGCCGCCTCGACCAAATGGAAGAAGACGGCGCGCTGGCGGGATCCCTGCGCTAAGCACGGAGCCGCACAACATTTTGAGTTGCAAGGAACACGGTCAGGCCAGCAGATTTTCTGCTGGCCTTTCTGGTAAACAGGTCGGCTCAGCCGATGTGAAATAATAAGAATGTAAAATTGTGGAGAATCAGATGAGCGAAAATGCGGCGAGCCAAACTCCGCAGCAATCAGGCAGCAAGAAAGGGAAACGCAAAGGCGCCCTTCTGCTCCTGACCTTGCTCTTTGTTATTGTGGCCGTAGCCTACGGCATTTATTGGTTTTTAGTCCTGCGTCATTATGAAGAGACCGATGACGCTTATGTGGCAGGGAACCAGGTACAGATCATGGCGCAGGTTTCCGGTAGCGTCACCAAGGTCTGGGCCGACAACACCGACTTTGTGCAACAAGGCGATCCGCTGGTCACCCTCGACCAGACCGACGCCCAGCAGGCGTTTGAAAAAGCCAAAACCCAGCTGGCGGCAAGCGTGCGCCAGACTCGCCAGCAGATGATCAACAGCAAGCAACTGCAGGCGAATATTGACGTCAAAAAAACCGCCCTCGCCCAGGCGCAGGCAGACCTTAATCGCCGTATCCCGCTGGGCGCCGCGAACCTGATTGGCCGCGAAGAGCTGCAGCACGCTCGTGACACCGTCGCCAGCGCCCAGGCCGAACTCGACGTCGCTATTCAACAGTACAACGCCAACCAGGCGATCGTACTGGGCACCAAACTGGAACAGCAGCCTGCGGTGCTGCAGGCGGCGACCGAAGTCCGCAACGCCTGGCTGGCGCTGCAGCGTACGCAAATCGTCAGCCCGATTAGCGGCTACGTTTCCCGCCGCTCGGTGCAGCCTGGCGCGCAGATTGGCACCACTACCCCGCTGATGGCGGTGGTTCCGGCTACCAACCTGTGGGTTGACGCCAACTTTAAAGAGACCCAGCTTGCCCATATGCGTATCGGCCAGCCGGCGACCATCGTCAGCGATATCTACGGCGATGACGTGAAGTACACCGGTAAAGTGGTCGGCCTGGATATGGGTACCGGCAGCGCCTTCTCCCTGCTGCCGGCGCAAAACGCCACCGGTAACTGGATCAAAGTCGTCCAGCGTCTGCCGGTTCGTATCGAAATAGATGCTAAACAGCTGGCGCAACATCCGCTGCGCATCGGCCTGTCGACGCTGGTTGAAGTAGACACCAGCAATCGCGAAGGCGAGATGCTGGCAAGCCAGGTACGTAGCTCGCCGGTCTATGAAAGTAATGCCCGTGAAATCGGCCTTGAGCCGGTAAATAAACTGATCGACGGTATCATCCAGGCCAACGCCGGATAATTCGGGGTGAGCGTAATGCAACAGCAAAAACCGCTCGAAGGCGCGCAACTGGTCATCATGACCATTGCGCTGTCGCTGGCGACTTTCATGCAGGTGCTGGACTCCACTATCGCCAACGTGGCTATTCCGACCATTGCCGGTAACCTTGGCTCGTCGCTAAGTCAGGGGACCTGGGTCATCACCTCGTTTGGGGTGGCGAACGCTATCTCCATCCCAATTACCGGCTGGCTGGCTAAGCGCGTCGGCGAAGTGAAACTCTTCGTCTGGTCGACGGTGGCATTCGCCATCGCCTCCTGGGCCTGCGGGGTGTCAAATAGCCTGACGATGCTGATTTTCTTCCGCGTGATTCAGGGGATCGTCGCCGGTCCGCTGATCCCGCTATCGCAGAGTCTGCTGCTCAGCAACTACCCGCCAGCGAAGCGCTCAATCGCGCTGGCGCTGTGGTCGATGACGGTCATCGTCGCGCCGATTTGCGGCCCGATTCTCGGCGGCTATATCAGCGATAACTACCACTGGGGCTGGATCTTCTTCATCAACGTGCCGATTGGCGTGGCGGTGGTTCTCATGACGCTGCAAACCCTGCGCGGCCGCGAAACCCGCACCGAACAGCGGCGTATCGACGGCGTCGGGTTGGCGCTGCTGATTATCGGGATCGGCAGCCTGCAGGTTATGCTCGACCGCGGTAAAGAGCTCGACTGGTTCGCTTCCAACGAGATTATCATCCTGACCATCGTGGCGGTGGTGGCGATTAGTTTCCTCATCGTCTGGGAGTTGACCGACGATAACCCGATAGTCGACCTGTCGCTGTTTAAGTCGCGTAACTTTACCATCGGCTGCTTGTGTATCAGTCTGGCCTATATGCTCTACTTCGGCGCCATTGTATTGCTGCCGCAGCTTCTACAGGAGGTATACGGCTACACCGCCACCTGGGCCGGTTTGGCTTCGGCGCCGGTCGGGGTGATCCCGGTCATTCTGTCGCCGATTATCGGCCGCTTTGCCCATAAGCTCGATATGCGGCGGCTGGTGACCTTCAGCTTTATTATGTATGCGGTGTGCTTCTACTGGCGCGCGTGGACCTTCGAACCGGGAATGGACTTTGGCGCATCGGCCTGGCCGCAGTTTATCCAGGGCTTTGCGGTGGCCTGTTTCTTCATGCCGCTGACCACCATCACTCTCTCTGGCCTCCCGCCGGAGCGGCTGGCGGCGGCATCGAGCTTGTCGAACTTTACCCGAACCCTTGCCGGTTCCATCGGTACCTCAATTACCACCACCATGTGGACCAACCGCGAGGCGCTGCACCATGCGCAGCTCACCGAGTCGGTGACGCCGTTCAACCCCAACGCCCAGCAGATGTACGATCAACTACAGGGTATGGGAATGACCCAGCAACAGGCTTCCGGCTGGATTGCCCAGCAGATAACCAACCAGGGGTTGATTATCTCCGCCAACGAAATCTTCTGGGTCTCAGCGGGGATCTTTATCCTTCTGCTAAGCCTGGTGTGGTTCGCCAGGCCGCCGTTCAGCGCCGGCGGCGGTGGCGGAGGCGCGCACTAAGTATCAACAAAAGGGACCTACGGGTCCCTTTTTTATTGCCGCGACCTTGTCCATTTCGCGCTAGCTTCTGTCCATTTCGCTAAAGCCGCCGATGGGTTATGTCATGCAGGATAAAGCTCCGACTACAGGAGAACATCATGCTGACCAATCCTTGCGAAAAATACAGCCCTTATCCACCTATCACCCTGCCCGATCGCCGCTGGCCCGAGCGGCAAATCACTACCGCGCCGCGCTGGCTTTCCACCGATTTGCGCGACGGCAACCAGGCGCTGGCCGAACCGATGGATGCCGCACGCAAGCTGCAGTTCTGGGATCTGTTGCTTGAGTGCGGTTTTAAAGAAATAGAGGTCGCCTTCCCCTCCGCCTCGCAAACCGACTTCAACTTTGTGCGCCAGCTGATTGACGAGCAGCGCATCCCTGAAGATGTCACCATTCAGGTACTGACTCAGGCGCGGGAAGAACTCATAGCGCGAACCTTTGAAGCGCTGCGCGGCGCCCGACAGGCAACTATCCATCTCTACAATGCCACCGCGCCGCTGTTTCGCGAGCTGGTTTTCGGCATGGAAAAGGCCGAAGTGATCGAGCTCGCCACTCGCGCCACCCGGCTTATTCGTCAGCATTGCGAACAGCAGCCGGACACCCGTTGGCAATATGAATATTCACCGGAAACCTTCTGTTTTACCGAGCCGGAATTCGCCCTTGAAATCTGCGAAGCGGTGGCGGAAATCTGGCAGCCCTGCGGCGAACGGCCAATGATTATTAATCTTCCGGCAACGGTCGAAGTCAACACGCCGAACGTCTACGCCGATCGGATTGAATATTTTTGCCGCCACTTCTCGCGCCGCCAGGATGTGTGTATCAGCGTGCATCCGCATAACGATCGCGGTACCGGCGTCGCCAGCGCCGAACTGGCGGTGATGGCCGGCGCCGATCGCGTGGAAGGCTGTCTGTTCGGCAATGGCGAGCGCACCGGCAACGTCTGTCTGGTCACGCTGGCGATGAATCTCTATAGCCAGGGCGTGGATCCGCAGTTGCGCTTTACGCAGATGAATCGGGTAGTGGAGATCGTCGAGAACTGCAACCAGCTCCCGGTACATCCACGGCATCCCTGGGCAGGCAGTCTGGCCTACACCGCCTTTTCCGGTTCGCATCAGGATGCCATTAAAAAAGGGTTTGATGCCCGTAAGCCGGGAGATCGCTGGCAAATGCCGTATTTACCTATCGATCCACAGGATATCGGCTGCAGCTATGAAGCAGTGATCCGCGTTAACAGCCAGTCAGGTAAAAGCGGCAGCGCATGGCTGATTGAGCAGAACCACGGTCTTAAGCTGCCGCGAGCGTTGCAGCAGGACTTCAGCCAGTACGCTCAGCAAGAAACGGATAGCCATGGTAAAGAAATGACCCATAACGCGTTATGGCAGCTGTTTCGCAGCCGTTACGGCCTGCTGGCGCAGCCGACGCTGGCGTTACTCGACTATCAGAGCGACGGCCAGCAGGATGGCGAACTGACGTTACAGGCTGCGCTGTGGATGAATGGCGAAACCCGCCGCTTGAACGGACGCGGGAACGGTTTGTTATCCGCCGCCGCCAACGGCCTGAGCGCGCTGTTAAAACGTCATTTCGTTATCAAGGATTACCACGAGCATACCCTTGGGGCGCGCAGCGACAGCCGCTCCGTTGCCTATATTCGCTGCGTCTTTGCCAATGGCGAAAGTCGATGGGGCGTAGGCATTGATAATGACGTTGCCCGCGCCTCGTTACAGGCGTTGTGTAATGCCGTTCACGCCAGGGATTAATCCAACGGGCGAAAATAGTCGCTGGGCGCGGTCCCCATGACCCGGCGGAACATGGCGCTAAAAGCGCTGTGGCTGCCGTAACCCAGATCCAGCGCCACCCTTAGCACCGACTGCCCCTGCGCCAGGCGAACCAGCGCCTCCATCAGCTTCGCCCGGCGCACCCATTCGCTCCAGGTCAGGCTGGTCTGCTGTTGAAAATGGCGGTTCAGCGTACGCTCGCTCATTCCGCCAGCTTGCGCCGCCTCACGGCTGCTCCACGGCTCACCGGGCGCTTCGCGCACTCGCTGGCACAACCGACGCAGGCTATCGCTATGCGGTTCCGGCAAACCGAACGGTAATACCGACATTCCACGAATTTCATCCAGCATCAGCTCATAGATACGTTCGTCGCGAGTCCCGGGGAAATAGCGCTCTTCCAGCGACAGCGACGCGACGATAAGCTCACGCAGCAGCGGTGAGATCTGTACGATCTGGCAGGTAGAGGGCAGATCGGCACGGGCCAGCGGATCGATAAATAGCGTCCGCGCGGCCACATTGCCGGTTATACGTAACGCGTGCGGCGTATGTGCCGGTAGCCAGACGCCGCGCCCCGGCGGTACGACCCAGAACCCGACCGGCGTTTCCACCCGAACCACGCCGCTGAGAATATGCAATAACTGAGCGCAGTCGTGGCAATGCATCGGTTCGCTATCGCCGTGAGCGTAATCATGGGCAAATGGCACCAGCGCGCGGTGCTGGAAGGAAAAGGAGAGCGTTGTCGACATGATAGGCGAAGAGCGGCCCGACGCGATAGCCGGGCCGACGCAGGCGCACTAGATGTGCAGTTCTTGCAGTTTTTCTTTCGGCAGCGCCAGCTCATCGTTGCTGTTGATGCGAACATCGCGCTCAATGATGTGGCGGGCGATATCCTGCGCTTCTTCCAGCGAGTGCATGGTGTAGGTTCCGCACTGGTAGACGTTCAGCTCAGGGATCTGATTCTGATCTTTGACTTTCAGCACGTCAGCCATCGCCGCTTTCCAGGCATCTGCCACGCGTTGCTCTTCCGGCGTGCCAATCAGGCTCATGTAGAAACCGGTACGGCAGCCCATCGGAGAGATGTCGATAATTTCCACGCCATTACCGTTCAGGTGATCGCGCATGAAACCAGCAAACAGGTGCTCCAGAGTATGAATGCCGCGCTCCGGCATCACTTCCTGGTTCGGTACGCAGAATCGCAGATCGAAAACGGTGATTTGATCGCCGTGCGGCGTGTTCATTTTCTTCGCGACGCGCACCGCAGGCGCTTCCATTCGGGTATGGTCGACTGTGAAACTATCTAACAACGGCATTCTTCACCTCCGATAGTGATTTTTTTTAAAATAAAATGAACTCTTCGTTCAACAGCGAGTCTGAGTATATGAAAGACGCGCATTTATTATCATCATCATCCCTGAATCAGAGATGAAAGTTTGGCCACAGTGATGTGGCCTTTTTCTTTTGTAGCGCTTTTTACTACGCGTGTCGTGCTAAAAGTGCCTCGAACGGCTCGCTATCTTCCGCTTCCACTTTCTTCTGTCGCGCGACCGACGCATCACGTTCGGCGATAAAATCATCTTCGCTTAAAATTTCCAGCGGTTCATCGCGCAGCATCGTACGATACTCATCAGCCAGCTTACGCCCGGTACCGCCAATCCCTTCTTCAATCATAGAACGCAGAATGCGCGCTGAGAACGTTAATTCCGGATCGTCGAAGCACGCCAGCAGCTCATCGCACACTTGTTGATAGGCCTCGCCGCCGTGGATGCTGTCCAGCGTTTGCGCCACGCGACGTAAATCACGGAACAGATCTTTACCCACCTGCGCCAGCGGGAACTGCGCGCTTTCGCAGCCAATCCCCAGCGTCAGGCCCGGTTTGCGGCCTTCAAGAATCACCCGGTTCCAGTTAGTACGGGTACACAGCAGTTCGCTGCTGCTCATCTCCGGCGCATCGGCCAGTACGCACCAGACCATAAACAGATCGAGGAAGCGCACCTGCTGCTCATCCACGCCAATCGGCGAGAATGGGTTGATATCCAGCGAACGCACTTCGATATACTCAATGCCGCCGCGCAGCAGCGCATCGGACGGCGTTTCACCGCTACGGGTCACCCGTTTCGGGCGAATCGGCGCGTACAGCTCGTTTTCAATCTGCAGAATATTGCTGTTGATCTGCAGATGCTTACCGTCTTTCTCAAGCCCGATTTTAGCGTACTCTTCCGATGGCGTTTTAATCGCCCGCTTCAATCCTGCCACATACTCGTGCAGATCGTTAAACGTAATTCCGAGATTGCTTTGCGACTTATTGGTATAACCGAGGTCGCTAAGACGCAGAGAAGTGGCGTATGGCAGGTAGTACATGCCGTTTCCGGCCTTCTCAAACGGCAGAGTCGTCGGTTTGCCTTGCAGGAACGAGGAGCAAATCGCCGGCGACGCGCCGAACAGGTACGGAATTACCCAACCGAAACGGTAGTAGTTACGAATCGAGCGGAAATAACCGGCCGAGATCGCCTCTTTGCCGCTTTCCGCGTCTTCCACGCCGCACTTGGCCTGCCAGAACGCCATCGGCAGCGAGAAGTTATAGTGCACGCCAGAAATGGTTTGCATCAGCGCGCCGTAGCGGTTTTTCAGCCCTTCGCGATACAACGTCTTCAGACGGCCAACGTTAGAGGTACCGTACTGCGCCAGTTCAATTTCCTGACCCGGCGCGATATAGCACGGCATGCTCAGCGGCCACATCCGCTCGTCGCCGAGCTGGCGGGCGGTGAAGCGATGCACATCGCGCAGGAAAGTCAGCATATGATCGACATCGCCATCCACTGGGGTAATAAACTCCAGCAGGGCTTCGGCAAAATCAGTGGTAATCCATTTATGGGTCAGCGCCGAACCTAAAGCTAAAGGATGGCCGGTAGTGGCCAGCGTGCCGTCGGCGTTAACGCGCAGCGTTTCGCGCTCAAGCCCACGTTTAATGCCTTGCAGCGCCTGCGGATTTTTTTCCAGCCAGGCCAGCGCCTGTGATACATCCGGGATCAATTTGACCTCCCGCCTGTCGAAATCGTTTGAATTAGCATAATTGTAATGGTTGAACAATCAGTCCAATTAGTGCCACCACGTCATGCCCTGAAGGGTTGCCGCCGCAATGACGATATAACGCAACGCCTTACCAAGGCATAAAAAAAAGAGCACTGGTCCCCAGGAAATGCGCATCCATCCCGCCAGTAAACACAGCAAATCGCCTATAACAGGCGCCCAGCTCAATAATAATGTCACCGCGCCATAGCGTTTAAGCCAGCCGGTTGCCCTCTCCTGCCAGCGCGACTGCTTGCGCAGCGGAAACAGGCGCCCCAGAATAACGTTAGTTACCCCTCCAAGGCTATTGCCGATTGTTGCTATTAATACCAGCAGCCACGGTTGACTTGCCCCCGTAAGAAGCATAGCAACCAGCAACACTTCCGAGTTGCCGGGCAGTAAAGTGGCGCTTAAAAAGCTGCTGGCAAAAAGCGACAGGAGCGACAGCGCGTCGCTCACAACAGACGCAC
This sequence comes from Klebsiella sp. PK01, assembly GCF_057624675.1. Classification (NCBI taxonomy): domain Bacteria; kingdom Pseudomonadati; phylum Pseudomonadota; class Gammaproteobacteria; order Enterobacterales; family Enterobacteriaceae; genus Klebsiella; species Klebsiella sp. PK01. The sequence goes on from NZ_JBYEZM010000003.1 coordinate 93,520, forward strand.
ATCCACAGCATCCATACCCGCGCGCTTCGCCGCTTCCAGACCGAAGTCGGCATCTTCAAAGACCACGCAGGTTTCCGGCGCGACGCCCATGCGCTCCGCGCATAGCAGGAAGGTATCTGGCGCAGGTTTATGTTGCGTCACGTGATCGGCAGCCACCACCGCGGAGAAGTAGTGGCGCAGGCCGAGATGCGCCAGTAGCGCTTCGGCGACGGCGCTTTCGCTACCGGTGCCGACCGACATCGGGCGACGGCCATGCCACTCCTTTACCACGTCAATGAGCGGTAACGGGCGCACGCTATCCAGCAGCATCGCTTTAACGGCCACAGTTTTTTCCTGCGCCAGACGATGCGGATCTAAATCAGCCTGATTCAGCTCAATGATCGCCTGGGCAATACGCCAGGTTGGAGAACCGTTGAGCGCGACCACGGCCTGTTCATCGAAACGCATACCGTAACGGCCCAATACTTCACGCCATGCCTTACGATGCGTCGGCTCGGTATCGAGGATGGTGCCATCCATATCGAAAATCAGTCCTGCGTAACGTTGGTACATCGTGTTCTCACAAACAGGATAAGGAAACGTTACTGTATCGCAAAAGGCGGGTTTTGTCGCGGGGGGCCAGAGACCGCAAAGGCGCCCGCAGGCGCCTTAAGTAATTAGGGAGTGCAAAAATCGCTTTATTTGATTCGCAGGTCGTTCTCAACCACGCGCACGCCCTGTACGCGACGGGTGACCTCTACCGCACGTTTAGCGCTCTCAGCCGACGATACAAAACCGCTCAGCTGTACGCGGCCTTTAAAGGTCTGCACGCTAATTTCTGAGGATTTGATATCTTTTTCGTTAAACAGCGCGCTTTTAACCTTGGTGGTTACCACGGTATCGTCAATATAACCGCCGGTGCTTTCTTTGGTGGACGATCCGGCACAGCCTGCCAGAGATACGGCGACCAGAAGCGTTGCGCAAAAGGCAGGTATTGCTTTGAACCATTTCATTGATTTCTCTCCTTGCATTCATCACACCCGGTTCAGGTAGATCTACAGGGATAAATTATAGTGGAAAGAGCGACTTGCCAATAAGAAATGTGTTGATTATCGAGGAGATAAAATGCGTCGTACTGAGGAGATGAAAATTGGAGAGTTTTATTGAAGAGAAGATGGTGCATCCTGGAGGATGACTCGGCTGCGCCTCGCCCTACGGGCCGTTGCTAACGCAACGTTATCCTCCCTGGTACTCGCGATAATTTCGCATACCATGCAACATTGAGATTGCTATTACTAAGGAGAATATGGTGCATCCGGGAGGATTCGAACCTCCGACCGCTCGGTTCGTAGCCGAGTACTCTATCCAGCTGAGCTACGGATGCATCGGGAAAGCTATTTAACTGCGAGGTTATTCTGTTGCAAATCTCATGGCGAGAAGATGGTGCATCCGGGAGGATTACTCGGCTGCGCCTCGCCCTTCGGGCCGTTGCTTACGCAACGTTATCCTCCCTGGTGCTGACGAAAATTTCGCAGACCATGTAATAACGATATTGCTGTTACTAAGGAGAATATGGTGCATCCGGGAGGATTCGAACCTCCGACCGCTCGGTTCGTAGCCGAGTACTCTATCCAGCTGAGCTACGGATGCATCGGAATAACTAGTTTACTACAGAATTCATCTGAATAATTCAGAATCAGGCAAGAATGGTGCATCCGGGAGGATGACTCGTCTACGCCTCGCCCTACGGGCCGTTGCTTACGCAACGTTATCCTCCCTGGTGCTGACGAAAATTTCGCAGACCATGTAACAACGATATTGCTGTTACTAAGGAGAATATGGTGCATCCGGGAGGATTCGAACCTCCGACCGCTCGGTTCGTAGCCGAGTACTCTATCCAGCTGAGCTACGGATGCATCGGGAAACTTGCTTTACTACGCGTCAGTGTCACAACTAACACATGCCACACTGAGTATGATGGAGTAATCGGTAGAGTGACTCGATTACGCCTCGCACTGCGGGCCGCTGCTTTCACAGCGTTCTTCTTTCTGTTTACAGAGAGAAGATGGTGCATCCGGGAGGATTACTCGGCTGCGCCTCGCCCTACGGGCCGTTGTTTACTCAACGTTATCCTCCCTGGTGTTGGCGATAATTTCGCAAACTTTGCAACAACGATATCGCTGTTACCCAAGAGAAGATGGTGCATCCGGGAGGATTCGAACCTCCGACCGCTCGGTTCGTAGCCGAGTACTCTATCCAGCTGAGCTACGGATGCAAAATGGCGGTGAGGCGGGGATTCGAACCCCGGATGCAGCTTTTGACCGCATACTCCCTTAGCAGGGGAGCGCCTTCAGCCTCTCGGCCACCTCACCACACAACACGCCTCTTGCGAGTGCTTCGAAGAACTTGTTTCTGCTCTTCGTCGCTGCGATGGCGCACATATTACTTTCTGAGACTTATAAGTCAAACAATTTTTCGAGAGCTTTTTCCGTTTGCACACTTCACGCGCAATTAGCCTGCAAAAACGGCAAAAAGAGTATTTTATCAACAGGAAATAGCCCTTTACGGCCACTCAAAAGCGACAACGAAAAATGACGCACGGCGAATAAAAACAAAAGAGAGGATGTCGCGAGAGAAGAAAAAGGAGAAGAAAAGAGAAAAACGACCGCCGGAGGGATGCGCCTCACAATAAAGCGAGGCGCGGAAAGCTTAGTAACTGGACTGCTGGGATTTTTCAGCCTGGATACGCTGGTAGATTTCTTCACGATGTACAGAGACTTCTTTAGGGGCGTTGACACCAATACGTACCTGGTTACCCTTAACCCCTAAAACTGTCACAGTGACCTCATCTCCAATCATGAGGGTCTCACCAACTCGACGAGTCAGAATCAGCATTCTTTGCTCCTTGAAAGATTAAAAGAGTCGGGTCTCTCGCATCCCGGCATTATCCATCATATAACGCCAAAAAGTAAGCGATGACAAACACCTCGCGGTGTAAGCAGTCACGGCATCACATTCTGTTAAACCTAAGTTTAGCCGATCTACACAACTTCAACCCGACTTTATCGTTATCAGTACTTATGACGCAAGATGCCGCTCCCATCAGGTTACGGCACCTATACCCGTCATACTTCAAGTTGCATGTATGTTGGCTTTCCTCACTCACCCCAGTCACTTACTTGAGTAAGCTCCTGGGGATTCGCTGCGTCGCCGCCTTCCTGCAACTCGAATTATTTAGGGTAAATGCGTTTATAGTTATTACAGTTTTGCGCTGACCCAGCCTTTCACACTGGCTAACGCAGCAGGGAGAGCAGACGCATCGGTACCGCCGGCTTGCGCCATATCCGGACGACCGCCCCCTTTACCGCCCACCTGCTGGGCGACCATACCAACCAGCTCCCCTGCTTTCACGCGGTCTGTCACATCCTTAGACACACCTGCAATCAGAGAAACCTTACCATCCGCTACCGTAGCTAATACAACGACCGTCGAACCGAGCTGGTTTTTCAGATCATCAACCATGGTACGCAGCATTTTCGGCTCAACGCCGGCCAGCTCGCTAACCAGCAGCTTAACACCGTTAATTTCTTCCGCTTTACTGGAGAGATTAGCGCTCTCCTGCGCCGCAGCCTGCTCTTTCAGCTGCTGCAGCTCTTTTTCCAACTGACGGGTACGCTCAAGCGCCGCGCGAACTTTATCGCCGATGCTGTGGCTATCGCCCTTCAGCAGCTGGGCGATATCGCTGAGCTGATCGCTCTGCGCATGCAGGCTGGCAATCGCCCCTTCGCCGGTCACCGCTTCAATACGGCGCACGCCTGCGGCGGTACCGGATTCAGAGGTAATACGGAACAGGCCGATATCACCGGTACGCGCTGCGTGAGTACCGCCGCACAGCTCGGTGGAGAAATCGCCCATCCGCAGTACGCGAACGCGATCGTCGTATTTCTCGCCGAACAGCGCCATGGCGCCGGATTCACGCGCGGCATCGATATCCATGATATTGGTTTCGATAGCCAGGTTACGGCGGATCTGGGCGTTCACCAGATCTTCCACCGCTCTAATTTCTTCCGGCTTCATCGCTTCAAAATGCGAGAAGTCAAAACGCAGCGCTTTATCGTTAACCAGCGAGCCTTTCTGCGCCACGTGGGTACCGAGAACCTGGCGCAGCGCCGCGTGCATCAGGTGCGTCGCGGAATGGTTGAGACGAATACGCTGACGGCGAGCCTGATCGACATCGGCCTGCACCGCGTCACCCACTTTCAGGGAACCGCTGGCGACTTTACCGATATGACCAATAGCCTGGCCGTACTTCTGCGTATCGCTGACCGTGAAGGAGAAGCCAGCGCCTTTCAGTTCGCCTTTATCGCCTACCTGACCGCCGGATTCCGCATAGAATGGCGTCTGGTCGAGGACTACAACCGCATCCTGACCCGCGCTGACGCTATCAACCGCTTTGCCGTCGATGAACAGCGCAGTCACTTTGCCGTTCAGTTCCAGATGATCGTAGCCTTTAAATTCCGATGCGCCGTCAACGCGAATCATCGCGTTATAGTCAGCGCCGAAACCGCTGGACTCGCGCGCGCGGCGGCGCTGCTCTTCCATCGCGGCTTCAAAGCCTGCTTCGTCAACCTTGATGTTGCGCTCGCGGCAGACGTCCGCCGTCAGATCAACCGGGAAGCCATAGGTGTCATACAGACGGAAGGCGGTTTCGCCGTCCAGCGTGTCGCCTTTAAGCTTCGACAGTTCCTCGTCCAGCAGCGCCAGTCCGCGCTCCAGTGTGCGCGCAAACTGCTCTTCTTCGGTTTTCAGCACCTGCTCTACCAGAGCCTGCTGCTGTTTCAGCTCTTCACCGGCGGCGCCCATCACGTCGATAAGCGGAGCAACCAGTTTCCAGAAGAAGGTGTCCTTCGCGCCCAGCATGTTGCCGTGACGAATCGCGCGGCGAATGATACGACGCAGCACGTAGCCGCGGTTTTCATTCGACGGGATCACGCCATCAGCAATCAGGAATGCGCAGGAACGAATGTGGTCGGCGATAACGCGCAGCGACTTGTTAGTCAGATCGGTCGCGCCGGTGACTTTCGCCACGCTCGCAATCAGATTGCGGAACAGGTCGATGTCATAGTTGGAGTTAACGTGCTGCAGAACAGCGGCAATACGCTCCAGCCCCATACCGGTATCAACGGACGGCTTCGGCAGCGGCTCCATGGTACCGTCAGCCTGACGGTTGAACTGCATGAAGACGATGTTCCAGATCTCAATGTAACGGTCGCCATCTTCTTCCGGGCTTCCCGGAGGGCCGCCCCAGATGTGATCGCCATGGTCAAAGAAGATTTCGGTGCACGGGCCGCACGGACCGGTATCGCCCATCTGCCAGAAGTTATCAGAAGCAAACGGCGCGCCTTTGTTGTCGCCGATGCGGATAATACGCTCGCGCGGAACGCCCACTTCATTGGCCCAGATGTCGAAAGCTTCGTCATCGGTCTCGTAAACGGTAACCCACAGTTTTTCTTTCGGCAGGGCGAACCAGTTCTCACCGGTCAGCAGTTCCCATGCATATTTGATGGCATCCTGCTTGAAGTAATCGCCGAAGCTGAAGTTGCCCAGCATTTCGAAGAAGGTGTGGTGGCGCGCAGTGTAACCGACGTTTTCCAGATCGTTGTGTTTACCGCCCGCACGCACGCAACGCTGCGCGGTGGTCGCGCGCGAATAATTACGTTTGTCGAGGCCAAGGAAGACATCCTTGAACTGGTTCATCCCGGCGTTGGTAAACAGCAGGGTCGGATCGTTGTGCGGCACCAGGGAGCTGCTGGCAACTACCTGATGTCCCTTACTATGGAAAAAGTCGAGAAACGCCTGACGGATCTCAGCGGTGCTCTTGCTCATAATTATCCTGAAATCAAGCTACACTTCATCCTTCAAGTCGCCTCTGACCTGGCGGAACGTCCTCTCCCGGTAGTGAACTCACGTACGCCCCAGAAGCTGTTCTCTCTTGCCGCCGTGATGCAGCTTGAATGATTTTGTGTATAAGGAATAATCGCCCTGGACGCTGATTATGCAATCACAAGCAGCGGCCCGACGGAATAAAGTGGGAATAAGATAAGTTTTCTTTAGAGGGAAGTAAAATCCCCGATGGGTCAATCTGCAAAATTTCGCCAGATTTCCTGGATATCTTCCATCAGATAGCCGCGGTAGAGCAAAAAGCGCTGGATTTTAACTTTTTCAGTAAAGGCGGAAGGTAACGGTTCGCCGTATTTACGCTGCGCCTGCTCTTTGGCCAGCGCCGCCCAGTCGATTTCACACTCGCGCATCGCGCTTTCGATGTCGCTGCGGCCAATGCCCTTTTGATTCAACTCCTGGCGGATACGCGCCGGGCCGTAGCCCTTGCGGCTCCGGCTGGCGATAAACTGGCGTACAAAACGTTGGTCATCAAGATAGCGGTTTTCCAGGCACCAGCCGACCACCTGCTCGAGCTCTTCCGGCGTGATGTCCAGCTTTTCAGGGCCGTTTTTACTCATTACCGGCGCCGCCAGCTTACGCCGCAGTTCCTGTTCGCTATGATCGCGCATCGCCAGAATACGAATTGCGCGATCCAACAGACGCGCGTAGCCGGAGCGGCGTGGTGAAGTCTCAGTCACAGGCACCTCGATAATCTTAGAAAAGCAAAAGGGCCGCATCAGCAGCCCTTTGTCACTCTTTTAGACGATATCAGAAATCTTGTTCGGTTTCTTCTGCGTCGTTGCCGTCAACCGCGAAGTCCGGCGTGGAATCCTGGTTGTTGAGCAGCAGTTCGCGAACTTTCTTCTCAATTTCTTTCGCCGCCGCCGGGTTATCTTTCAGCCAGGAGATAGCGTTCGCTTTACCCTGGCCGATTTTGTCGCCGTTGTAGCTATACCAGGCGCCCGCTTTTTCAATCAGCTTCTCTTTCACGCCGAGGTCAACCAGCTCGCCGAAGAAGTTGATACCTTCACCGTAGAGGATCTGGAATTCAGCCTGTTTGAACGGCGCGGCGATTTTGTTTTTCACCACTTTCACGCGGGTTTCGCTGCCGACGACGTTGTCGCCCTCTTTCACCGCGCCGATGCGGCGAATGTCCAGACGCACGGAGGCATAGAACTTCAGCGCGTTACCGCCGGTGGTGGTTTCCGGGTTACCGAACATCACGCCGATTTTCATACGGATCTGGTTGATGAAGATCAGCAGCGTGTTGGACTGCTTCAGGTTACCAGCCAGTTTACGCATCGCCTGGCTCATCATACGCGCCGCGAGGCCCATGTGAGAGTCGCCGATTTCGCCTTCGATTTCCGCCTTCGGCGTCAGCGCCGCCACGGAGTCGACGACGATAACGTCTACCGCGCCGGAACGCGCCAGCGCGTCACAGATTTCCAGAGCCTGCTCGCCGGTATCCGGCTGGGAGCACAGCAGGTTGTCGATATCAACGCCCAGCTTGCGGGCATATACCGGATCCAGCGCGTGTTCGGCATCGATGAACGCACAGGTTTTGCCTTCACGCTGCGCTGCGGCGATAACCTGCAGCGTCAGGGTAGTTTTACCCGATGATTCCGGCCCGTAAATCTCAACGATACGGCCCATTGGCAGACCGCCTGCGCCGAGCGCGATATCCAGAGAAAGCGAACCGGTGGAGATGGTTTCCACGTCCATGGAACGGTCTTCACCCAGGCGCATGATGGAGCCTTTACCGAATTGCTTTTCGATCTGGCCCAGTGCTGCCGCCAACGCTTTCTGTTTGTTTTCGTCGATCGCCATTGTTACTCCTGTCATGCGAGGTGAAGCGCGTTCGCTTCGCCGTTAATATTTGTTCAGTTGAAGCAATTATACTGTATGGTCATACAGTATCAAGTGTTTTGTAGAAATTGTTGCCAGAGCAGATTTAACGCATAGGCCGTCGCCTGACGACGCACCGCTTCGCGGTCTCCGGCAAAGCATTCGCGGCGGGTCACGCCCTGCCCGTTCGCACAGGCGACGCCGAACCACACGGTGCCGACGGGCTTCTCCGCGCTGCCGCCGTCCGGGCCGGCGATACCGCTGACCGAGACCGCATAGGTGGCGCGAGCCGCGCGTAGCGCGCCAATCGCCATCTCGACAACCACCGGTTCGCTCACCGCGCCGTTATCCAGTAACGTCACTTCACTCACGCCAATCATCTGCGATTTGGCTTCGTTGCTATAGGTTACGAAACCGCGCTCAAACCACGCTGAGCTACCAGCAATATCGGTCAGCGCTTTGGCTATCCAGCCGCCGGTGCAGGACTCCGCGGTGGTCACCGTCGCGCCCTGCGCTTTCAGCGCCAGCCCAACCTGTTCGCTTAGCTGCATTAATTCTGAATCGGTCATTTTTGCCCCGCTTAAGCCAGATAAAGAGGCCATCAAAGATAGCACTTTCGGCAGAGATATGGGGACGAGGTGGTGATTTTACGAGGGGGGATCCAAAAATGGGCCGTCCCGCTGCAACCGGGACGACCAGACAACCTGTTACTTCATACTGTTGGCGATGAGTTCGACGTTATGGCGCAGCATTTTAACGTAGCTATCGGCCACGCCCCCCGGCTTAGACAGCGCTTCAGGATAGAGTTCGCCGCCCGGTTGCGCCCCCGTCGCGCCAGCGATTTGCTGCACCAGACGCGGGTCCAGCTGGTTTTCCATAAACCAGGTATGCACGCCATCGGCTTTGATTTGCTTAATCAACGCCGCCACCTGCGCCGCGCTGGCTTCGCTCTCGGATGAGAGCCCCTGCGGCGCGAGGAACGTCACGTGGTAAGCGCGGCCAAAATAGCCGAAAGCGTCATGGCTGGTCAGCACTTTACGCTTCGCCTGCGGGATGGCGCTAAACTGCGCCTTCGCCCAGCCGTCAATTGCCGTCAGCTGCTCGATATAACGCTTACCGCTGCTCTGGAGCGCCGCTTTATCCTGCGGGTCGGCTTTCACCAGGCCATCAAGGATATTCTGCGCGTACAGCGCGCCATTGGCGGCGCTATTCCAGGCGTGGGGATCGGTCACCGTTTTCCCGTCTTCATCGAGGGTATGCGTCTTAACCCCTTTTGACGCCACCACTAATTCGCCCTTAAAACCGGATGCTTTCACCAGCCGATCCAGCCACCCTTCCAGACCAAGCCCGTTGACCACCACCACGTCGGCTTTGCTGAGCAGCGCGCTATCCTTCGGTGAGGGTTCAAAGGTGTGCGGATCGCCATCCGGCCCTACCAGCGTATCGACATGAACATGCTCGCCGCCTATCTGCTGCGCCATATCGCCCAGCACCGAAAAGCTGCTTACCACGTTCAGCGTTTTTGCCATCGCCCCCTGCGCCATCAGCCCCACGGCTAACACCATCACCACTGCACTTCGTTTCATCATTTCCTTACCCCATTAATTTGCGCCAGCCAACGACCAGCCGGCTGCGCGTGCCAAAAAACACTGAAATAAAAAACAGTACGCTGGCGGTCAGCACGATGGCGGGCCCGGCGGGTAAATTCACTGCCCACGAAAGGCTCAATCCCATCCAGGCGCAACACGCGCCGATCGCCGCCGCCAGCAACAAAATGCCCGGCAGCGTCCGCGCCCAGCAGCGCGCCGCTACCGCGGGCAACATCATCAGCCCTACCGCCATTAGCGTGCCGAGCACCTGAAACCCCGCCACCAGGTTCAGTACCAAGAGCGCAAGAAACAGGCCGTGCAGCAGCGCCGGTAGCCGCCGCGCGTTGACCTGTAGCCAGGCGCTATCGAACGCCTCGCTGACCAGCCCGCGATAAAACAGCGCAATGCACAGCAGCGTCAGGCTCGCCACGCCGGTGACAAAGAACGCCGCGTCGCTATCCACCGCCAGAATCGAACCAAACAGCAGATGCAGCAGATCGACGCTGGAGCCGCGCAGCGAGACCAGCGTGACGCCAAGGGCCAGCGAGCCGAGGTAAAACCCGGCAAAACTGGCGTCCTCTTTGAGCGGCGTTCGCCGGCTGACCCAGCCTGCCACCAGCGCCACCGCGATCCCGGCGATAAATCCGCCGACGCTCATCGCCAGCAGCGACATACCGTTAAGGAGATAACCCGCCGCCACCCCCGGCAGAATGGCGTGCGACAGCGCATCGCCCATCAGGCTCATCCGCCGCAGCAGCAATAGCACGCCCAGCATGGTGGTGCTCAGCGACAGCGCGAAGCACACCACGAGCGCCCGGCGCATAAAGCCAAATTCAATAAAAGGTTGAAAAAAGGTATGCCAGATCATGCCTGCCTCGCGGTGTTGAAGGCGGGAAGCACGCTTGACGTCTCGCCCCAGCGCGCGTGCTGGGGTTCAAGTAGCAGCGTCTCTGGGAAGAAATCGGCCACGCACTGGTTGTCGTGCAGCACCGCCAGAATCGTTTGCCCCTGGCGATGCATATCGACGATAAGCGCCATCAGCTCGCGGCTGGTGGCCTCATCGATGCCGGTAAACGGCTCGTCCAACATCACCAGCGGCGCCTGTTGCACCATCACCCTGGCAAAGAGCATGCGCTGGAACTGGCCGCCCGAGAGTTCTTCAATCGGCGTATTGGCCATCGCGCTGAGCCCAACCCGCTCCAGCGCCGCCGCGATGCGCCGACGCTCGCCGCCGCCCAGACCGCGCAGCAGCGAGACCCGCGGCCAGGCCCCCTGGCTGACGACATCGCGAACCAGCAGCGGAAACTGTGATTCCAGGGCATGGCGCTGCGCAAGCCAGCCGACCACGGGCCGCCCTTTGCACCAGTTCAGCCGGCCGCTAACCGGCGGAATAAATCCAGCCAGCGTTTTCAGCAGCGTCGATTTACCGCAGCCATTAAGGCCGACTATCGCCGTCAGGCTTCCGGCCGCAATCACGCCGCTCATCGCCGGAGTGATTGCCATGCCCTCATACCCGGCAACCAGATGATCCAGCTCAATCATGGCAGCGCCACCGCCCACCATGTGGCCAGCCATAGCGCCGCCAGCAGTCCGCAGGCAATTGCCACGCGCACCGCGCCGGATGCCATAAAAACCGATGTGAACATATTCCTGCCTCATTAAAATGTTATAACATAACAATATGAGATTCAGAAAAGAATGTAAATCTGCGTCAGCGAGAGGAAATGTAACAAAGGTCAACAAAAGGCATGCAGACGGGAAAAAACGGAGGATAAGCGCGGCGTCACGGGGAAGATGTCCCCGGTCGCGCTGCGCTTACCGGGGCTACCAAACGGATACCAGACCGTAGCCCGGATAAGGCGCTACGCGCCGCCATCCGGGGAACTCGAAATATATCGGCTGGATGAAAGGATCAATACCCGCCGCGGGCCTGCGAAACCGCCAGCCCCAGCTGCCAGACAGCCATCGCGTAGTGGGTGCTGTGGTTATAACGGGTGATAGTGTAGAAGTTCGGCAGACCATACCAGTACTGGTACCCGGTGCCGATATCCAGCCGCAGCAGGCTGGCCTGCTGATGGTTGCCCAGCGGCTGCGTTGGGGTTAACCCCGCCGCAGACAGCTGTGAAATGCTGTATTTGGTTTTAAAGCCGTTATCCAGACCCGGCGCCTGGCCCAGCGCCTGCACCGCAACGGTATCGCCGCTCACCCAGCCGTGCTGTTTAAAGTAGTTCGCCACGCTGCCGATGGCATCAACCGGATCCCACAGGTTGATATGTCCATCGCCGTTGAAGTCCACCGCGTATTGCTTATAGGACGACGGCATAAACTGGCCGTAGCCCATCGCGCCGGCAAAGGAGCCTTTCAGATCCAGCGGGTCATCGCTTTCGCTGCGCGCCATCAGCAGGAAGGTTTCCAGCTCAGAGGAGAAGTATTCCGCGCGGCGCGGATAGTTGAACGACAGCGTCGCCAGCGCATCGAGGATGCGCGTTTTGCCCATCACCCGGCCCCAGCGGGTTTCCACGCCGATAATGCCGACGATGATTTCCGGCGGTACGCCGTAGACCTGATACGCGCGGTTCAGCGCGTCCTGATACTGGTTCCAGAACACCACGCCGTTCTGCACGTTATCCGGCGTAATAAACTGTTTCTTATAGCGTAACCAGGCGCCGTTTGGCCCGGTCGGCGGCAGCCCGCTTGGCGCCTGGCGATCCATCAGTCGCAACACGTAGTCCAGGCGCTTGGCCTGCGACAGGATCTCCTGGAGCTGCTGTCTATCGAAGCCGTGCTTCGCCACCATCTTATCGATGAACTGCGCCGCCGCTGGGTTATTGGCGAAATCGCCGCCCATCTGCATCACGTTATGCTGCGGTTCCAGCAAAAAGCCGCCGGTTCCGCTCGCCATCTCCGCTTCCGCGGGGGTCTTAGGTTTGCTGCTGCAGGCAGCGAGAAGTGCACATAAAGGGAGTAAAGCCAGATAGCGACGCTTCAACATGGGAATTCCATTTAACAAAATCGGCAAAGGGTAATTATGGTAAAGCATGCGCCCGCCAACAAGGAAGCGGCAATACATTTGCAGACAAAATAGTTCTTTTTTTGCACGTTCTCCGCATTCGATCCGCACGTTAATTTTTTCACTCATCGCGCACAAACTTTCAAAATAAAATATTTGTCTTTCATTTTGCGATCAATTTAACACTTTTAAACCTTTCAAAGTGATTAAAATCAGCCTCCAGTTAGCAAGAAAAATAACACGCTGAAGGAGAGAACAATGATTGAAATCGTTACCCACGGCGCTGAGTGGTTCATCGGCCTGTTTCAGAAAGGCGGCGAGGTGTTTACCGGTATGGTGACCGGGATCCTGCCGCTGCTGATAAGCCTGCTGGTGATCATGAACGCGCTGATCAACTTTATCGGCCAGCAGCGGATCGAAAAGCTGGCGCAGCGCTGCGCCGGCAACCCGCTTACCCGTTACCTGCTGCTGCCCTGCATCGGCACCTTTGTCTTCTGCAATCCCATGACCTTAAGCCTTGGCCGCTTTATGCCGGAGAAATACAAACCGAGCTACTACGCGGCGGCCTCCTATAGCTGTCATTCGATGAACGGGCTGTTTCCGCACATCAACCCCGGCGAGCTGTTTGTTTATCTCGGCATCGCCAACGGCCTCACCACGCTAGGCCTGCCGCTTGGCCCGCTGGCGGTGAGCTACCTGCTGGTTGGCCTGGTAACCAACTTCTTCCGCGGCTGGGTCACCGACCTGACCACCTCTATTTTCGAGAGAAAAATGGCGATTCAACTTGACCAGAAAGTGCGTCTGTCAGGAGCGACATCATGACCCGTATTCGTATTGAAAAAGGGACCGGCGGTTGGGGCGGCCCGCTTGAGCTCGACGTCGTTGAGGGCAAAAAGATTGTCTATATCACCGCAGGCACCCGCCCGGCGATCGTCGATACGCTCGCCTGCCTGACCGGCTGGCAGGCGGTTGATGGATTTAAAGAGGGTGAACCGGCGGAAAGCGAAATCGGCATCGCCATTATTGACTGCGGCGGCACCCTGCGATGCGGCCTCTACCCGAAGCGCCGTATTCCGACCATCAACATCCACGCCACCGGTAAATCCGGGCCGCTGGCGCAGTACATCGTCGAAGATATTTACGTCTCCGGAGTAAAAGAAGAGAACATCAAACTGCTGGAAGATAGCGGCGAGACGGCAGCGCAACCACTCCCCGCCGCGGGCCGCGATTACGATGCCAGCAAGAAGATTACCGAACAGAGCGACGGCCTGCTGGCTAAGGTCGGAATAGGGATGGGTTCGGTGGTCGCGGTACTGTTCCAGGCCGGGCGCGACACCATTGATACGGTGCTGAAAACCATTCTGCCGTTTATGGCCTTCGTCTCGGCGCTGATCGGCATCATCATGGCCTCCGGTATCGGCGACTGGATTGCCCACGGCCTGGCGCCGCTCGCCAGTCATCCGCTGGGGCTGGTGACGCTGGCACTGATCTGCTCCTTCCCACTGTTATCGCCGTTTCTCGGCCCCGGCGCGGTGATAGCCCAGGTGATCGGTGTGCTGATCGGCGTCCAGATCGGTCTGGGCAACATTCCACCGCATCTCGCCCTGCCCGCGCTGTTTGCCATTAATGCCCAGGCCGCCTGCGATTTTATCCCGGTAGGTCTGTCGCTGGCCGAAGCCCGTCAGGATACCGTGCGCGTCGGCGTGCCGTCAGTTCTGGTCAGCCGCTTCCTCACCGGCGCGCCAACCGTGCTGATCGCGTGGTTCGTTTCCGGATTTATTTACCAGTAAGAGGTTCCTGAAGATGACCGTCATTTACCACACCACCATTACCCGTATCGGCGCCAGCGCGGCGACGGCGCTGGAAGAACAGATGCTCATTACCTTCCGCGAAGGCGCCCCGGCGGATATCGAAGAGTACTGCTTTATTCACAACCACGGCGAGCTGTGCGGCGAGCTGCGCCCGGGCGCGGAACTGCAACTCGGTGATCGGCGTTACCCGGTGACCGCCGTCGGCGAGGTCGCCGAGCAAAACCTGCGCGAGCTGGGCCACATCACCCTGCGCTTCGACGGCCATCGTCAGGCGGAGTTTCCCGGAACCGTTCACGTCGCGGGCCCGGTGCCGGACGCCATCGCGACCGGTTGCGTACTGAAATTTGTTGCTTAGAAGGAGAGAAAGATGAATCAGGTTGCTGTTGTCATTGGTGGCGGACAAACCTTAGGAGAGTTTCTGTGCCGCGGTCTGGCCGCCGAGGGCTACCGCGTGGCGGTGGTTGATATTCAAAGTGAAAAAGCCAGCCGCGTCGCCCAGGAGATCAACGCTGAATATGGCGAAGGTACGGCATACGGCTTCGGCGCCGACGCCACCAACGAAGCCAGCGTCACGGCGCTGGCCCACGGCGTAGATGAGATTTTCACGCGCGTCGATCTCCTGGTCTACAGTGCCGGTATCGCTAAGGCCGCGTTTATTAGCGACTTCGCGCTGGGCGATTTTGACCGCTCGCTGCAGGTCAACCTGGTGGGCTATTTCCTCTGCGCCCGCGAGTTCTCACGGCTGATGATCCGCGATGGCATTAAAGGTCGCATCATTCAGATTAACTCGAAATCCGGCAAAGTCGGCAGTAAGCATAACTCAGGCTATAGCGCGGCGAAGTTCGGCGGCGTCGGGCTGACCCAGTCGCTGGCGCTGGATCTGGCGGAATACGGTATTACCGTGCATTCGCTGATGCTCGGCAATCTGTTGAAATCACCGATGTTCCAGTCGCTGCTGCCGCAGTACGCCACCAAGCTCGGCATTGATGAGAGCGAAGTCGAGCAGTACTACATCGATAAGGTGCCGTTGAAACGCGGCTGCGATTACCAGGATGTGCTGAACGTATTGATGTTTTACGCCAGCCCGCAGGCGTCGTACTGCACCGGGCAGTCGATTAACGTCACCGGCGGCCAGGTGATGTTTTAAAAGGTTCCCGGATGGCGCTGCGCTTATCCGGGCAAAAAAACCATAGATACTGTTATCGGTTTGCAACGGTTTTGGTTGGGGAAAAACAGTTGTTTTTTATTATTTCAGAGCAGATTGCGCTCCCGATATTTCTTCTGCGTTATGGCTCTCATGGCGCAGGGAGCGCACAGAGGGCGGCCAGTCGCCGCCGCCCTCTGTACTCCCGGGCTCTGGCCACCAAAATCGCCACTTCGTGGTGCCTTCGACGTATCCCTGCAGGCTTCGGGTCGGGCCGAGGCAGCGTCCTTGCAAATCACGGCCCTCAGCCCGCATCCATGCGGGCTGCCCCGGCCTTCCGGGAACGTCTCAGCGATTTTGAGGCCACCAACACCGCAGTTTCAGTAGCCATGGTTACAAGATAGAGCTCTTAAGCTCACAATGGCACGGACCGTAGGCCGGATAAGGCGCAGCCGCCATCCGGCGCGAAAGTAGCTCTTTACCCGCGGTTATTGCCCAGCGGAGCTACGCTTGCGCGGGCCTACAGACCATATGCCGGCGTAGGTCGGGTAAGGCGTTAGCCGCCACCCGACAAAAAACGGTACCCGGGTTGTACCCGGCATCACACCTTCAGGAGACATTATGGTTACCGCACTCATTACCGTCGCCGCTATTGCCTGGCTTTGCCAACTGGCTTTCGGCGGCTGGCAGATCCGCCGCTTCAATCGCGCCTTTGATAGCCTTTGCCAGCAGGGCCGCGTTGGCGTTGGCCGTTCCTCCGGGCGCTTTAAACCGCGCGCGATTGTCGCTATCGCCGTCGATGAAAACGATCGTATTTGCGATACGCTGTTGATGAAGGGCCTAACCGTCTTCGCCAGCCCGCAAAAAATTCCCACGCTTACCGGTAAACATCTCGAGGAATTGCAGCCTGATGTGATCTTTCCCAATGATCCGCTCTGTCAGAATGCACTATCATTAGCGCTTAATCCGAAACATGCATAATTTCGTTGTGAAAGTTAATATCTTGCGAAATTATCACTTCGAAACTTAAACGCAGGATACAACGCCTATGAAACCACGTCAGCGCCAGGCAGCCATTCTCGAGCACCTGCAATCGCAGGGCAAATGCTCGGTCGAAGAGCTGGCGCAACACTTCGACACCACCGGCACCACTATCCGCAAGGATCTGGTGATTCTGGAGAATGCCGGGACCGTCATCCGTACCTACGGCGGCGTAGTGTTAAATAAAGACGAGGCCGACCCGCCTATCGACCACAAGACGCTGATCAACACTCATAAAAAAGCGCAGATTGCCGAGGCCGCCGTGCGATACATCCACGATGGCGATTCAATTATCCTCGACGCCGGCAGCACCGTGCTGCAGATGGTGCCGTTGCTGAGCCGCTTCAATAACATTACGGTGATGACCAACAGCCTGCATATCGTCAACGCACTTTCCGAGCTCGATAACGAGCAGACTATCCTGATGCCGGGCGGCACCTTCCGTAAAAAATCGGCCTCCTTTCACGGCCAACTGGCGGAAAATGCCTTCGAACAATTCAGCTTCGACAAGCTGTTTATGGGCACCGATGGTATTGATCTGGTGGCGGGCGTCACCACCTTTAACGAGGTCTATACCGTAAGTAAGGCGATGTGTAACGCCGCCCGCGAAGTGATCCTGATGGCCGACTCATCAAAGTTTGGCCGTAAAAGTCCCAATATTGTCTGCGGCCTTGAGCGCGTGGATAAATTGATTACCGATGCCGATATTGACCCTGAATTCCAGCGGGCGCTGGAAGCAAAAGGTATTGAAGTCATTATTACTGGAGAACATCATGAGTAACTTTTTGTTAGAGGCCGGACGCCAGACCCTGATGCTTGAACTACAGGAGGCGAGCCGCCTGCCGGAGCGCCTGGGCGACGACTTCATCCGCGCGGCGGAAACCATCATCCACTGCGAGGGCAAACTGATTGTCTCCGGTATCGGTAAATCCGGCCACATCGGTAAAAAGCTGGCGGCAACCTTCGCCAGCACCGGCACCCCGGCGTTTTTCGTCCATCCGGCGGAAGCCCTGCACGGCGATCTCGGCATGCTCGATAGCCGCGACGTGATGCTGTTTATCTCCTACTCCGGTAGCGCGAAAGAGCTGGATCTCATCGTGCCGCGGCTGGAAGAGAAATCCATTCCGCTGCTGGCGATGACCGGCAAATCCACCTCGCCGCTGGCGCTGGCGGCGAAAGCGGTGCTGGATATCGCCGTGGAGCGTGAAGCCTGTCCGATGCATCTGGCCCCGACCTCCAGCACCGTCAACACGCTGATGCTGGGCGACGCGCTGGCGATGGCGGTGATGCAGGCGCGCGGTTTCAATGAAGAAGATTTCGCACGTTCCCACCCGGCGGGCGCCCTCGGCGCGCGTCTGCTGAACAAAGTGCATCACCTGATGCGCCGCGACGAAGAAGTGCCGCGGGTCAATACCGAGGCTAACGTCATGGACGCCATGCTTGAACTAAGCCGAACCGGACTTGGCCTGGTGGCGGTCTGCGATGAAGCCAACCGCGTGCAGGGCGTGTTCACCGACGGCGACCTGCGCCGCTGGCTGGTTGCTGGCGGTACGCTCAACGATAGCGTCACTCAGGCGATGACCCGCAACGGCGTGACGCTGCAGGCGGAAAGCCGCGCGGTGGAAGCCAAAGAGCGGTTGATGAAACACAAAATCAGCGCCGCGCCGGTAGTGGATGAAAACGGCCAACTGGTCGGCGCCATCAACCTGCAGAACTTTTACCAGGCAGGGATCCTTTAAGCCCCAGACGTTTCGCCAGCCGATGCAGGTTGGCGACGTCCAGTTCCAGCGCACGGGCGGTCGCCGCCCAGTTGCGCTGGTTCGCCTCCAGCGCGCGGCTAATCGCTTCTCGCTGAAAAGCTTCGGTCGCCTCGCGCAGATTGACGTTTCCCGTCGCGGGCGCCGCTGCCGCCGTCTCAGTCGGCAACATCGGCGCCGCCACCGCAAACTGGAAATGCTGCGGCTCCAGCACCACTTCATCGCCGGCCTGGGTGGCCCGCGCCAGCACCACCGCCCGGTGAATAGCATGCTCCAGTTCGCGCACGTTGCCCGGCCAGGACCACTGCTGCAGCCTGTTTCGCGCCGCCTCAGCCAAAATGACCCGCGCCAGCCCCATCCGCAGGCGACACTGCTCACAGAAATAGCCCGCCAGCAGCACCACATCGTTTTCTCGCTCGCGTAGCGCCGGAACCGATAGCGGGAAGACGCTCAGCCGATGGTACAGATCGGCGCGAAAGCGCCCTTCCACCACCTCCTGGCGCAGATCGCGGTTAGTCGCCGCCAGCACCCGCACATCGACCCGCAGGCTGCGGTCATCGCCGACGCGCTGAATATCGCCATACTGCAGCACGCGCAGCAGTTTCGCCTGCAGCGCCAGCGACAGTTCGCCGATTTCGTCAAGGAACAGGGTGCCGTTATCAGCCATCTCAAATTTACCGCTGCGGTTGCTGATAGCCCCGGTAAACGCCCCTTTCACATGACCGAACAGCTCGCTCTCCGCCACGCTTTCCGGCAGCGCCGCGCAGTTGAGATAGACCAGCGGGTTAGCGGCTCGCGGCGACCCCTGATGCACCGCCTTCGCCACCAGCTCTTTACCGGTGCCGGTTTCGCCGCTAATCAGCACGTTTAAATCCGAGGCGGCGACGATATCGATCTCTTTTTTCAGCTGCAACATAGGGGCCGACAGGCCGATAATCTCCTGACGCTCAGGCTGCGCGTAATTCACCGGCTGCGCCGGCAACACGTTTTGCGCCTCAAGGCGGGCGATGAGCAGCGCGTTATTCAAGGCGCCAGCCACCAGCGCGGCAATCAGCCGCAGCTCTTCATCGCTGAAGCTATCGAAACGGTCGGCATCCATCCCGTCCAGGGTCAGCGCGCCAATCAGCGTCTGCCCGGCAAACAGCGGCAGGCCAACGCAGGCGTGAACCTTCAGGCTCTCATGGCCGGGGATCAGCCCGTCGTAGGGGTCGGGCAAGTCGCTATCCGCCGGGAAGCGCACCACATCCCCGGCACGCGCAATCGCCTCAAGCCGCGGGTGCCCTTCCAGGGCAAAGCGCCGACCGAGCACATCCTGCGCCAGGCCATCGATCGCCAGCGGCACAAACTGATGCGCCTCATAGCGCAGCAGCGCCGAGGCATCGCAGCCGAGAATCTGCCGCAGGGTAGTAATCAGGCGCGAAAAACGGTCGCTGTGACCGATATCGCTTTGTAAATCAATGGCGATTCTCGCCAGCGCGTCGACGGAAAAACTCATTGCCGCTCCATTGTCATTTTGACAATACACATTGTCATATCGACTATTTTAACAATAGTCATTTTGACAGCAACCAAAATCAGCAAAAATTAAAAATAGCTAATTATCAATGAATTAAAAAGTTGGCACGCAACTTGATATAAGCCAATCAACTGAGTTTAAACACACTGTATTGATTGAGGTTGCTATGTCTATTGCGGTTAAAAATAACATTCTTTGGGTTGGCCAACGCGATTGGGAAGTGCGTGATTTCCACGGTACCGAATATAAAACGCTGCGCGGCAGCAGCTATAACAGCTATCTCATCCGTGAAGAGAAAAACGTGCTGATCGATACCGTCGATCATAAATTCAGCCGCGAGTTCGTACAGAACCTGCGCAGCGAAATCGATCTGGCTGACCTCGACTACATCGTCATTAACCATGCCGAAGAGGACCATGCCGGCGCGCTGACCGAACTGATGATGCAGATCCCGGATACGCCGATTTACTGCACCGCCAACGCCATCGACTCGATCAACGGCCACCATCATCATCCAGAGTGGAACTTCCACGTGGTGAAAACCGGCGATACTCTCGATATCGGTAATGGTAAACAGCTGATCTTCGTGGAAACGCCGATGCTGCACTGGCCTGACAGCATGATGACCTACCTGACCGGCGACGCGGTGCTGTTCAGCAACGACGCCTTCGGCCAGCACTACTGCGACGAACACCTGTTCAACGATGAAGTGGACCAGATTGAACTGTACGAACAGTGCCAGCGCTACTACGCCAACATCCTGACGCCGTTCAGCCGCCTGGTGACGCCGAAAATTACCGAAATCCTCGGTTTCAACCTGCCGGTGGATATGATTGCCACCTCCCATGGCGTGGTCTGGCGCGATAACCCGACGCAAATCGTCGAGAAATACCTCGAGTGGGCAGCGGATTATCAGGAAGATCGCATCACCCTCTTCTACGACACCATGTCCAATAACACTCGTATGATGGCGGACGCCATCGCTCAGGGGATCACCGAGGTTGATCCACGGGTGGCGGTGAAAATCTTTAACGTCGCCCGCAGCGACAAAAACGACATTCTGACCAACGTTTTCCGCTCGAAAGGCGTACTGGTGGGCACCTCCACCATGAACAACGTGATGATGCCGAAAATCGCCGGGCTGGTGGAAGAGATGACCGGGCTGCGTTTTCGCAATAAACGCGCCAGCGCCTTTGGCTCGCACGGCTGGAGCGGCGGCGCGGTAGACCGCCTGTCCACCCGCCTGCAGGATGCCGGTTTTGAGATGTCGCTGAGCCTGAAAGCCAAATGGCGCCCGGATATTGACGCGCTAGAACTGTGCCGCCAACACGGTCGCGACATCGCCCGCCAGTGGGCCCTCTCGCCGCTGCCGGTTGCTGAAGCAGCGACAACGCCGGAACAACGGGACTGCGCCTGTGCCGCCGCCGCGGCCGCCGATCTCGGTCCCATGATGCAGTGCAGCGTGTGCCAGTGGGTCTATGACCCGGCGAAAGGCGAACCTAACCAGGATGTACAGCCGGGTACGCCGTGGAGTGAAGTGCCGGACAATTTCCTCTGCCCTGAGTGTTCTCTTGGCAAAGATGTCTTTGACGTACTGGCGATGGAGGCAAAATGAGTGATGGCATCGTCATCATCGGCTCGGGCTTCGCGGCCCGCCAGCTGGTGAAAAATATTCGTAAGCAGGATACGCAAATTCCGCTGACGTTAATCGCCGCCGATAGCATGGATGAGTACAACAAACCGGATCTCAGCCATGTCATCAGCCGCGGGCAGAAGGCCGACGATCTGACCCTGCAAAGCGCAGGTGAGTTCGCCGAGCAGTACAATCTGCGTTTGTTTCCCCATACCTGGGTAAGCGATATCGACGCCGAAAACCGGTTAGTGAAGAGCCAGGATAACCAGTGGCGCTACGACAAACTGGTGCTGGCCACCGGCGCGACGCCGTTTATCCCGCCGGTGCCGGGGCGCGAGCTGATGCTGACGCTGAACAGCCAGCGCGAATATGGCGCGGCGCAGAGCCAGCTCCGCGATGCCAAACGGGTGCTGATCGTCGGCGGCGGCCTGATTGGCTGCGAACTGGCGATGGATTTCTGCCGCGCCGGTAAAGCGGTAACGGTAGTCGATAACTCAGCCAGCGTGCTGGCGGCGCTGATGCCGCCGGAGGCCAGCAGCCGCCTGCAGCATCGGCTTACCGAGATGGGCGTACATCTGATGCTCAAAACGCAGCTTGAGGGGCTGGAGCAAACCGCCGACGGCATTCGCGTCAGCCTCGACCGCCAGCGCGCGATAACCGTC
Source organism: Klebsiella sp. PK01 (assembly GCF_057624675.1). Taxonomy (NCBI): domain Bacteria; kingdom Pseudomonadati; phylum Pseudomonadota; class Gammaproteobacteria; order Enterobacterales; family Enterobacteriaceae; genus Klebsiella; species Klebsiella sp. PK01. The sequence goes on from NZ_JBYEZM010000003.1 coordinate 115,447, forward strand.
GATGCGGTGGTGGCCGCCGCCGGCCTACGCCCGGAAACGTCGCTGGCGCGCCATGCCGGATTGCAGATTAACCGCGGCGTGGTAGTCAATAGCCAACTGCAAACCAGCGATCCGGCGATCTATGCGCTCGGCGACTGTGCGGAAATCAACGGTACGGTACTGCCGTTCCTGCAGCCGATTTTACTCAGCGCCATGTGCCTGAGTAAAAATTTGCTGGCGCAAGCGGGCGAGCTCACCTTGCCGCCAATGCTGGTGAAAGTGAAAACGCCGGATCTGCCGCTGCATCTGGCCGGCGACACCCGCCGCGACGATCTGACGTGGAATATCGTGGCCGCCAAAGAGGGGCTGGTGGCGAAAGGTCTGGATGCCGAAAACCAGCTGCGGGCCTTTGTGGTGAGCGAAGATAAAATGAAGGAAGCCTTTGCGCTGCTCAAGCAACTGGTGAGGTGATTACCGTCCAGGCGCCCCTGTTTTGCCGGGTGGCGCTACGCTTACCCGGCCTACGGTCCGTGCAGCCTGCCTTTAATTTATTCCCCATGCTGGCTGCAACTGCCGGTGTTGGCGGCCTCAAAATCGCTGAGACGTTCCCGGAAGGCCGGGGCAGCCCGCATGGATGCGGGCTGAGGGCCGTGTTTTGCACGGAGGCTGCCTCGGCCCGACCCGAAGCCTGCCGGGATAAGTCGAAGGCACCACGAAGTGGCGATTTTGGCGGCCAGAGCCCGGGGGTACAGGGGGCGGCGGCGACTGGCCGCCCCCTGTGCGCTCCCTGCGCCACGGAAAACATATTGCAGAAAAATTAACCGGGAGCGCAATATCCTCTGAAACGACACGCGATAAACGTTTTTCTAAAGCGAAAAAGTTGCAAACCGATAACAGTATCTACAGTTCTGGTGAGGTGATGGTTTTCCCGGCTCGCGGCGTAAACGCCTTAGCCGGGCTACAGTATTGTCCTGGTAGCCCGGCTAAGCGCAGCGCAAGCCGGGAAAATATCCCGGCTAGCGCGCCAGATTATCGTAGCCGCGCCAGCGATAATTTAGCACCGACAGCGCCCAACAAACGACGAACAGCCCCACCACCACAAACCCGGCATCGCCGAGGTTATCGTTTAACGCCCCTATCCAGCGCCACACCCCGCCGCTTAGGGCGAACTTATCCATTAACAGCCCCAGCGCCTCCAGGCCGCCGATAAACAGCGCCACCACCACCGAGGTACCGGTGATGGTCATATTATAATAGAGCTTGCGCTGCGGCTTACTGAACGCCCAGCCGTAGGCGCCGACCATCAGCACATTATCAAGCGTATCCACCAGCGCCATACCGCTGGCGAACAGCGCCGGGAAGACCATTATCGACCAAATCGAAATGCCGCTCGACGCGCCGGCGGCGGAAATACCCAGCACGCCGATTTCGGTGGCGGTATCAAAGCCGAGACCAAACAAAAAGCCCACCAGATACATCTGCCAGCTGCGGCTTATCAGCCGGAAGGTTTTGCCAAACAACCAGCTCATCATGCCGCCGCCGCTAACTATCTCATCGCTGACCTTTTCACCGCGCTTCCACGCCTGGAAGCTGCGCCACACGCTGCGCAAAATCACCAGATTGACCAGCGCCATCGCCAGCAGGAACAGCGCCGATACCGCGGTGCCAATCACGCTGCCGGTATCGTGTAGCCAGCTCATCTGCTGGCTGAAGGCGGTGGCCGTCGCGGCAATCGCCGCCGACGCCAGCACTACGATCGACGAATGCCCTAGCGAAAACCACGCCCCGACGCCAAACGGCCGCCGCCCCTGCTGCATCATCTTGCGGGTGACGCTATCAATCGCCGCAATATGGTCGGCGTCGACCGCATGGCGCAGACCGTAACCCCAGGCCAGCAGACTGGCGGCCATCAATGCCCCGCTATCGCCAAACGCCTGAAACGCCCATAGCCAGGCCAGGGCGTTCGCGGCGATAAGTCCCAGAACCAGCGCCGCCGCACGCGGCTGTTGGCGTAAAATCATCGTTATCATCTTAAATCCTTTGAGACTGCCAGCGGGCGGCGGCCACCACCGCCTGACCGTAGGCGATCGCGCCATCGCCAGCGGGAAGCTGCTGCGGCAAAAGCAAAGTAAAATCAGAAAGGTAATCGCTGAGGCGGGCGGCGAGCAGCTGATTATGCAGTACGCCGCCGCTACAAACGATTGTCGCGATCCCGCGGGAAGCGGCGCAGTCACGCGCCATCGCCGCCAGCCCCCAGGCCAGCGCATCATGAAAGGCCCAGGCTTTCTGCGCGGGCGTCGCCTGCCAGCGCAACCACTGTCGCCAGAAGGTGGATAAGTCCAGCTCGCCGCCGCGCCAGGGCAGCCTGACCGGATGGCTGACGCCCGGACAGCTGGCGGCCAGCGCCTCCAGCCGACAGGCCGCCTCGCCTTCGTAGCTCAGGCTCTCCGGCGCGCAATCCAGCGCGCAGGCAACGGCATCAAACAGCCGTCCGCAGGAAGAGGCGCGCGGCGAATTAATGCCGCGTTCGATGGCCTGCGCCAACAGCGGCCAGTTTCGCTGCCCCAGCGCGGCGGTTGGCGGGTATGACTGCCAGTCGGGAATAAATGCCAGGCACTGGGCCAACAAATTTCGCCACGGCTGGCGTGCCGCCAGATCACCGCCCGGCAGCGCAACGGCCGGGAGGCCGCCAAGATGTTCGCATTCGCGGTAGTTCACCCGCAGGCATTCGCCGCCCCACAGCGCACCGTTTTCCCCCATCCCGATGCCATCAAGGGTCAGAGCGATCGCATCGCCGCCGTCGAGCGGCCAGCGGTGTTCCGCCAGGCAAGCCGCCGCGTGGGCATGGTGATGCAGTACCGGCTCGACCGGTAACGACATTGACGCCGCCCACTGCGTCGAGCGATAGCCGGGATGGGCGTCAACCGCCACCCGCTGCGGCGCAAACGCATAAATGCTCTGCATTAACCGCAGCGCACTGCGCCACTGTTGCTCGACGCCCTCCTCGCCGAGATCGCCAAAATGCTGGCTCAGCACCGCTTCGCCGCCGCGCGCCAGGCAGAAGGTATTTTTCATATCCGCCCCCAGCGCCAACAGCGGCGGAATATTATCCAGGCCCGGCGGCAGCGGCAGCGCATCCGGCACGTAGCCACGGGCGCGGCGCAGCATCTCACCGCTTGAGCGCACCAGCGAATCGTCCATACGCTGCACGATATCGCGATTATGTAGCAGAAAACCGTCGGCTATATCGGCTAAGTCGATGAGCGCTTCTTGATTACTCAACGCCGGAGGGCGGCCGCTGAGGTTACCGGAGGTCATCACTATCGGGCGCGCCAGCGCCTGCAGAAGTAAATGCTGCAGCGGATTAGACGGCAGCATCACCCCGACTTCCGCAAGCCCTGGCGCAATCTCGTCACACAGGCCGGGAACCTGCGCTTTAGCCAGCAATACAATCGGCGCGGCGGGCGAGCGCAGCAGCGCCGCCGCCGCCGCGGGTAACTCCGCTGCCGTCGGCAGCATTACCGCCAGCGGTTTTGCCGGGCGCCGTTTTCGCGCGCGCAGCGCTGCCACCGCCACGCTATTGCCGGCATCGCAGGCCAGATGAAAACCGCCAATCCCTTTTATCGCCACAATACCGCCCGCCGCCAGCCGCGCGATGGCCGCCTGCAGCGCCGCTTCAGCGGCTAGCGTTAGCGTTCCCGCCCGCCACTCCAGCTGCGGGCCGCAATCGGCACAGGCCACCGGCTGGGCGTGAAAACGGCGATCGGCAGGCTCCCGATACTCGGCAGCGCAGCGCGGACACAGCGGGAACGGCGCCATCGCGGTAAAGGGGCGATCGTATGGCATGGCGCGAATAATGGTGAAGCGCGGCCCGCAATGGGTACAGTTGATAAAGGGGTAACGGTAACGGCGTTCTTGCGGATCGTTCATCTCCGCCAGGCACGCCGGGCAGGTTGCGGCATCGGGAACAATCTGCGTGCGCATACTGCCGCCGCCGCTGTGGCGTATGGTGAAATCCTGAGGAAGCTTATGCCAGTGAAACGGGGTGCAGTCGGTGCTGTCAATACGCGCCAGCGGCGGACAGTGACGGGCCAACGCGGCGGTAAAACCACCGTCGTCGCCGATCAGCCTGACCAGCACGCCGTCGCCGTCGTTACAGACATCGCCGCCGCGCGCCATTTGTCGCGCCAGTTGCCAGACGAAGGGGCGGAAACCCACCCCCTGCACTTTACCGCGAATGCGGATTTGCACCCCGTTCATACGGTGTATTACCAGGCCAGCGCTGTACGGCGACGTTTTTCGAGGTTCATCTGCTCAAGCTTGTTGCGGTCGACGCAAACCAGCGCGTGCGTCGGGCAGGCTTCAATGCAGGCCGGACCGCTATCGCGCTGGTGGCACAGGTCGCACTTGTTGGCTTCGGCTTTTTCCGCCATGACGTTCAACCCGGCGCCGCTGTGGCGAACGACCGGGCGCACCACCACTTCCATCGCCCCATACGGGCAGGCGACAACGCAGGTTTTACAGCCGATGCAGCGCTCCTGCATCACGTGGACAAAGCCTTTATCGCGGCTGATAGCGCCGTTCGGGCAGACGTTGGCGCATGGCGCGTCTTCACATTGACGACAGGCCGTCGCCGTCGACACATTGACGCCTTTGATCACGTGAATACGCGGCAGGAACGACTGCGGCGTCAGCGCGGCGCAATCCTGATTTTCCTGATGAGAGACCACGCAGGCCACTTCACAGGTGCGGCAGCCGATGCATTTGCTCGCATCGGCGATAATGAAACGGTTCATCCATTTCTCCAGCGGAAAGAAGTTAACGCGCCGGATTATGCATAATACGTTCCAACTTTTATTTAATTGAAATTTAAGGGAATTAAATTAACAGCCGCTGTCATCGTCACAACTGACGATGACAGATGACGACATCAGGCATGCGGGCCGCGCGCCAACGACTCGCGTTCAATCAGCTCGCCGGGGAAAGTTTGCTGATATTTAAATTCGCCGCCGTCGAGCATAAAGATCAGCCTGTTGATGCTCTCTTTCATCATTTCGGTGACCGGAATTTTAACGCTGGAGAGCGAGGGGATCACATACGGCGCCAGCGCGATGTCATCGAAACCGATCACCGATACCTGCTGCGGCACCGCGATCCCCTGCTGGTGCAGTTGCTTAATCGCGCCGATCGCCATGTCGTCATTACTGGCGACCAGCGCGCTGAAACTGACGCCGCGTTGGCTGAGCGCTTCGACAGCGGCGGCGCCGGTGTGCGGCGTCCAGCGCCCTTCAACGATCAGTTCTTGCCGCACGGGAAGCCCCTGGCCTGCCAGCGCGTCTTTATAACCAGAGAGACGCTCAACCCCGGTAGGCGAATCCAGCGAACCGGTGATAAACGCAATGTCGCGATGACCGCTGGTAATTAACTTTTCAACCGCCATCCGCGCCGAGGCTTTGTGATCGGACCATACGCAGTGGCTGGCGTGGCGGCGCAGGCGACGGTTCAGCACCACGATCGGCTGCTCATGATTGTCGATGATCTCATCCATTTCATCGACGCTTAGAAAGCGCGGATAGATGATGATCGCGTCACAGCGCAGGTCGAGCAGATACTGAATCGCCTCGCGCTCTTCTTGCGCGCTGTGTTTGCCGTCGGCCAGGATCAGCTGCCGCCCCTGATCTTCCGTCAGCCGCGCCACGTGAAACAGCAGCTCGCTGAAATAAACGCCGTGATAAAGGGTGTTGGTTACCACCAGCCCGATGGTCTGGCTTTTTTTGGTCGCCAGATTGCGCGCCAGCAGATTCGGCCGATAGCCGCTTTCGGCAATTGCCTGAAACACCCGGTCTTTGGTTTCCTGGCTGACATAGCCGTTGCCCGACAGCACCCGCGAAACGGTCGCCTTTGATACTCCCGCGCGCTTCGCAACCTCCAGCATCGTTGCCATGGGTTCTTCCTGTAACTTAAGTTGCCTGCAGTGTACTGCACGTCTGGCCGTTTTTCAGCAGTCGGCATCTCCATGATGTTGCTCTGCCTCTGCCTACAAAGCGATCAAAATCACAAATTTGCAAAGTGATTTTTTTAGTTCTTGTATGACTCAATGAAACTAATCATGATTTTGTGGAACCGGTTTCCTATGCATATACCGCGCATAGCCGCCGTCAGGCGCTGGCGTGTAATCAGTACCCTATTGATAAAACAGGATAAAATCCGATGTCTAAAAATTATGCAGCCCTGGCGAACCAGATCCTGACGGCGATCGGCGGCGCAGACAACGTTGTTGCCGTGACCCACTGCATGACCCGCCTGCGCTTCGTGGTGAAAGATAACCAACGCGTGGACGCCCCGGCGCTGAAAGCGCTGCAAGGGGTACTTGGCGTCGTGCGTAGCGATAACCAGTGTCAGGTGATCATCGGCAATACCGTCTCGCAGGCGTATCGCGAGGTGCTGAATCTGCTGCCCGGCGAGTTGCGCCCGGCGGAGCCGCAGGGGAAACCGCCGCTGACCTTAAAACGCATCGGCGCCGGGATCCTTGATGCGCTGATCGGCACCATGTCGCCGCTGATCCCGGCGATTATCGGCGGATCGATGGTCAAACTGCTGGCGATGATCCTGGAGATGAGCGGCGCGTTGCCAAAGGGCTCGCCGACGCTGACCATTCTGACGCTTATCGGCGACGGCGCGTTCTTCTTCCTGCCGCTGATGGTTGCCGCTTCCGCGGCGGTAAAATTCAAAACCAATATGTCGCTGGCTATCGCCATCGCCGGGGTGCTGGTGCATCCGGGGTTCATCGAATTAATGGCTAAAGCCGCGCAGGGTGAGCACATTGAGTTCGCCTTCATTCCGGTTACCGCGGTGAAATACACCTACACGGTGATCCCGGCGCTGGTGATGACCTGGTGTCTCTCTTATATCGAGCGCTGGGTCGATCGCATCACCCCGGCGGTGACGAAAAACTTCCTTAAACCGATGCTGATCGTGCTGATTGCCGCGCCGCTGGCGATCCTGCTGATTGGCCCGCTCGGCATCTGGATCGGCAGCGCGATCTCCGCGCTGGTGTACACGATTCATAGCTATCTCGGTTGGCTGTCGGTGGCGATCATGGGCGGACTCTGGCCGCTGCTGGTGATGACCGGGATGCACCGCGTCTTTACGCCAACCATCATTCAGACCATCGCCGAAACCGGCAAAGAAGGCATGGTGATGCCATCGGAAATCGGCGCCAACCTGTCGCTGGGCGGATCGTCGCTGGCGGTGGCGTGGAAAACCAAAAACCCGGAGCTGCGCCAGACCGCATTAGCGGCAGCGGCATCGGCGATTCTGGCCGGGATTTCCGAACCGGCGCTGTACGGCGTGGCGGTACGTCTGAAACGCCCGCTGGTCGCCAGCTTAATCAGCGGCTTTATTTGCGGCGCGGTGGCGGGGATTGCCGGGCTGGCCAGCCATTCGATGGCGGCGCCGGGGCTGTTCACCAGCGTCCAGTTTTTCGATCCGGCCAATCCGATGACTATCGTTTGGGTCTTTGGCGTGATGGCGCTGTCGGTGGTGCTCTCCTTTGTGCTGACGCTACTGCTCGGTTTTGAAGATATCCCGGTAGAAAATGCCGCCGCCGACGCCAGACAGCGCCAGGGCGCGGCCACTCACGCCTGAACACTTTTTTGAACGCGAGGTAACGCATGTCGAGTTTTCCACACGGATTTTTATGGGGCGGCGCTCTGGCCGCTAACCAGTCTGAAGGCGCTTATCTTGAGGGCGGCAAAGGGCTGACGACCGTTGATACTATTCCGCACGGCGCCCATCGCCTGGCGGTAAAGCTGGGTCAGGAGAAGCGCTTTACGCTTCGCGAAGACGAATTTTATCCAAGCCATGTGGCGATCGATTTTTACCATCGCTATAAAGAGGATATCGCCCTGATGGCGGAGATGGGATTTAGCGTCTTTCGTACCTCTATCGCCTGGAGCCGCCTGTTCCCGCGCGGTGATGAACAACAGCCAAACCCGGAAGGTATCGCTTTCTACCGTGCGATGTTCGAAGAGTGCAGAAAGTACGGGATCGAACCGCTGGTCACCCTATGCCACTTTGATGTACCGATGCATCTGGTGACGGAATATGGCTCCTGGCGTAATCGGAAGATGGTCGATTTCTTCAGCCACTATGCGCGCACCTGTTTTGAAGCGTTTGACGGACTGGTGAAATACTGGCTCACCTTCAACGAAATCAACATCATGCTGCATAGTCCCTACTCTGGCGCCGGTCTGGTGTTTGAGGAGGGAGAAAATCAGGAGCAGGTGAAATACCAGGCCGCGCATCACGAGCTGGTGGCTAGCGCGCTGGCGACAAAAATCGCCCATCAGGTCAACCCGCAAAACCAGGTCGGCTGCATGCTGGCGGGCGGTAACTTCTACCCGTATTCCTGTAAGCCGGAAGATGTCTGGATGGCGCTGGAAAAAGATCGTGAAAACCTGTTCTTTATCGATGTGCAGGCACGCGGCGCCTATCCGGTGTGGGCCGCGCGGGTATTCCGCGAGAAAGGCGTCACTATTGCCAAACAGCCGGGCGACGACGAAATCCTCAAAAACACCGTCGATTTCGTCTCCTTTAGCTATTACGCCTCGCGCTGCGCGTCAGCGGAGATGAACGCCAGCAACACCAACGCCGCCAATATCGTCAAGTCGCTGAAGAATCCGTACATTGCCGCCAGCGAATGGGGCTGGGGCATCGATCCGCTCGGCCTGCGCATCACCATGAACATGATGTATGACCGCTATCAGAAACCGCTATTCCTCGTGGAAAACGGGCTCGGCGCGCGCGATGAGATCGACGCCAACGGCGAAATCAACGACGACTACCGCATTAGCTATCTGCGTGAACACATCAAGGCGATGCGCGACGCCATCGATGATGGCATTCCGGTCATCGGCTATACCAGCTGGGGCTGTATCGATTTGGTCTCCGCCTCCACCGGCGAGATGAGCAAGCGCTACGGTTTCGTGTATGTCGATCGCGACGATGCCGGAAACGGCACGCTTGCGCGCAAGCGCAAGAGATCGTTCTGGTGGTATAAGAAGGTCATCGCCAGCAACGGGGCGGATCTGGAGTAGTCGGTATTGCCGGGTGGCGGCTTACGCCTTACCCGGCCTACGGTCCGTACGGCCTGCCGTTATTTTATTCACCACGCTGGCTGAAACTGCCGGTGTTGGTGGCCTCAAAATCGCTGAGACGTTCCCGGCAGGCCGGGGAACGCCTCTTCCTCGGCCGCTTCCAGCGCGGCAAAACCGCCCTGCTCCTGCCAGCCGTCAAGCCGCGCGTATACCGTCGCGACGGCATCCTTAACAGGCTGAGTCATCGGGTAATAGAAACCGACAATATCAGGTTGAATGCCCACAAAAATCACCTCGCCAATATCCTCTTTTAACTGATCGATAAGATAGTTAAGCGGCATATTGTGGGTGGTCATCATAAACATGTCGGCGATATCGTCCGGGTCGACAATACGGATTTCGCCGGGATTAAGCCCCATATCGGTCGCGTCGACGATCAGTAGCCGGGTCGGGCGCAGCTCGCGGATGGCGACGATATCGTTTTCCGGCGCGCTGCCGCCGTCAATCACCACCCAGCCGCCGACCGGATTGGCCGCGCACATTTCCGCCAGCAGCGGGCCTGCGCCGTCATCGCCCATCATGCTGTTGCCGACACACAGTAAAACGTCAGTCACGTAGTCTCCTCACCATCAGATAGATGGCGCTTTCCTGGTGAATATCGTGCAGCATGCTGAGCAGGGTTTTACTCCACGCCTGCTGCTCCGGGGTCTGCGCGGACTGCGCTTTATCAAAGGCGTTAGCCAGCATCGCCACGTGATTGCTGTCGATAACGATCTCGCCATACTTCGGTACGCCTTCCATTTTGCGCCGCGCGGCGCTGCCCGCCTCCAGCGTGCCAATCCACGCCAGATAGTCCTCCCACGGGCAGCTTAACGCCGCTTCCAGGCAGTCGATGACGCCGAGGTGGTGGCCAATCGCCAGGCTGTAATAGACCACCTGCTGCGCCTGATCCGGCGTCGCGTCGTTCTCATCAATAAATTTACGGCTCAGCTGACTGAACACCACCGTCTCGCTCATCGGATACGCGCCCCCTCGACCACCTGATTCAGGTGCGTGACGATTTCGGTCAGACGCGGATCTTTCTCCGCCTCCAGCCAGCGCAGTACCTGATTATCTCCCTGCCCCAGCAGACGCATATAGTCGTCGGCGATCTGGCGGCCATAGCGATAGCCGGCCAGACGGCGCGCTTCGCGATCGATACGTACCCGCAGCGGCTGAACCATGTTGGGATGCAGCAATTCGGTTGGTTGTTCATCAAGCTCGCCCGGCTGGCGGGCGTGGATTTTTTGCTCCAGCAGACCGAGCGCCATCGCAAAACCGTACAGCGTGGCGGCAGGCGTCGGCGGACAGCCCGGAATATAGACATCGACCGGCACAATTTTGTCGGTGCCGCCCCATACGCAGTACAAATCGTGGAAGATACCACCGCTGTTGCCGCAGGCGCCGTAAGAGATGCAGATTTTCGGATCCGGCGCCGATTGCCAGGCGCGCAGCGCCGGCGAACGCATCGCGCGGGTCACCGCGCCGGTAAACAGCAAAATATCGGCATGGCGTGGCGATGGCACAACTTTAATCCCGAAGCGTTCGGCGTCGAATAGCGGCGAAAGGGTGGCGAAAATCTCGATTTCACAGCCGTTACAGCCGCCGCAGTCGACGCGGTAAACGTAGGCGGAACGTTTGATTTTTTTCAGCAGCGAGGCCTTCATGCTGGCGATGGATTCATCCACCGTCATCGGCAGCGGAATGCCGTTTTCATCGCGCGGGCCTAATAAATTGCTCATCAGCTGGCCTCCCTCATGTGGCGAGTCAGTTCAATACGATCGGACGGCACCAGGCATTTCTGGCGTTTACATTCCGGGCAGGTCTCAAAACTTTCGCGGTGCAATTCGGCGCGGGTATCGCCGTTGTGCTTAAGCAGCGCAATGGCGTAGTCGATCTCTTTTTGTACCGCGAAAGGCCGCGCGCAGACCCGACAGTGGCAGATGGCAAAGCGCGATTGCTGGAGGAAATCCTCTTTTTTCCACACCGCCAGTTCATACTCCTGCGACAGCTTAATCGCCGCCGTCGGGCAGACCTCTTCACAGCGGCCGCAGAAAATACAGCGCCCGAGGTTGAACTGCCACGCCAGCTGGTTAGTCGCCAGATCGGTCTCTACCGTCAGGGCGTTAGACGGACAGGCATTCACGCAGGCCGCGCAGCCGATGCACTGCTGCGGATTGTGCTCCGGTTTGCCGCGGAAGTTTTTATCCACCGGCATCGGCTCCAGCGGATAGGAGTGGGTCGCGGTGCCGGTCTTGATGACTTTTTTAATAAAGGTAAACATTGTTGCTCCCAGGTTGTGTGCGGCCTTTTTCCCTCACCCTAGCCCTCTCCCTGAAAGGGAGAGGGGACAGTTGTGCACGGTCAGTGAATTCGCACTCGTTCTGCCCTTCCTTCTCTCCCTTGTGGTGAGAGGGGACAGCTCTGCCCTTCCCCCTCTCCCCTGTGGGGAGAGGGTCGGGGTGAGGGGCCCCACGCAATGGCTCAATTATTTCAGCGGCGAGTTTTTACGCTCGATGCTGTAGCGCTCCAGCTCTTTGTACGGCACCACTTTGCTTTTCTTCTTACGCACATCGACCACCGTCATGCGGTCGGTACAGGAGTAGCAGGGATCGAGGCTGCCGATAATCAGCGGCGCGTCGGAGACGGTGTTGCCGCGCAGCATATAGCGCAGGGTCGGCCAGTTGGCGTAGGTCGCCGCACGGCAGCGCCAGCGGTACAGTTTTTGGTTGTCGCCGGTCATGCTCCAGTGGATATCGTCGCCGCGCGGCGCTTCCGAGAAGCCCAGCGCGAAGCGGTGCGGAATATAGGTGAAGCCATCCACCATCAGCGGGCCGCCGGGCAGATTGTCGAGACCGAAATCAATCATATTCAGCGCGGTATAAACTTCGTTGATACGCACCTTGAGGCGAGAAATCACGTCGCAGCCCTGCTCACTATGGACTTCCATCGGCAGCAGACCGTAACCGACGAACGGGTGATCGGCGCGGGTATCGCGGGCGTGGCCGCTGGCGCGGACCATCGGGCCGACGTTACTGAAGTCGCGGGCGATTTCTGGATCCAGACGGCCAATACCGACGGTGCGCTGTTCCATGTTCGGCGTGCTGAGCAGCATATCCACCAGTTCCTGCACATCGCGACGCATCTGCTGCGCCAGCTGGCGGGTCTGGATCATGTCCTCTTTCAGCAGATCGCGGCGAATCCCGCCGATCAGGTTCATGCCGTAGGTTTTACGCGCGCCGGTGAGGATCTCCGCCATCTTCATTGAGGTTTCGCGCACGCGGAAGAACTGCATAAAACCGGAGTCAAAGCCGGTGAAGTGGCAGGCCAGGCCAAGGTTCAGCAGGTGCGAGTGCAGGCGTTCCACTTCCAGCAGAATGGCGCGGATCATCTGCGCGCGCTCCGGCACCACGATGCCCATCGCGTTTTCCACCGAGGTGGTATAGGCGGTGCTGTGGGCAAAGCCGCAGATGCCGCATACCCGGTCCGACAGGAACGTTACTTCGTTGTAACCCATGCGGGTTTCCGCCAGCTTTTCCATGCCGCGATGGACATAGAACAGGCGGTAATCGGCGTCGATAATGTTCTCGCCGTCGACAAACAGACGGAAGTGTCCAGGCTCATCGGAGGTGACGTGCAGCGGGCCAATCGGCACCACGTTGTTTTTCTTACTGCCGAGCTCGTTAATGAACTCGTAGGTCTCCGCGTCGGTGGTCGGCGCCGGGCGCTGGCGGTAGTCCATGCTGTCTTTACGCAGCGGATAGAGTTCATCCGGCCAGTCGTCCGGCAGCACCAGGCGGCGCTCGTCCGGCAGGCCCACCGGCACCAGACCGTACATATCGCGCACTTCGCGCTCGCCCCATACCGCCGCCGGCACGCGCGGGGTCACCGACGGATATTCCGGTTTGTTGGCATCGACTTCCACGCGCACGGTGATCCAGCATTTAGTGCCCTGCTCCATCGACAGCACGTAGTAAACCGCATAGTGGCCGTTCAACTTACGTTCGTCGTTGCCGAACAGTACCGACAGCCAGCCGCCCTGTTTGTAGTACAGGAACTCGACCACTTCCGGCAGGTAGTTAACCTTCACGGTGACGGTTAGCTGATCTTTGGTCTGCCAGACTTCGTCCAGCACCACGCCAGGAAAGGCCTGGTGCAGCGCCGCAAGATAGTGTTGACCGATTTTTTCTTCAGACATGCTCAAATTCTCTTAATCACGCCACCAGCAAGGAGACGAAAGCTAAAAAGGCGAAACCAAACCCGGCCCAGGTGACGCGGGAAGTGGCGCAGAAGCGTAGACGCGCCATGCTGTTTTCGAAGAGCGCGATAATCAGCACTCCCGCTACCAGCTTGACGATGGCGACCACCAGCGCCAGCAGCAGGCCTGGCGCGCTAAAGCTGGTCATCTGTCCCCACGGGATAAATACGCCGACGAACATCTGCAGCACCACCAGCTGTTTCAGGCTGATGCCCCACTTCAGCACCGCAAAACCGCTGCCGCTGTACTCGGAAAGCGGCCCTTCCTGCAGCTCCTGTTCGGCCTCGGCTAAATCGAACGGCAGTTTGCCCATTTCGATAAAGGTGGCGAAAGCGCAGGCGCACAGCGCCAGGATCAGCGGGATGCTGCGCGCGGCGGGCCAGTGGTAAATGGTGTCGGTAATCGCGCTAATATGGGTGGAGCCGGCTACCTGCGCCGCGACCCACAACCCAAGCAGCAGGATCGGTTCGACCAGCACGCCGAGCATCGCTTCACGGCTGCTGCCGATAGCGGTGAACGGACTACCGGTATCCAGGCCGGAAATGGCGAAAAAGAAACGGGCGATGGCGAACAGGTAGATAAGCGTAATCAGGTCGCCCAGCCCCGGCAGCGGTGAATCTACGGTCACCACCGGCAGCGCGGCGGCGATGGTCAGCATCACGCCGACCATCACAAACGGCGTCAGGCGGAATACCCAGCCGGAAGCGTCCGGGCCCACGCTCTGGCGACCCAGCAGTTTCAGGATATCCCGATACTCCTGCAGTACGCCCGGCCCGCGGCGGTTATGCAGGCGCGCGCGGGCAACGCGGGTCAGGCCGGACAGCAGCGGCGCGACGGCAAACAGTACCAGCGCCTGTATTAATGCAACGAATAGGTTCACTCTCAGGCTCCTCGCGAAATCACAATCACCACCAGTACCGCCAGCTCGATCAGCGCCACGCCGCGCAGCAACGCGGGCGCGGAGGCGTTCTGCCAGCCGGGCACCAGCCGTACCGGATTCAACCAGTGACGCAGCTTCAGCAGCGGCGCAAAGGCTTCTTTCACCGGCATGGCGAAGCCGTGGGCGGTGACCACCATCGCTTGTTCATGATCGTAGCCGCAGACCCACGCCGCGCCGCGCGAGCGCGCCGGCAGGCGGTCGCCTTTGAAGAAGATCATCAGCAGGAACGGCAGCAGCGGACAGGCAATCAGCAGAATGGCGATCAGCGGCTGCGATACGACGCTAGTGGCCTGCGCCGGAACCGGAATGACGTGGCCGACCAGCGGCAACAGCCACGGCGCCGCCACACCGCCGATGACGCAGCACGCGGCGGCCAGCACCACGCTTAAGGTCATCAGCCAGGGCGCGCAGGTGGCGTTTTCCGCCTCTTGACTGCGCGGCGCACCAAGGAAGGTGACACCGTAGACTTTGGCCATACACATCACCGCCAGCGCCCCGGTAATCGCCAGGCCAACCGCCAGCAGCGGCCCCAGCAGACGGCCGATAAACACCTCGCCGGTGCTCAGCTTGAAGAAGGATTGATAGATAACCCATTCGCCGGCAAAGCCGTTCAGCGGTGGCAGCGCGGCCATCGCCATCAGCCCCACCAGCATGGCGAGTGAAATCAGCGGCATTTTTTTACCGATGCCGCCCAGCTTCTCAATATCGCGATGCCCGGTACGGAACCACACCGCCCCCGCGCCAAGGAACAGCGTGGTTTTGAACAGGCTGTGGTTGATCAGGTGGTACATGCCGCCGATAAAGCCCAGCACCATCAGCGCATTGTTGCCGGTGGCAATACCGGTGACGAAGGCGCCGAGGCCAAGCAGAATAATGCCGATGTTTTCCAGAGTGTGGTAAGCCAGCAGGCGCTGGATGTTATGTTCCATCAGCGCGTACAGCCCGCCGATAAAGGCGGTAATCATCCCCAGCACCAGCAGCAGCACGCCCCACCACAGCGGCGGTACGCTACCGGCCAGCGACACGGTCAGGATGCCGTACAGACCGACCTTCATCACCACCGTTGAAAACAGCGCGGCGGCCGGGGCGCTGGCGCCCGCATGCGCCTGCGGCGCCCAGCCATGCAGCGGGATCACCCCGGCGAGCAGGGCAAAACCGAGCAGACCCGGCAGCCACAGCGCCATGTTCTGCGGCGCGCCGGCGGCCAGCTGGCTAATCGCCGCCAGGTCGAGAGTGCCGTAGAACGACCACACCAGCCAGCAGGTCCACGCCAGCAGCAGGGTGCCGAGACGCCCCAGCGCAAACCACAGTTTGCCGGACTGCGCGCAGCCGGTGAGAAACGCGGCGCACAGCGCCATGATTTCCGCCATCACCACCAGGCTGCCGAAGTTAGTCACCACCACCGCGCAGGTGGCGGCGGCCAGCAGCAGGTTAACCAGCAGGCCATTGGATTTGACCTGCGGATGACGATGCCAGGAAATGTTAAACAGCGAAATCGGCAGCGCCGACAGACCGATGGCCAGCAGCCACAGAGCGTTAATCCCGCCTACCCGCATCGCCAGATGCAGATACTGCAGCATGCCGCCGTTGATCCGCTCCGGCGCGATCAGCGCCGAGAAGCCGGCGACGATTAACATCGCGCTGGCGACCGCGCCGCCGATCCCGGCAATCGCGCCGCTCAGCGGTTTACGCAGACTAAACAAAAACGCCAGCACCGCGCTGGCGGCATACCAGGCAACCGCCTGATTCACTAATGCAACCACGCTCATTTCACGCCCCCTTGTTGCGCCTGAAACAGCGACAAATCGCCGAGGTCGGTATTAAAGGTCAGTTCGCGCTTACGCTTGCTGGACTTAGCAATATCGCGAATATCCACCAGCAGTAAGGCTTTGGTCGGGCAGGTCCGCACGCAGGCCGGGCCCTGCTCATCAAAGTGGCAGAGGTCGCATTTCACGGCGATAGCGCGAACGCCAGGCACCCAGTCGAGCAGCGAGCTGACGCGGGCCGGAGCCGGCGGCGCGGCGGGCGCCATCGGCGTGTTAGCGTTGGCGGGAATATCCAACGGGCGGCTGCCGGAGAATTCAATCGCGCCGAACGGGCAGGCGATGCCGCACAGTTTGCAGCTCACGCACAGGCTTTCATTGAGCTGTACCGCGCCGTCAACGCGAGTAATGGCGTTGACCGGGCACACCGCGGCGCAGGGCGCGTCTTCGCAGTGGTGGCACATCTGCGGCGCAGACTCTTTTTCATTACGCATGACCTGCAGGCGCGGCATACTTTGCAGGCCATACTGGCGATGCGTCTCGGAACAGGCGGCTTCGCAGGTGCGGCAGCCAATACAGACGCTGGAATCAGCAATTACAAAACGGTTCACCGGGTCATCCTCGGGTGAAAGTCACTTTTGACGAAATCAGGCCGCACAGGTGTCGGTTTCGACACTTGTCGACACTTCACAATTAATGGACCTGCGCCAGATGGCTTAAATCCACCGGCTGGTCGCGCTCCATGGCCTCATACAGACGGTCATAGACGGTGGCGATGATCGCCAGGTAGTGTTCCAGCACCGCTTCGCGGGAACGGTTACTGATGCGACCGTCAATTACGCCTTCCGCATCCAGCGTCGCCTGGGCGATCAGCCGTTTGTCATCGCCATTTTTGCTTTCTACGTAGTATTCGATGGTGTGGCTGTTAAAGCCTTCCGCCAGCGCGACATATACCTGAAAGTGGCCGAACAGCACGAAGCACAGCTCTTTGTCCGGCGCGCAGCTCATCGCGTGATGCAGACGCGCTTTCGACAGGGTGATGCCCTGAACCAGCGAGTTGCAGTAGGTGTGCCACTGCTCCTGATGCTGGCGGTGACGATCGGCGATGTAGTCCGCCTTTTCACTTAATTCCCAAATTGTCATCCCGGATCCTCCCGTTACATGAGATGCACCGGTTAAGCATTTTCCATGCCAATATTTATTTATTTGAATTTAAATGAATTATTAAAAACTCGCGCGCCATCACGACATGTCGATGACAGCCGCACGTCGTCGTCATCGACAGTTCCCCCACCGTTTATGGTCTCCTGGCATCGTTATTGCATATAGCCGCCATAGTATTAACGGAGGCCAACATGCACGAAATCACGCTAAGCCAGCGGGCGCTGGAAATTATTGAGCAACAGGCGCGGCAAAACGGCGCGCGCCGGGTCACCGGCGTGTGGCTGAAGGTCGGCGCGTTTTCCTGCGTGGAGGCCAGCGCCCTCACCTTCTGTTTTGAACTGGTGTGCCGCGGCACGCTGGCGGAAGGCTGCGCGCTGCACATTGCCGAACAACAGGCCGAATGCTGGTGTGAACGCTGTCAGCAGTATGTGCATCTTGTCTCTCAGCACGTCCGCCGCTGCCCGCACTGCGATAACGACCAGTTGCAGATCGTGGCGGATGATGGCTTACAGATTCAGCGTTTAGAATTGGAGTAAAAGATTATGTGTACGACATGCGGCTGCGGAGAAGGCAACCTTTATATCGAAGGCGATGAACATAACCCGCACTCGGCGTTTCGCAGCGCCCCCTTCGCCCCCGCCCCGCGCCAGACCATGACCATCACCGGCGTGAAAACCGATAACTTTGCCCCGACCCGCAGCGCGCAAGGCGATCTGCATTACGGCCACGGCGAAGCGGGTACCCACGCGCCGGGGCAAAGCCAGCGGCGGATGCTGGAAGTCGAAATCGACGTGCTGGATAAAAACAATCGCCTGGCGGCACGCAACCGCGCGCGCTTCGCGGCGAACAATCAACTGGTGCTGAATCTGGTCTCCAGCCCCGGCTCCGGTAAAACCACCCTGCTCACCGAAACCCTGACCCGCCTGAAAGGCATCGTCGACTGCGCGGTCATTGAAGGCGATCAGCAGACGGTCAACGATGCCGCGCGTATCCGCGCCACCGGCACGCCGGCGATTCAGGTCAATACCGGCAAGGGCTGCCATCTCGATGCGCAAATGATTGCCGACGCCTCTGCGCGTCTGCCGGCTGGCGATAACGGCATTCTGTTTATCGAAAACGTCGGCAACCTGGTCTGCCCGGCCAGCTTCGACCTTGGCGAACGTCATAAAGTGGCGGTGCTGTCGGTCACCGAAGGGGAAGATAAACCGCTGAAGTATCCGCATATGTTTGCCGCCGCCAGCCTGATGCTGCTCAACAAAGTCGACCTGCTGCCGTACCTTAACTTTGACGTTGAGAAATGCCTCGCCTGCGCGCGGGAAGTGAATCCGCATATCGAGATTATTTTGCTCTCCGCCACCAGCGGCGAAGGCATGGACCAGTGGCTTAACTGGCTGGAGACGCAGCGATGTGCATAGGCATTCCGGGGCAAATTCGCACGATTGACGGCGTGATGGCAAAGGTTGAAGTGTGCGGCATTCAGCGCGAAGTCGATCTAACGCTGGTCGGCGCCGTCGATGAACAGGGCCAGCCGCGCATCGGCCAGTGGGTGCTGGTACACGTCGGGTTCGCCATGAGCGTGATTAACGAAGCCGAAGCGCGCGATACCCTCGAGGCGCTGCAAAACATGTTCGAGGTGGAACCGGACGTCGGCGCGCTGCTGTACGGCGAGGAGCGATAATGCGTTTTGTTGATGAATACCGCGCGCCGGAGCAGGTGCTGCAGCTGGTCGAACATCTGCAGCAGCGCGCCCGGCTGCTGGACTACAGTGAAGCCCGCCCGCTGCGGATGATGGAGGTCTGCGGCGGCCATACCCACGCCATCTTTAAATTCGGCCTCGACCAGCTATTACCGAAGAATATTGAATTTATTCACGGCCCCGGCTGCCCGGTGTGCGTCCTGCCGATGGGCCGCATTGACGCGTGTATCGAGATAGCCAGCCGCCCGGAGGTGATTTTCTGCACCTTTGGCGATGCGATGCGCGTGCCGGGAAAAAACGGGTCGCTGCTGCAGGCGAAGAGTCGCGGCGCCGATGTGCGAATCGTTTACTCGCCGATGGACGCCCTGCGGCTGGCGCAGCAGAATCCGCAGCGCGAGGTGGTTTTTTTTGGTCTCGGTTTCGAAACCACCATGCCCGCCACCGCGCTGACGCTGCGTCAGGCCCGCGAGCGCAACGTCGACAACTTCTACTTTTTCTGTCAGCACATCACCTTGCTGCCGACGCTGCGCAGCCTGCTGGACCAGCCGGACAACGGTATCGATGCGTTTCTCGCCCCCGGCCATGTCAGTATGGTGATTGGCACCGACGCCTACGGTTTCATCGCCAGCGACTATCATCGGCCATTAGTCGTTGCTGGATTTGAACCACTTGATCTACTGCAAGGCGTGATCATGCTGGTTGAGCAGAAAATAGCGCAGCGCAGTCAGGTAGAGAATCAGTACCGTCGCGTGGTGCCGGATGCCGGTAACGCGCTGGCGCAGGCGGCAATCGCAGAGGTCTTTTGCCTGAGCGGCGATAGCGAATGGCGCGGCCTGGGGACGATCAACGATTCCGGCGTTTGCCTGACGCCAGATTATCAACGCTTTGACGCCGAGGCCCATTTCCGCCCGGCGCCGCAGCGCGTTTGCGACGACCCGCGCGCCCGCTGCGGTGAAGTGCTGACCGGGCGTTGTAAACCACACCAGTGCCCGCTGTTTGGTCGCGTCTGCAACCCGCAGAGCGCCTTTGGCGCGCTGATGGTCTCCTCAGAGGGCGCCTGCGCCGCCTGGTATCAATATCGCAGTCAGGAAAATAAAGCATGAAAAGCATTCAGTTAGCTCACGGTAGCGGCGGTCAGGCGATGCAGCAACTCATTGGCGAGCTGTTTATGCAGGCCTTCGCCAACCCCTGGCTGGCCGAACAGGAAGATCAGGCGCGTTTAGATCTCGCCGGGCTTGCCGCCCAGGGCGATCGGCTGGCCTTCTCAACGGACAGCTACGTCATTGATCCGTTATTTTTCCCCGGCGGCGATATCGGCAAACTGGCAATTTGCGGCACCGCCAACGACGTCGCGGTCAGCGGCGCCGTGCCACGCTATCTCTCCTGCGGGTTTATTCTCGAAGAGGGGCTGGAGATGGCGACGCTGGAAGCGGTGGTGCGCAGCATGGCAACTACCGCTCAGCAAGCTGGAATTGCCATTGTGACCGGCGATACCAAAGTGGTGCCGCGCGGCGCGGCAGATAAAATATTCATCAATACCGCCGGTATTGGCGCCATCCCCGGCGATATTCACTGGGGAGCGCAGCAGATTAGCGCCGGCGATGTGCTGCTGGTCAGCGGCACGCTCGGCGATCACGGCGCCACCATTCTTAACCTGCGCGAACAGCTGGGGCTGGACGGCGCATTATCCAGCGACTGCGCGGTGCTGACGCCGCTTATCCAGACCCTGCGCGAGATTCCGGGCATCAAAGCGCTGCGCGACGCCACCCGCGGCGGCGTCAACGCGGTGGCGCACGAGTTTACCGCCGCCAGCGGCTGCGGTATCGAGCTGCATGAAGCGAAGCTGCCGGTCAACGATACGGTGCGCGGCGTTTGCGAACTGCTGGGGCTCGACGCCCTGAATTTCGCCAACGAAGGTAAACTGGTGATTGCCGTCGCCAGAGAAGCCGCGCCGCGCGTACTTGAGCATTTACGGTCTCACCCGCTCGGGCAGTATGCCGCGATAATTGGCGACGTTGTCGAGCGCGCCGGCGTGCGCTCCGTTGGGTTATATGGCGTTAAACGCACGCTCGATCTTCCCCACGCCGAGCCGCTGCCGAGAATTTGCTAACCACTGACCGGCCGGAGGGCGGCAGCCGCCTTATCCTGGCGACGTCAAAGCGGCAACAATTGTTTTATTAACAGACTATTATTTGATTCATCTCTTTATTCTGCGCCGCGCTGCGGCGCTTTTTGGACTTAAGCAATGTCGTATACATCAATGGGCGATCTCGGGCAGCAGGGTCTGTTTGATATCACCCGTATTTTATTACAGCAGCCCGATCTGGCCGCGCTGAGCGAAACGCTAACCCGTCTGGTGCAGCAATCCGCGCTTGCCGACCGGGCGGCGATTATCTTGTGGAACCACGGCAACCATCGCGCCGCCAGGTACGCCTGCGACGACGCCGGGCAGCCGGCAAGCTACGAAGATGAAACCGTACTGGCTCACGGCCCGGTACGCCGCCTGCTGTCGCGCCCCGACGCGCTACATTGCGACAACGCGACCTTCGCCGAAACCTGGCCGCAGCTGGCCGCCAGCGGCATTTACCCGGAATTCGGCTACTACTGCCTGCTGCCGCTGGCGGCAGAAGGCCGCATCTTCGGCGGTTGTGAGTTCATCCGCGACGACAACCGGCCATGGAGCGAAAAAGAGTACCAGCGCCTGCATACTTTCGCGCAGATTGTCGCCGTCGTCACCGAGCAGATCCAAAACCGGGTCAGCAACAATGTCGATTACGACCTCCTGTGCCACGAGCGCGATAACTTCCGCATCCTGGTGGCCATCACCAACGCCGTCCTGTCGCGCCTCGATATTGACGAGCTGGTCAGCGAGGTGGCGAAAGAGATCCACCGCTATTTCCGCATCGACGCGATCAGCGTGGTGCTGCGCAGCAACCGCAAAGGCAAGCTCAATATCTACTCCACCCACTATCTCGACGCCAGCCATCCGGTCCACGACCAAAGCGAAGTCGATGAAGCCGGCACGCTAACCGAGCGGGTGTTTAAGAGCAAAGAGATGCTGTTGCTCAATCTGCATGAGCACGACTCGCTGGCGCCGTATGAGAAAATGCTCTTCGAGATGTGGGATAACCAGATCCAGACTCTGTGCCTGTTGCCGCTCATGTCCGGTAATACGCTGCTCGGGGTGCTGAAGCTGGCGCAGTGCGATGAGCAGGTGTTTACCACTACTAACCTTAAACTGCTGCGGCAAATCGCCGAGCGCGTATCGATAGCTATCGATAATGCCCTCGCCTATCGCGAAATCCAGCGGCTGAAAGAACGGCTGGTGGATGAAAACCTGGCGCTCACCGAACAGCTCAACAACGTCGAAAGCGAGTTTGGCGAAATCATCGGTCGCAGCGAAGCGATGCACAGCGTGCTCAAGCAGGTGGAGATGGTGGCGCAGAGCGACAGTACGGTGCTGATTCTCGGTGAAACCGGCACCGGTAAGGAACTGATTGCCCGCGCTATTCATAACCTGAGCGGGCGCAACGGCCGACGGATGGTGAAAATGAACTGCGCGGCGATGCCCGCGGGCCTGCTGGAAAGCGATCTGTTCGGCCACGAGCGCGGCGCTTTTACCGGCGCCAGCGCCCAGCGCATCGGCCGTTTCGAACTAGCGGACAAAAGCTCGCTGTTCCTCGATGAGGTCGGTGATATGCCGCTGGAACTGCAGCCGAAGCTGCTGCGCGTTCTCCAGGAGCAGGAATTCGAACGTCTGGGCAGCAATAAACTGATTCAGACCGATGTACGGCTGATCGCCGCCACCAACCGCGATCTCAAACAGATGGTTATCGATCGTGAATTCCGCAGCGATCTTTACTATCGGCTCAATGTGTTCCCGATCCACCTGCCGCCGCTGCGCGAACGGCCGGACGATATTCCGCTGCTGGTGAAAGCGTTCACCTTCAAAATCGCCCGCCGTCTGGGGCGCAACATCGACAGTATTCCGGCGGAGACCCTGCGTACGCTTTCGCGCATGGAGTGGCCGGGCAACGTGCGCGAGCTGGAAAACGTCGTCGAGCGCGCGGTGTTGTTAACCCGCGGCAACGTACTGCAACTGTCGCTGCCGGAAATGCATATTGAACAGGAGACGCTGGCGCCGGAAGTGCTGCCGGAGGAAGGCGAAGATGAATATCAGCTGATCGTCCGGGTATTGAAAGAGAGCAACGGCGTGGTGGCCGGGCCAAAAGGCGCCGCCCAGCGCCTGGGGCTCAAGCGCACGACGCTGCTGTCGCGCATGAAGCGTTTAGGCATTAATAAGGATCGGTTAGTCTAGCCCGGCGATATGTCTCTCATGGCGTAGGGATTTTCCCGGAGGCGGCGCATTGCGCCTTCTCCGGGCTACCAAATCGCACAGGACCGTAGGTCGGATAAGCATCGCGCCATCCGACAAAATAACGGCACAACCGCTTGCGCTCTCCCCGGTGGCGCTTACGCTTACCGGGGCTACCAAATCGCGCATGGACCGTAGGTCGGATAAGCGTAGCGCCATCCGACAAAATAACGGCGCGACCAATCGAATACCTGACCGCCTTGGGTTAAACCCCCTCACAATCCTTCTCAACCTAATCATTACCCCAACATCTAAATAAGAATTATTTTCATTTATAAATAGCTTGTGCTATATAACATAGCAAAGGCTATAAACGATGATTAATTAATCGCAATACTGTGAGGGATCCTATGCCGCATCTGCCGCCGTTCAAGCACCTGTTGTTCTCCGCCGCATTAGCGCTGCTTGCCATCGCCCCCGCTCAGGCGCAAGAAAAATTCAAAGTCATTACCACCTTCACCGTGATCGCCGATATGGCGCAGAACGTCGCCGGCGACGCCGCTGACGTCAGCTCAATCACCAAACCGGGCGCGGAAATTCACGAATATCAGCCGACGCCGGGCGACATCAAACGCGCGCAGGGGGCGAAGCTCATTCTCGCCAACGGTCTCAACCTCGAACTGTGGTTCGCCCGTTTTTATCAGCACCTGAACGGCGTACCGGAAGTGGTGGTCAGCAACGGTATTCAGCCGATGGGCATCAGCGATGGCCCGTACAACGGCAAGCCCAACCCGCACGCCTGGATGTCGGCGGATAATGCGCTGATCTACGTCGATAATATTCGCGATGCGCTGGTGAAATACGATCCCGTCAATGCCGACACCTATCGCCGTAACGCCGAGGCCTACAAAGATAAAATCCGCCAGACCATGGCGCCGCTGAAGGCCGAACTGGCGAAACTGCCGGCAGACAAACGCTGGCTGGTCACCAGCGAAGGCGCATTCTCCTATCTGGCGCGCGATAACGGCCTGCAGGAGCGTTATCTATGGCCGATTAACGCCGACCAGCAGGGCACGCCGCAGCAGGTGCGCAAAACCATCGACACCATGAAGAAGGAGCATATCCCGACCATCTTCAGTGAAAGCACCATCTCCGACAAACCGGCGCGACAGGTCGCCCGTGAAGCCGGCGCCCACTATGGCGGCGTACTGTATGTCGACTCACTGAGCGCCGCCGACGGCCCGGTGCCGACCTATCTTGACCTGCTGCGCGTCACCACCGAAACCATCGTCAAAGGGATCAACGATGGCCTGAGGAAACAGTCATGATTGCGCCACAAGCGGGACTTATCGTCGACCAGGTCACGGTGACCTATCGCAACGGCCACACCGCCCTTCGCGATGCAACGTTCAGCGTACCGCGCGGATCGATTGCCGCGCTGGTGGGGGTCAACGGTTCCGGTAAATCGACGTTGTTCAAAGCGCTGATGGGCTTCGTGCGCGTCGGCCACGGCGATATCGCCATTCTCGGCCAGCCGGTCAACCGCGCGCTCCGGCAAAACCTTGTCGCCTACGTACCGCAATCGGAAGAGGTGGACTGGTCCTTTCCGGTGCTGGTGGAAGATGTGGTGATGATGGGCCGCTATGGCCATATGGGCTGGCTGCGGCGGGCGAAGCCCCGCGACCGGCAGATTGTCGATGCCGCGCTGGCCCGCGTAGGGATGAGCGAATACCGCGAAAGGCAAATTGGCGAGCTCTCCGGCGGGCAGAAAAAGCGCGTGTTCCTCGCCCGCGCCATTGCTCAGGAAGGCAAAGTGATCCTGCTCGATGAGCCGTTTACCGGCGTCGATGTGCAGACCGAAGCGCGGATCATCACCCTGCTGCGAGAACTGCGCGACGAAGGCTGTACCATGCTGGTCTCTACCCATAACCTCGGTTCAGTCAGCGAATTTTGCGATTACACGGTGATGGTGAAAGGCACCGTGCTGGCCAGCGGCCCGACGGAGACCACCTTCACCGCCGAGAACCTGGAACTGGCCTTCAGCGGCGTGTTGCGTCACGTCACACTCACCGGTGCGGAAGAACGCATTATTACCGACGATGAGCGGCCGTTTATCAGCCATCGCGCGGCGGGGGGCCAACGATGAGCTGGCTGCTGGAGCCGTTTGGCTATCAATACATGCTCAACGCGATGTGGGTCTCGGCATTAGTCGGCGGCGTCTGCGCCTTTCTCTCCTGCTACCTGATGCTCAAAGGCTGGTCGCTGATTGGCGACGCCCTCTCCCACTCGATCGTTCCCGGCGTCGCCGGCGCTTATATGCTCGGCCTGCCCTTTGCGCTCGGCGCGTTTCTCTCCGGCGGCCTGGCGGCAGGCAGCATGCTGTTTCTTAACCAGCGTTCGCGGCTTAAAGAGGACGCCATCATCGGGCTGATTTTCTCATCGTTTTTCGGCATCGGCCTGTTTATGGTGTCGCTGAATCCGACCTCGGTGAACATTCAAACCATTATTCTCGGCAACATTCTCGCCATCGCTCCGGAGGATATTATCCAGTTGGCGGCGATTGGCTTTATTTCGATGGCGATCCTGTTGCTGAAGTGGAAAGACCTGATGGTCACCTTCTTCGATGAGAACCATGCCCGCTCAATTGGCCTTAACACCAGCGGCCTGAAGCTGCTGTTCTTCACTCTGTTGGCTGCCTGCACCGTGGCGGCGCTGCAAACCGTCGGCGCGTTTCTGGTCATCTGTCTGGTCGTGACGCCCGGCGCCACCGCCTGGCTGTTAACCGACCGCTTCCCGCGTCTGCTGGCCATTGCCGTCGCTATCGGCAGCCTGACCAGCTTCTTCGGCGCGTGGCTGAGCTACTATCTTGATGGTGCCACCGGCGGCATCATCGTGGTGGCGCAGACGCTGCTGTTCTTAGCCACCTTTGTCTTCGCGCCGAAGCACGGCCTGCTGGCCAACCGCCGCCGCGCCAGGGAGGCCTCATGCTAACGATGCTCCTTGAACCATTACAGTTTCCGTTTATGGTCAACGCGATGCTGGTGGCGACGATCGTCGCCGTCCCCTGCGCGCTGCTGTCGGTATTTCTGGTGTTAAAAGGCTGGGCGCTGATGGGTGATGCCATGAGCCACGCGGTGTTTCCCGGCGTGGTGGTGGCCTACATTATCGGCATCCCCTTCGCCATCGGCGCGTTTATTGCCGGCTTATTTTGCGCCGTCGCCACCGGTTTTCTCGACGATAATAGCCGCATCAAACGCGATACCATTATGGGGATCGTCTTCTCGGGGATGTTCGGCGCCGGGCTGGTGCTGTACGTGGCGATTCAATCCGAGGTCCATCTCGACCATATTCTGTTTGGCGATATGCTGGGAATATCCGCCAGCGATATCGGGCAAACGGCGGTGATTGCGCTGGCGATTGCGCTGATTATCGGGCTAAAGTGGCGCGATTTTTTACTGCACGCTTTTGATCCGAATCAGGCCAAAGCCAGCGGCCTGCGCTGCGGGCTGCTGCATTATGGCCTGCTTTGCATGATCGCGCTGACTATCGTCGCGACGTTAAAGTCGGTGGGGATTATTCTGTCGATTTCGCTGCTGATAGCGCCCGGCGCTATCGCTCTGCTGCTGACGCGGCGCTTTGTCAGCGCATTATTGCTGGCAACGGTAATCGCCGTGGGCTGTTCGCTGGCGGGCGTCTGGCTGTCGTTTTATCTCGATAGCGCGCCGGCGCCAACCATCGTGGTGCTGTTTACCGCGCTGTTCGTGCTGGCCTTTGTCGCCAGCACGATCCGTGACGGCCAGAAACAGAAGGCGTCAGCAACGCTCTCCGGTAGCGGCTAACGCCAGCATGAATGCCAGGAGCTGTAGCCCTGCTAAACGCAGCGCGAGCAGGGAGAATTGTCGGATGGCGCTACGCTTATCCGACCTACAGTCCGTGCGGCCTGCCTTTAATTTATTCACCATGCTGGCTGAAACTGTCGGTGTTGGCGATCTCAAAACCCCCGGTGGCGCTGCCGCTTACCGGGGCTACAGCGCTGTGCGATTTGGTAGCCCGGAGAAGGCGCAACGCGCCGCGTCCGGGAGAACCCCTTAAAAAAGTTGCCAACCGATAACAGTATCTACGCTCCTTCAACCGCGATCCCCGGTGGCGGCGAAGCGCAGCGCAAGCCGGGGAAAGGCCGCTATTTTTTCGGCCGGTATTTTTCCGACAGCTCCGGCACCGGCCGCCTGTCGTCAATCAGGTGACGAATGGTCAGAATCGGATGCCGCCAGAGCATCCGCGGCCCGGCCCAGCGCATGATCTGCTTCATCTCTTCCCGCTTCGCCGGTTGATAGCAGTGTACCGGACACTGTTTACAGGCCGGCTTCTCTTCGCCAAATACGCACTTATCCAGGCGCTTGTCGGCGTAGGTATTGAGCGCCTGGTAATGTTCACCCTCGTCACGAGCGTCCGGGCAGCGGCGTTGATACAGCCGAATCATACAACTGATAGTCTTTTTTTCACGGTCGATGCGCTTACCCATGCCACAGCCTCAAGCCAATAAGATGCATTCATTATATACCTTTGTATCTATCAGGGCATCTCACTGCTTCAGATGCTGAATTAGCTGCAGCGCGGCTCCGGATAACACGCCAAAATGGCTCCAGGCATAGAAATCTCTGACAAACACGCTGCCTTCCGCTTCCAGCGGGCGCAACAATCCAAGCTTCTCTTCCAGTCGATAGACGGGGGCGGGCATTGACGTTAAAAGGTCGCTCTCAGCGATAAAGGATTTTATCGCCGCGGATGAAGCGCACTCGATAATCGGAACCGGACAGGGCAGCTGATGCGAGCGAAAAATATCTTCGAGGATAAGCATCGGCGTGCTTAACGGCGGCGGCATGATCCACGGATAATCCAGCATCGCCGCAAGCGACAGGCGCTTGTCTTTTTGCAGCGGATGGTCTGGCCTTGAAATGATACAAATACGGTCCTGCCAGTTAATTTTTCCGCGAACCACGATTTTATCGTCGTGGGGCAAGGGCCCGCAAAGGGCGATATCTATTTCATGCATCAGCAGCAGTTTAAATAACTCTGAGTCAATGCGGTCGAAGATTTTGATATGTATCCGGGGATGGCTTTTATGAAAGGCGGCTAATTTATCAATAAAGTGGCTGGTTAACAGGCTGGATACGCAGCCGATTCTCAAAATCCCCTTGCCCGCTCCGCGGATCAGCGCCATCTCCTCTCTGGCCTTGTTCTCCGTGTTCAACATTGTCATGGCATAGGGTAAAAACGCGCTGCCATACTCGCTTAACGCCATTCCATGCTTGTGCCGTTCAAATAAGGTGGCATTCAGATCCTCTTCCAGGGACAGCAACAATCGGCTGAGTCCGGATTGCGTAATCCCCATTTTCTCCGCTGCCAGGGTCATATTCCCTTCGCTGGCGACGGTCAGAAAGGCTTGTATCTGTTTAATTTTCATAGCCATGACAATTACTCATTGAACGGATTGTTTTTACATTTCCCCCTCGCTTCTTTTTGCGTCAAAAATGCAGTAGTCAAGGAAAATCAATATTGCAACAGCGGCGAATTTCCAGGGGGGAATCATTCTCAATATTTATAGTTCAACACTCTGTCTCTAACAATAATTTATAATGAGAATACATCACTATGACACAGAACAACATTCTATTAATTCTTGGCGCTATATTACCCGTTATCATTACCGTTCTCATTGGCTATATCAGCGGTAAACGTAAAGACTTCAATTGGCAACAGGCTGGTGATATTAATAAAATTGTAATGCTGTATGCTTTACCACTGAGTATTTTCAGTAATATGGTCATGACGCCGCGGCATATCGTGATGAGCATGGGCCCTGTCGCCATCGCCATTATCCTTGCGCTAATTCTGAGTTTTGTTATTCCTTTAGTTATTGCCCGTTATATCTGCAAACGCTCCCTGGCGCTCAGTACTTTACAGGCTCTGGCCATCGGCTCGCCGGCCGTTCCCTTCATTGGCACCTCGGTACTGGCTTTTTTATTCGGCACCGTCAGCGCCTCATTAATTACTGTTTCCAGTATTACGCAAAATGTCTTCCAGCTTCCGCTGGTGATGATTCTGATGTCCGTTGCAACGGGGGATAAAAGCCAGAATATCTCTTTTACCACGCGGGTGATCAACGCCATCAAGCAGCCGGTGGTATGGTCGCCGGTTGTCGCGCTGATATTAGTATTAATGGATATTCATATTCCTGAAACTGTATCAATGTCGCTAGGGCTGCTGGGTAAGGCCTCCGGCGGACTGGCGCTGTTTGCCGCAGGCATCGTGCTTTATACTCGCAGCATTGTCATCACCTCAGCCACCATTATTACCGTCATCGCTCGTAATATTCTGGTGCCCGGCGCCTGCTACCTCATTTTGTTAAAAATGGGTTTCAGCATGGAGCAAATAAAACAAGTGGTATTAACGATGGCGATTCCTGTGGGTTCGATCGCCATTATTATCGCCATGCAATATAAGTCCGGCGAGCAAGAAATGGCCTCGACCATGGCGCTAAGTATTATTACTTCCATCATTACGATGGGCGCATTTATTTTCCTGACCTTTTAATCACGGCGATAACATCGCGTTAATCCGGAGAGAATATGACTTCTATCACTGTATCGGCCGCTGAATTATTACTGCACCGGCTTCAGGCCCTCGACGTGGCCTATATTTTTATTAATTCGGGTACCGATTATCCCCCGGTTATTGAAGCGTGGGCCAAAATGCGCGCCACGGGACAACAGGTACCGGAGCTGGTGATATGTCCCCACGAGAACGCCGCCATCGGCATGGCCCACGGCTATTATCTCGGGAGCGGGAAAGTGCAGGCCGTCATGGTCCACACCAACGTAGGCCTGGCCAATGCCGCCTGCGGCGTTATCAATCTGGCCAACAGCAATATTCCGGTGCTGATTTTTGGCGGACGCACGCCGATTAGCGAGCATTCACACTTTGGTTGTCGCAACACGCCGATTGGCTACGGCCAGGAGATGCGCGATCAGGCGGCGCTCATTCGTGAGTCGGTGAAATGGGACTTCGAATTACGCATTGCCGATCAGGTCGGCGAGCATGTTGACAGAGCATGGGCGATAGCCCGTTCATTGCCAAAGGGGCCGGTGTATTTGAGCCTGCCCCGCGAGCCGCTATGCGAAACGTTCACCATCGATGAACAAGCGCTTTATGCCTCCCCCACCCAGCAGCCGGTCCGCTATGCGCCAACGCGGGCGGATATTGCCAGCGCCGCCGATGCGATAGCCAATGCCAGACAGCCGGTCATCTTCGCCCAGCGCGGCGCAAGAACGTCTGGTGGCTTTGCGCGGCTCAATACCCTGGTTAAGGAGTGGGCTATTCCGGTGGTGGAATACTGGGGTACTGAAGTCACCCTTAGCAGCGACAATCCTATGCTGGCCGGCAGCGATCCCAAAGGCTGGCTTTCCGCTGCCGACGTCATCATCATTATCGACTCACAGGCCCCGTGGATCATCGAAGAAAGCCGCTGCAACGAAAGCTGTAAGGTGATCCAGATCGGCCCCGATCCGCTTTTTTCCCGCTACCCCGTCCGCGGCTATCGCGCCGATATCAATCTGGCCGGAGAAACCGACGAGGTATTCGAACTTTTACAAGAGGCGCTCCAGCCGCTTGTGGCGGCGAAGCAACAGCAGGTGGCTGAACGTGAAAAGCATGTGCTTAGCCTGATACAACACGCGAAGGACCAACGTGAAGCCCTCCTCCACGCCGGCCAAAAAGGAGCGATTGGCAAACCCTGGCTGAGCTATTGCCTGGGTCAGCTTGCCAACCAACACCAGGGGAAGATCGTCTCCGAACTGACAACAATGCCGCAGTTTGCCGGCCTGACTCAGGCGGACAGTTATTACCAGGAAGCGCTGGCGGGCGGTCTGGGTGAAGCGTTGCCCATCGCCTTGGGGCTGCAGCTCGCCCGGCGGGGTGAGCTTATCATCGCCGCCGTGGGCGACGGCTCCTATCTCTTTGCCAATCCGGCGGTGTGCCACCACATCGCGGAAGTGATGAAGCTCCCCGTGCTGGTGGTGGTCGGCAACAATGGCGGCTGGGGAGCGGTGGCGGGCGGCACCCGGGCGCTCTATCCCGACGGCTATGCCGCTAAAATGAACGCTATCCCGGCCACCGCGTTCTCGTCGTCGCCAGATTTCGCCGCCCTCGCCGCCTCCAGCCGCGCGGCTGCGCTGACAGTTTCGTTGGCGGAAGATCTCCCCGGCGTACTGGAAGAGGCGGTATCCATTATCCGCACCCGCCGACAAAGCGTGCTGGTCAACGTTGAGCTAGGACGTTAATCACAGCCAGCCGTTTTAGACCTGCTTCCCGGCATTATCCACATGCCCCAGCGCTTTTTCCGGGAAGCAGACGTCTCTCACCCGCCGTTTCAGCTCGGCCGCATCCGGAAAACCGCCGTCCTGCTTGCGCTCCCAGATGAGCGCCTCATCGACGCTCACCGTAAAAATGCCGCCGGTACCGGGCACCAGCGTGACCGAAGCGATATCGGTACTAAAGGTATGCAGCAGCTCCTGGGCCATCCAGCTGGCGCGCAGCATCCAGTTGCATTGGGAACAGTAGGTTATGGTAACCGCCGCTTTATGAGTCATGTTGTGTTGCTCCCGTCCGAAGGAATGTAAACAAAATGCAGAATATACCCGTCAGACTGCAAGTTGCATGTGCGTTGGCTTCCTCGCTCACCCCAGTCACTTATTTGAGTAAGCTCCAGGGGATTCTCTGCGTCGCCGCCTGCCTGCAACTCGAATTATTTAGGGTATAGGTAAATATTTTGTTGCAAACGATAATACCTATCATTACCATTCGCAATTACTAAATCAGGAATACCACTGTCCGCCAGGGAAAACACGGACCAACCTGCACTCTGGAAGTAACGCGTGAGCCGATACTAATAATTATCAAGGCGTGGCTACTAATGTACAAATCGACTCAATCAGCAGCATGGCGTAAGAAAAGCCTGCTGGCGACTTCTCTGCTCGCAGCAATCGCGCAGAATGCCGCTATCGCGGCCGTGACCCAGGATAACACGACGGATAGCGCGGAACAGATGGTGGTGACCGCCCCGGCCCCACAGCTGAAAGCCGGCAGCGAGCACTCGGTGAGCGCGCAGGAACTGCAGGACAAAGGCGCCAACGACTTCGGCTCAATCATGCGCTATGAACCCCTCATCAGCGCCACCGGCGCCAGCGGCGGTTCCGGCAACGGTAAAAGCGGTTTCGATCGCGGCGGCTATACCGGCTACAACATCCGCGGTCTTGAAAGTAACCGCGTCGGCATCGATGTTGACGGCATTGCCCAGCCGAACGCCACCGGCCGCGGCTACGTCGGCCGTTCCGGCCTCAACACCTTTGGCATTGGCCGCGATTATATCGACCCCTATATGTACGGCAGCGTGGATATTCAGTCGGGCGCCACCTCAACCGAGACCGCTAACAGCTCAATCGGCGGCAACGTCTCCTTCCGCCCGAAATCGGCGGATGACTATCTGCGCCCGGACAAAACCAGCGCCTTTGGCTACCAGAGCGGCTACGACTCTTCCGACCGCAGTTGGCATAACGGCGTCACCGTCGCCGGCGGCGATGAAACGCTGCGCGGCATTTTCGTCTACAGCCGCCGCGATGGCCAGGAAACCGAGAACAACAGCGGTACCGTCGACGCTTACCCGGCAAACTGGCACTCTGACGCGTTTATGGCCTCCGGCATCTGGCAGCCGAACGATGAACATAAGTTCACCAGCACCTTCGACTACTATCACAAGACCAACCACAGCCACTTCGATTCGTGGGACTCCAGCGGTAACAGCGTGATCGGTACCGCCAACCAGACCAACCAGACGCGGCGCTGGGGGTTGAGCCTGAAGGACGACTGGACGCCGATGAACGATTACATCGACAGCGTCTCGACCAAGGTTTACTACCAGCATACCGAGGCTCACGACTGGACCTGGATGCCGGATAGCGTCACCCGCAAAATGCAGACGGTCAATTCCGACTACGATACCGATACCTGGGGCCTGCAGACCGCGCTCGCGAAAAGCATCGGCCGTCACGACCTGAGCGCCGGTTTTAATGCCAGCACGACCAAAACCCAGCGGCCGTTTAGCCAGTCGCCGATCCCCAGCGTCTACAGCGAAATTATGCAGCCGGAAGCAGACAGCCGCAGCTACACCCTCGGCGGCTACGTGCAGGATAAGATCAACTTCGATCTCGATAGCCACAATTTCGCGATTATTCCCGGCGTACGCGTGACGCATCAGTCGACTAAACCGGAAGATCTGTCCGATCTTAGCGCCAACAGCAGCGTGCTCACCGAATCGTCGGTGGCGAATCTGTATGGTAAAAACAGCGATACCCAAGTGCTGCCGTCACTGGCGTTCCAGTACGACATTACGCCGCGGCTGATGACCTATCTGCAGTACCAGCGCGGCGCGCAGTTCCCGAATGCCAGCCAGCTGTATGGTTCGTGGAACCTGGGCTCCAGCTATGCCGGCAGCCAGCAGTACGCGCTAATCGGCAACAACGATCTGAAAACCGAGACCAGCGACAATATCGAATGGGGTATCAAGGGCGAAGTCACCGAAGGCATCACCGTGCGTACCGCGCTGTTCTACAACAGCTATAAGAACTTTATCGCCTATACGCGTTATTCGCGCGCCAACAATCCGGGCAAATTCACTAACGTCCCGTCGAATATTTACACCATTTATCAAGCGGAAAACCGCGATAAAGCCTATATCTACGGCGGCGAGATCAGCACTAAGTTTAACTTCGGCACCTGGTTTGAGCAGGTCGATGGCCTGAGCGCCACCCTCGCCTGGGGCTATAGCGAAGGGAAATCGAAATCCAGCTACTACGGCGATAAATACGTCGACCTCGACAGCGTCGCGCCGATGAAAGCGATCGTCGGCGTGGCGTGGGACGATCCGGCTAAGCGCTACGGTACGGCGCTGACCGCCACCTTTGTTAAGGGCAAACAGGCCACCGCCACCAGCCGCGAGAGCTACAACAACACCGGCTCCGCCATCGCCGACTCCAGCACCGAATATATGCGCGTGCCGGGCTACGGCATGCTGGACTGGACCGCTTACTGGCAGGTGGCGAAGAACGTTCGTCTCAACGGCGGGGTTTACAACATTACCGACCGTAAATACTGGGATTACCTGAGCAGCCGCAACATCGAGACCAGTACTAATCAGGATGCCAACGATAAAGCGCTGGCTGTGATGCCCGGAAGGACCTGGCAACTGGGCGTGAATATCGATTTCTGATCGCCCGAATAATAACAAACCTGCACCCCGGCCCGCGGGCCGGGGATATTCATCGTAGAGAAGGATGTGGATTATGCAAAACGCACACGACGATCTGTGGCAGCGCTACCAGGCCACCAAAGCCCGCTCCACCGCCAAATATGCCCGCGACATCGCCGCAGAGATGGGAATTAGCGAAGCCGAATTAACCGCCGCGCGCGTTGGTCACGATGCCGTGCGTCTACACGACGACGTACGGGCGATTATCGCCGCCCTGGAGAGCGTCGGCGAAACCAAATGCATCTGCCGCAACGAATACGCGGTGCACGAGCAGGTCGGCGAATTTACCCATCAACACCTGAGCGGCCACGCCGGGCTGGTGCTCAACCCGCGGGCGCTCGACCTGCGCCTGTTCCTCAGCCAGTGGTCGAGCGTGTTCCACCTCAACGATAACGGCCGCCAGAGCATCCAGTTCTTCGACCCGCACGGCGACGCCCTGCTTAAGGTCTATGCCACCGGGCAAACCGATATGGCGGCATGGCAAACGCTGGTAGACAAATTCAGCGAGACGGCGCCCGGCGCGCTGACGATTCGCCCGGCCGATCGCGTGAAGTACGCCGACGCCGCCGACGCCGCGGCGCTGGAAAACGAGTGGCGCGCGATGACCGATGTGCACCAGTTCTTCGGTCTGCTGCGTAAACACAATCTTTCCCGTCAGCAGGCCTTCCGCCTGGTGAGCGACGATCTGGCCTGCCGCATCGACAATAATGCGCTGCCGGGACTGCTGGAAACGGTGCGCCAGGACGGCAATGAAATCATGATCTTCGTCGGCAACCGCGGCTGCGTGCAGATCTTCACCGGCGCGCTGGAAAAGCTGGCGCCGATGCGCGGCTGGATCAACATCTTCAACAGCGCCTTCACCCTACATCTGCGCGAAGACAGCGTGGATGAAATCTGGGTCACCCGTAAACCGACCTCCGATGGCCACGTGACCAGCGTCGAACTGTTTGCCAAAGACGGTACGCAAATCGCTCAACTGTACGGCCAGCGCAGCGAAGGCCACCCGGAGCAAGAACAGTGGCGCGCGCAGGTGGCGCGTCTGTGTGCGGAAGGGCAGCCGGCATGAAACGTTGGGGAATACTGCTTGCCGCACTGCCGCTGTTCGCCAGCGCGGCCGCCGAACGGGTGATTTCCCTCGGCGGCGACGTTACCGAAATCGTCTACGCGCTGAACGCCGGGCAGCAACTGGTGGCGAAGGACAGCACCAGCACCTGGCCTGCCGCCGCGCAAAAGCTACCGGACGTCGGCTATCTACGGCAATTAAGCGCCGAGGGGATCCTCTCCTTACGCCCGCAGCTGGTACTGGCCAGCGCGCAGGCGCAGCCGTCGCTGGTGCTGCAGAAAGTGCAGGAAAACCAGGTTAAGGTCGTCAACGTGCCGGGCGGCGATAACCTTGCCGCTATCGATAACAAAATCGCCGTTATCGCCGAAGCATTAGATAAAACTCCGGCAGGCGACGTGCTGCGCCAGCAGGTCCGGCAGCAGATAGCCGCCCTTCCCACACGCCCTATCGCCAAACGGGTACTGTTTATCCTCAGCCACGGCGGAATGAACACCATGGTGGCCGGGCAGCACACCGCCGCCGATGGCGCGATTCGCGCCGCCGGGCTGCAAAATGCGATGCAGGGTTTCGACCATTATCGCGCGATGTCGCAGGAAGGGGTGGCCGCAAGCCAGGCGGATCTGGTGGTGATTTCCGCCGATGGCCTCAAAGGGATGGGCGGCGAAAGCGGGCTATGGAAACTGCCCGGTCTGGCGCAAACGCCGGCAGGCCGCCATAAACAGCTACTGGCGATCGACGATATGGCCCTGCTCGGCTTCGGCCCGCGTACGCCGCAGGCGATCCTCGAACTGCGGCAAAAAGCGGAGCAGTCACCCTGATGCGCCCTGCCCTCGTTCGCCATTTGCTGTTAATGGCGCTGCTGCTGGTCGTATTGACGCTCTACGCGACCACCCTCGGCGCAATGCGATTGCCATTGATCAACCTGCTACCCTCCGGCGATGAAATCCTGCGCCATATCTGGCTGACGATCCGTCTGCCGCGAGTGCTGCTGGCGCTGCTGGTCGGCGCCGCGCTGGCCCTGTCCGGCTGCGTGATGCAGGGGCTGTTTCGCAACCCGCTCGCCGATCCAGGTCTGCTGGGTATCAGCAGCGGCGCGGCGCTGGCGGTGGCCTGCTGGCTGGTGCTGCCGCTCAGCGTGCCGGCGCTGTTAGCCCTGTATATGCCGATGCTGGCGGCGTTTATCGGCAGCCTGGCGGTGATGGTGGTGATTTTTATCCTCAGCCGGGCAGGCGACGGTTCGCTGTCGCGGCTGCTGCTGGTGGGGATCGCCATCAACGCCTTATGCGGCGCGCTGGTCGGCGTGCTGGCGTGGCTAAGCAACGATGCTCAGCTACGCCAGCTGTCGCTGTGGGGAATGGGAAGCCTCGGCCAGGCCGAATGGCCGACGCTGCTGGTGGCGGCCAGCTTGATTATTCCGGCGTCAATAGCGGTGTGGCGGATGGCAACACGACTTAATCTGCTGCAACTCGGCGATGAAGAGGCGCACTATCTCGGCGTTAACGTGCGGGCGCTGCAGCGGCTGCTGTTGCTATGCAG
This sequence comes from Klebsiella sp. PK01, assembly GCF_057624675.1. Taxonomy (NCBI): domain Bacteria; kingdom Pseudomonadati; phylum Pseudomonadota; class Gammaproteobacteria; order Enterobacterales; family Enterobacteriaceae; genus Klebsiella; species Klebsiella sp. PK01. The sequence goes on from NZ_JBYEZM010000003.1 coordinate 152,660, forward strand.
CGCGGTACTGGTCGCCGCGGCGGTAGCGATAAGCGGCGTCATCGGCTTTATCGGCCTGGTGGTGCCGCATCTGATGCGACTGTGGCTGGGGGCGGACCACCGGGGTCTCATCCCCGGCTCGCTGCTGGCGGGCGCGATTCTGCTGCTGATTGCCGATACCCTGGCGCGCACCGTCGCCGCGCCGGCGGAGATGCCGGTGGGGCTGCTGACCAGCCTGCTCGGCGCGCCGTGGTTCCTGTGGCTGATATTTCGTCGGGAGAAACCAATCCATGGATAAAGACTATCTGGCGCAAGGTCTGTCGCTGCGGCTCGGCCAACGACAGGTGATTGACCAGGTTTCGCTGACGCTTCGCGGCGGCGAGATGACCGCGCTGATCGGCCCGAACGGCGCGGGAAAATCCACCCTGCTGCGGCTGCTAACCGGCTTCCTTACCCCGGACAGTGGCGAACGCATGATGGACGGCAAAGCGCTGGAGCGCTGGTCGCCGCAGGCGCTATCGCGCCGCCGGGCGGTGATGTTGCAGCGCACTCCACTCCAGGCCGACTGGACGGTGGAAACGGTTATCGCCATGGGGCGCTCGCCGTGGGAAGCGACCGCCAGTCCGCAGACTCTGCGCGATATTATGGTGGAAACCGGCTGCGATCATTTGCGCGGCAGGCGCTATCCGTCGCTTTCCGGCGGCGAGCAGCAGCGGGTACAGCTGGCCCGTTGCCTCGCCCAACTGTGGCAAAACGGCGCGCCGCAGGGCTGGCTGTTTCTGGATGAACCCACCTCGGCGCTGGATCTCTACTATCAACAGCATCTGCTGCGCCTGCTCAAACGACTGACCGCGAGCGGCCAGCTGCATGTCTGCGTGGTGCTGCACGATCTCAACCTCGCAGCCCTGTGGGCCGACCAGATTCTGCTGCTACACCAGGGACAGGTGGTCGCGCAGGGCACGCCGCGTCAGGTTATTCAGCAAGAAATCATTAGCCGTTGGTACGGGGCGGACGTGCGCCTCGGCCAGCACCCGGAAAAAGCGATTCCGCAGGTTTATCTGGCGCCCTGAACGCCACGCGCGGTCAGCTTAGCTGATGGCCGCGCGTTTGCATTTGATTAACCAACTGATATTAACAATATTGTTAAGTTACTCGCTGGAAGTTATGCTTTTATTTCTTACTGATGACGTTCCCTATGAAGAAGCACTCAAAATCATACTACTCGATGTAAATGATGGCGTGAAAGAAATATTGACGCTGGGTGGCGCGTACCTGACAGATTCGTTCACTGACCTGAAAATACATTCAAATTCAGTCGAGTTCAGCTTTATTGGCGATACGACATGGCGGGTTGAAATACCCTCAAGGCCCTTCATTCAGCTCCCATTCACCGGCGACCCGCGCGGCGTTTCACGTCCTCTGATGTTAAAACATTATATTAAAATCTGCGCTCACCCTGCACCTGCACGCTTCGATGGCAGCCGCTAATATTGTAAGTATCCCGGCAAACGAACCAATCTTCCAAAATGGGTAGAGGGGGCTGGTATTGAACACAAGAGAAAACAGACTAGAGTTCTGGCTAAATAGCTGTGTGAAATAGTACTCCACTTTTAACCAGCTTTTATGAAACAAGAGTTCTATCCATACCCTATCTGGTGAATTAATGTTGGCCCAGCATCAAGATCCCATTGTATTCAAATAGAAACATCAGCATCTGCAGGCGGACGTTTGTTGGGAGGATTACCGGGAGCGCTTTTGCTATACCGTTATTTCAATAATTCACGGGAGTTCAGAGATGCGATATCGGTATTCTTCAAACAGATGCTACCGGATATAGCAGGATCTCTTACATATCGAATTAACGATCACTTTCAGGTGCTTAAATCTGCGCCTTGAGGTTTATTGAGTATAGTTGTATAGTGGTTGCGCATTTGACTGTAAGGGATTTATTTCAAATGAACGTAATCGACAGTAGACTGATAATCTTCTCAACCCAAAAAAAATTCAATGACAGAAATGCCGATGATATGCAAAGCGGCGATATTGATGTTGACACACTAAAAAAGCATTATCATCTTGGGCAAGTATCAAATTTCATCGACTGGACAACTTTTGGTCCTTCCTATAAACACCCCTATCTGAATTCAATACAGCCCGTAAGCAGAGAAAAAGCCATTGCAATGCTATATGATGAGTTAAGATCGCAGTCGTATGTATTTTCTTTTCAGGGACCATACCAGGGTTTAATCAAAGATCTTTTCAATCATATGCAACGAAATAATGGAAGAGATTATCAAAATCCAGCAATGAATACTGCGTACAGAAATTTAATCCTGGCTGATAACTTCCCGAACAGCGCCAGAGCCATAATAAAAAGAGGCATCGAACAGTTTGATTTTAGCAAATAGAAACTGACCAAAGAAAATTTCACCAATGATCTATATAAAAGTCATTTACCCAAATACACAAGATGGAAAGACTGGGTTAATGGAATGGGTATTACCGTTCATGATGTAAACAGTACAGAGATTTCCATTGAGAGCCTCACTCTCGAAGGAAAAAAATACACTGCGGTTGTTAAATACAGGGCACAGGATCATTTTGGATTAGACAGAGAAGATATAATGAAAGCTAAATTCAATTCGATTGCCTTTTTTAGGATATGGTTTGTTCTGCAGCGTGCAAAGCATTTGGCTCAAAAACCATTCTTCACTAATTTTGAAGCCACAATAACACTGACAGGAGAAACCAATGTTCAAATATAAAAAAACCGTAACGACTGTAATTGTTTTAATCGTTGCATATTGCATATGACTGGCTGTCAGACCAACAAAAATTGTCAGAGTCGATAATAGTGCTGTTTTTGTAGAACACTTACCAATGACAACAGAAGGAAAACTAAAATGGTGGTTGAAAAACAAAGAGCTATTGCAGGAAAAATATCACATCATTAATAAACCGTATAACTTCACGGTTACCATCATGAGCTTTGATGGTTATGACGAATTACCTAAAGGAACAATGGACGGTTCTATCGATGATTATACCTGCTTTGATGATACTAATGGAAAGCATGAAAAATGTGTTTATAACAATATAGCTATAATTGTCAGAGGTCAACTTAAAGGAAAACAGTTCATAAACATTGACGGTAAAACATATATCCAGAAAGATGATGGGAAAATTGAATTACAATGAATATTGCTTTCCACACCTAACCATATATATTAAAATGAAACAATGAGAGTCTACTGTATTTCGAAGCATCGCCCAAAAATTGTTTAATCGTGCATTGTGGAGCGGTTGTGTTTAAGTATATAAATTGAAAAAAACAATCTATATACTCATAAAAGATTAATTAGGCACTGATACGAAGGTCGCAGGGCACGCTGCGTCAGGTTATCCAGCGAGAAATCATTAGCCGCGGTACGGCGCGGATGTGCGCCTCGGCCAGCACCCGGAAAAAGCGATTCCGCAGGTTTATCTGGCGCCCTGAACGTCACGCGCGGCCAGCTTAGCGATGGCCGCGCGTTCGCGAAGTGGAATCAGGATCGCTGCATCTACTTCGTCACTTTCCCTCAAATGCCTATCTCCGTTATCATGTCTTCCTCATGCGATAACGACGACAATAATAAAATCGCACTCTATTAAAAATCAGGGACCTGGATAACACCCTATGAGCACAATCGACAATTTAGACGCCCATACCCCAATGATGCAGCAGTATCTGAAGCTGAAGGCTCAGCATCCGGAGATCCTGCTGTTTTACCGGATGGGCGACTTTTACGAGCTGTTTTATGACGACGCCAAACGCGCCTCGCAGCTGCTCGATATCTCGCTGACCAAACGCGGCGCTTCCGCGGGCGAACCGATTCCCATGGCCGGCATTCCCCACCACGCGGTGGAAAACTATCTCGCAAAGTTGGTAAACCAGGGCGAGTCGGTCGCGATTTGCGAACAGATTGGCGATCCGGCCACCACCAAAGGGCCGGTTGAACGCAAAGTGGTACGCATCGTCACGCCGGGCACCATCAGCGATGAAGCGCTGCTGCAGGAGCGCCAGGACAACCTGCTGGCCGCCATCTGGCAGGACAGCAAGGGCTTCGGCTACGCGACGCTGGATATCAGCTCCGGGCGCTTTCGCCTGAGCGAACCGGCCGACCGCGAGACCATGGCGGCGGAACTACAACGTACCAATCCGGCGGAACTGCTGTATGCGGAAGATTTTGCCGAATCGTCACTGATTGAAGGCCGCCGCGGCCTGCGCCGTCGCCCGCTATGGGAGTTCGAAATCGATACCGCGCGCCAGCAGCTCAACCTGCAGTTCGGCACCCGCGATCTGGTGGGCTTCGGCGTCGAAAACGCCCCGCGCGGGCTGTGCGCCGCCGGTTGCCTGTTGCAGTACGTCAAAGATACCCAGCGCACCTCGCTGCCGCATATCCGCTCCATCACTATGGAACGCCAGCAGGACAGCATCATTATGGATGCCGCCACCCGTCGCAATCTGGAGATCACCCAGAATCTCGCCGGCGGCGTTGATAACACCCTTGCCTCGGTACTCGACTGCACGGTCACGCCGATGGGCAGCCGCATGCTCAAACGCTGGCTGCATATGCCGGTACGCGATACCGCGGTGCTGGTTGAACGCCAACAAACGATTGGCGCCTTACAGGAACGCTATACCGAGCTGCAGCCGGTGCTGCGTCAGGTCGGCGATCTCGAACGTATTCTGGCGCGTCTGGCGCTGCGTACCGCCCGCCCGCGCGATTTAGCCCGCATGCGCCATGCCTTCCAGCAGCTGCCGCTGCTGCGCGAGCTGCTGGCCGACGTTGACTGTCAGCCGGTGCAACAGCTGCGCGAGAAAATGGGCGAGTTCGCCGAACTGCGTGAACTGCTGGAACGCGCGATCATCGATGCGCCGCCGGTGCTGGTACGTGACGGCGGCGTTATTGCTCCGGGTTATAATGAAGAGCTGGATGAGTGGCGGGCGCTGGCCGATGGCGCGACCGATTATCTCGACAAACTGGAAATCCGCGAACGCGAGCGGCTGGGCCTTGATACCCTGAAGGTCGGCTACAATGCCGTTCACGGTTACTACATCCAGATCAGCCGCGGCCAGAGCCAGCATGCGCCGATCCACTACGTGCGCCGCCAGACGCTGAAAAACGCCGAGCGCTACATTATTCCGGAACTGAAGGAATACGAAGATAAAGTACTGACGTCTAAAGGCAAGGCGCTGGCGCTGGAAAAACAGCTCTATGACGACCTGTTCGAAAAACTGCTGCCGCATCTGGCCGACTTACAAACCAGCGCCAGCGCGCTGGCCGAGCTGGACGTACTGGTGAACCTCGCGGAACGCGCGGAAACCCTGAACTACTGCTGCCCGACCTTTATCGATAAACCCGGTATTCGCATTACCGAAGGCCGTCACCCGGTGGTGGAGCAGGTACTGAAAGAGCCATTTATCGCCAACCCGCTGCAGCTGGCGCCGCAGCGCCGCATGCTGATCATCACCGGGCCCAACATGGGCGGTAAAAGTACCTATATGCGCCAGACCGCGCTGATTGCGCTGCTGGCCTATATCGGCAGCTACGTACCGGCGCAGAAGGTAGAAATTGGCCCTATCGACCGCATCTTTACCCGCGTCGGCGCGGCGGATGACCTGGCGAGCGGCCGTTCCACCTTCATGGTGGAGATGACCGAAACCGCCAATATTCTGCACAACGCCACCGAACACAGCCTGGTGCTGATGGACGAGATTGGTCGCGGCACATCCACCTACGATGGTCTGTCGCTGGCGTGGGCCTGCGCGGAGAATCTGGCGAATAAGATCAAAGCGTTGACCCTGTTCGCCACCCACTACTTCGAGCTCACCCAGTTGCCGGAGAAAATGGAAGGCGTGGCTAACGTGCACCTCGATGCCCTGGAGCACGGCGATACCATCGCCTTTATGCACAGCGTGCAGGACGGCGCGGCCAGCAAGAGCTATGGCCTGGCGGTCGCCGCGCTGGCGGGAGTGCCGAAAGAGGTGATCAAGCGCGCGCGGCAGAAACTGCGCGAGCTGGAGAGCATTTCGCCAAATGCCGCCGCCACGCAGGTTGATGGTACGCAGATGTCGCTGCTCTCCGCGCCGGAAGAGACCTCACCGGCGCTGGAAGCGCTGGAGAATCTTGACCCGGATTCACTGAGCCCGCGTCAGGCGCTGGAGTGGATTTACCGCCTGAAAAGCCTGGTGTAGCTCCATTAATGTGAATTCTTGATTTAAGCTTCCATAATTGTGCTAAATAAAAAAAGGCCCGTTTTAGCGGGCCCGTTTTATTAACGCTTATCTTCCGGTAAGAGCGGCGGTACGTGCGGTACCTGCGGCGCGTCATCAATATCTTTCTGCGTCATGCGGAACGCTTCCGGATAATGTTCGCGGCTGGTACGACGCAGCGGTTCGGTATTACGCCAGGTATAGAGGCAGTGCTGGCACTGATAAACAATCCATACCCCTTTTACCGGCGACGTCGCCATCACTTCAATCTGTTCATCAGCGCAACGTGGACAAATCATCTTTTTCTCCTTATTTACGGTTGGCCAACATGGCGGTCAGTTTTTCAGCCCAGGCTTTGGTTTCCGGTAAATCCTGCACCGGCTGGCTGTAGTGACCGCGAAGGTCCGGCGCAACCGGAGTGGTGGCGTCGATAATCAATTTGTCGGTGATCCCCGCCGGGCTTGAACCAGGATCGAGCTCCAGTACCGACATGTTCGGCAACTGCACCAGGTCGCCCGCCGGGTTGACCTTCGAGGAGAGCGCCCACATCACCTGCGGCAGGTTGAACGGATCGACATCTTCATCGACCATAATGACCATTTTCACGTAGCCGAGTCCGTGCGGGGTAGTCATCGCCCGTAATCCCACCGCGCGGGCAAAACCGCCGTAGCGTTTTTTGGTGGAGATAATCGCCAGCAGGCCATGGGTGTACATGGCGTTGACCGCCTGCACCTCCGGGAACTCGGCTTTCAGCTGCTGGTACAGCGGCACGCAGGTCGCCGGGCCCATCAGATAGTCGATTTCAGTCCACGGCATACCGAGATACAACGATTCAAAAATCGGTTTTGTGCGATAAGAGACTTTATCGATACGCACCACCGTCATATTGCGGCCGCCTGAGTAGTGGCCGGTGAACTCGCCGAACGGCCCTTCGATTTCACGCTTGCGCCCTTCAATCACCCCTTCAAGGATCACTTCCGAGCCCCACGGTACGTCAAAGCCGGTCAACGGCGCGGTGGCGATGGGATACGGGCTTTCTCGCAGCGCGCCCGCCATCTCATATTCTGACTGGTCATACTTCAGCGGCGTCGCGCCCATCAGGGTGATAATCGGGTCGTTACCCAGGGTGATGGCAATAGGCAGATCCTCACCGCGCTCTTCCGCTTTATGCAGATGCAGCGCAATATCGTGCATCGGTACCGGCTGCAGGCCCAGCTTGCGCTTGCCTTTCACTTCCATCCGGTAAATACCGACGTTCTGTTTACCGAAGTTGTCCGGGTCAAGCGGATCGCGAGAAACCACACAGGCTTTGTCGAGATAGAAACCACCGTCGCCATCGTTCAGGCGGAACAGCGGCAGAATATCGAACAGGTTGATATCGTCGCCATCAACGGTGTTTTCCGCCCACGCTGGATTAGCGCGACGCTCCGGCGTTACCGGGAATTTATCCCAGCGGCGAATAAATTCATCAATCTGTTTTTTCACCGGCGTGTTTGGCGGCAGCCCCAGCGAAATCGCGTGGTTTTGCCAGGAACCGATGGTGTTCATGGCGACACGGGCATCGGTAAAGCCGCGAATGTTATCGAACCATAGCGCTGGCGCGCCGTCACCGATGCGCCCTGTGGCGTTAGCGGCAGCGGCGAGATCCGGCTCGGCATTCACCTCTTCGCTAATTTTTAGCAGTTGCCCCTGCTCATCAAGCGCCTGCAAAAAGCTGCGTAAATCATCAAAAGCCATGATTAATTCTCCTGTGATAAATTCTCGACCGCGCGCAGGCCGTTCCAGCGGCGCGCTTTGTGATATTCGAGACCAAACTGATCCAGCACCCGGGTCACGATATGGTTGGTGATATCCTCGACCGTTTCCGGATGGTTGTAGTAGGCAGGCATCGGCGGCACCATCGCCACGCCCATGCGCGACAGCGCCAGCATGTTCTCCAGATGAATGGTGCTCAGCGGCATTTCTCGCGGCACCAGAACCAGCTTGCGCCCCTCTTTCAGCACGACGTCCGCCGCGCGGCCGACTAACCCTTCCGCATAGCCAGCGCGGATACCCGCCAGCGTTTTCATGCTGCAGGGGATAACAATCATGCCATCGGTACGAAACGATCCTGATGAGATGGTCGCGGCCTGATCCGCCGGGCTATGGCAGAAATCCGCCAGCCCGGCGACTTCACGAGCGCTATAGGGCGTTTCCAGCTCAATGGTGGTTTTTGCCCATTTCGACATCACCAGGTGCGTTTCCACATCCGGCATTTCGTTCAGCGCTTGCAACAGCGTGACGCCCAACGGCGCGCCGGTCGCCCCGGTCATCCCAATAATCAGTTTCATTCACTACCTCACACATTGTTCGTATACGAACCTTTGTATTAAAACTACGCTCATTTTTACGGGATCTCAATATCGTTCGCATACGATCCGCATCAATAATCAAAAAAATGAGATGTGAAAAGAAGCCGTAAATGCGGCTATCATAAAGGTGATATTTTTGTGACGGAGTGTTCATGGAGTTACGTAACGAAGCGTTCCACCTTCTGCGCCAGCTTTTTCAACAGCATACCGCGCGCTGGCAACATGAATTACCGGAACTGACCAAGCCGCAATATGCAGTGATGCGCTCGGTAGCCGAACATCCTGGAATCGAGCAGGTGACGCTTATCGAAGCGGCCGTCAGCACGAAAGCGACGCTGGCGGAGATGCTAAGCCGGATGGAAAAACGCGGGCTGGTGCGCCGCGAACACGATCCGACCGATAAACGTCGCCGTTTTGTCTATCTGACGGATGAGGGGCAGGCGCTGCTCGCAAATTCCATGCCGCAGGGCAACCGTGTCGATGAAGAGTTTTTGAGCCGCCTTAACGAAGAGGAGCGCGCGCAGTTTTCCAGGCTGGTCCTAAAAATGATGGAAAATAAAAACGCGGATTAAGCGGTTCGTTCACGCAGAAAATCGATAAATGCCCGGACCTTGGTTGGCACATGCTGCGCGTCCGGGTAGACGGCGTATACCCCCTGGGAGGGAAAAATATACTCCGGCAATACCCGCACCAGCTCCTGCCGCGCGATGGCTTCGGCCACCAGCCACTCCGGGAGTAGCGCCACCCCGCTTCCCGCCAGCGCAAAGCCCATTAACGCTTGTGCGCTATCGGCTGAGATCCGCGGCGGTTGCGTAATTTCAAAAGCGATCGATTGCCCTTCGGCGGTCAGGAGCTGCCAGCGTAGCGGCGTCGCCAGGCGCTCGTTAACAATCCACGCCGCCTGCGCCAGGTCGGCAAGCGTGCGCAGCGGATGTTTATCCAGCCATCCCGGTGAGGCCACGGGCACGATGGCGAAACGCGAAATCCGAGCCGCGTGATAGCGCGAATCGGCCAGGGTACCGAGGCGTATCGCGACATCAAACCGTTCCGAGATCAAATCCGCATGATACGACGATGAGACGTGGCGCACCCGCAACGCCGGATGTCGACGAGCGAATTCCGCCAGCGCCGGGATGATCACCTGCGCGCCATATTCCGGGGTGGTGGTGATCCGCAGTTCGCCGCTTAACCCGGCGTGGCTGGCGCGCACCTCGTCCTGTAAATTCTCCGCGGCTTTCAGCAGCCCGACGCCGCGCTGGTAAAACACCGCCCCGGCTTCGGTGAGCGTTAACCGGCGCGTCGAACGTAGAAGCAACGTCACTCCCAGTTCACTCTCTAGCTGACGAACGTTAAAACTAACCACCGCTTTGGTTTGCCCAAGCGCCGCCGCCGCCGCGGTAAAGCTCCCGGCATCAACAACGGCGACAAACATGGTAACGCGCTGCAGGTTTAGCATTTGAATGACGCTTATTGTCAAAAAATTTTAGACAGTATATCCCTGAAAAGCGCATTTATCCGCCCCTGACGCGCGGTTTACAGTACTCATCTGCAATCGCCTGCAGCTTAACCCGGAGAAAACATGAACCCATGGATCCAAGAAGTTATCGACGCCCACGTAATCATTGAACAATGGCTGGGCCGGAAAGAAGGTAGCGCGCAAGCGCTGATGAGCCGCTTTGCGCAAGAATTTACAATGGTTCCTATCAGCGGCGCTAAGATGGATTACCCGACGGTAAGCGGTTTTTTCCATAGCGCGGGCGGCAGCCGCCCGGGATTAAGCATCGTGGTTGATAATGCGCAGGTATTGAGCGAATGGCAAGACGGCGGCGCGGTGCTGTACCGCGAAAGCCAGACCCTGCCGGAACAAGGCGAGATCGTGCGCTGGTCGACGGCGATATTTCAGCGCATTGAGGGGAAAATCTTCTGGCGTCACCTGCAGGAAACCCGCATCGGTTAATACAAAGGAAAAGGCCCAATCGCAGGATTGGGCCTTTTTGAGAGAAAACGATTTATTCGCGGAATAGCGCTTCGATGTTTAGCCCCTGTCCCTGCAGGATCTCCCGCAGGCGGCGCAGGCCTTCAACCTGAATCTGACGCACGCGTTCGCGGGTCAGGCCGATTTCACGACCCACATCTTCAAGCGTTGCGGATTCATAACCCAGCAGCCCAAAACGACGAGCCAGTACTTCGCGCTGTTTGGCGTTCAGTTCGAACAACCATTTGACGATGCTTTGTTTCATATCATCGTCCTGCGTGGTGTCTTCCGGGCCGTTGTCTTTTTCATCGGCCAGAATATCCAGCAGCGCTTTTTCTGAGTCACCGCCCAGCGGGGTATCCACTGAGGTAATGCGCTCGTTCAGACGCAGCATACGACTAACGTCATCAACCGGTTTATCCAGCTGTTCGGCTATCTCTTCAGCGCTTGGCTCGTGGTCCAGCTTATGCGACAACTCGCGCGCGGTACGCAGATAAACGTTCAGCTCTTTCACAATATGGATAGGCAAACGAATGGTACGGGTTTGGTTCATAATCGCCCGTTCAATCGTTTGACGGATCCACCAGGTAGCGTAGGTTGAAAAACGGAACCCACGTTCCGGGTCAAACTTCTCAACTGCGCGGATCAGGCCGAGGTTACCTTCTTCAATCAGATCCAGCAGCGCCAGACCACGATTGCTGTAACGACGAGCGATCTTCACCACCAGACGCAGGTTACTTTCAATCATGCGACGGCGTGAAGCAACATCTCCACGTAGTGCGCGACGGGCGAAATAGACTTCTTCTTCGGCCGTCAGCAGCGGGGAATAACCAATCTCACCAAGATACAGCTGTGTCGCATCGAGAACGCGCTGGGTGGCGCCTTGCGACAGCAGCTCTTCCTCAGCCAGATCGCTATCACTGGGTTCCTCTTCTACTAAGGCTTTCTCGTCGAAAACCTCCATTCCGTTCTCATCAAATTCCGCGTCTTCATTTAAATCATGAACTTTCAGCGTATTCTGACTCATAAAGGTGGCTCCTACCCGTGATCCCTGAGCAAAGCACCTTCCGCGACCCATCACTAAACGACGCCGGAGTTATCCTCTTTATGCCTCCACTGAAGGAGGCATATCACGACCGCCCTGGCGCCTTTCATGGTGTTACGCTTATCCGTACTTTGCCAAATTATCGCTGCGGTAAGTACTGCAGCGGGTTGACGGATTTCCCCTTGTAACGAATTTCAAAATGTAATCTTGTTGAGCTGGTTCCGGTGCTACCCATGGTAGCGATTTTCTGCCCCGCTTTGACTTCCTGTTGCTCCCGAACCAGCATGGTATCGTTATGAGCGTAGGCACTCAGGTAATCATCGTTGTGTTTGATGATAATAAGATTACCGTAACCGCGCAGTGCGTTACCGGCATAGACGACGCGCCCATCGGCGGTCGCGACAATAGCCTGTCCTTTACTGCCTGCAATGTCGATACCTTTATTGCCGCCTTCCGCGCCGCTAAAGTTCTCGATAACCTTGCCATCAGTCGGCCAGCGCCATGATGAGATCGGCGAACTGGTAGACGTACTGCTTGCAGTCGGTTGGGTTGTGCTAACGGTTGATGGCGCCGTAACCGGAGCGACCGTCGTCGTGGTCGTTGCTGGTTTATTATTCGGCAACATCTTAGTAGCACTCTGTTCACCTGAAGATTCAGAATACGTAATAGTCGGTTGTGACGCAACCACTGCGGTGGATTTTTGTGCAGAAGTTGTGGTGGCCGTCGCACCGCCGCTTGCCTGCGCGCTAGCCTGAGATACCGGATTTTCGCCGGTGATCGGCTGGCCTGCGGAGTTGCCGACCTGCAGCACCTGACCCACGTTCAGCGCGTACGGCGCCGGGACGTTGTTGCGTTCCGCAAGGTCGCGGAAATCGTTGCCGGTGACCCACGCGATATAGAACAGGGTATCGCCGCGCTTAACGGTATAGGTACTGCCGCCGGTATAGCTACCTTTCGGAATATCGCCATATTTACGGTTGTAAACAATCTTACCGTTCACCGTCTGCACCGGCTGCTGTGCCATCGGCTGAACCTGGGTCGGCTGAGTCTGAATTGGCTGGGTCTGCATCGGTTGAATCGGCTGAGCCGGAGGAACTTGCTGCCCGCCGGAAGATGGCGGTGTAATCAGCATCCCGGAATTGGTGCTGGAGGACGCAGCGCCGCTTGCCGAATTCACCGGCGCAGGCGGATTATTGGTATTTGTACACCCGGCCAGCCAGAGTGAAACCAGTGACAACGCCGCAATACGGCTTACGGTAAATTTTGGGCTTCCCGCGCTCATTTATCCCCCAGGAATATGTTAACTGCCAATATCTTGCTTACCGGGCAGCGCCCGGCCAGGACACTGAAAAATGTGTCCACCCTACGCCTAAACTTAGGCAAAAAAAACCTGGAATAATCCGGGTTCAGGCCAGCTCCCCTCTGACGAGCGGAACAAAGCGAACGGCTTCGACGGTATCGATGAAAAACTCGCCGCCGCGGCGACGGATCCGCTTCAGATACTGATGTTCTTCACCGACCGGCAAAACCAGCACGCCGCCTTCATCAAGCTGCGCCATCAGCGCGGCCGGAATTTCCGGCGGCGCGGCGGTGACGATAATCGCGTCAAAAGGCGCGCGAGCCTGCCAACCCTGCCATCCATCGCCATGACGGGTTGAAACATTATGTAAATCAAGTTGTTTAAGACGCCGACGCGCCTGCCACTGCAGGCTCTTAATCCGCTCGACCGAGCAGACGTGGTGCACGAGGTGCGCCAGGATCGCCGTCTGATAGCCGGAGCCGGTGCCGATTTCCAGCACCCTTGAGTCCGGCGTCAATTCCAGAAGCTCCGTCATCCGCGCCACCATATAGGGCTGCGAGATAGTTTGCCCCTGGCCAATCGGCAGCGCGGTGTTTTCCCACGCCTTATGTTCAAAGGCTTCATCAACGAATTTTTCGCGCGGAACCTGCGCGATTGCCTCGAGGACTCGCTCATCGACGATGCCCTGAGTGCGTAGCTGATTCAACAAACTTTCAACACGTTTACTTACCATTGCGTATCAACCCCGACGCGTTCTAACCAATCGGTCACCACCTCATGTGCCTGATGAGCGGTTAAATCGACATGCAATGGCGTTACGGAAACATAGCCTTCATCCACCGCCGCAAAATCGGTCCCCGGCCCGGCATCGCGCTTATCACCCGGCGGGCCGATCCAGTACAGCGTATTACCGCGCGGATCTTTTTGCGGAATGACCTGGTCGGCCGGATGACGGTTGCCGCAACGGGTAACGCGAATACCTTTGATTTGCTCGAGGGGAAGATCCGGCACGTTGATGTTGAGGATCCGCCCGGTACGCAGCGGCTCGCGGCTTAACGCGCGCAGAATGGTGCACGTCACTGCCGCCGCGGTGTCGTAATGTTGATAGCCGTTCAGCGAAACGGCAAGGGCGGGAAAACCAAGATGGCGGCCTTCCATCGCGGCCGCGACGGTGCCGGAATAAATGACATCATCGCCAAGATTGGGGCCCGCGTTGATTCCTGAGACCACGATATCCGGACGCGGACGCATCAGCGCGTTAACGCCGAGATACACGCAGTCGGTCGGCGTGCCCATCTGGACGGCGATATCGCCATTTTCAAAGGTGAACGTGCGTAGCGAAGATTCCAGCGTGAGCGAGTTTGAGGCGCCGCTGCGATTACGATCGGGTGCAACAACCTGGACCTCGGCAAATTCGCGTAAGGCCTTCGCCAGGGTTTGGATCCCCGGCGCGTGGATACCGTCATCGTTACTCAGCAATATTCGCATAGTCACCCGTTGTATTGATAAGTTCCCTTACCACGCTGGTGGCAAAACTTCCCGCTGGCAGCCAGAAGCGCAGTTCAACAGTGACATCATCCCACCAGTTCCAGCACAATTGCTGCGGATACAGCAGCATCGCCCGGCGCGCGGCTTCAACTTTTTCGCGCGCCAGCAGCGCCTGTAGCGACGTTTCTTCGGCTATCGCGGCTTGCTCGGCGGCCAGCGCGTCGCGTTGGCTGCCCCAGTCGCCGCTGCCCGGCAGCGCAGCGGTAATCATCAGCTCGCGGTTATCGACCCGCGCCTGTAATTCCGCCAACTCTTCGGTGGTTGCCACAAACCAGCTTCCGCGCCCCGCTAATTGTAGCGCATCGCCATCAACAACCTGATTAAATTCCGTTTTTTTTAATCTAATTGCAACTTGCTGATTAAACAACGCGCTGCGTGCCGCCGACAACCAAAAACTGCGTTTATTGCGATCGCGCACCGGCTCGCCGCTCTCGGCCCAGCGCAATGCGCCCTGCAGGTTGCTACCGCCGATACCAAAGCGCTGCGCGCCGAAGTAGTTCGGCACGCCGCCGGCGGCAATCGCCTGCAAACGCTTTTCGACATCGTCGCGATCGCTGATTTCCCGCAGGATCAGCGTGAACTGGTTGCCCTTCAGCGCGCCTAAACGCAGCTTACGCTTATGGCGGGCATACTCCAGCACCTGGCAGCCTTCGAGCTGAAATTTGCTCAGATCCGGCATCTCTTTGCCCGGCACGCGGGCGCACAGCCACTGTTCGGTGACCGCGTGCTTATCCTTTTGCCCGGCAAAGCTCACTTCGCGCGCATGGATTTTAAGGAATTTCGCCAGCGCGTCGGCAACGAAACGGGTGTTGCAGCCATTTTTCAGAATCCGCACCAGCACATGTTCGCCTTCGCCATCGGGGGCGAAACCGAGGTCTTCGACCACCAGAAAGTCTTCCGGATTGGCCTTCAGCCGCCCCTGGCTGAGCGGCTTGCCGTGCAGGTATGTTAAGTCATCAAAGGCGATCATTGCGTAACCTTACGCAGCAGCGCCACCGCTTCACAGGCGATGCCTTCGCCACGGCCGGTGAAGCCAAGCTTCTCGGTGGTGGTCGCTTTCACATTGACGTCGTCCATATGGCAACCGAGATCTTCGGCGATAAATACGCGCATCTGCGGGATATGCGGCAGCATTTTTGGCGCCTGGGCAATGATGGTGACGTCAACGTTGCCAAGGGTATATCCCTTCGCCTGAATCCGCCGCCACGCTTCACGCAGCAGCTCGCGGCTATCCGCGCCTTTAAAGGCCGGATCGGTATCCGGGAA
Organism: Klebsiella sp. PK01; assembly: GCF_057624675.1. Taxonomy (NCBI): domain Bacteria; kingdom Pseudomonadati; phylum Pseudomonadota; class Gammaproteobacteria; order Enterobacterales; family Enterobacteriaceae; genus Klebsiella; species Klebsiella sp. PK01. Next base: position 168,380 of record NZ_JBYEZM010000003.1, read on the forward strand.
CAGTTTGCCGATATCGCCCAGCGCCGCGGCGCCCAGCAGCGCGTCGGTCAGCGCATGCAGCGCGACGTCGCCATCGGAATGGGCGAGCAGCCCTTTCTCATAAGGAATACGTACCCCGCCAATAATAATTGGCCCTTCACCGCCAAAAGCGTGTACGTCAAAACCGTGTCCAATTCGCATTAAGCCTTCTCCTGGTGTCGGGAACGGGTAAGGTAAAATTCGGCCAGCGCCAGATCTTCCGGGCGCGTTACTTTAATATTATCAGCTCGTCCGGCGACCAATTCGGGATGGAAGCCACAGTACTCCAGCGCCGACGCTTCATCGGTGATGGTCGCGCCTTCATCCAGCGCGCGCGTCAGGCAGTCAAATAGCAGTTCTCGAGGGAAAAATTGCGGCGTCAGCGCATGCCATAAATCATTGCGTTCGACGGTATGGGCGATCGCGGTTTTGCCCGGTTCGGCACGCTTCATGGTATCGCGCACCGGCGCCGCCAGTATGCCGCCGACGCGGCTGGTCGCGCTTAGCGCCAGCAGCCGCGAGAGATCATCCTGATGCAAGCACGGACGCGCGGCATCATGAACCAGCACCCATTGCGCATCCGCTAAGGCTTTCAGCCCCGCCAGAACCGAATCGGCGCGCTCAGCGCCGCCGTCAACGACGGTGACCTGCGGATGGAGGGCTAAGGGAAGTTGACTAAAGCGGATGTCGCCAGGGCTGACGGCGATCACCACCCGCTGAACGCGTTCGTTCGCCAGCAGCGCGGCGACCGAATGTTCGAGAATCGTTTTGTTACCGATTGAGAGATATTGTTTCGGGCACTCCGTTTGCATACGGCGGCCAAAACCGGCTGCCGGCACCACGGCGCAAACGCCCGGAAAAGTGGCTGCCATATTGTCATCCTGGGCTTGTTTATCGATTATTCTGCGCAGAACCCTGATTGCGTTTTGAGGCATCCGGCACCAGACGATAGAACGTTTCGCCCGGGCGGGTCATGCTGAGTTCATTGCGCGCGCGTTCTTCGATCGCTTCCTGACCGCCGTTGAGATCGTCAATTTCGGCGAAAAGCTGATCGTTGCGCGCTTTTAATTTGGCGTTAGTGGCCTGCTGAGCGGAGACATCGTCATTAACCCGGCTATAGTCGTGCAAACCATTTTTGCCAAACCACAGCGAGTACTGTAGCCAGACCAGCAAAGCTAATAATAGCAGCGTTAATTTACCCATCCTGCCCCCTGAAAAACGGCATCATCATCCCATAACTCGCCGGAGTACTCTACCCTGGCGCGCGGACGATGCCGCGTAACGCGGGGACTGTACCACATTTTTGCGATGGATACCCAGGCTTGATTCATCCCAAAAAGGCTATCCCAACAGCCAGAGGAACAGCAGACCAAACATTAGCCCGACAGTTAAAATCGTCGCGCAAACGCTGTAGATCAGTTTGCCGTCCAGTAATGAATGTAGCGCAATACCGACCACCACGGCGACCGGCATAATGGCAAGGAAGAAAGGCCAGGTATAGAGGAAGAAAAAGAGCGTATTACCGCCATACATGAGGAAGGGAATACCCAGCGCCAGCAGCCATGAAATAAAGCCCACGGCGGCGCCTGACAAAGACCAGGTGGTCTCGTCGCCGGCCGCCGGAGGCGGTTCTGAACGAATAATACTGAGGTTCTGGGTATTGCGCATATTGAATCCTGTTGACCGGGCGACCGGCACCCCTCGATGCCGTTGCCTTTTCAGGATCTGATAATATCGCTCTGTCGAAGCAGGTCTAATAGTTGGTGCACCAAATTTGTTACCAATTGTTCACCATCCAGATGAATTTCAGCATTCTCCGGGGATTCATAGACCGAATCGATACCGGTAAAATTACGCAACTCCCCTGCCCGCGCCTTCTTGTACAATCCTTTCGGATCCCGCGTCTCACAAGTGGCCAGAGGGGTATCGACAAACACTTCGATAAAGCGTCCTTCCCCCAAACGCTCGCGCACCATCTGCCGTTCCGCACGATGCGGAGATATAAACGCGGTCAATACAACCAGCCCGGCATCGACCATCAGCTTAGCTACTTCACCAACGCGGCGAATGTTCTCTTTGCGATCGTCGTCACTGAATCCCAGATCGCTACACAGCCCGTGACGCACATTATCGCCGTCAAGCAAGTAGGTGCTAACGCCAAGCTCGTGCAGCGCCTCCTCCAACGCCCCGGCGACGGTGGATTTACCCGACCCCGAGAGGCCGGTAAACCACAGCACCACGCCGCGATGGCCGTGATGCTGCTCGCGCTGCTCGCGGGTCACCGGATGCGCATGCCAGACGACGTTTTCGTCATGCCGGGCCATTACTTGCCTCCCAGCAGATCGCGTGCGTCCCAGTGCGGGAAGTGTTTACGAATCAGCTGATTCAGCTCCAGCTCAAACGCGCTGTACTGCGACGTCGGAGCCTGCGCCTGCAGGTGCGGTTCGTTGACCATTCCCGCGCCAACCGTCACATTGCTCAGGCGATCGATAAAGATAAGCCCGCCGGTCACCGGGTTGTCCTGATACGGATCGAGCACCAGCGGCTCGTCAAAGGTCAGCTCCACCAGCCCGATGCCGTTCAGCGGCAGCGCTTCGACTTCACGCTGGGTCAGATTATTGATGTCGACCTGATAGCGGATAGCGTCAACGCGGGCGCGGGTTTTCTTGCCAGCCACTTTAATGTCATAGCTCTGACCCGGCGACAGCGCCTGTTCCGCCATCCACACGACGTCGATGCTGGCGCTTTGTACCGCAGGCAGCGAGGCTTCGGCGTCAACCAGCAAATCGCCGCGGCTGATGTCGATTTCATCTTTCAGGACGATAGTGATCGCTTCCCCCGCCCCGGCCTGCGGCAGGTCGCCGTCAAAGGTGACAATACGCGCCACGTTCGACTCCACGCCCGACGGCAGCACCTTCAGACGCTGGCCAACGGTGACCGTACCGGAAGCGACAGTGCCGGAGAAGCCGCGGAAATCCAGGTTCGGACGGTTCACATACTGCACCGGGAAGCGCAGCGGCTGGCTTTCGACATCGCGCTGGATGTCAACGGTTTCCAGCACTTCCAGCAGCGTCGGGCCGCTGTACCACGGCATTTTGTCGCTCTGTGTGGCGACGTTATCTCCTTCCAGCGCCGACAGCGGCACGAAACGGATATCAAGCTTGCCCGGCAGTTGTTCGGCGAAGGTCAGATAATCTTCACGAATTTCATTGAAGCGCGCTTCGCTGAACTCGACGAGATCCATTTTGTTCACCGCGACCACCAGGTGCTTAATCCCTAATAACGTGGAGATAAAGCTGTGGCGGCGAGTCTGGTCGAGCACGCCTTTGCGGGCGTCAATCAGCAGGATCGCCAGATCGCAGGTGGACGCGCCGGTCGCCATATTACGGGTGTACTGCTCGTGGCCCGGGGTGTCGGCAATGATAAATTTGCGTTTTTCGGTCGAGAAGTAGCGATAGGCGACATCAATGGTGATGCCCTGCTCGCGCTCGGCCTGCAGGCCATCAACCAGCAGCGCCAGATCCAGTTTCTCGCCCTGAGTACCGTGGCGCTTGCTGTCATTGTGCAAGGAAGAGAGCTGATCTTCATAAATCTGGCGCGTATCGTGCAGCAGACGGCCAATCAAGGTGCTTTTGCCGTCATCGACGCTGCCGCAGGTCAGAAAACGCAGCAGGCTTTTGTGCTGTTGCGCGTGCAGGTAAGCTTCTACGCCGCCTTCATTAGCAATTTGTTGTGCAATCGTAGTGTTCATGGCGGCTCCTTAGAAATAACCCTGACGTTTTTTCAGCTCCATGGAGCCTGCCTGGTCGCGGTCAATGACGCGCCCCTGACGTTCGCTGGTGGTGGATACCAGCATCTCTTCAATAATTTCCGGCAGCGTTTGCGCGTTGGACTCTACCGCGCCGGTCAGCGGCCAGCAGCCGAGGGTACGGAAGCGTACCATCTGCTTTTTGATCATCTCGCCCGGCTGCAGATCGATACGGTCGTCATCGATCATCATCAGCATGCCGTCGCGCTCCAGTACCGGGCGTTCTGCCGCCAGGTACAGCGGGACGATTTCAATATTTTCCAGGTAGATGTACTGCCAGATATCCAGCTCGGTCCAGTTAGAGAGCGGGAAGACGCGAATGCTTTCGCCTTTGTTAATCTGACCGTTGTAGTTGTGCCACAGCTCCGGACGCTGATTTTTCGGGTCCCAGCGGTGGAAACGATCGCGGAAGGAGTAAATTCGCTCTTTAGCGCGGGATTTCTCTTCATCGCGACGCGCGCCGCCGAATGCGGCATCAAAGCCATATTTGTTCAGCGCCTGCTTCAGGCCTTCGGTTTTCATGATATCGGTGTGCTTGGCGCTGCCGTGAACGAACGGGTTGATGCCCATCGCCACCCCTTCCGGGTTTTTATGCACGAGCAGTTCACAGCCGTAGGCTTTGGCGGTACGGTCACGGAACTCGTACATCTCACGGAATTTCCAGCCGGTATCGACGTGCAGCAGCGGGAACGGCAGGGTTCCCGGATAAAACGCTTTGCGCGCCAGATGCAGCATTACGCTGGAATCTTTACCGATGGAATACATCATCACCGGGTTAGAGAATTCGGCGGCCACCTCACGAATGATATGGATGCTTTCCGCCTCCAGTTGCCGCAGGTGAGTGAGTCGTTTTTGGTCCATAACCGTTCCTTAAGCCAGATTTACCACCGAAGAGTTAAACCCCTCGCTAGATGTTGTGTGTTGAAACCAGGCGAGCTGCTGATGCAGCTGTACCACTTCGCCCACCACCAGTAGCGCGGGCATTGGGGCATCTTTCGCCAGATGTTCGAGCTGTTGTAACGTGCCGGTCAGCGTCTGCTGATCCTCGCGGGTGCCGCGGGAAATCACCGCCACCGGGGTATTCGCGTCGCGGCCATGGGCGATCAGCTGAGCGCTGATGTCCGCCGCTTTCATGGTGCCCATGTAAATCGCCAGCGTTTGTTGGCTCTTCGCCAGCAGCGCCCAGTCAAACGGCGCGCTGTCAGATTTATAGTGACCGGTGACGAAAACTGCGCTTTGCGCATAATCGCGATGGGTCAGCGGGATGCCGGCATAGGCCGTCGCGCCCGCCGCGGCGGTAACGCCTGGCACCACCTGGAAGGGGATCCCGGCGGCGGCCGCCGCCTGCAGCTCTTCCGCGCCGCGCCCGAAAATAAACGGGTCGCCGCCCTTCAGGCGCACCACCGTTTTCCCGGCTTTGGCGGCATCCACCAGCATTTGATTCGTTTCGTGCTGCGGTACGGAGTGCTCGCCCGCGCGCTTACCAACGCAGATCATTTCGGCATCACGGCGCACCAGCTCGCGCACGCTCTCGGTCACCAGGTGGTCATAAAACACCACGTCCGCCTGTTGAATCGCCTGCAGTCCGCGTAGCGTCAGCAGCCCGGCATCTCCCGGCCCAGCGCCAACCAGAATAATTTCGCCCACGCTGCGTTCCGGTCTGTCGAGTTCATCCTGCAGCGCCCGCTCCGCCGCCGCGTGGTTACCGGCCACCATCAGGCTGGCAAAACGCCCGGTGAAAACGCGCTCCCAGAAGCGACGCCGCGCTTCGGTGGTGGTCAGACGGGTTTTGAGATGATGGCGCCAGTAGCTCGCCGTTTCGGCCAGCCGCCCCAGATTGGTGGGCAGTAGCGCTTCGATTTTTTCTCGCAGAATGCGCGACAGCACCGGCGCCTTGCCGCTGGAGGAGATCGCCACCAGCAATGGCGACCTGTCGACAATAGAAGGAAAGACGAATGAGCACAGCGGCTGGTCATCCACCACGTTCACCAGGCGGTAGCGGGCGTTAGCCGCGGCAAACACCCGCTGGTTGAGTTCACGATCGTCGGTTGCGGCAATCACCAGAAATACATCGTCCACTTGTTGTTCATCAAAGGCGGTCGCCCGCCAGCTAATTTGCTGACGTTCCACCTGTTCAGCGAGCTCCGGCGACAGAACGGCGGCGACCACCTGTACCTTCGCCTGCGCCCGCAGCAAGAATTTAATCTTGCGGACGGCAATTTCACCGCCGCCGATAACCAGCACGGGTCTCTCTTTCAACTCGGCAAACAGGGGCAAGTAATCCACGGCGCAACAACTCTCTTACATTCAGCAATAGAGGGACTATAGGGGGCTGCTTTGAGCAAATGAAATTACGAAATGGAATGAGTTGTGACGCAAAAGAATAACGAGCTGGAAATCTAAATATCAAAAAGTGCTTAACGCGCGCATTTTCCGCTATTTAAGAGCAAATGAAATTGTTTAAGCGGCGTCACAGTTTCATACTAACGCCGTCGAAATGTTTTGCTCGTGTAAGGACCCACTATGTTTTCCGCGATGTGCCGCCGTCTGCTTCCGCTGGCGCTTGGCACAGGTTTTGTCTTCTCCGCCGCTCCGGCATTCAGCGCCCTGGGCGACACCGCAAATACGCAGGCCCGCCATATTGCTACCGTCTTCCCTGGAAGAATGACCGGTACGCCGGCCGAGATGCTGTCAGCCGATTATCTTCGTCAACAATTTGCCCAGATGGGTTATCAGAGCGACGTGCGCAGTTTCAATACCCGCTACATCTATACCGACAGCAACCAACGTAAGAACTGGCACAACGCCACCGGCAGTACGGTAATCGCCGCGCATGAGGGCCAGTCTCGCCAGCAAATCATCATTATGGCGCACCTCGATACCTATGCCCCGCAGAGCGATAAAGACGTAGAGAACAACCTCGGCGGCCTGACCCTGCAGGGGATCGACGACAATGCGATGGGGCTCGGCGTATTACTGGAGCTGGCGGAACATTTAAAGAACGTCCCCACCCGTTACGGCATTCGCTTTATCGCCACCAGCGGCGAGGAAGAAGGCCGCCTGGGCGCGCAAAATTTGCTGAAACGCATGAGCGAGGCGGAAAAGAAAAACACGCTGCTGGTGATTAATCTCGATAACCTGGTGGTCGGCGATAAGCTCTATTTCAACAGCGGGCGCAGCACGCCGGCATCGGTACGTAAGCTGACCCGCGATCGCGCGTTGGCTATTGCCCGGAGCCACGGCATTGCCGCGTTCATCAATCCAGGGCTGAATCCGGAGTTCCCGAAAGGTACTGGCTGCTGTAACGACGCCAGCGTTTTTGACAGCGCCGGGATCCCGGTACTCTCCGTGGAAGCGACTAACTGGTCATTGGGTAAAAAGGATGGATATCAGCAGCGCAGTAAAACCCGCAGCTTCCCGCAGGGTACCAGCTGGCATGACGTGCAACTGGATAACCAACAGTATATCGACAAAGCGCTGCCGGGAAGGATCGAGCATCGCGGGCGCGATGTAGTCAAAGTGATGCTGCCGCTGGTGAAAGAGCTGGCGAAAGTTGAGAAGAAAAACTGATTTGCGCAAAGCGAACCCGCGGTATAGCCCGCGTGTCCGCTTTGGAATAACACTCTCCGGCATAGCGCATCGCTTAGCCTTCGTGCAATCCGCACTCGCGCTTGAGGCCAAAGAAGCGGGTCTCTTCTTCCGCCATACCGGGTTCCCATTTACGGGTGGTGTGAGTGTCGCCGACGGACAAATACCCCTGCTCCCATAGCGGGTGGTATTTCAGGCCGTGCTTTTGCAGATACTGATAAACCGTCCGGTTATCCCAGTCGATAATCGGCAGCAGCTTAAAGACGCCGCGCTGGATAGCCAGCACCGGCAAATGCGCCCGGCTGCCGGACTGCTCGCGGCGCAGGCCAGCGAACCAGGTGCGGGTATTAAGCTCCTTCAGCGCTCGGTTCATCGGCTCAACTTTGTTGATTTCATTGTACTTCTCAATGCCTTCAACGCCCTGCTCCCACAGTTTGCCATAACGCGCTTCCTGCCAGGCGGCGCTTTCCGTCGCCCGGTAGACTTTAAGGTTCAGGTTGAGCTTCTCGGTTAATTCATCAATGAACTGATAGGTTTCCGGGAACAGATAGCCGGTATCGGTCAGGATCACCGGAATGTCCGGGCGCAGCTGATTCACCAGATGCAGGCTGACCGCTGCCTGAATACCAAAGCTTGAAGAGAGCGCATAGTCGCCGGGCAGGTTTTCCAGCGCCCATGCCACGCGTTCTTCGGCACTGAGTTTTTCCAGCTGAGTGTTAACTTCCGCCAGCGCCATTACGCGTTCTACTTTAGGCAGATCGTTCAGCGCGTTTAGATCGAGTTTGGACATAGATTCCTCACTGTGTGCCTTGCCTGATGGCGCTTCGCTTATCAGGCCTACGCGAATGGTAGGCCGGATAAGGCATTCATGCCGCTATCCGGCAATTCAGGTTATTCCCAGAAATCACGCGCTGGATCGAGCACCGGGCGAATGATGCCCGCACGCACCGTAAAGTCGCCGAAGCCTTCACCCGCTTCGCGCTCTTTCGCCCAGCGCCCTACCAGCTCGTCGAGCGAAGCAAGGATCTCCGGCTCGGTGATATTTTCACGATACATCCGTGGGATGCGCGTCCCGCTACGGTTGCCGCCGATATGCAGGTTATAGCGGCCAGGCGCTTTCCCTACCAGGCCAACTTCCGCCAGCATCGCGCGGCCGCAGCCGTTCGGGCAACCCGTGACGCGGGTTACGATATGCTCATCACCGACGCCGTGCTTGCTCATCACCTCTTCCACTTTGTCGATAAACGATGGCAGGAAACGCTCGGCTTCAGCCATCGCTAACGGACAGGTCGGGAACGACACGCAGGCCATCGAGTTCTCACGCTGCGCCGTGACGGCATTCATCAGGCCATGATCGCGCGCCAGTTTCTCGATCCGCGCTTTCTGATCTTCCGGTACGCTGGCGATGATCAGGTTCTGGTTGGCGGTGATGCGGAATTCACCTTTGTGAATCTTCGCGATCTCCAGCAGGCCAGTTTTCAGCGGGCGGCCCGGATAATCCAGAATACGGCCATTCTCAATAAACAGCGTCAGGTGCCAGTTATTATCGATGCCTTTAACCCAGCCGATGCGATCGCCGCGGCCGGTAAACTCGTAAGGGCGAATCGGTTCGAATTTGATCCCGGCACGGCGCTCAACTTCCGCCTTGAAGGTCTCCACGCCGACGCGCTCGAGGGTATATTTGGTTTTCGCGTTTTTACGATCGGTACGATTACCCCAGTCACGCTGGGTGGTCACGACCGCTTCCGCCACCGCCAGAGTGTGCTCCAGCGGCAGATAGCCAAATTCGCTAGCGGTTCGCGCATAGGTTTTCTTATTCCCATGCTCGATAGACAAACCGCCGCCCACCAGCAGGTTAAAACCAACCAGCTTGCCGTTTTCCGCAATCGCCACGAAGTTCATATCATTGGCGTGCAGATCGATATCGTTCTGCGGCGGGATCACCACCGTCGTTTTGAATTTACGCGGCAGATAGGTCTGGCCGAGGATCGGTTCCTCATCGGTGGTGGCGACCTTTTCCTGATCCAGCCAGATCTCAGCATAGGCGCGAGTACGCGGTAACAGATGCTCGGAGATCTTCTTCGCCCACTCGTAGGCTTCGGCATGCAGCTGCGACTCAAACGGGTTCGAGGTGCACAGCACGTTACGGTTCATGTCGTTGGCGGTCGCCAGCGCGTCCAGCCCAACGGAGTGCAGCATCTGATGCACCGGCTTCACGTTCTTCTTCAGAATACCGTGAAACTGGAAAGTCTGACGGTTAGTCAGGCGAATACTGCCGTAGATGGTGTTATCCGCGGCGAACTTATCGATCGCCTGCCACTGTTTGGTGGTGATAACGCCGCCCGGCAGACGGCAGCGCAGCAGCATCGCGTGGCGCGGCTCCAGTTTCTGCGCCGCGCGTTCCGCGCGAATATCGCGGTCGTCCTGCTGGTACATGCCGTGGAAGCGGATGAGCAGGAAGTTGTCGCCTTTAAAACCGCCGGTCAGGCCGTCATTTAAATCTTCCGCAATGGTGCCGCGCAGGTAGTTGCTCTCGATCTTCATACGCTCGGCGTCGGAGAGTTTACCTTCGACCACCAGCGGGCCAGGATGTTTTTCGCTCATTAGTAGACATCTCGCTGATAACGGCGCTCAACGCGCAGCTCACTTAAAAATTCGTCCGCCGCTTCGGCGTCCATCGCGCCGTATTCGGCAATCACTTCCAGTAACGCCTGCTCGACGTCTTTCGCCATACGATTGGCATCGCCGCAGACATAAATATGGGCGCCGTCGTTAATCCAACGCCACACTTCAGCCCCCTGCTCGCGCAGTTTGTCCTGTACATAGACTTTTTGTTGTTGATCGCGGGACCAGGCCAGGTCGATACGGCTCAGCACGCCCTCTTTGACGTAGCTCTGCCATTCCACCTGATAGAGGAAATCTTCCGTGAAGTGCGGATTGCCGAAGAACAACCAGTTCTTCCCTTCCGCCCCTTCCGCCGCGCGCTGCTGCATAAAGGCGCGGAACGGCGCGATCCCGGTTCCAGGGCCAATCATGATAACCGGGGTTTGCGGGTTAGCAGGCAGACGGAAATTGTCATTGTGTTCGATAAAGATGCGCACTTCACCATCTTCTTCCACGCGGTCGGCGAGGAAGCTGGACGCGCCGCCGGCGCGGGCGCGGCCTTCGATGTCATAACGCACGACGCCAACGGTAACGTGAACTTCGTTTTCCGCTTCCGCCTGCGAGGAAGCAATAGAGTAGAGGCGCGGCGTCAACGGACGAAGCAGGCCGATTAAGGCTTCTGCGTCCAGCTGTGCCGGCGAGAAGCGCACCATATCGACGATAGGCGTCGTGGCGGCGTAGTGCTGCAGCTGCGCTTTATCGCCGACCAGCGGCAGCAGCGTTTCACTGCGGGTCAGGGTGGCATAGTTCTCAACAATATTGGCGGTATTGACCGTCAGCTCAAAATGCCACTCCAGCGCTTGCGCCAGCGGCAGCGTTTTGCCTTCTACCGTAACCGGTTCATCACCTTTCAGCCACAGCAGCTCCACCAGCTCTTTGACCAGCGCCGGATCGTTCTGGTACCAGACGCCAAGAGCGTCTCCCGGCTGATAACGCAGGCCGGAATCACCCAGATCGATCTCGATATGACGGACATCTTTTTCCGAGTCGCGACCGGTTATTTTCTGATTCACTGCAAGCGTCGCCGTCAACGGCGCTTCTTTAGTATATGGGCTGGTGTGAATTTCATTGACCGCGCCGCTGGTAGCAAGCTGGGCCGGCGCAGCCGTCGGCGCGCGCGCCTTCAGCACATCCACTACGCGAGCGCGCCATTCCGCCGCCGCGGCTTGATATTCAACGTCGGCATCAACGCGATCGAGCAGGCGTTCGCCGCCCAGCTCGGCCAGTTTGCTGTCGAAATCTTTGCCGGACTGGCAGAAAAACTCATAGGAGGTATCGCCGAGACCAAACACCGCGAAGGCGGTGCCATCAAGCTTCGGCGCTTTCTTTGAAAACAGGAATTTATGCAATGCGACGGCTTCTTCCGGCGGCTCACCTTCGCCCTGGGTCGACGTCACCACGACCAACAGTTTTTCACCGGCGATTTGTTTGAATTTATAGTCGCCAGCGTTCACCAGTTTCACATTCAGCTGCGCGGCCTGCAGATCGTCGCGCAGCGCTTCAGCAACCCGACGCGCGTTGCCGGTTTGCGAAGCGGAAATCAGGGTGATGGCCGGCGCTTCTACCGCCTTAGCGGGCGCGCTTACCGCGGCGCCGGGCTGCTGGTTCAGCATGCCCCAGAAGTAGCCGGATACCCAAGCCAGTTGGGTTGGCGTAAAGTCGGTCGTGGCCGCCTGTAGGCGCGCCAGTTGCTCCGGGTTAAGCGGCAGCAGATTGGAAGGTGGGGCCTGTGTCGTCATGCGTCGTTATGTTCCAGTAAGCAAAGCTGTTATTCACGCCCTGTCAGCGCGACAAAAACAGAAGAGATTGTAAGGTTAACGGCGGGCATACTAACAATTAAAGAAGGGATGGAAATAACAAATAACCAAATGGACTAACCTGTTTTAGTTATAGTTATTAACAACAAAACCGATTAGTTAATCCATTGAAAAGAAAGAAATTGAATCAACAAAAAAGCGCAAAAACGGTGATTTTGCGTTCAGGGCCGTTTTAGTTAATGCTAAAAAATGTACTTTCCGGTACCCTACGGCGGTTTTTTTCGTCCTGTTGAGAGTTAATGATGTCCACCACGCTGTTTAAAGATTTCACCTTCGAAGCCGCCCACCACCTGCCGCACGTACCGAAAGGCCACAAATGCGGTCGCCTGCATGGTCACTCTTTTATGGTGCGTCTGGAGATTACCGGTGAAGTCGATCCCCATACCGGGTGGATCATGGATTTCGCCGAGCTGAAAGCCGCGTTTAAACCGACTTACGATCGTTTAGACCACTATTACCTGAACGATATTCCAGGACTGGAGAACCCCACCAGCGAAGTGTTGGCCAAATGGATTTGGGATCAAATGAAACCGCTGGTTCCTCTGCTGAGCGCGGTAATGGTGAAAGAGACTTGCACCGCAGGCTGCGTCTATCGCGGCGAGTAATTCCCTGCTTATCCGCCATCGGGCTGCTGCCCTGGCGGTTTTCTATTTCATCCAACGCCGTGTGAATCAGCGCCAGATAGCCGCCATCCACCGCCAGAATATGACCGTTGACGTAGTCCGAGGCCCGGCTGGCGAGGAAAACAACGGCGCCCATTAAATCCTCTGCTTCTCCCCAACGGCCAGCGGGTATATGCGCCAGCACGCGTCGGTTCTCTTTTGGGATGCTGCGGGTAATAGCGGTCATTTCGGTTTCGTAATAGCCGGGCGCGATGCCGTTGACCTGGATATTATATGGGCCCAGCTCATCGCAGTAGGCTTTGGTTAATCCAGCCAGCGCATGTTTGGTGGCGGCATAGGCCGGCGACCAGCTGCCGCCGAGATAAGAAAACACCGAGCAGATGTTAATAATCTTACCGCTTCGCCGCGGGACCATAATTTTAGCGGCTTCGTGGCTGAGCTCAAATGCCGCCGTCAGGTTAGTTTCGATCATCGGATCCCAGTCTGTGCGACCAAAGCGCAGCACCTTATTCAACTGACAAATACCAGCATTGTTCACCAGAATATCAACGGTACCAAAACGCTCGCAGCAGGTGGCGATAATCCGCTGCGGCATGCCGACATCGGTGATATCCGCCAGCATGAATTCCATCTCAACGCCCTGCTGTTCGATAAGTTCGCGGGTTAGAGTATGTTCTTCGCGCAGAGCGGGAATAAACAGATTCGCGCCGGCTGTCGCCAGGGCGACGGCAAAAGCCTGACCAAGGCCGCTATTGCCGCCGGTAACGATAGCGGTTTTCCCCTTGAGCGAGAAGAAGTCCATAGAGAAGGCAGTGGGTGGATCAATTGGCTGCATGGTTAACTCATTCCTTAAGTCAACGTATCAATAGCCCGCCTGAGGCGGCTGAATTAACGCGCCAATGATAGCATTGCTGTCATGACGGCGTATCTCAACCCCAGCGCTGGAGCCAAATGCGAAGATGAATTCATATATGAAGAAGAGAGCTGCCGGGCGGTGAGCCACCTACCCGGCAAATAGAGTGGGGATCAGGCGATGTTAAGGTATTTATGCGTCTGCATGGATAACCGCCAGTTCCGGGCGATACAGGTCTCAATGCACAGACGCGTCGCGTCTTCTTTTTGGCTAATCGGCTGTAATGCAATAATCCGCGGCTTTTCATCTGCCAGCGTTTCCAGCAGTTCATCCAGCGCTTCGATATCGCGCACGCGGCCAACCGGATGCTTGATTTCATCTGCACGTTGCAACGCCTGAGAGAGCACATCGTAGCCGCCGCGCATGTTCACCTTCGGCGAGACCGTAACCCAGGTATTGTGGCTGCAGCGCACTTCATGGGTGCCGCTGGTTTCAATCTGGCAACTGAAACCGTTTTGCTCAAGCAGGTCGGTCAACGGCGTAAGATCGTGAATGCAAGGTTCGCCGCCGGTAATCACTACGTGACGGGCGGTCCACCCCTGACGGCCAATGATTGCCAGCAGATCGTCGCTGGTCGCCGGGCCCCACTTATCGCTCTCTTTGGTTTTAGCGAGGATACTAAATAGAGACACTTCCCGATCGGCCAGCTTATCCCAGGTATGTTTGGTATCGCACCAGGCGCAACCAACCGGGCATCCCTGCAAACGAATAAAAATGGCAGGCACGCCGGTAAAGTAACCCTCGCCTTGCAAGGTCTGGAACATCTCGTTAATCGGGTACTGCATAGTCATCTCTGTTCAGGTGGTAAAAAGGTATTATCGCAGATTCAGGCGCTCAGGTCTTGTCCTCAGCTGCGCTTACCTGAGCCCATGGTCAGCGGGGCGTAAACCCTCTTTTTATATTAGTTAGCGAACTATGAAATAAGCACAGAATGTATTTACGATATATTAAGTATTATTTTAGCATGTGCCACACTCACTCATTAACCCGTTCATTGATTACTCTCTTCAGAAGTATCTGCGTGCGGATAAAGATGTAACAAATAATGTTTTTCATGATCGTAATAGCATTATTTATGATTGTCTAAATCGATAAAAAATCACAATTAATCAAAGATGTACAAACCGATACATGAAACAATGAATCTTTTATCTATGCATACTGTCCAATTCAATTCACTTAATTTCCATAGCTTAAAATAAGCTTAAGAAACCGACGGTTACAGCATTTTTTATTTAATCTCCGTTTAATTTTCCGCGCCTAGAATCCAGTCGACCAACCATGAGAGACTGCATTCATGAATACATTATTAATTACAGGCGTTACCGGATTTCTGGGTGGAGCGGTATTAGAAAATATCCTTAATAACGAAAATGGGATTAATCTATTGCTCCTGGTGCGAGCCAATAACGATGAAGCGGCTCTGGCCCGGGTGAAGGAAAACCTGCGTAAATTCAATATTGCAGAGGAGAAGCTGGCCGCATTAACTACCCGGCAGATCCTGCTCGGCGATTTGTCATCCCCGGAGGCGTTCCTGAGCGACCCGCGTCTGGAGCAGGTCACTCACGTTATCAACAGCGCCGCCGTCGCCTCATTTGGCAATAACCCGCTCATCTGGAAAGTGAACGTCGAAGGGACGTTCAAATTTGCCCAACGGATGTCCCGCGTAGCTGGACTACAACGTTTTCTCCACGTCGGGACCGCGATGTCCTGTACCCCGGAGCCCGATTCGCTGGTCGCTGAAAGCGCTGAATTCCGCGAGCACGCCGAGCATCTGGTGGAGTATACCCATTCCAAATCGACGATTGAGCGCCTGATGCAGGAGCAGTGCCCGACGTTACCGTTAGCCATCGCCCGCCCTTCTATCGTCGTTGGTCATACTCATCACGGTTGCCAGCCCTCCAGCAGCATTTTTTGGGTGTTCAGCATGGGGCTTATGTTGCAAAAATTCCTCTGCTCCCTGGAAGACCGCGTTGATGTTATCCCGGTCGACTACTGCGCCGACGCACTGCTGATGTTATTACAGCGCCCGCTGGCGCGCGGCGAAGTGGTGCATATCTCCGCCGGAGAAGAAAACAGCGTGAAATTTGCGGAAATCGACCGCGCGATGGCCTCAGCGCTGGAGCAGGCTCCGGTAGGCGATCGATACGCGCAGGTCAGCTATGAGACGCTGGTTAAAATGCGCCGTGAGTTGAAGGATATTTTTGGCCCGTGCAACGAGCGCCTGATGCTCAAAGCGATGCGCCTGTATGGCGCCTTCGCGACGCTGAACGTCCGCTTCAGCAATGATAAGCTGCTGAGCATGGGCATGCCCAAACCGCCGCGTTTCACCGATTATATCGACCGCTGCGTACAAACCACCCGCGGGCTTTCTATCCCCCAGCAAATGGCCGTCGATTTCAAGTAAGTGCAAATAGCGGATAAAAAAAATGCCAGTCCGCAGACTGGCATTTTTATTTCACAAAAAGTCAGGATTACGCCTGGCCTTTGATCTCTTTACGACCGTTGTACGGCGCTTTTTCACCCAGCGCTTCTTCGATACGAATCAGCTGGTTGTATTTAGCAACGCGGTCAGAACGGCTCATAGAACCAGTTTTGATCTGGCCTGCAGCGGTACCAACAGCCAGGTCAGCGATGGTAGCGTCTTCAGTTTCGCCAGAACGGTGAGAGATGACAGCGGTGTAGCCAGCGTCTTTCGCCATCTTGATTGCAGCCAGAGTTTCGGTCAGAGAACCGATCTGGTTGAATTTGATCAGGATGGAGTTAGCGATGCCTTTCTCGATGCCTTCTTTCAGGATCTTGGTGTTGGTTACGAACAGATCGTCACCAACCAGCTGGATTTTGTCGCCCAGTACTTTGGTCTGGTATGCGAAACCGTCCCAGTCAGACTCGTCCAGGCCATCTTCGATGGACACGATCGGGTACTGTTTGGTCAGTTCTTCCAGGAAGTGGGTGAATTCTTCAGAGGTGAACGCTTTGTTGCCTTCGCCAGCCAGAACGTATTTACCGTCTTTGTAGAATTCAGAAGCTGCGCAGTCCATCGCCAGAGTGATGTCTTTGCCCAGTTCGTAGCCTGCTGCTTTAACCGCTTCAGCGATAACAGCCAGCGCTTCAGCGTTGGAACCCAGGTTCGGCGCGTAGCCGCCTTCGTCACCAACTGCAGTGTTCATGCCTTTGGATTTCAGAACTTTCGCCAGGTGATGGAACACTTCAGAACCCATACGTACGGCTTCTTTCAGAGTCGGCGCGCCAACCGGCTGAATCATGAATTCCTGGATGTCGACGTTGTTGTCAGCGTGCTCACCGCCGTTGATGATGTTCATCATCGGAACCGGCATAGAGTATTTGCCCGGAGTGCCGTTCAGTTCAGCAATGTGTTCGAACAGCGGCTGGCCTTTAGAAGCAGCTGCTGCTTTGGCGTTCGCCAGGGATACCGCCAGGATTGCGTTCGCACCGAAGTTGGATTTGTTTTCAGTACCGTCCAGGTCGATCATGATCTTATCGATGCCAGCTTGATCTTTAGCATCTTTACCCAGGACTGCCTGAGCGATCGGGCCGTTTACCGCAGCAACAGCTTTGGTTACGCCTTTACCCAGGAAACGGGATTTGTCGCCATCGCGCAGTTCCAGCGCTTCGCGGGAACCAGTAGAAGCACCTGACGGAGCAGCTGCCATACCGACGAAACCACCTTCCAGGTGTACTTCGGCTTCAACAGTCGGGTTACCACGGGAGTCGATGATTTCACGACCGATGACTTTAACGATTTTGGACATTAGGTTTTCCTCAGTACAAGTTAAACTAAAACTCCAGACAAACAATGCACCCAATTGGGTGCATTGCCGTTCTAACTCTTTTACTTCGCCTGACGTTTCTGGTACTCGCTCGCGGCTTTCACAAAGCCGGCAAACAGCGGGTGGCCGTCACGCGGCGTCGAAGTAAACTCCGGGTGGAACTGGCAGGCCACAAACCACGGATGGTTCGGCACTTCGATGATCTCGACCAACTGATCATCCCCGGAACGGCCCGCAACGCGCAGGCCGGCAGCTTCAATCGGTTTCAACAACATGTTGTTGACTTCGTAGCGGTGACGATGGCGCTCGGTGATTGTCGGCTCGCCGTATAGCTGACGAACCAGAGAATCATCACCCAGCTGGCACTGCTGCGCGCCAAGGCGCATGGTGCCGCCGAGGTCGCTCTTCTCGGAACGAACCTCAACGTTGCCTTCTTCGTCACGCCATTCGGTAATCAGCGCCACCACCGGGTACTTACAGTCTGGCACAAATTCCGTAGAGTTGGCGTTTTCCATGCCCGCTACGTTGCGCGCGAACTCAATCAGCGCAACCTGCATACCCAGGCAGATGCCCAGATATGGAATATTGTTCTCACGCGCATAGCGCGCGGTGGCGATCTTGCCTTCAACGCCGCGGTAGCCGAAGCCGCCCGGGATGAGGATCGCGTCCAAATCTTTGAGGATTTCGACGCCGCGCGTTTCAACATCCTGCGAATCGATAAGCTTGATGTTGACGGTCACGCGGTTTTTCAGACCACCGTGTTTCAGCGCTTCAATCACCGATTTGTAGGCATCCGGCAGTTCAATGTACTTACCGACCATACCAATGGTGACTTCGCCTGCCGGATTAGCTTCTTCATAGATTACCTGTTCCCATTCGGCCAGGTTTGCTTCCGGACAAGTTAAGCTGAATCGTTTACAAATATAATCGTCCAGCCCCTGAGATTTCAACAGGCCTGGAATTTTATAAATGGAATCGACGTCTTTCAGAGAAATCACAGCCTTTTCCGGGACGTTACAGAACAATGCAATTTTTGCACGCTCGTTGGCCGGAACCGCGCGATCGGAGCGGCAAATCAGAATATCAGGCTGGATACCGATGGAGAGCAACTCTTTCACAGAGTGCTGAGTCGGTTTAGTTTTGACTTCACCCGCCGCCGCCATGTATGGCACCAGGGTCAAGTGCATGAACAGGGTATGCTCACGGCCGATTTCTACCGCCATCTGGCGAATAGCTTCGAGGAACGGCAGGGATTCGATATCGCCTACGGTACCGCCGATTTCAACCAGCACCACGTCATGGCCTTCGCCGCCAGCCAATACACGCTCTTTGATGGCGTTGGTGATGTGCGGGATAACCTGTACGGTTGCGCCCAGATAGTCGCCACGGCGCTCTTTACGCAGAACGTCGGAGTAGATACGACCAGTGGTGAAGTTGTTGCGGCGAGTCATCTTGGTGCGGATGAAACGCTCGTAGTGGCCCAGGTCCAGATCGGTTTCAGCGCCGTCTTCAGTAACGAACACTTCCCCGTGCTGGATTGGGCTCATGGTGCCCGGATCGACGTTGATGTACGGATCCAGTTTCATGATAGTTACATTGAGCCCACGGGCTTCAAGAATGGCTGCCAGGGAAGCTGCGGCAATGCCTTTACCCAGAGAGGATACGACCCCGCCGGTCACAAAAATATAGTTCGTTGTCATGCTGAACCTGAGAAGTTAGGGTAAAACGATGGAATAACCAGGACGGGAAAGTAGTATACCCGAACATGCGTGACGCCACAAACTTTCATTCTCCCCTCCTCTTCTTTCTACCAGCCGCACCTGCGTTGCGACTCGAACAACTCGAAGAGGCAGGCTACATGGTGTTTCAACAACATAACGGAATGAGAAAATAGCCGCTTTTGGCGAAATGTTTTTGACGTAAATCAAGCGCTTGTTATTTATAAAATCACACAAATAGCGCTTGATCACGAAAACTCGTTAGAGATCAGTTTCCTGGCGTTTTACTTCCTGCCACACTTCTTCCATGGTTTCGAGGTCAACGCCGGTCATTTCCAGACCTCTGGCGGCAACAATACGCTCAACTTCGCGGAAGCGGCGCTCAAATTTGAGGTTCGCTTTCTGCAACGCGACCTCGGCTTTGACTCCTAAATGGCGGGATAAATTCACCGTGGCGAACAGCAGATCGCCCACTTCCTCTTCCAGTTTAGCTTCATCAACCACCGCCTGCTGCGCTTCATGCATGACTTCATCTATCTCTTCATGCACCTTATCGAGCACCGGCCCAAGCGAGGTCCAGTCGAAGCCCACCGCCGAGCAGCGACGCTGAATTTTATGCGCGCGCATCAGCGCCGGCAGGCTATGCGGAATATCATCCAGCGCCGAGTGTTGCGCCTTTTCCGCTCGCTCCGCGCTCTTGATCTGCTCCCAGCGCGCCAGCACTTCCGCACTGTTCCCGGCTGAAGCATCGCCAAAAATATGCGGATGGCGACGTTCCAGTTTGTCGCTGATGGCGGCGCAGATATCGTTGAAATCAAAACGCCCCTCTTCTTGCGCCATCTGCGCATAGAACACCACCTGGAATAGCAGGTCGCCAAGCTCGCCGCGCAGATCGTCAAAATCTTCGCGCGCAATGGCGTCCAGCACTTCATAGGTCTCTTCAAGGGTGTAAGGGGCGATAGTGGCAAAGGTCTGTTCTTTATCCCACGGGCAGCCGTTTTCCGGGTCGCGCAGGCGGCGCATGATGCCGAGCAGGCGGTCAATTTGAGTCATGTGACAATCCTGGAAATTTAAAAAATAGTCGGCCGGATAAGGCATTGATACCTTATCCGACGTTACGAAATTGCCGGATGGCGGCTTCGCCTTATCCGGCCTACAGACGAATTAACCGCCGTGTAGCGATTGTCGCGCGGGCGCTTTTAAGACAAAGCCGCGGACCGTAGGCCGGATAAGGCATTTATGCCGCCATCCGGCGCGACGAAATTAAGCGCCGTGCAGCGGTTGTCGTCCGGGCACTTTTAAGACAAAGCCGCGGACCGTAGGCCGAATAAGGCATTTATGCCGCCATCCGGCGCGGCGAAATTAACCGCCGTGCGGCGGTTGTCACTCGGGCGCTTTTAAGACAAAGCCGCGGACCGTAGGCCGGATAAGGCATTTATGCCGCCATCCGGCGCGGCGAAATTAAGCGCCGTGCAGCGGCTGTCGCCCGGGCGCTTTTAAGACAAAGCCGCGGACCGTAGGCCGGATAAGGCATTTATGCCGCCATCCGGCGCGGCGAAATTAACCGCCGTGCAGACGACGCGCGTCGATCACATCCGGCACCTGGTTCAGCTTGCCGAGCACCCGGCCCAACACCTGCAGGTTGTAGATTTCAATGGTCATATCGATGGTCGCCAGCTGCTGTTTAGTATCGCTGCGGCTGGCCACGCCCAACACGTTCACCTTCTCGTTGGCAAGAATAGTGGTAATGTCGCGCAGCAGGCCGCTGCGGTCGTTGGCAACCACGCGCACCACCAGCGAATATCCCGCCGAATAGCTCTCGCCCCATACCGCATCAACGATGCGTTCCGGCGCGTGAGACTGCAGCTCAGCCAGCTGATCGCAGTCGGCGCGGTGCACCGAGATCCCGCGCCCCTGGGTGATGAAGCCGACGATTTCGTCACCGGGAATCGGCTGGCAGCAGCGGGCGATGTGATGCATCAGGTTGCCGACGCCCTCAACCACCACCCGGCCATTGTCTTTACTGCGGTTCTGCGGGGTATAGGTTTTCTGCTGCAGCTGCTTCAGCGCGGCGGCATCCTGTTCCGCAGCGCTCGGTTTGTTGAACTGAGCCTGTAGGAAGTTGACCATCTGGTTAAGGCGAATATCGCCGCCGCCGATGGCCGCCAGCAGTTCATCCAGTTCATTAAAGTTGTAGCGCGGCAGCAGATGTTTCTCGGCATCCTTCAGGCTGATCCCCAGATGCTCAAGCTCATCGTCAAGGATCTGCCGCCCGGCGAGAATGTTCTTGTCGCGATCCTGTTTACGGAACCAGGCGTGAATTTTGGAGCGCCCGCGGCTGGTGGTCACGTAGCCGAGGTTCGGGTTCAGCCAGTCGCGGCTTGGGTTGGGCTGCTTCTGAGTAATTATCTCAATCTGATCGCCCATCTGCAGCTGATAGGTGAACGGCACAATGCGCCCGCCAATTTTCGCGCCGATGCAGCGGTGCCCGACATCGCTATGGATATGGTAGGCAAAGTCGAGCGGAGTGGAGCCCGCCGGCAGGTCAACCACGTCGCCCTTCGGCGTAAACACGTAGACCCGGTCGTCGAAGACCTGGCTGCGCACTTCATCGAGCATTTCGCCGGAGTCGGCCATCTCTTCCTGCCAGGCGATCAGCTTACGCAGCCAGGCGATACGGTCTTCATGGCCGCGGCCGCCGCTCGCCCCGGCGCTGGCGCCCTCTTTATACTTCCAGTGCGCCGCCACGCCGAGCTCGGCGTCTTCATGCATCTGTTTGGTGCGAATTTGGATCTCGACCGTTTTCCCGCCCGGCCCAAGCACTACGGTATGAATAGACTGGTAGCCGTTCGGTTTCGGGTTAGCGACGTAATCATCAAATTCGTCAGGCAGATGACGATAGTGGGTATGCACGATCCCCAGCGCCGCGTAGCAATCCTGTAAACGTTCGGCGACGATACGAACCGCGCGCACGTCAAACAGCTCATCAAAAGCGAGATGCTTCTTCTGCATTTTGCGCCAGATGCTATAGATATGCTTCGGACGCCCGTACACCTCAGCCTTCACGCCTTCGGTTTTCATTTCTGAGCGCAGATGGCCGACGAACTCATCGATGTAATGCTCGCGATCGATACGGCGTTCGTGCAGCAGTTTGGCAATACGCTTGTATTCGGCTGGATGCAGATAACGGAAGCAGTAGTCTTCCAGCTCCCACTTCAGTTGACCGATCCCTAAGCGGTTCGCCAGCGGCGCATAGATATTGGTACATTCTTTTGCGGCCAGTACGCGCTCATCTTCGGGTTCATCTTTTACCTCGCGCAGGTGAGCGATACGTTCCGCAAGCTTGATAACCACGCAGCGGAAATCATCGACCATCGCCAACAGCATGCGGCGAATATTGTCGACCTGTTCTGAGGAGACGGTATCGGTGTGCGTGGCTTTGAGCTGGCGAATCGCCGCCATATCACGCACGCCGTGAATCAGGGTAACGACGGATTTGCCGACGCTCTCTTGCAGGACTTCTTCGCTGACGACGTTGCCGTCCGCCAGCGGAAACAGCAAAGCGGCCCGCAAGGTATCGATATCCATATTCAGCATGGAGAGAATTTCAACCATCTCCACGCCGCGCCATAACAGGAGATCTGCCTGCGGGTGCCCCTGCGTTGTTGCGCGACAATAATCCCAGGTCTCGGCTAAGCGCTCACACGACTGCTGGCTGGAAATCCCCAGACTCGCGATCCATTTCTTCGGGTCAAACTCACCAGCTTTATTTAGATGTGCACTTCTTACCGCAACCATTGTCCTCTCCTTAAGGGACTCAGCCTACCGAAGTCAGCAAGCCATATTTATACCCGTCATTCTTCAAGTTGCAGGTGCGTTAGCTTTCCTGCAACTCGAGTTATTGAGGGTATCTACTTCATCCTTCAGTCCACACCGCCACCAGGCATCTTCACTGTCGCCTCGATGCGGGCTGAACAATTTTATGTAAGCTCGCGCTCAAACAATACTATCGATTCCAGGTGCCCGGTGTGCGGGAACATGTCCAGCATCGCCAGACGTTGAATGCGATATCCCGCCTGAAGCAACGCCTCGCTATCGCGCGCCAGCGTCGCCGGGTTACATGAAACATAGACCACTCGCCGCGGAGCCAGCTTGATAATATGCGCCATCACGCCCGGCGCCCCGGCCCTAGCCGGATCGAGTAGAATTTTATCAAAGCCGTGCTTCGCCCAGACTTGCCGGGTGACATCTTCCTCCAGGTTTTCATGAAAGAAAGTCACGTTTTGCAACCCATTGAGAGCGGCATTTTCCCGCCCCTTTGCCACCAGCGCGGGCACGCCTTCGACGCCCACCACGCTCGCCGCCGCTTTGGCCAGCGGCAGGGTGAAATTACCCATACCGCAAAACAGATCCAGAACGCGGTCCTGCGGCTGAATATCTAACCAGGCCAGCGCCGTACCTACCATCTTCTGGTTTACGCCATCGTTGACCTGGATAAAATCGCGCGGACTGAACACTAAGCGTAGTCCGTCTGACGTGTACCATGGCTCATCGCCGCGAATATGTTCAAGTATCTCGCTTTGCGGCGCGAGGTACAGGGATAGACCGTGAGTTTGCGAAAAACGTTCCAGTTTTTCTTTATCCGCCGCCGTCAGCGCGGCGGTATGGCGTAAAACCATCAGCGGGCCGTTGTCCGCCTGCACCAATTCAACGTGACCAAGATGACGCTGTGACTGCAGGCTGGTTAAACACTCGCGCACCGCGGGCAACAACGCCTCAAGTTGGGGCGCCAAAACAGGGCACTGCACCACATCGATGATTTCGCTGGAGTTGGCCTTACGAAAACCCATCTGCAGTTGTTGGGTCTTCGGCTGATAATTCAAGCTCAAACGCGCCCGACGACGATAGCCCCAAGGTTCAGCGGCTATAATGTCGTCAACGTCACGTTTCATCAGGCGGGAGAGCGCGGCGCGCTTGCTTTGCTGCTGTAGTTCAATGCTAGCATGCTGCTGCTGGCATCCGCCGCAGACGCCGAAATGCGCACAGCGCGGCGCAACGCGCTGTGGGCTGTCGTTGAGGCGGCGTTTAACCTGAGCGCGGGCATACTGTTTTTTATCCTCTACCAGCACGACTTCCGCCTGCTCTTGCGGCAACAGGCCGGGGACAAACAGCGCCTTACCCTGATGACGGGCTACGCCCTGGCCAAAGGGATCAAGGTCATTTACCGTCACGGTTATGATCTGGCGCGTCGTCACACGCCGTTTTGCAGAGTAGAATTGCGCCATTGTAGAGGATTATCTCAAAAATATACTGACTCTATACATGAAATCATTCGGGCTATCGATTCAGAAGCCGTCTGAAGGTTGATATGTATATTCTCCCATAATGGAACCGCATGACCAACTACAGCCTACGTGCTCGCATGATGATTCTTATTCTGGCGCCGACCGTTTTGATTGGTTTGCTGCTCAGTATTTTCTTCGTCGCCCACCGCTATAACGATCTGCAGAGGCAGTTGGAGGATGCCGGCGCCAGTATTATCGAACCGCTGGCGGTATCCAGTGAATACGGCATGAATTTGCAAAATCGCGAGGCGATCGGCCAACTTATCAGCGTGCTTCACCGCCGCCATTCCGATATCGTGCGCGCCATTTCAATCTATGATGCAAAAAACCGGCTTTTCGTTACCTCTAACTTCCAGCTCGATCCGCGAGAAATACAGCTCCCGCGCGGCGCCCCCTTCCCTCGCCGTCTAAGCGTCACCCGCCACGGCGATATTATGGTGCTGCGCACGCCTATTGTGTCAGAAAGCTATCTGCCCGATGAGTCGCCGGAAAGCGATGCTAAAATGCCGGGCAACATGCTTGGCTATGTGGCGCTGGAGCTCGACCTCAAATCCGTTCGCTTACAGCAGTACAAAGAGATATTTATCTCAAGCGTCATGATGCTGTTTTGTATCGGCATTGCGCTGATTTTCGGCTGGCGATTAATGCGCGACGTGACCGGGCCGATTCGCAATATGGTCAACACCGTTGACCGCATCCGTCGCGGCCAGTTGGATAGCCGCGTTGAAGGTTTTATGCTCGGCGAGCTGGATATGCTGAAAAACGGCATTAACTCGATGGCGATGTCGCTTGCGGCATACCACGAGGAGATGCAGCACAATGTCGATCAGGCCACCTCGGATCTGCGCGAAACGCTGGAGCAGATGGAGATTCAGAACGTCGAGCTGGATCTGGCGAAAAAGCGCGCCCAGGAGGCCGCGCGCATCAAATCCGAGTTCCTGGCCAATATGTCGCATGAGCTACGAACCCCGCTTAACGGCGTGATTGGCTTTACCCGCCTGACGCTAAAAACCGATCTGAACGCCACTCAGCGCGACCACCTCACCACCATTGAGCGTTCTGCCAACAATCTGTTGGCCATCATTAATGACGTGCTGGATTTCTCCAAGCTGGAAGCGGGCAAGCTGATACTGGAAAGCATTCCTTTCCTGCTGCGCAATACCCTGGATGAAGTGGTGACCCTGCTGGCCCATTCGGCGCACGATAAAGGGCTCGAACTCACCCTCAACATTAAAAGCGATGTCCCGGATAATGTGATTGGCGATCCGCTACGTCTGCAGCAGGTCATCACCAACCTGGTGGGTAACGCCATTAAATTCACCGAGCACGGCAACATTGATGTGCTGGTGGAACAGCGGGCGATGAGCAATTCCCGCGTGCAAATTGAAGTACAGATCCACGATACCGGCATCGGTATTCCGGAGCGCGATCAGTCACGGCTGTTCCAGGCATTCCGCCAGGCCGACGCCAGTATCTCGCGCCGCCACGGCGGCACCGGCCTGGGTCTGGTCATCACCCAGCGCCTGGTCAAAGAGATGGGCGGTGATATCTCATTCCATAGTCAACCGAACCGTGGCTCCACCTTCTGGTTCCATATCAGCCTTGACCTGAACCCGAACGCCGTTACGGACGGTTTCGATACCCATTGCCTGGCGGGCAAGAAGCTGGCCTACATTGAAGCCAATGCCACCGCTGCGCAAAGCACGATGGAACTGCTGGCAACCACGCCATTGGAGGTGGTCTACAGCCCGACGCTGTCAGCGCTGCCGGATGCCCACTACGATATTTTACTGGCCGGTATTCCGGTGTCGATGCGCGATCTCAGCAATCAGCGGGAGAAGCTGGTCCGCGCCTGCTCGCTATCCGATACCCTGGTACTGGGGTTGCCTTGTCACGCGCAGGTCAGCGCCGAAGAGCTGAAAAGAAACGGCGTCGCCGCCTGCCTGCTCAAACCGTTGACCTCCACGCGGCTTTTCCCGGTGCTGATGGCCTCTTGCCGCGCGCAGCCGCCGGTGCCGCAGCCCTATATCGATAGCGATAAACTGGCGATGACGGTGATGGCGGTAGACGATAACCCGGCCAACCTCAAGCTTATCGGCGCATTGCTGGACGATCTGGTGCAGCATGTCATTCTGTGCGATAGCGGCCAGGATGCCGTAGAGCAGGCAAAACAATCGCAGTTGGATCTCATTCTGATGGATATTCAGATGCCGGATATGGACGGTATTCGCGCCTGTGAATTGATCCGCCAACTCCCTCATCAGCAGCAGACACCGGTGATCGCCGTGACCGCTCACGCCCTTGAGGGTCAGCGCGAGAAACTGCTGGCTGCCGGGATGAACGATTATCTGGCGAAGCCAATTGAAGAAGATAAACTCAACACCCTGCTGTTGCGTTATCAGCCCGGCATGCACGTCGTCACGCCGCAAATCGCCGAACCGGTTGAGCCGGTTATCGACCATAACGTCACGCTCAACTGGCAGCTGGCGCTGCGTCAGGCAGCCATGAAGCCAGACCTCGCGCGGGAGATGCTGCAAATGTTGCTCGCCTTTATGCCGGAGGTGCGCAATAAAGTTGAAGAGCAGCTGGTTGGCGAGACGCCGGAAGGATTGCTGGATTTAATCCACAAGCTGCACGGTAGCTGCAGCTATAGCGGCGTACCGCGGCTGAAAAAACTGTGCCATACCCTTGAAAGCCAGTTGCGCGCCGGTACCGCGCCGGAAGAACTGGAGCCGGAACTGCTGGAACTGCTAGACGAGATGGATAACGTCGCCCGCGAAGCGTGCAAGATGGGAGTGTAAACCCCGGATAGCGGCGCTACGCGCCTTATCCGGGCTACGCCCTACGATCCGGTACTCGGTTGGTAGCCCCGGTAAGCGTAAGCGCCACCGGGGACGGTTCCCGGATCGCGGTGTTACGATCCGGTATTCGGTGGTAACCCCGGTAAGCATAAGCGCCACCGGGGGCGGTTCCCGGATCGCGGTGTTACGGTCCGGTATTCGGTGGTAGCCCCGGTAAGCGTAAGCGCCACCGGGGACGGTTCCCGGATCGCGGTGTTACGGTCCGGTATTCGGTGGTAGCCCCGGTAAGCGTAAGCGCCACCGGGGACGGTTCCCGGATCGCGGTGTTACGATCCGGTACTCGGTTGGTAGCCCCGGTAAGCGTAAGCGCCACCGGGGACGGTTCCCGGATCGCGGTGTTACGCGCCTTGTCCGGGCTACAAATCCCACTGCGCTGCCCGGGTTACCGCTTACCGCCCATCTGCAATACCGCGGCCACGTTACGCGCCGTCATCCTCACGTTGGCGGCGGCGTTCGCCAGCGCTTCGTCCAGGGTACAGACGGTATACAGCACGCTAAAGACCGCATCCAAACCATGCTGATGCACGACGCCAACATCGGCGGTCAGGCTGCCGGCAATCCCAATCACCGGCACGTTGAAGCGTTTCGCGACTTTCGCCACCCCCACCGGTACCTTACCGTGAATGGTCTGGCTGTCGATGCGCCCTTCACCGGTAATCACCAAATCAGCATCAGCCACTAAATCCGCCAGCCGCAGCGCATCGGTCACTATCTCGATCCCCGGTCGCAATTTGGCGCCGCAAAACGCATACAACGCCGCCCCCATACCGCCCGCCGCGCCGCCCCCTTCCAGGCTCAGCACGTCGATATCCAAATCGCGGTCGATAATCTGCGCAAAGTGTTGCAGGCCGCGATCAAGACGTTCAATCATCGCCGTCGTCGCCCCTTTTTGCGGGCCGAACACCGCGCTTGCCCCCTGCGGGCCGGTTAACGGGTTGGTGACGTCGCAGGCGACATCAATCCGGCAATCCGCCAATCTTGGATCCAGCTCGCTGAGATCGATTCGCGCCAGCGTCTCCAGCGCGCCGCCGCCCGGCGCAATTTGCTGTTGCTCCGCGGTCAACAATTTCGCCCCCAACGCCTGCGCCATGCCGGCGCCGCCGTCATTGGTCGCGCTGCCGCCGATCCCAATAATAATCTGCGAGACTCCCGCATCTAACGCGTAACGAATCAGCTCGCCGGTTCCCCAGGAGGTGGTCAGTAGCGGATTACGTCGCGTCGGCGGCACGCTTTCCAGTCCGCTGGCTGCCGCCATTTCAATATAGGCGCAGCGCATATCGCCGGACAGACCGTAAAAGGCTTCGACCGGTTCGCCTAACGGCCCGGTAACGCTGACCTGTACGATATGTCCCTGCGTCGCGGCCACCATCGCCTCAACGGTACCCTCTCCGCCGTCGGCAACCGGGACTTTAACGTACTCCGCATGGGGATAAATCTCGCGGAACCCCGTTTCTATCGCGGTAGCGACATCCAGCGCACTCAGGCTCTCTTTGTAAGAATCCGGCGCGATCACTATCTTCATAAGTGTCCTTAATATGAATAACCCCGGCGACCGGCAGTTGCCGACCCCAACAGGGTCGGCGTTATCTTAGCGAACCATGCAAGGACGTTTGTTATCAAAGGTCCAGTTCGGGATTAAATATTGCATCGCCATGGCGTCATCACGAGCGCCCAGGCCATGTTTCTTATATAGCTCATTAGCCTGCATCACGCGGTCCATATCCAGCTCAACCCCCAAACCTGGCGTCGTCGGCACCTGCACCATACCGCCTTTGATTTCAAACGGCTGTTTGGTCAAACGCTGGTTGCCCTCCTGCCAGATCCAGTGGGTATCGATAGCGGTAATTTTACCCGGCGCCGCCGCGGCCACATGGGTAAACATCGCCAACGACACATCGAAGTGGTTATTAGAGTGCGAACCCCAGGTCAGGCCAAATTCATGACACATTTGCGCCACGCGCACCGATCCCTGCATGGTCCAGAAGTGCGGGTCAGCCAGCGGAATATCCACCGATTGTAACGACAGCGTATGGCCCATCTGCCGCCAGTCGGTGGCAATCATGTTGGTTGCGGTCGGCAGCCCGGTCGCCCGACGGAATTCGGCCATCACTTCGCGGCCGGAGAAACCTTGCTCAGCGCCGCATGGGTCTTCCGCATAGGCCAGTACGCCTTTCAGTTGCTTGCCTATCTGGATGGCTTCATCCAGCAGCCAGGCGCCGTTCGGGTCGAGGGTCACGCGCGCGCCAGGGAAACGCTTCGCCAGCGCGCTAATAGCTTCGGCTTCTTCAAAACCGGCCAGTACCCCGCCCTTCAGTTTAAAGTCATTGAAGCCATATTTTTCGTAAGCGGCCTCCGCCAGGCGAACTACCGCCTCTGGCGTCATCGCCTCTTCATGACGAATACGGTACCAGTCGCACTGCTCATCCGGTTGGCTTTGATAAGCCAGCGGCGTCGCGTGGCGGTTGCCGACGAAGAACAGATATCCCAGCATTTCGACTTCGCTCCGCTGTTGGCCGTCGCCAAGCAGAGAAGCAACGTTCACGCCCAGATGCTGGCCCAGCAGATCCAGCAGCGCCGCTTCAATCCCGGTCACCACGTGAATAGTGGTGCGCAGATCGAAGGTTTGCAGGCCGCGGCCGCCGGCATCGCGGTCGGCAAACTGGTTACGCACGGCATTCAGCACATTTTTGTACTCGCCCAGCGTTTTCCCCACTACCAGCGGCGCGGCGTCTTCCAGCGTCTGGCGGATCTTTTCGCCGCCGGGAATTTCGCCGACGCCGGTATGCCCGGAGTTATCTTTGATGATAACGATATTACGGGTGAAGTACGGCGCGTGCGCGCCGCTCAGGTTCATCAGCATGCTGTCATGCCCGGCGACCGGGATAACCTGCATAGCGGTCACAATTGGCGTTGAAGATGATGTAGTCATGACGTAATCCTTTTTAATTAATGACGGCCGAAAACGGGGCGTTTACGGTCGAATGTCCAACCGGGAATCAGGTACTGCATCGGGCCCGCATCATTACGCGCGCCGCCAGGCAGCGCCTTATAGGCCTCATGAGCTTTATGCACCTGTTCCCAGTCCAGCTCCACGCCGAGTCCCGGCGCGTCTGGCACGGCGATTTTGCCGTTGATAATTTGCAGCGGATTTTGCGTCAGGCGCGAATCGCCCTCCTGCCAAATCCAATGGGTATCGATAGCGGTCGGCTTGCCCGGCGCCGCGGCGCCGACGTGGGTAAACATCGCCAGCGAGATATCAAAATGGTTGTTCGAGTGGCAGCCCCAGGTCAGCCCCCAGTCATCGCACAGCTGCGCCACCCGCACCGCGCCAGAGAGCGTCCAGAAGTGCGGGTCAGCCAGCGGAATATCGACGGCGTTGAGCATCACCGCATGCCCCATCTCGCGCCAGTTAGTGGCTATCATGTTGGTCGCCACCGGTAACCCGGTTGCGCGACGGAACTCGGCCATCACTTCCCGGCCGGAAAAGCCCTGTTCCGCGCCGCACGGATCTTCGGCATAGGTCAGGACATCCTGCAGCCCTTTGCACAGCATAATAGCTTCATCCAACAGCCAGGCGCCGTTCGGATCGACGGTAATGCGCGCGTCAGGGAAGCGTTTTTTCAGCGCGCGAGCGGTGTCGATCTCCTGCTCGCCAGGTAATACGCCGCCTTTTAACTTAAAGTCTTTAAAGCCGTAGCGATCCTGAGCCGCCTCCGCCAGTCGCACCACCGCGTCGCTATTCAACGCCTGCTGATGACGCAGGCGATACCATTCGTGGTTGCCTGGCGTCTGCGCAAGGTATCCGAGATCGGTTTTTTCGCGGTCGCCGATATAGAACAGGTAGCCCAGCACGGTCACCGCATCACGCTGTTTGCCGGGCCCAAGCAGTTCGCAGACCGGGACATTCAACACCTTGCCAAGCAGGTCGAGCAGCGCGGCTTCCAGCGCCGCCACCGCATTGACTTTCAATTCGAAGGTCCATGCGCCTTTGCCGAAGGTGTCAAAATCCGCCGCCTGGTTGCCTTTATGTACCTGCTGCACCACGCGGTTGAGGCGAGCGACTTCCTGCCCAACTACCTGCGGAATCGCCTCCACCAGCGTCTGATAGATGACTTCGCCGCCGGGCGCTTCGCCGACGCCGGTATGCCCGGCGTTATCGGTTAACACCACGATGTTGCGGGTAAACCAGGCGTTATGCGCGCCGCCGATATTCATCAGCATGCTGTCGCGCCCGGCGACCGGAATCACCTTCATTTCGGTAACAATTGGGCTGGATTGGGTATTCATGATTAACGCCCCGCAACCGGTTTAAGTTCGATACGTTTGATATCGCCCACCAGCACCAGGTAGCTGAGAACCGCCACCAGCGCATGGATACCGACGTAAATCAGCGCGCCGTTGAAAGAGCCGGTGGTGCCGACGATATAGCCGATAGCGATAGGGGTTACGATGCCGGAAATATTGCCGAACATGTTGAACAGACCGCCGGACAGTCCGCTAATCTCTTTCGGCGCGGTGTCCGCCATTACCGCCCAGCCCAGCGCGCCGATGCCTTTACCAAAGAAGGCCATCGCCATAAAGCCGATGATCATCCATTCCACATTCACGTAATTACACATCAGCATGGTCATGGACAACAGCATGCCCAGCACGATCGGCGTTTTGCGCGCAATATTCAGCGAGCCGGTACGGCGCATCAACCAGTCGGAAATAATCCCGCCCAACACCCCGCCGACAAAGCCGCACACCGCCGGAATAGAGGCGACAAAGCCCGCTTTAAGGATCGACATGCCGCGCGCCTGCACCAGATAAACCGGGAACCAGGTGATAAAGAAGTAGGTTAAGGCGTTGATGCAGTACTGACCGATATAGATCCCGACCATCATTCGCGAGCCAATCAGCTGCTTGATTTGGCCCATTTTTACGCTAAAAGGCACCTTCTGCGCACTGCTCTTTTGATCCATGTTGATCAACGCGCCGCCTTCGGCGATGTAGTCCAGTTCTTTCTGGTTCACGCCTGGATGGTTATTCGGATCGTGGATCACTTTCAGCCACACGAAGCTGATGACAATACCCAGTCCGCCCATAAAGAAGAATACGTGCGACCAGCCCACTTCATGGGTCAACCACCCCATAATCGGCGCGAAAATAACGGTAGCAAAATACTGCGCGGAGTTAAAAATCGATACCGCCGTCCCTCTCTCCTGCGCCGGGAACCAGGCGGCCACAATACGGCTATTGCCCGGGAACGAGGGCGATTCGGCAAGGCCGACGAGGAAGCGCAGGGTAAACAGCGCGATGATAATGCCAAAACCGCTAAAGATATCCACGAAGCCCTGCAGCAGGGTAAACACGGACCAGATAAAGATGGACCAGAAATAGACGCGTTTAGAACCAAAGCGGTCAAGCAGCCAGCCACCGGGGATCTGTCCGATCACATAGGCCCATGAAAACGCGGAGAAAACGTAACCCATGCCAACAGGATCGAGGCCGATATCCCTGGCCATTTCAGAACCGGCGATCGACAGCGTCGCACGGTCGCCATAGTTAAAGGATGTGACGATAAACAGCATCACCACTATCCAATAGCGAGCATTGGTGCGCTTTTCAGCGGCGCTCGCAGCCTGACTTAATGAACTCATTGTTGTACTCCTGAATCATAGCGTTTAGCTACGTTCATTCTGAACAGCACAACCTGTAGGGTAATCAGAATGACGTGTTAGTGTTTTTTTTCGTTATATCTGGCGTACTGCTTTTGTCACTGGCAGGAAAAGTATAAAAAGAGGCCTCGACGGGCTCACCGTGCATATACACAGCTTTAGCGGGCGGAACTGCGTTAGTTTGTGGCGCATGCCTAAGGTTGTGGGGAGTAGTTCACGGAAATGGAAAACCCTCGCCTGCTTAGAGGAAGATGGGCAATATAACCTTCAGAGTGTGAATCGCCTCTCTTGACGCCGGGGAAACGCAAAGAAAAAAGCCATAGCGATGGCATGGTTATCAGGCACATGCCCGAAGCCGGGAGGAATGGAGAACGTTAAGATAAGCCTGACCGTTTATCCGGCCACTGGCAGCTTAAGCGCGCCCTCTACGTAGGGAGAGGGCGTTCTTAATAGGATTAGTCGAGCAGTTTCGCCCACGCTTCTACCCAAGGATTGGAAACGCTTTCCGGTTCCGGGTCTTCGCTGGCGTCGATGGTGAGCATCTCGCCGATACGTCGCGCGCCCTGTTCCTGCAGCAGCGCATCAAAGGTTTTACCGCCGCCGCAGAAATTAGCGTAGGTGCTATCGCCAAGCGCGATAATGCCGTAGCGCAGATGCGGCTGATACATATCTTTAATGCCTTCATACAGCGGAACGATACTGTCCGGCAGATCGCCCTGCCCGGTGGTCGACGTCACGACCAGCACGTACTTGCCGGTATAGGATTCCCAGTCTTTCACTTCCGGGTCCTCAAATACCGTCGCTTTATGCCCCAGCCCGCTCAGAATGGCTTCCGCCTCCTCGGCGACCAACAGCGAGTTTCCGTACATTGTGCCGACAAAAATTCCGACTTCTGCCATAGTGATTATCTCCCTGGATTATCCGCGATACTCTCATCCTGACCGCTGTCGTCGGCAAACTCAACCCTTTCATTTAACGGGAGAAGCCCGCGCCAGCCAAACTGCGACAGCGCGCGCATCCAGACGTCATCCAGACCCGCGCGAATCGTTAGCGGCTCGCCGGTAAAGGGGTGTGTTAATGACAGCTGGCTGGCGTGCAGCATCAGACGATTGCAGCCGAAATGTTCAGCGGCGCTGCGGTTTTGCCGTAGATCGCCATGTTTGCTGTCGCCGAGGATCGGATGGCGCAGATGGGCCAAATGACGACGCAGCTGATGTTTACGTCCGGTTTTCGGCTCCAGCTCCACCAGCCCGTAGCGGGTGGTCGGATAACGGCCGGTGGCGACCGGCATTTCTACCGTTGCCAGGCCGCGATAGTGGGTCACCGCCGGCTGCGGGCCTTTATCCTCACGAGCGAACTTATCGGCGATTTTGTCCAGCTCTTCCACCAGCGGGTAATCCAGCACATCCTCTTCAGTCAGCCAGCCGCGAACGATCGCGTGATAACGTTTTTGCATCTGGTGTTGCTCAAACTGCTGCGCCAGCAGCCTGCCCGCCTCGCTCGATAATCCCATCAGCAGCACGCCGGAAGTCGGCCGGTCCAGACGATGAGCGGTGAAGACGTGCTGGCCGATTTGATCGCGCACGGTCTGCATCACCACCACTTTCTCATCGCGGTCCAGCCAGCTGCGGTGCACCAGCCAGCCGGAAGGCTTATTCACCGCCACCAGCCACTCGTCCTGATAAATGATCTCCAGCATCAGGCGTCGTCGTCCGCGAATAATGCATCCAGCAGCAGTAGTTCAGCCACGATAGCTTCGCGCGCCGGATGAGCTTTATCCAGCGCCATCTCGTAATAAGGCGCGACGGCAAAGTTCTGCGGCAGCGGCATACCGCTGGCGATCAGTTGATGCAGACGCGGGATCAGCACCCACTGCAGCCATTCCAGCGGTTCGAGCGTGTCCAGGCAAAACGGCTGTTCGCTGGCGAAAGCGCTGCTATCCGGCGCCTGTTCCTGCCAGTGGTTTGTTTCGCGCAGCAGCGCTTCAATGGCGTGCAGGCGATCGCGCACGCTAGCGTGAAGGGTCATGGGGAAACCTCGATGAATTGTAAACCGGGCGCAGGATAGCAAATCCGCGAGAGAAATAAAAAAAGGGAGCACTGTATAAACAGTGCTCCCGGTTCGTTTTGCAGCATTCCAGCTACATTGGTGCTCCCTGCTCGTCCTTGAAAACTTTTCCTGAGGTCTCCTGACCAAGTTCATCCTTAAACTAGCGCATCCTGCTTTCACACCACCCCGATGTGAAATAACTTATCCCTAAGTGTGTCCAGATCTTCCTGATCCACCGTTCATCCTGAGCGGCTCTCGTTCTCCATCCTGGAGGTGTCCATTACGCAATCCTGCGTTATCCTTGCTTCATCCTGAAGCCTGTCCTTGCAACGCCATCCCGGCGGGTCCTGCAGAAGAGCCATCATCCTGATGTTCTCTTCATTTCGCGACTCCCTGTCGACGTACATAGGATCACTGATTCCGCCTCTTCTTACAAGACTTACTACGACAATCTCTTAAGATTAGTGGCCAGACTAAAAGACCATATAATTATCAAATCATTTTATAACAATAAGTTAGATGTAATCCTTACGTTTAAAATTGCTGAAAATGATGACGATCTCTTACAGGTCTTGTAAGAGATCTCTCACAAACAACCAGGGTAAATGGATTACAGAAGGGGCTCAAGCTGATTCAGGAAACTCGCAAGTGAGTGAGAAAGGGTCTCTCTTTTTCGGGTTCCGAGCGTCTCTTTAATGACTTCGCCGCTCAGATTGCAGACCGAAATAACCTCCAGTTCGCTATCCAGCGTGGCGATAAACAGCGTCGGCGATAGCTTGAGGCGTTTTTGCACCACCAGGTGACCAATAAGGTTTTCCTGCACTCGCTGGAAGTCATCCGGGCTCCAGGCCTGCAATAAAGTAAGGTCCTGCGCCGCAAAGCGGGCGTGCATATCGCCAGCGAACTGAGTGGTATAATAACTATGAATTGGCTGTTGTACCACAATCTCCAGCGCTCGTTCAACTCCATCGAGATGGCGTGCTAACGTAAACGGCTGCGGCTGCCAGAAAACGGCATCGTCTTCACTAGCGCTGATACAGGGAGATGGGATGCCATAAAGGTCTTCGCTACGCGGCAGGCTGGCATAACGCTGCTGCCACGCATCGCAGTAACGTTGGGTAAATGATTGCAGCGCTTCTATGGTCTGATGATCCACCGGTTTCTCTCTTCACGTTAGACAGGATACACTTGGCATATAGTGTACCCGCTTTACTATGGTGAAACATGTCTTCTTACGATAATCATCAGGCGCTGACCGGCCTGACGCTCGGTAAATCAACGGATTACCGTGATACCTATGACGCTTCGTTGCTGCAGGGCGTGCCGCGTAGCCTGAACCGCGACCCGCTTGGCCTGCACGCCGATAATCTGCCATTCCACGGCGCCGATATCTGGACGCTGTACGAGCTGTCGTGGCTGAATGGCAAAGGCCTGCCGCAGGTCGCCGTCGGCTACGTGGAGCTGAGCGATACCACCGTCAATCTGGTGGAATCGAAAAGCTTCAAACTGTACCTGAACAGCTTCAACCAGACCCGCTTCGCCGACTGGCAGGAAGTCCAGGCCACGCTGACCCGCGATCTCAGCGCCTGCGCCCAGGGCGAGGTCAAGGTTTCGCTGTACCGCCTCGATGAGCTGGAAGGGCAACCGATCGCTCATCTGCACGGCGCCTGCATCGACGATCAGGATATCGAGATTGATAACTATCAGTTCAGCGCCGACTACCTGCAGGACGCGGCCAGCGGCAAAGTCGTCGAAGAGACGCTGGTCAGCCATCTGCTGAAATCAAATTGTCTGATCACCCACCAGCCAGACTGGGGCTCGGTACAGATTCAGTATCGCGGGCCGAAAATCGATCGCGAAAAACTGCTGCGCTATCTGGTGTCGTTCCGCCATCACAATGAGTTCCACGAACAGTGCGTCGAACGCATCTTTAATGATGTGCTGCGTTTCTGCCGTCCGGAATCGCTTTCCGTGTACGCTCGCTACACCCGCCGCGGCGGCCTGGATATTAATCCGTGGCGCAGCAACGGTGAATTCGTGCCGGCAACCGGCCGTCTGGCGCGGCAATAAGCGAAATTTTTCACATTTTGCGTGCGTTAACGCGTACGCAAGGTTGTGGAAAGACTACGGCCAGGGCTATTGTAATCACAGGAAGACGATAATCGTCCTGTAAGGAGTTCACTTGATTACACACGTTAGCCCGCTTGGTTCAATGGATATGCTGTCACAGCTGGAAGTGGATATGCTTAAACGCACCGCCAGTAGTGACCTGTATCAACTCTTTCGCAACTGCTCGCTTGCTGTGCTCAACTCGGGGAGCCTGACCGATAACAGCAAGGAGCTACTGTCTCGTTTTGAAAACTTCGATATTAACGTGCTGCGCCGCGAACGCGGCGTGAAGCTGGAACTGATCAACCCGCCGGAAGACGCTTTCGTCGATGGCCGTATTATCCGTTCCCTGCAGGCCAACCTGTTTGCCGTGCTGCGCGATATCCTGTTCGTCTACGGGCAGATCCACAACACCGTCCGCTTTCCGAATCTCGATCTCGAAAGCTCAATTCACATCACCAACCTGGTGTTCTCGATTCTGCGTAACGCCCGCGCGCTACACGTCGGCGAAGCGCCGAATATGATTGTCTGCTGGGGCGGCCACTCTATTAATGAAAATGAGTACCTGTACGCGCGCCGCGTCGGAACCCAGCTTGGCCTGCGCGAACTGAATATCTGCACCGGCTGCGGGCCAGGCGCCATGGAAGCGCCAATGAAAGGCGCCGCCGTCGGCCACGCCCAGCAGCGCTATAAAGACAGCCGCTTTATCGGCATGACCGAACCTTCCATTATCGCCGCTGAGCCGCCAAACCCGCTGGTCAACGAACTGATCATCATGCCGGATATCGAAAAGCGTCTCGAAGCGTTCGTACGCATCGCCCACGGTATTATCATCTTCCCGGGCGGCGTGGGTACTGCGGAAGAGCTGCTTTATCTGCTGGGCATCCTGATGCATCCGGATAACAAGTCGCAGGTGCTGCCGCTTATCCTCACCGGGCCGAAAGAGAGCGCCGACTACTTCCGCGTGCTGGATGAGTTCATCGTTCATACCCTCGGCGAATCGGCTCGCCGCCACTACCGCATTATTATCGACGATGCCGCTGAAGTGGCGCGCCAGATGAAAAAAGCGATGCCATTGGTCAAAGAGAGCCGCCGCGAAACCGACGACGCCTATAGCTTCAACTGGTCGATTCGTATCTCGCCGGACCTGCAGATGCCGTTTGAGCCAACGCACGACAATATGGCCAATCTCAAACTTTATCCGGACCAACCGGTGGAAGTACTGGCCGCCGACCTGCGCCGCGCCTTCTCCGGTATTGTCGCCGGCAACGTGAAAGAAGTCGGTATTCAGGCTATCGAGAAATATGGCCCTTACAAGCTGCATGGCGATCCGGAAATGATGCGCCGCATGGACGATCTGCTGCAGGGCTTCGTTGCCCAGCACCGCATGAAGCTTCCGGGCGGCAGCGCCTACATTCCGTGCTACGAAATCTGCTCCTGATAATGTAATACCTCTCCCGGGCGGCGGTCGATCCCCTGCCCGGGCACTCCCGCCCGTTATTTCCAGTTAATTAATTTTTCTAATTAATGATTCGTAGAGTTTCCACATAGCCAATCGTTTGCGTTTCCAAAAAGAGCAATAAAATTCACCATAAAAATAACATTATGGCGAAAAAACGTCGTTTACATCACTTTTTTGCAGCAAAAACCTCGTTATTTGGTAACAGAGCTTTTATCTCATGTGCTGCAAATGATAGCCTTCGCGCCACATTTATCTGGCTGATCACCATAAACAGACTGTTGGGCTAAAAACGTTCAGGTTTAAAGTGGATTATTGCATTTGGGATCCCGATCACTGATGTATTTTCCATATAAATGTATCTTGCCGCCCAATTGTTACGGAGAAAATTTCTAAAAAACCGTAAAGCAGCGAATTTCATATTATTTAATCGTTTTTATTTACTAGATTTTGTTGATTCCTCCAGGAGATACAGATGGAAACCACACAAACCAGCACTATCGTTTCGGGTGAAACCCGCAGCGGATGGCGCAAAACGGATACCATGTGGATGCTGGGCCTGTACGGCACGGCGATCGGCGCGGGCGTTTTGTTCCTGCCAATCAACGCCGGCGTCGGCGGTATGATCCCACTGATTATCATGGCGATTCTGGCCTTCCCGATGACCTTCTTCGCACACCGCGGTATGACCCGCTTCGTGCTTTCCGGTAAAAACCCGGGCGAAGACATCACTGAAGTCGTTGAAGAACACTTTGGCGTGGGCGCAGGTAAACTGATTACTCTGCTCTACTTCTTCGCAATCTACCCGATCCTGCTGGTTTATAGCGTGGCGATCACCAACACCGTCGAAAGCTTCATGGCGCACCAGCTGCACATGACGCCGCCGCCGCGCGCCATTCTGTCGCTGATCCTGATTGTCGGCATGATGACCATCGTTCGTTTCGGCGAGCAGATGATCGTTAAGGCAATGAGCATCCTGGTATTCCCGTTCGTTATCGCGCTGATGATCCTGGCTCTGTACCTGATCCCGCAATGGAACGGCGCGGCGCTGGAAACCCTGTCGCTGAGCAGCGCGTCAACAACCGGTAACGGTCTGCTGATGACCCTGTGGCTGGCGATCCCGGTGATGGTCTTCTCCTTTAACCACTCGCCGATCATCTCCTCCTTCGCGGTAGCGAAGCGTGAAGAATACGGCGAAGGCGCAGAGAAGAAATGCTCCAGCATCCTGGCGCGCGCTCACATCATGATGGTGCTGACCGTTATGTTCTTCGTCTTCAGCTGCGTACTGAGCCTGTCTCCGGCAGACCTGGCGGCGGCGAAAGAGCAGAACATCTCGATTCTGTCTTACCTGGCGAACCACTTTAACGCACCGGTTATCGCCTGGATGGCGCCGATCATCGCGATGATCGCTATCACCAAATCCTTCCTCGGCCACTACCTGGGCGCTCGTGAAGGTTTCAATGGCATGGTGATTAAGTCTCTGCGCGGCAAAGGCAAAACCATCGAAATCAACAAACTGAACAAGCTGACCGCGCTGTTTATGCTGGTCACCACCTGGATTGTGGCAACGCTGAACCCGAGCATCCTCGGCATGATTGAGACCCTGGGCGGTCCAATTATCGCGATGATCCTGTTCCTGATGCCGATGTACGCAATCCAGAAAGTTCCGGCCATGCGCAAATACAGCGGCCACATCAGCAACGTCTTCGTTGTGATTATGGGCCTGATTGCCATCTCCGCGATTTTCTACTCTCTGTTCAGCTAATTCTTTTAAGACCTCCCCTCGCGCCGCTTAACGGCGGCGCGCTTTCCGACAGTACTGGAATACATCATGATCAGCGTATTCGATATTTTCAAAATCGGCATTGGCCCATCCAGCTCCCATACCGTTGGACCGATGAAAGCGGGCAAACAATTCACCGACGACCTGATTGCGCGCGGCCTGCTGGCTGACGTCAGCAAAGTCGTCGTTGACGTATACGGCTCTCTCTCCCTGACCGGTAAAGGCCACCATACCGATATCGCCATTATCATGGGGCTGGCCGGCAATCTGCCGGATACCGTCGACATCGACGCGATCCCGGGCTTTATCCAGGACGTTAATACCCACGGCCGCCTGCTGCTGGCGAACGGCCAGCACGAAGTCGAGTTCCCTGTCGACCAGTGCATGAATTTCCATGCCGACAACCTGTCTCTGCATGAGAACGGCATGCGCATTACCGCGCTGGGCGACGACAAGGTGCTCTACAGCCAGACCTACTACTCCATCGGCGGCGGCTTTATCGTCGATGAAGAGCACTTCGGCCTGACCACCGAAGCGCCAGTTGCCGTACCTTATCCGTACAAAAACGCCGCCGATCTGCAGAAACACTGCAATGAAACCGGCCTGTCGCTCTCCGGGCTGATGATGCAGAACGAGCTGGCGCTGCACAGCAAAGAAGAGCTGGAACAGCACTTCGCCGCGGTGTGGGAAGTGATGAGCGCCGGTATTGAGCGCGGTATCACCACTGAAGGCGTGCTCCCGGGCAAACTGCGCGTTCCGCGCCGCGCCGCCGCCCTGCGCCGTATGCTGGTGAGCCAGGACAATACCAACAGCGACCCAATGGCGGTAGTGGACTGGATCAACATGTTCGCGCTGGCGGTAAACGAAGAGAACGCCGCCGGCGGGCGTGTCGTCACCGCGCCAACTAACGGCGCCTGCGGTATCGTTCCGGCGGTACTGGCCTACTACGACAAGTTTATCCGCAAGGTGAACGCTAACTCTCTGGCCCGCTATATGCTGGTCGCCAGCGCCATTGGTTCGCTGTATAAGATGAACGCCTCTATCTCCGGCGCCGAAGTTGGCTGCCAGGGCGAAGTCGGCGTGGCCTGCTCGATGGCGGCGGCCGGTCTGGCGGAGCTGCTGGGCGCTAGCCCGGCCCAGGTGTGCATCGCCGCGGAAATCGGTATGGAACATAACCTCGGCCTGACCTGCGACCCGGTTGCCGGCCAGGTGCAGGTACCGTGCATCGAGCGTAACGCTATCGCGGCGGTCAAAGCGGTTAACGCCGCGCGTATGGCCCTGCGCCGTACCAGCGAACCGCGCGTGTGCCTCGATAAGGTTATCGAGACCATGTATGAAACGGGCAAAGATATGAACGCCAAGTACCGCGAAACCTCTCGCGGCGGCCTGGCGATGAAAATCGTCGCCTGCGATTAACGCCTCTGGCCCGGCACGCTTCGGCATGTCGGGCCAACTCTCCTCCAGCCCTGGCTCATTCTGCGAGCCTGCTTCCCGAACTTCGCTCTACCAATAGCCTCGTATTGCCACCGATGTTACCCTTATAGCCTGAGAACAAAGGGAGATATCTTGTGGCTGTTCATCTGTTAATTGTCGACGCGCTCAACCTGATCCGCCGTATTCATGCGGTGCAGGGTTCCCCCTGCGCGGATACCTGCCTGCACGCCCTCGAACAGCTTATCGTCCACAGCCAGCCGACGCATGCCGTG
The DNA here is from genome assembly GCF_057624675.1 of Klebsiella sp. PK01. Taxonomy (NCBI): domain Bacteria; kingdom Pseudomonadati; phylum Pseudomonadota; class Gammaproteobacteria; order Enterobacterales; family Enterobacteriaceae; genus Klebsiella; species Klebsiella sp. PK01. The sequence goes on from NZ_JBYEZM010000003.1 coordinate 210,292, forward strand.
GCGGTGTTCGACGATGAAGACCGCGCTCACGGCTGGCGCCACCAGCGGCTGCCGGAATATAAAGCCGGGCGCGCGCCGATGCCGGAAACGCTGGAAGCGGAAATGCCGGCGCTGCGGGCGGCTTTTGAACAGCGCGGAATACGCTGCTGGGCGCTGCCCGGCAGCGAAGCGGACGATCTGGCGGCCACGCTCGCCGTTAAAGTTGCCCAGGCCGGGCATCAGGCTACCATTGTCTCGACCGATAAAGGCTACTGTCAGCTGCTGTCGCCGACCATTCGCATCCGCGATTATTTCCAGAAACGCTGGCTGGATGCGCCGTTTATCGCCAATGAATTCGGCGTGACGCCGGAACAGCTCCCGGACTACTGGGGTCTGGCGGGGATTAGCAGTTCGAAAGTACCGGGCGTTGCCGGGATTGGGCCGAAAAGCGCGGCGCAGCTGTTAACGGATTATCAGGATTTAGAAGGCATCTACGCGCGGCTTGCGGATGTGCCGGAGAAGTGGCGTAAGAAGCTTGAAGAGCATAAAGAGATGGCGTTTACCTGCCGGGAAATCGCCCGCCTGCAAACGGACTTACAGCTCGATGGCAACCTGCAGCAGCTGCGGTTGCCATCCGCGTGATCCCCGGCCGTGCTGATGCGTGACCGGGGCTGCTGAGCGCTGATTAGCGCTCGTCGCGGCGGCCGCCGACCGCCGCCCACAGGCGACGCACGTGCACGGTCACTTCTTCACGATCGTGATACAGCTGACGGGCCTGAATCTGCGCGTTAATACCGTGCTCATCAAGCTGCGCCTGGATATAGGCCAGGTTTTGCGACACCTCTTCATAGCGCTTTTTCATCGGCAGCTTGAGGTTAAAAATGGTCTCGCGGCACCAGCCGTTCACCAGCCACTGGGCCATTAACGCCGCCACTTTCGCCGGTTTCTCAACCATGTCGCACACCATCCACGAGATGTTGTTGCGGTTCGGACGATAGCGGAAGCCATCTTCACGCAGCCAGGTCACCTGTCCGGTATCCATCAGGCTCTGCGCCATCGGGCCGTTATCGACCGAAGAGACCCACATGTTGCGCTTCACCAGCTGATAGGTCCAGCCGCCCGGGCAGGCGCCGAGATCCACCGCGTACATGCCATTCGCCAGACGCTCGTCCCACTCATCCGCCGGAATGAAGACGTGAAATGCCTCTTCCAGCTTAAGCGTCGAACGGCTCGGCGCATCGGAAGGGAACTTCAGGCGCGGGATCCCCATATAAAACGGCGAGTTGTTATTGCTAAAGGAGTAGCCGGTATAGCAACAGCCGGGTGCGATAAAGAACACGTGCACCACCGGACGCTTAGGCGTTTCATAGTTAGTCAGCACGCCAGCTTCACGCAGCGCCGCGCGCAGCGGCACCGTGAACTTGCGGCAGAACTTCATCAGCTCTTTGCTTTCGTTGGTATCCGCGACCTCAACGCGCAGATCGCCGCCCTTTTCCACCACGCCCTGCAGCATGCCGACGATCGGCGTGATGCGGTCTTCCGGCGGCAGGTCGCGCAGCAGTTCGCCAACGACGAACATCTGGCGCGCGAAAATCAGCGAGCTAAACGGCAGATCGCGCACCAGCTTCTCGCCGTCGCCCTGTTGATAGCACTCAAAAATCACATAGCCGGAGTCGTCTTTGACCCGGGCAAAACCGAATACCTCAAGGCGGGCTGCCTTATCGGTAATTTCTGCTGCGCACTCTTTCTCAAACCCGGGGCGACAATAGAGGACAACCTTATTCATGAACAACGCCCTTACGTTTCAGACGAATTGCACCAATTAACATTAATACCCAACCGGCAAGGAAGCAGACGCCGCCTACCGGGGTAACGAACGCCCACAGGCGTAAATGCGACAGCGCCAGGCAATATAAGCTGCCGCTGAACAACACGGTTCCCAGCGCCAAAAACACGCTGCTCCAGTAAAACCAGATGCTTATCCGCCGCTGCATGGCGACAGACAGGCCTAAAATCGCCAGCGTATGAAACGCCTGATACTCAAGGCCGGTGTGGATCCAGGCCATTTCGGCCGCACCCAGCGATTTACTTAATACGTGTGCGCCAAAGGCGCCCAGAGCCACAAAGATAAAGCCGCTGATGGCGGCAAAAATCAGCATAAAACGGCTGGTCATGTTGATACCCTACAAAGTCAGTTAACGCCTGGTCATCAGGCCGTTATTGTTCGTAACGAAAGCGGAATTTTTCTTGTTCGCTCGCCGCCTTCGCTAAAATCCACTGGCGGAAAGCGGCTATTTTACCCAGTTCAGCCTGACTGTCATGACAAACAAGGTAAAACGCGTTCTTACTGACCAGAACATCATTAAACGGGCAGACCAAACGGCCTGCTTCAATTTCGGACTGGGCCATAACGTTATTGGCCAGTGCGACGCCTTGTCCATGGATTGCCGCCTGCAGCACCATCGCGCTGTGGCTGAATATCGGTCCCTGTTGCACATTGATATGATTTAGACCCAGTTGCCGGGTATAAGTTTGCCAGTCGCGGCGAGAGGCATCATGTAACAGCGTATGTTGCGCCAGATCGGCAGGCGTTTTCAACGCTTTGTCGCCGGTTAACAGCAATGGCGAACAAACCGGCAGTAAATATTCGGCGTACAGTTTTTCAACACGCAACCCCGGCCAATTGCCGCGGCCATAGAAAATCGCCACGTCGACGTCGTCGGCCAGTTTATCTTCCTGACGGTCCACCGCCTGGATCCGCACGTCGATCCCCGGATAAGCTGAGTTAAAGCTTGAGAGTCGCGGCACCAGCCACTGAATGGCGAAACTGGGCAATAAACTAACAGTTAGCGCCCCTTTCGCGCTGCGCGCCTGCAGTTTACGCGTCGCTTCGGTGAGCTGCGAAAAAATCTCTTTAATATCCTGAAAATAGCTTTGCCCCTCTTCCGTTAACAGCAGCGAGCGATTGCGTCGACGAAACAGCTTCAGGCCCAGAAAGTCCTCTAGTGACTTGATTTGGTGACTTACTGCGGCCTGCGTCACAAAAAGCTCATCGGCTGCGCGAGTGAAGCTCAGATGACGTGCGGCTGCATCAAAAACACGTAATGCATTCAGAGGTGGTAATCGCTTCGACATGGTTATTCTGACTGAGATGTTAACGAGTTTTAACAAATAGGAAACAACAGTTAACCTATTAGTTTTTTTTATCTGAGCCATTATAAATTGTCCGTTGAGGTTCTACCAGCAAATACCTATAGTGGCGGCACTTCCTGAGCCGGAACGAAAAGCTTTTTTTGGAATGCGTGTTCCAACAAGCTTTTGGCTTACGGTTGTGATGTTGTGTTGTTGTGTTTGCAATTGGTCTGGGTTTGCAGACCATGGTAGCAAGGCTACCTTTTCACTTCCTGTACATTTACCCTGTCTGTCCATAGTGATTTAATGTAGCACCGCAATGCGCGGTGCTTTTTTTTGCCGAAAAATCACCGTTCTCCCCGCCTCCTCGCTATCACCAGCCTTGCCCTAATGGGGAATTTGCGCGACGATCGTGATATCGATATGAGGAATTCCATGAACGCATTCAATCCCGCCCACTTCCGCGCCCAGTTTCCAGCCCTGGCGGATGCCGGCGTCTATCTGGATAGCGCGGCGACGGCGCTAAAACCGCTGGCCGTAATCGATGCCAGCGACCAGTTTTATCGCCTGAGCGCCGGCAACGTCCACCGCAGCCAGTTTGCCGCCGCCCAGCGTCTTACCGAGCGCTACGAGGCGGCGCGCGAACGCGTCGCAGGCTGGCTTAACGCCCCTTCCGGCAAAGATATCGTCTGGACCCGCGGCACCACCGAAGCTATCAATATGGTCGCGCAGAGCTACGTGCGCCCGCGCCTGCATCCTGGTGATGAAATAATCGTCAGCGAAGCCGAACACCACGCCAACCTGGTACCGTGGCTGATGGTTGCCGAACAAACCGGCGCGCGGGTGGTCAAGCTGCCGCTGGGCGCCGATCGTCTGCCGGATATCGCGCAACTCCCTTCGCTTATCTCTTCACGCAGCCGGGTGCTGGCGATTGGCCAGATGTCTAACGTCACCGGCGGCTGCCCCGACCTGCAGCGTGCCATTGCTCTCGCCCATCAGGCGGGAATGATAGTGATGGTTGACGGCGCGCAGGGCGCGGTGCACTTCCCGGCCGACGTGCAGGCGCTGGATATCGATTTTTATGCCTTCTCCGCCCACAAGCTGTATGGACCAACGGGTATTGGCGCGCTATACGGCAAAAGCGACCTGCTGGCGGAAATGTCGCCATGGCTCGGCGGCGGCAAAATGATTACTGAAGTCTCATTCGATGGTTTTAAAACCCAGCCCGCCCCCTGGCGGCTTGAAGCCGGGACGCCCAACGTCGCCGGCGTTATCGGCCTCAGCGCCGCGCTGGAATGGCTGCAGGAAATCGATCTTGCACAGGCGGAAAACTGGAGCCGTAGCCTGGCGACGCTTGCGGAAGACGAGCTGGCAAAGCGGCCCGGTTTTCGTTCGTTCCGCTGTCAAGATTCGAGCCTGCTGGCCTTTGATTTCAAGGGCGTACACCATAGCGATATGGTTACGCTGCTGGCAGAGTCCGGCATTGCGCTGCGCGCCGGGCAGCATTGCGCGCAACCGCTGCTGGCGGCATTAGGCGTCAGCGGTACGCTGCGCGCCTCATTCGCGCCGTACAATACGCAAGATGATGTTTATGCGCTGATGCACGCTATCGACCGCGCGCTGGAAATACTGGTGGATTAATGATGACCTCGCAACCTTTAAGCGCCGCGCTCAACGAAGCGACGCTGCGCCAGACCTTCGCCCCGCTGACCCAGTGGGAAGATAAATACCGCCAGTTGATTTTAGTGGGTAAGAAACTGCCGCCATTAACGGACGCCCAGCGGACACAGGCGAAAGAGATCGCCGGCTGCGAAAACCGCGTCTGGCTCGGGTATCAGGTTGATGCCGAGGGCAAGATGCACTTCTTTGGCGATAGCGAAGGGCGTATTGTGCGCGGCCTGCTGGCGGTGCTGTTAGCCGCCTGCGAAGGAAAAAGCGCCGCTGAGATTTTAGCGAAAGATCCGTTGGCGCTATTCGATGAGCTGGGTTTGCGCGGGCAGCTTAGCGCTTCGCGCAGCCAGGGGCTGCAGGCGCTAAGCGACGCGGTGCTCGCCGCCGCCCGCGAGGGCTAATTCAAACGCCGTCTTCCCGGCTTGCGCTACGCTGAGCCGGGCTACGTTTCTGCGCCGTCCGGAAAAAGTCCCTCAGGCTATCCCCCTTGACGCTGCGCTTTCGCCAACATCTTCTTCAACGCATGGGATACGGCGACAAAACCAAAAGTCGCCGTCACCATGGTCGCCGCGCCAAAACCGGAGGCGCAATCCATCCGCTTCGGCCCTTCCGCCGTGCTTTTCATTGCGCAGACGCTGCCATCCGCCTGCGGGTAGACCAACGCTTCGGTCGAGAAGACGCAATCGATGCCCAGCTTTCCTTTACTATTCTTCACTACGCCGAACTGGCTTTTCAGCCGTTCACGCAGTTTCGCCGCCAGCGGATCCTGAATAGTTTTCGCCAAATCAGCCACCTGGATCTGCGTCGGATCGATTTGACCGCCGGCTCCGCCGGTCGTCACCAACGGCACTTTATAACGACGGCACCAGGCGATCAGCGCCGCTTTTGGCCTGACGCTATCGATAGCGTCGATAACATAGCTAAAGCCCGCTCCCAGGTATTCCGCCACGTTCTCCGGCGTGATGAAATCATCGATCACCGTAACCCGGCACTCCGGGTTAATCAGACGTATACGCTCGGCCATCACTTCCGCTTTCGCCAGCCCAACGTTACCGCCAAGGGCGTGGATTTGGCGATTGGTATTGGTGACGCAAACATCATCCATATCAATCAGCGTAATCGCGCCAATCCCGGTTCGCGCCAGCGCTTCCGCCGCCCATGAACCGACGCCGCCGATGCCGACCACGCAGACATGCGCATCGGCAAAACACTGCAGCGCCTTTTCGCCATATAAACGCGCCGTGCCGCCAAACCGCTGGCGCCAGGCATCGCTGATTACTACAGACATAAAACCTCAGAATAAAGTAGAGACCCCGGATCCGGCGCGTTACGCGGATCCGGGTTAGAAACATACGGACGTTTAAACGTTAACCGCTAAAGACGCTACCGGCGCCTGGCGCGTTTTTCAGCACCCACACGCGGCCATAGTGGTTATACCAACCGGCGCGATGACCGGCATCCGGGCCAATGCCCTGGTAGATATCGAAGTGCTGGCCTTTAATCGCCCCGCCGACATCCAGCGCCACCATCAGGCGTAGCTCGTACTGACCGTTAAACTTACCGTTATTATCCAGCAGAGGCACCTCGGCCAGCAAGGTGGTTCCCGGCGGAATAATCGAACGGTCAGAGGCGACCGACGCGCGGCCAATCAACGGTACCGCGCTGGCCCCTTTCACCGGCGCGTAGGACTGCGGTTTAAAGAAGACGAAAGATGGGTTCTGTTCCAGCAGCTCGCGAACTTCCGCTTCGCTATGCTTTTCGCCCCATTCACGGATCGCCTGCATCGACATATCTTCCCGCTTCACTTCGCCGCGGTCGATAAGCACTTTACCGATACTACGGTAGGGCCAGCCGTTTTTCCCGGCGTAGCTGAAGAAGTTAAGCGGCGAACCGTCGCCGAAATCGATATAGCCGCTGCCCTGCACGTCCATGATGAAGTTATCCATCAGCGAGTTGCTGTACGCCAGAACGTAGTTATCGCTGAGCGCTCCGGCATAGATGCTGGCGCGGGAAGGCAGCTTGCCGTTTTTCGGCGGCATACGGTAAATAGGATACTGGAACTCGCCCTGGCGAGTGTGGCGGGCCTGCACGACCGGGGTGTAGTAGCCGGTAAACTGCACGTTGCCGTAGTTATCGGCACCCTGCATCTGCCAGGCATCAATACCAAACTGGCGTAACGTGCGGGTATCGCCGCCGGAACGCAGCCACTCCTGAATCGCGTTATAAACGCTGCTCTGGCTGTTATAGAGACGCGGAGAGGCGCTACGAATCTGACCAACCTGCTGGGAGAAGTCGCCGGCGTTAATCGGCGCGCCTACCGCATCAGGTTGGTTTACCAATGAAAACGGCTGGGTAAACTTGCCATCACTATATTGCTGACCGCGATCGGTCGGTTTCGAGGAACAGGCGGCGAGCATCGCCAACATCGCCCCTGTCGCTACATATTTTGCCCAACGTCCTTTCATGGTATCTCTTCTTTATTGCTGCTAAGCCTTAGTGCGTGATGAAGATAACAAACCCATGCGGCTAATGAAATGCGCGAAAGCGAGCTGCAGCCCAAATTGTGTAAAAATCCGCCCATCGCTGTCTACTTAGTCGCCATTTTTTACAAAATTGACGATTTCTACGAAAAAAGGTTGCATCAGAACGCTAGCGGAGTATAGTGCGCTTCCACGGACGCGGGGTGGAGCAGCCTGGTAGCTCGTCGGGCTCATAACCCGAAGGTCGTCGGTTCAAATCCGGCCCCCGCAACCAATTAAAATCTGAAGTAAATCTACTTGATGGAAGAGTAGACGCGGACGCGGGGTGGAGCAGCCTGGTAGCTCGTCGGGCTCATAACCCGAAGGTCGTCGGTTCAAATCCGGCCCCCGCAACCAATTACAATCAGAAGCAAATTTACTCGATGGAAGAGTAAATACGGACGCGGGGTGGAGCAGCCTGGTAGCTCGTCGGGCTCATAACCCGAAGGTCGTCGGTTCAAATCCGGCCCCCGCAACCAACACAATGAACACCCTCAAGGGTGTTTTTTTGTTTCTGTCGTCCGTAGATACCGCTACAAAAAAAGCGCCCGAAGGCGCTATTTTTTTATCCGCGTCTGGCCAACGTCGCCCCATCGGCAAAGTAGGCTTTGATCCCCGCCAGAATCGACTCCGCCACTTCCTGCTGGAATTTCGCGGTCTTCAGTTTACGCTCTTCTTCAACGTTACTGATAAAGGCCGTTTCGACCAGAATCGAAGGAATATCCGGCGCTTTCAGTACCGCAAAGCCCGCCTGCTCCACCTGATTTTTATGCAGCTTATTAATATTGCCCATTTTTTGCAGCACCGCTTTACCAAATTTCAGGCTGTCGGCGATGGTCAGGGACTGCACCATATCGAACATGGTGTGGTCAACGTAACGATCGCCGCTCTTGCTGACCCCGCCGATTAAGTCCGAGGCGTTCTGCGTTTGCGCGAGGTATTTTGCGGCGGTACTGGTAGCGCCCTTGGTCGAGAGCGCGAACACCGAAGAGCCGCTCGGCTGACGGCTGGTAAAGGCGTCGGCGTGAATCGAAACGAACAGGTCGGCACGCTGCTTCTGCGCCTTGGCGACGCGCACCTTCAAGGGAATAAACACGTCTTCGTTACGGGTCATAAAGACCTTCATATTGCCTTCACGCTCAATGAGCGCGCGCAATCGACGGGCAATCTGCAGCACCACGTCTTTCTCACGAGTACGGTATTTACCAATCGCGCCGGAGTCTTCACCGCCATGGCCGGGATCGAGCATGATAACGATAGGACGATCGCGCCCGGCTTTCCCCGGCTGCGGCCCGCTCTCTGCCGGCGGTACCTGACGTTCCAGATCGCCTTTGTTGTAATCTTCCAGCAGCGCCAGCAGCGGATCCTGCACATCGGTGGCCGTAGAGGGATAAAGATCCATCACCAGACGCTCTTTAAAACCGGCGACCGGCGCCAGCGCAAACAGCTGCGGCTTGACGTTTTGTTTCAGTTCAAACACCATCCGCACGGTTTGCGGGTCGAACTGGCCCACGCGCGCGGATTTAATATACGGGTCGTCGTCGCGAATCTGCCCGCCCATCCCTTTCAGGACCGAGTTCAGGTTAACGCCTTCAATATCAACCACCACTCGCTCAGGATTGCTTAACGCAAACTGCCGATATTTCAGTACATGATTGGATTCCACCGTGACGCGGGTGTAGGTCGACGACGGCCAGATACGCACCGCGACAACCTGCGCGGCGGCGGCCAAACCGACCGGACTCACACTCATTAACCACATGGCGCCCGCCCCTTGTAAAAAACGACGGCGGCTTAATCCCGACTTGTATCCCGACATGCCACTCCCAAGCAAAAAAACGCGTTTGAAGCCAAAATGAACAGATTGACCGGAAACTTTAACCAAAGCCGCATAACCTGTCATCTATAAAAGGGTAAACAAACTTTGACACCTAAGGTTTTGTCACAATGTTTTCGCAAATTAGTGACAAATTAGGGGTTGCACCACGAAGCAAAACAGAATAAAAATACACTTATTACGAATAATCATGCATTGAGGGTTTGTCATGGTGAAGGAGCGTCGCACTGAACTGGTCGAGGGATTCCGCCATTCTGTTCCCTATATAAACGCGCACCGGGGAAAAACGTTTGTCATCATGCTGGGCGGAGAAGCCATCGAGCATGATAACTTTTCCAGCATAGTCAATGACATTGGCTTATTGCATAGCCTCGGTATTCGCCTGGTAGTGGTTTATGGCGCGCGCCCGCAGATTGACGCCAACCTCGCGGAACATCACCACGAACCGGTTTATCACAAGCAGACCCGCGTCACCGACGCCAAAACCCTTGAGCTGGTGAAGCAGGCCGCCGGCATGCTGCAGTTAGAAATTACCGCCCGCCTGTCGATGAGCCTCGGCAATACGCCCCTGCAGGGGGCGCATATCAACGTAGTGAGCGGCAATTTTATTATCGCTCAGCCTCTTGGCGTCGATGATGGCGTGGATTACTGCCACAGCGGCCGTATTCGCCGCATCGACGAAGAAGCCATTCATCGCCAACTGGACAGCGGCGCAATCGTGCTCATGGGCCCGGTCGCGGTATCCGTCACCGGCGAGAGCTTCAACCTCACTTCTGAAGAGATAGCCACCCAGCTGGCGGTAAAGCTGAAAGCTGAAAAGATGATCGGCTTCTGCTCGTCGCAGGGGGTCTACGACCAGCATGGCGAGATCGTTTCCGAACTGTTCCCTAACGAGGCGCAGGCGCGGGTAGAGGAGCTGGAAGCGGAAGAAGACTATAATTCCGGCACCGTACGCTTCCTGCGAGGCGCGGTGAAAGCCTGCCGCAGCGGCGTGCGTCGCTGCCATTTAATTAGCTATCAGGAAGATGGCGCGCTGCTGCAGGAACTGTTCTCACGTGACGGTATCGGTACGCAGATCGTCATGGAAAGCGCCGAGCAGATCCGCCGGGCAACCATTAACGATATCGGCGGCATCCTCGATCTTATCAGCCCGCTGGAGCAGCAAGGCATTCTGGTGCGCCGCTCGCGCGAACAACTGGAAATGGAGATAGATAAATTCACCATCATCCAGCGCGATAACACCACCATCGCCTGCGCCGCGCTCTATCCATTCCCGGAAGAGAAAATTGGCGAAATGGCCTGCGTAGCGGTGCATCCGGATTACCGTAGTTCGTCACGCGGCGAGGTACTGCTGAGCCGGATCGCCGCCCAGGCGAAGCAGATGGGGCTCAGCAAGCTATTTGTATTGACCACCCGTAGTATTCACTGGTTCCAGGAACGCGGCTTTACCCCGGTGGATATTGATTTGCTGCCGGAGAGTAAAAAACAGATGTACAACTATCAGCGCCGTTCGAAGGTATTGATGGCAGACCTGGGCTGACGGATCCCCCGGATAGCGGCTTGCGCCTTATCCGGGCTACGGTTCGGTAGTCGGTTGGTAGCCCCGGTAAGCGTAAGCGCCACCGGGGGAGGATCCCCGGATAGCGGCTTGCACCTTATCCGGGCTACGGTTCGGTAGTCGGTTGGTAGCCCCGGTAAGCGTAAGCGCCACCGGGGGAGGATTCCCGGATAGCGGCTTGCACCTTATCCGGGCTACGGTTCGGTAGTCGGTTGGTAGCCCCGGTAAGCGTAAGCGCCACCGGGGGAGGATTCCCGGATAGCGGCTTGCGCCTTATCCGGGCTACGGTTCGGTAGTCGGTTGGTAGCTCCGGTAAGCGTAAGCGCCACCGGGGGAGGATTCCCGGATAGCGGCTTGCGCCTTATCCGGGCTATCCGATTGCAAATAGGCATATCCCACGCCTTCAGGATAGTAATTTTGTTCTATCACCGCCGCATCAGTGACAAATCTTCAGCATCCGGGCTTTATTCCTGGTTTAATGCCGGGGTATATCTTTATCACTGCATCAACGCTATGCTCCTTCCTAAAGAATAAAAAATAACACATTATTGATAAACATGATGAATGATGCATAACTCTGATAGTTGGATTATTAATAGATCTCAGACGGTTGTTTCCATCATTGCTATATACCCATGGTTAATAATATTGATTACACATATTAAATACAGCCTCGCGCCCTACAATTTTACGGAAGATGGATTACATCTACTGGTTCCCATCACCGTATTATCTATTATTAACCTGGCGCTTTCGCTTATCACTATTGGATGCATGAGCGTTTTCACATTGCTAAAACCGAGAAAGCTAAAAATCTATTTCTGCGCAATGAATACCATGTCGCCACTCTGGCTATACCTTTATATTTAACAGTAAATTACGATATATTTTGGCAAGAGAATTTCAAAACAAAAACCATCAAGGACAGGTATCATGGATAAGAAACCTAATTGGCTAGTCAGACATATTAAGAAAATAACCTTCGCAGTATCAATTTATCCTTGGGTTATTATCATTGCATTATTTTGGGATTGCTATCAACATCCCATAAGCGGTTATGCAGCGATAGCCGTAGCCGAAGCTATATTACTATTAGCCAAGATATTATCTTCCTTTAACTTTCTTATATCAATAATCGTCACCATCTATACCAATACATCAAAACCTCCGATCGCCAAAGGTTCAACAACTTATTTCCTCGCTATGAATTCGATTTCAGCATCATGGATAATTCTCATGCTTTTATGGCGATAAGAATCATAATGGCTATAACATTAATTCTTTAAAGTATAAAAAGACATAAAGATATATACTTATTATGGATAAGAAACCTAATTGGCTTGTCAGAAACATAAGATTCATTTCAATATCTATTGCATTGTATCCCTGGTTTGGCTTACTACTGGTGCACTTAACGAATAATGGCCTTGCAGCATTTTTCGGCTATTTGAAGGTTAGCTTTTTATCATCCATAGCCAACTTAATCATTTCAACAATCATCATTATTAGTGCAAAACACTCCAAACAACAGATAAGAAGTAGTGCAATATCATATTTCTTTTACATGAATTCAATAGCTCCAGTCTGGATGATATTAATGTTAATTATATCTTAAAAAATCCAAACAGAATAAACCCGTTAATTATTTATATTAACAAGCCACTCCAAAAGATAAGGTTTAATAATGAAAAAGAAAACTAACGCCATTACTAAAAACATCAAGAAAATTACTGCCGTAATCTCGATTTACCCTTGGGTCTTACTGCTCTTAACCATGATGAGCAGTGGACCAGCCTATGCTGCCTTTGCCGCAGGCCTTATGACGGTCTTTTTATTTGTTATTTTATCTATCGTCAACCTTATTATTTCAGTGGTAGTTATTGTTATTGCTGACAGATCAACATCACAGACGCCCATAAGTTATGTCGCCTATTTTTTTGCCATGAACTCAGTCTCTTTTCTCTGGCTGTTACTTTTATTTGCTTACTAATCAGAGGTGAAGAGCGTATTCACGCCCTCCCCCCCTACCCGTGTCCGGCGAAAATTTCCGCCAGGCCGCTGCGCCGTTCAGTCCGCGTCACGATGGCTTGCGCCAGTACCTGCTCGTCGGCATAAAGCGACAGGCGCCGTTTCGCGCGAGTTATCGCGGTGTAAACCAGCTCGCGGGTTACTAGCGGTACGCTGCGAGAAGGTAAGATCAGCGCCGCATGATCGAACTCCGACCCTTGCGACTTATGCACCGTCATTGCCCAGGCGGTATCGTGTTCCGGCAGGCGGCTTGGCTGCACCGATTTAATGGTGCCATCGGGCATCGGGAACCACACGCGCAGCTCGCCTTCTCTTTCCAGCGCAATGCCGATATCGCCGTTAAACAGCCCCAGCGCGCTATCGTTACGGGAAATCATCACCGGACGGCCATCGTACCAGCGTGAATGGCGCGGTAGCGTTATCGCCCGCTTACGGTGGAGCATCTGCTCCAGCTGTTCATTCACGCCGCTTACCCCGTAAGGCCCTTCACGCAGCGCGCACAGCAGCTGAAACTCGCCGAAGGCGGCAATCATCTGTTCCGGCGCGGCCTGCTCGCGGCGCAGTTGCAGATAACGGCCGTAGCCCTCCTGTGCCGCCATCAGCATCGCTTCATACTCCTCGGTAGTGCTGAGCGGCCGCAGAACGATATCGTCAAACGGCTGGCGTAACGTCGCTTTCACGTCCGCACGCGCACCGGCGTTGACCGCCCGCGCCAGGCTGCCAATGCCGGAGTGACTGCCAAAGCGGTAGCTTTTTTGCAGCAGACATAGACTATCGCGCAGCGCTCCGGCCATCTGCCCCTCGCCCGCCGGCACCGTTGCGCCAGTCAGCCGCGACAGCTCTTGCGCTCGCGCCGCGGTATAGCCGGATGTCGCCCAGGCACAGATATCGCCAAGCACCGCCCCGGCTTCCACGGAGGCAAGCTGATCGCGATCGCCAAGAAAGATCACTCGCCCGTGCTCCGGCAAAGCATCAATCAGGCGCGACATCATCGGTAGGTCGATCATGGACGCTTCATCGACCACCAGCACATCCAGATGCAGCGGATTACCAGCGTGGTAGCGCATGCGCTGACTACCGGGCTGCGCCCCCAGCAGGCGATGCAGGGTACTGGCATCGGCGGGAATCAGCGCTTTTTGCTCCTCGCTAAGCGGAAGTTTTCTTAACGCCGATCCCAGAGATTCTGTCAGGCGCGCTGCCGCTTTACCGGTCGGTGCCGCCAACCGAATTCGACAGCGCGGCGTGTCGTTAATCTGAATCAGCGCCGCCAGCAGCTTCGCGACGGTGGTGGTCTTGCCGGTGCCGGGGCCGCCGGAAATCACCGAAATGCGCCGGGTCAGCGCCACCGCCGCGGCAACTTTTTGCCAGTCGATATCGTCGGTTGCCGGAAAGAGTTCATTCAGGGTTGCCGTTAGCCGCCCTTCATCGACCTCCAGCACCCGGTTCGTCTCATTAAAGAAGCGGGCGACGGTGAGTTCATTACGCCACATGCGGTTCAGGTACAACCTGTCGCCGCATAAAATCATCGGCGTCGGTTCGTCGCCGCGGCTCACCGCTGACGAAGAAAGCAACAATTGAGGCCAGTCCTGGGGCGCGCCGGCCATCGCCAGCAACTGGTCGCGGATCTCGCCGGCCTTGCCGCTTAGCGCTTCTTCAGCGTTGAGGCGCGACAGCGGCAGACAGACATGCCCCTCGCCGGCATCCCGGCTCAGCAGCGCGGCGGCCAGCTTCACTGCCGGAGGGGCATCCTGCGCCACCATCAGCGCAAACTGTACGTCCAGCGGCCGCAGCAGACGCTGCTCGGCGGCGGCCAGCAGCAGTTCATCCATGGTCATGAGCCCACCTCCTGAGTAACACCGGCAAATAACGCATCGAGGCCGTCAATCAGCGGCTGCGCCGGGCGGGTGGTGAAGATCCCCTGCCCGCCTTCCTGCCCGTCCATGCCGCGTAAAAAGAGATAAATGACGCCGCCAAAGTGCCGTTCGTAGTGATAATCGGCAATACGGTGACGCAGATAGCGATGCAGCGCCAGGCTATACAGCTGGTACTGCAGGTCATAACGATGCAGGCGCATCGCCTGGGTCATCGCCTGTTGGGTGTAAGCTTCGCGGTCTTCTCCCAGCCAGTTAGATTTGTAATCCAGCAGGTAATAGCGGCCATCGTGACGAAATACCAGATCGATAAACCCTTTCAACATGCCGCGGACCTGGCGGAAATCGAGCGCCGGGGTATCAGCCGAGAGCGGATCATAGCGGCGGATCAGCGCGTCCAACTGCAGCGGATCCAGCGGTTGTTCAATCGGTAGATAGAAGGCCATTTCCACCTGTTTATCCCGGGCGCCCAGCTGATTCAGGGCGATTTCTGCCCCCGGCAGGCGTGTTCGCAGCACGCCGTCCAGCCATTCGCTCAACACCGGCGCCCACTCTTCGCCAAAACCGTGCAACTGTAGTTTTTGCGCCATCCAGTCAACCGGTACCGGCTGGCTAAAATCGAGATCCTCAAACAGGCTATGCAGAAATGTCCCCGGCGACGCGCCGCGCGGGAACTGATGAGGCGTGAGCAGCGGCTCTTCCGCCACCTCGCCCACGCCCGCGGCATCGATATCAAGACGCGGCAGCAGGTCCTGACCTGCGCTGGAACCATGCTGCTGCAGACCGGAATAACTGGTCACCCGCCAGTCGTCCATAACCTGGCGTTCAAGGGTCCGCGCCGAAAGCGGCGGCAGCGCGTTTTCCGGCGCCTGCCACGGCGTCTGGTCCATGCTATCGGGAAGACATAGCGCAATATCATCGCTGCACAATGCCTGTAACCGCGCGGTTAATCCCGCCGCGTCCATCGGCTCGCCATCCTGCAGCAGACGACCTAGGGCGCTGTGATGAAAATCGCTGTTGCCAGGTTTATCGCTACGGCGGGTACTTAACGGCGCAACCCCGAGACTGCAGTGCCACACCGCGCGGGTCAGGGCGACGTACAACAGGCGTAAATCCTCCGCCAGGCGCTCGGCTTCCGCCAGCTCAAGGCTATTCTCCCCTTCTCCAAGGTCGAGGACCGCGGCAAAGGAATCGCGGTCGTGATAAAACGCCTGATCCTGTTTACGAAAGCGCGCGATAAATGGCAGCCAGACCAGCGAATATTCCAGTCCTTTTGATTTGTGGATAGTGACGATTTGCACCAGATGCTTATCGCTCTCCAGACGCATCTGCTGGCTGGAAGCATTGCTGTCCGGTTCGGCGATATGTTGCGTCAGCCAGCGCACCAGCGCGTGCTCGCTTTCGAGCTGATTCGCTGCTTCTTGCAATAATTCGCTGATATGCAAAATATCGGTCAAACGGCGTTCGCCGCCGTGGGTCGCCAGCAGGTTTTCGGCAATATGACGCGCCCCCATCAGCGCGCGCAGCATCGGCATTACGCCGCGCTGGCGCCAGATCTGCCGGTATTCACTGAACTCCTCTACCAGCGCATCCCAGGCACGTTCATCCTGATTGAGGTTTTCGATATCCTGCGCGTTAAGGCCAAACATCGACGTTGCCAGCGCGCTGCGTAGCGTGTTTTCACGCTCTGGCGCCAGTACCGCCTGTAGAACCCACAGTAATTCCTGCGCTTCCGGGGTTTCAAAAACGCTGTCGCGGTTTGAGAGATAGACCGACGGGATCGACAAGAGCTGCAGCGCATCGCGAATAAGCGCCGCTTCGAGACGGTTACGCACCAGCACGGTGATATCGGAGGCGCGCACCGGCTCAGCGTTTTCGCCACGCCACAGCAGCGCGCGTCCCTGCTGGCCGGCGCTGAGCCAGTCGCGGATCTGCGTCGCGCATAATTGCGCCATAAAGGACTGATAATCGCCAGAACCGACGGCTTCGCCAGGCATTAACCACATGTTCATCGCCGGGATCGGCTTCTCATCAATGGTAAAGCGCAACGTCTGATTTTTAGCGGCTGGCTTCACCGGCAAGAATGGGATCTCGCGGAACATGAATGGATTATCACTCAGGCCGAACAGACGATTAACGCTCTGTACCATGCCCGGCGCCGAACGCCAGTTGGTATCCAGCGTATAGTGGGCGGCAACGTCGCCGCGCGCTTTCATATAGGTAAAAATATCGGCGCCGCGGAAGGCGTAAATCGCCTGTTTCGGGTCGCCAATTAACAGCAAAGCCGTATCCGGCTGGCGACGCCAGATGCGGCGGAAGATACGATACTGCTGCGGATCGGTATCCTGGAACTCATCGATCATCGCCACCGGGAAACGCTGGCGGATGGCGCTGGCCAACGCTTCGCCGCTGTCGCCGCGTAGCGCGTCGTCAAGACGGCTTAGCATGTCGTCAAAGCCCAGTTCGCCTCGACGCCGCTTTTCGCGGGCGACCGCTTCGCGGATCTCGACCATCGCCCTGGCGATAACCAGATCGTTTAAGGTCAGCGGTGAGGCAAGCAGCGCCTCTACCGCGCTGAATAGCGGATGCAGAGGCGGTTCGCCGCCGTCTTTGGTGCGCTCAATGAGGAACGGTTGCGAGAATTTTTCCAGCGCATCAGGCAGCTGATAACTTAGCGTTTCTTCCTGCGCCCAGGCGCTTACCTTTTCGATCCACTTGCCCTGGTTACCGCGGTTGAACTTGCGGCGATCGAGCCCTGAGCTTTCCAGCACGTTTTCAATTTCACCCACCTGCTCCCGCCACTGCTGCTTCAGCGCATTGATACGTTCCAGGATTTGCTGATGGCGGCTTGCCAGCGTCTCTTCCGCGGGCGGCGGCGATTTTAGCTGCGGCGCTTCGCCCTGCAGCCAGCGGTCTATAGCCTTGAGCAGATCGCGCGGCCCTTTCCATTGTTCATGGATCACGGCGGCGATATCGCGCGGCAGCGGATAGCAGTGGCGACGCCAGAAGTCGGCGCAGGCCTGATAACGCAGGCGGGATTCGTCTTCGATCAGTTGCTGTTCAAACAGCATGCCGGACTCGAAGGCGTTGAGGCTCAGCATTCGCTGACAGAAACCATGGATGGTAAAGACCGCGGCCTCGTCCATTTGCCGTTCCGCCAGCAACAACGTTTGCGCCGCCTGGTTTTTATCGGCAATTTCCGCAAGCAGAGAAACGTAGAGCGGATCGCTGGCGCTTTCGCGCAGGCAGGCAATCCGCAGCTCGTGGATATTACTACGGATACGCCCGCGCAGCTCTTCCGTCGCCGCTTCGGTAAAGGTCACCACCAGCAGCTCTTCCACGCTGACCGGCCGGGGGAAAGCGGATTCGCCCCCCAGCCCCAGCAGCAGCCGGAGATATAGCGCGGCGATGGTAAAAGTTTTTCCGGTGCCCGCGGAGGCTTCTATCAGCCGCTCGCCCGTCAGGGGCAAGCGGAGTGGGTCAAGAGACTCAGCGGTTTCGGTCATTCATTCTCTCGCATCAGGGGTAAGGATTTCTGCAATGCGCTGACGCTTTCCCATACCTTGCCGCCTTCAGGGGCGGCGTATTCCGCCTTGCCGTTCTGGCTGCCGGAAACCTGGGATAACAGTGCCATGCCTTGCGGATCCACCACCGTCTGATGGAAGAAGTCGGCAAGTTTTTGCGGCGTCAGCAGTTTAATCTGAGCCACTACTTTATCACGTGAATCGAAGCGCATATTACCGCGATCGAAATCTTTGCTCAGCTTTGATGCTTCTTCGCTCAACGTTTGCGGCGCCTGCAGCATCTGGCTAATCGCCGCCTGCTGGATCTGGGCAAACTCTTCCGGCTTCATCGCCCGCAGTTTGGCTTCCGCCGTCGGGAAGAAAGCCTGGAAGCGCTGCCAGAGGAAAGCAGGCTGTTTATCGCTACTCTGTAGCAGGAAGCCCATCCCCCACTGGCGACCAACATTCATTGAGAAGGCAAATACCGCATAGCCGAGTTGTTCTTCAGTACGTAACTGGTTGTAGAACCAGGGCTGAATAATCTGCCCCAACAGTGAACTGGCGGCCATGCTGCTGTATTCATCGACGTTTGGCGGCGCGAAAACCGCCGCCAGCGCGGAGTCGGTGCTACTGCCTGCTTTTTCAAATATCGCCAGCTGCTTGCTGTCGATCAGCACGTCTTTGTTGCGACACCACTCGTTACCATCGGCGCCAAGCTGTTTTTGGATCTGGCGGGCCAGATCGGTTGACTGCCGGGCGCTCATGTTACCGATGACCAGCAGCTCCGGCCGCCCCCTGGCTTTCAGGTTATCGCGATAGTTAATCACCTCTTTCAGAGTGATTGACGGCAGCAGCGCGCGGCGCGTTTTGCGCTCAAAATAGGGTACCTGCGACAGCATCTGAATCGGCATAATCGCCTGGTCATAGGCTTTGCCTTTGTCCGCCGAATCCATCATCTGGGCATACCAGGACTTCGCCTGCTCAAGCTGCTCTTCGGTCGGCGTATAGCTAAAGTAGCCGTCCAGCAGCGCGGTAAAGAGCTGCGGCAGACGCTGGGTATAGCCGTTGGCGTTAACCATCAGACCGTTGTTGGCGCCGGTCGAGAAGCTGATTCCACCTACCGCGGCCTGGTTGCTGAGCTGGTCAAGCGCAATGCCGGCCAGATAATCATTCAGCGCGAACATCACCTGCCGGCGCGCGCTGTCCATCGCCTGCGGGTTACGCAGCACCAGAGAGACGTCGGCCTTCGGTTCGCTGGCAAAGTACTGGCTTGGGGCATACACCACGCGCAGCGTCGGCTCATCGACGATAAGCTCCGGATGCGGGTACGCCTTATCGCTCTTAATCAGCGTGAAATCATCCGGAATATACGGGTTCAGCGCCGGCAGCTGCAGCTTGATGGCCGCAGATTTTTGCTGCCAGTCGGCGAAGGTCTGGGGGCTAATTTTATCAACCTGGAAAGGCGCATTGACGAAATAAGCGGTTTTGTTGTGCGGCTCATTCGGGCTGATGTACCAGATACGCGCATTTTGCGGGGTCATCATCGCCAGACGGTCTTTAATCGCCTGGGCATCATATCGGTCGGCGATATTAACCACGTCCAGTACGTGCTCTACCGGCACGCGAATCATGGTATCGGCCAGCCACTCCACATAATCCATATCGCGGTTAATCGACGGATAGCGGAAATCGAGCTCCAGCACGTGGGCTAACTCATCAAAGTAGCGCTTATCAATACCCTGAGTACGCAACAAATTCAGGTAGCTGAAGATTGCTGCGGCAACTTCATCGCGGTGCGCCAGGCCTTTATCGGTGAGAGTAGCGGAGATGGCCAGCACGCCGCTATTGCCGTTGACGGCCGGATCGGAATCCGCGCGAATCCCTTCCGCTAGCCCCTGCTTCTGCAGCCAGTCGGATAAGGTGCCGGGGCTGCGGTTGCCGATCATATAGGTCACCAGCTCGTCGGTCTTGCTGCGGAACTGAGCGCTGTTGTTATCAATGCGGAACTCAACGCGCAGAACTTTGCGCGGCATCGCCGGCACGTAGTGAATCACAATGCCCTTCTGCGCATCGGTCACAACCGGTACGGTAATTTCCGGCTTGCTGATGTCGTGGTTTGGCACCCGCCCGTAGGTCGCGGCGGCAATGCTTGCCAACTCAGGCAGTGGCTTATTACTGTAGATGACCGCCTTCATCAGGTTTGCCGAGTACCAGCGGTCGCGGAAAGCGTGCAGCGCATCAAGCACCGGGCTACCAGGCTTATCGCTTAGCGTATCGAGGTTACCGCCGGAAAATTGTGAAGCCGGGTGCGCAGGGTTGATGGTTTCAGCGCTCACCTGCGCCATGCGCATCCCGTCCCGGGTGCGCGCCATGGTCAATTCGGCGTTGACCGCGTTACGTTCGCGTTCGGCATATTTTTTATCCAGCAGCGGCGCGGCAATGGCATCAGCCAGCCGATCGACGGCGCCGTTGAGCGCGTCATTTTCCACTTCAAGATAGAACGCGGTGCGATACGGCGCGGTGCTGGCATTATGGCTGCCGCCGTGCATTTTGAGAAATTCAGCAAGGCTGTCAGGCTGCGGGTACTTCTGCGAGCCCATTAAGGTCATATGCTCGAGATAGTGCGCCAGCCCTTGATGATCGGCCGGATCCTGTAATGAACCCACCGGCACCACCAGCGCCGACAGCGATTTCACCGCCTGCGGATCGGATACCAGCAGCACGACCATGCCGTTTTGCAGGCGAATGGCCTGATATTGACGGGGATCTTTTTCGCTTTTACGAATGGTTTCCTGAATCGGTTGCCATCCGGTGTCTGCCTGACTTAACGGCGCCCAAAGGGCGACCACTACAACAAGAACTTTGAACCATAAACTGCGGGGCATTCACGGACCTCATCATTAACAAACTTCGCGCTGCATAGCATCAGCGTGGATACCCATCATCAGGCAAAACGCCATCTTCAAGGTATTTACAACATCAGTCCGTGATTCGATGCGCATAATAAATGAACAACCTTCTTCTGCGCAATTTTTATACTATTACAATTTTATTCGGACTGATGGAAACGAAATATCGGCAACAGATAACGCTGCGCCTGCGCGATAATCTCTTCATAGTACGCAGGCTCCAGAGTGCGCCAAAGGCGCTGGTACCAGATATCGGCACCTTCGCCGCTCACCACCATATTACCTTCGTAGGCCTGAAGGAACTTGCTACGCGCTTTTTGTTGCGTATCGTCATCCATTAACATGATATCCTTTTCCGCGTCGTAACAGGCTTTTAGCCACGCGCCGCCGCTTTCCGGCAACAGCAGTAGCGGTTTTGACATCCCCTGCAGGTAGCCTTCTACCAGCTCATTCAGATACGTCTGCGCCTGCTCCGCCGCCAGCGGCGGGAAACGCCATTCGCCTTCCTTGCGCACGAACAACCGACTTTCGCCGAGACCGCCGCTAGCACAGTAGACAAGATGTTCCAGCCAAAGTTGCACGCCCTGAGAGACGCTCAGCAGCGACGGTCGCCAGCGTAATAGCCCATCCGGCTGTACCTGCTGTAGCCAGCCAGTGAGATTGATACCGTTGCACTGTAGGTCGATCTCCATACTTTGCGCGGGTTGACGACTGGCGATAACCCGCTCAGCCAGGTTCTGCATTTCCTGACGCTGCGCCTCCCACGCCAGTTCGCCAAACGCGCCAAAGGGCAGCTCACCCGCCGCACGGAAACGACGATACATCGCTGACGCATCCTGTTGTTCGATCAGCGTATTCAGCAACTGTTGGTTCAACTGGTAACGGCTTAGCCCTTCAAGCACGAAAGGCTCATCTTCGGGGATCTCGCTCTCTTCAGAGCGGAAATTCACCCGCAGACGCTGCTGGAAGAAAGCGCGCACCGGATGCTGCCAAAAGCGTAACAGCTGTTCGAACGGCAGCGTGTCGATATCGAGCGGCGCAAGCGGCTGGATAAATTCACTATGCGCCTCTCCCTGCTGGCTGGCGGCGGCCAGCCACTCTTTTGCATAGCTCTGATCTTCATCCGGCAGATAATTGGCGGCATCGAATGGCATACGCGTATGCAGATGGGTAATGTGCTCCTTAACGCGGCGTTCGCTGGCATCGCAGTCCAGCGCTTCATCGCCTTCAAGGCAGTGGCTCTGACCGATATAGTCCGCCAGTTCCTGTACCAGCACCGAAGGATAGCGCTCGCTGTTATCCTGGATTGAGCGCCCGATGTAGCTGATGTATAGCTTCTGTTCGGCCGACATCAGCGCTTCCAGGAACAGATAACGGTCATCATCGCGACGGCTACGGTCGCCGCGCTGCGGTTTTTGGCTCATTAAATCGAAGCCCAGCGGCGCGAGTGTACGCGGGTAGACGCCATCGTTCATCCCCAGCAGGCAGACGACCTTGAAAGGGATAGAGCGCATCGGCATCAGGGTGCAGATATTCACCGGCCCGGCCAGGAAACGCTGGCTGATCCGCTGCTGATCGAGGCGCTGCGCCAGCTCATCGCGCAGCAGCGATAGCGGCACGGCAGCCCCGTACTGCGCATCCAGACCGCCATCGATGATGGCTTGCCATTGCTGTTCAATCAGCGCCAGCGCCGCTTCGGTGTCGCTATCCGGCAGGAAGAAATCCGTGAGCAGATCGCGGTACACCGGCAGCCACTCTGCCAGCGGGCGATCCTGCGCCAGACCGCGGCGCCACAGATTAAGCTGCATCAGTAACGACGCGAGATTCCCTACCAGTTCGGCAATCAGCCCGCTGGATTCATCATAGGGCAGCACCGACTGCCACTCGCCCTGACTGCTGTCCATCGCATATCCCAACAGCATACGCGTTAAACCGAAACGCCAGGTGTGCTGGCCGGTCGCCGGGAGATCCATTTCGCGCACGTTGTCGTCATCCATACCCCAACGTACGCCGGATTCATTGACCCACTGGCGCAGGTAGCGCAACCCCTCTTCATTAATATTGAAGCGCGCCGCCAGCACCGGCACATCCAGCAGCGCCAGCACATCTTCGCTGGCGAAGCGGCTGTCCGGCAGAGAAAGCAACGTGATAAACGCCTGTAGCGCTGGGTGCGATTCCCGCGCCCGACGGTCGGAAATCGCCCACGGCAGCCAGCGTTCGCCGCGCGCTGCGCCGAAGACCGCCTGAATATAGGGACTGTAGCTGTCGATATCGGCGACCATCACGATAATATCGCGCGGCGTCAGCGCCGGGTCTTCTTCCAGCATCGCCAGCAGTCGGTCGTGCAGCACTTCCACTTCACGTTGCGGGCTATGGCAGACGTGGATAGCCAGGCTGCGGTCTTCAATCGCCAGCGGGCGCTTGCTCTTACTGCTGGCGAACTCTTGCGCGGTACGCCCCGCCACCGCGGCGTTGCGCAGCTCAAGAATATCGGCCTGGAGGTTATGCAGCAGGTTATCGGGGGCGATATCGACAAAGGCGTCCAGCTCTTCATAACGCTCCAGCCCGGCTAGCAGATAGATATAATCGCGCCCGAGCTTGCCCCACGAGGCCAGCAGCGGATTGCCGACATCCTGCTCGCCATCATCATTAAACAATCCCGGCGCCTGTTCGGTGTCGCGGAACAGCGGCAGCTCGCGCGCCTCGCGGTGGTGGCGGCGCTGGCGGCGCTGGCGCGACATCAGTTTGGCAAGAAACGCCGGATCTTTAATATCGCCCCAGTAGTAGCGACAAGGGTTAGTGAAGAGTACATAGACATCGACATGCTTGCCCAGCGCCTGCAGGGCCTGCAAATACACCGGCGGCAGCGCCGAAATGCCGCAGATAAAGACCCGCGACGGCAGCCCGGCTGGCGGTTGGTCAGCGTTTTCCAGCGCGCTGATAAAGCGCTGGTACAGATTGGCGCGGTGCCACAGCGGTTGCCCCAGCTCCGCGGTGTATTCGACTAACGCTTTCCACAGCGGCGCCTGCCACTGCTGGGCGTCGCCCAGCCCCTCAACCCGTTCATCGGCCTCCCAGCGCATCAGCCACTCCGGGCGATAGACCAGATACTGGTCATACAGATCGGCTACCCGCGCGGCCAGCTGGAACAGCTTACGTTTGTCGCTATCATCGCTCAGATAGTGGCGCAACAGCGCGAAGGCTTCATCGTCGAGATACTGCGGCAGCAGGGTCATCAGCTTCCAGCTCATGCTCTGTTTACTGAAGGCGCTCTCGCCGGGAATATCGTCAAGCACGCGAACGAACATGTCCCAGATAAAGCTGGCAGGCAGCGGAAACTCGATATTCGCCGCAATGCCGAAGCGCTTCGCCAGCGTCATCTGCAACCATTGCGCCATACCGGTACTTTGCACCAGCACCATTTCCGGCATGAAAGGGTCATCCAGCCGCTGGCGCTCGACGATAAACTCCATCAGCGCTTCAAGCACATCCAGACGGTTTGAGTGGTACACCCTTAACATATTCGCTCCTGACTACTGATTTACCGGGCAATGTAGCCGGGTCATCTGCACCCGCTTAGCGGCGGGCATGGTGATCGTTACCGTGATGCTGACACAACTTTGCCTCGATGTCTGCACGCGGCTTATTTGTCCTTTATAGGGCTGCGCCGAAGGAACAAGCAGGCTCAAGCGCCACGCGTCGCGCCACTGCTGGCGATAGGCGTTCAATTGAGCGGCGCCGCTGGCCAGCCCGCGATGATAGCCGCCAAGCGCCGTGATGGTCATGATTAACAGCGCCATCGCTAATAATGTCTCCGCCAGACTAAAACCGCGCTGACGCGCTACGGCATCAGGCATAACGCACTCTCCTTCAACGGGCAAAAGTCGCTCCAGCCATGCGCTAAATACCGCAGCCTGCCCTGTTCAATCGACGCTGACTGCCACAGCTGTATCGTGCCGCTGCCGGCGATAAGCAGCGCGCGGCCATCATTAAAAAGCCGCAGGCACACGCGCCAGCGTTGGCTGTTTTCCTGTTGACACGCAACTGCGCTCTGCAGCGGCCAGTTCACCCCTTTGCCCCATTGCAGCGCCGACTGCGCGGCGGCCGTATCGCGAATTGCCTGGGTTTCGGCGCTCACCTGCGCCAGCAGCGATCGCTGCTGCTGATTCATCCCCTGCAATAACAGGCTGCCCAGCGCCAGTAGCAGCAGCACCATCAGCAGTGATGATACTCCGCGCTGGCGTTTCACAGGTTGAACCCCGTTACCTGATATTGCGCCTCGGCGGAAATACGCGAGTCCGATTGCGCCTGCGCCCCCAGGGTAACGATAAGTTCAGGAGAAAACCCGCTTACCGCCTGCCGCTCAACCTGAAAGCGCGTGACCGTGATAGCGGCGGGATTAGTCATTTTCTCCCAATTTTTTCCGCCGCAGTCAGTAACGCCGCGCCGCGTTTCCAGCGCTCCGTCGCGCAGGCGAAAACCGGTAGAATCGGCATCGGCCTCCGGCGCCAAATCCCAAGTGCCGTTACTGTTACCATCCCAGCGAACGATGACGCACTGTCCGCCGTCGGCTATCGCCAGCGCCTGACCATTACAGTGACCCGCGCAATATCCGGCTCGCTGCAGGTGTTTGGCTAACGCATAGACCCGCTGCCATAGTTCGTTTTCCAGCGCCTGCTGCTGCGTTTGGCGAAGAATCTGGCGCTGTAGCGCCGGAAGGAAACGAGCGGCCCCCAGCAGTAACACAGATCCTATCGCCATAGCGATTAGCGTTTCAATGAGCGAAAAGCCGCGCGCTGCTACTGGCATAATTCCTCTCCTTCCCGGCACAGGCGTATGCGCCCCCAGTTAGAGACAACGATCCGCCACGACCCGACCTCGCTTTGCAGCAGGATATGCCCGGCCCAGGCGCTGTTGCGCAGGCCGTAAAAACCGATGCCTGCCGTCAGGTGCCGTAAGGTAATCCCCGGCCACAGCGGCTGCAGGGTAAAAGGCGTTTTCGCGTGACAGTCCGCTTCCACGCCGCTTACGCCCAGACACCAGCCTGCGGGCGAATGTCCGACGTTGATGACGCGATCGCGGTTATGCCAGTTAGCGTCATCGCGTAGCAGCACGAGATAATCGCGCACCTGGCAGGCGACCTGCCACAGGCGCTGCTGCTGTTGCCAGCGCTGCCAGCCGTACATACCGCTGGCGCTGAGGATGACCACCAGCATCATGGTGACCAGCATTTCAATTAGGGTGTAGCCATGCTGTCTGTTCATGGCGCCGAGTATGCGTTGCTCTGATTATCAATTCGAATGGTAAATCTACGGTTCGCGTCGCGGCTCGGGAAAATATTTGGCGGTTGCAGGATGTTGAACGACGGCAGGAATCAGGCTCGCAAAATTTTGCGGAGGGCAAAAAAAACCGGCGCTGGTGGCGCCGGTTTGTCATCACTACAGAGAGGTTAAATCGCCACAGGCGCTTTAATTCCCGGATGCGGGTCATAGCCTTCGATTTCGAAGTCTTCAAAACGGTAGTCGAAAATCGACGCCGGTTTGCGTTTTATGACCAGCTTCGGCAGCGGACGCGGTTCGCGGCTCAACTGCAGGTTAGTCTGCTCCAGGTGATTGCTGTACAGGTGAGTGTCGCCGCCGGTCCAGACAAAGTCGCCCACTTGCAGATCGCACTGCTGCGCCACCATATGCACCAGCAGCGCATAGCTGGCGATGTTGAACGGCAGGCCGAGGAACACGTCGCAGGAGCGCTGATACAGCTGGCAGGAGAGCTTGCCGTCGGCGACGTAGAACTGGAAGAACGCATGGCACGGCGCCAGCGCCATTTTATCCAGCTCGCCGACGTTCCACGCCGACACGATGATGCGGCGGGAATCCGGGTCATTTTTCAGCTGTTCCATGACCGTGCCGATCTGGTCGATATGGCGGCCGTCCGGCGCAGGCCAGGAACGCCACTGTTTGCCGTAAACCGGCCCCAGATCGCCATTCTCATCCGCCCACTCGTCCCAAATGGTGACGTTATTTTCGTGCAGATAGGCAATGTTGGTGTCGCCCTGCAGGAACCACAGCAGTTCATGGATGATGGAGCGTAAATGACAGCGCTTGGTGGTCACCAGCGGGAAGCCTTCCTGCAGGTTAAAACGCATCTGATGGCCGAAGATAGAGATCGTGCCAGTACCGGTGCGGTCATTTTTTGGCGTGCCCTCGGCGAGCACTTTCTGCATCAAATCAAGATACTGTTTCATGGTTCCTCAAGAGTTTTGTTGCTGCGGACGGTGACGATAAGCCCAAACCATCATAATGATACCCGCAAGCACCATCGGGATCGAAAGAATCTGCCCCATGCTGATGTACTGCACCCAGCCGCCGGTAAACTGCGCGTCCGGCTGGCGGAAGAATTCCACGATAATGCGGAACAGGCCGTAGCCAATCAGGAACAGGCCGGAAACGGAACCGGTCGGGCGCGGTTTACGGATAAACAGGTTCAGGATCAGGAACAGCACCACGCCTTCCAGCGCCAGCTCATAAAGCTGCGAGGCGTGACGCGGCAGCGCGCCGTAGGTATCGAATAATGATTGCCATTCCGGATGCGACGGCAGCAGCGCCAGGTCCTCAGCGCGCGAGCCCGGGAAAATCATCGCGTAGTGGAAGTTCGGGTCAACGCGGCCCCACAGCTCGCCGTTGATAAAGTTGCCCAGACGCCCGGCGCCGAGGCCAAACGGGATCAGCGGCGCGATGAAATCGGAAACCTGGAAGAAGGTGCGCTTGGTGCGTTTGGCGAAGATAATCATCACCAGAATCACGCCGATCAGGCCGCCGTGGAACGACATGCCGCCATCCCAGACGCGGAACAGATATAGCGGGTCGCTAAGGAAGACCGGCAGGTTGTAGAACATCACATAGCCGATACGGCCGCCGAGGAATACGCCGAGGAAGCCCGCGTAGAGCAGGTTTTCCACTTCATTTTTCGTCCAGCCGCTGCCCGGACGATTAGCCCGACGGGTGGCCAGCCACATCGCAAAGACGAAACCAACCAGGTACATTAAGCCGTACCAGTGGAGAGAGACCGGTCCAATGGAAAATATTACCGGATCGAACTCCGGAAAATGCAGGTAGCCACTATTCATCTGTCACCATAAAGACTTGTTATTCCGCCGAAAGTGGACAGCGGTGATGATCCGTGCCCGCATAAAACGGGCACTCCGAAGGAGGCGAATGATAGCATAAGCATGTAGTCCGATCCGCGCCGAACGTGTAAAAGATATGTATACGGATGCTAACAGAGTGCGGTTTTTCCCGGGCTCACTACTCGCGGTGCCGTTTTTTTGTCGGGTGGCGGCTTACGCCTTACCCGACCTACGGTCCGTGCCATTGCGAGCTTAAGATCTCTACCTTGTCCCCATGGCTACTGAAACTGCCGGTGTTGGTGGCCTCAAAATCCCCCGGTGGCGCTGCCGCTTACCGGGGCTACAGCACGATGCGATTTGGTAGCCCGGAGAAGGCGCAACGCGCCGCGTCCGGGAAATACACTTAAAAAGTTGCAAACCGATAACAGTATCTACGGTCCGTGCGGCCTGCCTTTAATTTATTCACCACGATGGCTGACACTACTGGTGATGGCGATCTCAAAATCCCCCGGTGGCGCTGCCGCTTACCGGGGCTACAGCACGATGCGATTTGGTAGCCCGGAGAAGGCGCAACGCGCCGCGTCCGGGAAAAACCATTAAAAAGTTGCAAACCGATAACAGTATCTACGTTACCGTCCGCCGCGGATCAGGCCGCCGAGACCGCGGCGCTCCATAAACGCCGCCACCTGGTGGCGCACTTCGGTGGTCATCTGCGCTTCCAGACTGCGCCGCGACAGCTCCTGCGCTTCTTCGATATCGATACGGCGTAGCAGATATTTCACGCGCGCGACCGAACGGCCGTTCATCGACAAATGGCGATAACCGAGGCCCACCAGGATGGTGACGCACATCGGGTCGCCGGCCATTTCACCGCACAGGCGCAGATCGATGCCAAAACGCTCGGCATCATGGGCGATCATCGCCAGCGCCCGCAATACAGCAGGATGCAGGCAGTCGTACATATTGGCGACGCGGGTATTGTTGCGGTCGACCGCGAGGATGTATTGCGTCAAATCATTGGTGCCGACCGAGATAAAGTCGATGCGATTTGCCAACTGCGGCAGCATAAAGACCATTGACGGCACTTCCAGCATCACCCCGAGGCGCGGGCGGGGAATCGCATAGCCAATCATCTCTTCGACTTCACGGCTGGCGCGCTCAATCAGGCGGCGGGCTTCGTCAACTTCTTCGAGGCTGGTGACCATCGGCAGCAGTATGCTGAGGTTGCCGGTGGCGGCATTGGCACGCAGCATGGCGCGCACCTGGATCAAGAAGATCTCCGGCTGATCGAGCGTAATACGGATCCCACGCCAGCCAAGGCACGGGTTCTCTTCGCTAATCGGCATATACGGCAGTTGCTTATCGGCACCGATATCCAGCGTACGCAGGGTCACGGGCTTGCTGTTAAACATCTGCAGCATGCCCTGATACTGGGCGACCTGCTCCTCTTCGGAGGGGAAGCCGCTCTGTAACATAAACGGAATTTCGGTGCGGTAAAGCCCGATACCATCGATAAAGCTGCCGAGCTTCTCTTCATGCTCCGGGCTCAGACCGGCGTTGAGCATCACTTTTACCCGCTCGCCGCTTTTCAGCTCGGAAGCGCGTTCGAGATCGTCTTCCGCCAGCCGGCTCAGCTCGTTCTCTTCGCTGATTAACCGCTGATACTCCTGTAGCAGCACCGGTTCGGGATCGACCAATAGATCGCCGCGGTAACCATCAACGATCAGCATATGGCCATGCAGCAGCGACGGCTGAATATCGGCGCCCATCACCGTCGGGATGCCCAGCGCGCGAACCATGATCGCCGCGTGGGAGTTGGCCGCGCCGTCGCGCACCACCACCCCGACTAAGCGGTCCTGCGGCACTTCCGCAAGCGTGGTAGCCGACAGTTCGTCAGCCACCAGGATAATGCGCTCAGGCCAGGTATTCGGCCCCTGGGTGGTGTCGTCGAGATGGAACAACAGCCGCTGCCCGAGAGTACGTAAATCCCCCGCCCGCTCTTTCAGATAGCCATCGCTGAGCGCGGCAAACTGCTCGGCAAATTTTTCAATAACCTTTTTCACCGCCCATTCGGCGACGGAGCCTTTGTCGACTTCATCGAATAGCTCACGGCGCAGGCGCGCATCGGATAGCAGGTGCGAATAGAGGTCAAAAATAGCCGCCGTCTCTTTTTGCGCCCCGGCGGCGTAGCGTTTGCTGTAGCGACGAAACTCATTCGCCGCTTCTTCCAGCGCGCCGGTGAGACGTTCGCGCTCGGAAGCGGTATCCAGCGTCGAGGCCTCGTAGACCTGCTCCATCAATGGCAGGCTGGCATCCATCCAGCCTTCGGCAATCGCTACCCCGGATGATGCCGGCAGCGCGCGGATGCGGGTCTGTCGATACTGCCCAAACAGCGCATTCAGCTGCGATTGGGAGAGAATCGCCGCCATCTGGGTGGCGAGGGTGACAAGGAAGGACTCTTCGCTTTCATCGAACTGGCGCAGCTCACGCTGCTGGACTACCAGCACACCCAGCAGCTGACGCCGCTGGATGATCGGCACGCCAAGGAAGGCGCGGAAACGCTCCTCCTTAACAGCCGGGATGTATTTAAAGCTGGGATGCTTTTGCGCATCGGCCAGGTTGATCGGCTCGGCCAGTCGCCCCACCAGGCCCACGAGACCTTCATCAAATGCGAGTGCGACCGTACGTCCGCGAGGTTTTTTCAGCCCGCGCGTGGCCATCAGGTAATAGCAGCGTCGATCGTTGTCAGCCAGATAAACCGAACAAACTTCCGTTTCCATCGCTTTACAGACATCCGTCACCAGGATATCCAGCGCCTCATTTAAACGCGGCGCGCTGGCGACCTTCTCGACTATTTCTCGCAACCGAGTGAGCATAATGTGCGTGGCTTAACCTCTTTTACGTCGATAAGCAGGCGCGCTTTGCGGCTTTGGTGTGGTTTCAGCAAGCGACATGGTGACGCCCGCGAACTCTTTCATCACCCGGCGGTAAACGTCGCGCTTAAACGACACCACCTGACGAACCGGGTACCAGTAACTTACCCATCGCCAGCCATCAAACTCAGGTGTACTGCTGGTTTGCATATTAATAGCCGTATCGCTGCCGACCAGTTGTAGAAGAAACCACTTCTGCTTCTGACCGATACAAACCGGCTTTGTGTCCCAACGCACCAAACGTTTAGGCAGCTTGTAACGCAGCCAGTTACGGGTTGAGGCCAGGATCCGCACATCTTTGCGGCTTAACCCAACCTCTTCGAACAATTCCCGATACATTGCCTGCTCGGCGGACTCGCCTGGATTAATGCCCCCTTGCGGGAACTGCCACGAGTGCTGACCATAGCGCCGGGCCCACATCACCTGGCCCTGGCGGTTACAGATTACAATGCCGACATTTGGGCGGTAGCCATCGTCATCAATCACCGGACTACCTCAAAATAAGCTTCAATGTGAATGATTGTTTCACACTCGTTGGAAACGGTAAACCACTCTCTGTGTGGCGTGATAACGAATAACATTTGAATAACTCACAGTAATCACCAGAGTTATAAACAGTGAACACCATCCCCGGGCCATTTTATTCACTTTTTCTGTGGATAGAGTTGTGAAGAAGTACGGAATTAACCAGGGAAAACCCAGAGTAGTCCGAACGACGTAGAGATAGGGCTTTTTAATAATGACATATTATTCATTCAGTTATCATAGTTCACGCCAACAAATTACAGCATAACGTGATGATCATCACATATGCGATCCGGTAACTGATGAAAGATCGAACAATGCCGCTTTTATCCACAGATAAAGCACACTCGTCGGGCACATTTTGTCTAAAAATTCGATTTTCGTCGCACGTCAAGGCTGTAAATCGAACCAGTAGTGAGGCTTTTCCCCAGTTATCCCATTTTTCTGTGGATAACATGGTGTAAGATCCTGTTCATTGTCAGTGACCAGTTCTGGAAAACCCGTTTTCACTGTTTTCACAAGCGGAAAAACGGAACAAAAAACATATATAAATCATCACATTGGTATAGTTACCCATAAAAAGGTAAACTCTATCCACAACGCACGAAAATAGCGCTCACTTTTTAACCAGAGGTTTTCCATCATGCCAGCCATCGCTCCGCTTACCGCTCCGCCGCAAAGTCAGGAGCAACTTCTTGCTCAGGCCCAGCGGCTGGCGGGTTATTCGCTGGGTGAACTGGCGGCGCTGGCGGGGGTCCCCATTCCCCGCGATTTGAAACGCGACAAAGGCTGGATTGGCATTCTGCTGGAGATTTGGCTGGGCGCCAGCGCCGGAAGCAAACCCGAGCAGGATTTCGCCGCCTTAGGCGTGGAGCTGAAAACTATCCCCATCGACCGCCAGGGGCGTCCGCTGGAGACCACGTTTGTTTGCGTGGCGCCGCTAACCGGCAATAGCGGCGTGACCTGGGAAAGCAGCCACGTGCGGCATAAGCTACAGCGCGTGCTGTGGATCCCGGTAGAAGGCGAACGCGAGATCCCGCTCGCGGAACGCCGCGTCGGCGCGCCGCTATTGTGGACGCCAGACGAGGAAGAAGATCGCCAGCTACGCATGGATTGGGAAGAATTAATGGATCTTATCGTGCTTGGCCAGGTTGAACGAATCACCGCCCGCCACGGCGAGGTGCTGCAACTACGCCCAAAGGCGGCCAACAGCAAGGCGCTAACGGAAGCGATCGGCGCCCACGGCGAGCCGATCCTCACCCTGCCGCGCGGCTTTTATCTGAAAAAGAACTTCACCGCCGCGCTGCTGGCGCGTCATTTTCTATTAGGTCATGAATAATTTTTTGTTCTGCCATAACGCCTGCATATAATTACCACTTTATTTTTTGCAGGACTTTGAACAATGTTATTTGCATGGATAACCGATCCTAACGCCTGGCTGGCGCTCGGCACGCTGACGCTGCTGGAGATCGTTCTCGGGATCGATAATATTATTTTTCTCTCTCTGGTTGTTGCTAAGCTTCCCACCGCCCAACGCGCCCATGCGCGGCGCATCGGGTTAATGGGAGCCATGCTGATGCGTCTCGGCCTGCTGGCGTCTATCGCCTGGGTCGTTAAGCTCACCAACCCGCTCTTCACCGTATTTGGTCAGGAGATCTCGTTTCGCGACCTGATTCTGTTACTCGGCGGCCTGTTCCTGATCTGGAAAGCGAGTAAAGAGATCCACGAATCGATTGAAGGCGAGGAAGAAGGTCTTAAAACCAACGTCCACTCCTTCTTTGGCGCCATCGTGCAGATCATGCTGTTGGATATCATCTTCAGCCTTGATTCAGTCATTACCGCCGTCGGCCTCTCCGATCATCTGTTTATTATGATGGCCGCGGTGGTGATTGCGGTTGGAGTGATGATGTTTGCCGCACGTCCGATCGGCGACTTCGTTGACCGTCATCCGTCGGTCAAAATGTTGGCGTTGTCGTTTCTGATCCTCGTCGGCTTCACGCTGATGCTGGAGAGCTTCGATGTGCATGTCCCGAAAGGCTACATCTACTTCGCGATGTTCTTCTCTATTGCAGTCGAAACCCTCAACCTGATGCGCAATAAGAAAAACCCGCTGTAAGCCACAAAATTGCAGTCCGGAAGCGGGCTGCAATCCTTTTTAAGACTTTACTGCTTTTTATGTCTCACAAATCAGGCTAATAATATACTGGTACGAGGTGCGGCCATAAGAGAGGTAATGACGATGAAAAAATGGGCAGTATTGATTTCCGCCGTAGGACTGGCGTTCTCGGTTTCCGGTTGCAGCAGCGATTATGTCATGGCGACAAAAGACGGACGTATGATTCTTACCGACGGTAAACCGGCGGTTGACGATGACACCGGTTTGATAAGCTACGAAGATCAGCAAGGCAATAAAATGCAGATCAACCGCGACGACGTGTCACAAATTATTAAGCGTTAAGCTTTTTCGTCGGTTAACAGCATAATTACCGACAATCACAGCTACAGAAAAGAGTCGGGATCCCCCTGCTATATCCCCAGGGCAGCCCCCTTCAGGATCTCCAGACCCGGCTTTTTTGATATTTTCCCTTTCTCTTTTTCTCTCCCTCTGCCATGTTGTTATTCCCATCAGCCTGCAAGCGCTTTGAAGTTTGTGGGGAGATAGTTTTGTCGGGAAACTCCTGACCTTGTTGATAAAAATAAGGAAGCCGGCTATGCAGTATCACCGTATCCCACACAGTTCTCTTGAAATCAGCACGCTGGGGCTGGGCACAATGACCTTTGGTGAGCAAAATAGCGAGGCCGACGCTCATGAACAGCTCGACTACGCCGTAAGTCAGGGAATCAACCTGATTGATGTCGCCGAAATGTATCCTGTCCCGCCGCGCCCGGAAACCCAGGGGCTGACCGAAACCTACGTCGGCAACTGGCTGGCGAAACGCGGCAACCGCGAAAAGCTGGTTATCGCCTCTAAAGTCAGCGGCCCGGCGCGCAATAACGACAGCAGCATTCGCCCGAACCACGCGCTGGATCGCAAAAATATTCGCGACGCGCTGCACGACAGCCTGAAGCGTCTGCAAACCGATTATCTCGACCTCTATCAGGTCCACTGGCCGCAGCGCCAGACCAACTGTTTCGGCAAGCTGGGCTATACCTGGAGCGACTCCGCGCCGGTGGTCACCCTTCTCGATACGCTGGAAGCGCTCACCGAATTCCAGCGCGCCGGTAAAATTCGCTATATCGGCGTCTCTAACGAAACCGCCTTTGGCGTCATGCGCTATCTGCATCTGGCCGATAAGCACGACCTGCCGCGCATCGTCACGATTCAAAACCCGTACAGCCTGCTTAACCGCAGCTACGAAGTGGGGCTGGCGGAAGTGAGCCAGTATGAGGGCGTTGAGCTGCTGGCGTATTCATGCCTGGCGTTCGGTACGCTCACCGGTAAGTACCTCAACGGCGCGCAGCCGGCCGGCGCACGCAATACGCTATTCAGCCGCTTTACCCGCTACAGCGGCGAGCAGGCGCAGAAAGCGGTGGCCGCTTATGTGAACATTGCCAAACGCCACAATCTCGATCCGGCGCAAATGGCGCTGGCCTTTGTGCGTCGTCAGCCGTTTGTCGCCAGCACTCTGCTCGGAGCCACGACCATGGAGCAGCTCAAGACCAACGTCGAGAGTTTGCATCTTGAGCTGAGCGAAGAGGTGTTAGCGGAGATTGAAGCGGCGCATAAGGTGTATACCTACCCGGCGCCGTAAGGGAGTAAAGCCCCGGATAGCGGCTGGCGCCTTATCCGGGCTACACCACCAGCGACATTCGGTAGTTCGGCAGCCCGGCTAAGCGTAGCGCAAGCCGCGGGGTGTCCCGGATAGCGGCTGGCACCTTATCCGGGCTACACCACCCGCGACATTCGGTAGTTCGGCAGCCCGGCTAAGCGTAGCGCAAGCGCGGGGTGTCCCGGATAGCGGCTGGCGCCTTATCCGGGCTACACAACCCGCGATATTCGGTAGTTCGGTAGCCCGGCTAAGCGTAGCGCAAGCCGGGGGGAGTCCCGGATAGCGGCTGGCGCCTTATCCGGGCTACACCACCCGCGACCCTCGGTAGTTCGGTAGCCCGGCTAAGCGTAGCGCAAGCCGGGGATTATTTACGCCGTCCCCACCACCACAACGCGGCAATGGCTAGCGCAAAGACCGCGCCAAACCCTATCCCCACGCCAACCGGCGGGATCCCAACGCTGACCGCTAGCGAGTACAGCCCCAGCATTAGCAGCATCGCCACGTTTTCACCGAGGTTCTGCACCGCAATGGCGTTGCCTGCGCCAACGGTATGTTTCCCTCGCTCCTGCAGCAGCGCGTTCAGCGGCACGATAAAGAAGCCGCCGCATACACCGAGCAGCAGCAGTAGGCCAAATGCTGGCAGTAGCGACTGCTGCACCGCGAAGACTATCACCGCGACGCCAATCAATATCCCGGCCGGCATACAGCGCGAGACGGTTTCCAGCGTTACCAGCTTCGCCGCTGCGCCTGCGCCAACTACAATCCCGACGGCGACCATCGCATTGAGGTAGGTCGGCATTGCGTTGCTGGTGATCCCAAGCGCCACCGGCACCCAAATCACCAGCAGGAAGCGCAGCGTCACCCCCGCCCCCCAGAACAAGCTGGTGCCCATCAATGAAAAACGCGTTTCGCTATTACGCCACAGCGTTTTACAGGCGCTGAAAAAGCTTTGGGTCATCGGCCGGAAACGCCACGACTGTCCAGGACGGGCGGCCGGTAGCTTCGGGATCCACAGGTTAGCGACCACTGCGCCGCCATAAACCAGCGCACAAACGATAAGCGCCGCCAGCACGTGCCAGTCCGCAAGAATGCCGCCCGCCATCGACCCCAGCAGGATCGCCGCAATGGTCGACGACTCCATCAGCCCGTTAGCCTTCACTAACTTATCGCCGGTGGTCAGTTCGCCGAGAATACCGTATTTCGCCGGCGAATAGGCCGCCGCGCCGATCCCCACCAGCGTATAGCCGATAAACGGATTGACGCCAAAGCAAATGCACCCGGCGCCGAGCAGCTTCAGTCCGTTAGCGACCATCATTACCCGGCCTTTGGCGAAGCTGTCGGCAAACTGCCCGACAAACGGCGCAAAGAGAATGTAAGCGCCCACAAACAGCATCTGCAATACCGGCTGGCTCCACTCCGGATAGTAGAGCTGCTTCATTAGCGCCAGGGTGGCGAACAGCAGCGCGTTATCGCCGAAGGCCGACAGGAACTGGGCGCAGATCACCGCCATCATCCCTTTCGAGTACAGTGAAGCGTTAGTGTGCACTGACTCACTCATTTGAATGTTCCGCCTCTTCTACCATACCTTTCAGGGTGACAAAGTCTGGCTTGCCGCTGCCCAGTACCGGCAGCTGTTTCAGCCAACGAATATCGCGCGGCACCGCCAGTTCCGGTACGCCATGTTCACGTGCGTAGCGCAGCAGCTTTTCGCGATTGAGTTCATTATCGGTGGTAAACAGCACCAGCGCCTCGCCTTTGCTGGCGTCCTGCTTAATGGCCGTGGCGTGCATTTTGTCCGGCGAGACCGCCAAAGCGACCTGCTCGACCATCTCCAGCGAGACCATTTCGCCGGCGATTTTGGCGAAGCGTTTGGCGCGGCCCTGGATACGCACGTATCCCTGCTCGTCAAAGACGACGATATCGCCGGTATCGTACCAGCCGCTCTCCACTTCACCGTACTGGTTTTCCGCCGTCGGCGCTTCCAGCACGCCGGGGTTTTCTACCCGCAAATAGCCTTTCATGATGTTAGGCCCTTTTAACTGCAGTCGGCCTCCCTGTTCGATGCCGGGCATCGCCAGCAATCGGGCATCCATCCCCGGAAGAATGCGTCCGACGGTGCCGACTTTCGCCGCCATCGGAACGTTGATGGAGACCACCGGCGCGCATTCGGTCACGCCGTAGCCTTCAAGGATGCGCAGGCCGAATTTGTCCTGCCACAGCTGTTTGGTACTGTCCTGCAGTTTTTCCGCCCCTGCCACCACATAGCGCAGACGATAAAAATCATACGGGTTGGCAAAGCGGGCATAGTTGGCGAGGAAGGTTGAGGTGCCGAACAACACGGTACAGTTACGATCGTAGACCAACTCCGGCACCACCCGATAGTGCAGCGGGCTTGGATAGAGAAACACTTCCGCGCCGGTAAACAGCGGCGTCAGCAGGCCGACCGTCAGGCCGAAGGAGTGGAACAGCGGCAGTGCCGACATAAAGCGATCGTTGGCGGTAAAGTCGGCGATGGTTTTAATCTGCTCCACGTTAGCCAGCAGGCTTTTATGGCTATGCACCACCCCTTTTGGATTCCCCTCCGAGCCGGAGGTAAAGAGGATCATCGCCGCATCTTCCGGCTGCTGCTTGACCTGCGCCAGACGCGGCGCCAGCAGATGGCTAAAAATCCACAGCTTGTCGGCGGTAGTGACATCGCCTTTCAGATCTTCCAGAAACACCCAGCGCACCTGAGTCAGCTGCTCCGGCAGGTGCCAGAGCTTGCCCTTATCGAGGAAGGTACGGGAAGTAAAAATGGTTTTGATTTCCGCGGCGGTAATCGCGCTAGTGAGCCCTTTGACGCCGGCGGTATAGTTCATCATTGCCGGGATACGCCCGCGGGCAATCGCGCCGAAAATCACCGCCGCGCTAATACCGGCGTTAGGCAGCATCAGGCCGATTTTCTCGCCCTGCGCGCTGTATTTTTCCAGAATACGCGCGACGAACAGCGTTTTGGTCAACAGTTTACGGTAGGTATCCGGCTGGAAATTAATATCTTCCACGCAGTTTTTGCGCGCGCCAAAGCGGTCCTGCGCCGCCAGTAGCGACTCATACAACGTTTCACGCGGACGCACGGCCATACGCGCTTCCATCATAATCTGGTGCAGCATTTCGCCGGCGATTTTTCGCCGATCGCGGGCGCGCGGCGCTTCCGGCATCGGCAGATGCGTCGGCGGCAGTAAATGGAGCTGAATACGCGGGAACAAGCGGCGTTTTACCAGCCCCTTCAGGCGGCTGAACGGCGTAAGTTCGGCGCCTTCAATTCGCAGCGGCACAATAGTCGCTTTCGACTTCGCCGCCACAAACGCCGCGCCGTCATAGATTTTCATCAGCGAACCGCTCACCGAAATACGCCCTTCCGGGAAGATAACGACCGGACGCCCCTGCTCAATCAGGCGCACCAGATGCTTAATTGACATCGGTTTGGTGGGGTCCAGCGGCACAAAGTCGATAAGCGGCGTCAGCGCCCGCATAAACCAGCGCTGGCTAATCGAGGTATAGACCGCAAACACCGGCCGAACGGGCAGAAAGAGCGCCAGTAAAATACCGTCGAGAAATGAGACATGATTTGGCGTAATTAATACTTTTTCCTGATAAAGCGCCTGAGTGTCTCCGGTCAATCGTACCCGGTACAATCCTTTGAACAGTAATCGAAAAAATCCCAACAGCATAACGACTCCGCGTGGCTGATTTAGTATTCCGAGCAGGTTACATGAGAAGGCGGGGAAAAGCAGTGTGGGGGAAGAAAATTCAGAATAAAAAAAACCTGCGCATCCGCGCAGGTCGGTGCAAGATAATCAGTACGAAGTGCGTACTTAAGAAACTCACCAATCAATACCTCTGGGACCCTGATTGTCGCGTTTTTACCCACGACCGCGCCAGCGCGAAAACGCAAGGGAATGAGCCTAAGTGCAACCAGGTATTGCGATTTTCGCTGTCTGTAACAGGCTGAATGACAGGCAAAAAAAAACCTGCGCATCTGCGCAGGTTGGTGTAATTAAGTGGTCAACGTGACGTTGACTCCACCTATCAATACCTCTGGGATAGCCAGAGTATCAATGCATCACTCAACGAAACCAGCGAACATTCGCAACAGCTAATCGCAAAGTGTAAGCAAAGATGAGAATTCTCTTTTCACCGTTGCATCCCACGCATTGTGCTGTGTAACTTTGTCACCGCTAATCTCTGTCTGCGTCACATTTGTATCAACCAGAATAGCTGTAGCCTTGAATCTGCTGCGCTTTCCCGTAACATAACTATTATGTAAACGCTTACCCTAAAAAAGGTCCGGTATGGCGACAATTAAGGATGTAGCCCGACTCGCTGGAGTGTCCGTCGCTACCGTCTCACGCGTTATCAACAACTCGCCAAAAGCGAGTGAAGCCTCTCGTCAGTCGGTAACGGCGGCGATGGAAACGCTGAACTACCACCCCAACGCCAACGCCCGCGCGCTGGCGCAGCAGTCGACGGAAACCATCGGCCTGGTGGTGGGCGACGTTTCCGATCCCTTCTTCGGCGCGATGGTCAAAGCCGTCGAACAGGTGGCCTACGGCACCGGTAATTTTCTGCTTATCGGCAACGGCTACCACAACGTGCAAAAGGAACGTCAGGCGATTGAACAACTCATTCGCCACCGCTGTGCGGCGCTGGTGGTACACGCTAAAATGATCCCCGACGACGAGCTGGCAGGGCTGATGAAACAGATCCCCGGCATGGTGTTGATCAACCGCATCGTTCCCGGTTTCGAGCAGCGCAGCGTGGCGCTTGACGACCGCTACGGCGCCTGGCTGGCGACCCGCCATCTGATTCAGCAGGGCCACAGTCGCATTGGCTATATTTGCTCCAACCACGCGATTTCCGATGCCGAAGACCGGCTGCAAGGTTACTACGATGCCCTGAAAGAGAGCGGCCTGCCCGTCAATGACCGGCTGGTCACCTTCGCCGAGCCTGACGAAAGCGGCGGCGAGCTGGCGATGACCGAGCTATTAGGCCGCGGCAGAAACTTTACCGCCGTCGCCTGTTACAACGATTCAATGGCCGCAGGCGCGATGGGGGTGCTCAACGACAATGGTATCGAGGTGCCGCAGGAAATTTCGCTGATTGGCTTCGATGACGTACTGATCTCGCGCTACGTGCGCCCCCGCCTGACCACCGTGCGTTATCCGATCGTCACCATGGCGACCCAGGCGGCGGAGCTGGCCCTGGCATTGGCGGAACAGCGCCCGGCGCCGGAAATCACCCACCTCTTCAGCCCGACGCTGGTGCGCCGTCACTCGGTGATAACGCCCGCGGAAGGCGATAAATCGTAGCGGTAGAGGTTCACGGCGGTGGCCGGGTAATCCAGCCCCTCGCCGATATAGCGCCAGCCAAAGCGTTCGTAAAAGTCGCGGCAGGCGGAATAGAGATAAAGCTGCGGATAACCGCACTGGCGGGCATAGTCGATAACGTGCTGCTGCAGCTTACCGGCCACCCCCTGCCCGCGCGCCGTTTTGGCGACAAACAGCGCCGCCATCCAGGGGAACAGATCCTGACGGCTTATCAAATCGCAACGCCACAGCCCTACGGTCCCCAATAGCGCCTCGCCATCGGTGGCAATAAAGGTCAGCGGCAGCGCCCCCGGCGTTTGGCTATGTTCAACAATACTGCTAAAAAACGCCTGCGGTAAGGCATCGTCGGCAAAAGCCTGCCATAGCCACTCCGCCACCTGTGGCGCATGCTGCGGCGCGGCGTACAACGGTTGAATCTGCATTTTTACCCCCTGTGAATCGATGAATTCTAGCGCGCCGCGCCCGCCCGCGCATCATGGGGCGGAAAATGCCTTCACCAGGATTTCCGCAAAAAGCGTGATCGCGATAGTCTTTGCCGTCGTCAGGCTCATATCCCTCTGAATGACTGTGGTAAACTGCGCCCTATCACGGGTTATCAGGAATCGACGAATGGCAACAATGCTGGATGTCTCAATACGCGCAGGCGTCTCGAAAGCGACGGTTTCCCGCGTGTTGAACGGCACAGGTCAGGTAAAAGAGAGTACCCGCCAACAGGTCTTCAAAGCGATGGAAGAGTTGGGCTACCGGCCCAATTTTCTCGCCCGCTCGCTGGCGAATCGCACCAGCAATAGCATTGGTCTGGTGGTATCGACATTCGACGGTTTCTATTTTGGCCGCTTGCTGCAGCAGGCCTCGCGTCAAACGGAAGCCTGGGGCAAGCAGCTTATTGTCACCGATGGCCACGATGCGCCCGAGCGGGAAGAAGAAGCGGTGCAAATGTTGGCCGACCGCCAGTGCGACGCCATCGTGCTCTACACCCGCCATATGAGCGAACAGAAAATCATGTCGCTTATCGAGTCCATCGAAACGCCGCTGGTGGTGATTAACCGCGATGTCAGCCAGGCGCGGGAACGCTGCGTGTTCTTCGAACAGCAAGAAGCGGCGTTTCAGGCCGTCGACTATCTGATCTCCCAGGGGCACCGCGATATCGCCTGCCTGACCGTGCCAATGCACACCCCAACGGGTAAAGCGCGCCTGGCGGGCTACCGCAGCGCGCTGGAAAAGCACGGAATTGCGTGGGAACCGGCGTGGGTAAAGTACGGCGATTCGACGATGACCCGCGGTTATGAGCTATGTCGGGAATTATTAGAAGAGAAAACGCCGTTTAGCGCGCTGTTCTCCTGTAACGATGATATGGCGTTGGGGGCCTCGAAAGCGCTGCATCAGGCGGGGCTACGCATTCCGCAGGACGTGTCGCTCTTCGGCTTTGACGACGCACCCAGCGCAAAATGGCTGGAGCCGGGATTATCGACGGTCTACCTGCCGATCGACAATATGATCACCACCGCCATCGACCAGGCGATTAAGCTTGCCAACGAACAGCCGATCGAAACCATCCCGCCGTTCACCGGCACGCTGGTGCTGCGTGAATCGGTGACGACGGGGCCGTTCTTTAAATAAGCTCCAGCGCCAGCAGTTCTTCAATGGTCTGGCGGCGGCGAATCAGGCGCGCGCTGCCGTTATCAAACAGCACTTCCGGCAGCAACGGGCGGCTGTTGTAGTTTGAAGACATCGATGCGCCGTAGGCGCCGGTGTCGTGCAGTACCAGGTAATCCCCTGGCGCGACCGCCGGCAGCAGGCGAGTTTCCACTTTACCGCCCTCCTGCTGGGTAAAGACGTCGCCGGATTCGCACAGCGGCCCAGCGACGACGGTTTCCAGCTGTGGTTCGCCACTCAGGTCGCGCCCGTCCGCCGCCAGCGCGGTAATATGATGATAGCTGCCGTACATGGCCGGGCGCATCAGATCGTTAAAGCCGGCATCGATCAGCACGAAGTGGCGGCTACCCATCTCTTTCACGCTACGCACCTGCGATACCAGCACGCCGGACTCCGCCACCAGGAAACGCCCCGGTTCGATCTCCAGCTTTACCGGATGTCCCAGATGTTTGGCGATCTGCTCGCGCGCGGCATTCCACAGGCCAAAGTAGTGATCGGTATCGATCGCCTCTTCGCCTTCGTGATAGGGGATCGATAAACCGCCGCCGGCGGAGATCGCCTGTAGATCCTGGCCAAACTCCACCACCTGGCGCACCATCGCGCCGCATACTTGCTCAAGATGGCCGTAATCGACGCCGGAGCCAATATGCATATGGATGCCGACCAGCTGCAGCGAATGGCGGCGAATCACCTCCAGCGCCTGCGGCAGTTGGCTGTACCAGATACCGTGTTTGCTGTTTTCGCCGCCGGTATTGGTCTTCTGGCTGTGGCCATGACCAAATCCTGGGTTGACCCGTAGCCAGACGCGGTGGCCCGGCGAGACTTCACCCAGCTGGCTAAGCATATCCACGGATCCGGCATTCACTGGGATCTGTAATGCTTTCACCCGCTCAAGGGTCGCGCGATCGATCAGATCGGCGGTAAAGACGATATCGTCCGGATGCCGCACGGGATCGTAACCTGCCGCCAGCGCGCGTTCGATCTCGCCAAGCGACACCGAATCCACCTTCACGCCCTGCTCGCGCATCAGACGCAGAATATGAATATTGGAGCAGGCCTTCTGCGCAAAACGCACCACGTCAAACTGGCTAAGTTGGGCAATCTGGCGGCGGATAATCTGCGCATCATAGACCCATACCGGGCAGCCAAACTCAGCGGGCAGGCGCAGTAGATTGTCGGCGGTCAGATCGGTATCGGTGGCGTTCAGCGAGCGTGGCATAAGGACTCCGGTGCGTGCATGTGTTTGTCGATGTTTTTTCGATTACGCCACAGCGTGAAGAGAATAAAAAATATCGTTTTGTCGCGAGTCTATGCAAAAATGATATGGCTATCTGATGCTAACCTGGAGCCGCCCATGCCAGCCGTCAACTTACGCCATATCGAGATTTTCCACGCGGTGATGACCACCGGCAACCTGACCGAAGCGGCGCGGATGCTGCACACCTCGCAGCCGACGGTCAGCCGTGAACTGGCGCGTTTTGAGAAAGTACTCGGCTTAAAGCTGTTTGAGCGTGCCCGCGGCCGTCTGCAGCCGACGGTGCAAGGGCTGCGACTGTTTGAAGAAGTACAGCGTTCATGGTACGGGCTGGATCGCATCGTTAGCGCCGC
This sequence comes from Klebsiella sp. PK01, assembly GCF_057624675.1. Classification (NCBI taxonomy): domain Bacteria; kingdom Pseudomonadati; phylum Pseudomonadota; class Gammaproteobacteria; order Enterobacterales; family Enterobacteriaceae; genus Klebsiella; species Klebsiella sp. PK01. Next base: position 254,283 of record NZ_JBYEZM010000003.1, read on the forward strand.
GGAAAGCCTGCGCGAATTCCGCCAGGGGGAGCTGTCGGTAGCCTGTCTGCCGGTCTTTTCGCAGTCATTTCTGCCGCTGCTGCTGCAGCCGTTCCTCGCGCGCTATCCGGACGTCAGCCTGCAGATCGTGCCGCAGGAGTCGCCGCTGCTGGAGGAGTGGCTATCCGCCCAGCGCCACGATTTAGGGTTAACGGAAACGCTGCATACGCCGGCCGGCACCGAGCGCACGCCGCTGCTGACCTTAAATGAGGTCTGCGTCCTGCCGCTGGATCACCCGCTGGCCGCGAAAACCGAACTCACCCCCGCCGATTTCCACGGCGAAAACTATATCAGCCTGTCGCGCACCGACAGCTATCGTCAGCTGCTTGATGCGCTGTTTATGGAGCACCAGGTCAAACGACGGATGGTGGTTGAAACCCACAGCGCGGCGTCGATCTGCGCGCTGGTGCGCGCCGGAGCGGGCATTTCGGTGGTCAACCCGCTCACCGCCCTCGACTACGCTGAGAGCGGCGTGGTGGTGCGGCGCTTCAGCGTCGACGTGCCCTTTACCGTCAGCCTAATCCGCCCGCTACATCGCCCCGGTTCCGCGCTGGTCGACGCCTTTGTTCAGCATCTGCAAACCAGCCTGCCGCGTATCGAACAGCCGCTGGCAGCGGTACTTAAGAGAGCATAAATTCCACCGCGTCGGCGGCATGGATCGCCGCGGTATCAAATACCGGCAGCGGGCTACTCGTTTCCGGTACCAACAGGCCGATTTCGGTGCAGCCGAAGATAACGCCTTCCGCCCCCTGCGCCGCCAGCGCCTCGATGACCTGCAGATAATAGTCGCGCGAGGCGTCGCTAAAGGTGCCGAGGCACAGCTCATCAAAAATAATTTGATTGATGCGCGCCCGATCGTCGGCCTGCGGGATCAGCGTCTCAATGGCAAACTGCTGCTGCAGACGGCCACGATAAAAATCCTGCTCCATGGTGTAGCGGGTGCCCAATAACGCGACCCGACGCTGGCCTTTAGCGCTGATCGCCCGCCCGGTGGCGTCGGCGATATGCAGGAACGGCACTTCGCAGCGGGCTTCAATCGCCTCAGCCACTTTATGCATGGTGTTGGTGCACAGCACGATGCCCTCGGCGCCGGCCTGCTGTAGCCCCAGCGCCGCCGCGGCGAGGATCTCGCCGGCGCGCTCCCACTCCCCTGCCGACTGGCAGGCTTCAATCTCATGAAAATCAACGCTATGAAGCAACAGGCTGGCGGAATGCAGGCCGCCGAGCCGCGCTTTAATGCCTTCATTAATTAACCGGTAATAAGGAATGGTGGATTCCCAGCTCATGCCGCCCAGCAGGCCGATGGTTTTCATTATCTGCTCCTTTATGGTTTGCTCCAGTGAAGCAAACCTGCCGATAACTTTCCACTGTTGCTGTTGGGCGGCGCCCACATCAGAAGAAATATTTAAAGCGCACGCGCGCGCCGTAGCGTTCGTCGTCGTTCCCGCTCTGCTGGGCCGACGAATCCAGCCATGAGGCATAGGCGCCGAGATAAATATTAAAGTTCGGCATATCCATGATATTCGGCAGTTGCCAGGAGGCATGGATCGTGTGGATGTCATAGCGGCCCGGCGTCAGAATCGCGCAGTCGCCATCGCACTCGCCGCTGACGCCCGCCATATTAAACTGGTCGATTTTGTTGTGCGCGTAGATATATCCCAGCTCGACGCGATGCCACAGCGCGTTGATACCGGCGCTGAAATCCTCTTCATCCGCCGCATCCAGATAAGCGGTGCTGAGGTTCACCACCATGCCATCCTCGGCATCGGTTTTCAGCGTATTCCAGCTCATGGTCAGTCCGTAGCCGGTACGGTTGGACTGATCGACCCAGCGTCCATGCTGGTTTTGATAGCCATAGGCATTGTTCACCAGGTTGCTCTCAACCGCCGCCGCCACTGACCACGGGCCGGATTGCCAGGCCGCCACCGGCCGCACATAGACCACGTTTTTATGATTTTCGAGCGCGTTGCCGTGATAGTTTTGATCGACGAATAACGAGCTGCCGTCTTCCACCAGCGTGTTGAGCTCAAAGTACCAGTTATCGAGATATTTGCTCAGCAGGAAATTACCGCCGCTGCTGCTACGCCCGCGCCCCTCTTTCATCATGTAGATATAACCGTAACCGTCGCTATAGAGATCGTTGGCGGTATTACCAGAATATTCAATAAACGTATCCTGATTCAGCGGGAACATATCGTAGGCTTCAAAGCGCCCCACTTTTATTTTCCAGTCATTTTCCTGACCAAAGAAAAATACGGCATCATCAAGATTCATTTTCCCTGTCATATCCGCCAGCGGCTGTACGCTAAAGCCGGAATATTTACCACTCGCGCCTTTACGTAAGCCATCGAACCCTAACAAAATACGCCCATTGATATCCCAGCGTTCTTTATCCCCCGGCGCCCAGTTCTTATTCGCGCTGGTTTTTACCGAGGTCAGGCTGCCGGTTCGGCTGGCGCCATCCATATTAAATTCAACATCACCGTAAAATTTTAAATCGACATCTTTATTCACCACCAGCGCGGGCGCGGCAACCGTCGCGGGCGCTGGCGCGCTGCTTTTAGCCGTCGTGCGCTCCTGCTGCTTCAATTCGCGGATTTCCGCCTCGGCGTTTTGCGCCCGCTGCTCGGTGGCTTTTAAGCGCTGCTCCATCTGCGCCAGGCGCTCCTCAAGCGAAAGCGTTGGCTGTGCGCCAGCGGCGGGAATAAATAAAGACGAGATAAGACATCCAACCCAGATTTTATTCATCGTTAGACCCTGCTTATTATATATTAAAGGTATTGTTTTATTTTTTCGGTAAATATTGAAAACCCGCCGGCGATTGCTAACGGGTTATTCGGGTTAATTACTATTTAATTAGAGCTCCCATGCTCCGCCATCAATTAATGCCGCGCTACCGCTCCAGGAAAATAAAACTAATTCTCTGTGCTGCGCGTCAGGATAAATACGGCTGCTGAGGCAGGCTTCGCCGTCATTGACGAAAACCTCAACGGATGAGCTATCGAAAAATAACCGCAGCTTCAGCGCCGAACCGGTGGGTAACGGAACGCTGCGGGTACCGCACAAACCATATTGCGGATAGCGACGCTCCAGTACCAGCCGCTGCATCTGATTGTCGACATATACCTTCAACCCTTCGCCAAAGCTCAAACCGTACTGCTCGGCGCCGCTATTGGCCGTATCCCAATGCAGGTTGACCTCCATGGTTTCGCAGCGCTCTACCATCGTCAGCTGCTGATTCTTCAACGAACTGACCGGCCACGGGAACCAGTCGCGGCGCAGGCCTTCCACCTCTTTTGCCGGACGCATCAGTAACCGATTATTCGCGCCGAGGCTTAACTCGCGCGGCAGCGACAGCATACCGGCCCAACCGTCCTGCTGCTCCGGCAGCGGCGACTCCCACATGTCCAGCCAGCCGATAACAATCCGTCGGCCATCAGGGGTGAGGAAGCTTTGCGGCGCATAGAAATCGTGACCGCTGTCGAGTTCGACAAACGCCTCTTCGCGGACAAAAGGTTGCCCCGGCTGCCAGTCCCCCAGCAGATAGCCGCTCTGGAATAAATTGCGCCGGGCAAAGCCGTCCGCGGCCATCCCCTGCGGAGAGAACATCAGCACCCGCTTGCCATCGAGTTCAAAGAAATCCGGGCACTCCCACATGTAGCCCATCCCCGTTTCGGCCTGGGCAAGAATACCGGCATCCTGCCAGTGGCGCAGGTCGTCAGAACGGTACAACCGCACCTGACCGACGTCGTCTACCCGCGCGCCGACCACCATGTACCAGCTTTCACCTTCACGCCATACTTTCGGGTCGCGAAAATGGTGCATCCCCGGCGGTGTATCAATGACCATCCCCTGGCGCTCAAAATGGATGCCGTCGCGGCTGGTCGCCAGACACTGCACCTGGTACAGGTTATTTTCATCAGCGGGATCGCCATGAAATTTATGGCCGGTGTAGATGAGCGCCAGCGTATCGCCATCAACCACCGCCGAGCCGGAGAAACAGCCGTCTTTATCTTCCGGCCCTTCCGGCGCCAGCGCCACCGGCAGGTGTTCCCAATGCACAAGGTCCTTGCTGCGCGCGTGGCCCCAGTGCATCGGCCCCCACTGGTTTGAATACGGGTGGTGCTGATAAAACGCGTGGTACCAGCCGTCGAACCATACCAGCCCGTTGGGGTCGTTGATCCAGCCGGCACGGGCAGCCAGGTGATAACGCGGATACCAGCGCGGGTTGAGATCCACGCTTTTCGCCTGCAGTTCCCGCTCCGCGTTACTAATGGAATACATCATATTCATTTCTCTTTTCAGTCAGATAGTGGATGGCTGCGACATGAGCGAATCCGAAGAGGCCTTATTGGATCGCAGCAGGAAGATGGAGATGAAGGTGGTGCAGAACACCAGCAGTCCCATGATCAGATAGGAGTCGGCGAAGCCGTATTTTTCATAGCTATAGCCCGCCAGCGGCGACAGGACGGTGGCGATAACCGAACTGGTGCAGGCGAAACCCACCAGATACAGGGTGGATGAAAGGCGTTTATCAAAGTTCAGGCTGTTGTATTTGAAGATAGAAACCAGCAGCACCGGCAATTCCACGGCGTGCAGCAGTTTCGTAATCGAGATCAGAACCGGACCTTCCACCAGCCCGGAGGCCACCATGCGCATCGCCATCACCATGCCGGCGAAGATCAGGCCGTTTTTCGCGCCGATGCGGTTGACCAGCCACGGGGCGCAGAACATCCCCGCCGCTTCGAGGAACACCTGGAAGGAGTTGAGATAGCCATACATGGCGTTCCCTTCATGCAGCGTGGCGAACTGCGAAGAGAAGTAGACCGGGAACTGCTGGTCGTAAACGCCGTAAATACAGGTGCCGACGACGAAAAATACCAGCGCCCAGAAACGCGGCAGCGTCAGCAGGCGCAGCGCGTCTTCCAGCGTGACTTTACCGCCACTGACCGCCTCCTGCATGGCATGCGGCGCTGAAGAGACCTTAAGCCGCGCCAGCAGCATGAAGAAAACCAGACCGGAACAGCTGGCGACGGCGAAGTTCAGCTGTGGGTTTATGTTAAACAGCAGCCCGGCGAAAAAGGTCGCCACCGCCCAGCCCAGCGATCCCCACATCCGCGCTTTGCCGAATTCAAACTGGCTTTGCCGCGCCACGCGCTCGGTATAGGACTCCAGCACGCCAATGCCGCCGTTAAAGGTCAGGCCGATGTAGATGCCGCCAAAAATACTGCCGAGTAGCACGTTGATTTTGAGCAGATAGCCAAACAGCAGATAGGCCGGCCCGGAAAGGATCAGTAAGACCGTGATATACCAGAGTAAATTTTTGCGCAGCCCCAGTTTATCCTGGATAAAACCGTAGCAAATCTGGGCGAATAGCGCCGAGACCGACAGCACCGCGTAGATAATGCCGGTATCCCCGGCTTTCAGCCCCACTTCCTGATGTAGCCAGATGGAAAGCAGCGAGCCGGAAGAAGACCAGGTAACAAAAAAGAAAAACAGTAAGGCACTGAGTAAGGGGTAGCTGTGAGAGTGATGCGTCTTCATCATGACATTCTCGTGTTGGAGTAATGCGCGAATGGTAACGTTAACAAAAAACAACTCTCATCTGGTTTTGTGACGATTCATGATGTTAATCACAAAAGTTAACGTTAACATAATGGAGATGCGATCGCGATCAACTATTCCTCGCCATGCTTCACCATCGGGCTGGGATAGACTATCGTATGATCCTTTTACATCAGCGACTTAGTTGTATACCGGAGTAATCACCATGGCATCCCTGAAAGATGTAGCGAAGCTAGCCAATGTCTCACTGATGACGGTATCCCGCGCGCTGAACAGCCCGGAGCGCCTGAAGGCGGATACGCTCGCCCGCGTACAGGCGGCGATTGAACAGACCAATTACGTGCCCGATCTGTCGGCAAAGAAAATTCGCGGCGCCCGGGCAACCCCAAGCACCATCGGCGTGCTGGCGCTGGACACGGTGACCACCCCATTCTCGGTAGAGATAACGCTCTCTATCGAAGAGACGGCGCGGGCCCACGGCTGGAACAGCTTTGTGGTCAACATGTTCTCGGACGACAACCCTGATGCCATACTCGACCTGCTGCTTTCCCATCGCCCGGACGGCATTATCTACACCACCATGGGGCTGCGCCAGGTCCCGCTGCCGGCCAAATTGTTGACGCTGCCCTGCGTGCTGGCCAACTGCGAAAGCCTGAACGAGAACGTCGCCAGCTATATTCCGGATGATGAGCAGGGCCAGTACGACGCGGTGAAAGCGCTACTGGCCGCCGGCTATCGCCGCCCGCTCTGTTTGCATCTTCCGGCAAGGCATCTGGCGACGATACGCCGCCGACAGGGGCTGGAGCGCGCCTGCCGTGAGGCGCAGGTTGATCCGAATACGCTCGATCACGGCTATATGACCTACGGTGACGAACACTATCGCGATATTCCCGGCCAGCTGCTGGCCCATATTGAGCAAGGTAAACCGCGGTTTGATTCCGTGGTGTGCGGCAACGATCGCATCGCTTTTATGGTCTACCAGACGCTGCTGGCGCAGGGCCTGCGAATTCCTGAAGATGTGGCGGTGGTGGGTTATGACAACATGGTGGGGATTGGCGATCTGTTCCTGCCGCCGCTGTCGACGGTGCAGTTACCGCATTATGAAATTGGCCGCCTGAGCGCCCTGCATATCATTAACGGCGACAGCCATCGGGATACCGTTAAGGTTCCCAGCCCGTGGCTGCCGCGCGAATCAATGTGATCAGTTGCCGATGTTACGCAGCTTTTCGCCGGACATCAGCTTGCGTTCGATGTGCTCCAGCGTCACGTTTTTAGTTTCCGGGATCAGCCAGAAGGTCACGCCGATAAAGGCCACGTTCAGCGCGGTATAGAGCCAGAACGTGCCTGCCGCGCCAATCGCGTCCAGCAGCGTCAGGAAGGTCGCGCCAATAATCATGTTCGATACCCAGTTGGTGGTGGTCGAACAGGTGATCCCGAAGTCGCGGCATTTCAGCGGCTGGATCTCGGAGCAGAGGATCCACACCACCGGCGCGGCGCTCATTGCGTACCCGGCTATGCACATCATGGTCATCCCCACCGACAGCCAGGAGAGGCCGCTACCGGCGGTACCATTATCAAACTGCATCAGACAATAGCCCAGCACCAGGGTGCCCAACGCCATCACGCTAAAGCCGATTTTCAACGCCGGTTTACGTCCGGCCTTATCGACGGTAAACACCGCGATAAAGGTCGCGAACATAAAGGTCAGGCCGACCACCAGAGTGGCGATCATCTGCTGCTCGGTGGTGGTAAAACCGGCCATTTTGAAGATCCGCGGCGCGTAATACATGATGATATTCATGCCGGTAAACTGCTGCATCGCCTGCAATAACATGCCGAGGAACACCGCCCGACGCACGTTGCGGTTCACTTTGAACAGCGCCCAACCGCCCTGCTTCAACTTCAGGCTTTCGCGGATTTCATTCAGCTCATCGCGCGCCTTTTCCGAGGTATCGCGCAGCATGCGCAGCACTTCTTCGGCCTCAATATGGCGGCCTTTTTCCGCCAGCCAGCGCGGGCTGTTAGGCAGGAACACCACCAGGATAATCAGCAATACCGCCGGCAGCGCCAGCACGCCAAGCATCGCTCGCCAGTTACCGCTGTAGCTGAAAGCGGTATCGGATAAGAACGCCAGCACGATGCCAAGCGTGACCATCAACTGATACATGCTGATCATCTTGCCGCGAACGTTTTCACTCGCCATTTCAGAAAGATAGAGCGGCGCGGTATAGGAGGCGATACCGACGGCGACGCCAAGGACAATGCGCGCCGCCAGCAGCATCTCGACGCTGGTGGCGAATGCCGAGCCGATAGAACCCGCAACAAATAGCACTGCGCCGGCCATCAGGCTGTATTTACGGCCAAGACGGAATGAGAGCCAGCCGTTGAACAGCGCGCCAATCGCCGCGCCCAGCATCATACTGCTGACTACCCACTCCTGCAGACGGCTGGATAACACGAAATGATCGGTAATGAAGGGGAGCGCCCCGGCAATCACGCCAATATCAAGGCCGAATAACAAACCCGCCACCGCGGCGGCAATGGAGACAAACTGGTTCATGCGCCGGGTGTTGCGCTGCGCATTGGGGAGTAAACCCGGATCGGTGGTCAATGAAGTCATTTTTTTCCTGCCTCAACAGAATATGCGTGCAGTGAAAGTACGGGATCGCAGGGCTAAGGTGTCAGGCGGGAGATGGCGAAGATATGGATAAAACGGCTGGTAGCATTGTTTTTGTGATGGACATTAAACTTTATCTTATGCAAAAAATGCTGTCCGATCGTCAAAACAACCCTGATGTATGGCGAGTATTTTATTTTCCATTACTAACGAGTATGGATTATTTAAACCTCATGATATGGACGATTATTGTTCAGAAAACAACCCGCCGGTTGGCGGGTTGTTCGACTTATGTCTGTTAGCGCGCCAGCCAACCGCCATCTACCGCCACGGTGTAACCGTTAATGTAATCGGATGCGCGGGAGGCGAGAAACACCACCGGCCCCATTAAATCGCTCGGCAAGCCCCAGCGGCCGGCCGGGATACGGTCGAGAATTTCCGCGCTGCGCTGTTCATCGGCGCGCAGCTGCTGGGTATTGTTGGTTGCCATGTAGCCGGGGGCAATGGCGTTAACATTGATATTATGCTTCGCCCATTCGTTGGCCAGCAGGCGCGTCACGCCCATAACGCCGCTTTTCGAGGCGGTATAGGACGGCACGCGGATCCCGCCCTGGAACGACAGCATGGAGGCGATATTGATGATCTTGCCGCCGTTACCCTGGGCGATGAAGTGCTTCGCCGCGGCCTGGGACATGAAAAAGACGCTTTTGATGTTCAGATTCATGACGTCATCCCAGTCTTTCTCGCTGAATTCGATAGCATCCTGACGGCGGATAAGCCCCGCGTTATTGACCAGAATATCGATGTGGCCAAATTCCGCCACCGCGCGCTCAAGCAACTGCGGAATACCATCTATCAGCCGCAGGTCGGCGGTGAGGCTCAAAAAACGACGCCCCAGCGCGGTAACGCGCTCAATGGTTTCCGTCGGTTCAACGATGTTAATACCGACGATATCGCAGCCCGCTTCCGCCAGCCCAACCGCCATGCCCTGGCCTAAACCGGTGTCGCAGCCGGTCACTACCGCGACTTTCCCCTGAAGAGAGAATGCATCAAGAATCATATCTGGTTCCTTTCTTTCACGGCCTGCTCACCACAGGCAAGGTTCTGAGGCTAAGAAGAACTCCTGGGGCGTCCCCATCATAAAAATAAAACAGAGTTCCGTTTTGCTAATGGTCACATAGTAGACCGCTGAAAAATCATTTTCAACGACAATTAAAACAACGTTTCATTTTTTGTGATTAAAAATGATAAAAACGCAAAACGGATCACATAGCCAGAAGCTGGTGACCTATACAAAAGCTATAAATACAGTGAGTTAGGTTATCTTTAAAAAATAACCGCGAAGAAAGAAAATCAGGTAAAAAAATGAAGAATGGAAGATCGACGAGGATGATAGACCTCGCGCCAAAGACGGCGCGAGATGGTATTATGCGCGCTCCACCGCCAGCGCAACGCCCTGCCCGCCGCCGATACACAGCGTCGCGAGCCCTTTACGCGCATCGCGCTTAATCATTTCATGTACCAGCGAAACCAGAATCCGGCAGCCGGACGCGCCAATCGGATGGCCAAGGGCGATGGCCCCGCCGTTGACGTTAACCCGGCGTTCATCCCATTCCAGCACTCTGCCAACGGAAATCGCCTGGGCGGCAAAAGCTTCATTGGCTTCGATTAAGTCAACCTCATCCAGCCTCCAGCCCGCGCGCTCAAGGCAGCGCCGGGTGGCATGTACCGGCGCGATACCCATTAGCGCCGGATCGACGCCGACGCTGGCGAAGGCGCGAATGCGCGCCAGAATCGGCAGCCCCAGCTCCTGGGCCTTTGACTCGCTCATCATCATCACCGCCGCCGCGCCATCGTTAATACTCGATGCATTACCCGCGGTCACCGACCCTAACTGGTCGAAGGTGGGCATCAGGCTGGCTAATCCCTCAGCGCTGGCGTCCATCCGCGGCTGCTCGTCGGTATCCACCAGCCGTTTACTGCCGTTATGCTCGGTGGCGACCGGCACGATCTCATCGCGGAACCGCCCGGAGTCTATTGCCCGCCGCGCTTTTTGCTGCGAGCTAAGCGCCCAGGCGTCCTGTAGTTCACGGCTGATCCCATACTCCCGCGCCAGATTTTCCGCCGTTACGCCCATATGGTAATCATTGAAAGCGTCCCACAGACCATCATGCACCAGGCTGTCGATAAGCTGGCTATTGCCCAGCTGCGCGCCGGTTCGGCTGTCGGTAAGCACATGCGGCGCGCGGCTCATGTTTTCCTGGCCGCCGGCAATCACTACATCCGCTTCGCCGCACTGGATGGCCTGGGTCGCCAGGTGCAGCGCTTTCAGCCCGGAACCGCAAACGTCGTTGATGGTGATCGCCGAGACGGTATTCGGCAGCCCGCCGCGGATCGCCGACTGGCGCGCCGGATTCTGCCCGGTACCCGCGGTCAGCACCTGACCGAGGATCACTTCATCAATGCACTGCGGATCGATTCCGCTCCGCTCGACTAACGCCTTCACCACCACGCTGCCCAATTCCACCGCCGAGTGACGCGCCAGCGTTCCCTGAAAACAGCCGATGGGCGTACGCAACGCGCCGACGATCACGACATCTTTCATCCTTTACCTTCTGCGCAAAGAACCATCAATAGATGCCGTTATAGTAGAGAATTGTTATCAAAAAATTTCGCAATTGTTTAAAAAAAGTGAGGCGGTTCACAAAGTTCGCCGTCACGACTCGCGGCCTTGCCCTTCAAGATGTTGGCGCAGCCAGCTGCCCGCTTCCCCCAGCGGCGTACGCTTGTTCCATAACAGATCCACCGAGATCGACCGCGGCCAGCCGGCGATATTCAACGCTTTAAGCTTGCCGCTACCGGCGAACTCTTCCACCAGCGCGCAGGGCAAAATACACCAGCCAAAGCCCTGCACCGCCATACTCAGCAGCAGCAAATAGTTGGGCGCCGACCATACCTGGCCGCGCGAGGGATCCGGCGCGCTCTCAAGATAAGTGCTAAGCCGCAGTTCACGCCAGCCGTGCAGATCATCCCAGAAAACCCGCCCCTGACCGGCCAGCGGATGCCCCGGCGCAACATAAATCCCCATCGCCGTTTGCAACGGTAAGCGCATGCTGCCGATCTCCATCGGATAACTGTCCCTGGCTTCGATAAGCCCCACCTGCGCACGCTCCTTTTGCAGTAGATCCACCACATCTTCGTCTTCGCCAATCAGGCATTCAAACTCGGTATGCGGAAAACGCCGATCGAACTGTTCCAGCAAATCCTCCAGTACATCCGGGTGCAGGGTATCCGACAAGACGAAGGTCAACCGCGGTTCGGTATTACCCGATAACGAACTGGCGAGCTCATCCAGCCGCGAACTGGCGGCCAGTATTGCTTTCACATAGCCCAGCACCTGCTCGCCCTGCGCGGTTAGCGTCGGCTGGCGAGTGGAACGATCGAACAGAGTTAACCCCAGGTCGGTTTCAAGATTCGAAATCGCGGTACTGACGGTGGATTGGCTTTTACGCATCCGCCGGGCGGCGGCGGAGAACGAACCGCTGGCGGCGGCTTCTACAAAGGCGGTAAGAGCTTCGGGAGAATAGTGCATAACCTATCTACTTTATCGATGGAATCTATCTTTTTTTTATCACATTTTTCCATAAAATGCCGGGTAAATCTGGATGACAGAACTAACAAGAGGTATCCCAAAATGAAAACCAATAACCTGCAACATAAGACGCTACTGGAACGCGTACTCCACGCGGTGAGCTTTGAAGGCCTCGCCACGTTAATTCTGGCCCCGACCGCGGCCTGGTTAATGCAGCGATCGGTGGTCGAAATGGGCGGCTTGGCCATTTTGCTCGCCACCATGGCGATGGTCTGGAACCTGATCTATAACGCCGCCTTCGACCGTCTGTGGCCGGTTTCACGCCTGGCGCGTACGCTGCGGGTGCGCGCGCTGCACGCCATCGGCTTTGAGTGCGGCTTTATCATCATCGGCGTCACCGTTGTCGCGCTGGTACTCGGCGTGTCGCTGGTGCAGGCATTTATGCTGGAAATCGGCTTTATGCTGTTCTTCCTGCCCTACACCATGTTCTTTAACTGGGCGTGGGATACGCTGCGCGTGCGCGTCCTGAAGTATCGCCAGCCGCAGAGTCTGCCGAATAATTAACGTTCTCGATCGCGCGGATCGTCTAACCCTTTGGCGATCCGCGGGTTTATTTATCACCGAAAACTATCACCGCAAACGATTCATAAATGTGGTAAATTGCACTCCTTTTTTTGGGTTATACGGTTGATAAATTCGCATAATGTCTAAAATTTGGTCTAAAGAAGAAACTCTATGGAGTTTTGCTCTATATGGCACTGCCGTAGGCGCCGGCACCCTATTCCTGCCGATTCAACTCGGTTCGGCCGGCGCCATCGTGCTGTTCCTCACCGCTCTGGTTGCCTGGCCGTTAACCTACTGGCCGCACAAAGCACTGTGTCAATTCATCCTGTCGGCCAAAGTGGCGGCCGGTGAAGGGATCACCGGCGCGGTCAATCATTACTACGGCAAAAAAGTCGGCAATCTGATCACCAGCCTGTACTTTCTCGCCTTCTTCGTGGTGATCCTGATCTACGCCGTGGCGATCACTAATTCGCTGGCGGAACAACTGGCGAGACACGTGGCGATGACCCCTGGGGTACGCGCCCTGCTGAGCCTTGCCGTGGTGCTGGTACTGAATCTGATCTTCCTGATGGGGCGCCATATGACCATCAAAGTGATGGGATTCCTCGTCTTCCCGCTGATTGGCTGTTTCCTGTTCCTCTCCATCTACCTGATTGGCAGTTGGCAACCGGAACATCTCACCAGCCAGATGCAGCTGAACGCAAAGACCTGGCACCAAATCTGGATCTCAATTCCCGTGATGGTTTTCGCTTTTAGCCATACGCCGATTATTTCGACCTTCGCTATCGATCAGCAGGAGAAATATGGTGAGCTGGCCATGGGTAAATGCAAAAAAATCATGAAGGTGGCCTACACCATCATCTGCGCCAGCGTGCTGTTTTTTGTCTTCAGTTGCCTGCTGTCCATTCCGCTGCCGTACATCGAAGCCGCGCGTAATGAAGGGGTGACGATTCTCTCTGCGCTCTCCATGGCGCCGGGCGCGCCGGGCTGGCTGGCGGTGACCGGCATTATCGTCGCGGTGGTCGCGATGTCGAAATCGTTCCTCGGCACCTATTTTGGGGTGATCGAAGGCGCCAGCGAGATCGTTAAAACGTCTCTCGGCCAGCTCGGTATTCGCAAGAGCCGCGCCTTTAACCGTGCCATGTCGATTATGCTGGTCTCGGCGCTGACTTTCATCGTCTGCTTTATCAATCCGAACGCCATCTCGATGATTTACGCCATCAGCGGCCCGCTTATCGCCATGATTCTGTTCATCATGCCGACGCTGTCGACCTACATTATCCCGGCGCTCAAGCCCTATCGTTCACTGGGTAATCTCATTACCTTGATCGTCGGCCTGCTCTGCGTCTCGGTGATGTTCTTCAGTTAAATCTCTCCTGCGGCGACGCCCTCAGCGTCGCCGCACGTTCTGCCAACATTCTCGCCCATTACCTCTCCCTGACGGGATTACACTTACTCCTTGCCTATCATCGGAGGGAGTCATTATGTCCAACGTAACATTATCCGGGGTCGCGACCTTAGGCGACCGTCAGGTTTACCGGCTTGGATACGGCGCCATGCAGCTCGCCGGCCCCGGCGTATTTGGCCCGCCAAAAGATCCTGACGCCGCCATTCGCGTTCTGCAAGAAGCCGTCGCCGCCGGGGTGAATCATATCGATACCTCCGATTTCTACGGCCCGCACATCACCAATCAGCTGATTCGTCAGGCGCTGCATCCCTATGGCGATGATTTGTGTATCGTTACCAAAGTCAGCGCCCGCCGCGATGAGAAAGGCAACTGGCTACCTGCGATGTCGCCGGCGGAACTCACCCAGGCCGTCGAAGATAACCTGCGTAACCTCGGCCTGGAGAGGCTGGAGGTAGTGAATTTGCGCAGTATGCTCGGCACCCACGGCCCGGTGGAAGGCTCGCTGGAAGAACCGCTAACGACCTTACTGGAACTAAAAGCCCGCGGTCTGATTCGCCACATCGGTCTGAGTAACGTCACCGCCAGACAGGTCGCCGATGCGCAGAAGCTGACCCCCATCGTCTGCGTGCAAAACCAATACAACATCGCTAACCGCGGTGACGACGCGTTAATCGACGCGCTGGCGCAGCAAAACATCGCCTACGTGCCGTTCTTCCCGCTGGGTGGTTTTACGCCGCTACAGGCGCGGGAACTTAACGAGGTTGCCGCCGGGCTCAACGCCACACCGATGCAGGTGGCGCTGGCGTGGTTACTGCAGCGCTCGCCGAATATTTTGCTGATTCCGGGCACCTCATCGGTGGCGCATTTACGGGAAAATCTCGCCGCCGCGACGCTTTCTCTGCCCGCCGAGGCGCTGGCGACGCTGGATAACATCACCGGCTGATGGCGTCAACTCCCCCCTTTACGGCGTTTGTCGTAAAGGGTTATCCCCTTAATATTAAGCTGGAATTAGGCCATCTCTGCTGGCACTATATATCCTACAAATCGGGTTTTGCTGATTCCTTATCCGGGCAATAACCTTATAAATTGCATTGAGTTACGTTATTTCTTAGGCCTCCTAATTGGGAGGCTGTTGTCGTTTGTATTGTTCTATGGTTTTTGTTAACACTCTTGATTACAGGAAAAAACAATATCGGCTTCGACGTTTATACAAATCAATTTGGCCACAAAGATAGTCAATATCATCGAACGTTCACAAAAACATCTGGTTAACATAATCAGTATGTCGCTATTGCTGTAAAAAAAATTAACTATGCACAGTAACGATTCAACAAGGATTACCCATGATAGAGGGAACGATAAAAACCAGTAAGTATGAAATCATTGCTATTTTCAGAGAGGAACAGAGAAAGCAAACAGAGATAGAAATTTTCTTTAATAACAAAAGCATCAGTACTCAGATTGCGCGTGTCGATTTTGCTGAATTCCATATCCGCAGCGAGAGCAAAATCCCGGCGGGGAATAAATTCAAATTTATTCTGCATAGCGATTCAGGAAAGATCGAGTTCACCTCCCAGCGGCAGAAGAATTCCGCTGGCGGCGCGGAGAATAGCAATAAGGTGGCATTTGCGTTACCAGAATGCATCCAGGTTGTACAAAGACGACGAGATCCCAGATTTCGTTTGCGCGATGAGAATGATTTCTTTTGTCATGGCCGCCATAAAAATGGCGAAAACTATGCTTTTGATATCAAAGATATTTCTGATGGCGGCTGCGCGCTGATTGCGCAAAGTCCAAACCTGAAATTCCTGGCCAACAACTCAACGTTGAAAAACGCCATTCTGTCTCTGGCGGAATATGGCGAAATCACCGTTGATCTGGTTATCAAGAACGTGGCGATGGTCACGCTGGATAGCGAAGAGAAGAATCAGGAAAACTACTATCAGATTTCCTGTCAGTTTAAGTTCCGCCGCAGCGACGACAGGAAGAAAATAGAAAAAACGCTGATCGATTTGATTCTGGAAGCCAAGCGGAAGAAGAGAGTTTAATGCCCTTGAACAATATCTTGCTGTACACCGACGACAATATCATTGGCCAATCTATTCACGATTATCTGAGCGATATTCACCAGGATATCACCCAGGCCAGTTATCAGGACATCGTACAAGGGGGCGTCGCGCCCCTGGCTGAGACGGTGATCCTCAATATGATCCACAAGGATATATCCGCTGCCGATACGGTCGTATTACTCAACAAACTGCGCTTTCATTTCTCGCGCTGTACATTGTTGGTATTGATGGTAAAAAGCGATATCGCCAATCTGTGCCGGGAATTAATAGATCTGGAAAACCTGTTAATCCTGACGGAAAAATCTTCCTTAGACGCATTTTCGGCAATTACCAGAACGCAGGATGAAAACCCGCAGTCCCGGTATTTGCGCACGCAGCGAAAGCTGACGGCCAGAGAGCTGCAGGTACTGGAACTTATTATCGCCTGCAATAACAATAAGCGAATTGCCTCGCTGCTCAATATCGACCATAAGACGGTGCACAGCCATCGCATTCACATCATGAAAAAGTTGGGAATGAATAGCTCGCAGGTGATGCATAAGCAAATCGTCAATATGAATCACTGCTGAACGGGCATACCGTCGCCGGGCCTACAACGCCAGAGCAAAATGTTGACGCAGCGCTCGCTTACCGGGTTCGCTAATTGTCACTTCGCGGTAGCCGGGCACCAGCGTGAACCAACCTTTTTGCACGCCCCACTGCAACAAGGCAGCGCCCGCGGCACCACCCAGATGAAAACGGCGCTCGCTCCAGTCGAGGCAGGCGCAGCAGGCTTTGCGGCGGGATCCGTTATCACACGCTATGCCTAAGCGGGCGAAATTCGCCTTCCCCGCCGCAGTAAGCGCTGCGCCATTTGCCGTAAGCCAGGCTTGCTGTTGCAGAAAATCATAGATGGCGACGGCTACCTCGCCCGCCAGATGATCGTAGCAGGTACGCGCCATACGCAGCGTTCCCGGCGTACGCGTAGTCAACGGCACAGCGCTTTTTCCGGCCATGGTCATCATATTTTCCAGCAATCCGGCGACATCGCCGCCCGCCAGGCGATAGTAGCGATGCCGCCCTTGCGCCAGGCAGAGCAGTAAGCGACTGCTGACTAACCGGCTAAGATGCGCGCTGGCAGTCGATGGCGAAATATCCGCCGCGACGGAGAGCTCAGTCGCCGTCCATGCCCGGCCATCCATTAGCGCGCAGAGTATTTTCACTCGTGAAGGATCAGCCATCGCCGAGGCAACCGCCGCCATCGCGACGGCCAGCGCTTCGTCATCATCAATGACAACCGCAGGGTGCAACATAGTGCCTCCGCTTAATATTGGTTACGCAGAACGTGAACTCTGCATCTGGTATTCACGCAGTACCTGCGCCACGCGAATCTGATAATCAGCAAAGATAGACTCCCGCCCTTCCCGCTGCGCCGCCTGATGACAAATATTGCGCTTCCAGGCCGTCACCGCCTGTTCGTCCCGCCACCACGACAGCGACAATATCTTTCCCGGCGCACTGAGGCTTTGAAAACGCTCGATGGCGATAAAGCCGTCGATGGTCTCCAGCAGCGGTTTCAATTGCGCCGCCAGCGCGAGATATCGTTCCTGCTGCGCTGGCGTGACCTGTGCTTCAAAGAGTACCGCAATCATGGTTTTTTCCTCCAGTAACGAATAAAGCCGCACTGTAGCGCGTCGTTCGCAATCAATGCTTCGCCAGCGGGCGAAGTATCGCCGGCGTGACAAGCCAGAAAACGACCAAACCATTCACGCAATCAATATCAAACCCAAATTTGGCGAGGATAAAACGCGAAGCGAAGGAAACCATTAGTATCAGCGATGAATTATAACTAATTGTTTTTAATTATATTTTTAATAAAACGTCAATCATTGGTCATCCAGCCGTCATAAAAATGTGATCTAAATCGCACTTTTTGCAACGTACGTTATAGTTAGCAGGCTTATTATAAACCCATCGAAAGCACAACGCTTTCCACCATAAAAGTTAAAAGGATAAACACCATGAAAAACGTAAAATTACTTGCTGCTGCTGGTATGCTGTCTCTGGTTTCTTTCGCAAGCTTCGCGGCTCACCCGGTGAGCGTGACCTCTGATACCCTGGACAACGCAGAAGCAAAAATCGCTGCTATCGCTAAAGATCAGGGCGCCTCTTACCACATTACCGAAGCCTATACCGGTAATCAGGTACACATGACGGCGGAACTGTCTAAATAACCGAATGGTCGCAGAGGGAGCTGCCGGACAGGTCGTCTCAGGACGGCTGGTCTGGCTCCCGCCACGTAACAAAACACGGCAATGTCGAGCCCCTTTATGGGGCTTTTTTACGTCAACGTTTCGCCAGCGCGCGCTGAATAGAGAGCACACTCGCCAGCACCACAATCAGCCCTGCCAGCGCCATTCCCTCAATTCTCTGACCGAGAAAAATCCATCCCAGCAGTACCGCCGTCACCGGGCTAAGCAGGCTCATTGCCGATACCGCCACCGGCGACAATCGGCTGATACCGCGAAACCATAAACCATACGCCAGCATCGCCCCGGCCACACACAGCCAGACATAACCTGCCGCCTGTAATAGAGTGATGTTGTGCAACGGCGGATCCACCAGCAGCGCGATGGGCAGTAACACGATCCCGCCGATCAGCAATTGCCAGCCGGTCATCGCCACGACCGGCAGCGATAGCGCCCAGCGCCGCGACAGCCAGGTGCCCAGCGCCATACTGACGGCGCCAAGAAAAGCGGCGCCAATACCTAACGAATCCAGCACCGTGCGCGGAGAAAGCAGCAACATCGCCATACCGATGATCCCGGCGCAGGCGGATACCACCGCCAGCCACGGCGAACGCTGACGATCCACGCACCAGGCCAGCAGCATCACCAGCAGCGGCTGAATCGCGCCGATCACCGCCGCCAGCCCGCCGGGCAGCCGGTAGGCGGCGATAAACAGTAACGCCTGAAAGGCGCCGATATTTAATATTCCGGTAATGACCAGCTTCCACCACTCACCGCGCTGCGGAAACTGACGGCTCCACAGTAACAACGCAATCCCGGCGGGCAACACCCGCAGCAGCGCGGCGATAAAAGGACGGTCCGGCGGTAGGAACTGCGAAGTAACGATATAGGTGGTCCCCCAGATAGCGGGAGCCAGCGCGGTCAGCAGCAGATCGACCGCCAGATGACGAGTAAAAAAGGCCATGATTTTATCTTCATATCAAGTTAAATTGTGTAGCAAGTATGTATCGATAAATATCTTGATATCAAGATAAGTGAGCACGCATGGACAAATTACCGCCAACGGATGCCGTTGACCGCATTCTCGCCCAATGGCAGCGCGAGCGCCCGGATCTGGATTGCAGCCCAATGGGGCCAATTGGCCGCCTCAAGCGCTGCGCCATGCTGCTGGAGCCGCAGGTGGAGGCGGCGTTTGTTAAACATGGGCTGGTACGTTGGGAGTTCGACATGCTGGCGACGCTGCGCCGCGCCGGCGAGCCATTCGTGCTGTCGCCGACCCAGCTCTTTTCGACGCTGATGATTACTTCCGGCACGATGACCCATCGCCTTAAGGCGCTGGAAAAACGGGGGTTGATCGCTCGTTTAGCGAATCCTCAGGATGCCCGCAGCATGCTGGTGGCGTTGACGCCAGCGGGACGAGCGCTGATCGATGAGGCGGTTGCCACCCACGTGGCGAATGAGCGACAACTGCTGGCAGGGCTTTCAGAGACCCAACTTCAGCAGTTAGACGAAGCGCTGCGGGTGTTTATGCGCCTGCTTGAGGATGAGCACTAGCCGACGATTAGGTCTTATTACGATGACTTACCTGCGACTCGCTGAGAGTCGTCGCCACTGAATCGCAAGGCTATGTTGCTGGCGTATTGCGTTTTGCAATAACCGGCAAATACGCATACCATCTGCACATTCTATCGTCGTCAGGCAAGGAGATGCTTGTGGATAAGACTCACTCTTCGACCCCGCCAGAGAGCCACGAAAGCCGCTTTCATAAAGAAGAGTTCCCCTTTTTTTGGGTGGTTAACGTTTACGCCCGTTATACCCAATTAATGGAAATCGAGCTCAAAAAAATCGACATCGACCTTTCCCGTTTCCGCGTACTGATGCTGGTGCACCAATACCACCGCGCCAGTATTTCGCGGATCACCGAATATGCCGTTAGCAAGATGCCGACGGTGACCAAAATTGTTGGCCGCCTGCGCGATGACGGCCTGCTGACGACCCACGTTAGCGTCAGCGATGGCCGGGTCACCGAAGCGGAACTCACCGCCGCCGGTGAAGCCAAGGTAGCCGAAGCCCGGGCGTTAGCGGAAACCGTGTTTACTAAAGCCTTCAAGGGCATCACCCCGGCGCAAGAAAAAAAGATGAACCAGGTGCTGGCGCTCATTCTGCACAACCTTGATGACTAATCCCCTGCACCAATAACCATTTTCCATAAATGGTTATTGCTTTTATTTTGCCCTCCCTGCGTTTTTCGCACACTTTTTTATCATTTTTTTAACTTATATTTTTCATTTATTTTTGTGACGCCCTTCAAGAGATTAAAATTTATACATCACATTTTAATGATTTAAATCAATCAGTTAAAAAACACCCCCTCCTTCATAGCATCATCTTATCCTCAATTACGATGTAAAAAACGGGTAACAATTTACTTGAAATTTCAAGTTTTACTGACAAGATTACCTCAAACGCCAGCGGGTCGTTTTTTAGTCATTTCGCGCGGTAATTATCACCCTCACGGAGATGTGAAACATGGTTACTGAACATCGTACAGAGACAGAAAACGCACAATCCGGGTTTATCTCGCGCTTTACCCTTGGCGACGGCGAGCTGACGTTCGCAATTAAAGACAGTCTCGATATTGCCGGTTTTCCGACCCGCGCCGGCAGCCCGGTATTGCAGGATGCGCCGCCCGCCGTCCGCCATGCCGCCGTAGTCGAGGCGCTGCTGGATAACGGCTGTCAGCTGCGCGGAAAAACCACCCTGCACGAGCTGGCCTTTGGCGTCACCGGCATCAACCCGCATAGCGGTACGCCGCGCAATCCGCATTATCCGCAGTTAATTCCCGGCGGCTCGTCCAGCGGCTCTGCCGCCGTGGTCGCGGCCGGTGAAGTCGACTTCGCCGTCGGCACCGATACCGGCGGCTCGGTGCGGATGCCCGCGGCCTGCTGCGGCGTGGCTGGCCTGAAGCCGAGCTTTGGCCGTCTGAGTCGCGCTGGCGTCATGCCGACGGAAAGTTCGCTAGACTGCGTCGGCCTGTTCGCCCGCGATATCGCCACATTGCGCCAGGCGCTGGCAAAAGCGCTGAGGGAACCGGCTCCTTCTGCGCGCCGGGAAGCACCCGCGATAAGCTATCTGGCGGGCACGGCAACGCCGGAAATTGAGCAACTGATCGTCTCACGTCTGCAGCAAGCGGGCCTGGCATGGACTCGCGCTGAACTGCCGGGATTCAACGAAGCGCATCAGGCCGGGCTTACGGTGATAAGCCAGGAAAACTGGCTGGCGTTTCACAGCATCATCAGCGCGCCGAATCTGGCGCCGGACGTCGCCCAGCGGATCCGCGCCGGCGCGGAAATTGGCCCTCAGCAGCGGCAGGCTGCGGAAAGCGTGCGTCAACAATTTAGCGCCGCGGTGGACGCCCAGTTGGCGAAAACACCGCTGATTCTGCTGCCGACCCTGCCGGAATGTCCGCCAACGCTGGAAGAAGCGGCGGATCCGCTCAAGGTAGTCAACCTGACTCGTCTGGTGCGCCCATTTAATTTAAGCGGCCATCCGGCCCTGAGCCTGCCGCTTGGCGAAATTAATCATCGCCCGGTGGCGCTGCAATTAGTCGCCAATAAAAATAAAGAGTTCGATTTACTTAATTACGCTGAGTATTTGCTGGAAAAATTAAAATAATAAAACCG
The DNA here is from genome assembly GCF_057624675.1 of Klebsiella sp. PK01. NCBI lineage: Bacteria > Pseudomonadati > Pseudomonadota > Gammaproteobacteria > Enterobacterales > Enterobacteriaceae > Klebsiella > Klebsiella sp. PK01. The sequence continues at coordinate 276,048 of NZ_JBYEZM010000003.1, forward strand.
TACTTTCATTAACTGGAAGAGGCTAAATCGCATGTTAAACCCCTCTGCAACTTCGCGTGCGGAAAAGACCCTGCACGCCACGACAATAGAGTTTGCCGAATTACTCGCGGATATTAAAAAGCGCAGCGAGGAATTCGAGCAGCAGAAATATATCCCGGCGGATATCATTTCCCGCTTTAAAAAGATTGGTGTTTATCGCGCGCTGGTGCCAAAACGCTACGGCGGCGATGAAATCTCGCCGGCGGAATTTTGCCAGTTAATTGAAACGCTCTCAACGGCTGACGGATCCGCCGGCTGGGTGGCGAGTTTCGGCATGAATCCGTTTTATCTTGGCGGCCTGCCGCCGAGCAGTCTCGATGAGCTTTACCGCCACGGGCCGGATATTGTCTTTGCCGGCGGGATCTTCCCGCCGCAAAAAGCGACGACTCAGGATGGCGGCTACCGCGTCAGTGGGCGCTGGAGCTTCGCCAGCGGCTGCAGCGGCGCCGAACTTATCGGCGTGGGCATTCTGACCGATGACGGCAGCGATCGTCCGCTGCCGCGCATCGCGGTGCTACCCGCCGGGGAGTTCACCATCGATCCGGTCTGGAATACGGTCGGCCTCTCCGGTACCGGCAGCCATGACGTAGTGCTGAATAATGCCTTCGTGCCGCAGGAGTGGACCTTTATTCGCGGCGGCGAACTTAACCTCGAAGGCCCTCTGTATCGCTACCCGGTACTGTCGCTGGCCACTCAGGTACTGTCGGTGGTAGCGCTGGGTATCGCCCGCGCGGCGTTATCGGAAATTTACGCCATTGCCGAACGCCAGAGCTCGGTCACCGGCGCACCGTGCCTGGCGGATCGTCAATTCGCGCAGATGGAAATCGCCCACTGTGAAGCGGAACTGCGTTCGGCGCGCTGCTGGTTCTATGACGCCATCGACGACGTCTGGCAGGCGATTCTGCGCGGCGATGAACCGGGAGAAGAGCGGATTAACGCCATGCGCCTCTCTTCCACCCACATTACCCGAGTTTCTGCTTCGGTTACCACCCGCGCGCTGAAACTGGCCGGGATGCCGGGCATATCGATGCGCAGCCCGCTTCAGCGCTATGCCCGCGACTCCATGGTCATCACCCAGCACGCCTTTATGGGCGAGCTGACGTACATCAACGCCGGCAATATGTTCTTCGGCCACTCGCCGCAGCCCGGCTATTTATGAGTCAACACGGAGCCGGTAATGAATGAAGAAATGCTGCAACGCCTGGAAAAGCTGGAAGCCGTAGTGCAGATCCGTAACGCCATCAGCCAGTATATGCATCTTTGTGATGACCTGACGCATCCGGATACCGCCCGGCAAATTGGCGCGCTATTTAGCGAAACGGCTATTTGGGAAGGCATCGGCGAATTATATCAACACAAGCTCGGGCGCCATTGCGGCAGAGCGGCGATCGTCGGGATGATGAACGCTTATATTAGCGAGCCGTCACACTTCGCCATCAACGTACATTATTTAACGGCCGAGCATATTCGCGTCGACGAAAATAACCGCGCGGTCGGCCGCTGGAAAATGCTGCAGGCTTCAACGTTTCGCCGCGGCGGCTCGCATTTAAATAGCGCGGAGCTCGTCATTGAATTTATTAAACAAGATCAACAGTGGTTAATTCATCATTTTACCACCCGTAATTTATTTAGCCGCCCGGTAGATAACTGGCATTCGCTCGCCGATTTACCGGTGCCTGATGGTCATTAAAAGAGATATGTGGAGAGTGACAATGTCTGAATGTATTCCGGTAAAAAATATCGATACCAGCCATACCGCCGAAACGCTGGCGGCACTGGTGCAAAGCGACCGGGTCCATACCTGTCTCTATACTTCCGAGGAAATTTTCGACCTCGAAATCGACAACATTTTTAACCGTACCTGGGTATGGGTCGCCCACGAGAGCGAAATCCCTGACGCCGGCAGCTATAAATCCTCGATGGTGGGTACCCAGCCGGTGATCGTCGTGCGCGATCGCAAAGGCAATATCAACGTGCTGCTCAACCGCTGCCGCCACCGTGCCGCCACCGTTTGCGAACATCGCAGCGGGAAAACGAACGGTTTTACCTGCCCGTATCACGGCTGGGGCTATGGCCTCGACGGCGCGCTGCGCGGCGTGCCGCATCCGGAGAGCTACGGCGATACGCTGAACAAATCTGAGCTCGGCATGGTGCGCCTGCGCGTTGAAAGCTACGCCGGAATGATTTTCGCCAGCTTCAACCACGACATTGAACCGCTGACCGACTTCCTCGGCCCGGCGATGAAATGGATGGATCTGTTCATGAAACAGGGGGCTGGCTTCGCGCTGCAGGCCACGGCCGCGCACCGTTTTCGCTTTCCCGGTAACTGGAAAATCCAGTTGGAAAATACCACCGACGGCTATCACTTCCCGATCGTCCATAAGTCGTTTTTAAGCTCGGTCGATAAACAGACCGAAGAGATGCTCAACTTCGTCGACGGCAAAGGCTTCGTGGAAGATCTCGGCAACGGCCACAGCGTGATGGTGATGATCCCCGAGCTTATCGATCTGGAAGCCAATCTCGATGCGCCAATCCCGGAGCGCTTTAGCGAACTGGCCCAGGCCCTGCGCGAGGAAGGCCACGACGAGCAGCAGGTGCGGCGCATCGTACGCGCGGTCGGCGGCAGCGGTTTTAACCTTAACCTGTTCCCCAATGTCGCCTGTTCAATGGCCTTCTTCCGCGTGCTGCAGCCGATATCGGTAAAAGAGACGGAAATTCATCACATGGTGCTGACCATGAAAGATGGCTCGGCGATCGCCAACCAGGCGCGCCTGCGGCTGCACGAACACTTCCAGGGGCCGATGGGCTTCGGCACCCCCGATGATTCAGAGGCCTGGGAGCGGGTGCAGCGCGGCGGCGGCGCGGGCGACGATCTGTGGATCATGCTCAACCGCGGCCTGCCCGGCGAAGTCCGCACCGCCGACGGCCTGCGCAGCGACGTCAGCGCCGAAACCGGCATGCGCGCCGCCTATCAACAATGGAAAAAGTACATGACCGCTGACCACCGGGGGCAATAATGAATACATCACCTATCCTCAACGCCGCCATTCAGTTTATTAACCTGGAAGCGGACCTGCTCGATCAAGGCGAATTTCGCGAATGGCTGGCGCTGTGGCGCACCGAGGGGATGTACATCATCCCCATCGACCAGCAGACCACCGATTTCGCCAACGTGCTCAACTACGCCTACGACAACCACGAGATGCGGGAAAAACGCGTGCAGCGTTTATACAGCGGCGAGTCGATCTCCACCACCCCGCGCGCGCGCACTATCCGCATGAGCGGCCGTTATCGCCTGCTCAGCGCCAGCGATGAGGTCGTCGAAGTACGCTGCGCCCAATTCCTTTACGAGTACCGCAAGGGCAATGAACAGCACTACGCCGCTGACGTCACCTGGACGCTGGCGCCGGAGGGCGACAGTTTCCGCATCCTGCAAAAGGTCGTGCGCCTGATTAACGGCGACGATTACCTGCATAGCATTGGCTACATCCTGTGAGGACTTTATGACACGTAGCGTACTTATTACCGGCGCGGCCAACGGCCTCGGGCTGGTTATTAGCCGCCATCTCTGGCAACAGGGCTATCAGGTGGCGATGGCGGATCTCAACCTCGATACGGTCACCCGTAGCGCCCAGGAGATCGATCCCAGCCAGCAGCGGCTGCTGCCGCTGGCGCTGGATATTCGCCAGCCGCAACAGTTCAGCGACGCGCTGGCGCAGATCCGCGCGCGCTTCGGCGAACTCGACGTGCTGGTCAACAACGCCGCCTTAACCCTGACCACACCGATCATGGAGATCGACGTGGAGGAGTTCGATCGCGTCACCAGCACCAATCTGCGTGGTACCTTCGTCGGCTGCCAGACCATCGGCCGCTATTTCAGCCAGCGCCAGCGGGGCAGCATTATTAACCTCGCGTCGCTGGCCGGGCAAAACGGCGGCACCGCCTCCGGCGCCCACTATGCAGCCTCCAAGGGCGGCATTATTACGCTGACCAAAGTCTTCGCCCGCGCCCTGAGCAACTCCGGGGTGAGCGTCAACGCGATTGCGCCGGGGCCGCTGGATCTTCCTTCCGTTCGCGCCGCGGTGCCGGAAGAGAAAATGCCGGCGCTGCTGGAGATGATCCCGATGAAGCGGCTTGGCGATCCGCTGCTGGTCGCCCGCGCGGTAGAACTGCTGGCGGCGCCCTCCGCCACCTTTATCACCGGCGCGACCTGGGACATCAACGGCGGCATTTATATGCGTTAAGCCCTTCGCGGGTGGAGAAAAACTATGGCTGAAACATTGACGGTACGCGTCACAGAACGCGAAATTCAGGGAGCCGAGGTGGTAGTCCTGACGCTGGCCTCGCCGGACGGCGCTCCCCTGCCCTCGTTTAGCGCCGGGGCGCATATCGATCTGCATCTTGGCGATGGCATCGTGCGCCAGTATTCGCTGTGCGGCAGCGCCCATCACCCGCAGCGCTATCGGTTGGGGATCCTCAAAGATCGCGCCTCGCGCGGCGGTTCGCTGGCGGCGCACGCTTTACAGCCCGGCGACGAGGTGCAAATTAGCCCCCCGCGCAACCTGTTCGCGCTGGAGATGTCGGCGCCTCATACCATTCTGATCGGCGGCGGCATTGGCATCACGCCGATGCTGGCGATGGCCGATACGCTATTTCGCGCCGGGAAATCCTTCGAAGTGCATTACTGCGGCCACAGCCGTGAGGGAATGGCGTTTCTGGCCGAGCTGGCGGATTGCCACTTTAGCGCCCAGGTTCAGCTACATATCAGCGATGAAAACGGCAGGATCCGCCCTCAGGAACTCCTGACGCCTCACGCCGCCGCCGGTCACCTGTACGTTTGCGGTCCGGAGGGTTTTATGGCGTGGATTAATGAAACGGCTCAGGGGTGCGGTTTCAGCGCGGAGCGGCTGCATCAGGAGTATTTCAACCGCGAGGTAGAAACCAGCGGCGGCAGTTTTGAGGTTGAGGTTCCGGAACTCAACCTTAGCGTTACCGTCGGCGAAAACGAGACCATCGTCGCCGCGCTGCAAAAAGCCGGCATCAAAGTGAAAGTCTCCTGCCAACAGGGCGTCTGCGGCACCTGCCTCGCCAACGTTTGTAGCGGCGTACCTGACCACCGCGACGAGTATTTAACCGAAGAAGAACGCGAAGATAACGACCAGATCCTGCTGTGCTGTTCGCGGGCTAAAACCCCGCGGCTGGTTATTGCAGGCTTCGAATACGTCAAACTGAAATAACGGGTATTACTATGAACCTGACATCTGATTTTCGTAATGCCATGGCGCAGCTGGGCAGCGCGATCACCATCATTACCACCGATGGCCCGGCGGGCCGCTTCGGCTTTACCGCTTCGGCGGTGTGTAGCGTGACGGATTCGCCGCCGACGCTGCTGGTATGTATGAACCGCTCGTCCTTCGCGCACGGCAAATTCCAGCACAACGGCGTGCTGTGCGTTAACGTGCTCTCCGGTCAGCATCAACAATTGTCCGGGATTTTCGCCAATGGCCAAATCCGCTCTGAAGAACGCTTCCTGCACGACGAATGGCTGACGCTGGAGACCGGTTCACCGGCGCTGGCTTCCGCCGTGGCGAACTGCGACTGCGTCATTGCCGACAGCCACGAAGTGGGCAGCCACAGCGTATTTTACTGCGAGGTCAAACAGATCCGCTTCGGCAACCCCAGCGACGGGCTGGTCTGGTTTAATCGCCAGTTCCACACCCTTAGCATGGCGTCGTGCCGTTAAGTTTCATCATAACCATAAAAACCCTGCCGACCCATCGCCCGGCGCCAGCAGGCGCCGCCTGATTCACCTGCACTGGAGTTAACCTTATGTCTGGAGCTGTGAGCGGTACAACGGTCCCCCCGGCGCAACCTATGCGCAAATTAATCATCGGGTCTTTTCTCGGCAACTCGCTGGAATGGTACGATTTTTTCCTGTATGGCACCGCGGCGGCGCTGGTCTTCGGGCCGCTGTTTTTCCCCGCCAGTAATGACCCGCTGCTCGGATCATTTTTAGCCTTTTCCGGTTTCGCCATCGGCTTTATCGCCCGTCCGCTCGGCGGCGTGATATTCGGCCATCTCGGCGATCGCTACAGCCGTAAAATGACGCTGATCATCACCCTGACGCTGATGGGCGCCAGTACGTTCTTAATTGGCCTGCTGCCAACCTACGCTCACATCGGCGTGCTGGCGCCAATCGCCTTGATTACGCTGCGCTTTGTACAGGGCGTGGCTTCCGGCGGTGAATGGGGCGGCGGCGTATTAATGCTGAGCGAAAACGCGCCGGAAAGCCAAAAAGGGTACTACACCGCCTGGAGCCAGGTGGGGGTCTGCGGCGGGTTTGTTCTTTCTTCGCTGGCATTCTATCTGGTGCAGCTTCTGCCGCAGGAAGAGGTGATGTCGTGGGCGTGGCGTATTCCGTTTTTGCTCAGCCTGTTTATCTTTCTGGTGGGCGTCTATATTCGCCGTAACATCCAGGAAAACGCGGAATTCGTGGCGCGCAAAGCAGAAAACGACAGCAAACATGAGGCCCATCATTTACCGGTACTCAGCGCCTTTAAAAATCATCCACGAGCGATATTGCAGGCAATCGGCCTGCGGCTGGCGGAAAACGGCGCGGTGTATATCTTCTTCACATTTTCAGTGGTCTATTGCAAACATATCGGCATCGACACCCGCGACCTGATCGCGGCGGTCACCATCGCTATGACGGTGGAGATCGCCACGATTCTCGGCTGGGGATGGCTTTCCGATCGCATTGGCCGTAAGCGGCTTTACTACATCGGCGTGATAGGTATGGCGCTGGTGGCCTTCCCCTTCTTCTGGCTACTGAATATGCACACCTTCCCGGCGATGCTGCTCGCCATGCTGTTGGCATTGCCATTGTGCCATGGCGCGATGATTGCCGCGCAGCCGTGTCTGATGGTGGATCTGTTTCCGGTGGAGGTACGCTACACCGGGCTGGCGCTGGGGCATGAGATTGGGGCGGTGATTTCCGGTGGTATTAGCCCGATGCTGGCGGTAGCTTTTTTAATGATGTGGGATAGCTATATCCCCATTGCGCTGATGCTGCTGGCCTTTGCGCTATTGGCGCTGGTAGCGCTGGTGAGTATTCGCCAGCAGCAGTTGCGACCTGAACCGGTCGCAACCACGTAAACCACGTACACCGCGCGCAAAGGAAGGCGCGCGGTACAGAGGGCTAGTTATTGTTCACCACGATAATGACACGGCTTTTAATCGTACCGCCGCGGATATTCTCGCCATATTTCATCGGTTTGATTTGCAGATAGATCGGGTTGTTGCTGCCATGCCGGGCCTCCTCGTCGGAGTGATAAAGGAAACCGCTGCCGTACTGGAGTTCCCCGCCCTGGCTATCGCGCAGATGAAAACCGACTTCGCCGGCGCCGGTGGCGGCCTCCTGATCGTCATTCTTCAATATTTTGCTGGTGCCGGCAAAGCCGGAGGCGGCGACAAAGTAATAATCAATTTTACCCGGCGTCAATTCGAATACCGCCGACTCGTCCTGGCTACAATCGATATTGACGCTTTCCATGCGATATTGCGCTTTGTCTTCTTTAATATCAAAGTAGCTGTAATCGCCCATATTAATGAGGCGGTTCGGGACGTTAAAACCACAGGTCATGATATTAATCTGCAGGGTCACGTTAAAGGTGTAATTGATGTTTATCACATGGCAATCTTTATTGCCTTTACAGTACTCAAAGCGCATCGAGTAAACCAACGGGAATGATTCGCCAGGCTGAACCTGCCTCCCGACTGCGGCGCCTTCTTTAATCACATAACGAATGCCGATTACGCTGTTAAAAATATCCGCTAAGTTATAACTCTGATTTTTGCGGATGTTACCATCCGCAAGAGCGTTGAGTTTCGCAGGATCGAGAGAAAACTCCATCACGTAGGTTTTACTGCCGACTACTACATAGAAGTCTTTATCCTCAGGGGGCGACGACGCCACCGAGACGCTGACATTTTGCGTACTGTTGCAGATAAAGTGAAATCCCTCAGACTGAATATCGCTGTTTCTGACATTCAAATCACCGCTGGCCGCCAGTGGCTTAAAGGTATAATTACCGCTGGCGTCAATCGTCAAAGAATTAACATTTGGCGTGACATCGCAATTCCCCGCTCGCGCTAAAAAAGAGCATAAGCTTAATACCAGCAAAATTATCCATTTCATGAAAATCGTCCTTTTAGCGGCAGACATAGGTCTTACCTTCATCAATGGTATGTTTAAATGTAATGGTGCAGTAATGGCCCTGCTGCTTATCGACCGCGATGGTTATCGACGGCGGTACGTTATCGGTGCGGATATACAGCATGCTGCCCTGGCCGACGACGCCGACATTCTGTCCGTCGTTATCTTCAATTTCATAGCCAAATTTCAGCGGCGTACCGTCCGGGCGTTCGGCGTGAATAAGCCAGGGTTGACGCTGGTCGGTATCGAAACGCGCCAGCACCACCGCCCCGCGGTACGGAGCGACCGCTTTACGGTTGCCAATCAACTCGGTTTTGCTCTGCGTATTGGCGGTATTCAGCAGCAGCGAACTTTCACGGTAAGGCAATACGTGATCGAAAATGACCGTTCCCTGACCGTTGGTGGTGCGATATTTCTGACCATTGACGTAAGCATTTTCCAGGCCCGGCGCCTGAATAATGGCGAAGGTTTCCGAAAGCTGGCTAGCGAAATTGACGCCGCCGGACCAGGCCACCACCCCGCCTGACAGGCTGCCGCTGGCCTGGGTATATTTCGACGACTGACTGTAGCTGCCGCTCAGCGTCGCCAGCGGCGCGTTCCAGGTAAGGTTGCCGCCGGCGGTGGTTTCATGGTTTTGCTGCTGACGGCTAAAGTTCACGCCATAGTCAAACTGGTCGCGCTGGCCGCCTGTGCCGCTGATGCCGGTGTTATTGGAGGCAAAACCGTCATTATCGAAGGTCGTCGAATTCGACAGCGTCAAACGACGCGCCAGTACGCTGTCGCTCTCTCCCCAGATAAGCGGAATCGAAATGAAGAGGTTAAAGCGCTTATCTTCATGATGATCTTCATCATAGGTCTGGCTGGCCGAAATGGTCCAGGAAACCCGCTGCCAGTTATTAGAGTAGCTCAGCTGATAATCTTTATTGCTGCCGCTTTTTCCCCAGTAGTCACGCCACAAGGCACTCAGTGAAAAAGACCCCAACCCTTCCGGCAACGACTGGCTGATGTTGGCGGAGAAACTATTTTTACGTCCAAAATCATAGCGATAATAGTCATCAATGTTGTAAACATCATTATCATCATGGTGATAACTATTACGGTTCTTCGCCCAAACATGATCGTTAAAAGTACGATAGTCGCTGGTTGAATAGCGATAAGCCGCCATTCCGAAACGCGTTTTAGTCTGGGTGAGGTATTTGTTGTAGGCAATCTGATAGCTTTGCCCTTCAAAAGTACCGTTATCCTGATCGCTACGCGCCCAGGTGCCGTCAACGGATATCGCGCCGAGATGGGTATTCCATCCGGTTCCCATAGTGAAAGCCTGATAATCGGTGCCTAGCATGGTACCGCCATACAGGGTCAGCAGGTTGTTCAGGCCATATTGATAGCTGGCCTGCATAAAGTCTTCCTGATTGCTGGCACCTTCGATATGGCTGCGCCCGGCGGCAATGTCATATTTAGATACCCCCGGCTGCAACATATTGGGTACCGAGGAATAAGGCACCAGGTAGGTGGTTACCGAGCCGTCGGCTTCCCGGATAGTGACATCGAGATCCGCCCCGCCGCCGGCGAGTTGTAAATCGGCAATCGCAAAAGGCCCCGGCGGCACCTCTTTCTGATAGACGGTGAAGCCGTTCTGCTCAATGGTTACCAGCGCGTTGCTCTGGGCAATCCCCTGCACGATCGGCGTGAAGTTCTGTTTTGAGTTTGGCAACATTTGCATGTCGCGGAACAGACGAACCCCACGAAAGCGTACCGCATCGAAAATATCCGCTGAGGTATACATGTCGCCCGCGCGCAAGGTGCCTAAAATCGGCGCAAAGCCGCGTTCCAGATACAGGGTATTGCTTTTCCAGTCGCCGCTGCCGCTATCGGCTTTGCTGTAAGTGGCATCAGAGTGCAACTGCCAGCTCAACAGGTTCAGCCCACTATTGAAGCGGGCGTAGGTGCTTTTGTTATTGCCGTTATTTTTATAGTCACTGTAATACTGGCTCAGATAATAAGAGGTATACAGCGCGTTAACGCCGCGGTCCCAGCTTTCCGGCGCGACGTAGCCGCGCTCAAGATCCTCCACGTAGGCCTGCGGAATTTCTAAATCAAGCTGAAAAATATTGATATTAAAGGTATAACTACCGCTGCGCACCGCGGATTTTAGCGTCATGCACTGGTTATCCTTTGCCATCTGCGCGCTATCCGCTTTGATTCCCAGCTGATTTAATAATGTCGATGACAGGCAGGTATCATCCGGATTACTGGCGACTACGATTGGATATTTACCACGCCATTGTTTATTGACGTAAATATCTAATTCATATTCACCGGGCAGTGGTTGATTATCCGCAAAGTGAAAGCTTGATGATTTTTCACCTTTCATTCCGCCGATCATGAAATTGGTATCAAAAGTCTCTTCAGCGGCCTGCAGCTGACCGGATAATAAAACCAACAATATCATTGAGGAAAGCGGCGTCATCCTTAACATGGCCAACTCCATTATTTATTATTTTACATTGAGCCTGTCGCTAATAAAGTTTCCATTATCATCAATCATCGTTAGCGAATACTGGCGGGCGAGATTATTTTTTAAAATGACATCCTGACTGGATAACGGCGCAATCATCACGCTGCGCTCATTAACTTTAACATTACTGACTTTAACTTCAGTAATCGTCAGCCAATTTGCGGTACCATTGGCGATATGCAGAGCGTTTTTTCTGGAAGACAGCGAAATATTTTTAAACGTATCTTTATTTACCGCCGCAATGCCTTTAGGACGATAAAAAAGCTTAATACGGTTTTGCATGGCAAACCGCAGCGTATTCGCCCCCTCACTTCCTGGCGTATTCGGAGGAATATCGAGTACGTTGAGATAAAACAGCGACTCCTTGTTTGGCGGAAGTTTGTTGGCTAATTTTTTTATTCGCAGCTGCTGGCCGGAGTTACCCGCTATGCGCACCACCGGCGGCGACAGCAGGAACGGCACGTTGATTTTTTCCGGCGGCAACGAGGTATTGCCATCGTCAATCCACGACTGCACCAGTGAAGAGCGGGCGCCATGATTCATCAACTGTACGACCACTTCTTGTTTCTCAGCCGGATAAACCACCCGGGTACCGAAAATCACCACTCCGGCATGCGCGGGCTGCATAGCGATAAATAAACCTGCTAATAAAATCCGTTTCATAGCACCACACCCTTAGCACAATAATTGCCGGCGAAGCGCCGGCACAGGTCCTTACTCCGCAGAGACGGCAATCGTTAACACCGAGCGGACTTCACCGGCGGTCACCGGAGTGGCGGCATTAATTCGGGCGTATTGCGCAGAGAAGTTCATTTGATAGACGCCATTGCCCATAGAAGTCACCGCCCCCGGCAAATTATTGACGTCATACATGGTATTTTCATTAATCTCCGATTCACCCAGTTTTAATTTAAAACCGACCCCGTTAGCAGAAGTTGTAGTCGCGATAGGATTAAGTACGCCGCCGGCAGTATAGGTCCCGCCGCTAATATCAATCGATTTCAATACCGTGCCTTCCGGGCAAACAATAGTTAATGGATCGCTACTGGTGGCGAAATTACCGGATAAGACTTGACCGGCCGACATGCCGGCAAAACGGGTGGCATCAACATCAGCCAATTGAATTGTACTGCTATAATCGGTTTCAAAACGACAAGAAGAATTAATAACATTACCAATAATAACTAACTCACCCTGCTCTTCATTTGGCGCCGCGGCAAAAGCATTAACACTCATCAGCACGGTTGAAAATACTGCAGCAGCAATAACTGAACGTTTCATATAATATTCCTTTTATTAACAATTCCATTTAACTTTGCGGGGACTGAGAAAAATCTCATGCCGCGAGCATCGCATGGCTAAATATCCGCCACAATAGGATGAATAAGGATCGTTGATAAAAATCAATGCAAATACTTAAAGCGAATGAGCCCTGATGCCATATTCGTAATCTCTTTAGCGTAATAAGCCAAAATACGTAGCAACGAGAATAATAAAATGAGAATTTACCAAGCTTGTTTAATAATAAACTAAAAAAAGGAGAGTTCAGCACATTTTGTGTCGATTTACATAAGATTACGAACCACAATTATAACCTTCCGTGATTTATTTTTATATTTAAGGTTCCGACAATGAAAAAAATGATCCTGCCTCTGCTTACCGCCGCCCTGCTGCTGCCGACGCTCACCGCGCACGCCACCTACCGCGCGGAAAAACGCCAGGATGCCCGTGATATCCGTCAGGATGCGCGCCAGAGTGGACGCGAAGAAAAACACGACTGTGTGAGAAACGATCAACAGAGCAACATGAGCTGTCGCGTAGATAAACGCGACAACCGCCGTGAGGGTCGCCAGAACGCGCGTGATGAGAAATGGTGATTCGCCATACGAGCGCTAATGCCCTGCCACAGGGCATTAGCGGGAAGCGTTTAACGTCTCCAGTGGGAAAGGACGATCCTGCACCACCGTCTTCATCACCAACGTTGAGCGTAAATGCTGCACGCCCGGCATCGCCGATAGTTTGTCATCATAGAGTTTCTGAAAGGCAGGAAGATCCCGGGTGACGACGTGCATCAGGTAGTCCGGATCGCCAAACAAGCGTTGCGCCAGCACAACCTGCGGGATCTCCGCCACCGCCTCCTCAAAAGCGCTGACCGCTTTCTTATCGCCCTCTTTTAACGTGGCGAACACGATAGCCAGAAAATTGAACCCCATTTTTCCCGGATCGAGATTGGCGCGATAGCCGGTGATTACCCCCTCTTGCTCCAGCGCGCGTAGACGTCGGTGGCAAGGAGAAAGACTCAAATTCACCCGCTCCGCCAGTTCGGTTATCGACAGACGCCCATCCGCCTGCAGCTCAGCAAGAATTTTTCGATCTATGCTATCCATTTGGAAGATTTTCTCTTTAATCGCCGGTTTTCAACATAACATTGAAAGCTCATTTCGCTTCTATGTCGATATTCTTTCTCACACGATAACCTAATTTTGCGAGTGTGTGATGTCTAATATCGTTGCGGAGCGTTGCTGATGGAAATGAGCCTGATCGCCAGCTTCTGGATAGTTTCGTTTCTATTGATTATTACCCCTGGCGCCGACTGGGCCTATGCCATTAGCGCTGGTATCAACGGTCGTCGCGTCGTTCCGGCGGTGATGGGACTGATGTCAGGCCATTTACTGGCGACCATTATCGTCGTCGCTGGCGTCGGGGTGTTAATCGCCGGTCATCCGCTAGCGCTATCGGCGATCACGCTGGCGGGCGCGGCCTATTTACTGTGGCTCGGGGTTACGATATTACGCCATCCGGCGGCGCCAGGCGCGGCGCAACAATCGGCTGGCAGCTGGAATGCGTGGGCGATGAAAGGATTATGTATTAGCGGCCTTAATCCAAAAGTCTTTCTGTTGTTCCTCGCCCTGCTACCGCAGTTTACCGATCCGCACGGCAGTTGGCCGCTGGCGCTGCAGATGTCGGCGCTGGGCGCGATGCACCTGATGACCTGTACGCTAATTTATCTGTTGGTCGGCTACGGTTCGCGCGCGGTACTGGCAGCCCGCCCGCAGGCGGCTAAGGGAGTAAGCATGGTTTCTGGGGTGATTATGATTGCCATCGCTATTATCCTGTTCTACCAGCAGTTAAGATAATTCGTAAGCAGCGGCGCTCATAGGGTAACTTCTTTAGCGCCGCATGGCCTTACCAACAAATATAATCGTGGGTCACAGGTAGTTATTAAGTTGCTAAACCACGGAAGCTGGCTCATCTATTTCCCTGAGCTCCTGAAGATGAATTATCTATGTATCATAAGTGGTTACGGCTGAATGGCCAACATCGATAACTTCCTAAAACTGCTGAAAAACTCCGATTTAGTCATCCATTAACTGATTACTCGAGCGGAAAATTCCGACTGCTCGATAAAAAGTAAAATCTCTCTTTGAAACGTCTGCACATTTATTAACGCTATTCTCTCTACGATTTTTGCAGTATGGTTTAATCGCTGTTGTCGTGTTGCAGTGAATGCTAGCAAGTGCCTGACGCTGTTTGCCTACGGTAAAACATTTACGCAATACCAACCTGTTTATTGAGGCAATTATCCTCATGGATAACGGTCACAACGTTATCCAGCCAGGACTCAGTTTATCAGCTGGTAGTCAATGACCTTGCTGTAAGCGCGCATACTCAAGAGGAGAAAGGATGAACAGGACGTGTAAACCCCCAGGAAAAGCGATATACATCAAATGCCTGAGCGCATCGCATCAAAAATTCGCCAGCGCACTTCACCCCGGCGGCGGGGAGACTTCATTATACCCACTGGATTTCGCGCAGCGTTGCCGCGATACAGTCCTTGTAACTTGAGGGATATTAAAAACGATCCGCATCATGCTTACTCATAAAATGCGAAACCTATCTTCGGATCCTGTAATAGGCCAACCAGAGCCTATGGGATAGTAATGTACGCCTGCAATAGAAAGGGAACATAATGAAGAATAATAGCGAAATAAAAAAAAGGAACTTCCTGACTCAGAATGAAATCGAGTCACTACTTAACGCTGCCAATAGTGGACCACATGCTGCTCGTAATTATTGCCTGACATTGCTTTGTTTTATTCATGGGTTTCGTGCCAGTGAAATTTGCCGACTGCGAATTTCAGATATTGATTTACGCTCAAAATGTATTTATATCCACCGTTTAAAAAAAGGGTTCTCAACCACTCATCCGTTGCTTAATAAAGAGATCCAGGCGCTAAAGCGCTGGCTGGATATTCGTGATGAATATCCGCAATCCACCAGCGAGTGGTTATTTTTATCACGCAAAGGTAATCCACTTTCACGCCAACAGTTTTACCAGATTATTTCCGCCTCCGGCGATCAGGCAGGATTACCGCTGGAAATTCATCCGCACATGTTGCGTCACTCCTGCGGCTTTGCGCTGGCCAATATGGGTATCGATACGCGTCTTATCCAGGATTACCTCGGTCACCGTAACATTCGCCATACCGTCTGGTACACGGCCAGCAACGCCGGACGCTTTTACGGGATTTGGGATAAATCCCGTGAGAAGCAGAGAACGTCGCTTTTCCAGTAAGGTAACCTTACGCCACGGATGGCGTTTCGTTATCGGTTCCCCCTACTACTGCCAGCCCCTGCCCGCTATCCCCGGCAAGACTGTTGCAAATTTGCTCTGTTTAGGCTGCGATAAAAAGCAGCTTACCTCATATATAGATTTTTTCTTGCAAAACATTAATAAAAATTAACCATACGTTAAATATGTTTATTGTTCTTAAAAGTTCTTATTTAGAACATGAAAAAAAACGTTTCTATGCACCTGTAATTTATCAGGATATAAGTTCGTTATTTATTGTTAAATTAATCCTTTCAGCACATGTTTTCCGTTCAATAAATAGCTGGCATTAACTTTTTTCCTTGCTATTTTATGCACCTGCCAGCGACCTGGCGTGGCTCTATTGTGGTAAACAATAAAATAGATAAAAATAAGAATTATCGCGTGGCGATAATTTATGCATGTGTAAATGTAATGTGATACCTGTTTTGTCATTAGCCCCTTCAAATAATACGGCCTTTGCATTCAGATTATTTTTTATCCATCCTGGGATCTTTTTCTCAGGATATCCCTTATAAGTAAACGTAAATTCAGGAGCTCAAAATTGTGAACCGACGTCGTTTTCTCACCGCCAAAGAAGTACAGGCAATGATGCAGGCGGCCCAGCACGGCCCAACCGGTGAACGGGATTACTGTCTGATCCTGTTGGCGTTTCGCCACGGGATGCGTATCAGTGAACTACTCGATCTGCACTATCGCGATCTCGATCTCAACGAAGGGCGCATCAATGTACGGCGTTTAAAGAACGGTTTCTCTACCGTGCACCCGCTGCGTTTTGATGAGCGCGAAGCGATAGAGCGCTGGACGCAACAACGGGCCAGTTGGAAGGCCGCAGGCAAAAGCGACGCGCTATTTATCTCGCGCCGCGGTACGCCGCTTTCTCGGCAACAGGCCTATCGCATTATCCGCGCTGCCGGAGAAGAAGCCGGTACCGTCACTCATACGCATCCGCATATGCTGCGTCACGCCTGCGGCTATGAGCTAGCTGAAAGAGGGGCTGATACCCGTTTGATACAAGATTATCTCGGACATCGTAATATTCGCCACACTGTCCGTTACACCGCAAGTAATGCAGCACGTTTTGCCGGGATTTGGGAAAGAAACAACCTTTTGGAGGAAAATTTACAAGCGCGGAAGAAATAAGATAACCAATTGATAAAAAGGAAAATTTTTAATATTGAACAAGTCAATTGGGGCCAAACTGTCTATATCATAAAAATGTTTTGTAATCTTTTGCAACTGACAAGTGCATATTTCATCAAAAAAATTTTTATCTAATTGATTTTCATTAAATTCTCCAACGACCTTTCTTTACTTATCCTCGTCAGACTCTCTCCCATACGCCCGCTTCTCAACATTGAACTCAAACAAGCCGTTTTTCCATGCCCGGCAAGTGAGCAGTTATTAAATCCACAAAATAAATAGTTATCAGTATATAAATCCAAAAATATATCAGCATTAACAAAATAAAAGCCATAAATCCCGATGAGTCAAAATGGCCCCAATTGACTCATCAGTGGGGCGAAAACTGTGCAGAACCGGCAGTCGCACCATTCGGCTGATTTATGGAATGCCTGGAAGGCAAAACGGCTGCCAATTTTGGTTCGTAATATCGATTTTGTTTAAAGGAAAACAGCATGAAAATCAAAACACTGGCAATCGTTGTTCTGTCAGCTCTGTCCCTGAGCTCCGCGGCGGCCTTGGCCGATACCACCACGGTAAATGGCGGTACAGTGCATTTTAAAGGAGAAATCGTCAACGCAGCCTGTGCAGTCGATGCCGGTTCTATCGATCAGACCGTTCAGTTAGGCCAGGTTCGTTCAGCAAAACTGGCTACCGCGGGCAGCACCAGCTCCGCTGTAGGCTTCAACATTCAGTTAGACGACTGTGATACCACTGTTGCCACTAAAGCCTCTGTGGCTTTCTCTGGTACCGCGGTTGATAGCACCAACACCAGCGTTCTGGCTCTGCAGAGCTCCGCTGCTGGCGGCGCGACCAACGTCGGCGTACAGATCCTCGACAAAACCGGCACTCCGCTGGGCCTGGATGGCGCAACCTTCAGCGCGGCCACCACGCTGAACGACGGCACCAACATCATTCCTTTCCAGGCGCGTTACTACGCCACTGGCGCGGCTACTGCCGGTACTGCTAACGCAGACGCCACCTTCAAAGTGCAATACGAGTAATTCAAACATCAGACAGGGAAGCATTCCGGGCCAGGATGGCCCGTTATCCACTACGGGATTGGGGTGATAACGATGCAAGGAGTGAAGACAGGTCTGCTGATGTTTCTGCTTTCGCCGCTGGCGCTGGCCGGCAACCACTGGAACGTCACGGTCGCCGGGGGAAACATGCGTTTTCAGGGCGTCATCATCGCCGAGTCCTGCCGCGTTGAAGCCGGCGACCAGCAGATGACCGTCAATATGGGGCAGATCAGCAGTAATCGCTTTCATTCAGCCGGGGAAGATGCCAACCCCGTGCCATTCGATATTCACCTTCAGGATTGCAGCACCGCGGTCAGCCAGCATGTCGGCGTGTCGTTTCGCGGCGTGGCTGATGGCAAAAATCCAGATGTGCTCTCGGTTGGCGAAGGACCGGGTATCGCCACCGGCGTAGGCATCGCGTTATTTGATAAAGAAGATCAATTGATTCCGCTGAATAGCCCGCCGGGCGCCTGGCGGCGGCTGTATACCGGCCCCACCACGCTACATTTCGTAGCCAAATATCGGGCGACCGGCAATCAGGTCACCGGGGGAGCGGCAAACGCGCAAGTTTGGTTCTCTCTGACCTATCAGTAATTAACCAGCAGACATCCGGAAACAGGAAACAACGGTGAGTACAAAAGGGGTAAACGTGAAAAAGAGACTGGGGATGACGCGCGGACTACTGGCGGGATTATTGATGATAGCCGCAAGCGGTTACTCCGCCTGGGCTCAGGCCGGCGTTGCGCTCGGCGCCACGCGGGTTATCTATCCGGCCGGGCAAAAACAGGTGCAGTTAGGGGTGACCAATAATGACGACAGCAGCACCTATCTGATTCAGTCGTGGGTGGAAAACGCTGACGGCGGCAAAGATAGCCGCTTTGTGATTACGCCGCCGCTGTTCGCCATGCAGGGTAAAAAAGAGAATACCCTGCGCATCATTGACGCCACTAATAAACAACTGCCGCAGGATCGCGAAAGTCTGTTCTGGATTAACGTGAAAGCCATCCCGTCGATGGATAAATCCAAACTGAGCGAAAATACCCTGCAGCTGGCGATTATCAGCCGCATCAAGCTCTACTATCGCCCGGCGAAACTGGCGCTGCCGCCGGATCAGGCGGCGGAAAAGCTGAGCTTTAGCCGCAGCGGTTCGTCGTTAACACTGACTAACCCCACTCCTTATTACCTGACCGTCACCGAACTTAACGCCGGCACCCGGGTGCTGGAAAACGCGCTGGTGCCGCCAATGGGCAAAACCTCCGTCAAGCTGCCGCCGGATGCCGGTAGCAACATTACTTATCGCACGATTAATGATTACGGCGCGCTGACCCCAAAAATGAACGGCGTGCTGCGCTAATACAGGTTTGGCCCGCCAGGCGGGCCATGCCGCGCATAACAATAAGAACTGACAGCCGGGCGAATTCAGACCGGAGGGACTATGTCACATCTCAAATATGGACAGGACCGTTTTGGTTCCCGCAGCGCCTGGCTCCGCCCGCGCGCTATTTTGACCATGGCGAAATTTCCCGTGGCGCTCTGTTTTGTCCTGCAGGCGGGTCACGCGCAGGCTGAACTCTATTTTAACCCGCGTTTTTTGGCTGACGATCCTGCGGCGGTGGCCGATCTTTCCGGTTTTGAAAACGGGCAAGAGGTGCCGCCCGGCACCTACCGCGTCGATATTTACCTTAATGACGGCTTTATGACCACTCGCGATGTCACATTTAACCGCGGTGAAAAAGGCCATGGGTTAAGCCCGTGCCTGACCCGCGGCCAGCTGGCGGGCATGGGGGTCAACACCGCGGCGGTGACCGGGATGAACGCCCTCGCCGCCGACGCCTGCGTGCCGCTGACCGAACTTATCACCGATGCCACGACGCGCTTCGATGTCGGCCAGCAGCGCCTGTACCTCACCGTGCCGCAGGCCTTTATGGGCAACCGCGCGCGCGGCTACATTCCGCCTGAAATGTGGGATGACGGCATCAACGCCGGGCTGCTGAACTATAACTTCACCGGCAACAACGTCCATAACGATACCGGCGGCAGCAGCAATTACGCCTATTTAAACCTACAAAGCGGCCTTAATCTCGGCGCCTGGCGACTACGTGATAACACCACGTGGAGCTACAGCAGCGGCGGCAGCAGTTCCAGCAATGAGAATAAATGGCAGCATGTTAATACCTGGCTTGAGCGCGACATCACGCCGCTGCGCTCGCGCCTGACCCTCGGCGACAGCTACACCAACGGCGATGTTTTCGACGGCATTAACTTCCGCGGCGCCCAGCTGGCGAGCGATGACAACATGCTGCCGGATAGCCAGAAGGGCTTTGCGCCGGTGATCCACGGTATCGCCCGCGGCACCGCGCAGGTGTCGATCAAACAAAACGGTTATGAGATTTACCAGAGCACGGTTCCGCCTGGCCCGTTCACCATTAACGATCTGTATGCCGCAGGCAACGGCGGCGATCTGCAGGTGACGATTAAAGAAAACGACGGCACCAGCCAGGTCTTTAGCGTGCCGTGGTCAACGGTGCCGGTACTACAGCGCGAAGGGCATACCCGGTACGCGCTGACCGCCGGAGAATACCGCAGCGGCAACGATCAGCAGGAAGAGCCGAAGTTCTTTCAGAGTACCGTGTTACACGGCCTGCCTGCGGGCTGGACCCTATATGGCGGCACTCAGCTCGCCGACCGCTACCGCGCCTTTAATCTCGGCGTGGGGAAAAACATGGGCGATTTCGGCGCCGTCTCGCTGGATGTCACCCAGGCTAACGCCACCCTGCCCGACGACAGCGATCACCAGGGGCAGTCGATTCGCTTCCTCTATAACAAGTCGCTGAGCGATGTCGGCACCAATATCCAACTGGTGGGCTATCGCTACTCCACTAAAGGTTATTACAGCTTTGCCGATACTACCTACCGCCGGATGAGCGGTTACGACGTACAGACCCAGGATGGCGTGATCCAGGTGAAGCCGAAATTCACCGATTACTACAACCTCGCCTATAACAAGCGCGGCAAAGTGCAACTGAGCGTGACCCAACAGTTGGGGCGTACCGCCACGCTCTATCTGAGCGGCAGTCATCAGACCTACTGGTCGACCGGCAAGGCGGACCAGCAGCTGCAGGCCGGGCTCAACGCGGCGGTGGACGATATCAACTGGACGCTGAGCTACAGCCTGACCAAAAACGCCTGGCAGCAGGGCCGCGACCAGATGCTGGCGGTCAACGTCAATATTCCGTTCAGCCACTGGCTGCGTTCCGACAGCAAATCGGTATGGCGGCACGCCAGCGCCAGCTACAGCATGTCGCACGATCTTAATGGCCGGATGACCAATCTGGCGGGACTTTACGGCACCCTGCTGGAAGACAATAACCTGAGCTATAGCGTGCAGACCGGCTATGCCAGCGGCGGCGAAGGCGATAGCAGCGGCACCGGCTACGCGGCGCTGAACTACCGCGGCGGCTACGGCAACGCCAACGTCGGCTACAGCCGCAGCGACGGCTTTAAACAGCTGTACTACGGCGTCAGCGGCGGCGTATTGGCCCATGCCAACGGCGTGACCCTGAGCCAGCCGCTGAATGACACGGTGGTGCTGGTGAAAGCGCCGGGCGCCGACAACGTAAAAGTGGAAAACCAGACCGGGGTGCGTACCGACTGGCGCGGCTATGCGGTACTGCCTTACGCCACCGAATATCGCGAAAATCGTGTCGCGCTGGATACCAATACGCTTGCCGATAACGTCGATCTCGATGACGCGGTGGTCAGCGTCGTCCCTACTCACGGCGCTATCGTGCGGGCGGACTTCAAAGCCCACGTCGGGGTCAAGTTACTGATGACGCTGACCCATAACGGCAAACCGGTGCCGTTTGGCGCGATGGTCACCTCGGGCAGCAATCAGAGCGGCAGTATCGTGGCCGATAACGGCCAGGTCTACCTGAGCGGGATGCCGCTCGCCGGCAGCGTGCAGGTGAAATGGGGCGAAGGCGCGAACGCCAGCTGCGTGGCCAGCTATCGCCTGCCGGAAGAGAGTCAGCGACAGGCGCTGAGCCTGCTATCGGCAGAGTGCCGTTAAGGAACGCATGATGATGAAAAAACCACTTAACCTGTTCGGTGCCGTCCTGACGCTGGTCTGCGCCAACGCCTTTGCGGCCGATAGCACCATCACCATCAGCGGCTACGTGCGCGACAACGCCTGCGCGGTCGCCACCGAATCGAAAGAGTTTACCGTCGATCTGATGGATAACGCCGCGAAGCAGTTTAACGCCGTCGGCGCAACCACGCCGCTGGTGCCGTTTCGCATCGTGCTGTCGCCCTGCGGCAGCTCGGTGACGGCGGTAAAAGTCGGCTTTAACGGCACTCCGGATAGCGACAATAACGACCTGTTAAAAATCGACGGCGGCGCCTCCGCGGCGGCGGGCATGGCGGTGCAGATCCTCAACGGCCAGCAGACGATGCTGCCGGTCAACGCGCCCTCTTCGTCGCTCGCCTGGACCACCTTAACGCCGGGGCAGACCAACACCCTCGGTTTTTACGCCAGGCTGATGGCAACCCGCGTACCGGTGACCGCCGGTCACGTCTATGCCACCGCCACCTTTACCCTTGAATTCCAGTAACCGGAGGCTGAGATGAAAGCACACTACGCAGGATGGCTTC
This sequence comes from Klebsiella sp. PK01, assembly GCF_057624675.1. Lineage (NCBI taxonomy): Bacteria > Pseudomonadati > Pseudomonadota > Gammaproteobacteria > Enterobacterales > Enterobacteriaceae > Klebsiella > Klebsiella sp. PK01. The sequence continues at coordinate 298,286 of NZ_JBYEZM010000003.1, forward strand.
TGGCAGGCGCGCTGGCGTTAAACATTACCCCGCTACAGGCCGCCGACATCACCATCACGGTGAACGGCAAAGTGGTGGCCAAGCCGTGTACGGTCTCCACCACCAACGCCAATGTTGACCTCGGCGATCTATATACCTTCAGCCTGGTGTCGGCAGGTTCCGCTTCAGCGTGGCACAGCACCGCGCTGGATTTAAGCAATTGTCCGGTCGGTACATCGCGCGTCGTCGCCACCTTTAGCGGCACCGCGGACAGCACCGGTTATTACAAGAATCAGGGTACCGCGGGCAACATCCAGCTCGAACTACAGGACGACAGCGGCACCACGCTCAATAACGGGGCGCAAAAGTCGGTTCAGGTCGACGATAGCTCGCAGTCGGCGCGTTTTCCGCTGCAGGTCCGGGCCCTGTCGGTTAACGGCGGCGCCACCCAGGGAACCATTCAGGCGGTGATTAGCGTCACCTATACCTACGCCTGAGTCAGGAGAGTTTGTTTATGAGAAAAGTTATCGCTCTGTTTACCACCCTGCTGCTGATGGGCTGGTCGATTAACGCCTGGTCCTTCGCCTGCAAAACCGCAGCCGGCGCAACTATTCCTATAGGCGGCGGCTCGGCCAACGTATATGTCAACCTGACGCCAGCAGTGAACGTTGGACAAAACCTGGTGGTTGACCTGTCGACGCAGATTTTTTGTCATAATGACTATCCGCAAAGGATTACCGACTATGTGACGCTACAGCGCGGATCCGCCTACGGCGGCGTGCTGTCGAGCTTTTCCGGTACCGTAAAATATAACGGTACCTCTTATCCGTTCCCGACCACCACGGAAACTTCGCGGGTGATCTACGATTCGACTACCGATAAACCCTGGCCGACCGTACTCTATCTGACTCCGGTCAGCACTGCGGGCGGGGTGGCGATTACCGCCGGATCGCTGATTGCCGTGTTGATCCTGCATCAAACCAACAACTACAACAGCGACTCCTTCCAGTTCGTGTGGAATATTTACGCCAATAACGACGTCGTTGTGCCGACCGGCGGTTGCGATGTCTCCGCCCGCGATGTGACCGTGACGTTACCCGATTATCCGGGCTCGATGGCGGTGCCGGTCACCGTCCACTGCGCGCAGAACCAGAATCTTGGCTATTACCTTTCCGGCACCACCGCCGATAGCGCCAACTCCATTTTCACCAATACCGCTTCCGCTTCGCCGGCGCAGGGTATTGGCGTCCAGATGACGCGCAACGGTAGCGTCGTTCCGGCCAACAGCAATGTTTCATTGGGAACGGTCGGCACTTCACCGGTTAATCTCGGTCTGACCGCTACCTATGCGCGCACCAGCGGTCAGGTGACGGCGGGTAACGTCCAGTCGATTATTGGGGTGACGTTTGTCTACCAGTAAAGCCGATACCCCGCAGGCGACAACGGATTACATCCTGTCGCCCTGCGCCATGGCGGCGGCGGGATTAGCCCGAATGGTCGACGACGGTTGCCGCCATCCGGTGTGGCTACAGCCGCGGGTGCAGAGCATGCTGTCGATATCTGCGCCAGCCGACGTCCGGCAAATTGTGGTTTTTCTGCCCGACGATCCCTGGTGGCTACTGTTCGTCCTGCGCGAAGCCGCCTGGTTACTCACCCAGGCCAAACGACCTTTGCCCATGGTGATCTTAAGCCGCAGTCCGGCGCCGTGGCTGTGGCAAACCTTACTGCACCAGGTTGGCGACCGCCGCCTGCTGGCCGCCGTGCAGGCAATCTCCTCCGATCTACCGTGCCGCCGTCTGGCGGCATTGTTGAAAGGCGGCCTGGTCGGCTACCCCGGCCTGCAACAGCTTTCGGCCATCGAGGCGCTGGCGCGCGGCAAACCGCCGTCGGGCTTAAGCAAAATCGAACTTAACGCCACCCTCGCCCTGCTGTATGGCCACAGCATCACCAGTCAGGCGCAGATCCGCGGCGTCAGTCAGAAAACGCTCTACAACCAAAGAACCTCAGGACTAAACAAGATGGTGGAGTATCATCCGCATCTGGCGAGCCGGTTTCCGGGCAGCCGAAGCAAACGCGTAGCTGGTCAGGGCATGACCGCGCTGACCCCCTTCGAACGTGAGTTTATCCACGCCATTCACAGCCGGCAGATCTTTCCGGTCTTTCAGCCGATTGTTGATGACCGCTTACGCCTGCAGGGCATCGAGATATTATCGCGCTGGCGCAAAGATGGCGTGGTATTGCCGCCGGGCGAGTTTCTCCCGCATATCCGCTCCGAATACGCCTGGCTATTACTGACCGCCTTTGTCCTGCAGGAAGCGGTGCAGAATATCAATCGCTATCAGGGCGAGTTCTATTTTTCGGTCAATATCCCTCCCTGCATTGCCCATCACGATAATCTTGCCCGCATGATGGAAACCGCCTGGCAACAGCTACAGAACCCACTGTGGGCCGACCGACTGGTGCTGGAATTTGCTGAAACCGTTGATTTACAGCAGCAAGGAAAAGCGGTGGCGAATATGAGCAATATTCAGCAGCAGGGCTTTCGCATCTTTCTCGACGACTGCTTCTCGCACAGCAGCGTCATGTTCCCTGTGCGCACGGCGCGTTTTAGCGGCTACAAGCTGGATATGAGTATCGTCAATGATTTTCAGCGCGACCCGCACGCGCTGGTGCTGATTAAAAGCCTGGTCTACTACTGCCAGCTGACGCAGAGCCGCTGCATCGCCGAGGGAGTGGATAGTCTGGAGAAATTTAATCAGCTAAAAGCGCTGGGGGTCGATCGTTTCCAGGGGTATCTGTTCTCACCGCCGGTCACTCGCGAACATCTGGGAGAGATCATTCAGCGATTTTTACCGGATCATGCCACCTGCCGGTTAGCCGGGTAAATCGCGGAGCAGCGCCAGCCACAGCTGGCGCCGTATTTCAGGCGCGAATATCGTCGTACTCGCGGGTGTTATCGAATTCGTGTTTGGCAAACGGGCACAGCGGAATGATTTTGCGCTGTTCCTGGCGCATTTTCTCGACCACTTTCGCGACCAGCTGTTTACCGACGCCCTGGCCTTTCAGGCTGGGATCGACATCGGTATGCTCAATAATGCTCAGATGTTCACCGGTTGGAACAAAGACAATTTCCGCCACCTGGTTTCCCTCGGCGTCATTCACGTAGAACTTGTTGTGACCTTCCAGAATTTCCATCATTTCCTCGCTTATTTGTGGCGATACTTCAATGCGCCGCTGGGACAGGTATCGATCACTTTGACCACCGTCGCCACATCCACCTGATCGGGGATGATCCACGGTTTACGTTTCAGATTGAACAGCTTCGCGCTGCCGCGCACGCAGTTACCCGAGTGCTGACAGATATCGGTATTGAAATAGACATCTATCTTCTCGCCGGTATAGGCCCGGTAGCCCGCTTCCAGTAGTTCCTTATCCATGACATTGCCTCAGTATTTTTATTGTACTTACCTAAGAATAGCTCGCGGCATAGCCGCTGACTATGGAGAAATGAGAAACGCCCTATTTCAATTATTTCGCTAATGATAAAGCGACTTTTTAATACCTACGCGAAATTAAACTATTATCAGAGGATAACCATAACTCGGCTAAGCAAACCATCAGCGCTATAATTTAGGCGGTGTATTGAGGGTTTATTTGATTTGCAACGAATAAACTCAATTGTTCAATGGCATGAACATTCAGGTATCTTCCTTTGAAGCAAATTGTAAAACGGGCGCGCCCGGCATTGTTATTACTTCTTTTGGCGGTCTCCGGTTGCTCTTTATCCCCCGCCATACCGGTATTAGGCGCAGCATTTCCCGGCTGGTTCTTCTGCTTTTTAGGCGGCGCATTACTGCTGATCCCTTGCCATATCCTGATTGCCCGTAAAGGCTGGCAGGCGCGCTTTTCCCCGCTGGTATTAAGTTACCTGGCGTTAATGTTTCTATTTGCCACTATTCTGTGGTTTCTTCTTTTCGCACATTAAATACCTATGACTCAATCCAGCCCAAGCGTTTTACGGAAAAAATGGCCCTTGTTGGCTCTCGTCCTCGCCGCCATTGTGGCGCTGATCGTAGTTATCTGGCAGTTACAGACTTCGCCGGAAACCAACGACGCCTACGTCTACGCCGACACCATCGACGTAGTGCCGGAAGTCAGCGGGCGAATCGTTGAGATGCCGATCCGTGATAATCAGCGGGTGCAGAAAGGCGATCTGCTGTTCCGCATCGATCCGCGCCCCTATCAGGCGATGCTGGAGGATGCCAAATCACGGCTGGCGGCGCTTGATGCGCAGATTATGCTGACCCAGCGCACCATTAAAGCCCAGCAGTATAACGCTCAGTCGGTGAGCGCCGCGGTAGAGCGGGCGAAGGCGCTGGTGAAACAGACCACCTCGACCCGTATCCGCCTGGAACCGCTGGTGCCGCAGGGATTCGCCGCGCAGGAGGATCTCGATCAGGCGCGCACAGCGGAAAAAGCCGCCCGCGCCGAACTGGAAGCCACGCTGCTGCAGGCCAAACAGGCTGATGCCGCGATCACCGGCGTCGATGCGATGGTCGCGCAGCGCGCCGGGATCGTCGCGCAAATCGCCCTGGCGGAACTGCACCTGGAGTTCACCGAAGTCCGTGCGCCGTTTAACGGCGTAGTCATCGCCCTGAAAACCACCGTCGGACAATATGCTTCCGCTCTGAAACCGGTCTTCACGCTGCTGGATAACGACCACTGGTATGTGATTGCGAACTTCCGCGAAACCGATCTGCAAAACGTTCGGCCGGGCGTGCCGGCAACCGTGACGGTGATGACTAACCACAGCCGCCCCTTTGACGGCGTCGTCGATTCCGTTGGTTCAGGCGTACTGCCGGAGGGCGGTAGCGTCATTGGCGGGCTGCCGGTAATTCAGAAGAGCATCAACTGGGTACATGTGTCGCAGCGCTTCCCGGTCAAAATCGCGGTGAAAAATCCCGACCCGGAACTGTTCCGTATGGGCGCCTCCGCCAGCGCCGTGCTGCAGGCGAAATAAGGGTCCGGCATGCATAATTTCTGGTTGTTTCTGCAACGGGAGCTCGCCGACGCGCCGGGGCGGGCCAACTATACCCTGCGCCTGACGCTGAGCTGCGCGGTGCTGATCACCCTGTTTATGACCCTGCAGATCCCGTTTCTCGCCGTGGCGCTGATCGTGGTGTTTTACGTCAGTCAGCCGAACATCCTGATGATTAAGCTGGGCAGCGTCCTGTTTTTTGTCACCATCAGCGTGGCGCTGGGGCTGGTGCTGCTGATCATCAAGTGGACCTATGATTTCCCGCTGATTCGCCTGGTCGCTTCGGTATGCCTGTTCTTTGGCGCGATGTATCTGATGCGCGTGCTGGGCAAACTCGGACTGGCGTTTTTCGTGGTGGCGCTGGCGGTGATTTATGCCCAGACCTTCCCGTCGATGACCAGCCAAAGTGAAGTTCTGGTGCGCCTGCTGCTGTGGCTTTGGGTGGCGATCAATACCGCAACGCTGGTCACGCTCCTGGTCAACGCCTGCTTTCGCCAGGCCTTTCCCGGCTATCAATTCCGCGCTCAGCTGGTGGTGATGCAGCGGCAGGTCGCCGACGTACTGACGCAGAACGCCGCGCCGCCGACCTTCAAAGAGATCGCCGGGCGTTTTAATCAGTTGCAAGGATTGTTTAAGCAGGCGCGCTTTGCGGCGCCGGAAATTGCCGCCGATCCGCCGCGCTGGCAGGCGCTGATGGCGGCCACCCTGCGCTGCTATCACCTCGCGGCGCTGCTGCAACCGGGCGATGACCACGCCGCGGCGCGCCAGCAGATCGCCGCCGCCCTACAGGCGCTGGCGCCGTCGATGAACGAGGGTACGCCGTTTTCATTCTCCGCGCCGGTCATTGATGATCGCGGCGCCAATACGCTGATTTTACAAGAGATGGCCGATGTGCTGGCGAAGCTGGCGCGCGGTGAAAGCATCGACCTGCCGCAGGGCGAAGCCGAGAAGTCGCCGCTGCTGCTGCCGGATGCCTGGCGCAATCCCGCTTATCTGCATTTCGCCCTGAAAACCCTGCTGGCGACGCTGTTGTGCTACGTCTTCTATACCGCCGCCGACTGGCAGGGCATCCACACCATTATGCTGAGCTGCGTGATTGTCGCCCAGCCGGGGCTGGGAGCGACGATGCAAAAAACCTGGCTGCGTATCGGCGGCGCGCTGCTCGCTACGCTGCTGGCGCTATTGTTGATCGTCTTTGTACAACCGTGGACCGAGTCTATCGTCGGCCTGCTGGCGATGGTTCTGCCGGTAATGGCGCTCTCGGCGTGGATTGCCGCCGGGTCAGAGCGTATTGCCTACGCCGGGATCCAAATCGGCTTTACCTTCTCGCTGGCCTTCCTCAGCTGGTTTGGGCCACTGACCAACCTGACCGAACTGCGCGACCGGGTCATCGGTATTTTGCTCGGCGTACTGGTCTCATCGATCGTCCATCTTTACCTGTGGCCGGATAGCGAAGCGCCGCAGCTGAAATCGCGGCTGGCGCAACTTTATCGCCAGATAGCCGACTTCCTGCGCGCGAAAGATGATAAGCCGCAGATGGTGCCGCTGTTCCAGGCGCTGACCACCAGCGAAACGCTGATGCATCGGGTCGCCGCCGAGCCGCTGGGCACTTTTGCGCATCCGTGGCCGCAGGCGAAATCCTGGCCGAGCAAAGCCACCTGGCAGCAGGCGCAGGAGATAGTACGCCTGAGCGAGGGCTACCGGCTGTATGCCGCGCCGGGAGACCCCTTCTTAAGCCGCTGCGCCGAACAGTTACAGACGTATGCCGATGATATTGAACGTCAACAGCCGACGACACCCGTTGCGCCGCTGGTTGTCGATCCGGCTAATCCGTTCGGCGAACCGCTGGCGGCTTTACTGACCACCCTGCCGGACTGGTCAGACAAACCTTCTGAATTTACGCGACAGGCAGAACCGTCATGATAAAAATGGACGCCGCAGCACGTTTTCTGCGCTACTCACCGCTGGCCTTCGCCATCAGCCTGTTAACGGGATGCGCGCTGATTCAGGACGATCCTGGCGAAGTGCCGATCGTTAATCCGCAACAGGCGCAGCTGGCACAGGTGATCCACCTGGCGAATAGCGGCTGGCCGGCGGCCCGCTGGTGGGAGGGGTATCACGATCCCCAGCTCAACATGCTGGTAAACCGCGCGCTGCAAAATTCGCCGACCATGCAGGCGGCGCGGCTGCGCATCTCACAGTCACAATCCACCGTCGAGCTGGCGCAGTCGGCAATGGGCGTGCAGGCGACCGCCGTGGCGGCGCAGAACCGGATGCGTATAACCGATAAATCCTTTAGCTGGCCCTACTCCTATTCTCTGCCGGTGGATAAAAACGGCCCGTGGTACACGCTCAATACCGTGGGCGTTGGCGCGACGCTGAATATCGATTTATGGGGCGCCGACCGGGCTCGCGTCGCGGCAGCTATTGGCGAAAAGAACGCTCGCCAGGCGGAAACCGCCGGTATCGAACTGGACCTTGCCAGCAGCGTGGCGCAGCTGTACTTCGCCATGCAGGCCACCTTCCAGAAGATAGTTCTGCTGCAGCAGCTAGAAGAAATTGCCCGGTTGTCGGTGCAGGCGCATGAACACCGCACCCAGCGCGGCGTGGAGGATAGCGTCGATATCGCCAATGCGCAGGCGGAACTGCTGGGCGCGCAGCAGCAGGTGATTACCGCCCGCGGCACGCTAACCCAGTACCGCGAAACGTTGCGGGCGCTGATTGGCGCCGACGCGCAGAGTATGCCGGAGATCCACCCGGTCGCCCTGCCGGCGTTGCAGGAAACGCTGCCGGATTCACTCTCCTTCGAATTGCTGGCGCGTCGCCCGGATCTGCAGGCCCTGCGCGGTTATGTAACCGCCTCAATGAGCCAGGTAGATGCGGCGAAAGCGGCCTTTTATCCGCATTTTGATATTAAAGCCTTCTGGGGATATAACGCGCTGAGCGTCGGCGATCTGTTTAAGTCGTCCTTCCAGCAGATTAACCTGCTGCCGGGGCTGTATCTGCCGATATTCGATGGCGGACGCCTGAACGCCAATCTGAAGTCGGTACGTACGGCGAGCAATATCCTGATTAAGCAGTACAACCAGGCGGTGCTGGATGCGGTGCGGGATGTGGCGATAAGCTCCAGTCAGCTTAACGATCTCAACCAGCAGGTGGCGCTGCAGGAGCTGAAGGTGACGGCGGCGATGGCCACCACCCGCAGCGCCAGCGCCCATCACCAGCGCGGCCTGTTAAGCCGCTATGCCGCACAAGAAGCGCGGCGACCGGCCATCGCCCAGCAGCTGTTATTGCTGGATATCCAGGCCCAGCGTCTTAGCACCGATATCACGTTGATTAAAGCCCTCGGCGGCGATTACCGCGGCCCGGCGGTGGATTCCGTAGAACCGTAGCCCTGCTAAGCGCAGCGCAAGCAGGGAAATCCCCGGATAGCGGCTTACGCCTTATCCGGGCTACCGTTCTGATGAAGGCCAGCGGCGGAGGGTTGCGCAGAACCGTAGCCCTGCTAAGCACAGCGCAAGCAGGGAAATCCCCGGATGCGGCTTACGCCTTATCCGGGCTACCGTTCTGATGAAGGCCCCCAGGTGTGGGTTGCGCAGAACCGTAGCCCTGCTAAGCGCAGCGCAAGCAGGGAAATCCCCGGATAGCGGCTTACGCCTTATCCGGGCTACCTTTCTGATGAAGGCCAGCGGCGGTGGGTTTCGCAGAACCGTAGCCCTGCTAAGCGCAGCGCGAGCAGGGAAATCCCCGGATAGCGGCTTACGCCTTATCCGGGCTACCGTTTCCATACTTTGCTTACAATAAAAAAGCCGGCGCTCAGCGCCGGCTTTTCATTGACCGCTTGCGCAATCAGGCATTGGTCGCCGGTTTTTGCTCTGCGGATTTGCTGTTCTCCAGCATACGGCGCACCGGCACAATCAGCACGCACAATACCGCGGCGCAGATCAGCAGCGCCGTCGAGCAGCGGGCAAACAGATCCGGCAGCATATCCAGCTGGTCGGCCTTCACGTGACCGCCAATCAGGCCCGCCGCCAGGTTACCCAGCGCGCTGGCGCAGAACCACAGCCCCATCATCTGGCCGCGCATTCTTTCCGGCGCCAGCAGAGTCATGGTCGCCAGGCCGATTGGGCTCAGACACAGTTCGCCCAGCGTCAACATCAGAATGCTACCCACCAGCCACAGCGGCGATACGCCGGCGCCGCCGTTGCTCAGCACGTTCTGCGCCGCCAGCATCATCAGGCCGAAGCCCGCCGCCGCGCACAGAATCCCGATAACAAACTTGGTAATGCTGCTCGGACGCACGTTTTTACGCGCCATTGCCGGCCACGCCCAGCTAAATACCGGCGCCAGCAGGATGATAAACAGGGCGTTAATCGACTGGAACCACACCGCCGGGATTTCGAAATCGCCGATCATGCGGTTAGTGTAGTCGTTAGCAAACAGGTTAAACGAAGTCGGTTTCTGCTCGAAGGCTGACCAGAAGAAGGCGGCGGAAACCAGCAGAATAAAGCAGACCAGCAGACGCGCGCGCTCTTTACGGTTGAGACCCGCAAAAACAAACAGGTAGATGAAATAGAGCACCACCGACGCGGCAATCACGTACACCAGCATGCTAGCGACCGCCACCGGGTTAATGACTATCCCCCCTTGAGCAATCAGCGTAATCACCACCGCCACGCCGACCGCCAGCGCCAGCAGCCAGGCGCCAACGCCGTTTTTCTTCGCGACAGGACTATTCCAGGTAGAGTCGAGACCCACTTCGCTGTCGTAGCGTTTCATCGCCGGGACCGCGAAAAGGCGGAAAATCACCAGCGCCACCAGCATACCGATACCACCGATGCCGAAGCCCCAGTGCCAGCCGTGGGATTTAATCAGCCAGCCGGAAATCAGCGGCGCGATAAACGATCCCATATTGATACCCATATAGAACAGCGAGAAACCGCCATCGCGACGGCTATCGCCTTTCTTATACAGCGTACCGACCATCACCGAGATACAGGTTTTAAACAGGCCGGAACCGAGCACGATAAACATCAGCCCAATAAAGAACAGGTTGTTGCCCATAAACGCTGACAGCGCAATCGACAGATGGCCCAGCGCGATCAGAATCGAGCCGTACCACACCGCTTTCTGCTGGCCGAGCCAGTTGTCCGCCAACCAGCCGCCCGGCAGCGCCGCCAGATACATGGCGCCCGCGAAGATGCCGACGATGGCCGACGCGTTCTCACGGGCTAAGCCCATACCGCCGTCATAGACGGTGGCCGCCATGAACAGGATCAGTAACGGACGAATGCCATAAAACGAGAATCGCTCCCACATTTCGGTGAAGAACAATGAACCCAGAGGGTAAGGGTGACCAAAGAAGGTCCGGCTTTCATTTTTGTTAACAGAGGAATGCATAACTTCTCCCAATAAGGCGATCTTAGCGCTTAGTCATGCCGAAAAGCGTATTGACCATTTTTTCTACCTGCCTATAGTTCACACAGGCGTTAATTTTATTTAACCATTTGATAACCAGATGGTGGTTTTGTCTAGCCCCTGGGCGATATCTTTTAGATGAAAACTCGACCAGGCTCTCTTTTCCCAGATTTTATGTTGGCAACAAAGGGATAATGATTGACAGCATTTTTTCGTACTACAGGAACCTCTTAATCCTTAATAAACATAATGTTAAGAGGGTAGAAGTCAGAAAGTCCCGAGTATACGACATAATTCCGTCATATGGCTGAAATAACGCAATGATTAACCGGTCATTATTCTTTTTAACCACATTGCAACACAATATATTTACACAAAGGCAACAAACCAGTGAATAATGTTGGATAAGATCAAAATACCAGCCATTGATATCATAATGAGAGGCTATTAGTGATCGGCGTCACAGATTAAGTCTAAGCCGGATATAGAATATGCCATACCTTCAGTCAATCATTTGAAAGGTGTATATCATGGAAAACAATAACAGGATGATGCCACACATAAGGCGGACAACGCATATTATGATGTTTGCTCACCGTAACAGCTTCGATTTTCATTTCTTTAATGCCCGGTAGTCTTCCGACTACGGGCGCTTCAGCATACAGGTCTTCCTGCATCTTTTGTTGTTAATACAGGCACTCGCCTGTAGCTAACCGCGCTCGCCCTAATAAATCCTGCTATTTACCAGCCACCGGACTGGTAGGGTTTATTGCATCTCAAAAGGTACTCTACTGATATTTATTATATCAGCGGCAGACTATTACCTTTTGTCCGGCGTAATCAATTTCTCATTTGAGAAATTGAGGGCCTGCTATTATCTGAAAATAAAGAGATAACAATGACTGATTTAAAAATTGCCGTTAGCCGTACATGTCCAAACTGTTTTTCTACCCAGCGTAATATTGTCAATACTAGCGAAACCAACTTTATTGATGTGGCCGCGGTAGTATTAACTCTGGAAGATATCGAATGCGGTAAACTCGATGAGTTAAAGGCCACTGGCTATAACATCCCGGTATTTATCGCTATTAATAAAGAAGAGGTTGTCCCGGCCGAATATATGGCTTCGGTGCAGGGGGTATTTGAACACGACGAAACCCGCAACGACTTCTACGGCCGCCAGCTGGAAGCCGCTGCGCATAAATATGAAACCGAGCTGCGTCCGCCATTTTTTAGCGCGCTGGTCGATTACGTCAAACAGGGCAACAGCGCTTTTGACTGCCCGGGGCATCAGGGCGGCGAATTCTTCCGTCGTCACCCGGCCGGTAATCAGTTCGTCGAGTATTTCGGCGAGACGCTGTTCCGCTCCGACCTGTGCAACGCCGACGTCGCCATGGGCGACCTGCTGATCCACGAAGGGGCGCCATGCATTGCCCAGCAGCATGCGGCAAAAGTCTTTAATGCCGATAAGACCTATTTCGTGCTCAACGGCACCTCCTCTTCTAATAAAGTGGTGCTCAACGCGCTGCTGACCCCGGGCGACCTGGTACTGTTCGACCGTAACAACCATAAATCCAACCACCACGGCGCGCTGCTGCAGGCCGGGGCGACACCGGTCTATCTGGAAACCGCGCGTAACCCGTACGGTTTTATCGGCGGTATCGACGCCCACTGTTTCGAAGAACGCTATCTGCGCGAGCTGGTTGGGGAAGTGGCGCCGAATCGGAAACAGGATGCCCGTCCGTTCCGCCTGGCGGTGATCCAGTTAGGTACCTACGACGGCACCATTTATAACGCTCGTCAGGTAGTCGATAAAATTGGTCATCTGTGCGATTACATCCTGTTTGACTCCGCGTGGGTCGGCTATGAACAGTTCATTCCGATGATGGCTGATTGTTCGCCGCTGCTGCTGGAGCTGAATGAAAACGATCCGGGCATTCTGGTGACCCAGTCGGTGCACAAACAGCAGGCCGGTTTCTCCCAGACCTCGCAAATCCATAAAAAAGACAGCCATATCAAAGGTCAACAACGCTATGTTCCGCACAAGCGTCTGAATAACGCCTTTATGATGCACGCCTCCACCAGCCCGTTCTATCCGCTGTTTGCCGCGCTGGATATCAACGCCAAAATGCATGAAGGCGAGAGCGGCCGCAACATGTGGATGGACTGCGTCATGAACGGTATCAAGGCGCGTAAGCTGATCCTTGAAAGCTGCAAGCACATCCGTCCGTTCGTACCCAAAATGGTCGATGGCAAACCGTGGCAGTCATATGAAACCGCGCAAATCGCCGTTGACCTGCGCTTCTTCGAGTTTGGTCCAGGCGAACGCTGGCATGCCTTTGACGGTTATGCCGAGCATCAGTACTTCGTCGATCCGTGCAAACTCCTGCTGACCACGCCGGGTATCAATACCGCCAGCGGCGAATATGACGCCTTCGGCGTACCGGCCACCATTCTCGCCAACTTCCTGCGTGAAAACGGCGTGGTACCGGAAAAATGCGACCTTAACTCCATTCTGTTCCTGCTGACCCCGGCGGAAGATATGGCCAAACTGCAGCAGCTGGTCGCCCTGCTGGCGCGCTTCGATAAGCTGCTCGACGCCGATGCGCCGCTACAGGAGGTTCTGCCGTCTATCTACAGCCAGCACAAAGAGCGTTATGCCGGTTATACCCTGCGCCAGCTGTGCCAGGAAATGCATGACCTGTATGCCCGCCACAACGTCAAACAGCTGCAAAAAGAGATGTTCCGTAAAGATCACTTCCCGCGCGTGGTGATGAACCCGCAAGAGGCTAACTACGCCTATCTGCGCGGCCAGGTCGATCTGGTGCCGTTGCCGCAAGCCGAAGGCCGCGTGGCCGCGGAAGGCGCCCTGCCTTACCCGCCGGGAGTGCTGTGCGTAGTCCCGGGCGAAGTCTGGGGCGGCGCGGTGCTGCAGTACTTCACCGCTCTGGAAGAAGGGATCAACCTGCTGCCGGGCTTCGCGCCGGAACTGCAGGGGGTTTATATCCAGGAGCACGATGGCCGTAAACAGGTCTGGTGCTATGTCATCGCGGAAAGCGAGAAACAAAGCGCGCTGCTGAAAGGGGAAACTGTATGAGCAAATCCAGTAACAAGATGGGAGTGGTACAGCTCACCATCTTAACCATGGTCAACATGATGGGCTCCGGTATCATCATGCTGCCCACCAAGCTGGCGGAGGTGGGGACTATCTCCATCATCTCCTGGCTGGTGACGGCGGTAGGATCGATGGCGCTGGCGTGGGCCTTCGCCAAATGCGGGATGTTTAGCCGTAAATCAGGCGGGATGGGCGGTTACGCCGAGTACGCGTTCGGCAAGTCTGGCAACTTTATGGCCAACTATACCTATGGCGTCTCGCTGCTGATCGCCAACGTCGCCATCGCTATCTCCGCGGTGGGTTACGGCACCGAGCTGTTCGGCGCCACCCTGTCGCCGGTGCAGATTGGCCTGGCGACTATCGGGGTGCTGTGGATCTGTACCGTAGCCAACTTCGGCGGCGCACGCATTACCGGCCAGATCAGTAGCATCACCGTATGGGGGGTCATCATTCCGGTTGTCGGCCTGTGCGTTATCGGCTGGTTCTGGTTTAGCCCGACGATGTACGTCGAGTCCTGGAACCCGCACCACGTACCGTTCTTCGGCGCCGTTGGTTCGTCAATCGCCATGACGCTGTGGGCCTTCCTCGGTCTGGAATCCGCTTGCGCCAACACCGATGTGGTCGAAAACCCGGAACGTAACGTGCCGATCGCCGTACTCGGCGGTACCCTCGGCGCGGCGGTTATCTATATCGTTTCGACCAACGTCATCGCCGGGATCGTGCCGAACATGGATCTGGCTAACTCCACGGCGCCGTTTGGCCTGGCGTTTGCTCAGATGTTCACGCCTGGCGTAGGGAAAGTGATTATGGGGCTGATGGTGATGTCCTGCTGCGGTTCGCTGCTCGGCTGGCAGTTCACCATCGCGCAGGTCTTTAAATCATCGTCTGACGAAGGCTACTTCCCGAAAATCTTCTCCCGCGTCTCGGCTTCCGGCGCGCCGATTCAGGGGATGTTAACCATCGTTATCCTGCAAACCGGCTTGTCGCTGATGACCATTAGCCCGTCGTTGAGCAATCAGTTCAACGTGCTGGTTAACCTGGCGGTGGTGACTAACATCATCCCGTACATTCTGTCGATGGCCGCGCTGGCGATTATCCAGAAAATGGCCAAGGTCGATCCCGGCAAAGCGCGTTCCACCAACGTGATAGCCTTTATCGGCGCGGTGTACAGCTTCTATGCCCTGTACTCCTCCGGCGAAGAGGCGATGCTCTACGGCGCGATCGTGACCTTTATGGGCTGGACGCTGTACGGCCTGGTATCACCGCGTTTTGAGATGAAAAACAAACACAGCTAATGCTGAAGCCGGCGGCGCGTCTGTCGCCGCCGGTACTCTTCGTGGCCGCTATTTGATATAGGAATCCAGCACCTTCAGCACCACGTCCAAATCTTCTTCACGTTTCACTTCATCGCCTTCATGAACGATATGTTCCGTCAGATGGCCCTTGATCACTTCACGCATTAGTCCGTTTACCGCTCCCCGAATAGCGGCAATTTGCTGCAGCACGGCGGCGCATTCGTGCGGCTCATCCAGCATCTTTTTCAGCGCGCTCACCTGCCCTTCAATCTTGCTGGCTCTGGCCTGCAGCTTCTTTTTATCCCGAATCGTATGCGACACGTTAACCTCACTAGCGAACTCAATGCCTCAATTATAGGTTTGTAATCTACTGGGGGGTAGTATCTTATACTGGGGGGGAGTAGAATCCCGTTCACCAACGACAACCTACTCTTTTCTTATGGACGAATTCTTACCTTTACTTCAGCAGGGCAATGCCTGGTTTTTCATTCCCAGCGCCATTCTGTTAGGCGCGCTACACGGCCTGGAGCCAGGCCATTCAAAGACCATGATGGCGGCATTCATCATCGCCATTAAAGGCACGGTACGTCAGGCGGTAATGCTGGGCCTCGCCGCGACCCTTTCGCATACCGCCATCGTCTGGCTGATCGCCTTTGGCGGCATGTATTTTAGCCAGAAATTCACCGCCGAAGCGGCTGAACCCTGGCTGCAGCTGGTTTCCGCGTTCATCATTCTCGGTACCGCAATATGGATGTTCTGGCGCACCTGGCGCGGTGAACGTAACTGGCTGCAGGCCATGCAGGATCGGGATACGCATCATCATGATGATGAAACGCAGATCGTCGACACCGGCCACGGTCAAATCGCGCTTTCTATCTTCGAAGAAGAACAACCGCCGCGCTGGCGCATACGCACGCTAAGTGGCAACCGATGGGCGGCTGGCGATGTCTCACTGGCGACACGGCGCAGCGGGAGCAGCTTCGCGCAGATGTTCTCCTTTGTTGATAGAGGCGATTATTTAGAATCCGCGCAGACCATCCCGGAACCGCATGACTTTAACGTCCGCCTGACGCTCGGCCACCAGCGCCATACCCACGATTATGATCTGGCGTTTCATGAACATCATCATCATGAACTGGACGGCCTTGAGGAAGGAAGTCAGGCCTATCAGGACGCCCACGAGCGGGCCCATGCGAACGATATTCAACGTCGTTTCGACGGACGGGAGGTCACTAACTGGCAGATCTTACTGTTCGGCCTGACCGGCGGATTGATCCCCTGCCCGGCGGCGATCACCGTACTGCTTATCTGCATCCAGCTCAAAGCCCTGACCTTAGGTGCGACGCTGGTCCTCTCTTTCAGCATCGGCCTGGCGCTGACGCTGGTCACCGTCGGCGTTGGCGCGGCGGTAAGCGTTCGCCAGGTGGCTAAACGCTGGAGTGGTTTTAACACGCTCGCCCGCCGGGCCCCTTACTTTTCCAGCGTGCTAATCGGCGCGGTGGGGATCTATATGGCGATCCACGGCTATCTCGGCGTGAGAGGTTAATTTGAGATGAATTCAGCGCCGCGTGAGGTTGCGCGGCCTGACATTTCTGGGGAAGGATAGCAGCCATTCAACGTGCTACAGTTGCCGCTGGATGTATTTACTTCAGGAATGACTTGATGTCCGAGTTCCAGCGCCCACAGCTGACGTTGCCCAACGGAGCCGATAAACTGCTGCTCCACTCCTGCTGCGCCCCCTGCTCCGGGGAAGTGATGGAGGCGATTCAGGCTTCCGGTATCGACTACACCATTTTCTTCTATAACCCCAACATTCACCCGCAGAAAGAGTATGAAATCCGCAAGGAAGAGAATATTCGTTTTGCGCACAAACACGGTGTGCCGTTTATCGATGCCGATTATGACACCGATAACTGGTTCGCGCGGGCCAGGGGGATGGAATGGGAACCCGAGCGCGGCGTGCGCTGCACGATGTGCTTTGATATGCGCTTCGAACGCACCGCGCTTTATGCCTACGAGCACGGCTTCAGCGTTATCAGCAGTTCGCTGGGAATTTCACGCTGGAAGAACATGCAGCAAATCAACGACTGCGGCGAGCGCGCCGCCGGACATTATCCAGACATGGTCTACTGGGATTACAACTGGCGCAAACAGGGCGGATCCTCGCGGATGATCGATATCAGCAAGCGCGAGCGCTTTTACCAGCAGGAGTACTGCGGCTGCGTCTACTCGCTGCGCGACAGTAATCTGCACCGAAAATCCCAGGGCCGTCCGCTAATTAAGATCGGCAAGCTCTATTATGGCGATGAAGGTGAGTAGCTGAAGGAAAGGGAATGATGTGGATAAATAACGGGCCAGGAGAGCTCCTTTTAATGAGATCGTTGCCTTCCTAATTTCGGGCCTGAAAACTCACCTGCGGCCTGAATGTTTTTCCCTTATATTCATAAACAATCGAATTACTGAATGAAAAAACGCGTCCGCTATAGCTGATATTTATTACCTCTCCCTCTACGCTGACGTTTGCGCCACTACCCGCAGCAATAAGGAACGGAATCCGTTTTGCCAGATCGGTCGCAGCATTACCTTCAATCTTACCGGTAAGGTAGTAGCGATAAGTATCTGCTACTGTTGCCCCACCACCGCTAAAACCGGTGACATAAAGCCAGGTATGGCTATCCAATTGTTGTGATGTAATAACTTTATCCTCAGAACGCTGTTCGCTTCCGGGAGTTGATGTCATGAAACCGATAACCATCATCAGGAGTATGGTCGTGAGCAGACCATGTAACCATTTAATAGCCGTTCTCAATCGCATATTTAATGCCTGCCGATTACCGTTACCGGCGACTCTCCGCTTTTCTGCTTCTTATCTTCTGAATGGCCAACATCAACGCCACGGTCACAATCATCATCAACGTCAGCAAAACCCACAAGAAAGAGGGGTCGGCATCCCCATCGGCAAACCCCAAACCGGTGCTGTTCAAGAAATCGTTGCTAGTCCGGGATAAATAATCTAACAGCCCACCCAACGGGAAGAGAACGATGAAGAAAGATACTATAAAACAAAGGATCCCAATGAATACGTTAGGGATTAATTTTACATGACGCATAGTCTGTCCGCCCTGTTACATCGATACGTCCATATGCCATTAAACCTTTCCCTCCGGGAACCCTGACTTTTCTATATCTGAGCAATGCTCTTCTTACTAACTGAAAATCAGGAATATTATAGAAGGTAATACACCCCCAAGATTCACCTCTACCATTTGGGCGAAGTGGGTGCAACCGGAAAGAGCCTCTATCGATCCCATTAACAAAAAGTTGATCACTCATCGTTGTTGAGCTAAACAAACCAAACCATTCATCATGATTGGTGCCGTTTTTAAAGTCCTTTATTGCTCTTTCAACTCGATTAGCAAAGCTCCCCAGAGGTGCATCAACAATCCAATATGTACCAACCGGTAAAGCCGCGTTCCTTTTAAAAGCACACTCTGCAATGTTGGTTACTGGTTCTACACCAGAAAAGACTGGAAATACACCAACACCATATACATGTAGTTTGAGCCGTCTTCCATCAGAAGATACTTCATTATAATCCATTCTACATATTTGCATAAAATTCCCTTTAGTAATTCGTTAAAAATTTCTTTATGTGTATCGACATAAATATCATTCCCTGTCGATAATTATAAAAAAACCACCTTCACATAAATTAAAAGGCATCCCCTGATTTTACTGAGTGCACTCCCCCCGTACTTTAAGTAGTCTGAATGGAGTTACGCCTCTTTCCTGAATAAAATATTACTATCCAGATAGACATAACTATTATCAACATCTTCAATAAGTTATTAATTGAAGTGTTAACCCCCACTCTTTAAAGTAAATATCTATACTATTACAGAGCACTACCTTGAGAAGTTAAATGGTAACCAACTCCTGAGTTGTGAACAATCTTAGCTCACCTAAATGTTTTCCTAAAAATTCCAAAAAACAAAGGCATATTACATAAAGACGTAACAAAACTCAGAGAAGGCTTGCTTATTTTTCCTCTCAGTAAATTAGTGCCATGCGTCCATTAAACCAATATCTCTGGAATTATTACTCGAATCACTAACGCTTTTAAGCAATACGCCATACTCCTTCTATTTCCGCTAAGGATTATGGCGTTTGCGCTGATTAAAGAACCATATTCACCGGCGGTACCGCGCTTTTATCGTTCTGTTTTCCTAAGGCCTCCAGCGCGGATTGATATGGGCATAACGTGCCCACGCTGGTTTGCTGGCAATCAGGCTGACGCCACTCCTGTTGCAGCATCGGGTGCTGACGATCCGGCATCTGCAGGCGTCGCAGGTCGTCCAGGCTTTGCGCCTGGAAATAGACGCGCAGATAACGTTCGCCGTTTTTGCTGTTGCGCCAGCGCTCTATCACCAGACTGCTACCCGGCGGAATATTGCCCCGGCTGTAACCGGGCAGCTGCCAGCTAAAATTCATCAGCGTGCGCACCATCGCGATATTGGTGTCATGGGCCACCAGCAGCAGCCAGCGTACGTTAGGCGTGGCGTCCGCTTTCACTGCGTCCAGCATCGCGTTGAGCAGCACCGAGCCGCGCTTTTGCGCGGTGTACAGCACATCATTACTGAGATCGTAGTTTTCCGTTAACAGCGGCAGAATGGCTGTGATCTGGCTGGCGCGGGTAATCTTCCCCCATGCCAACTGGCTTAAGGGCAGGTTTTCACTCCAGCCCAGACGCAGCGTTTCAACCATATTGGCCATCACGCTCAGTCCGCTAATGGTGGTTTTACCGCTTTGGTTTTGCTCCACCTGCCAGGGCTTATCAAAAATGGGGCACGGTTTATCCTGTTGGCAAACCGCGGCTTTTAATAACTGGATCGTCGGCGCCAGCGCCTGCCGACGCTTCGCCAGATCGCCGGCTTTCGCCTTCACTTCCGCCAGCTGGCGGGCGGGATCGGTTTGCGTAGCCGTAAATTTATCGGTCTGGAACAGTGGGTCGGCATCACCGCTGACATAATGAATCGCCACGCCGCAGCCGGGAAATGCTCCATCCACCAGCGCCTGAGCGGTTGCCCGGGTACGCTGTAGCGGGCTGGCGCGAACATAAATATCCTCCGCGCTCGGACACTGCCCTTGCAGCAGGCCAAGCTGGCGATAATGCTGCCCTTCCGCGCGCCCTTTATTGGCGACCGCCGCATAGCCATGTCCGGTCAGTTCCCCATCGTGGGTGGTCCATTCGGTCCATGGACGCTGGGTCGCGGCTTCAATAGCTTCACGATTGCCGGGCGTTGGCGGACGAATGCCGTGGCGGCTTAACTCCACCACTTTTTCCAGTTGCCAGTTCGCCGCGACGGCGGATTGCATCGCCAGCAGCGGTAGCGCACAGGCGATAAACAGGCGTAAAAAGCCCTGATGTCTTGCAGGCATCATAAAATCTTCCTTATCGATTAATAGGTTATGAGGAGAATGAAGTCTGCCGTTCGACGGCATGGCGTCGGGCGACGATGGCGGCGGTGGTAAAACAGAGTAACGCGGAACCCAATCCGGTGCCTATCCAGAACAACGCCAGCGTGCTGAAATCATAAATCGTTTTCCCGTTTTCGAGGATCGCGGTTTTATCGATAATCATCCCGGTCAGAAATTCACCCAACCCCGCCCCGGCATAGCTGGCGATGCCAATGGTTCCCAGCGCCGCCCCCGCCGCTTTGCGTGAAGAGATATCGACGGCGATCAACCCTCCGAGGAAACAGGTTAACGCGCCGATGGTCGCGCCGAAGACGATCATCGCCAGGATGTCGGTGTAGTAATTATGCGGCGACCAGAGCATTAAGGCGAAACCCGCGGTGTTGAGCAGGCTGATAAATCCGGCCATGACGCTGCGATTGCGCGGGAAAAAGCGGTCAGAGAGCATGCCGGCGATGATGGTCCCGGCGATACCGGCGATCGCGTTAACGCCGATGATGCCTGAGGCCTCAAGGGTGGAATAAGCTTTATCCTGCTCCAGAAAGAAGATCCCCCAAGAGTTCACCGCATAACGGTCGATATACATAAATGCCGATGCCAGCGCCAGCGTCCACAGCGCCGGGTTACGCAACGCCAGCAGTTGGTTTTTGAACACCGATCCCCGCGCTTCAGTCTCTTCCTGCGGTTCATCACGAATCACGTTAATGGAGGGAAAGCCGCTGCTCTGTGGCGAATCGCGCATAAACAGCAGCAACAGCACCACGCCAGCGGCGCCGAGCGCAGCCGTGGAGAGGTAGCCCATTTGCCAGCCAAAACCCGCGATCACCGCGGCGATCACCATGTAGGTCATGGCCTCGCCGATGTTATGCGCCGTCGACCAGATGGCGTAAAACGTTCCCCGCTCTTTAAAGCCGTACCAGCGCGCCAGCGAAACCGCACAAGGGCCAACGCCCATCGACTGCGCCCAGCCGTTGATCCCCCAAAAGATAGCCAGCAGCATGGCGTTGGTGGTCATGCCCATCAGCAGGTTCATCCCGGCGCTGAGCAATAGCCCAAGGCTCATGTAGCGCACCACGTTGGCATGATCGGCGATAAAACCGTTGACCAGTTTGCCGATGGCGTAGCTAAAGAATAGCGTCGAGCCAATCATCCCCAACTCCGTTGGGGTAATGCCTAATTCCACCAGTGCGCTTTTCGCCACGGTGAACGATAAGCGGCAGACGTAGAACGTCACGTAGGCCAGGGTCATGGCAATAAACGTTTGCCAACGTACCCGGCGAAAACGTTTTTCATCAAACGCGGCGCCCGCTTGCGGCGGCGACGCCCGGAAAAAATGAATAATTCCAGACATATAGTTTCTCCGACGGTCGGAGGCTTGACTGATTGATGTGTTTCGTCCGTGAGGGTCGTTATCGTTACTGTGTAGGGTACATAATCAGAAACAGCCCGAACCTGTAAGGGTTAATGTAATGGTTGAAGGATCATCTTTTGTAGTTGGGGATACAGCGTTTGGCTGGCCAGCAGCAGAGGGTTGCCGTGACGAATCCCCTCTTGCGCCAGAAAGTCGTTGGCGACTCCCCCGGCTTCGCGCATCAAAACCAGACCGGGTAAGGCATCCCACGGATTCATGTGCGGTTCATAGTAGCCAATCAGTCGCCCGGCGGCCGCCCATGCGCTCATCAACGCGCCGGAGCCATTGCGGATGAACATGCCGCCATCGCTGAGCAGCGCGTCAAGAAAAGGCAGGAATTCCGCCGGCGTCACCCGATGCGACGTTCCGACGCCCATCACCCCTTCTTTGACCGTTGCTGCGGAATGTGGGCGGATTGGCGTCTCATTGAGCCAGGCGCCATGACCCCGTAGCGCGTGGAACAGTTCACGATGGTTGGGATCGTAGACGACGCCAACCACCGGCTCGCCGTCAACGACGATCGCCAGCGACAAGCACCAGGTATGCAGCCCATTTAAAAAACAGCTGGTGCCATCAATGGGATCAACCACCCACAGAACCCTGGCGTCCGGCATCTGCGTACCGCTCTCTTCGCCGAGAAAACCATCCTCCGCAAACGCGTCAGTAATGCGCTGTTTAACAAAGGCTTCTACGCGTTTATCGGCCACGCTCACCACGTCCTGTAGATCATTGCCCTTATGCTCTACTGCCAGCGCCTCGCGCTGCTGATAGTATTCGAAAGCCAGCTCGGCACCCGCTTTCGCCAGCTCACAGGCCAGGCGATAGCGGGCCTGTAGCGCAGAGGAATCCAGTGATGTCATTATTTACTCCTTTTGCACACGTGTGCAATTTTATTTAAAAAAGCCCCGAAGAGCGCAGTGAGTGTGGATGGATTTTAGCGATAATTCTGTGATCGATTCATCATAAAATGAATTTTTCATTTAGCGCTATTACGAATTATTAATTTCACAGCAACTTCACGGTGACGTGAAGGTTGATTGAATTTGGCGATCCGGCTGACCAGCATCTCCACCGCGTGATAAGCCAACTGCGTGGTATCCTGCTGGATAGTGGTAAGTTGATAAGGCTGCCACTCCGCCTGGGGAATATCGTCGAAGCCAATAATTGCCGGCAGGACGGCTGCTGGATTATCCGCTCGTAGCCCATCCATCGCCCCAATCGCCAGCATATCCGTGGCGCAAAACAGCGCCTGCAATCCTGGCCTTTCCGCGGCGAGCCGGCGAGCGGCCGCAAAACCGGACTGATAACCGCCCGTTTCGCAGAAATGCGGCGTAACAGCCAGCCCGCTGGCATGGCGGATAAATCCCTCGTAGCGCTGCCGGGTGCTGAAATTGTCACGATTTTCGCCAATAAAACCGACGTCCCGGCACTGGCCTGCGTGCAACAGCTCAGCGGCCAGTTTCCCGCCGAGCGCGTTATCGCTGCTGACGCGATCGCAGCCGGGAAGTTCAGCGTGACGGTTGATAAGCGTAACGGGGATTTTTCGCGCAAGATACTCCTCAGCCAGCTCCAGCGGCGGCGCGCCGGAGGTGATAATGACGCCAGCGACGTGATAGCTGAGAAGATGTTTTAGCGAAGGAGCTAACTGCTGCGGATCATCGGCGTTCATCAACAATGGCATAAATCCATGCAGCGCCAGCTGGTGGATGAGCGGCGCCAGCAGCTTACTGCGAAAAGGGTTATCGAACCCTGAAGTGATGATGCCGATAAAGTTGCTGCTGCCGGTGTTCATTGTACGGGCGATGATATTGACCTGGTAGCCCAGAGCTTCCGCGGCGGCCTGCACTTTGGCGCGGGTTTTCGGCGACACCGAGGCCCCGGGCGTGAAAGCGCGGGAGACGGCTGAACGGGAAACGCCGGCAAGCTTCGCCACGTCTTCTGCTTTAATCCATTTTTTATCGTTCATCACTTTGATTTTTCAGTGAAATCCATCAGGCATAGATGTATCGCTCAACACATTACCCTCGTCACGCTGAAGGCTATGTGTCCCGAGAACACTTTGGCTTTCACTATACCCTGAATCGGGTCGGTGATGTCGGTCAACCGGCGCAGATAATGACATTTTTTATTATCACGTTAACTGAACAGAAGTATAAACTTTTCGTGATATTGTTTCTTTCGTTCGCGCACCAATTATAATAATTATCATGATTCTTCATAAAGAAATAAAAGCGCGGTTAAAGAAAAAACGTAACCAACTAAATTATAATAATTTTATTATGAAATTTATTTCATAAACATTATGTTATAAGAACTTAAATATAATAACGTTAACGGTTAGATATTAATAACAACCCTATATCTTCACGATATTAAACGTGTTCCGCGCGATATATTGCGCGTGACGTGAAATAAAACTTAACGATGGAAACGTCTATGTCAAAACTGGATTTCCGCTCCAAAAATACCTGGCGCGCGCTGGCGTCCATCGCGGTCATCGTCGGGGCAACGGCGGCGGCATTCGCCTGGACCTCAGGCTGGCTGGGCTCGCGAACCACCAGCCAGTCATTAGTCCCCGATCCAGACAAGCCGTTTCCTGCCGGGTTCCGCCGGGCGCACGGTAAAGGGATCTGTTTTACCGGGACGTTCGAGCCAGCCGCTCCAGCCGTTGCTTATTCCACCGCGCGGCTCTTTTCACAGTCGGAGACCCCCGTTGTAGGGCGATTCTCCATTGGCGCAGGTAATCCGCACGCGGCTGATAATTCAACGAAAACCCTGAGCATGGCGCTGCTACTGAAAACGGACGATAAACAGCAATGGCGCATGGCAATGAACAACGAGCCCTACTTCGCCACGCGAAACCCGGAGGGCTTTCTTGCCATGAAAAAGGCCACCGCCGTCGACCCGACCACCGGTAAGCCCGATCCGCAGCGCCTCGCCGCATTTTTACAGGACTACCCGGAAGCCGGTAAATATTTGCAGTGGGCGGCGCAAAAGCCAGCGCCAGGCGGCTTTGCCGGGGCGACATTTTATAGTATTAACGCTTTCTATCTCGTGAACGCCGACCGCCAGCGCCAGCCCGTACGCTGGATGATGCGGCCGCACGATCCATTTGTCTCTATCCCTGATGAACAACGACAGAGAGCCGACCATAACTTCCTGTTCGAACAATTACAGCAGCGGCTTTCTCAGCATCCCATTTACTGGGATTTGGTATTGCAACTCGCCCAACCTGGCGACGCGGTGGATGACCCTTCTCAGCCATGGCCAAACGATCGTCAGCAGGTCGTCGCCGGTACGCTCAAAGTCACCCAACTCGTCGCCCAAGCCGAAGGGGCCTGCCGTGACGTTAACTTTGATCCCTCCATCGTGCCTGCTGGAGTAGAGGTCTCTAACGACCCCGTCTTAAATGCGCGCTCTGGCGCCTATTCGCATTCCTGGAGCCGTCGCGAACGGGAAATTGGCTACGGCAAAGCAACAGAAGCCGTGCAAAAACAGGAGGTTAAATGATTTCGAATAAACCTGACCAAGAGCGCGCGCCGCAGCATTTCAACCCTCTGGCGAGATATCTACATTGGCTGATGGCAATCATGATCCTGGCCATGCTGTTCATCGGCGCCGCCATGATGACTTCACTACACCACCGCATTTGGTTGGTGGATGTACATCGGCCATTGGGGATCGCTATTTTGCTGCTGGCGCTCATCCGCCTGGCCAACCGGTTTTATAGCCGGCAGCCACCTCTTCCTGCGGAGCTCTCACGCTGGCAGGTACTGGCGGCAAAAGCGTCACACTGGGCGCTGTACGCGCTGATGCTGGCAATGCCTTTGCTTGGCTGGGCGCAACTGTCGGCTGCGGGCGTTCCGATTGTTATGTTTGAAGGACTTAACCTTCCGGCCATTACCCCGACCAGCCCGGCGCTTTTTGCCTGGTTTCACGACGCCCATCGCCTGTTAGCTAAACTGCTCTTTGCGGTGGTGTTGCTACATCTCTCGGCGGCATTAGTGCACGCATGGATATTCCGCGACGGCGTGTTTGCCAGCATGGCAAAAAGCGCTAGCCGGTCCAGTGAACCACCTGTAAAGCGGTGAAATTTAATAACAAGGTTCGTTGAAGTAAAAATAAGGGGCTTCTGCCCCTTATTTTTTGCATTCGAAAACACTGCAGCCACTCACTATAGCGCTCACCTATAAAAATTAGCCCGTCCGTTATTTATTGCACAATCACCAATAGCGTTGATGATTAAATAAAAAAGGGGACGGAGTGAATTACCCAATCACTGCCTAAAAAATATACAGAAATTAATATATATTCGCGCATATCATTTTCAAAAAATGATGTAGATCATATTCCCGCACCTGCCCTGTGAAAAAATGCGCTTAATAACCAAGTAAGCATTTACTTAATACAGAGGGGATATATATGGGAAGCGTCAGCGCGGGTACTGCGCAAAAAATGGGGTTAACGGCACTAACCCTTGTGACCGCATCAAATATGATGGGTTCCGGTGTTTTTATGTTGCCGACCAATCTCGCCGGAGTGGGATATATTTCACTATGGGGATGGTTGTTTACTATTATTGGCGTAATTGCGCTGGCGTTGGTTTTCGCTAAAACCAGTCTTATTACCCCTCGCGCGGGAGGGATCGTGGCCTATGCCAGCGATGCGTTTGGCCCTTTCATCGGTTTTCAGACGACGGTTTGCTACTGGATCAGCGCCTGGATTGGCAACGTCGCGCTCCTCGTCGCCGGGGTCGGCTATCTGAGTTACTTCTTCCCGGCGCTGCATAATCCGGTTTACGGTTGTATCACCGCTATCGCTATTCTGTGGGCATTTATTGCCTTAGGCAGCCTGGGGGCTAAAACGGCCGGGCGCGCGCAGTCCTTCACCGCCAGCTGCATGCTGGTCGTCGTGCTGGGTGTGGGCATTGTCGGCTGGTTCTGGTTTGACCCGAAAATGTTCTCTGAAGTCTACAACGGGACGGGCAACAGCGACAGCTCAGCCATCGTCTCCGCGGCCTCCATTGCGCTGTGGGGTTTCTTAGGGGTGGAATCCGCCGTGGTCTCCAGCGGACAGGTGGAAAATCCTGAACGCACGGTGCCTCGCGCAACCGTATATGGTCTGCTGATTGCCTCCGTATGTTACGTCGGTAGCTGTACCGTTATCATGGGCCTGGTTCCCCACGCTGAACTGGTCAAATCTGCCGCCCCATTCGCCGATGCGGCACGCTATATGTTTGGCGATATGGCCGGCAACATCGCCTCCGCGCTAAGTATTATCGCCTGTTTTGGCTCCATTTCCGGCTGGTTGATCCTGCAGTCAGAAGGCCCGCGCGCAGGGGCGAAACAGGGGTTATTTCCGCAGATTTTCGCCGAGACCAATAAAAATGATGTCCCGATGAAAGGTCTGATTATTTCTGGCGTGCTGATGAGCCTGGTGCTGTTACTGACGGCTTCCCCCGATCTCGCCAAACAGTTCCAGGTGGTGATTCTGATGTCGGTATTTGCCTCCCTGCTGCCTTATATGTATGCCATTATCGCGCTACCTATCATCATGGTTTCTAAAAAGCTCAACCGTGGACGTGGCTTTATGTTTTATTGCGTCCTGACTGTCATCGGTATGATTTACAGTATATTTGCCCTACTCGGTTCGGGTACTGATTCCATTTTCTGGGGCACAATTATGATGATGGTAACTATTCCTCTGTTTTCTTTTGTCGCGGCCGGACGTAATAAAAAAGGCCAGGATATTCTTTACCTTCAAAAATAATATTTTATTCACCAACATAAATATGGAGATTCATATGTCTTTATCTATTGCCGATCAAAATAAACTTGATGCATTTTGGTCATACTGTGTAAAAAATCGCTACTTTAATATTGGCTACCCTGAATCTGCTGATTTTGATTACACCATGCTGGAGCGTTTTCTGCGTTTCTCAATTAATAACTGTGGTGACTGGGGGGAGTACTGTAACTATTTACTCAACTCTTTCGACTTTGAAAAAGAAGTCATGGAGTATTTCTCCGGCATATTCAAAATCCCCTTTGCGGAAAGCTGGGGTTATGTCACCAACGGCGGCACAGAAAGTAATATGTTTGGTTGCTATCTGGGAAGAGAGCTGTTCCCGGAAGGCACGCTCTACTATTCAAAAGATACTCACTATTCCGTCGCCAAAATCGTCAAACTGCTGCGTATCAAATCGCAACTGGTGGAATCTCAACCAGACGGAGAAATGGATTATGACGATTTAATCAATAAAATCAGGACCTCAGGCGAACGCCATCCTATCATTTTCGCCAATATTGGCACAACGGTACGCGGCGCTGTTGATAATATCGCTGAGATACAGAAGCGTATCGCTGCGCTGGGGATCCCACGTGAAGATTATTATCTGCATGCGGATGCCGCGCTAAGCGGCATGATCTTGCCTTTCGTGGAGGACCCACAACCCTTTACCTTCGCGGATGGTATCGATTCGATTGGCGTTTCCGGACACAAAATGATCGGCTCCCCGATTCCATGCGGCATTGTGGTAGCCAAGAAAGCCAACGTCGACCGTATCAGCGTAGAGATCGACTACATCTCCGCCCACGATAAAACGATTTCAGGGTCACGCAACGGTCACACCCCTTTGATGATGTGGGCCGCCGTTCGCAGCCATACCGATGCCGAATGGCATCGCCGCATTGGTCACAGCCTCAACATGGCGAAATACGCCGTGGATCGCTTTAAAGCAGCAGGTATTGACGCGCTGTGCCACAAAAATTCCATCACGGTGGTCTTTCCGAAGCCTTCTGAATGGGTATGGAAGAAACACTGCCTGGCAACGTCCGGCAACGTGGCCCATCTGATCACCACCGCTCACCACCTGGACAGTTCCCGGATTGATGCGCTGATCGATGACGTAATCGCCGACCTGGCGCAACGGGCGGCATAAGAGTGAGCAGCGGCATACTGCCGCTGCCCGCTGGACAATCTGGTGGGTTGCAGCGCCAACCGGAACCCGCCAGACCTGCACAGTATATGGGAATTTCGCATCAGGAGTCATAAACGATGAGTGCAAAGTTAAAAGCCATACGTGGTATGCGCGACGTACTGCCCGCCGAAACGCCAATCTGGCAATGGCTTGAAAATAAATTCCGCCGTCTGACCTACCGTTATGGCTACCAGGAGATCCGCTTACCCCTGCTGGAACCGGTCGCCTTATTCGAACGTGCTGTTGGCGAAGCCACAGATATCGTTGCCAAAGAAATGTACAACTTTACGGATAAAAGCGGTGAACAGATTACGCTGCGTCCCGAGGGGACCAGCGGCTGTATGCGTGCGGTGCTGGAAAATAATCTGTGTTACAACAAAACCCAGCGCCTGTGGTATCAGGGCCCGATGTTTCGCTATGAACGCCCGCAGAAGGGACGGCTGCGTCAGTTCACGCAGTTTGGTGCTGAAGCCTTCGGCATGGCCGGGCCGGACGTCGATGCTGAAATGATTTTTATGGTCCGGGATTTGTTCCAGGAGCTGGGCCTGACCCCGCATGTCAGGCTGGAAATTAACTCCCTGGGCACGCCGGATGAGCGGCGGGCCCATAAGGCCGCCCTTGTTGACTGGTTTAATGCTCATCGTGAGCAACTGGATGAAGATAGCCTGAAACGGCTGGAAACCAATCCATTACGTATTCTCGACAGCAAAAACCCGACCATGCAGCCCATGCTGGAACAGGCGCCGCGATTGCTGGATTACCTGTTCGAAGACTCCCGTCACCATTTTTCGCTGCTCTGCGAACTGCTCGATAAGGCCGACATCCCCTATACCATCAATCCGCGTCTGGTGCGTGGGCTGGATTACTACACCCGCACCGTGTTTGAGTGGGTGACTGATGAACTGGGCTCGCAGGGCACCGTCTGCGGCGGCGGCCGCTACGACGGCCTGGCGGAGTTATTCAATCCGAAGGCGTTGCCAGCCTGCGGTTTTGCCATCGGTATCGAACGCCTGCTGTTACTGATTCAGACCGTCAGCCAGAAAGATAATCCGTTGTGGCATTTTCACCCTGACGTGGTCATTACCAGTGAATGTCAGGATGATGGCCTGCGGGCCCAGATGCTGGCGGAGCTTCTGCGCCAACGTATTGAAAAGTTAAGCGTGATGGTGGATTGCAGCGGCAACAAACTTAAACGCCAGCATCAGACCGCCCTGCAAAGTCAGTGTCGCGCGATTATCACGCTGAATACCGACAATGAGATACGGCTGTGGGACCTCGCCAGCTCCCGTCAAATGTCGCTCGAAGAGAAAGCGCTCATTGACTGGCTGCAACAGCACTGCCAGTAAACACGTCCAGATTGGGTACCGTGCGGCAGGACGGTACTCGTCGCGGCGCTTATCCCGCCTTCAGCATTTCACCCTGACAAACAAATAGAGCCTTAACCAGAGAATCGTGGACATGCCGAGAAAAAACAGATTATTTATTCCGGGGATGCCGCATCTGGCGCAGCTTCGCGGGCATAATGGCGAAGCGTTATTCCGCCACGAGGAGGATTACTCTGCCTTCGAACGGTGTATGCAAGACGCGGCGCAACGTTACGCCGTGTCTATTCATAGTTGGTCACTTGCCGTCCCACGTATCCTGCTGCTGGTCAGCGCTCCGGATAAACAGGCGCTAAGCCGTTTTATTCAGCATATCGGACGCAGCTATGTGCCTTATTACAATCGTCGTTACCAACGGCATGGCGCATTGTGGGACAGCCGCTACTTATGCAGCCCCCTGGAACCAGAAACCTATTTCCTGGCCGTGAAACGCTTTATTGAATGTGACGAGGACGGGAGCCCGGGATGCCATAGTCACGGTAATCTGCCTTCAGGTTTGATAGTCCCCCATCCTGCCTGGCTCAAGCTCGGTGAGAATGAGCCACAGCGACAGGCCCACTTCCAGGAGTTCTGCCGGCAACCGGTAAATCGGGCGCTGGTGACCAGGATCCGCCATGCACTGACGCAAAATTGCCTGCTCGCCTCGCAAGCGTTGAGCCAGCAACTTGAAGCCCAGATGGAAAGGCCGCTACGGGCACGACATTGCGGCCGCCCGCGCAAATATGAATCCTCCCCGTCAGAACAGTGGACCTGGCTGGAGCTTCAGGCTGAACAGTTTCTGCGCCAGCATGGCTATCAACAGATCAGATTACCCTTACTTGAACATACATCGCTATTCGCCCCAGGCGGCCCGGTGATGGCCGACAAGGGAAAATTACGTGGTGATGGAACAACCGGATGTCTACGCCTGATGGCAGACAATCCTCATACCACGGTAATGAGCCGGATTTGGTATTCAGGCGCCATGTTCCGTCAACGCTCCCTGGATGGAGATATCCGGCAAAATCATCAAATTGGCGTCGAAGCATTCGGCATGCCCGGCGTTGATATCGAACTTGAGCATCTGGTCATGCAGGCGGTTTTCTTCAGGCGTATTGGCCTCGGTGAAATGGCGGAACTGCATATTAATATGCTGGGTGACGAGGCCTCGCTGGCGGCTTTCCGCCGGGCATTGCGCGATTACTATCAGCCCATCGCGCGTTTGCTGAACCCGGAGCAGCAGCAGTGGCTGGAGAAACATCCGGAGTGGTTGATCCATCATGAGGATATCCTTCTTCAGCGTCTTGCTCCTGCGGCGCCCTGTCTGGCGGATTTTATTACCGTCGACTCCCGTCATCGGTTCCAGCGCCTTCAGCATGCCCTGACCCAAGCCGGTATTGCCTGGCAGTACGAT
This sequence comes from Klebsiella sp. PK01, assembly GCF_057624675.1. Lineage (NCBI taxonomy): Bacteria > Pseudomonadati > Pseudomonadota > Gammaproteobacteria > Enterobacterales > Enterobacteriaceae > Klebsiella > Klebsiella sp. PK01. The sequence continues at coordinate 329,771 of NZ_JBYEZM010000003.1, forward strand.
CCTGCGCTGTTTCCCGCCAATGACTATTGTCAGCTGGTCTTTGAATGGCGCAGCATCGCCATGGAGCGCGAGTTAATCATCAGCCGCGGCGGCCGATACGACGCCTGCGCCAGCCGTATTGCTGAAAAACCGGTTTCCGCCTGCGGTTTTGCATTCATGATGGAGCCGATTGTCACTCTGCTCGGTTATCGTCCCCAACCCGCCAGAGCACATCCGCCGACCGACATTGTGATTATTGCAGGCCAGCCCCGTGTGGCTGCTAAGGCAATGCTGCTCGGACGTAGCCTGCGTCAGCAATTTCCCTATTTAAGCATCATCAACGACTGCTCCCCCCAACGAATCAGCACTCGCTATAAAAATTCCAGACGTCTGGGGGCAAGATTTATCCTTGAAATCGAAGGCGACGGAGAAACGATCATCCTCTCTGATTCACGGGACCATCGTTTTAAGATTTGCACGCTTGATAACATCACCGATCGGCTCGCGCAGGTCGTTCTGTCTCAGTGATGGGCGCAGGTCGATAAGAGGATTTGCTTATCTCACTCCATTATTTGATTAAAAGGACGTCGTGCATCCTGCAGCCATGGAATACGCCTATCGTTCGGGTATAACAGACAAAAGCGCGTCGCCAGACGATGCGCCTCGGCCAGGTCCCTCTGCTGCAACGCCAGCAAGATCTGCGTGAAGGAGACATTCGGGTCCGGTTGAACACGCACATAGTCAGGCGCCCAGCGGCGAACGGCTGCCAGCCAACGCTCATCGCGGGTATGTTGATATCGTTGTAGATACCCCATCTGGACATCAAACCGGTAGCGGGTGGCAAGCAGCCAGCCTCCTACAGGAAGAGGTTCGGCCAGACGCCACTGCGTCGATTGTCGCTCCGCCAGCGTCAGTTGCTGTTGTGTCTGCAGCGTGAGAAACAACAATGGAGTGATGACAGCAACCGCGATCGATGCCACGGCACGCAACAGCGACGCCAGGGTGAACGGCAGCCGGGCCCCTTTTCGCCGGCAGTCTGCGCAACGAAGCAACAAAATCAGCAGTAACCAGTGTGGCGTTGACTGCCTGACGGGGTATTCCGTCAACATATGGATAACCACGGGTAGCGCCGCCACCAGGCAGGCGCGATGCCAGCGATTGCCGTATAGCCAGAGCCATAAACCACTTGCCATAAAACAAAGCGCTCCTACCAGCCCAACCAGCCCTCCCTCCACCAGCCACAGCGCCAGTTCGTTATGCGGATGCGAGATGCTGCTCAGCCCCAACGGCCCCGCGCGTTCAAGAAACACGGCGGCGAAACTGCCCACGCCCCATCCTGTCCACGGACGTTCGGCAAATAATGCCAGCGATGCTTTCAACACCGTCCAGCGCACCTGGGAGGTCGTCAGGTGATTAACCGTCACCACCGACAAGAAATGGCGGGCAAGCGCGCCAGCAATCATGCCTATCGCCAGCGGCAGCAGGAGTAACAGCAGCGTACGGCGCTGCGCAGGAAAAACAGCCAGCAGCAAGGCCTCGCCTACCGCCACAGACAGGTAACCGGTTTGCGACTGAGACTCATGCAGAACAAATCCCATTATCACCAGAGCAATCGCGATGATAATTCGATATCCGCCACGTAGCCGTAAATAGAGCAATGCTGACAGCAGCACGCCACACGCCGTGAAGCTGGCCATCAGATTAACCTGCTGAAAAATACCGTAGGGGCGCGTACCGCGCCGCCAGGCAAACTCCCAGTAATTCACTCCCGGCCAATGCCAGTATTGATAGGTAAACGCCAGACATTCGAGGACGCACGCGCCCCAGAGCAGAGCCAACAGTAGTGTCAGCGTGTTTGTCGTAAGCGGAATTTGCAACGTCGCCAAATAGACGAGCACGCCTCCTGACAACGCCCCCGCCACCAGCAGCGCCTCGGACCGCCAAACCTCAGGCGTCAATAGACAAAGTAGCGTCAGAATGAGCGCGCCCATCGTAAACCCCGCGGCGGGTATAGTTATCCGCCAGCGTTGACGGGGTACCAGCATCGATGCGCTAGCTGCCAGCACAACGGCATAAATCCAGGCCGTAATATTTAGCGGCAACGACAAACCGCTGCCTCCGTTATTCGGCCAGTAGAGATGCATTGCCCCGCCCCAGAACAGCAGACTGACAACGAGCAATACTTTCTGCGCCGGCAGCGGCGCAATACGATGCAATGCGTTCATCATGCTACTGGTAGTTCAGCGTCCAGGTCCCGCTGGCGCTGAAGGGGCCGTATTCGAGAGTCTGATTTTTTATCGCCGACGGTTCCGCCGCGACCCATGCCAAAAAGTTCAGCGTCATCGAGCCTTCAGTAATCTCTTTGACTGATGTGCTTTCATCAAGGCGGATTGCCGTACCATCCTCTTCGCTCATTCCAATGCCGATTCCGGAGGCGCCTTGTTCACTGCTATCCAGCGCCAGATGATCCGCCAGCTCCGCATCTTCACTGCCGCTGAAAGTGACCGAGATCCCGCGAAAAACCTCCGGGTTGCAGTCGCGTAACTCAATGCTGAATTTTTTTGGCTTACTGCGCCCCGAGAGATAGAGATCCTGCGTCGCGATTTGCCCGAAATCGACCTCGATTTTATCGCCTCCTGGCGCAAGACTGCAGGCCAGCGCTCGAACGGTGCCGTGAAAATACATATCGCCGCCGACCAGCTTAGTATCGGCCTGCGCCATGCCGCCAAGCAGTAGCGCGCTGGTCGCGATTAACGCCGTAAATCTCATGGCATCCCCCTACTGAAACTGCGCGACTACGGTGGCAGAGGCTTCAAACTCACCTTCTTTCACACTACCCACACCCGGTTTTGCCACCGGCGCGGCGGTAAGATTCCAGTCGCCCTGGTTCTGGTAAAACCCCTTCACGTTGTAGAATTGATTGGGCACGACGGTGCCGCCGCTCGCGTCTTTAATCACGATGCCAAGGTCGTCGCGCTTTTGTCCGCCGCTCAGCGTGCCGAGGAGATGATCGTTAAACCCCGCCGTGCCTGACGCCGTGGTAGTTTGTACGCCAAGATTAATGTTCAACGCGCCCTGATCGAAGCTTCCCCCCTCGCAGACCACATGAATGGGGATCGACTTGCTGTAGTTGGTGCCGTTGAGCCGGGCGGCGGAGCCTGGCAAATCGCCAAATTCAATGCTGATTTTGTCCCCGCGATTGAAGGTGCATTTATCCGGCACGGTAATGAGCCCGGATTTAATGACCACACGGGAAATTGGCGTTGTCGGCGTAGGGCCAGCGCTACCCAGACGTCCAGCAACCTCCACCAGCGACTGAGAGGTGATATTGATGCCGTTAATAATGGGTTTAGTGACAATAAACGTCACTTTTCCTTTAGAGCCACTTTCAATGTTAGTGGCTCGCTCGTAGCCCTTGCGCTTTTTGCAGCTGTGGTCGTTGTAGCGATTCGAAAAGTTGGTGAACGGCGCCTGAACATAGTTGTTATACCGCCCGGCGACCCATACCTGGACTTCCACATCCAGGTACTCATTCAGACGAAAACGGTTCGCTCCCTGATTAGAAGGCGGCATGGTGGTCGTGGTGGTGTAGTAAATCGGCTGTCGCGAGATGTCGGCCTGCTCACAATGAAAATCCACGACATACCAACTGCCCAAATTCCAGGTGAACGGATCCGTTCTGCCGCCCTCGTGGTTTTTGCTGACATCCAGCGAGCTCAGTTCAATATCGTACTGATGCGGCGAACCGCCCTGTGGTTCTCCCTCACCGAGGGTAAATGCCTGCCCGGCTAGCGGACAGCCCGCCAGGGCGACCCACAGCAGTGCTTTGTGCAATACGCTCATAGATACTCCAGCTTAAGTCTGACCAGACCGTTAAATTCGCCAGCGGTCACCTCCTGCCCAAAAGATTCCAGCGCGGCAAGAAAGTGAATCGCGTTATCGCCCGGTTTGAGGATCCACATGCGTTGCGGTTGATTCAGGTGGATCAACTGGTTGCGTTCGGTCAGTAGCCGAATGCCCGCGCCGCGCACATCGCCGCGAATCCGCCCAAGATCGCTGTTTTCCGGCGCGCCTTCGGCCATCAGCGTCATTGAAACGCCACGCTCCACCGTACTGTGCGACAGCTCAGGGAGCTCGCTGGTCTGCCCAGGGAAGTCCTTTAACGTGTGCCCGGAGCCTTTTAAGCAGCCATTCAGGTGCAGCGTCACCAATACCGGATCGCTGCGATCGCCGCTCTGGCGAAAGCGGCTGGCGGAAATATCGCCGAGATCGATGGTCTGATCGCGTGAAGCCATATCCAGCACGCACGGCGAAACGAAAACCCGGCCATGAAAGCGGACGTTGCCATACTCGCCGGAAACGTTGCTCATATCATGGCGGCCGCTTGTGGCCTGAACCGTGCAGGCCATGCCTGCCATCAGCAGAGCGCAAAGCATCTTTTTCATTTACGAGTCCTTTACCGGGGCTGTTGCTCCATCGGCAATGCTTTACACACATTGCCTGTGCAGCTGAATTTCAATTCAGGGTGACCGCCAAAATCGTTCACGTACATCATGCTGAACTGGCTGACGCTGGCGTCCGATACCTTGAAATCGAGAGAGGATTTCGGCGAGATCATAATCCCCGGGAAATCAGTCAGTCTGCCGCCGCCCTGGGCTTCAGGTTTGCGGCTTAAGCCGATTAAGGTGACGAAGTATGGCGTTGGGTTATCCACGGTCCAGCGCTGACCCTGCTTGTGAAAGATCAGTTGGTTTTGCCACACCGCTCCCGGCGTTTCCGGCACGATAGCTGTCGGCCGATAGAACAATTTGATTCGCGACTGCATCGCCAGCTGCAGCACGTTCGGCTTATCCGGTTTTGGCGGAATTTCACGCACGTTCAGATAGAAGAGACTCTCGCGATCCTGCGGCAACGCGTTAATTCCGCTGGTTTTCGTCACGCGGGCGATTCCCTTCTGCCCACCGTTAATCCGTTGCAGCGGCGGTAAGACCATTAATGGCGAGGTAATTTTTGTGCCGTGGGCATCTTCTACCCACGACTGAGCCAGAAAGGGAATGCTCGGGCTGGTGTTGGTTAAGTTCGCACTTACCGAGCGCGCATCGCCGGTGATGATCATGCGGGTACGGTCGAGCGCAATACCCGCCCATGAAGCATTGATCTGGGCAATAAAAAACAGGCCACAGGCCACGGGTTTAAGCCAACGCTGGGCGAAATTAAAAGCTTGATTATTCATGACAAAATTCATTCAGGTTATTGAAATTATTCACAAGGCAACAGTACGTTGCCTTCCGGGTTGATTTGTTGCGGCACCTGCAGATGACACTGCGCGCGGCCAGCCCAGGCAACGGAAAGACGCTCGGAAGGATTCACCCCAGCAATCCAGGCCATGCCGTTTTCCATCACCATGGCGACGCTGACGCCGTTGGCGTTAAACACTTCGGCGCCAAACGGCGGCATCGAGCCATCCTTCAGGCGCAGCAGCGCCATCATTTTTTGCCCTTGCGCGACGGCAAAGCGCTGGTAGCCAATGGCGCCTTCCGTCAGGGTGTTAGTCACGATCGCTTTGGTCGCGGAAATGTCCTCGTCCATGGCGTCCACATCGATACGCGTATCAAAGCTGTGATAGCTGACGACATCCGGTACGACGGCAATACCGAAGCGATTTGAGTGCGCCTGTTCGCCGTTAAGCGGCACATTGGCAACGCCATCGGTATCAACCATCACTCTGGCGGTATTCATTGACGCCTGGCTGTTATGTAGCGCCGCGCCGTGACGCGTCGCCGTAAAGCCGCCGCGTACCGTGCCGCCAACGGAGAAATAGCGTGATTGCTGCCAGCTGACGTTGGATTCCAGTTCCGCCATCATGCTGCGGTGCTGGTAATAGCCATCAAATGCCGTATGACCTTCCCCGGAAACCCCTGCGCGCAAGCGCCACGGATTGTTACGATCGCGGTTATCGGAATACGAAACCATTTGGCTGGTCTGGTTACCGCTGTTCTGTAATTCATAATCCATAGAGCGGCCATCGCCCCATGGCACTGAAATTGAAAGCGAGAGACTGTCGTCGCGTTTGCCCTGATACTCAGAGCGATAAGCCGCAAGGTTGGCGCTGATCCCCTGGATACCCGCGAAGGAAAAACTGTGTCCCATCGATAACCCGTAACGATCCTGGGAACCGCGATCCCAATAGTTCTGGTGGGTATAGGTGAGGTAGAGCGTGGTCGCTAAATGCGGATCGTCAGCAAAAAATGTTTTGTTGCCGGTAACGGTGTACATCTCTTTTTCGTTGCCGGCGCTGTTGTTACTTTCATACTGCTCGTCGAGAAACTGCGAGAAGGTGCGGAAGTTACGCTGTGAAAAGCGGTACCCGGCAAAGGTAATCGCGCTGTTGTACTCATCAAAGGTTTTGGCATAGCTGAGCTTAAAGGACATGCCTTTTTGTTCAGCCTGATGCTTCACCCGACTCACGGATTGCGTCGCATCTGCCGACAGCGCTCCCAGCCAGCTTAAATCCCGTCCAATCCCCATCGACCAGGCGTTGTAGCGCTCGCCGGTGAGCAACGCGCCGCCGTACAGTGACCATGCATTGCTCACCCCCCAGGAAAAATCGCCGCTATAAAACGCAGGGCCCTGAACGTCGTGGTTATAACGCGATGGCTTGCCGACCGCGGCGTTGTAGCGAACATAGCCCGGGCGCGTCAGGTAAGGAATATCAGCCGTATTGACCTGAAAAGTTTGTACGCTGCCATCCTGCTCTTCGACCCGCACATCCAACGTACCGCGTACCGAGCCGTGCAGATCCTGAATATTAAACGGCCCCGCAGGAACGGTGGTTTGATAGATAACACGGCCCTGCTGACTGACGGTAACCTTCGCATTACTACGGGCGATGCCGTGCACTTCAGGCGCGTAGCCCTGTAAATTTGGCGGCAGCATACGCTCGTCGCTGGCAAGGTTGACCCCGGTGAAGCGCACCGAATCAAAAACCTGAGAATTCAGATAGATTTCGCCGACCGTCAGTTTTGCAGCCTGCATCGGTAACGGGCGATAAGCATAGATCTGATCCCAGTCGATACGCCCATGATTACCATCTGAAGCGTAATTGGCCTGATACTGGCCACGAAAACGCCATGCGCCGAGGTTAAAACCTGTCTGCCCATAGCCGGACAGCGAGCGATAATGATCGCCGCCCTGTTCGTAATGCGTGGCCTGCCCTGAGATGCTGTAGTCAAAAATCAGCCCGGCGACGCCGTTATCCCAGCGCTCCGGCGGCGTCCAGTCTGGGTCGGTATATTTCATCCATGCCTGAGGCACGGTAATGTCCAGTACGCCTGCGCTATTATTCAGCGCCACACCCGGCAGGCGGGAAATGTCATAGCAGTTTGCGTTAAGCGGATGAATATGGGTCAGCGCCTCTTCTTTGAGCGCCAGTAATTCGAGTTGTTGCGCCGTCAGACACGCCATAGATTTATGTGAATTGGCCGGATCTGCGATATAACGGATTGACTGTTGAGGAATCTCCTGGCTGTTAATACGAACATCCAGCAGATATTCTCCGGGAGCCACAAAGTTGCCTTCGGAAAAACGCTGTAAATCGACATTGTGCCTGTCGCTGGCATCCAGTACGTCGGTATTAAATTCAATGGCCTCATCCGCTTCAGCCCATGAAGCGGCGCAGACCAGAGCAACAAAAAGCGCCAGACGTTTTTTATCTGTTTTCAGCGTGATCATTTTCGTTCGCAACCTTCAGATACCCGAATTGCAGTGCAGCTCAGAGATAATTCACAACAAAATGCGTGACCGCAGTAAATTCGCCAGATGTCATTCTTCCATCGCGGGAGATCAAATAAGCCGTAAATTTGAGCGTATTTTTTCCTGGGTTAAGTACATAGTCCGGTGATGGTTCGCCCAGGTGAATTTGCTGTCCTTTGCTGTCGTATATTTCTATCGCTAAATTTTCAGTTTCCGATTGCACGCTCAAATAATCTGGATTGTCGCTATCGGCTGCGCCGGAAAAGGTAATATTGGCGCGTTGAAACACATTACCGGGATGTTGAGAATCCCCTAGTGAGCATCCCAGCAAATGAATGCTGAAATCATGCGCAGATACTTTTTCAGGTTTTCCGGAAATATCTCTGGCTGAGAGGTCATCAAATTCAACCAGTAGCGACCGGTCGCGCGGATCGACATAACAAGCAGCTTCAATAATATTTCCCCGCATACGCATTTTTCCGGGCGTACTGACAAGACGGTTGGTGTCAGCCAAAACCCATGCAGGCGATATAAAGATAAAAAGCAGTAAAATACGCCATCCAGGCATAACCGCATTTCCTTTCAGTTATTCGCAGGAAGGGTTAAGCAGGCGCGTTAATGCGCCCGCTGCAGATCGTTACTGATAATCGATCTGGAAATTAACGGTAGATTCAAAATCACCCGGAGTTACCGCTGCAGATGCGTTGTTTGCCTGCAGGTAAGCGACGAAATCAATGTCGGTTTCGCCATCGGTAATGTTGACCTGAGAGGCAGCTTTACCCCACTCAACATCCTGGTTGCCGCTGTCAACCATACCGATGCCTGCGCCCTTGGCGGTACCAGAGGTGAAGGCGGCTAGCGCGTTGTTGTCGGCATCAATCGTTGCCGGGGTATAAGTCACAGTAGCGGTTTTTGCGACAGTCGTATCGCAACCCTGCAGAACAATTTTGGCATGTTTAACGCCAGCACGTTGGTTGTCTTTTAACTGAGAAGTTGGGATCTCGCCAAAATTCACCTGCACCGGGCTGGATTCTGGCGCCAGACCACATGCGGAATTAACGAGAGAGCCGGTGAAGTGGATTTTACCGTTAGTCGGTTCAACATTTTTTGCAGCGAAAGCAGAAGATGCAGTAAAAGTCATTCCCGCCATCAGCGCACAGGCCACAGCCACGTTTTTCATTTTCATATTACTACTTAACCTTATATCTGTTTTTTGGTTATTCCGACGATCTATTTCCGCAGACAATTCCTGCCCGGGAAAACCCGATCTCGCGGTAGCGGCAGTGCATATCCTTGCAAACAATCCATCTTAAACCGCACCGTATTTTGAAGTTCATTGGTATTCCATCAGAAATACCGTCCACAGTCGTTTACGCTGTTTCGGGGCTTATATTAAGTCGACGAAAAATTGACACAATGCCAAAATACGGAATCAATCAAACTCAGGAAATCGTGTTGCTTTCCCGTCTGCAGATCGATCTTTTACCTAAAAATCAGCCAAAAAACACGCACCCAACAGTTTTAATATCTATTATTTATGGTTTTTATAGAGCTTTTAACTATCAACTATTTTTTAATTTAGAACAGATAACTGGCAAAATATATTTATAAAATATTTTTAAAAATTGAAAGGGATACCAAAAGTGAGTGCTGACAATAAGATAGTGAAAGAAAGGAAGGAGAATGAATGATTACATAAAGAATATTAAAATATTGTTATGTAAATGATAATAAAGCGATCTATGGCACAACCTCTTTTTATAAATGAATTATGTTATGCTGTTGCTTCCCCCACTCGAATGCGAGATATCCTGCTTTAAAGGAGACATCAGTGATTTCTCATATACCAATAAACAAAATTAAATCCGTAATTATTGGTGATGGTTTAGTTTTCAGACCACTTAAAAATACCCTAAAAGACGTGGCATCTGGTGAAATAGCCACATTGAATAATGTGGCCACACAATTACTGCTCTATTTGTTGCAAAATGGTAAAGAGATATCTTCGCGCGATGAAATTCTGCTGAATGTTTTTCAGCAGAATGGCGCCAGAGCGACGGATGCGAATCTTAACCAGCACATTTCATTTTTGCGCAAAGCCATTACGTCAACAGGTCATCCTGCAGAACTCATCGTTACCATTCCTCGTATTGGATTTCGGATGGGCGACGTCAATATCAATATTCAGCAAATGGAAGAAGCGCAAACGGCCGCCAGAGTTGCCTATGTTGCATCGACGCCGAGGAGAAAGAAACCAAACCGGTGGCCTGTCGCTATCACAGCGTTAATTACCAGCATCGCCGTGCTGGCAACAGCGTGGTTAACATGGATACCCAATCATATAGCCATGACGGACGCGGCTATCTTGCGAACCATCGACTACGAGCAATGCCGTGTACATATATTAGGAAATGCCCTCACAGACACGATAACCGAAAAGAAGGCGCTGGATATTTTCAAGTCCGTGGGGATTAGCCCCAACTGCTCGCACCCTAAAGACCTGTATCTTAATACCTGGGCGAGCAACCATAACCTGGTTGATTGGTCGTTTGCCGCTGAATGCGGCCTCAACCTCGGCTATTACCATTGCATCAGCCAGTATCGCCATCATGAGGAATGATATGAAGCAGGAAAGCGATCACTCTTTTTTACTCTGGTCAGTCGTAATTGTCATTATTGGGCTGGCCGCTATCGCTTATTTGATTATCACTGGGAATGCTAAAAAACAAGAAATCAGTTTTTCCTGCTCCTCGGAATTCACGTCGATACTCGACATCCAGAATACCAAAAAGGAACTCCACGGAATCATGCTGATTACCAGCTACAACTCCGGGCACCTTTCATTATCAGTGCAAGGAAAGCTCAAAAGCGATGACGGCGAGTTTGCTGTAAACCGAAAATTGTTCTTTCGGTATGCTCGTCCGCTTGGACATACTGCCGGCGTTTTCATGCTCACTCCCGAGGGACGCGAAAAATCCCCCGATGATGAAGCAACGGACGCTGTCGATTATCTCTTCTTCGACGCTTACGAACGTGCCGACAAGCTGTATATGTTAAAGCGGCTGAATGAGGAAACGGTTCTTATTGGCGATAACTTTTCACCCCGCTTTGCCTGCGTAATGAATCACTTCGCGGATTAATCACCTTCTGGATATGCGTCGGGTTAAGGATGACCTGATGTATCTCTAAATATGAATGGCACGATTATGCGAGATACTTACAGTAAGACAACATGTGAAGCCGTCAGGCGACTTCATCAGGATATAGCAGACAGTGAAGTTTATCAGATGTCCATGTACCCGAAGGAGCGTGTAGTGGCGCAGCGTGGGGTTATTCTGGGGCAGAATGCCCCCTTATTCGTTGGGATAAGAAAATTCAGCAGTGACTAGATGTGACTCTGATTTATCAGATTGGACGTCATACGCGAAGTTATACCTCTTTCCAGATGTAAACTTAAATCCGAATACAGGAAGACAGTCACCCTTCGGTATATAAACAGGCTTGTCATCCAAAATCTTGTGAAGAGAGTCGCTATTATCGCTATTGATTTGAATAGCAGTGATCCGTTCCTGTGGCTCCAGTGGTGACACCACACAAACTTGATTATCTTTGATTAATGCCGTTGTAGATTCACGATCTACCATTCGATCGCCAGGCCCCGGACATCCCGTTAAGAGAAATACAACACCCAGCAACATTTTGTTCTTCATGTTTAACGCCCCTTCCCTGTTACGATTTTCTGGTAAAGCGAAGGGACATCCTGCAACATATCTACGCCCCTGTACATCCCCATGCGCCCCGATCTCTGATAGTAGGACCACTTACTTATCCCATAAACCAGCAGTAACCAGTAATCAGCTAAAATAGAGGCTTGCTGTTCAAGAGAGTAATCGGTGAGTTTTTCTTTATCCAGCTTGTAGGTATATTCAGCAGCCCAGCTAAAAGCTCCCCGCATTCTCACCCATTGTCCGTGCTGGTGTTGCCAGACATGCCCCAGCTCATGGATGAAAACATATTTATCTTCGATGAAAACTGAGTTTGCAGAAAAGTCTTCCCTGTACATCGACTTTCTGTACCACAACTCCCCGTTGGGAGTCATCGCATAATTTTGTTTCTGTAGTCCAAATGGTAAATAGCTGTCGCAATGAATCCAGACACGGCTATAAACTATCGAATCACCGAATACCCTACGAGCCATTGCTATCTCGCCTAACGTCATCCGGCGTAATGTTCCTTCCTCTGCCTGGGCGCTCATAAACAGTCCTCCTTGTATGTTTTATATCAGGGTATCCAGGGGGCATAAAATGCGCAACTAACAGATTTTGTGCAATAGAAACCATAAAGCCCCGTTGGTGATACAGCAACAAGCGGAGCGTAACAACTTCATTAGATTGTCTGATAGATCACACCTTATCAGGGTGCTCGTGTACCTTTCGGAGCGTGAGCGAAGCGCTGGCAGAGTTGAATCTGTAGCTATCTATCCACCTGTTTATGAGGCTGTGCAGCCTTTACATTGGGCTTAAATGCGTGTGACCAATCTGTCGATGAAATGACAATGCCCAGTTAGGTTTTTGTTCACGTTGTACTATCGCGGTATGACTCTGGAACTGCCGCCAACGTTAAGTTTAACTTTCATCTAACCGTTAACTTCACGTGACAACTAACAGTGTATTTTTGAGTGGTACTACGAGAGATTGCTTATATATACGGGGTCAGTAACCTGTTTCAAAAACAGCAAGTTACAAAACATGCGTGACTACAAGAGAAATTCTGGAGCGGGCGAAGGGAATCGAACCCTCGTATAGAGCTTGGGAAGCTCTCGTTCTACCATTGAACTACGCCCGCGAAGAGGTGCGAAAAGCATTATAGACCTTACGTACCCTGTGGCAAGCCCGGATTGGGCTAACTGCTGATAAAATAACCTTTTAGCACTTAGGCTTACTGCCTTGCGGCGGCAGATAACGCAGCGGGTCGATGGCCGTGGCGCGATAGCGAATCTGGAAATGCAGCCGTACGGAATCGGCGTCCGTACTGCCCATGGTCGCAATCTGCTGGCCAATCTTCACGCTCTGGCCGTTGTTAACCATCATCTTATCGTTATGCGCATACGCGGTGATGTAATCCTCGTTATGCTTAATCATGATCAGGTTGCCGTAGCCGCGCAGCTGGTTGCCGACGTAAACCACCTTACCGGCGCCAGCGGCGTAAACCGGCTGGCCGCGGGTACCGGCGATATCAATACCTTTATTGCCGCCATCGCGGGTGGAGTACGGCATCACCACCTTACCGCTGGTCGGCCAGCGCCAGCAGCGCTGCCCCACCGGCGGCCATGAGGACTGCGGCACCGCCGATGATGGCGTTACGGCGGCTGTGCGGGTGCTGGAGGATTTTTTCCCGGCGGTGCTGCTTTTTGCTTTCGAACCGCCATTAAGTTTCAGTTTCTGCCCGACTTCAATAGTGTATGGCGGAGAGATGTTATTCAGGCGCGCCAGATCGCGTACGCTGGTGCCGGTGCTACGGGAGATCGCATACAGCGTATCGCCGCGCTTCACGGTATAGGTGGAACCAGAATCCGATGTGCTGGAACAGCCGGCTAACACCAGGCTACCAAGCAGCATCATCGCGATATAAAAGCGTGTTTTCATCAGGCGTCCTGCACTCAACGGTTTCTCATCTCGGCGTCATGGACGAATATCATACCAGCCCGAGGGACGATCCCCAATGTCCTACGGTTTTTCTACGACCTCTACTCCCTTCGGCGCGCTAAATGGATAGCCTCCGGCAATAATATCCATCAGCGCCGGGAGATACGACATCGACGGTAATTTCACCAGCGCCGGATAAAATATCTGCGGCGAGGGGAAGACATCAACCACATAGCAATGAGGCAGTTTTTCAGCATTCACTTCCGAGGATGGCAACAATGTCGCCGCTTCCAACCCGCCCTCCAGCCAGTCGAGGATCACCCCTGGTTGGGTAATATGCATAATCACTTTCGCGCTGACGCCGGATTTACGAAACAGGTCCATCAGCATCTCATAGGTGCCGGAATCTTTCGCCCGGTGAAGCAGCACCAACGGCATCGTCGCCAGCGCGTTATAATCGAAGGGGTTAGACGGCGACTGCGGCAAACATTTTTTATTAATGACGGCTACCAATTTTATCGGGTCGAAGGAGACATAATCGAAACCCTCACTACGGTAGGGACGCTGTATTAAGGCCAGGTCGATAGCGCCTTCATTTAATAACGTTTCCAGATGACTTGAATCGGTCACCGAGATATTTATTGCCGTCTCTGGATTTCGCCGATAGAGCTCCATTAATAAAGGCTGAAAATAGTTTTGATAAAGATGCGTTAAGCCAACGCGCACTTCCGCACGGGTCTTTTGCGCAATATCGGCCGTTTCCCTGGCGGTATCTTCCACCTGGCGTAATATTTCACACCCCTTACGATAAAGAAAATAGCCTGCTTCCGTTGGTTCAATACGGTTGCCGCGGCGTTCAAAAAGCGACACCTGCAGCTCTTCTTCCAGCTCTTGTATCCGCTTACTGAGCGGCGGCTGCGCCATGTTGAGCGATTTCGCCGCCTGGCTAACCGAGCCATGTTCGACCACCCGGCAAAAATAGCGTAAGCGTTTCAGATCCATTATCTAACCCCTCTTTATCTGCAGGTCAGTATTGCACTAATGGTATCAAAGAAAAAGCCGCGGAAAATTCCTCTATTTTAATTAATCATTTCTTAACAGCTTTTTAAATTAAACCTTTTTGATCTACTGAGCATCCGGTAAACGGTATTTGTTTAATTAGTCGAACAAAAATATTGTGCGGTTAGCGAAATTGCTTTCCCAAAGGAACACTCATGGCACACTCAGATAAAAAAGCGCCGTCATCGGTGCATGATTTACGCTCTGCCCTGGCGCTATTAAAAACGCTACCGGGCGAATATGTTGAAACCGATACCGAAGTCGATCCCCACGCCGAACTCTCCGGCGTTTATCGCTACGTGGGCGCCGGTGGTACCTGCCAGCGTCCGACGCGTAAGAACGGCCCGGTGATGGTATTCAACAACATCAAGGGCTTCAACGACATCAGCGTAGCCATCGGTCTGAACGGTTCACGCCAGCGCGTCAGCCAGTTCCTGCAGTGTGAACCGGCGAAACTGGGCCACCTGTTAAAGGACTCCGTTGAAAATGCCATTGCCCCGACCATGGTGCAGGGCGCGGCGGTATGCCAGGAAGTGGTGCACCTCGCCAGCGATGATGATTTCGATCTGCGCAAGCTGCTGCCTGCGCCAACCAACACCGAAGAAGACGCTGGCCCGTATATCACCATGGGCCTGTGCTATGCCTCCGACCCGCAAACCGGTGAATCCGATATCACCATTCATCGTCTGTGCGTACAGAGCCGCGATGAGCTCTCAATGTGGCTGACGCCGGGCCGCCATATCGATGCCTTCCGCATGAAGGCGGAAGCGGCGGGACAGCCGTTGCCGATCTCGATTAGTATCGGCGTGGACCCGGCTATCGAAATCGCCGCCTGCTTTGAACCGCCGACCACTCCGCTGGGCTTTGATGAGCTAAGTATCGCCGGCGCGCTGCGCGGCCATCCGGTGGAGATGGCGCAGTGTAAAACCATTAATGAAAAAGCCATCGCCCACGCCGAAATCGTTATCGAAGGCGAACTGCTGCCGAACGTACGCGTGCGTGAAGATCAAAACACCAATACCGGCCGCGCCATGCCGGAGTTCCCTGGCTATACCGGCGAAGCCAAAGCGGCGATTCCGGTCATTAAAGTTAAAGCGGTTACCCATCGTATCAACCCCATCTGGCGCACCACCGTCGGGCCAGGCGAAGAACATGTCAACATGGCCGGGATCCCGACCGAAGCCAGTATTCTCGATATGGTAGAACGCGCCATGCCGGGCAAATTGCTCAACGTCTTCGCCCACTCGGCAGGCGGCGGCAAGCTGCTCGCGGTGCTGCAATTCAAAAAATCGTCTCCAGCCGATGAAGGCCGCCAGCGCCAGGCTGCGCTACTGGCATTCTCCGCCTTCCCGGAACTCAAACACGTTATTCTGGTAGATGAAGATGTTGATATTTTCGATAGCGACGACGTGCTATGGGCGATGCAAACCCGTTACCAGGGCGATGTCGATACCGTGGTGATCCCTGGCGTACGCTGCCATCCGCTCGACCCGTCGCAGGTGCCGGAATACAGCCCCAGCATTCTGCAGCAGGGAATGTCGTGTAAAACCATTTTCGACTGCACCGTACCGTTCCATCTGAAGCACAACTTTGAGCGCTCTAAGTTCAAAGCGGTTGATGTAAAACGTTTCCTGCCGGATTTCGAATAAGGGCAAAGACCATGACACCACGCATCATCATTGGCATTAGCGGCGCGTCCGGATTCCAGTACGGCGTCAAAGCGCTGGAGCTTCTGCAGCCGCTGGCGGTAGAAGTGCACCTTGTGGTCTCCAAAGGTGCGGAAAAGACCTGCGAGCTGGAAACGGACTACCGCTTAGACGAAGTGATGGCGCTGGCTGACGTGGTACACCCGATTAACCACCTGGGCGCATCTATCTCCAGCGGATCGTTTAAAACGCTGGGGATGTTAGTCGCCCCCTGCTCGATGCGGTCATTGGGCGCTATCGCCCACTGTCTCACCGATAATCTGCTCACCCGCGCGGCGGACGTGGTGCTGAAGGAGCGCCGCCGGCTGGTGTTGTTAGCACGCGAGACCCCGCTCAATCTCGGCCATATACGCAATATGGCGGCGGTTACCGAGATGGGCGGCATCATCTTTCCACCGGTTCCGGCGCTCTATCAACGCCCGCAAAGCGCAGATGACATTATTACCCATAGCGTGAACCGCGCGCTCGACCTCTTTGATCTTGAGGTCAATAACATCCCGCGTTGGGGTGAAGGCGCGCTGCATTACGCGTAACAGGAACTCGCAATGTTAATTGGTCCATATGTAAATGGTTCCGCCGTGATTATCGGCGGATTGATCGGCGCAATGGCCGGAGGCAAACTTCCGGAACGCGTCAAAACCGCGCTACCGATGACCTTTGGTCTCTGTTCCGTCGGCCTGGGCATCACCCTGGTGCTGAAGGTGAAATATATGCCGGCGGTAGTGCTGGCGATGGTACTCGGCGCTTTCCTCGGCGAACTGCTGCATCTGGAAAAACGCATCGGCAGCGCGGCGGGTTCAACGCGCGGCTTGATTAATAAAGTTTTGCCGCCCGTTCAGGGGTTAGGCCATGAAGAGTTCACCGAAAAATTCGTCGCTATCCTGGTGCTGTTTTGCGCCAGCGGTACCGGTATTTTCGGCGCCATGACCGAAGGTATGAGCGGCGATCCGTCAATCCTGTACATTAAAACGATCCTCGATCTGTTCACTGCCGGGATATTCGCAACCCTGCTGGGCTACGCGGTGATGACCATCGCTATCCCGCAGATCGTTATTCAGGTGGCGCTGGCGATGCTGGCGGTATTTATTCTGCCGATGATCACCCCGTCAATGATGGCGGATTTCTCCTGCGCCGGTGGATTGCTGATGGTAGCGACCGGGTTGCGCATCTGTAACATCAAGCTTTTCCCGGTCGCCAACATGCTACCAGGGCTTGTTTTGGTAATGCCTTTCTCCCATTTATGGGCTACCCTAGTGGCCTGAGTACATGACCCGGCGGGTTTGTGCCGGGTCATTTATTTTTTTCAGGAGTCGTCATGGCCGGGGAACACGTCATTTTGCTGGATGAGCAAGATAAACCCACAGGTATGCTGGAGAAGTATGCCGCCCACACGCTCGATACCCCTTTGCATCTCGCGTTTTCCTGCTGGTTGTTCAATGAGCAAGGCCAGTTCCTGGTCACGCGCCGTTCGCTTAGCAAAAAAGCCTGGCCCGGCGTGTGGACTAACTCGGTGTGCGGACATCCGCAACAGGGCGAGACCTTCGAACAGGCCGTCACCCGGCGCTGCCGCTTCGAACTGGGCGTCGAGATCGCTGATATTGCCCCCGTCCACCCGGCTTTCCGCTACCGCGCCGTCGCCCCGAATGGCATCGTCGAAAACGAAGTGTGCCCGGTTTTTGCCGCACGCGTGGTCAGCGAACTACAACCGAATGATGATGAAGTCATGGATTATCAGTGGGTTGAGCTGCCGGAAATGTTAAGCGCGCTGGCTGCTACCCCGTGGGCCTTTAGCCCGTGGATGGTGCTGGAAGCCAAAAACAAAAACGCGCGTCAGGCGTTGATAGACTTTGTCGCGCGTTTACGCGCGTAACCGCGAGTGACGAGCATTAAAGACCCAGGCTACGCCAGAGACGAAGCTTGACATCAGACATAAAAAAACCCGGCAAGCCGGGTTTTTTGCTTTTCGCGAAAAGCGATTATTTTTGCGGACGCATCGCCGGGAACAGAATAACGTCGCGGATGGTGTGGCTGTTAGTGAACAGCATCACCATACGGTCGATACCGATACCCAGACCGGCGGTCGGCGGCAGGCCGTGTTCCAGCGCGGTGACGTAGTCTTCGTCATAGAACATCGCTTCGTCGTCGCCGGCGGCCTTCGCGTCAACCTGATCCTGGAAACGCTGCGCCTGGTCTTCGGCGTCGTTCAGCTCGCTAAAGCCGTTACCGATTTCGCGGCCGCCGATGAAGAATTCAAAGCGGTCGGTGATTTCCGGGTTCACGTCGTTACGACGGGCCAGCGGAGAAACTTCTGCCGGGTATTCGGTGATGAAGGTCGGCTGGATCAGATGCGCTTCCGCCACTTCTTCGAAGATCTCGGTCACGATACGGCCCAGACCCCAGCTCTTCTCAACTTTGATGCCGATAGACTCAGCGATCGCTTTCGCGGAATCGAAGTTATCCAGATCCGCCATCTCGGTTTCCGGACGGTATTTCTTAATCGCTTCACGCATGGTCAGTTTTTCGAACGGCTTGCCGAAATCGAAAGTCTGATCGCCATAAGGCACCGCGGTATTACCGAGGATGTCCTGCGCCAGGGTGCGGAACAGGGATTCGGTCAGCTCAATCAGATCTTTATAATCCGCATACGCCATATAGAGTTCCATCATGGTGAACTCTGGGTTGTGGCGAACGGAGATCCCTTCGTTACGGAAGTTACGGTTGATTTCGAAGACGCGTTCGAAGCCGCCAACCACCAGACGCTTGAGGTACAGTTCCGGCGCGATACGCAGGTACATGTCCAGATCCAGCGCGTTATGATGGGTGATGAACGGACGCGCGGAAGCGCCGCCTGGGATCACCTGCATCATCGGGGTTTCCACTTCCATAAAGCCGCGGCCAACCATGAACTGACGGATGCCAGCCAGGATCTGCGAACGTACTTTGAAGGTGTTACGGGATTCGTCGTTGGAGATCAGATCGAGGTAACGCTGACGGTAACGCGCTTCCTGATCCTGCAGGCCGTGGAATTTGTCCGGCAGCGGGCGCAGGGCTTTAGTCAGCAGACGCAGCTCGGTGCAGTGGATGGACAGCTCGCCGGTTTTGGTTTTGAACAGCTTACCGCGGGCGGCGATGATGTCGCCGAGATCCCATTTTTTGAACTGATCGTTGTAGACGCCTTCCGCCAGGTCATCGCGCGCGACGTACAGCTGAATGCGGCCGCCGACATCCTGCAGGGTAACGAAAGACGCTTTACCCATGATACGACGGGTCATCATGCGGCCAGCAACGGCCACTTCGACATTCAGCGCTTCCAGCTCTTCGTTTTCTTTGGCATCGAAGTCAGCGTGCAGTTGGTCAGAGGTATGGTCACGACGGAAATCGTTCGGGAATGCGACGCCCTGCTCACGCAGCGCAGCCAGCTTCTCACGACGGGTTTTCAGTTCATTATTAAGGTCAATTGCCGCGTCAGCGCCCTGTGCTTGTTGTTCAGACATGTTGGTTCCTCATAACCCTGCTTTCAAACTTGCTTCGATAAATTGGTCCAGGCTGCCATCGAGCACCGCCTGAGTGTTGCGGGTTTCCACCCCGGTGCGCAGATCTTTAATACGCGAGTCGTCCAGCACGTAAGAGCGGATCTGGCTGCCCCAGCCGATGTCGGATTTGTTATCTTCCATCACCTGCTTCTCGGCATTTTTCTTCTGCATTTCCAGCTCATAAAGCTTCGCTTTCATCTGCTTCATGGCCTGGTCTTTGTTCTTGTGCTGCGAACGGTCGTTCTGACACTGCGTCACCAACCCGGTCGGGATGTGGGTAATACGCACCGCGGATTCCGTACGGTTAACGTGCTGACCACCGGCGCCGGACGCGCGGTATACGTCGATACGCAGGTCGGCTGGGTTAATTTCGATATCGATATCGTCATCAACTTCCGGGTAAACGAACGCCGAGCTAAAGGAGGTATGACGGCGGCCGCCGGAGTCGAACGGGCTCTTACGTACCAGACGGTGAACGCCGGTTTCAGTACGCAGCCAGCCGTAGGCGTAATCGCCCATGATTTTGATGGTCACGGATTTAATGCCCGCGACTTCACCTTCGGATTCTTCGATGATTTCGGTCTTAAAGCCGCGCGCTTCCGCCCAACGCAGGTACATGCGCATCAGCATGCTGGCCCAGTCCTGGGCTTCGGTGCCGCCGGAACCGGCCTGAATATCAAGATAGCAATCGGCGCTGTCATACTCGCCGGAGAACATGCGGCGGAACTCAAGCTGCGCCAGCTTCTCTTCCAGCCCGTCCAGCTCGGCAACCGCTTCGTTGAAGGTCTCTTCGTCTTCGGCTTCTACCGCCAGCTCCAGCAGTCCGGCGACATCTTCCAGACCCTGGGTCATCTGATCCAGCGTTTCGACGATAGCTTCCAGAGAAGAACGTTCTTTACCCAGCGCCTGTGCGCGCTCAGGTTCGTTCCAGACGTCCGGCTGTTCCAGCTCGGCGTTTACTTCTTCGAGACGCTCTTTCTTCGCATCGTAGTCAAAGATACCCCCTAAGAACGTCGGAGCGCTCCGTGAGGTCCTGAATGCGGTTTTTTACCGGATTTATTTCAAACATGGTCGGTTTCTTTTAATGGATTTGTCAAAATGCGGTGATAAGAGCGGAATTCTACCGGATTCGCGCCCTTATTAATACACTGTTGTCAATTTGGCCAGAGGTGATCGATGATCAGCTGCAGGCTACGGTTGCCGCGGAACTCATTGATGTCGAGCTTGTAGGCTAACTGTACTTCACGCACGCCGTTATCCGGCCAAATGGAAGTATCGATGTTGAAGGCAATACCGTCCAGCAGCGGCCCGCCGTCAACCGGTTCGACCATCACCTTCAGGTGACGCTCGCCCACCAGCCGCTGCTGCAGCAGGCGGAAACGGCCATCAAACAGCGGTTCCGGGAACATCTGCCCCCATGGCCCGGCATCGCGCAGCATCTGCGCCACTTCCATGCTCATCTCCGCCGCCGCCAGCGGGCCGTCGGAAACCACCTCGCCCTGCAATAATGCGGGATCCAGCCACTCGGTCACCAGCTCGCCGAAGCGCTGTTGAAACTCCTCAAAACGCGCCTCTTCCAGCGATAAGCCCGCCGCCATCGCGTGGCCGCCGAACTTCAGGATTAGCCCAGGATAAAGCGTATCAAGGCGCTCCAGCGCATCGCGCATATGCAGCCCCTGAATAGAGCGGCCAGAACCTTTGAGCGTGCCGTCGCCGGTAGGCGCAAAAGCGATAACCGGGCGATGGAAGCGCTCTTTAATCCGGGATGCCAGAATGCCGACCACCCCCTGATGCCATTGCGGATGGTACATCGCCAGCCCGCCGGGCAGGGTTTCGCTACTGCGTTCCAGTTGCTGACACAGGGTCAGCGCTTCGGCCTGCATCCCCTGTTCGATCTCTTTGCGCGTCTGGTTAAGCGCATCGAGCTCACTGGCCAGCACCCGCGCTTCGCCGATGTTATCGCACAGCAGCAGCGCGACGCCGACGGACATATCATCCAGCCGCCCCGCAGCGTTCAGGCGCGGCCCGAGGGCGAAACCGAGGTCGCTGGCGGCAAGCTTTTGCGGATCGCGGTTAGAAATTTCCAGCAGCGCTTTAATGCCTGGCCGACATTTTCCGGCGCGAATGCGGCTTAACCCCTGCCAGGTCAGGATGCGGTTGTTGGCATCCAGCGGCACGACGTCCGCAACGGTGCCCAGCGCCACTAAATCCAGCAGCTCGGCAAGGTTTGGCGCGGCGATACCGCGGGCCTCGAACCAGCCGTTATCTCGCAGGAAAGTGCGCAGCGCCAGCATCAGATAAAACGCCACCCCAACCCCGGCCAGCGATTTTGACGGGAAGTCGCAATCGCGCAGGTTAGGGTTAACGATGGCCTCCGCCGCTGGCAACGTCTCGCCCGGAAGGTGGTGATCGGTCACCAGCACCGGAATGCCCAGCGCATGGGCATGATCGACGCCGCTATGCGATGAAATACCGTTATCGACGGTCATGATCATCTGCGCGCCGCGCGCGTGCGCCTGATCGACCACTTCCGGGCTTAAACCATAGCCGTCTTCAAAACGGTTCGGCACCAGATAAGAGACGTTGCCGTAGCCCAGCGCGCGCAGCGCCAGCACGCTAAGGGCGGTACTGGTGGCGCCATCGGCGTCAAAATCGCCGACCACCACAATATGTAACCCTTTCTGGAAAGCGTCATGCAGCATTTCAACGGCTTTTTCAACGCCGGTGAGTTGCGTCCATGGCAACATGCCTTTGACGCCGCGCTCCAGCTCCTGCGCGCTGCGCACGCCGCGGCTGGCATACAGCCGCTGCAGCAGCGGCGGCAGGTCGGCGGGAAGGTCGACGCCGTCAACCGCCTCGCGGCGGCGTAGTTGTATCTGTTGTTTCACGCGAATCAGTTACCGCTTGTCTGTTTTTGATGCTCGTCGAGGAAAGCTTTAAGCTCTTTCGGCCCCTGATAGCCTGGCAGCACCATACCATTGCTAAGGACCATCGCCGGGGTACCGTTGACGCCCATCTGTACGCCAAGCGTGTAATGTTTAGCGATATCCACATTGCAGCTCGCCGGCTGTACGCCCTTACCGTTCATGGCGTCATCCAGCGCTTTGTTGCGATCTTTCGCACACCAGATCGCTTTCATGTCCTGCTCGGCCTGGCTTTGCAGCCCCTGACGCGGGAAGGCCAGATAGCGCACGGTGATCCCCAGCGCGTTATAGTCGCTCATCTGCTCGTGCAGCTTGTGGCAGTAGCCGCAGGTGATGTCGGTAAAGACGGTAATGACATGCTGCTCCTTCGGCGCTTTATAGACAATCATCTCTTTGGATAAGGCGTTCAGCTTGCCGACCAGCAACTGGTTGGTGACGTTAACCGGCTGCGCGCCGCTGACGTCGTACATCGGTCCTTGAATAATGTGTTTACCATCGTCAGTGACGTACAGCACGCCGCTGTCGGTAAGCACCGTGCTCATCCCGGAAACCGGCGACGGTTGGATATCGGTGCTCTGCACACCCAGTTTCGCCAGCGACTGTTTGATCGCCGCGCTATCGGCATGCGCCGCGCCGGAGAGCGAGGCCGCCAGCAGGGTGAACATCAATAAACCTTTTTTCATACTCAGTCCTTTTATTCAGCACTCACGCCCGCGGGTGATGCTGTTGATGAAGTTGTCGTAAACGTTCGGTCGCCACGTGGGTGTAGATTTGCGTGGTGGAAAGATCGCTGTGTCCTAACAGCATCTGTACCACGCGTAAATCGGCGCCGTGATTGAGCAAATGCGTGGCGAACGCATGACGCAACACGTGCGGGGAGAGCTTCGCGCTGTCGATCCCCGCCAGTACGGCATAGTGTTTAATGCGGTGCCAGAAGGTCTGTCGCGTCATCTGCTGCGCGCGCTGGCTGGGGAAAAGCACGTCCGAAGCCACGCCGTTCAGCAGCCACGGGCGGCCGTATTCAAGGTAATTTTCAACCCATGACACCGCCTCTTCGCCCAGCGGCACCAGCCGCTCTTTGTTGCCTTTACCAATAACCCGCAGTACGCCCTGTCGCAGGCTGATATCGCTCATCGTCAGGCCAACCAGTTCGGATACGCGTAGGCCGGTGGCATACAGCACTTCCAGCATCGCCTTATCGCGCAACTCCAGCGGCTGTTCCACCAGCGGCGCCTGCAGCAGACGCTCAACCTGCGCCTCGCTGAGATCTTTCGGCAGCCGCTGCGGCAGCTTCGGCGAAGCCAGCAGCGCGCTGGGATCGTCCGGGCGGACTTTCTCCCGGTACAAATGCTGGAAGAAGCGGCGCACGGCGCTAAGCAGCCGTGCGGTACTGGTCGCTTTGTAGCCGCCGGTTTGCCGCTCGGCCAGCAGCGCCTGTAAATCGTCGCTGCCGACGCTTGCCAGAGTCAGTCCGCGATGATGCAGCCACTCCACTAGCATCGTCAAATCGCGACGATAGGCGCTGAGCGTGTTCTCCGCCAGATTACGCTCCAGCCAAAGGGCATCGAGAAACTGTTCAATTTGTGCCAGATCCTGTTTCACATCGGCCTCTTTGTTCGTTATACGCCCTCATTATGCCTTAAGAGGCCGCCTTTCTGGTACACTGGGCGCAATTCACGGCAAGAATTGAGACGTTTACGCGATGAATATAGGTCTTTTTTACGGCTCCAGTACCTGCTACACCGAAATGGCCGCGGAAAAAATCCGCGATATCATCGGCCCCGAGCTGGTGACGCTGCATAATCTGAAAGATGACTCCCCCGCGCTGATGAGCCAGTACGACGTGCTGATCCTCGGCATCCCGACCTGGGATTTCGGCGAAATTCAGGAAGACTGGGAAGCGGTCTGGGAACAGCTCGACGCCTTAGATCTGAATGGCAAAATCGTCGCGCTGTACGGCATGGGCGATCAGCTTGGTTACGGCGAATGGTTCCTTGACGCGCTGGGGATGCTGCACGATAAGCTGGCGACCAAAGGCGTGAAGTTTGTCGGCTACTGGCCAACCGAGGGCTATGAGTTCACCAGCCCGAAACCGGTTATCGCCGATGGCCAATTGTTCGTCGGCCTGGCGCTGGATGAAACCAATCAATACGACCTGAGCGATGAGCGCATCCAGAACTGGTGCGAGCAGATCCTCGGCGAAATGGCGGAGCACTTCGCCTGATCCTGAGTTAGTCGTGCGCCGGCTTTTGCAGCA
Source organism: Klebsiella sp. PK01 (assembly GCF_057624675.1). NCBI lineage: Bacteria > Pseudomonadati > Pseudomonadota > Gammaproteobacteria > Enterobacterales > Enterobacteriaceae > Klebsiella > Klebsiella sp. PK01. The sequence continues at coordinate 354,626 of NZ_JBYEZM010000003.1, forward strand.
CCAGCCGGCGCAAATCCCGCCATTCCCCCGCATCCATGCTATCCGCCGCCACCCACAAATGCTGGCTACGGCCGGTTTCCGCATGCTTCAGGCGCAGCAGCATCCCGCTGCTGATGACCCATGGCGTCCCGACGATATCCCATTCCGTTTTTTGCCACCGTAAACGGGAGTCGATTAACAGCTTAATTTCTCCCTGGCAGGCGTGGATCCGCCGCTGGCTGCGCACGCAGTCAAACACCACCAGCGATAGCAACAGGAGCCAAATCGGGGTGTAGCTTAACGGCCAGGGCATGAGCAGCACTATCGCCGCCACCACCCCGTGCAGCAGCAGCGAGAACCACTGCGAACGCCAGGAAATACGTAAATCAGATTGCCACAGGACCACGTTCCCGATTCCGAGTCTGGATTAAATTTATCATCCGTTGAAGTTGCGCATCAGCCGGCTTGCCGTGATTCATCAGCCAGTTAAACAGATCCGGATCATCGTTCTCCAGCAAACGGATGAACAGGCGCTTGTCGTCATCGCTGAGCGTGTCGTACTCATACTCGAAAAACGGCATGATGGAGATATCGAGTTCGCGCATACCGCGGCGGCATGCCCAGTGGATGCGAGCTTTGTTGTTAATGTCCATGTTGTCCTTCCAGCATCAAGATATAGCTTAGTTTAACCCTTTTTAGGCACTTACTTTACAGTAATATCGCCTTGTGCGAGCAGCATTCCATAAAAGCCCAACATCCGGCCGGGTATTCACCGCGTCCTGAGGGCACAAATGGCTTGCCGAAAGCGCTTGCATTGCACCATAGCTCTTTTACCATTAGTCATTCACTCTGCGTTAAGCTATTCAGGATATGACTATGGCTTTTACACCTTTTCCTCCGCGTCAGCCCTCTTCTTCCGCTCGTCTGCCGTTAACGCTGATGACGCTGGATGATTGGGCGCTGGCGACGATTACCGGTCCGGATGGCGAGAAGTATCTGCAGGGGCAGATCACCGCCGATGTCAGCCATTTAACCGCCGATCAGCATCTGCTTGCCGCGCACTGTGATGCCAAAGGCAAAATGTGGAGCAACCTGCGCGTCTTCCACCGCGACGGCGGTTTCGCGTGGATTGAGCGCCGCAGCCTGCGCGAAGCGCAGCTGACCGAACTGAAAAAATATGCCGTCTTCTCCAAAGTCACCATCGCCGCAAACGACGATCTGGTCCTGCTGGGCGTTGCCGGTTTCCAGGCGCGCGCCGCGCTGGCTCCATTGTTCGCCGCGCTGCCGGACGCTGGTAAACCGGTGGTCACCGAAGGCGTGACCAGCCTGCTGTGGTTTGAACATCCTGCCGAACGCTTCCTGCTGGTGACCGATGCCGACACCGCCAACCGGGTGACAGACGCGCTGCGCGGCGAAGCGCAGCTTAACAACAGCCAGCAGTGGCTGGCGCTGAACATCGAGGCCGGTCTGCCGGTTATCGACAGCGTAAACAGCGCGCAGTTCATTCCGCAGGCGACCAACCTGCAGGCGCTGGGCGGTATCAGCTTCAAGAAAGGCTGCTACACCGGCCAGGAAATGGTCGCCCGGGCGAAATTCCGCGGCGCCAATAAACGCGCGCTGTGGACGCTGGCGGGTACCGCCAGCCGGGTGCCGGAAGCCAGGGAAGATCTGGAGCTGAAAATGGGCGACAACTGGCGCCGCACCGGTACGGTGCTGGCAGCCGTACAGTTGGATGACGGAAGCCTGATGGTCCAGGTGGTGATGAATAACGATATGGAACCGGACAGCGTGTTCCGCGTGCGTGATGATGCCGGCAGCCTGAGCATCAAGCCATTGCCGTATTCGCTGGAAGAAGATTAAGAACAGTTCCCGGCTTGCGGCGCTTGCGCCTTAGCCGGGCTACCAGCCTGCAGAATATCGTAGCCACGGTAAGCGCAGCGCCACCGTGGAATTTCCAGGCCGTAGAATATCGTGACCGCGGCAAGCGCAGCGCCACCGTGGAATTTCCAGGCCGCAGAATATCGTAGCCACGGTAAGCGCAGCGCCACCGTGGAATTTCCAGACCGTAGAGTATCGTAGCCACGGCAAGCGCAGCGCCACCGTGGAATTTCCAGGCCGCAGAATATCGTCGCCACGGTAAGCGCAGCGCCACCGTGGAATTTCCAGACCGTAGAGTATCGTAGCCACGGCAAGCGCAGCGCCACCGTGGAAGTTAAATCAGGACTGGCCGACGTAAAGATAAATCGCCAGGAAGTGACACACGCTGCCGCCGAGCACGAAGCCGTGCCAGATAGCATGGTTATAAGGAATACGTTTGCAGACGTAGAAGATGACCCCCAGCGAGTACACCACCCCGCCAACCGCCAGCAGCGTTACCCCGCCCACCGCTAGCTTCACCGCCAGTTGATAGACCACGATAAGCGACAGCCAGCCCATCGTCAGATAGGTCACCAGCGACAAAATTTTAAAACGGTGCGCGATTGTCAGTTTAAACAGGATCCCCAGTAACGCCAGGCTCCAGATGACAATCATCAGCCCCTTTGCCAGCGGCGAATTCAATCCCACCAGCAAAAATGGCGTGTAGGTTCCGGCAATCAGCAAGTAGATGGCGCAGTGGTCGAATTTCTTCAGCCACTGTTTCGCCCGCTGATGCGGGATAGCGTGATAGAGCGTGGAAGCGAGGAACAGCATAATCATGCTGCCGCCGTACAGGCTGTAGCTGGTGATCGCCGTCGCGCTGGCGTTCGTGTCTACCGCCTGCACCAGCAGCAACACGAGGCCGACAATACCGAACACCAGCCCGATCCCGTGACTGATGCTATTGGCAACTTCCTCTGCCAGAGAATATCCCTGAGTGATTAATGGTTTGCGAACCATATTTTGACTCCGTGAAAACAAGAACGCTTTCATTGCCCACTTAGGTTAACTGAGAATGATTCCAGTGAACACCTGTTAGCTAAAATAAAACGATGTATATTTGTAAATACATTAAAATCATAATGTTACAAGAATATTTCAACTAACAGCTGTGCTGGTTTTATTTAAAGGCGTTTGAATTCAATAACATAAAACCGATCTTCCGCAGGATAGATTTCCCTGATGACCTGCCGCAGCTGTTCGAGGGTCATATTCTCTTGTTGAGCATGCTGTTCAGTTAGCGTGTCGAGCGTCACCGTCGAGGTCGCGGTAACGGCGATAGTGCAGAAGTAGCCGTCATCTTCATAGCGTCCGACGCGCAGCACGTCACCGGCCTTAAAGTGCGACTCCGCCGCATCGCGAATGGTGATCGTTTTGCGCCCGGCGAGGATGTCGTCCTGAAAACGCTGAAAAAAGGTAATGTCATTAGCCTGCATGGTATAATTCCGTCCTGGTCTTTATGAATTGTGAGTTCGCCACTGTGAGTATGTTCTCCCACGCCGCTGTCGCCAGTCTCAATAATCTTGAGATGATGGTCTACCACTACGTCATTAAGAATCGTGACAAAGTGATGTACATGACTATTCGCGAACTGGCCGAGGCCGCCGGGGTCTCCACCACTACCGTGTTGCGCTTCTGCCGCAAACTGCAGTGCGAGGGCTACTCTGAATTTCGCGTACGCTTTAAATTATATCTTGAGCAGAATGAGCCTCAACAGGCAAATATCGGTGCCAGCGAAATAATGAGCTTTTTTAAAAGCGTCAATAATGACGAATTTGATGAATTGCTCGAACAGGCCGTCGATATTATTCTCTCCTCCGAACGTATTATTTTCGTCGGCGCCGGTACTTCCGGCGCGCTAGCGAAATATGGCGCACGTTTCTTTTCCAACGTCGGCAAATTCAGCAACCATATTGACGATCCTTATTTCCCGGTCACCAATGATATGGCCCGCAACGCGCTGGCGATTGTGCTTTCCGTCTCCGGCGAAACCGAAGAAATTCTTCGCTTTGCCAGCCAGTTCAGCCTGCATCACTGCAAGGTGATGTCGATTACCAGCCATGAGCATTCGCGGCTGGCGAAACTGGCTGATTTCAATCTCTCCTGGCACGTGCCGCAAACGCGCATCGGCGGCGTTTACGATATTACAACGCAGATACCGGTGATATATATACTCGAATCACTGGGGCGTAAATTAGCGCGCAAAATCGGCTAAAAGTAACAGCCTGTTTTTTTGATGTAACATATTACCTTTAGCGGGATTTGTTATATCGTGACATTCAATTTCGCTTTGCTAGACTCAATCGCAATAGTGATTCATAGAGATTAGCAAAGATGAAAAAATTGACTCTTCCCAAAGACTTTTTGTGGGGCGGCGCGGTCGCCGCGCATCAGGTTGAAGGCGGCTGGAATAAAGGCGGCAAAGGCCCCAGCATCTGCGATGTGTTGACCGGCGGGGCGCACGGCGTGCCGCGCGAAATCACCCAACAGGTCGAAGCGGGTAAATACTACCCTAACCATGAAGCGGTTGATTTTTACGGCCACTACAAAGAAGACATCAAGCTGTTCGCCGAGATGGGTTTCAAATGCTTCCGCACCTCTATTGCCTGGACCCGCATCTTCCCGCAGGGCGACGAAACTCAGCCAAATGAAGAAGGGCTGAAATTCTACGATGACATGTTTGATGAACTGCTGAAGTACAACATCGAGCCGGTAATCACCCTTTCCCACTTTGAAATGCCGCTGCATCTGGTCCAGCAGTACGGCGGTTGGACCAACCGCAAAGTGGTCGATTTCTTTGTGCGCTTCGCCGAAGTGGTCTTTGAGCGCTATAAGCACAAAGTGAAATACTGGATGACCTTTAACGAGATCAATAACCAGCGTAACTGGCGCGCGCCGCTGTTCGGCTACTGTTGCTCCGGCGTGGTCTATACCGAGCATGAAAACCCGGAAGAGACCATGTACCAGGTGCTGCATCACCAGTTCGTCGCCAGCGCGCTGGCGGTGAAAGCGGCGCGTCGTATCAACCCGGAAATGCAGGTCGGCTGCATGCTGGCGATGGTCGCCCTCTACCCTTACTCCTGCAAACCGGAAGATGTCATGTTCGCCCAGGAATCGATGCGCGAACGCTATGTTTTTACCGATGTCCAGCTACGCGGTTACTACCCGAGCTATGTGTTGAATGAATGGGAGCGCCGCGGCTTCAACATCAAGATGGAAGACGGCGACGCGCAGATCCTGCGTGAAGGCACCTGCGCCTATCTCGGCTTCAGCTACTACATGACCAACGCGGTGAAAGCCGAAGGCGGCACCGGCGATGCCATTTCCGGCTTCGAAGGCAGCGTGCCGAACCCGCACGTGAAAGCCTCCGACTGGGGCTGGCAGATTGACCCGGTTGGCCTGCGTTACGCCCTGTGCGAACTGTATGAGCGCTACCAGAAGCCGTTGTTTATCGTGGAAAACGGCTTTGGCGCCTACGATAAAGTAGAAGCCGACGGCAGCATCAACGATGACTACCGCATCGATTATCTCCGCGCCCACGTCGAAGAGATGATTAAAGCGGTGACTTATGACGGCGTCGATCTGATGGGCTATACCCCCTGGGGCTGCATCGACTGCGTCTCCTTCACTACCGGCCAGTACAGCAAACGCTACGGCTTCATCTACGTCAATAAACACGATGACGGCACCGGCGATATGTCCCGCTCGCGCAAGAAGAGCTTTAACTGGTACAAAGAAGTCATCGCCAGTAACGGCGAGAATCTGTAATTGACCGCCCTCTCCCGGCCGGGAGGGGGCAAATCACTTATCCGCCAGACACTTCTTTACAGCTTTACCATTGCTAAAACGCGTTCGCCCGATAAGATAGGCCTCGTGAATATTTGAGGCGACCATGATTAAGCGACAACGCAAAGCCATTCTTCTTGTACTCCTTGCCTGCCTGGTGGTGCTGATCTGCACCGCCCAGAGAATGGCGGGGATGCATGCGTTGGTGATGAACGTCACGGCCGCCAGCCAATCCGCCCAACCTGGCCCGGATAATGCCGAGGCGCCGGTCTCCCCCTGCGAACTCAGCGCCAAGTCGCTGATGGCCGTTCCGCCGATGCTGTTTGAAGGGGCGCTACTCGCTATCGCCCTGCTGCTGGCGGTGCTGGCGGCCATCCCGCCGCGTATCGAGCGTATCTGGCCTCCCCGCGTCATTTCTCCCCCCCGATTGCGGGTGCATCTACGATTATGCGTCTTCCGTGAGTGATTAATTCTCCTGACAGCTCAGGTTAATTTATTACTTACGGAGAAAATTTATGTTTATGGTATTCAGGCGACTGCTGGTCTGCCTGCTTTGGCTATGGCTGCCCGTCAGCCAGGCTGCCGATAGCGGCTGGCTGCGCGTCGCCGACAATCAACACGCCAGCGTGCGCCTGCGGGCGCAAAGCGAAAGCAATGGCGACACCCGCCTGCTTTTAGACGTAGCGCTGGAAAAGGGCTGGAAAACCTACTGGCGTTCGCCGGGCGAAGGCGGCATCGCGCCGGCTATCGCCTGGCACACGCCGCTGGAGGTTAACTGGCGTTGGCCGACGCCACAACGCTTCGACGTCGCGGGTATTTCCACTCAGGGGTATCACGGCGACGTCAGCTTCCCGATGACCCTGCGCGGCAAAATACCGCCGACGCTTAGCGGCGTACTGACGCTCTCTACCTGCAGCAATGTCTGCATTCTCACTGACTACCCCTTTTCGCTGGATATGACGGCTCCGGCGGGGGAGCGTTTTAATTACGATTTCACCCGCGCGATGGGCACGCTGCCCCTGCGCGACGGTCTCACCTCGGCGCTTAGCGCCAGCTACGTCAGCGGTAAGCTGACGGTAACCGCTCGCCGCGATGCCGGCTGGCAGCAGCCAGCGCTGTTTATCGACAGCATGGAGGATGTCGATTTCGGCAAGCCGAGTTTTACCAGCCGCGGCGATACGTTGACCGCCACCGTACCGGTCACCGATAGCTGGGGCGAAACGGCGCCGGACCTGAGCGGCAAAACGCTGTCGCTGGTGCTGGCCGATAGCGGCCAGGCGCAGGAAAGCCATATCGCCATCGCCGCCGGCAGCGCCGCGCCGGGGCTGGCGTTAGGCTGGGTGCTGCTGATGGCGCTGGCCGGCGGGCTAATCCTCAACGTCATGCCGTGCGTGCTGCCGGTGCTGGCGATGAAACTCGGCTCGCTGATGCAAACCGAACGTCGCGAACGCGGCGCGGTGCGGCGGCAGTTCCTCGCCTCGGTATGCGGGATCGTCGTCTCCTTCCTGGCGCTGGCGCTGATGATGACCGCGCTACGCTTAGGTAATCAGGCGCTCGGCTGGGGGATCCAGTTCCAGAACCCGTGGTTTATCGGCGCGATGGCGCTGGTGATGGTGCTGTTCAGCGCCAGTTTATTAGGGCTGTTCGAAATCCGTCTCTCCTCCAGCGCCAGTACCTTCCTCGCCACCCGGGGCGGCAACGGCTTAATGGGCCATTTCTGGCAGGGCGCCTTCGCCACTCTGCTGGCTACGCCCTGTACCGCGCCGTTCCTCGGTACCGCCGTTTCAGTGGCGCTGGTGGCGCCGCTGCCGCTGCTGTGGGGTATTTTCTTCGCCATGGGGATCGGCATGAGCCTGCCGTGGCTGCTTATCGTCGCCTGGCCGGGTCTGGCGCAACGTCTACCGCGCCCGGGCCGCTGGATGAATCATCTGCGGGTGGTGCTGGGGTTGATGATGCTTGGCTCAGCGCTATGGCTGGTCAGCCTGCTGACGATCCACATCGGCCGTACGCCGGTGCTTACCCTGCTGGTGATTCTGGCCATCGTCCTGCTCCTGGCCACCGCCTGGCGCTACCGCTGGCGTACGGCGCTGCGCGCGGGTGCTCTGGCCATCGTAGCGGCGGGCGCCGTCGTCTTTGTCGCCCAACAGGACGGCCAGGGCCCGCGCCGCGACCGGGTTAACTGGCAGCCGCTCAGCGAGCAGGCTATCGCCAGCGCCCTTGCGGAGCATAAGCGGGTGTTTATTGATGTCACCGCCGACTGGTGCGTGACCTGTAAAGCCAATAAATACAACGTGCTGCTGCGCGATGACATCCAGCAGGCGCTATCAGCGCCAGATGTGGTCGCCTTACGCGGCGACTGGAGCCGCCCCTCCGCCGACATTAGTCAGTTTTTAACCGCTCGCGGCAGCGCCGCGGTGCCGTTTAACCAGATTTACGGACCGGGATTGCCGCAGGGACAAATTCTGCCTGCGCTGTTAGATCGCGAACAACTTCTCGCCACCCTGTCCGCCGCTAAAGGAAAATAACATGAGAGCTATCACCGCCTTATTACTGCTGTGCGTATCGGCCTTCAGCTTCGCCGCCCCGGAGCAAGAACCGCAATCAAATGGTAATGACCAGTTAGCCCAACTGCTGTTTAACGATCCGAACAGCCCGCGCACCGGCGCGAAAGCGCCGAAGCTCACGATCGTCTCGTTTACCGATTACAACTGCCCTTACTGCAAACAGTTTGATCCGATGCTGGAAAAAATCGTCCACGATAATCCGGACATCCAGCTCATCGTTAAGCTGCTGCCGTTTAAAGGGCAGAGTTCGGTTAATGCCGCTAAAGCCGCGCTCTCCACCTGGCGTCAGCAGCCAGATAAGTTCTGGGCGCTGCATCAGCGGCTGATGGCGAAAAAAGGCTATCACGATGACGCCAGCATCGCCGCCGCGCAGAAGAAAACCGCCACCGATAGCGTGAATATTGATGACAAGACCATGGATTCGCTGAAAATGAACCTGATTTTGTCGCAGGTGCTGAATATTCAGGGCACCCCGGCGACCATCATCGGCGATCAGATGGTGGCCGGCGCAATCCCTGCTGATGAGCTGGAGGGGCTGGTGAAAGAACAGCTGGCGAAAGCCCGTGGCCAGTAAAATCAGGCGCTGGCTGCGCGAGCTAGCGGTGTGGCTGCTGATTGGCGCGGCGGTGAGCCTGGCGGTGGATTATTTTCGCCAGCCCGCGCTACCGCAAAACTTCAGCGCCACATCGCTGCAGACACTCGACGGCAGGACGCTGGATCTGAACGCTATGAGCCAGCAAAAGCCGCTGCTGCTGTACGTCTGGGCGACCTGGTGCGGAGTTTGTCGCTATACCACGCCGTCGGTGGCCTCGCTTGCCGCCGACGGCGGCAATGTGCTGACGGTAGCCCTGCGTTCCGGCGATAACGCCACGCTGGAGAAGTGGCTGACCAGGAAGAAGATGGCGCTGCCGACGGTGAATGATCCGAGCGGCCAGCTGGCGCGGCAGTGGGGCGTGCAGGTGACGCCAACGCTGGTGTTCATTTCTCAAGGCGAGGTGAAGTCGGTCACCACCGGCTGGACCAGCAGTTGGGGAATGCGCCTGCGGCTGTGGCTGGCCTCCTGGTAGACCGTCGGGTTCCCGGCTCGCATCGTTGGGTAGCCCGGATAAGGCGTAGCCGCCATCCGGGAAGGTTTCCCCGGCAAGCGCTGCGCTCAGCCGGGCTACGGGTACGCATCGTTGGGTAGCCCGGATAAGGCGTAGCCGCCATCCGGGAAGGTTTCCCCGGCTCGCGCTGCGCTCAATCGGGCTACGGGTACGTATCGTTGGGTAGCCCTGATAAGGTGTAGCCGCTATCCGGGAAGGTTTCCCCGGCTCGCGCTGCGCTCAGTCGGACTACGGATACGCATCGTTGGGTAGCCCTGATAAGGTGTAGCCGCCATCCGGGAAGGTTTCCCAGGCAAGCGCAGCGCTCAGCCGGGCTACGGATGCGCATCGTTGGGTAACCCGGATAAGGTGTAGCCGCCATCCGGGAAGGTTTCCCCAGCTCGCGCTGCGCCGCCGGGCTACGGGTACGCATCGTTGGGTAGCCCGGATAAGGCGTAGCCGCCATCCGGGAAGGTTTCCACGGCTCGCGCTGCGCTCAGCCGGGCTACGGGTACGCATCGTTGGGTAGCCCGGATAAGGCGTAGCCGCCATCCGGGAAGGTTTCCCAGGCAAGCGCAGCGCTCAGCCGGGCTACGGATGCGCATCGTTGGGTAACCCGGATAAGGTGTAGCCGCCATCCGGGAAGGTTTCCCCGGCTCGCGCTGCGCTCAGCCGGGCTACGGGTACGCATCGTTGGGTAGCCCGGATAAGGCGTAGCCGCCATCCGGGAAGGTTTCCCCGGCTCGCGCTGCGCTCAGCCGGGCTACGGGTACGCATCGTTGGGTAGCCCGGATAAGGCGTAGCCGCCATCCGGGAAGGTTTCCCAGGCAAGCGCAGCGCTCAGCCGGGCTACGGATGCGCATCGTTGGGTAACACGGATAAGGTGTAGCCGCCATCCGGGAAGGTTTCCCCGGCTCGCGCTGCGCTCAGCCGGGCTACGGGTACGCATCGTTGGGTAGCCCGGATAAGGCGTAGCCGCCATCCGGGAAGGTTTCCCCGGCAAGCGAAGCACCGCCGGGCAATAGACATCTACGGGTTATTTACCGCCCGCCAGTTCGAGGAAACTGCCCGTCACATACGACGCTTTGTCGCTCAGCAGCCAGGCAATGGCCTGAGCGACCTCTTCCGGCTGGCCGCCGCGCTGCATCGGTAGCGAACTTTTCACCCTGTCCACGCGTCCCGGTTCGCCGCCGGAGGCGTGCATCTCGGTATAAATCAGCCCCGGACGCACGCCGTTTACCCGAATCCCCTGCGCCGCCACCTCCAGCGCCAGCCCGGTGGTCAGGGTATCTACCGCCCCTTTCGACGCGGCATAGTCAACGTACTCGCCCGGCGCGCCAAGGCGCGACGCCGCCGACGAAACGTTAACTATCGCCCCGCCCTTGCCGCCATGCCGATGCGACATGCGCTTTACCGCCTCGCGACAGCAAAGAAAGTATCCGGTGACGTTGGTGGCCAGCACGCGGTTAATACGCTCGGCGCTCAGGCTCTCTACCGTACATTGGGTAAACAGGATCCCGGCATTGTTGACCAACGCCACCAGCGGTTCGCCCATGCGGTCAACCGCCTCAAACATCGCCATCACCTGCGCTTCATCGCTGATATCGGCCCGCAGCGCCGTGGCTTTGCCGCCAGATTCAACAATGGTATTGACCACTTCGGTGGCGGCTTTAATGTTGTGATGATAATTAACCGCGACGGTATACCCTTCCTGCGCCAGCAGCAGCGCCGTCGCCCGGCCTATGCCGCGGCTCGCGCCGCTAATCAGAGCTATCGCCATACCTTCCCTCCAAAAAATAAAGGCGCCGCAGCGCCTTTAAAAGTTTAGCTAATTCACCACTTACTGGTATTCGCTCATCGGGACGCAGGAGCAGAACAGGTTACGGTCGCCATACACGTCATCCAGGCGTTTCACCGTTGGCCAGTACTTGTTGTGCAACCCAGCCGGGAATACCGCCAGCTCGCGGCTGTACGGATGGTTCCACTCGCTTACCAGCTCGCCCTGGGTGTGCGGCGCGTTCACCAGCGGGTTATCTTCCAGCGGCCATTCACCGGCTTTAACGCGATCGATTTCCGCGCGAATCGCCAGCATGGCGTCAATAAAGCGGTCCAGCTCTACCTTGCTTTCCGATTCCGTCGGCTCAACCATCAGCGTCCCGGCAACCGGGAAGGACATGGTCGGCGCATGGAAACCAAAGTCGATCAGGCGCTTAGCAATATCCAGCTCGCTAATGCCGGTCTCTTCTTTCAGCGGACGAATATCGAGAATACATTCGTGCGCCACGCGACCGTCGCGGCCGGTATACAGCACCGGATAAGCATCTTTCAGACAAGTAGCGATATAGTTGGCGTTGAGAATCGCGTTCTGGCTCGCCTGCTTCAGCCCTTCCGCGCCCATCATGCGGATATACATCCAACTGATCGGCAGAATGGAAGCGCTGCCGAACGGCGCGGCGGAAACCGCGCCCTGACGGGTCAGCATGCCTTCAATCTGTACCACGCTGTGGCCCGGTACAAACGGCGCCAGGTGCGCTTTCACGCCGATAGGGCCCATACCCGGGCCGCCGCCGCCGTGCGGAATGCAGAAGGTTTTATGCAGGTTGAGGTGCGAAACGTCTGCGCCGATAAAGCCCGGAGAAGTGATCCCGACCTGGGCGTTCATGTTGGCGCCGTCGAGGTAAACCTGGCCGCCGAACTGGTGCACTATCTCGCATACTTCACGGATGGTCTCTTCATACACGCCGTGGGTCGACGGATAGGTGACCATGATGCAGGAGAGATTCGCCCCTGCCTGCTCTGCTTTTTCACGCAGATCGGCAAGATCGATGTTGCCGTTTTTATCGCAGGCAACCACCACTACCTGCATACCCGCCATCTGCGCGGAAGCCGGGTTGGTGCCGTGCGCGGAGCTTGGGATCAGGCAGATATCGCGATGGCCTTCGTTGCGGCTCTCGTGATAGTGGCGAATCGCCAGCAGGCCAGCATACTCGCCCTGCGCGCCGGAGTTCGGCTGCATACAGACGGCGTCATAGCCGGTCAGTTTCACCAGCCAGTCAGAAAGCTGGGCGATCATCTGATGATAACCTTCCGCCTGCTCGACCGGGCAGAACGGGTGCAGCTCGGCAAATTCCGGCCAGGTGATCGGGATCATTTCCGCCGCGGCGTTCAGTTTCATGGTGCAGGATCCCAGAGGAATCATCGCCTGGTTCAGCGCCAGATCTTTACGCTCCAGCGCGTGCATGTAGCGCATCATCTCGGTTTCGCTATGGTAGCGGTTGAACACCGGATGGGTGAGGATCGCATCGTCGCGCAGCATCGCCGCCGGGATCGAACGGCTATCCAGCGCCACGTCTTTATCCAGGGTATCGATATCCAGACCGTGATCGTCGCCAACGATGGCGCGGAACAGATTCAGCACATCTTCGCGGGTGGTCGCTTCATCGAGCGTAATGCCAACCGCGCCGTGAATATCGCTACGCAGGTTAATCTGCAGCGCTTCGGCACGCGCCAGCACCGCGGCTTTATCCGCCACTTCGACGCAAAGGGTGTCGAAGTAGTGCGCATGGCGCAGCTTCAGCCCTTTCTTCTGCAGGCCGTCGGCCAGAATGTCGGTCAGGCGATGAATGCGGCCAGCGATACGTTTCAGGCCCGCCGGGCCGTGGAAAACCGCGTACAGGCTGGCGATGTTGGCCAGCAGGACCTGCGAGGTACAAATGTTGGAGTTCGCTTTCTCGCGGCGGATGTGCTGCTCGCGAGTCTGCATCGCCATGCGCAGCGCGGTATTACCCGCCGCATCTTTCGATACGCCGATAATACGGCCCGGCATGGAGCGTTTGAATTCATCTTTCGCCGCGAAGAAGGCCGCGTGCGGGCCGCCATAGCCCATCGGCACGCCGAAACGTTGGGCGGAACCGAAGACAATATCGGCGCCCTGCTTGCCCGGCGCCGTCAGCAGCACCAGCGCCATAAAGTCGGCGGCGACGCTGACAATCACTTTGCGCGCTTTCAGCTCGGCGATAAGTTTACTGTAATCGTGGATTTCACCGGTGGTGCCGACCTGCTGCAGCAGCACGCCAAAGACATCCTGGTGATCGAGCACTTTGTCGGCGTCATCGACAATCACGTCGAAGCCGAAAGTTTCCGCGCGGGTGCGAACCACGTCCAGGGTTTGCGGATGGACGTCGGCGGCAACGAAGAAACGGTTGGCGTTCTTCAGTTTACTGACGCGTTTGGCCATCGCCATTGCTTCGGCGGCGGCGGTGGCTTCATCAAGCAGCGAAGCGGAAGCGATATCCAACCCGGTCAGATCCAGAGTGACCTGCTGGAAGTTGAGCAGCGATTCCAGACGGCCCTGGGATACTTCCGGCTGGTAAGGGGTGTAGGCGGTATACCAACCCGGGTTTTCCAGCATGTTGCGCTGAATGACCGGCGGCAGCTGCACGGCGGTGTAACCCATGCCGATGTAAGACTTGAAGCGCTTGTTGCGACCGGCGATCGCCTTCAGCTCCGCCAGCGCGGCGAATTCGGTAGTCGCGTCTCCCACCTGCGGTGGGGTCGCCAGCTGGATATCCTGCGGCACAATCTGGCCAATCAGGGCGTTAAGCGAATCCGCGCCGACGGTCTTCAGCATCTCTTGCTGCTGCTGAGCGTCCGAGCCAATATGACGTTCAATAAAGGCGTCGCGGTTTTCAAGCTGACTTAAAGTCTGAGTCATGAGCGATGGTTCCTGAAACGTGCGGTGAATGTGTTTTCTCCCTCTCCTTTTGGGAGAGGGCTGGGGTGAGGGTATTATCGGTTCCCCTCACCCTTCCCTCTCCCCACAGGGGAGAGGGTAAAGGCTTACTCGTCTTCTAACAGAGCTTCATAGGCGGTCGCATCCAGCAGCGCGGCAACCTGCGCTTCGTCGCTGGCTTTGATTTTGAAGATCCAGCCGTCGGTATACGGGTCGCTGTTGACCAGTTCCGGAGAGTCGTTCAGCTCTTCGTTGACGGCAACGATTTCACCGCTAATCGGCGCGTAGATATCGGAAGCCGCTTTCACGGATTCGGCAACGGCGCAATCGGCGCCCGCTTCAACGGTGGCGCCCACTTCCGGCAGGTCAACGAAAACCATGTCGCCAAGCAGCTCCTGCGCGTGCTCGGTGATCCCAACGGTATAGGTGCCGTCCGCTTCTTTACGCAGCCACTCGTGTTCTTTGCTGTATTTCAGTTCTGCTGGTACGTTGCTCATCAATTCATCTCCAAAAAAGGGAAATCACACAATGGCTTTGCCATTGCGTACAAAACCAGGTTTAGTCACTTTTACCGGCATTTCACGGTTACGAATTTGCACCACCGCGGTGTCGCCAATCCCGGCCGGCACGCGAGCCAGCGCGATGCTGTAGCCCAGCGTCGGCGAGAAGGTGCCGCTGGTGATAATGCCTTCTTTTTGATTACCGTCGCTATCGGTAAAACGTACCGGCAGGCCGCCTCGCAGGACGCCTTTCTCGGTCATCACCAGGCCAACCAACTGCTCGGTGCCTTTTTCGCGCTGCATTTCCAGCGCTTCGCGGCCGATGAAGTTACGATCGGCGGGCTCCCAGGCGATAGTCCAGCCCATGTTAGCCGCCAGCGGCGAGACGCCTTCGTCCATCTCCTGGCCGTACAGGTTCATCCCGGCTTCCAGGCGCAGGGTGTCGCGCGCGCCAAGACCACACGGCTTAACGCCGGCGTCCAGCAGACCGCGCCAGAAATCCGCCGCCTGCTCGTTCGGCATAGCGATTTCATAACCCGCTTCGCCGGTATAACCGGTGGTGGCGATAAACAGGTCGCCGGCCTGTACGCCGAAGAACGGCTTCATGCCTTCCACGGCCTGGCGCTGAGCGTCGGTGAACAGCGTCGCCGCCTTCGCTTTCGCCTGCGGACCCTGCACCGCGATCAGCGACAGATCGTCGCGAACGGTAATTTCGAGACCGTAAGGTTCGGCTTGTTCGGAAATCCAGGCGAGGTCTTTTTCACGAGTGGCGGAGTTAACAACGAGGCGGAAATAATCTTCAGAAAGGAAATAAACAATCAGGTCATCGATGACGCCAGCGGAAGCGGTTAGCATGCCGGTGTAGAGCGCTTTGCCTGGCGTGGTAAGCTTCGCCACATCGTTTGCCAGCAAATAGCGCAAGAACTCTCTGATCCGGCTGCCGTGGAAATCGACGATGGTCATATGCGACACATCGAACATCCCTGCATCGCCGCGCACCGCGTGGTGCTCATCAATCTGGGACCCGTAATGCAGCGGCATCATCCAGCCATGGAAATCCACCATGCGAGCGCCGCACAGCGTGTGTTGTTCATACAACGGAGTCTGTTGAGCCATCTTTTCCTCATCGAATAAAACGGAACCAGCCACGATATTGTCGGCGATTTTGCGCCACGAAATCCGGCGACGGCACCGCTTACGGACGCCGACGCAAACGTTCTCTTTTGCCTGAACTTACCACCGAACCCGGTGCTAAACCATAAGGTAAATCAGGACATCACATTAGCTTATGACCAAAGCGCGCCGAAAAGCCTACAGAGTTATTGACTGGAAAAAAGCGATTTATGCCACATAAAATTAACATAATGAGCAAACCAGTCAGGTGATGATGGTGTTTTATGCGATTTTATGGGCCTAATTTCTTTAACAAAAAAAAGAGCGCATTAATAAAACTAATGCGAAAAAAGAGGTGAAATTAGAATATTTCAAATGAGGGAGAAAACCCGGCGCGCAGGCCGGGTAAAAGAAGTGTGACGGGGTTAACGTAACCAGGCGGGGAGATCGTTGAGGCCCATCGCCTGACGAATCAGCTGCGGTTTTACGCCAGGCAGCGAATCGGCCAGTTTGAGCCCCATGTCGCGGAGGAATTTCTTCGCCGGATGGCTGCCGGAGAACATTTCGCGGAATCCCTGCATACCCGCCAGCATCAGCGCGGCGCTATGCTTGCGGCTGCGCTCATAGCGGCGCAGGTACAAATGCTGACCGATATCTTTACCCTGCGCGTGCAGGCGCTTCAGCTCGTCGATAAGCTCGGCGGCGTCCATAAAGCCAAGGTTTACCCCCTGCCCGGCCAGCGGATGAATAGTGTGGGCGGCATCGCCAACCAGCGCCAGACGATGGGCGGCGAACTGACGCGCGTAGCGTCCGGTCAGCGGGAAAACCTGCCGTTCGCTTTCAAGCTGGCAAAGGCCAAGGCGATTATCAAAAGCGATGTTCAGCGCCTGATTAAACGCGGCTGCATCGGCCTGCTGCATCCGCTGCGCCTCTTCCGGCGACAGCGACCAGACGATCGAGCACAGATGCGGATCGCTAAGCGGCAGGAAGGCCAGAATGCCTTCACCGTGGAACGCCTGACGCGCCACCGCCTGATGCGGCTCGGAGGTACGTATCGTCGCCACCAGCGCATGATGGCGATAGTCCCAGAAGGTCAGCGGAATATCGGCTTTATTGCGCAGCCACGAATTGGCGCCATCGGCGCCGACCACCAGCCGCGCGGTCAACATGCTGCCGTCCTGCAGGCTCAGGAAGGCTTCGTTTTCGCCCCACGCCACCTGCTGCAGCTGCGCGGGCGCCAGCAGGGTGACGTCAGCGCAGCGCTGCGCTTTTTGCCACAGCGCGTGATGCACCACGGCATTTTCAATAATATGGCCCAGATGGCTAAAGCCCATGCTCTGGTCATCGAAGCTAATGCGGCCAAAGCTATCTTTGTCCCACACTTCCATGCCGTGATAGCAACTGGCGCGCTGGGAGATGATCTCACTCCAGACATCCAGTTTAGTCAGCAGCTTTTCGCTGGCGGCATTGATTGCCGAAACGCGCAGCGCCGGCGGCGCATCGGCGTCAAGAGGCTGCGGCGCCGCTTGTTCCAGCACCGCGACGCGCAGGCCGCTGCCCTGTAAACCACAGGCCACCGCCAGTCCCACCATTCCGCCGCCAACAATGGCAACATCAACACTTTGCACGTTCTACTCCTTAACGGGGAACCCAACCGAGGGTACGCTGCGCCAGCGCATCGCGCGCCGGGGTAAATAATTCCATCGCCATCAGCCCGACGTTGCGCCCCGCCACCAGCGGCGCCCAACGGTTGGCAAAGAGATGCACCAGCCCATCGGTCACGCCGATGGTGGCGGCTTTATCATCCGCTCGCCGCGCCTGGTAGCGGCACAGCAGAGAATAATTGCCCACATCCTCGCCGACCGCGTGGGCGTCGGCAAGCAGTTCAGCCAGGCTCATCACGTCGCGCAGGCCGAGATTAAAGCCCTGCCCGGCGATCGGGTGCAATGTCTGCGCCGCGTTGCCGACCAGCGCCAGACGGTGCGACACCGAACGGATAGCGGTAGTTAACGCCAGCGGATAGACGCTACGCTTACCGGCATGGGTAATGCGCCCCAGCCGCCAGCCGAACGCCTGCTGCAATTGCTGGCAAAAACGTTCGTCAGACCAGCTCAGCACCTCGTCGCGCCGCGACTGCGGATGGCACCACACCAGCGAACAGCGCCCTTGCGACATCGGCAGCATCGCCAGCGGACCATGCTCGGTAAAGCGCTCGAAGGCGCGGCCTTCATGCGGCAACGCGGTACTAACGTTGGCGATAACCGCCAGTTGCTCATAGGGCTGCTGCTGCCAGCTAATGCCGCAGCGCACGCCCAGCGACGAACGCGAACCATCTGCCGCCACCAGCAGCTTACCGTTGATGGTTTCGCCGCTATCAAGGGTGAGGCTGACGCTGTCCTGGCTGCGGTTGACCGCTTCCACTTTCGCCGGACAGTGCAGGGTGACGCCCGGCGCCTCGCGCAGCAGGCTAAACAGCCGCTGGCCGACATCGTGGAGTTCAACCACCTGCCCCAGCGCCGACAGACCGTAATCGGCCGCCGCCAGGTTTACAAAACCGGCATGGCCGCGGTCGCTGACGTGTACCCGCTGGATAGGCGTCGCTCGTTTAGCAAGGTTCTGCCAGATACCGATGCGCGCCAGCTGCTGGCAGGTGCCCGCAGCGAGGGCGATCGCCCGATCGTCAAAACCTGGGTGCCGTGACGACGCCGGATCCTGCGCTTCAATCAGATGGACCGGCAGCGCACCGCCGGTCATACGGGAGATGGCCAGCGCGAGCGTCGCGCCGGTCATCCCGCCGCCGACAATCAGCACGCTCATGACTGGCGCGCCGCCGCCATCAGCGCCTCGATCTCATCCGCCTTCTTCACCACGCTGGCGGTGAGATTTTCGTTGCCATCTTCGGTAATCACGATGTCATCTTCAATACGAATGCCGATGCCGCGATACTGCGCCGGTACGTCGGCGTCGGTGGCGATATACAGCCCCGGCTCGACGGTCAGCACCATTCCCGGTTCCAGCACGCGCGAACGGTCGGTATCGTAATTGCCGACATCGTGCACATCCAGACCCAACCAGTGGCTCAGGCCATGCATAAAGTACGGGCGGTGGGCGTTGTTGGCGATAAGCTCGTCAATCTCGCCTGTCAGGATCCCCAGCCGCACCAGGCCGGTAATCATAATGCGCACCACTTCCTGATTAACCTCATAAATGGAGGTACCCGGACGATACAGCTCCAGCGCGGTTTCCAACGATTCCAGCACGATGTCGTAGATTTCACGCTGCGGTTTAGTGAATTTACCGTTAACCGGGAAGGTGCGGGTGATATCGCCCGCATAGCCGCGGTATTCACAGCCGGCGTCAATCAGCACTAAATCGCCATCACGCAGTTCGGATTCGTTTTCGGTGTAGTGCAGGATGCAGGCGTTTTCGCCGCCGCCAACGATGGTGTTATAAGACGGGAAACGCGCGCCGTGGCGGTTGAATTCGTGGAGAATTTCGCCTTCCAGCTGATATTCGAACATCCCCGGGCGGCATTTTTCCATCGCCCGGGTATGGGCAAGGGCGGAAATTTCGCCGGCCCGGCGCATTACTTCCAGCTCTTCCGCGGATTTAAACAGGCGCATTTCATGCACCACAGGCCGCCAGTCGATGACGGAGTTCGGTGCCTGCAGGTTCTGACGTGAACCTTTACGCAGTTTTTCGAGGGCGTTAAACACAATTTCATCGGCATAGGCATATTCGCCTTGGGCAAAATAGATAGCGTCCAGGCCGTTGAGCAGTTGATACAGCTGCTGGTTGATTTCGCTAAACGCCAGCGCGCGATCGACGCCGAGTTTGCCCGGCGCGGCATCCTGCCCCAGACGGCGGCCAAACCAGATTTCCGCCGTCAGATCACGAACGCGGTTAAACAGCACGCTATGATTGTGCGTTTCATCGCTTTTGATCAGCACCAGCAGCGCTTCCGGTTCGTTGAAGCCGGTGAAGTACCAAAAATCGCTGTTCTGCCGGTAGGGATATTCCGAATCTGCGCTGCGTACCGCTTCCGGCGCGGCAAAAATCAGCGCCGCGCTGCCCGGCTGCATCTGCGCCAATAATGCCTGGCGACGAGAAAGAAACTCCTGCTGTGTCATGACGCCCCCTGAATGTCGTTTTTATTTAGTGTAACGTTGGCTTGCGTACTTCCGGTGCGGTTGGCTGCTGGCGCGCGAAGGTATCGTGGCACAGTAACGCGGCGACGCGTACGTACTCGATAATCTCTTCGAGAGACATCTCCAGCTCTTCCTGGTCTTCATCTTCGTCGTAGCCGAGTTGCGCAATGTTACGCAGATCATCGATGGCTTCGCCGGTCTCATCCTTCACTTTATCCAGCTTCGGCTGGGTCACGCCAAGGCCGAGCAGGAAATGGTTAACCCAGCCCGCCAGCGCGTCGGCGCGGTCGAAAACGCTGACGTTGTCGCCTTCCGGCATATACAGCTGGAACAGAAAACCGTCATCTTCCAGCGAGTCGCTGGTGGCGGAATGCATGCTACGCAGCGCCTGGGCCAGTTCATGACCAAAGGCAAGGCCTTCGTTGGTCAGGTCATGCACCAGCGGCTGCCAGCTGCTGTCGGTGTTGCCGCCGCAGAGGATGCCGCTTATCAAACCGTGCATTTCGGCCGGGGTTAATCCCACCCCTTGTTGGTTCAGTAACTGGTCTACATCGTTGTAACCAGGCATTTCGTTCTGTATAGACATGCGCATTCGTCATCGTTGGGAGGAATATTCATGATATGCTACCACTTTGGACCCTGGTGAACCAGAAAAGGGCTTGTGTCCCCGCACCAGGGTAGCTATAGTGTCGCCCCTTCGCAGAACCGGGCTCGGATGTGAAGGCAGCGCAGTCAATCAGCAGGAAGGTGGCATGTCTGCACAACCCGTAGATCTCCAAATTTTTGGCCGTTCACTGCGAGTGAATTGCCCGCCTGAACAAAGGGATGCCCTGAATCAGGCAGCTGAAGACCTTAATCAGCGGTTGCAAGATTTAAAAGAACGCACTAGAGTCACAAATACTGAGCAGCTGGTCTTCATCGCCGCGTTGAACATCAGCTATGAGTTGACTCAGGAAAAAGCGAAGACCCGCGACTACGCCTCCAGTATGGAACAGCGCATTCGCATGCTTCAGCAGACCATCGAACAGGCATTGCTTGAGCAAGGTCGCATAAGCGAAAGACCGGGGTCGAAGTTTGAATAACACTTTGTCGTTAACTGTGTTAGAGTAATCGCAAGAACAAAATTTCTCTGAGATGTTTGCAAGCGGGCCAGTCCCCTGAGCCGATATTTCATACCACAAGAATGTGGCGCTCCACGGTTGGTGAGCATGCTCGGTTCGCCCGAGAAGCCTTAAAACTGTGACGACGCATTCACCTTGAACCAAGGGTTCAAGGGTTACAGCCTGCGGCGGCATCTCGGAGATTCCCTTCTTAAGTTCGCATTATCCCCTCAACGTTGTTTTCGGCCTGTGCCGCCCTGTATTACACTTTCCCGTATCGTTTCGCCTGCTCGTAATGAGACCAGCATGACTATACAGCCCGATATCCCGCTCTCCAGACAGCAAATTCGCCAGCAGATCCGCGAGCGTAGACGCGCGCTTAGCGCCGAACAGCAGCAGCGCTTCGCCCTGCAGGCCGCTGAGCGAATGATGGCGTATCCGCCCGTCGTTCTCGCTCATACCGTGGCGCTGTTCCTCTCCTTCGACGGCGAGCTGGACACCCAACCGCTGATCGAGCAATTGTGGCGGGCGGGCAAGCGGGTTTATCTGCCGGTACTGCATCCGTTTAGCCCCGGTAATCTGCTGTTTTTGCATTACCATCCGCAAAGCCAGCTGATTTTCAATCGCCTGAAGATTTACGAACCAAAGCTCGACGTGCGCGACGTCCTGCCGCTTGCCGAGCTCGATGTGCTGATTACCCCGCTGGTCGCCTTCGATGCCAGCGGTCAACGTCTGGGGATGGGCGGCGGCTTCTACGATCGTACCTTACAGAACTGGCGGCAGTATCGCCTGCAGCCGGTAGGCTACGCCCACGACTGCCAGCAGGTGGATACCCTGCCGAGCGAACAGTGGGATGTCCCGCTGCCGGCGGTGATTACGCCAGGCAAAACCTGGCGCTGGTAGAGTGTTGTGCGGGTTCGAGAATTACGCCAGGAAGGCGTTAAAAAAATACGGGCAGGTATGCGACCTGCCCGTGAGGCAACAACAAATTAGTACAGCAGACGGGCGCGGATGGTGCCCGGGATCGCTTTCATCGCCAGCAGCGCCTGCTGCGCGACGTCGCCGTCGGCTTCGATATCAATCACCACGTAACCCATCTGCGGGGTGGTCTGCAGATACTGGGCGGCGATGTTGATGTTCTGCGCGGCGAAAATTTGGTTAAGCGCCGTCAGGATGCCTGGGCGGTTTTCATGAATATGCAGCAGACGGCGCCCGCCGTGCAGCGGCAGAGAAACCTCCGGGAAGTTCACCGCCGACAGCGTAGAACCGTTATCGGAATACTTCGCCAGCTTGCCAGCCACTTCCAGACCAATGTTTTCCTGCGCTTCCTGAGTTGAGCCACCGATATGCGGCGTCAGGATCACGTTATCGAATTCGCATAGCGGAGAGTTAAACGGATCGCTGTTGGTCGCCGGCTCCGTCGGGAAGACGTCAATGGCCGCACCGGCCAGGTGCTTACGCGACAGCGCATCGCACAGCGCCGGGATATCCACCACCGTGCCGCGAGAGGCGTTGATCAGCAGCGCGCCCGGTTTCATCAGCGCCAGCTCTTCCGGGCCCATCATGTTTTTGGTGGAGGCGTTTTCCGGCACGTGCAGACTAACGACATCGCTCATGTTCAGCAGGTCGGAGAGGTGCTGAACCTGCGTGGCGTTGCCCAGCGGCAGTTTGTTTTCGATATCATAAAAATAGACGTGCATCCCCAGCGATTCCGCCAGAATGCCGAGCTGGGTGCCGATATGGCCGTAACCGATAATCCCCAGTTTTTTGCCGCGCGCTTCAAAGCTGCCTACCGCCTGCTTATTCCACACGCCGCGATGCGCCTTGGCGTTAGCTTCCGGCACGCCGCGCAGCATCAGCAGCAGCTCGCCGATGACCAGCTCAGCCACCGAACGGGTGTTCGAGAACGGGGCGTTAAATACCGGGATACCGCGCTTCGCCGCCGCATCCAGATCGACCTGGTTGGTGCCGATACAGAAGCAGCCCACCGCCACCAGTTTTTCCGCCGCGGCGAAGATCTCTTCAGTCAGATGAGTACGGGAACGCAGGCCGATAAAATGGGCATCACGGATCGACGCTTTCAGCTCTTCAGTATCCAGCGCGCCTTTGTGAAATTCGATGTTGGTGTAACCTGCCGCACGAAGGTTATCGATTGCTTTCTGATGCACGCCTTCAACTAGCAGAAATTTAATCTTGTCTTTTTCCAGTGATACCTTAGCCATTTCCCCGTCCTGTTTTTATTGGTACTGATGTCGTGCTGAACAAAAACTCTTCCAGCAACATATCAAAAAAAACTATCGCGGCAATATGAACGTTTGCCTCGCCGACCTGAAGAAATATCACGTTGAAGCAAAAGACAGGACAAAACACCAGAAAGAGAATAGATGGCAGATTGTTACTCAGAAAGGTTACGTAAATGTGACACAAGTCACCAAATTAAGGCCATAGAAAAAAATTTAGGGGGAAGCGCGAAACTTCCCCCCGATCGTCTTATTTACTGACGATGGTCTTCACGCCGTCGGCGGTACCGATCAGCGCCACGTCGGCGCCGCGGTTGGCGAACAAGCCGACGGTCACCACGCCCGGGATACCGTTAATGGCGTTTTCCAGCGCGATAGCGTCCAGGATTTCCAGGCCGTGTACATCGAGGATCACGTTGCCGTTATCCGTCACCACGCCCTGACGATATTCCGGGCGGCCGCCCAGCTTCACCAGCTGACGCGCGACGGCGCTGCGCGCCATCGGGATCACTTCCACCGGCAGCGGGAAGTTGCCGAGGATATCAACCTGCTTGGAGGCGTCGGCGATGCAGATAAACTTATCGGCAACCGAGGCGATGATCTTTTCGCGGGTCAGCGCCGCACCGCCGCCTTTGATCATCTGCATGTGGCCGTTAATTTCATCCGCGCCGTCAACGTAGATGCCCAGGCGGTCGACGGAGTTAAGGTCGAATACCGGGATACCGAGGCTTTTTAGCTTCTCGGTAGAGGCGTCGGAGCTGGATACCGCGCCTTCAATCTGCCCTTTCATGGTTCCCAGCGCATCAATAAAATGCGCCGCCGTGGAGCCGGTGCCGACACCCACAATGGTGCCCGGTTGTACATATTGCAGCGCTGCCCAGCCGACTGCTTTTTTCAGTTCATCCTGCGTCATGATTATCGTCCGAGATGTGAATACTTACCGCGCATTATAGAACATCGACGGATGAAATGTCCCTGCGATGGCGATCACACATCTAAGCAGACCATTTTCGTCTTTATCAAAAACAAATTTATGTCATAGTGCGGGTTAACGAAAAGTTATGGGGGTACGCCAGAATAATGAAACGACCGGACTACAGAACATTACAAGCGCTGGATGCGGTGATTAGGGAACGTGGGTTTGAGCGCGCCGCGCAGAAGCTATGCATTACACAGTCCGCCGTCTCACAGCGTATCAAACAGCTGGAAAACATGTTTGGCCAACCGCTGCTGGTGCGTACCGTACCGCCGCGCCCGACCGAGCAGGGGCAAAAACTGTTGGCTCTGCTGCGCCAGGTTGAGCTGCTGGAAGAAGAGTGGCTTGGCGATGAGCAGACCGGCTCCACGCCGCTGCTGCTGTCGTTGGCGGTCAACGCCGACAGTCTGGCGACCTGGCTGCTGCCGGCGCTGGCCAACGTGCTATCCGACTCCCCTATTCGCCTCAATCTGCAGGTTGAAGATGAAACCCGCACCCAGGAGCGCCTGCGCCGTGGGGAAGTGGTCGGCGCGGTGAGTATTCAGCCGCAGGCGCTGCCAAGCTGCCTGGTCGATCAACTCGGCGCGCTCGATTACCTGTTCGTCGCCTCGAAGGAATTTGCGCAACGCTACTTCCCTAACGGGGTAACGCGTTCTGCGCTGCTGAAAGCGCCGGTGGTCGCCTTCGATCATCTCGACGATATGCACCAGGCGTTCCTGCAGCAAAACTTCGACCTGCCGCCGGGCAGCGTGCCCTGCCATATCGTCAACTCGTCGGAGGCCTTCGTGCAGCTGGCGCGCCAGGGCACCACCTGCTGTATGATCCCGCATCTGCAGATCGAGAAAGAGCTGAAGAGCGGCGAGCTTATCGACCTGACGCCGGGGCTGTTCCAGCGCCGGATGCTCTACTGGCACCGCTTTGCACCGGAAAGCCGCATGATGCGCCGGGTGACCGATGCGCTTATTGATTACGGCCACAAGGTGCTGCGCCAGGATTAAACGGCGGGCATAAAAAAAGCCACTTCACTGAAGTGGCTTTTTTGTCGCTGCGGCTTACTGAGCCGGTTTCGGCGCTTCCGCTGGTTTCGCCGGCGCGGCAGGCGCGGCGGCCTGTGCTGGCTGCAGTTCGAAGACCACGTCAACCTGATCATCAAACTGGATGGTCGCCTGCTCGTAGGTTTCCTGCGCGGAGACCGGCGCGGCGTCAGCCGCCTTCATCATGCGAACCATCGGGCTCGGCTGATAGTTGGAAACATGGTAACGCACGCTATAGACCGGACCCAGCTTGCTGTGGAAGCCAGCAGCCAGCTCCTGCGCCTGATGCACCGCATCATCGATAGCCGCTTTACGCGCTTTATCTTTGTAGGCATCCGGTTGCGCAACGCCCAGCGATACGGAACGAATTTCGTTCAGCCCCGCTTTCAGCGCGCCGTCCAGCAGGCCATTCAGCTTATCGAGCTGACGCAGGGTAACTTCGACGGTACGCACCGCGCGATAGCCTTTAAGGATGCTTTTCCCGTTCTGATAGTCGTAATCAGGTTGGGTACGCAGGTTCGCCGAGCTGATATCCTTTTTGGCAATGCCGCTCTTTTCAAGGAAAGAGAGATATTGCGCAACGCGATCGTCAGCCTGTTTTTTTGCCGATGCCGCATCTTTTGCCGCGACGTTAACTTCAATCGCCAGAGTGGCGATATCCGGAACCGCTGCAACGCTTGCTGTGCCTGAAGTCACAATATGCGGGCCATCCGGCAATTCACTTGCCTGCGCCGCCATAGTACTGAATCCGAGTGCTGCCGCCAGGGCTAAGACTTTTAACTTCACTGTCGTTTCTCCATCTTGCTTAGGTCGCCCATTTTAAGGACGCATGCCAGCTAGCTTAGCGCTTACGCGCGGAAAGTCCATCGGACTAAGCCTGGTTGATGAGCATCTGTATATGTTGCAGGCCATCTTTTGCTAACTGCAGGGCGATAAACCACATCACCAGCCCGACAAGCACGTTGATGATTCGCTGCGCCCGCGCGGTGCGTAAACGCGGCGCCAGCCACGCGGCCAGCAGCGCCAGGCCGAAGAACCATAAGAATGACGCGCTAATCGTCCCCAGCGCGAACCAGCGTTTGGGCTCGACCGCCAGCTGTCCGCCGAGGCTTCCGAGCACCACAAAGGTATCGAGATACACATGAGGGTTAAGCCAGGTCACCGCCAGCATGGTGACAATGATTTTCCAGCGTCCCTGCTTCATGACCTCGGCGCTGGCCAGCTCGAGATTATTGCTCATCGCCGTCTTCAGCGCGCCGAAGCCATACCATAACAGGAAAGCGACGCCGCCCCAGGTGACCAGCGCCAGCAGCCACGGCGACTGCATCAGCAGCGCGCTACCGCCGAAAATACCGGCGCAGATCAACGCCAGATCGCTAAGCGCGCACAACAGCGCAATCATTAAATGATACTGGCGGCGGATACCCTGATTCATCACGAAAGCGTTTTGCGGCCCGAGCGGCAGGATCATCGCCGCGCCCAGCGCAAGCCCTTGAAAGTAATAAGATAGCATCGTTTAATTTTCCGGTTTCATCGTTAATGCCGGAGAATATAGCGCGCCGTCAACATTAGCGGAAATTGATAATTTTAATCATTAATAAGTGAAGCTAATAGCTACAGGCAAAAAAAGACCGGCGATGCCGGTCTTGTGTCATTGCTGGAAAAAATTACTGCGCTTTTTCCTGCTGATTCACCATATGTACGTCCATCTGCGGATACGGGAAGCTGATGCCATTGGCGTCGAAATCACGCTTAATGCGCTCCAGCACGTCCCAGTAGACGTTTTGCAGGTCGCTGCTTTTGCTCCATACGCGAACCACGAAGTTTACCGAAGAGGCGCCCAGTTCGTTAAGACGAACGGTCATTTCGCGATCGCGCAGAATGCGGTCGTCGGATTCGATAATCGCGGTCAGCAGTTGTTTCACCTTATCGATATCGGCATCGTAGGAGACGCCGATAATAAACTCATTACGGCGCGCCGGCTCACGGGAGAAGTTAATGATATTGCCAGCGATGATTTTGCCGTTCGGCACCACCACGATTTTGCCATCGACGGTACGCAGAGTAGTGGAGAAAATCTGCACGTTCTGCACCGTGCCCGCGATGCCGCCGAGATCGACATATTCACCGGCGCGGAACGGGCGGAACATCACCAGCAGCACGCCTGCGGCAAGGTTCGACAACGACCCCTGCAGCGCCAGACCCACGGCCAAACCGGCGGCGCCCAGCACGGCAATCACTGAGGCGGTCTGCACGCCAACGCGGCCCAGGGCGGCAATCAGCGTAAAGGCGATAATCGCATAGCGCACCAGCGCGGAGAGAAAATCGGCGACAGTCGCGTCGATCTTACGCGCCAGCATCAGGCGGTTGACGGTGTTAGAAACGATGCGCGCCACGATCATCCCGATGATCAGGATAACGATAGCGGCAACGATGTTGACGGCATAGCTCAGCAGCAACTCCTGGTTGCGCGCCAGCCAGGTCCCGGCATGGTTGATGCTATCGACAACGTTCAAATCTTCCATTTAGTAATCCTTGGGTCATATCAAAAAAAAGCAAATGAGATCATTCTCACGAAAATGACCTTTTAAAGGTAAACAAAAACCACCGAAGATGCCATTTCTCAATCTGATCCAGATGAAACTAACGCCGCATTACGCTTGCGCAGGACGATCCACCATCCGCAAAAAACCGCTGACTAATGCCTCTTTGCGCTCGAACGCCCTGGCGATTTCACTGACGACTTTACCGCTGCCGGCATTCTTCCAGGCAACGGAGAGCGGCGAAGGCTGGCGGGGGTTGGCGACCGCACGGGCCACCAGCGCGCCGGATTCCAGGTAAGCGCGGCACATTCGTTCCGGCAAAAAGCCGACCCCCAGGCCGCTTAGATGGCAGGCCAGCTTGGTGCTGAGATCCGGCACCTTGATTTCTTTTTGCCCGTTGAGCAGCCAGGCGACACGACGCGTCAGAGTCCGCGACGTATCCTCAATGTTAATTGCCGGATAGCGGCGTAGCGCGTCGTCGGAGAGTACCGCCGCGGGGTGACTGGCAAGGGGATGATTCTGCGCCACCACAAACTGCCAGCGAATATCGCCGAGCGGCAATAAAGAGATATTGTTGGACAGGGATTCCGAGCCGGTTACGCCAATCGCCAGCTGGAAATCGTCGTATAGCAAAGAGTCCCAGACCCCCATATAGACCTGGCGGGAAAGCTGAAAACGGGTAAAAGGAAACTGCTGATGTAGCCAGGTCAGGAGATCCGCGGCGCTTTGCGGCTGATACAGAAGATTATTGATAACGATATTAACCTGTCTTTCGACGCCGGCATTAATCTGCTGGAGTTCATCGGGCATCACGTCAAGCCAGTTCAGCCACTGCCGACAGTGCTCAAGCAGATGTTGCCCGGCCAGCGTCAGGCTTACCGAGCGAGTCGTGCGTAAAAAGAGCTGCGTTGCCACCTGCTCTTCCAGCGTTTTGATACGATAGCTAATCGCCGCCGGCGTTTTGTGCAGCAGGCTGGCCGCGCGGGAGAAACTCCCGGTCTCGGCGACCTGTATAAACGTACGGATGGTTTCCTGATCGAGCATGCGTTCTCCTTGAATCCACTCTCTGTAACCAATGCTGCGCGAATGCCATCCCCAGCAGCGTATCAGCCCCAGAAGTATGACCTACCGCCAGCAAACGCTGAATTGCTCGCCTGGGATCGCCTGTCGACCGCAGCCCGCGCATTACCTTAACCACCGGCAGCGAAAACTCGCCGCGCCTGGCGCTATTCAGATAGCTACAGCTTACCGAAGTTGTCAGCGAGGTAAGTTGATCCGCCGGGGGGATAAACGAGTGCAGGCGGTCAGAAAAACCGGCGCCGTACAGCATCGCCAACATCCCGGCGAGCATATCATCGCCGCTGGGGGTTAATCCGGGTCCCTTGCCAATCAGCCATCCCCAGTCCGGGAACTCGCCGCGTCGCCAGCGCTCAAGTTCGCCCATGATAGATGAATAAAACGACATATCCGCCAACGGCTGATTGAGCGCGGCGCATAGTCCGCTCTGGCATGAATAAGACGTAAGATCGAGAAGAAACGAGTGGCCGACGGGAATGCGAAGTTTGAGCATCCGACGCGGGCGAATCACAACTCCCGCCCCCCACAATATGCGCCCCTGCTTAACCAGCCGCGGAAGATTAGCCAACTGCGCAAACTGGGTGCTGCTAAGCAGAATACCCGTCGGGCCAATACCTTTGCCGTAGCGAAATAGCGTCAGTAAAGTCCCATCGGCGTGGACGAAATTAACCGCCTGTGAAAATTGACTATGGTGCTGCCACACGCCGTCGGCTAACTGTTCAAGGCCGGTACAGGCCAGCGCATTGAGGGTTTTCATCGGCGTCTCTCCGGGGCGGCAGCGCCGCCCCTCTCTCGACTCAGGCAGTGATGTGGTGCAGTTCCGCCAACGCTTCCAGCGCCTTCTCAAAGCACAGCAGCGGCGCGCGAACGGTTCCCGCTCCCACCTGACCTATCCCCGCTTCGCGATGGGCAATACCGGTATTGATAAGCGGCGTGATACCGGTTTCCACGACCCGCCGAACATCCAGCCCCAGGCAGGCGCCTTTGAAGTCCCATGATGGGATCTGGAACAGCGGGTTGTTGGCAAGATAGATTTCAGACATCTCTTCCGATGTTTCCAGCGCCGCGCCCATTCCGCCAGCGCCGACGAAGCGCGTCACGCCCGGTGCGGCAATCATCGCCGCGCCGCCGATGCCCAGCGTTTCGGTAATCGCGCTATCGCCGATGTCCGGGTTGGCATCCGCCTGACTGTAGCCGGTGAAGAACAGCCCCTGCGGCGTATTCACCGGCGCGGTAAACCAGCGATCGCCGGTACCGCTAACGCGAATGCCGAACTCGCGGCCGTTGCGGGTCATGGCGGTCACCACCGAGCCGGCTTTAATTTCCGCCGCCGCATCCATCACCGCTTTGCTGTAAGCCATCGCCAGGTTGAGGAAGAATTGATCGGTGACGCTGAGGAACTGCAGCACGGCGACAATTTCCGCCTTTGGCCGATCCAGGCCAGCAATGACCGGCGACAGCGTGCGCAGCAGCAGCGACGAGGCGGCGATATTACGCTGGTGGAACTCATCGCCCATGGTAATCGCCTGCGCCATCATCGCCGTCAGGTCAACGTCGTTTTCCATTCGCGACAGCGCTTCTTGCAGCACCGGCGCGAGCGTGTCGCGCATCCAGCGCAGACGCGTTTGCACATCCTCGCCGTAAGCGCCGAAGCGCATCACTTTGCCGATCCCTTCATTCAGGTTACAGCAGGATTGGTTACCATGAACCACATCGCGCACCACCAGCACCGGCATGTTCGCCGAGGTGATCCCGCCCATCGGCCCCACCGCGCCCACGTGGTGGCAAGGGATGAATTCCACCTCTCCCTGCTCCAGCATCCGCACGGCTTCTTCTTCGCTCGTCGCCCAGCCTTCAAACAACGATGCGCCGATACAGGCTCCGCGCATCGGCCCGGTCATCTCTTGCCAGGCGATTGGCGGCCCGGCGTGCAGTAATTTACGTCCAGAAGATAGTTCAGCCACCGCCTCTTTCGCAGGACGGACGGCAACCCAATGCGGGCGCGCGGCTTTAATTCGTTCGATAATGGCTTCGTTAGCCTGTGCAATTGATGAGTACATATCCATACCTCTGAACTTAATGTAACTGCTTGAGTAAACTGGCGAGACGAGCGTTACCACCGGCAACAGGCGCCCACTGATAATGCACCACTGGCGTACCGCTGCTTTGTAGATCCAGCGCGAAGCTGCGCAACCCGGCATTAATGACCTGCACGCCGTCGAGCAGCGGGTTATGCGCTGCCGATTCGCTCTGCGGCTGATGCTGCGTCAGGCTAACCGCCAGTAGCGTCGCCTCTTCGAGGGTTTCAACCACCGCAACCCCGGCATCGCGCAGGATGGCTATCTGCTCGCTACGGCCCTGCGGGTCGGCATCGGTACCGGTCATGGTGGCGATAACCACCAACGGCGCGACACGTTTACGGCGGACCTGCTCGATGGCCTCAACCACCGCCCCGGCCGGATCGGCGCAGGCGCCATAGCCCAGCACCACATCCAGCAACAGCACGCCAACTTCCGGCATGGTCGCCAGCTTCTCAATTTCAATGCTGCGGGTGGTGGGGTCGATCATCGGGTGCGGTCTGCCGAGGGTGTAACTATCGTCGCCAAGGTCGACAATGCGATGCCCGCTGGCTTCCAGCATCACGCCCTCGGCGTGGCTGTCGCTGACCGGTATTCCCAGATGAGCGGAAAGCAGCATCGCGGCCTCGGCGGCAAGGGTACCGCCAGCGTACAGGCCATAAATCCCCTTGCCTGCAACCTGCGGCTGGCTCTGCCGCTGTTGCGCGACCCGCATCAGCAGTACCGCCAGCTGCGCGGCGTCCGCCAGCGAGTTCGCCAGCCAGACGTTGCCCTCGCGGCGCTGCTCGGCACGACTACCAAGGAATAGCGCCACCACCGGTTTATTCTGTTTTTGCATCGCGGCAATAATGCGGGCACGCACCTGTGGCGAAGGCGGTTTGGAGACAAAAGCGATAACCTGCGTCGCGCTATCGGCCGCCAGCATCTCCAGCGCGGTCAGGGCGCTGATACCGCCGACTTCGGCGCTGAGATCGCGCCCGCCAAGGCCGATGGCGTGACTAATTCCCTGTTGATGCAGCGCCACCTGCGAGGTGATTTCCTGGATCCCGGTCCCCGATGCGCCGATGACGCCAATTCCGCCCTGCGGTAAAACGTTGGCAAAGGCCAGCGGACTACCGGCAATCATTGCCGTTCCGCAATCCGGCCCCATCACAATGAGCCCCTTCTCGCGAGCCAGCGTTTTCAGTTCAACTTCTTGCTCCAGCGGGACGTTATCGGAAAACAGCATCACGCTCTTATTGGCTAACAATCCCTCTTTCGCCACCCCGGCGGCGTACTCCCCTGCCACCGAAACCAGCAACAGATTCGCGTCCGGTAATTTCTGGCAGGCGCTCTCCCAGCGCCGCGCCTTGACCAGCTGCGTTGAGCTGCCTGATGCATTAGCGATAGCGCTCAGTTCTTTCTCTAACTGTTCACGGATTAAATCGAGAATTTCCGGCTGCGCTTCGTGCGTGCGGACTGCGACACAAATATCGTTGGGCGTCGCCTCGGCGAAATCCGGATGCCAGAATCCGGTCGACTCCAGCATCGATTTATTCGCCGGGGTGCCCATCATGACCGAAACCTGATCCACTTCCGGGCGTTCACTTAATTTGCGGGAAATAATCATCAGGCTTACGGAATCCTGAAAGCTTCCCTTTTTAATAAAAGCGTAAATCATTACCGCTACCTCTTTATGTGCGTTTTTCTTTTAAAAACAGCATGGCGACCAGACCAATGACCAGCAGCGCCGCGGAAACATAAAAACTCGAAGCCAGACTGCCGGTAATATCACGCGCCGCCCCTGCAATAATTGGCGCCAGAATCGATGAGCTCATGCCAATAAAATTAAATAAACCAAACGCGGTACTGTAATTAGTTTCATCGACGCTATCGGCGACCAGCGCCACCAGCACCGGATCCAGCGCCAGTTTGCCAACCAGGCCGTACACGCACAGCGCCACGATGACGCCGGTCATACTCGGCATCCAAATAATGGAAAGCATGCTGGCAATCGCCACCGGCACGAGGAATAAAATTAACGGCTTGCGGCGGCCTAATTTATCCGACAGCCCCGAGAACAACAGAGCGCCGGGAATAGAGATCCACGCGACCAGCGACGAAATAAACCCAGTTTCGCTACCGGCAATACCGCGCTCGTTTTGCAGATAATAAGGAAGCCAGGTCAGAATAACGAAGAAACCAAACAGGCTGCAAAACACCATGATATAGGTCAGAATTAAATTACGATTCTTCAACAGATCGCTAAATTTGCCTTTTTGTACCGGCTTGCCCTCGGCGTCGGCGGTGCGCTTTTTCTCTTTCACAAAGAGCCAGATAGCAACCCCTACCAGCACCGAAGGTATCGCCATGGCATAAAACGGCATCCGCCACGAGTAACCCTGGTCATAGACCAGCCAGCTGGAGGTCATCAGACCCAGCGCAATGCCAAAGGCCATTCCGCTATTGATAATCGCGCTGCCCAGCGAGCGGAATTTTTTCGGGATCTGCTCGGAAGACAAGCCGTACTGCGGGCCATAATATGTCCCCTCGCCTGCGCCGGTGACCACGCGGGCAAATAGCAGCATATACCAGCTTTTTACCCAGCCGGTGACCGCGGTAAAAACGCCAAACAGAATAAACCCAGGTACCAGCACTTTTTTCTTACCGATTTTGTCCCCGAGGATCCCCGCCGGCACCTGTAGCAATGCATAAGAAAAATAAAATACGGAGTTGAGCACTCCTAATTGCGTTCCGCTTAAACCAAACTCTTTTTCCAGCTCACCCATCACCGGATTTAATACCGTGCGATCGGCATACATAAATACCCAACCTAACCAGAAAAGAAATACCGTGACCCACCAGGCGGGTATTCCTTTTCTTTTGGTCACCTCGGTTACCTCATACGTTCCTGACATAAGCTATCTCCCGACAATATTCACCTCAGGCCATCCCAGAGGATGCGTGAAGGATGGATGTTTTAACTCCGCTAACCATATCGGGGTAAACATGTATTTCATTTGAACAAAGTCACACAAAATCTATTGTTTTAAATTCCTAAAGACTGCTGCCGAAATTATTAAAAAAAATCTAATAATCATCTTTAAAAACATTTAAATAAAACCAGCGAATATAATATTTATTAGCGAGATATTTTTTACTCTCGATAAAGTGGCGATCTCATCACATTACCTGGCCGCTAAAACGATATTTTTAGCGCACTTCTATAATTCAATGAGGTCATCATGAAAAAGAAAATCGTTATTGCGCTGGGTGGTAATGCACTGCTGCAGCGCGGAGAAGTGCTCAGCGCGGAAAATCAGCAGCGCAGCATTCAACTTTTTGCCCGGATGGCGGCGGAATTAGCCCGTGATTATCAGCTGGTGATCGTGCACGGTAATGGCCCGCAGGTCGGATTGCTGGCGCTGCAAAACGCCGCCTATCAGGAATCTCCCGCCTGGCCGCTGGATATTCTGGTCGCGGAAAGTCAGGGGATGATAGGCTTCGCTATCGCTCAGGAACTGATGCAATACGCCGGTGCGCCGGTCAGTACCCTGATGACGCGCGTAGAGGTGGCGGCAAATGATGACGCTTTCGCGGCGCCGGGGAAATATATTGGCCCGGTCTATCCGCCGCAGCAGCAGGCGGAGCTGGAAAAACGCTATGGTTGGCAGATGAAAGCGGATGGCGACTATATCCGTCGGGTGGTCCCTTCCCCCAAGCCGCTAAATATTGTTGATAGCGCGGCCATTCAGACGCTGATGGATGCCGGTCATCTGGTGATTTGCTGCGGCGGCGGCGGGATCCCGGTGGTTGCCGATACGCACGGTTACCGGGGAGTCGAAGCGGTTATCGATAAAGATTTGACGGCGGCAGCGCTTGCCGGCGCCATTCATGCCGACCACCTGCTGATACTGACGGATGCCGATGCGGTCTATGTTGATTGGGGGACGCCGCAGGCTCGCCCGTTGCGTCAGGCCACCATTGCTACGCTCGCGCCGTTTGCCGCGCCGGACGGCGCAATGGGGCCGAAGGCGGAAGCGGTTATTCAGTTTGTCAAACAGACCGGAAATAACGCCTTTATCGGCGCGTTAAAGGATGCGCCACAGATATTAGCCGGGGAAAAAGGCACCTGCGTAAGTCGCTAAAAAAAGGCTTCCCGCAGGAAGCCTTTTTTATGCCGGTAATGAAAGGAAACGCCGTTTCCCTTCGTTACGCTCGCAGCAAGCGAAATTACAGAACGTCGATCGCGTTCAGCTCTTTGAATGCCTGCTCCAGACGAGTCACCATAGAGGTCTGAGCGGCACGCAGCCATACGCGCGGATCGTAGTATTTCTTGTTCGGCTGGTCTTCGCCTTTCGGGTTGCCCAGCTGGCCCTGCAGGTAAGCTTCGTTCGCTTTGTAGTACTGCAGGATACCGTCCCAGGTCGCCCATTGGGTATCGGTATCGATGTTCATTTTCACAACGCCATAGCTGACGGAGTCTTTGATTTCCTGAGCGGAAGAACCGGAACCGCCGTGGAAGACGAAGTTCAGGCTGTTGTGCGGCAGGTTGTGTTTCTTAGAAACATATTCCTGAGAGTCGCGCAGAATAGTCGGAGTCAGAACCACGTTACCCGGCTTGTAAACGCCGTGTACGTTACCGAAGGAAGCAGCGATGGTGAAGCGCGGGCTGATTTTGCTCAGCTCGGTGTACGCGTAATCAACGTCTTCCGGCTGGGTGTACAGTGCGGAAGCGTCCATGTGGCTGTTGTCCACGCCGTCTTCTTCACCGCCGGTGCAACCCAGTTCGATTTCCAGAGTCATGCCCATTTTGGCCATGCGAGCCAGGTACTTAGAGCAGATCTCGATGTTTTCGTGCAGGGACTCTTCAGACAGGTCGATCATGTGGGAAGAGAACAGCGGTTTGCCGGTGGCAGCGAAGTGTTTTTCACCCGCGTCCAGCAGGCCGTCGATCCACGGCAGCAGTTTCTTCGCGCAGTGGTCAGTGTGCAGGATAACCGGCACGCCGTAGTGTTCAGCCATCTGGTGAACGTGATGCGCGCCAGAGATAGCGCCGAGGATAGCCGCGCCCTGCGGAACGTCAGTTTTCACGCCTTTGCCCGCGATGAACGCAGCGCCGCCGTTAGAGAACTGAACGATAACCGGAGAACGAACTTTCGCAGCAGCTTCCAGAACGGCGTTGATGGAGTCAGTACCCACGCAGTTTACCGCTGGCAGAGCAAAGTTGTTTTCTTTAGCTACCTGGAACACTTTCTGAACGTCGTCGCCAGTGATGACGCCCGGTTTTACGAAATCAAAAATTTTAGACATGTTACTTAGTCCTGTATCTGTATCTTCGACCGTTGAAGAAGGTTCGCGAGCTGTACAAAATTGTACGTTAGCGCGCTGAAAAACAGGCGGGTTTCCCCGCCTGAACTAAATTACTGCTTAGCGCGCTCTTCGAGCATTGCTACTGCCGGCAGAACTTTGCCTTCCACGAATTCGAGGAATGCGCCGCCGCCAGTGGAGATGTAGGAGATTTTGTCAGCGATGCCGAACAGGTCAATCGCCGCCAGGGTGTCACCGCCGCCTGCGATAGAGAAACCTTCGCTGTCTGCGATAGCATTAGCGACGATTTCAGTACCTTTACGGAAGTTCGGGAATTCGAATACGCCAACCGGGCCATTCCACAGGATGGTTTTGGCGTTTTTCAGGATTTCAGCCAGTTTCTGTGCGGAAACGTCGCCGAGGTCCAGAATCTGCTCGTCATCTTTGATGTCGTTAACGGATTTCAGGGTCGCGGTGGCGGTTTCAGAGAACTCGGTAGCGACGCGAACGTCAGTCGGAACCGGGATATCGCAGGTGCTCAGCAGGCGCTTAGCTTCGTCAACCAGGTCCGCTTCGTACAGGGATTTACCGACGTTATGGCCTTGAGCGGCAACGAAGGTGTTAGCGATACCGCCGCCAACGATCAGCTGGTCAGCGATTTTGGACAGAGAGTCGAGAACGGTCAGTTTGGTGGAAACTTTAGAACCGCCAACGATAGCAACCATCGGACGAGCCGGCTCTTTCAGCGCTTTACCCAGCGCGTCGAGTTCAGCGGCCAGCAGCGGGCCTGCACAAGCGACATCGGCGAATTTACCGATACCGTGGGTGGAAGCCTGCGCGCGGTGCGCGGTACCGAAAGCGTCCATGACGAATACGTCGCACAGCGCAGCATATTTCTTAGACAGTTCTTCGTCGTCTTTTTTCTCGCCTTTGTTGAAGCGAACGTTTTCCAGAACCACCAGTTCACCGGCAGCAACGTCAACGCCATCCAGGTAATCTTTAACCAGACGAACCGGGTTAGACAGTTTGTCTTTCAGGTAATTAACAACCGGCAACAGAGAGAATTCTTCGTTGTACTCGCCTTCGGTCGGACGACCCAGGTGAGAAGTAACCATTACTTTAGCACCCTGTTTCAGCGCCAGTTCGATGGTCGGCAGGGAGGCGCGGATACGCGCGTCGCTGGTCACTTTGCCATCTTTAACCGGTACGTTCAGATCAGCACGGATGAAAACGCGTTTACCAGCCAGATCCAAATCGGTCATCTTAATTACAGACATGGTGAATCCTCTCGTTGATTCTTGATAAAGTTTTGCAAGCGCCGCAGCGCCTTACCTGAAACCTTGCGCGGCCATCGCTAACGTCGTGTCGAGCATTCGGTTAGCAAAGCCCCATTCGTTATCGCACCAGACCAACGTTTTGATCAGATGCGCGCCACTGACCCGGGTTTGCGTGCCATCGACGATGGCGCTGTGCGGGTCGTGGTTAAAATCTGTCGAGACCAACGGTAATTCCGTATAGTCAACTATACCATGAAATGCTCCCTGTGCTGCTTTTTGCAGCAACTGGTTGACTTCACAGGCCTTTACCGGTTTTTTCACCGTCACGCTCAGGTCTATTGCGGTGACGTTAATCGTCGGTACGCGTACCGCAATCGCCTCAAAACGGTCGTTAAACTGCGGGAAAATACGGGTGATCCCCGCCGCAAGTTTAGTATCAACCGGAATAATTGACTGGCTGGCCGCACGGGTGCGCCGCAGATCCGGATGATAGGCATCGATCACCTGCTGGTCGTGCATCGCGGAGTGGATTGTCGTGACCGTTCCTGACTCAATGCCGTAGGCATCATCTAGCAGTTTAATGACCGGAATAATGCAGTTGGTAGTGCAGGAGGCGTTGGAGACAATGCGGTGCTCCGCGCGCAGTTCATCATGGTTGACGCCGAAGACTACCGTTGCGTCGAGATCGTTGCCGCCAGGATGTGAAAAGAGCACTTTCTTCGCGCCAGCCTGAAGATGGGCTTCGCCATGTTCACGGCTACCGTATACGCCGGTACAGTCCAGCACCACATCCACCGCCAGCTCCTGCCAGGGCAGCACGGCGATAGAAGGCTCATGCAGTAGACGAATGACGTCATCGCCGACATACAGCTGTTCCCGCTCCTGGCGAACATCCCAGGAAAAACGGCCATGGCTGGTGTCGTACTTCAATAAATGCGCGATGCCTGCGGCATCCGCCAGTTCATTGATCGCCACCACGGTGATTTCCGCACGACGCCCGGATTCATACAAAGCGCGAACCACGTTGCGTCCTATGCGACCGAAGCCATTAATCGCGATGCGTATGGTCATAGGTCTCCTGCAAGGTTATCCCTGATTTGAGGTGGCTGACAGAGTAATCCAGCAACGCCTTTAGGGGAACCTTACCTGTCGCAAACTGCGACTGATTGATTAATTGTCGAACATTTATACGACTGAAACGCTTCAGCTAGAATAAGCCAAAGTCGGAATAAAAGGAATGTTTGTCCAGAGCAATAAACCAGCTATATGACTTGCGTCACATTTTCTTTGGAATAATTTACAGGGTAGTTACATGTTCGAGGAATAGTGCCTACAAAAAACCGGGTGGCGAGATAAAAGCAAAACGGTAACCCAGGGGTTACCGTTTTTGGTGTTCGCACCCTCTCCTGTGGGAGAGGGTTGAGGTGCGGGCATCAGCCCGCACCGTACCAGCGATTACAGCAGCGCTTTCGCTTTAGCGACAACGTTGTCAACGGTGAAGCCAAACTCTTCGAACAGCTGCTCAGCCGGCGCAGACTCACCGAAGGTGGTCATGCCAACGATGGCGCCGTTCAGGCCCACGTATTTGAACCAGTAGTCCGCGATACCGGCTTCTACCGCCACGCGGGCAGAAACGGCTTTCGGCAGTACGGATTCACGATAGGCCGCATCCTGCTTGTCGAATGCGTCGGTGGACGGCATGGAGACCACGCGCGCCTTCACGCCTTCGGCGGTCAGTTTGTCCCACGCGGCAACCGCCAGTTCCACTTCTGAACCGGTAGCGATGAAGATCAGTTCCGGCTGGCCGGCGCAATCTTTCAGCACATAACCGCCGCGGGCCACGTTTGCCAGCTGCTCTGCGGTACGCTCCTGCTGCGCCAGGTTCTGACGGGAGAGGATCAGCGCGGTCGGGCCGTCCTGACGCTCTACGCCATATTTCCACGCAATTGCGGATTCAACCTGGTCACACGGACGCCAGGTGGACATGTTCGGCGTGACGCGCAGGGAAGCGACCTGCTCTACCGGCTGGTGAGTCGGGCCATCTTCGCCCAGACCGATGGAGTCGTGGGTGTAGACCATCACCTGACGCTGTTTCATCAGCGCCGCCATACGTACCGCGTTACGCGCATACTCGACGAACATCAGGAAGGTGGAGGTGTACGGCAGGAAACCGCCGTGCAGCGCGATACCGTTGGCAATCGCGGTCATACCGAATTCACGTACGCCGTAATGGATGTAGTTACCGGCGGTGTCTTCGTTGATCGGCTTAGAACCGGACCACAGGGTCAGGTTGGACGGCGCCAGGTCGGCAGAACCGCCGAGGAATTCCGGCAGCAGCGGGCCAAACGCTTCGATGGCGTTCTGCGATGCTTTACGGCTGGCGATCTTCGCCGGATTCGCCTGCAGCTTAGCGATGAACTCGTTAGCTTTCGCGTCGAAGTCAGACGGCATTTCGCCTTTCATACGGCGGGTGAATTCGGCAGCTTCCTGCGGGAAGGCTTTGGCGTAGGCGGCAAACTTCTCGTTCCACGCGGCTTCTTTCGCCTGGCCGGCTTCTTTCGCATCCCACTGCGCATAGATGTCAGACGGGATTTCAAACGGAGCGTATTTCCAGCCCAGCGCTTCGCGGGTCAGCGCGATTTCAGCGTCGCCCAGCGGCGCGCCGTGGGAATCATGGGTGCCTGCTTTGTTCGGCGAACCGAAGCCGATGATGGTTTTGCACATCAGCAGGGACGGTTTGTCGGTGACCGCGCGCGCTTCTTCTACTGCGCGTTTGATGGCGTCAGCGTCGTGACCGTCAACGCCGCGCACCACGTGCCAGCCGTAGGCTTCAAAGCGTTTCGCGGTATCGTCGGTGAACCAGCCTTCAACGTGACCATCAATGGAGATGCCGTTGTCATCATAGAACGCCACCAGTTTACCCAGTTTCAGGGTACCGGCCAGGGAGCACACTTCGTGAGAAATGCCTTCCATCATGCAGCCGTCGCCCATGAAGGCGTAGGTGAAGTGATCGACGATGTCGTGCCCTGGACGGTTAAACTGCGCCGCCAGCGTTTTTTCCGCGATAGCCATACCGACTGCGTTAGCGATACCCTGACCCAGCGGGCCGGTGGTGGTTTCCACGCCTGCGGTGTAGCCGACTTCCGGGTGGCCCGGAGTCTTAGAGTGCAGCTGACGGAAGTTTTTCAGTTCTTCAATCGGCAGATCATAACCGGTGAGGTGCAGCAGGCTGTAAATCAGCATGGAACCGTGACCGTTGGACAGCACGAAGCGGTCGCGATCGGCCCAGGACGGGTTCTGCGGGTTATGGTTCAGGAAATCACGCCACAGGACTTCGGCAATGTCAGCCATGCCCATCGGGGCGCCAGGGTGGCCGGATTTGGCTTTCTGTACAGCGTCCATGCTCAGCGCACGAATAGCGTTGGCAAGCTCTTTACGTGAGGACATTTTGACTCCAGTTCGGATGTTATAAGGCCATGCCCTTAACGACTTGACGAGAGCGCGTTTTGGGCTACGCCGGAAAAAAGTGTGAACAATGTAACCCAAGCGACAAAGCATGTACATGGAGCATCCTTTTGCCCATTAAGAAATCTCTGGAACACGTTGTGCTGCCGCGGAATCCACTCGCCCGGATCATGAGATACTATTTATACTTTGCACAGGACGAGGCGGGTCCGTCGTCGCCCATTATTCAGATAAAAAACCATAAGATTGTGGAAGATAAAAATGAAAATTCGCTCAACCCTTCTTGCCTTCGGGATCGCAGCAACATTAACCGGATGTCAGAACATGGATTCCAACGCCCTGCTGAGCTCCGGCGCGGAAGCATTCCAGGCCTACTCTCTTAGCGACGAACAGGTAAAAACCTTAAGCGACCAGGCGTGTAAAGAGATGGACGCCAAAGCCACTATTTCCCCGGCCAGCAGCGAGTACAGCAAACGCCTGAGCAAGATTGCCGCCGCGCTGGGCGATAACATTAACGGCCAGCCGGTCAACTACAAGGTCTATGAAACGAAAGACGTCAACGCCTTCGCGATGGCTAACGGCTGTATCCGCGTTTACAGCGGCCTGATGGACCTGATGAACGATAACGAAGTAGAAGCGGTTATCGGCCACGAAATGGGCCACGTTGCGTTGGGTCACGTGAAGAAAGGCATGCAGGTCGCGCTGGGCACTAACGCCGTGCGCGCGGCGGCGGCCTCCGCTGGCGGCATCGTCGGCAGCCTGTCGCAGTCGCAGTTGGGCGATCTCGGCGAAAAACTGGTGAACTCGCAGTTCTCCCAGCGCCAGGAGTCGGAAGCGGACGACTACTCTTACGACCTGCTGCGTAAACGCGGCATCAGTCCATCGGGGCTGGCCACCAGCTTCGAAAAACTGGCCAAGCTGGAAGCCGGCCGTCAGAGCTCCATGTTTGACGATCACCCGGCGTCGGAAGCCCGCGCGCAGCATATTCGCGATCGCATGAAGGCCGACGGCATTAAATAAACGACAGCGGGAGGCATTATCGCCTCCCTTTTTTATATACCCGTAAAAATATTTAGCCGCATCAATTGATAATTTAAGCGCACAAACCGTTAATTATTATCACAGCGCATCACAGCCAATTATTTTAT
Source organism: Klebsiella sp. PK01 (assembly GCF_057624675.1). Taxonomy (NCBI): domain Bacteria; kingdom Pseudomonadati; phylum Pseudomonadota; class Gammaproteobacteria; order Enterobacterales; family Enterobacteriaceae; genus Klebsiella; species Klebsiella sp. PK01. Next base: position 396,677 of record NZ_JBYEZM010000003.1, read on the forward strand.
ACCCGGCGATTCAGAAATATATTATTTGGTAAATTAAAAAGGTCGCACATTATCTGGCTTTCAGAATCGTCTTTACCCGAATAATAAATAGTCCACCCCTTACTGCCTGGCGCACGGCTCACGCGCCATACAGCCTGTTTCCGGCTGCAATAACTGCTCACACAATGATTGCTTTCGACATTATTTCAGGAGAATATCTGACTGGCAGTGATTCCCATGAATATATCGACAGACAGAGAAGTGCCCTCAGTGAAAAAAGAATTACCATTAATCGCACTTGGCATTATTGCCGCCGCGCCGGCTTTCGCCAGCCAACAATCTACCAGTCAGGGCTTTATTGAAGACAGCCACCTGGATCTCTTTTTACGTAACGCTTATATCAAACGCGATTATCGCGATGGATTGCCGGATAAAGCCGAATGGGGTCAGGGTATTATCGCTACCTTCGAATCCGGCTTCACCCAGGGACCGGTCGGCTTCGGCGTTGACGGCATTGCGCAGTACGCCGTGCGCCTCGACGGCGGCCGCGGCCGCAGCGGCGCGGGCGGTATCGACTTTTTCGCCCAGGATGATGATGGCCGCGCGAAATCCGATTTAGCCAAATTCGGCGCTACCGCCAAAATGCGCTTCTCGAATACCGTACTCAGCTACGGCAGCCAGCGCCCGATGCTGCCTATCGTCTACGCCGATGACTCGCGGCTGCTGTACGAGAGCTATACCGGTACCATGCTGACCTCAAGAGAAATCGACGGTCTGGAAATTAACGCCGGTTATCTTACCGATCAGCAGCGCAAAAGCGACGACAGCCACAACAGCGGCCTGAAAAGTCTGACCTTTGGCGGCGCCAGCTATCAATTCAACGACCAGCTCAGCGGCGCGCTTTACGCTTCGCGCGTCGAGGACGTGCTGAATAAGCAGTATCTCGGCCTGAACTACAAACAGCCGTTCGCCGCCGACCAGCAGCTGATTGTTGACTTCAACGGCTATAACTCGCGCTTAGATCAAGAATATGCCGACGCCAATGACACCGGGCGCAGCAACAGCATCTGGAGCCTGGCCGCCAGCTATATCTGGGATATTCATACCTTTAAAGTCGCTTACCAGCAAAGCAGCGGCAGCACCGGCTACCACTACGGCGGGTATCAGAATCAGGGCGGCGTCGGCGATGGCGGCAACACCATCTGGCTGGCTAACTCCTACTGGTCAGATTTTAACGGCGAGGATGAGCGTTCCTGGCAGGCCTCCTATGGCCTGGATTTTGCCGGACTGGGCGTACCGGGCCTGAGCTGGACTACCGCCTACGTTCGCGGCGATAACATTAAAACCGCCGAGACCAGCAACGGTAAAGAACACGAATGGTTCAACCAGGTGCAGTACCAGGTGCAAAACGGCATGGCGAAAGATTTGAAATTGAGACTCCGCTATTCGGTGTTGCGCGTTTCCAGCAACGCCAGCGACTATAACGTCAGCGGTAATGAAGTGCGGTTCTACGTCGAATATCCGTTCAACGTGTTTTAACCGTGTAATGAACCCTCTCCTGCGGGCCGGCCCTCTCCCGGCGCGCAGGAGCAACCGTCCGGCGCCTTGATTAACCCCCTGTGCCGTGCGGTACCCTCTCCCCGGAAGGGAGAGGGTTGGGGTCACTGGGTTATCATTAATACAGCGTCTTCTGCGGCGGGCCGGCAAAGCGCAGCGCGCCAATCTGGCCCATTTTCACTTCCACCACCGATGGCCCCGGTATCGCCAGCGCTTCGGTCATCACCGCCTGGAAATCCTCAGCGCGTTCCACGCTCCACGCCTGCAGGCCAATCGCCTGCGCCAGCAGGGCAAAGTCCGGCGTGTGCAGCTCGTTGTAATACTGGCGGCCGCCAAAGTACTTATCCTGAATACCGCGCATCACGCCGTAGCCGCCGTCGTTCATAATCAACAGCGTCACGTTGGCCTTCTCCTGCGCCAGGGTCGCCAGCTCGCCAAGGTTGAGGCTCAGGCCGCCGTCGCCGACCAGGCCGACCACTTTCCGTTGCGGATTGGCAATCGCGGTGCCCACCGCCATCGGCAGCCCCATACCGATGGCTCCGGCCAGAGAATGGATATTCATCAGCGGACCGTGAGCGCGGAACAGACGGCTGCCCCACAGGCTGCCGGAAACGGTAATATCGCGCACCAGAATGCCGTCATCGGGCAACGCCTGCGCAATCGCGTCATTCAATTTAGCGTAAGCGCCGCACTGGTCGCGTAGCCCCTGCTCCGCCGCCTCTACCGCCGCTTTAAGCTGGCTATCCCAACGCGCATCGCCCCACATCCGGCCCTGTACTCGCTTCGCCAGCGCGTCTAATAAAGCACGGCAGTCCGCCACCAGCGTGTTGTCCATCAGGTAGTTACGGCTGGCCGCCGCCGGGTCGATATCAATCTGCACCCGCGGCGCGGGCAGCTCCAGCGTCCAGGAACGCGTTTCGTTGCTGCGCAGCCGGGAACCGGCCACAAGTGTGAAATCACATTGTGAAATCAGCGCTTCAACCGAGGGAGAATTATGAAACGCGCGCAGGCTGGCGCGATGGCTATCCGCCAGAATGCCGCGGCCGTGGGTACTGGAAATCACCGTCACTCCGGCATCCGCCAGCGTCTTCACCGCCTCAACGCTCTCTAACGCGCCGCCGCCAAGCCACAGCAGCGGCTGCTTCGCCTGCTTAAGCTGCGCCCACAGCGCATCGACCATCGACGCCTCCGGCTCAATCGCCGGAGCGCGTTTCAACGGCGCGGTCAGCAGCGAAAGCGGAATTTTGGCGCTCTGAATGTCGATTGGGATCTCCACCGAGACCGGGCCGCACGGCGGCGTCTGCGCCTCCTGAATCGCCTTATGCAGGATAGCCACCGCCTGGTTGGCGTTGCTAATGCGGTAAGCGCGCTTCGAACTGGCTTTCAGGAAGGTCAACTGATCGCGGGTTTCATGAATAAAACCGGTATCGGCGTCCAGCCAGGCTTTTTCGACCTGTCCGGTCAGGTGCAGCAGCGGCGTACCGGCGTTCATCGCCTCAACCAGCGCGCCGACCGCATTACCCGCGCCCGCGCCGGTGCTGGTCAGCGCCACGCCGAGCCCGGAAAAACGGCCATGGGCATCGGCCATGGTCACCGAGCCCGCTTCGCCGCGCGCCGGAACAAAGCGGATTTTTTCCCGCTGGCCAACGGCGTCGGCGATCGGCAGGTTATGGATAGAAATGACGCCATAAATGGCTTCAACGTGATACTGCTCCAGCGTTCTGGCGATGGCATCGCCGACGGTTATCATTTCGCTCATTGCTCACCCTTTCTCAGTCGCACCAGTGGTTGACGCTATTACCCGTCGCCAGATAAATGCTCTTTTGTTGCATCCAGGCTTTCAGCCCCTGGATCCCTTTTTCGCGGCCCAGACCGCTCTCTTTAAAGCCCCCGAACGGGGTCGAAATGGAGAAAACTTTGTAGGTGTTGATCCACACCGTACCGGCTTCCAGTTGTTCGCTCAGACGCAGCGCGCGGCCGGTATCGCGCGTCCAGATCCCCGCCGCCAGTCCGAAGACCGAATCATTGGCCTCGCGGATCAGCGCCGCTTCATCGCGAAAACGCATCGCCACCAGCACCGGCCCGAAGATCTCTTCCTGGCAAACGCGGGCCTGATTGTTCAGCCCTTCAATAATGGTCGGCAGGAAGTAGCTCCCCGCCGCCAGCGCCGGATCCGCCGGGATCTCGCCGCCGCATAGCACGCTGCCGCCTTCGCGTTTCGCCAGCTCGACGTACTCCAGCACGCTCTGGCGGTGTTTATCGTTGATCAGCGGCCCGACGTGGGTGCCAGAGCTGAACGGATGACCAACCCGCAGTCCTTGGGTTAACTCCAGCAGGCGGGCCATTAATTGCGGATACACTTTTTCATGGACAAACAGCCGCGAGCCGGCAATGCAGGCCTGGCCGCCGGAGCTGAAAATGCCGTAGCAGATGCCCCGCGCCGCCTGTTCGATATCGGCATCTTCCAGCACGATGGTCGGCGATTTACCGCCCAGCTCCAGCGACGCCGGGATCAGCTTTTCCGCCGCTACGTGCGCCAGGTGACGCCCGGTGCTGGTGCCGCCGGTAAAGGAAATTTTGCGTACCTTAGGATGGCGGGCCAGCGCATCGCCGATAATCGATCCTTTACCCGGCAGCACGCTCAGCAGTCCGGCGGGTAAACCGGCCTGCTCGAAGATCTTCGCCAGCTCCAGCGCCATGAGCGGCGTGGCTTCCGCCGGTTTGAGGATCACCGCGTTCCCGGCGGCGATCGCCGGGGCCACCTTCTGCATTTCACTGGCGATCGGCGAGTTCCACGGCGTGATCGCCGCCACCACGCCCAACGGCTCATAGCGGCTCAGGGTCAATAGATCCGCCTGCCGCGGCGTCGGCAGCTCGCCCTCCAGCAACTCGCTGGCGGCGGCAAAATAGCGTGCGGTACCGGCGGCGCTCATCACCAGCCCTCGCGCTTCCGCCAGCGGTTTACCGTTATCGCGGCTCTGCTTTTGGGTGAGCTCATCAACCTGTGCTTCTATCAGATCGGCAACCTTATGCAGGATCTTCGCCCGCTGATGCGGCAGCATCGCCCGCCACGTTGGCTCCCGCCAGGCGCGGTCGGCGCAGTCGATCGCCTCCTGCAAATCATCGAGGCTTGCCGCATGCAGCGCCGCGTTAATAGCGCCATCCGCCGGAAACAGGCTGTGCATTAAATTGCCGCCGCCGCGACGCCACTGGCCGCCGATAAAAATGTCTAATTCGTCCATCTCAGCCTCTCTGCGTTATGCCAGTTCACGGCAGGCGCGTACCGCGCTCAGTGCCGCGAGGGTCGATGTTTTCGGATTGCTGGCGAGCGGCAGACCGCTCAGCTCCAGGTGAAACTCGCCGAACAATCCTTCGGCGTGTAGCGTATGGGTGTTGCGTTGCGTCGCCGGATCGACCATCAGCTGTACTCGGGTCGCGTCAAGGCCGATACCGCCCAGCGCGATGGTTGCCGCCACGTTGGCATTTGCCGGGAATAGCCGCGCCGCCTCGCGGGCGCTGCCTTCGAAGAAAATTTGCGCTTCATTGACCGCGCTGAGGTCGATAAGCTGTTCGGCATAGCTGCCGCGCCAGCTGGCCGGGCTTTTACGCGACTGATAGGTCACTCGTTCAAGCCCCCCCTCTTTGGCCGCCGCCAGGCCGTCAATCCCGGCTACTGCGCCAGCCAGCAGCGTCAGCCTTCCGCCCGCCTGGCGTAAACGCTGTTCCAGTTCGCTGTCCGCCAGCGCGCCGGTCGAGATCACCGCCAGATGCCAGCCGCGCGCCAGCACCGCTTCGCCGTACTGCGCGACCGCCTGCTGGCTGGCGCATTCCAGCACCAGATCCGGTGTCTCTTCGCACTGCAGCGGATCGGTAAGCGGCGTCACCGCGTGGCCGAACTGCTGGCGGATCGCCGCATGATGCGATTCGCGGGCGACGATCCAACCCAACGTCACCTGCGGCGGCAGGCGTTCAATCACCGCCTGCGCCATCGCGCCATAGCCGATTAACATGACCTTTTTCATCATCTTTCCTTACAGATGGCGGCAGAAACCGCCGGAAACGTCCAGCGCCGCGCCGGTGGTAAAGGAGGCCAGCGGCGAAGCGAGGAATAGCAACGCCTGTGCCGGTTCCTGCGGTTTTCCGAGGCGCGCCATCGGGATCCCGCGTTTGCGGGCGATTTCGGCGGTCCACTGCGGCCAGCTCTGGCTCTTATCGCTGCGGTTTTCGAAACGACGCTGCCACTGCCCGGATTCGACCATTCCCAGCAGGATGGAATTCACGCGGATGCCTTTCTCCACCAGCTCTTTCGACAGGGTCAGCGTCATATTGAGCAGCGCGGCACGGGCAGCAGAGGTGGCAATCATGTGCTCTTCCGGCTGCAGAGCCAGCAGCGAGTTCACACAGGTAATCGAGGCGATATCCGACTGTTCAAGCTGCGGCTGGAAGGCCTTTACCGGGTTAATCACGCCGAACAGTTTCAGTTCGGCTTCGTGCAGCCAGGCCTCGCGCGGGGTATCGGCGAAGTGGGCGACATAGCCCTGCCCGGCGTTATTAATCAGCATGTCGGCGCCGCCGAAGCGTGCGGCGACCGCGGCGGCGAACGCTTCCACTTCCGCTTCGTTCAGTACGTCGCAGCGCCAGGAGAACACCTCGCCTTCTGGATATTCGTTTTGCAACGCCGCATGGGCGCTGGCCAGCCGATCCGGGTTGCGGCCGCAAAAGGCGACCTTCGCCCCTTCGCCCAGCAGCAGGCGCAGCGTTTCAAAGCCGATCCCTGACGAGCCGCCGGTGACTACCGCGACGCGTCCTTCAATTTGTGCATTCATCGCGCACCTCTTCCCCTATGCGTAAAAGCTGTTGATTAAAAAAGGTTTCGTTATCGAGATAGCTGGCATGTCCAGCCTGCGGGATGGCGATGTAAGGGGCGCCGTAACGCAGCGCCACTCCCTGCACCAGCTCCGGTTGGGTAATGGCATCCTGCTCGCCACACCACACCGTGAGACGGCCGCGATAGTCGGCGAGCCAGCGGTGGATGTCGTCATGCGCCAGCATCCAGGCAGCGGCGAGGTAGCCTTCGCTACGCAGCCTGCGCATGCCTGCCGCCACCGTCGCCACATCGGCTTCGCGCGCGCCGGGGCGCAGCAGTTTTGCCGCCCGCCCCTGCGCCATCGCCTCGCCGCCCAGCGCCATCTGCTGTTGACGTCCCTGCCAGACTTTTTCCCGCTGCACGGCTTCCGCCTGACCGTAGCCCTGCGCGACGTCGGCGAGTACCAGATAAAGCACCCGCTGCGGGTATTTCGCGGCGAAGGCGGCCGCCACCAGCGCACCCAGCGAATGGCCGACCAGTATGGTTTGCTCTACTCCAGCGCGGTCCAGCATTCGCGCCAGCGCGTCGGCGTAATCACCGGCATCCGCCGGCGTTGCCGACAGCATCGGGCTCTCGCCATAACCGGGCATATCCCAGGCCAGCACGCGGTAGCCGGGCAACGCCATCTGTTTATGCCAGGAGGACGCGCCGGAACTGATGCCGTGCAGCAGCGTCAGCGGAATGCCGCTTCCTTGTTCACGAAAACCCGTCATCATCGCCCCTTAGTTACGTTTTACTTTTGCCAGCGGATGATCTTCCGGGTAGGTCGGAATATGTGGCTTATGGGTGCCGAGCATCACGCACATCAGCGCCTCTTCTTCGCCGTGGTTGAACAAACCACGATAGATTCCGGGCGGTACCGAGATCAGATCGCGTTCGCGCAGTACGGTTTCGGTATAGTTGTCGCCGTCCTGAATCATCAGGGTGATCTGCCCTTTGAGCATGAAGAACACCTCTTCTACGTCATCATGCAGGTGCAGCGGGCCTTCACATTTGGACGGCAACACCATGGTGGAGAAGGTGAAGTGCTCTGCCGGAACGGTGTTGGTATCGCTGGCGACGCCGGTGGCGCCGGTGCCGATGTAGCGCATCTGCGCGCGGCGATATTTCGGATCGAAATCGGCCTGGAATTTCAGCGCATTCCAGTCGTATTTACGGCCTTCGAAGCGCGCGATACGCGACTCCACCCACTCTTCCATCGTCAAATGTTCAGGTTTCAGACTCTGTTTTGCAGTTACGGTTGAATCAGTCATCGTTTTATCCTCAGTAACGTCTCAGCAGCGGCAGTAACAGGGCGCAGCCCACCGCCGCCATCACCGCCAGAAAAATCAGCCCGGAATCCATGCTATGGGTGAAGGCGATAAGCGCGCCCATCACCGCCGGCGATAAGGCCCCGGCAAAGTTTCCCAGCCCGTTGAAAATCCCGCCCGCCGTGGCGCTGACCCGTGGATGGGTCGCTTTAGCCAGCAGCGCGAAAATGTTTGGCGCGCCGGTGCCCCACATAAAGGTGCTAAAGCTCATCGCCGCAATCACCGGTAATGGCGCGCTAAAATGCATCACCGCCGCCAAACCGATTCCGGCGCCCGCCAGGGAAATAAAGCAGGCGGCGGCGCGCTTATCGACGCGGTCGGACAGCCAGGCGCCGATAATTTCGCCCAGCAGCATGGCGATAAACGGCATCGACGACAGCCAGCCGGCGTGTTCCAGATGAATGCCTTTGCCTTTAATCAGGTAGCCCGGCAGCCAGCCGTTGATCCCCCACAGATAGGCGAGAAAGGCGATATTGAAGATGCAGATCATCCAGAAATGCGGGCTAACGAAGAGCTCGCGCCGCGCGCTGCGTCGCGCTTCCTGCGACGTTTTATCGCTGCCGACTTTCGCCTCCAGCTGCACGCCGCGCAGCCCAATACGCACAAAAATCAGCACCGGTACCGTCAGCATCGCCATCACGAAAAAGGTGCTCTGCCAGCCGAAGGTGTTAAGTAGCCAAATTGACAGCGGGAAACCCAGCGCCGCGCCAACCGGCGTGCCGAGCAGCCACAGCATGGTGGCGCGAGCCTGCAGCCGCTGTGGGAAGGTGTGGCGCACCACGGCGAACGCCAGCGGGAACAGCGGCCCTTCGGCGATGCCCAACAGGATGCGCAGCGTCACCATCAGCGCGTAGTTGTGGGTGAAGCCCATGATCACCATCAGGATGCACCACACCGCCATCATCCCGGTCAGCAGACGCAGCGGCGCAATCCGGTCGCCAAGGCCGCTTAATAGCACTGACGAGAAGCCGTAGCTCAGCAGAAAGGCGCTCATCAAAATACCCAGCCGGGTGGTATCGAAATCGATCCCCATCGCCTGCTGGAAGTGGCTATCGGAAAACAGCGCGGCGATACTGATTTTGTCGAAAAACGCCAGCAGTACGCAGGCCAACAGCGACAGCGGAATGGCCCAACGCACCGCTTTTTCAGGCGTGCGGACGCCCTCGCCGCTCGCCTCAGCAGGCGCGGCGTTAGTCTCTAATGTGGTCATTTCTCCCCCTTAAGGGTTCGCGTTAATTATCGCAATGACATCAGCGAGAAAGTCGGGTCAGCGAGCGGGACGTCAGAGAGATCCCTCCCCGCCGCCATCCAGCGCTTCGCCAGCTTCACGGTACGTGCATTATTGAAGGCCACCAGCTGCGTTAAACGTCCATCGGCATTGAGCGAGAAATAGAGCGCGCCCTGCGGCTCGTCACGCACGATGGTGCGGCTGCCCGCCTGCGGGATCCCCAGGATCTGGATATTGCGATCGTATTGATCCGACCACAGCCACGGCGCCTCGTCGTAGCCGCTGGCCTGCGGATCGAGCATCGCTTTCGCCGTAGCGATGGCCTGATTTTGCGCAAAGGCCCACGACTGAATGCACAGGCCATACTGATGATGCTGAGCGACATCGCCGGCGGCGAAAATCGCCGGATCGCTGCTGCGTCCCTGGGCATCGACGACAATCCCGCGCTCGACAGCGAGCCCGGCATCGCGCGCCAGTTCCAGATTGAGATCGACGCCGATCCCCACCACCACCGCATCGAAGGTTTCCCGCTGGCCGTCGCAGTGCAGCGTCGGCAGGCCGTTATCATCTTCCAGCTCCAGCGCGCCGCAGCCGCGGCGAATATCAACGCCCTGCCGGCGATGCAACTCATCCAGCGCCAGCGAGACCTCCATACTGACCGAGCGCATGCACAGCGCTGGCTGCTGTTCATAAAGGGTTACGGCTACGCCGCTTTTGCGCGCCGAGGCGGCGATTTCGAGGCCAATCCAGCCGCCGCCGACGATCGCCAGCCGCGTTGCCGATGCCAGCCGCTGCTTCAGACGCTGCGCGTCCTGCCAGTGGCGCAGGGTATAGACCTGCGGATGCTGCGCCCAGGCCTCGGACGGCAGGCGCGCGCGGCCGCCGGTGGCGATCAGCAGTTGGTCGTACGCCAGCGTTTCGCCGTTGCTCAGCGCCAGGGTTTTATTTTGCCGGTCAATCGATTCCGCGCGCAGCGGTCGGTACCAGCGCAGATCCAGCGCCTGTTGCGCCTCGGCGCTGAATATTCGCGGCAGCGCCGGTTCGGCCTCCAGCAATGCCGCTTTCGACAGCGGCGGGCGCTCGTAAAAATCCCATTGCTCTTCGGCAACCACGCAAATCTCGCCGCTAAACCCTTCATCACGCAGCGTTTTCGCCGCCCAGCCGCCAGCCTGGCCGCCGCCGATAATGACTATCCGCGCCGTCATACCGCCTCCGGTTTTTTCTGCTGGCGACGGGTATCGTGATCGATACCGCCTTCCACCGCCCATTCGGTAAAGGACACGAGTGAATGCTCCAGCTCGCGCGGCTGCCAGTTTTCCGTCAGATAGTCATCGTTGGTGTAGTACTCAAAAGCGCCGCCGGTCGGGCTGTTGACATACCAGAAGTAGGCCGAGGAGACCGGATGGCGGCCGGGGCCGATAAACGTGCTCCAGGCGTTTTTATTCATCGCAATGCCGCCGCCGATCACTTCGTGAATATCACGTACGGTAAATGCGACGTGGTTAAGTCCACGTTTGCGGTTGGGCAACTGCAATAAGAAGAGGTTATGGTGGCCGCCGCGCACGCCGCAGCGCAGGAACACCGCGCGATTGATATAGCGGTCTGACACCTGGAAGCCGAGCACTTCGCGATAGAAACTTTCTACCGCCGCCAGTTCTTCCACGAAGAACACCACGTGGCCGACGTTAATCGGCTGCGCGCGGTCGTACACCGGGCTCGGGGTGTCGATGCGACGTACATCGCCCCACTGGTTGATCGGCTCGACGTTCAGTTCCACCGCCGTTTGCTGGCTTACCTGCACCCGCAGCGTCATACCGTTAGGGTCGCGGCACTCCAGCGCGCCGTCGATTTCACGGAAAGCGGGCTGACGTTCCAGCTTCGGGCGCAGCGCATCCAGCGCCGCCCGATCCGCCACGCCCCAGGTCATGCGACGCAGGGTGTTGCCCGCCTCAAAGGCTGGCGGCAGGTCGGCGCTATCGGTCGGGTTAAGTTCGACCCGCGCGCCGCTGAGGGTGGTAAACGCGCGGCCGCTGGCGTCGCCGGTCAGGCCAAAATCGCGCATGAATTTCGCGCTGTGGTTCAGGTCGTCTACGCCAAATTCCAGCTTTTCAATTCCGGTAATACTCATTCTTCGTCGCCTCTTTACCGTTCAGTCGCCCGAATTTGGGCGTAAAACATGCCCGACGCAATCAAGCGCCTGCCGTTAAGTTGTTGATTTAACTTGCCTGTGACAAATATCCGAGGAAACCGGAAATTTTGTCCGCCGCCATACTGACCTCGTTCTGTAAGCGCTCGCGATCGCTTTGCGGGATCTCGTCCGACGGCACCAGAATGCTAACGACCGCCGCCACCCGGCCGCTGCGGTCAAAGACCGGATAGACAATCGATGAGATACCGTGGCGATAGAACGATTCGCCAATCACATAGCCGCGGGCTTTATCCTGCTGCACCATCTGCCACAGCGCTTCGCGGTCGTACAGCTGGCCCGGCGTATTGCCCGGCAGACGTTCATCCGGGAACAATTGCTCAAACTCGCTGCGGGAAACATCGGTCAGCAGCATGCGGCCAAGCGAGGTGCAGTGCACCGGTAGCCGCGTTCCGACGCTGACCTGGTTGATACGCGAACCGGCGGCGCTGACGCGGGCGATGTAGATAATGTCGCGGCCGTCGCGGATCGCCAGATGGCTGCTGCACTGGCTGATATCGCGCAGTTGCTCGATGACCGGCTGACCCACCTGAGCGACATCCAGTGAGGCGATATATTCAAAGCCCAGACGCAGTACGTTCATGCCCAGCGAAAAGGTATTGGTGCGGGCATTGCGCTCGAGAAAGCCCATATATTCCAGCGTCTGCACCACGCGATAGGCGGTCGCTTTCGGCATATCCACCAGCCGATGCAGCTCGGCAAAGGTTAGATCGCGATGCTGTTCGCCAAACGCCAGCAGCAGTTGTAAACCGCGCTCCAGACCCGGTACCAGGTACTTCACTTCCTGATCGTTCGCCATACCGCCTCACTTGTTAGTTAAAGACAAAACCGCCGTTGACCGGGATCAGTTGGCCGGTGATAAAGCGCGAAAGATCGCTCAGCAGCCAGACCACGCTGCCGGTGACATCTTCCGGCTGCTGCGCGCCGCTGAGCGCGCGGCCGTTCTCATACAGCTGATGACGCTCGGCGGGAACGTATTCCGTGGCCTCAACGCGGGTCAGTCCCGGCGCGATGGCGTTGATACGGATCCGCTTTTCACCCAACTCGCGGGCCATGGAGCGGGTCATCGCAATCACCGCGCCCTTACTGGCGACATAGGCCATCAGCCGCGGCGCGCCCCACAGCGCGGTATCCGAAGCGACGTTGACGATCGCCGACCCTTCGCGCAGCAGCGGTACCGCCTCGCGGGTCACCAGCCAGGTGCCTTTGACATTGACCGTCATCACGCGATCCCACAGGTCCGGATCGTAATCGATCATATTTTTACCGCCGACGCCGGTGGCCATCGCCGCGTTATTGACTAAGCCATCGATAGGCCCCTGCGCGCCGATGGCGCTGAAGACCTGCTCGATCGACGCTTGACTGGCAAGATCGATGGCGTGGGATTCGATCTGATAGCCCTTCTGCTGCAGGCGATGAGCGCTTTCCGCCAGCTCCCCCTGCAGGATGTCGCACATCACCACCGTCGCGCCCTGCGCGGCGCAGGCTTCGGCAAAGTGGTAACCCAGGCCACGCGCCGCGCCGGTGACGACAATGCGTTTACCGTTCAGCAGGCCGTTCATCAGGCGGCACCCTGCTGCGCTTCGCGGAGCGCTAGCTGCTCCTTCGCCGCTTTCTGCATCATACGGCGCAGTCGGGACAGACCGACATCATGTTGATAGAGATATTCATGATCGCGGGCGTTCGGCGCCAGGCTCTCCAGTACCACGCGATCCTGTTCCAGTACTTCCCAGTGCAGTTTTTCCAGACGGTTGCGGTACATAAAGCGCCACAGATCGCGCTGCCAGCCCTGTACGCCGCGGATGCGCCAGAAGAAGACGCGGCAGTTGTCGTTATCTTCCGGAACCACCATGCCGACGATCCAGAAGTGGCCGCCCGGCCCGAAACGCTTTTTGTACGGAATAGACAGGCGCATCCAGTAGGCGCCGCTGTTGCCCAGTTCAACCCAGTCAAAGTTGACGCCGCTCTGCCCTTTTTTCTCGAAGATAAAGCCGGTTTTCGTCGGCTGCAGCACCATATCGGCTTTGCGATCGCCTTCCGCCATCGAGTGCGATGACGAGTGCAGATAGGTACCGTGCATCGGGTCCATCACGTTTTCCAGCGCGTACTGGTAGTTGCATTTCCACGCCGCGGTGCACAGGAAGTTACTGTATGTTTCGTGGTCGGCCAGTTCCTCCGGGAAGCTCAGTTCATCAGGCTGCTGGTCGGCGGTGACACCGAACCACAGGAAGATTGCCCCATGCGCTTCCTGCACGCTGTAGCTGCGCACGCACTGCTGGCCGACCAGCGGGCAGCGGTCAACCGCCGGGACGTCTTTGACTTCGCCGTTACCGGCGACTTCCACGCCGTGATACCAGCAAGCGATACGATCGCCTAAGTTCCAGCCCATTGACAGACGCGCGCCGCGATGCGGGCAGCGGTCTTCCAGCGCCTGCACCTGACCGTCTTTATTCCGCCAGACCACGATCTGCTCACCGAGACGGGTAATGCCCACCGGCGCAGACTGCACCTCCCAGCTCGCCAGCACCGGATACCACAGGCCGCGCAACCCTTTATCAAGATAGTTTTGTACCGTTGTCGTCATTACTGTGTCCTCAGTAGCCGTTGACCTGTAAAAATGCCTGGAAGCTGCTTTCACTCCACGGTTCGCCCTGCTGGTCATGCATCCTGACGCCATTGAGACCGTTCACCAGCTCACCGAGGCTTTCCGCGCCCTGTTCGAACAGCGTTTCCAGGGTCGCGATAAGCTGAAGCTCCCAGTTTTCCGGCACCCGGCTGCGGGTTTGCCAAATCAGATTGTGATAGTCGCCAGGCTTATGGATATTGCCGTTTCCGCCTTCCGCCGGTGGCGTAAACTGGCGGCTTTCCGGTAGCGCCGGGTTGAAGTCCAGGGATTCGCTCATGCCACGTTCTCCTCGATAAAAGTAATCTGGATCTGATTGTCGTATACCCGCACCGGGTAACGATTAAGGTTGCGGCCGCCGGGGCCATGCAGGCACTGGCCGGTTTTGACGTCGAATACCGCCTCATGCAGCGGGCATTCCACCTTGCCATCTTCGACAAAGCCCTGGCTCAGGAGCGCATAGGCATGAGGGCAAACGTCTTCCAGCGCGTAATATTCGCCATCAATCAGATAAATACCGATTTCCTTACCGTCGATATTGCCGCTATAGGGAAAATCTTCCTGTACTTGCTCCGCGTCACATACGCCTATCCAGCTCATCGCAATCCTCCAGGCTTTGTTTCATATATGAAACTCTGTTTCTTATTTAATACGGTCAATATAAAAGCGGTGAATGTTTCGTCAAGCGTTAATGTGACGAAGTTGTTAATGAAAGGCTTTTAAATTAGCTAAGTGTGCAATTGATCACGAAAAACTGCATTCAGATGAAATAATGATATTTAAAGAGGTGATCCATTATAAATAAAAATGCCGATTTAAATTTCACATGCGGCTATTGACTTCTTTTCCAGACGATCATTAAAAATGTGCAAGAGCGGAAAACATGATGTTTCACCCATGAAACAACACTTTATTTAATCGTTAAAAAACAATGAGTTTCACAGGTGAATCATTTTACTTATGTGACTATTTCTGGCGTTAAAAAATAATAACCGGCAATCATTAAATTAAGCGTGGAGATAACGAATGGCGGCAAGATGGCAAGGGGTAATAGCACTACTTTTGTTAATAATTATTTCCTACGTCGATCGGGTAAATATCTCGGTGATGATCCTTAACCCGGAATTCGCTGCCCATTTTCAGTTAAATGAAAACAGAATGTTACAAGGAATGCTAATGACATGCTTTCTTCTGGGTTATGGGTTTTCGGCATTATTATTAACACCAGTTATAGAAAGTAGATGGCATTATCGTCAGGGACTGTTAAGCAGCATTGCGATATGGGCGCTGGTGTGCGCCATTTCCCCATTACTCGGTTCACTAATGGGAATGTTAATCGCGCGCATTGTGCTTGGCGTGGCGGAGGGGCCGCTGTTCTCACTGAAAACGCGCTTTATCAACGACAACTTCGCCGCCGATGAAATAGGTAAACCGAATGCGGTGACCGCCCTCGGCGTATCGTTGGGGCTGGCGGTAGGCTTCCCGCTGGTCACCTGGCTGATGGCGCACGTTGGCTGGATCGGCACGTTCTACGCGCTGGCGCTGCTGAATTTGCTGCTCGGCGGTGGATTAATCTGGCGGTTTCTCCCCGCGCCGCAAGTGACCGCACAGCGCGCGAAGCCGGGCTTCAGCCAAACTTTTGCCCTCGCCTGGCGTACGCCGCTACTTGGCTGGATCCTGCTGGTGGAAATCGCCACGCTCAGCTATCTATGGGGGAGCAGCGCCTGGTTGCCCGCCTGGCTGCGCGATGAGCACCACTTCTCACTACAGGCCACCGGGCTGCTGGCGGCAGTCCCCTTTCTGTTAAGCCTGGGCTCAAAGTTTCTTGGCGGCGTGCTCCTCGACAAAATGCGCCCGGAGCAGGCGCCGCTGCTGTTTATTATCGGCGGCCTACTCACCGCCGGTTCTGTGCTGGCGCTGATGCTCAGCCATCAGCCGGCGATGCTGGCGCTGTTTATGCTGGCGGCGAACGTTTTCTGGGGATTACAGGGGGCAGCGATCCCCGCGGTGGTTCAGCATCACGCCCCGCGCGAAGCGGTGGGCAGCGCCTATGGGATCATTAACGGCATTGGCAATATTTGCGCGGCGTTTATTCCGCTGCTGATGGGAGTGGTGATGAAATCGGTGGGATCGGTCAGTTCAGGTTTTTCCGTTCTGGTGGCCTCGCAGCTGATCACGCTGTGCGCCGGCGGCGTACTGCTGCTGCGCATGCGTCGCGCAGCAGCAGCAGTAAACGCTTAAAAATTAGTCGCCTTTCTTCGCCGCCTGAATATAAAGCATCTCCAGCGCCAGAGTCGCCGCCGCCAGGGCGGTGATTTCGGACTGGTCATAGGCCGGGGCGACTTCAACCACGTCCATTCCGACGATGTTCAGATCCTTCAGGCCACGTACCAGTTTGATCGCGCGGTCAGAAGTGAGTCCACCGATCACCGGCGTACCGGTACCTGGCGCAAATGCCGGATCCAGGCAGTCGATATCGAAGGTCAGGTACACCGGCATATCACCGACGATCTGCTTCACCTGGGCGATGATGTCATCGACGCTGCGGTCGTTAACCTGGCCCGCATCCAGCACGGTGAAACCGTTATCTTTATCGAATTCGGTACGAATACCGATCTGCACGGAGTGGTTCGGATCGATAAGCCCTTCGTTCGGCGCGGTGTAGAACATGGTACCGTGGTCGAATTCACAGCCGTTGGCGTAGGTATCGGTGTGGGCATCGAAGTGTACCAGCGCCATTTTACCGAAATGCTTGGCGTGGGCGCGCAGCAGCGGCAGGGTGACGAAATGGTCGCCGCCGAAGGAGAGCATGCGTTTACCGGCCGCCAGCAGTTTCTCCGCGTGCGCCTGCAGTTTCTCGCTCATTTCGCGGGCGTCGCCGAAGGCGTAGACCAGATCGCCGCAGTCCACGACGTTCAGGCGTTCGCGCATGTCGAAGTTCCATGGGAAACGGTTGTGCTCCCAGGCGAGGTTGGTTGACACCTGACGGATCGCCGCCGGGCCATGGCGGCCACCCGCGCGCCCGGAGGTCGCCATATCAAACGGCACGCCGGTGATGACCCAATCCGCATCGCTTTCATACGGCATAAAGTTCATCGGCAGACGCAGGAAACCAAAAGCGTTGGATACCAGGGAGTTATCGTATTGATGACCTAAAGTGCTCATGGATATGACCTCTTTTCACAGTCGTGGAACGTAAAAAATAAGTATAAAAAAACCCCTCCGCGTCGTTAGGCCCGACGAGGAAGGGTTTGAATTGGGTTACTGCTTATAAGGACAAATTATCGCCTGAAAACCGCCCGGCGGCAAGCGGGACGTTTATTTTTGACAAGGCGCCGGCGCTTTTCCGCGTAAGGCAAAAGCGGCAAAACCGATTGCCCCGACGTTGCGACCAATCTCCTGGGCAGATTGGACAGCGTAAGACGCTGAGACGTTTGAAAACTCAAATGCCGTTTCAACGCGGCTGTTTTTACGAAAACCTTTGATCGCCAGCGAGCCGCCAGCCGGCACAATATAGCCGCTATTATTGAGCGAAGCGGCCTTACCGCTCAGCACATCAAGACCATCTACCGTGGCGACAATTTCATAATCCATGCTGCGGCTATAATTGCGGACGTATAATTGATACTGCGTACCATTATACGCCTCAATGGCATATTGCCATTCGCCCGTATCATGATTATAACTACGAGTGATAGGAAGAAAATTATAATTAGCATCACGTACCGTATATTCCAGGTCACCTGGATGAATATTATACTGTTGATCAAAACCAGTTTGATACGGGCCGGAATAATCAATCGATACCATTTCGTCAGGGTAACGACCCATGCGTTCCGCGGACCTGTGTTTAATCGTTGAGCGCAGGTCGTTCTCTTCATGAGGGGCGGCCACAGAGGGGCGCGCCGCGCAACTATTGTTTGCTATTGGGCGCGAACAGCCGCTTAATAGTAATACACCGATAATAAAACCGTAATACGGCATGCTTTTCATATACCATCCCTGTCCCACTGCTGTAATTTCCTTGCGGCAGTGTACGGGCCTTTACGGTTTTAAAAAGCATGCAATATGATGTTTCAGATTTCATTTATAAAAAAGGCCGGTTTATGAATCTAAACCGACCTTTCCGCAGAGGGCTCTTAATTACTCATCTTCAAGATAAGTATATCCGTATAGCCCCGCTTCGAACTCTTCAAGGAACTGCTGCTGCAGCTCGGCGTCGAGACCGGTATTTTTCACTTGATCGCGGAACTGGGTCAGCAACGTATTCGGATCCAGCTGGACGTACTGCAGCATATCAGCCACCGTATCGCCCTCATCGGAGAGCTCAACCTCAACGCTACCATCAGGGAAGACGAAAACGTCTACCGCTTCGGTATCACCAAACAGGTTGTGCATGTTGCCGAGGATCTCCTGATAGGCGCCAACCATGAAGAAGCCTAGCATCGGCGGGTTCTCAGGGTCGTATTCCGGCATCGGCATGGTGGTGGCGATCCCGTCGCCGTCAACGTAATGATCGATGGCCCCATCGGAGTCACAGGTAATATCCAGCAGCACCGCGCGGCGTTCCGGAGACTTGTTCAGCCCTTCCAGCGGCATTACCGGGAACAGCTGATCGATACCCCAGGCATCCGGCATCGACTGGAACAGCGAGAAGTTGACGTAGATTTTATCCGCCATACGTTCCTGCAGCTCATCGATGATCGGGCGATGGGCGCGGTTGCTCGGATCGAGCTGTTTTTGCACCTCATGGCACATGTTCAGATACAGCTGTTCCGCCCACGCGCGCTCCTGCAGATTGAAGGTGCCGGAGGAGTAGCCGATATGGATATCGTGCAGATCCATTTGGCTGTCATGCAGCCATTCACGCAGCGAGCGGCGGTTGCCGGTTTCGTGCATCTCCAGCCAGGTTTCCCACATGCTCTGCAGCGGACGCGCGGCGTCTTCCGCCGGCGGGGTCGCCTCGGTGTATTCGTTGCGTTCAACGCCGATGATATTGGAAACCAGTACGGTGTGGTGCGCGGTCACCGCGCGGCCGGACTCCGTAATCACCGTCGGGTGCGGCAGGCCATTCTCTTCACAGGCATCGCCGATAGCCCAGATGATATTGTTGGCGTACTCATTCAGGCCGTAGTTCACCGAGCAGTCGGACTGCGAGCGGGTCCCTTCGTAATCGACACCCAGACCGCCGCCGACGTCGAAGCACTGAATATTGACGCCCAGCTTATGCAGCTCGACGTAGAAACGCGCCGATTCACGCACGCCGGTGGCGATATCGCGAATGTTGGCCATCTGCGAGCCGAGGTGGAAGTGCAGCAGTTGCAGGCTCTCAAGATGGCCCGCCTCGCGCAGAATCTCGACCAGTTGCAGCACCTGCGTCGCCGCGAGACCAAATTTAGATTTCTCGCCGCCGGAGGACTGCCATTTACCGGATCCCTGCGAAGCCAGACGCGCACGCACGCCAAGGCGCGGCACTACGTTCAGACGGGCGGCCTCTTCCAACACGATGGCGATTTCCGACATCTTCTCGATGACCAGATAGACCTTATGGCCCATCTTCTCGCCCACCAGCGCCAGACGGATGTATTCGCGATCTTTATAACCGTTGCAGACGATCACGCTACGGGTCATGCCCGCGTGCGCCAGCACCGCCATCAGTTCAGCCTTCGAACCGGCCTCCAGCCCCAGCGGTTCGCCGGAGTGGATCAAGGATTCAATCACGCGACGGTGCTGGTTGACCTTGATCGGGTAGACAAGGAAATAGTCGCCGTTGTAACCGTAGGATTCACGCGCGCGCTTGAAGGCGGCGTTAATCGAGCGCAGACGGTGTTGCAGGATCTGCGGGAAGCAGAACAGCGCCGGTAGGCGTTGTCCCTGGGCTTCGCGCGCTTTGACCAGCTCGGCCAGATCGACGCGCGCTTCCGGGACGTCAGGATCCGGGCAAACGCTGATATGGCCCAGTTCGTTAACGTCGTAATAGTTATTACCCCACCAGGCAATATTGTAGGTACGTAGCATTTTGCTGGCTTCCTGGGAGCTCATCGCAACCTCCTGCATGGAACGTAGTACACCGTGTTCGCCTGCTGACGAAAGCGAACCCAAAGACATGTCGTCAGACATAGCGAACCTCAACTTGTAATATTAACTACTATCGCAGTCGACAGACGCGATAACAACCCATGAACAGCCTTTAATCCCAGCAGATAGTGCTGGCACTGCAGCTGCGCGACCGGTTTCTTATTCATATATAGTAAAACACGTACCCGAAGCTGGTATGACAGCCCGGAGAAACCACGAGAAAACCCTTGCTCACGCAAGAGCGCCCTTGTTCAGTTTTCAAAAAGCCTGGAGGCCCTGGAATCCTGAGAAGCGCCGAGATGGGTAGAACATCGGCAGGTTTGCACGAAAGAGATGCAGATTGCGGGATAGAATTGCGCGACAGAACGACGCGACGAATCAGGCGAAAAACGTTGGTTCATTATCTGGTATCACCTCCACACTGCCCCGAAAAAGGCCAGCGACAAGCCAAAGCTATACCCGTCATACTTCAAGCTGCAGATGCGTTGGCTGCGTGCGTTCATCCCAGTCACATAGTTATCTATGCTCCTGGGAATTCGCGCCCTTGCCGCCTTCCTGCAACTTAAATTATTTAGGGTATATACATATCGTACAGCCGGCGAAACCGCCGCTGTGTAACAGAGTGCTTAACCCGGCTGGAAGTGGCGTCACGAGATGGAGCTTCGTGCGCTTTTTTAATGAGCCGCGCGCGGCGTTTTATACCGAGAAGCGGGGTAAAATGCAAAATAAAAATACGCGCCTTGCCGGGGTTGTCAGGAAAAATTTCCACCACGCTTTTTCCATTAATGCGGGCGATGTCAAAAAAATGTGGAAATGCGATGAAGTTCTGACCTAAAATAGCCATCCAGAAGTTAATCCATCTATACTGATTAACACTCAGACTGCTCGTGTCACTACCTGCAAGCTTTGGTAGGGTCATCTATCAAAGCCTCTCTACACAACAGTATGAGCTACACGAATACTCACAGGTAAAATAAAACATGGCAAAACACCTCTTTACGTCCGAGTCTGTATCAGAAGGGCATCCAGACAAAATTGCTGACCAAATCTCCGATGCCGTGCTGGACGCGATCCTCGAGCAGGATCCGAAAGCGCGCGTAGCGTGCGAAACCTATGTCAAAACCGGCATGGTTCTGGTTGGCGGTGAAATCACCACCAGCGCATGGGTTGATATCGAAGAGATCACCCGTAACACGGTGCGTGAAATTGGCTACGTGCATTCCGATATGGGCTTTGACGCCAACTCTTGCGCCGTCCTGAGCGCTATTGGTAAACAGTCCCCGGATATCAACCAGGGCGTTGACCGTGCCGACCCGCTGGAACAGGGCGCGGGCGACCAGGGCCTGATGTTTGGCTATGCCACTAACGAAACTGACGTGCTGATGCCGGCGCCGGTGACTTACGCGCACCGTCTGGTACAGCGCCAGGCTGAAGTTCGCAAAAACGGTACCCTGCCGTGGCTGCGTCCGGATGCGAAAAGCCAGGTCACTTTCCAGTATGACGACGGCAAAATCGTCGGCATCGATGCAGTTGTGCTTTCCACTCAGCACGCTGAAGATATCGATCAGAAATCCCTGCAGGAAGCAGTGATGGAAGAGATCATCAAGCCGATTCTGCCGACCGAATGGCTGAACGCTTCCACCAAGTTCTTCATCAACCCGACCGGACGTTTCGTCATCGGCGGCCCGATGGGCGACTGCGGTCTGACCGGTCGTAAGATCATCGTTGATACCTACGGCGGCATGGCTCGTCACGGCGGCGGCGCGTTCTCCGGTAAAGATCCATCTAAAGTTGACCGTTCCGCAGCCTACGCGGCGCGCTATGTGGCGAAAAACATCGTTGCCGCAGGCCTTGCTGACCGTTGTGAGATTCAGGTTTCCTACGCTATCGGCGTCGCTGAACCGACTTCAATCATGGTCGAAACCTTCGGCACCGAAAAAGTGCCTTCTGAACAGCTGACCCTGCTGGTACGCGAGTTCTTCGACCTGCGTCCGTACGGCCTGATTCAGATGCTGGATCTGCTGCATCCGATCTACAAAGAGACCGCGGCTTACGGTCACTTTGGTCGCGAACATTTCCCATGGGAAAAAACCGACAAAGCAGCCCTGCTGCGCGAAGCAGCTGGCCTGAAATAAGCCACCCCGCTTGACTGCTTAAGGCCAGCCCCGCGCTGGCCTTTTTGTTGCCCTGAATCTCTCTCCCCGACGTTTGACCATCGTTGATCCATTTCCCTCCCCCACGTGATGAAAGCGATTACATATCTGCCGCAAGGGCGGGATTGTTTTAGCTGCCAGCAGGCACGAACTCTTTTCACAATGTTACATAACATGTCGAATATTGCCGTTTCAGCGCAATCTTATTGGCGAGACTTGGCTTTTATATCTATGATTTGAATATATTTTTACTGATTACATATCTTTACCTTAGTGTAACCGATTACACAGTCGTGATTGTAATCACGTTTTTTTGTCCGGCACTGCCCTACTCTTAGCAGCGACAGAATCAATCACTCAACTGGAGGGCGTTATGCCTGACAACAAAAAACAAGGGCGTTCAAACAAGACGATGACGTTCTTTGTCTGTTTCCTCGCCGCGCTGGCCGGCTTATTGTTCGGCCTTGATATCGGCGTTATTGCCGGCGCCTTACCGTTCATTGCTAATGAATTCCAGATCAGCGCACACACCCAGGAGTGGGTGGTCAGCTCCATGATGTTCGGCGCCGCCGTCGGCGCAGTGGGCAGCGGCTGGCTCTCTTTCAAACTTGGGCGTAAAAAAAGCCTGATGATCGGCGCGATCCTGTTTGTGGCCGGTTCACTCTTTTCCGCCGCCGCGCCGAACGTCGAAATTCTGCTGATTTCCCGCGTATTGCTGGGGCTGGCGGTTGGCGTCGCCTCTTACACCGCGCCGCTGTACTTGTCGGAAATCGCACCGGAGAAAATCCGCGGCAGTATGATTTCGATGTACCAGTTGATGATCACCATCGGCATCCTCGGCGCCTACCTCTCTGACACCGCCTTCAGCTACAGCGGCGCGTGGCGCTGGATGCTCGGCGTGATTATCATCCCGGCAATCCTGCTGCTGATCGGCGTAATCTTCCTGCCGGATAGCCCGCGCTGGTTTGCCGCTAAACGCCGTTTCGTCGATGCCGAGCGCGTCCTGCTGCGCCTGCGCGATACCAGCGCGGAAGCCAAACGCGAGCTCGATGAAATCCGCGAAAGCCTGAAAGTCAAACAGTCCGGCTGGGCGCTGTTCAAAGAGAACAGCAACTTCCGCCGCGCGGTGTTCCTCGGCGTACTGCTGCAGATCATGCAACAGTTCACCGGGATGAACGTCATCATGTACTATGCGCCGAAGATTTTTGAACTGGCGGGCTATGCCAATACCACTGAGCAAATGTGGGGCACGGTGATCGTCGGCCTGACCAACGTACTGGCCACCTTTATCGCCATCGGCCTGGTCGATCGCTGGGGCCGTAAACCGACGCTGATCCTCGGCTTTATCGTGATGGCCGCCGGTATGGGCGTGCTGGGCAGCATGATGCATATCGGTATTCATTCTGCTACCGCGCAGTACTTCGCGGTACTGATGCTGCTGATGTTTATCGTCGGCTTCGCGATGAGCGCCGGCCCGCTGATTTGGGTACTGTGTTCTGAAATCCAGCCGTTGAAAGGCCGTGATTTCGGCATCACCTGCTCCACCGCGACCAACTGGATTGCCAATATGATCGTCGGCGCCACCTTCCTGACCATGCTGAACTCTCTCGGCAGCGCCAACACCTTCTGGGTCTACGGCGGTCTGAACGTGCTGTTTATCCTGCTGACTATCTGGCTGATTCCGGAAACCAAAAACGTCTCGTTGGAACATATCGAACGCAACCTGATGCAGGGACGTCCGCTGCGCGAAATCGGCGCCCGCGATTAATCCCCTCTGTGCTTCCTCCCCATCCGGGAGGAAGCTTCTTCTTGCTCTCCCCCGCGCGGCGCACTATCCTCTGGCGCTATGAAAACACCCCGAATTCCCATCGCTATCCAGCAGGCCGTCATGCGTAGCCTACGGGAGCATCTCGCCACCGCCAATCTCAAGCTGGAACGCCGCTATGCGGAACCGACGCTGGTTTATCAGCAGCGCGGCACCTCCGCCGGCACCGCGTGGCTGGAGAAAAACGAGATCCGCCTCAATCCAGTGCTATTGCTGGAAAATCAGCAAGCGTTTATCGATGAAGTGGTGCCGCACGAACTGGCGCATCTACTGGTGTGGAAGCACTTTGGCCGCGTCGCGCCGCACGGCAAAGAGTGGAAATGGATGATGGAGGCCGTGCTGGGCGTCCCCGCCCGCCGCACCCATCGCTTTGAGCTCGATTCAGTCCGCCAGAACACCTTCCCCTATCGCTGCCAATGCCAGCAGCATCAGCTCACCGTCCGTCGCCATAACCGCGTGGTGCGCGGTGAAGCCACTTACCGCTGCGTTCGCTGCGGCGATCTGCTGGTGGCCGAAAAGTAACCACTGGAATTAATTAGAAACTTTCTGATCTGACTGATTGCATCTGACACCCTCATTCGCTACGTTGCGGGCTCGTTTTGACACGGAGTTTACGATGTCCCGTATGTATGTTTTCGCCGTCGCGTTATTCAGCGTGGCAGCCAGCGGCCAGCTTGCGGCCGCTGGTATTAATAGTTTTTCCCAAGCGAAAGCCGCTGGCGTAAAAGTGAATGCCGACGTCCCCGGCGACTTTTATTGCGGCTGTAAAATCGACTGGCAGGGTAAAAAAGGCGTTATCGATCTGGAATCTTGCGGCTACAAAGTGCGTAAAAATGAGAACCGCGCCAGCCGGGTCGAATGGGAACATGTGGTCCCGGCATGGCAGTTCGGCCACCAGCGCCAGTGCTGGCAGGATGGCGGGCGTAAAAACTGCGCCAAAGATCCGGAATACCGCAAAATGGAAAGCGATATGCATAACCTGCAGCCTGCGGTCGGCGAGGTCAATGGCGATCGCGGCAACTTTATGTACAGCCAGTGGAACGGCGGCGATGGACAGTATGGTCAATGCGCCATGAAGGTCGATTTCAAAGATAAAGTCGCCGAACCGCCGGTACGCGCCCGCGGCTCGATCGCCCGCACCTACTTCTATATGCGTGACCGCTATCAGCTAAATCTTTCCCGCCAGCAAACCCAGCTATTTACCGCCTGGGATAAGCAGTATCCGGTGACCTCCTGGGAATGCGAGCGCGATGAGCGAATCGCCAAAGTTCAGGGCAACCATAATCCTTACGTCCAGCAGGCTTGCCAGGCGCAAAAGAGCTAACCTACACTAGCGGCAATTGTTAATTTGCAGCCGCCGCCTTCCCCGCCGAGGGGAAGGCGCAATCTGCGCGAAGAACGGAATATCAAGCATGCGCATCCCCCGCATCCACCACCCGGAACGCATTACCCCTGGCAGCCACATCGCCCTCAGCGAAGACGCAGCCAACCACGTTGGCCGCGTCCTGCGCATGAGCAAAGGCCAGGAAATACAGCTATTTGATGGCAGCAATCAGGTTTTCGACGCGGTCATCACCGAAGCGGGCAAGAAAAACGTCATGGTCGAGGTTATCCGCGGCCAGATCGACGATCGTGAATCTCCGCTGTATATCCATCTCGGCCAGGTGATGTCACGTGGCGAAAAAATGGAATTCACCATCCAGAAATCGATCGAACTTGGCGTAAGCCTCATAACGCCACTGTTTTCCGAGCGCTGCGGCGTTAAACTGGATGCCGAACGCTTGCAGAAGAAGATTCAGCAATGGCAGAAAATCGCTATTGCCGCCTGCGAACAGAGCGGCCGTAACATCGTGCCGGAAATACGCCCGGCGATGCAGCTGGAAGCCTGGTGCGCCGAGGAAGAAAACGGCCTCAAGCTCAACCTGCACCCGCGCGCCAGCGCCAGTATCAATACGCTGCCGCTGCCGGTTGAACGTGTTCGCCTGCTGATTGGCCCGGAAGGCGGCCTGTCGGCGGAAGAGATAGCGATGACCGCTCGCTACCAGTTTACTGATATCCTGTTGGGACCGCGCGTTCTGCGTACTGAGACTACCGCGCTCACCGCCATCACCGCGCTGCAGGTGCGTTTTGGCGATCTGGGCTAAAATCTGGCGCAACGATCCGCAAACACGACAGCGCTAATGGAGAGAACAATGATCAAGCTCGGCATCGTGATGGACCCTATCGCATCCATCAACATTAAAAAAGACACCAGCTTCGCGATGTTGCTGGAAGCGCAGCGTCGCGGCTATGAACTCCATTATATGGAGATGAACGACCTGTACCTCATCAACGGCGAATCCCGCGCCCGTACGCGCACGCTGAGCGTCGAGCAGAATTACGACAAATGGTACGCGTTCACCGGCGAACAGGATCTTCCGCTGGCGGATCTCGACGTTATCCTGATGCGTAAAGACCCGCCGTTCGATACCGAGTTTATCTACGCTACCTACATTCTCGAGCGCGCCGAAGAAAAAGGTACGCTTATCGTCAACAAGCCGCAGAGCCTGCGCGACTGTAACGAAAAGCTGTTTACCGCCTGGTTCTCCGAACTCACCCCGGAAACGCTGGTGACCCGTAATAAAGCCCAGTTGAAAGCGTTCTGGGAGAAACACGGCGATATCATTCTCAAACCGCTGGACGGTATGGGCGGCGCCTCAATCTTCCGCGTGAAAGCGGGCGATCCGAACCTCGGCGTCATTTCCGAAACCCTGACCGAACTGGGTAGCCGCTACTGCATGGCGCAGAATTACCTGCCTGCCATCAAAGACGGCGACAAACGTGTGCTGGTTGTGGACGGCGAACCAGTGCCATACTGCCTGGCGCGTATCCCGCAGGGCGGTGAAACGCGCGGCAACCTGGCCGCCGGCGGCCGTGGCGAAGCGCGTCCGCTGACCGAAAGCGATTGGGAAATTGCCCGCCGCGTCGGCCCGACGCTAAAAGCCAAAGGCCTTATCTTCGTCGGCCTGGATATCATCGGCGATCGCCTGACCGAAATTAACGTTACCAGCCCGACCTGCGTGCGCGAAATCGAAGCCGCTTTCCCGGACGTGTCGATTACCGGCATGCTAATGGACGCTATCGAAAAACGTATCAATAAATAAGTACTGGGGCGGGCAAACGCCCGCCCGCCAGGCGTCTTCCGGCGCCGGTAAAATAAAGTGCATCGACACGTTTCTACTTTACCCGCATACTGGGTGTTGTTTTTTTAAACCAGGAACAGAACCTCTGACAATGAATTTACAGCATCACTTTCTGATTGCCATGCCTGCGCTACAGGACCCTCTTTTCCGTCGCTCCGTCGTCTATATCTGCGAGTACAACGACGATGGCGCCATGGGCATTATCATCAATAAGCCGCTGGAAAATTTGCAGGTGGAAGGGATCCTGGAAAAACTGAAAATCGCGCCGGTGGCGCGCAACCCGGAAATTCGCCTGGATAAACCGGTGATGGTCGGCGGCCCGCTGGCGGAGGATCGCGGTTTTATCCTGCATACGCCGCCGTCTGATTTTTCCTCCAGCATCCGTATCTCCGACAACACGGTGATTACCACCTCACGCGACGTGCTGGAAACTCTCGGTACCGATAAACAACCCAGCAACGTGCTGGTCGCGTTGGGCTACGCGTCGTGGGAAAAAGGGCAACTGGAGCAGGAAATTCTCGATAACGCCTGGCTTACCGCGCCGGCCGATCAGAATATTTTGTTTAAAACGCCGATTGCCGATCGCTGGCGCGAAGCGGCCAAACTTATCGGTATCGATATCGTGACGATGCCTGCCGACGCGGGGCATGCATAATGAGCGGTACCTTTCTGAGTTTTGATTTTGGCACCAAAAGCATCGGCGTCGCCGTTGGGCAGCGCATTACCGGCACGGCGCGTCCGCTCCCGGCGCTGAAGGCGCAGGACGGCAAACCGGACTGGAACATCATCGAAAAGCTGCTGAAAGAGTGGCAGCCGGAAGCGGTGATTGTCGGCCTGCCGCTGAACATGGACGGCACTGAACAACCGCTAACCGCGCGCGCACGTAACTTCGCCAATAAAATTCATGGCCGCTTCGGCGTAAAAATCACTCTCCACGACGAGCGTTTAAGCACCGTCGAAGCCCGCGCCGGGCTGTTCGAACACGGTGGTTTTCGCGCACTCAATAAAGGCAGCGTTGATTCCGCCTCTGCCGTGGTTATCCTCGAAAGCTATTTCGAACAAGGATACTGATCGGTAGCTCTGGGATGAAAGCGAAGCATAGATTCGCTTTTGCGCCGGGTGGCGGCTTCGCCTTACCCGGCCTACAAAACTTCCGCTGGCATCACCCATAGGCCCGCGCAAGCGTAGCCCCGCCGGGCAATCATGGCAGCGGACGCGGAGCCGCTTTCGCGCCGGGTGGCGGCTTCGCCTTACCCGGCCTACAACCCCTCGCTGGCATCACCCGTAGGCCCGCGCAAGCGTAGCGCCGCCGGGCAATCAGTGACGCAGATGTTCATTCGCCCAGCTCACCGCCTGGGTACGGTTCTTGACGCTCAATTTGCGGAACACATTGTACAGATGGGTACGAACGGTGTTTTCGCTGATGAACAGCGCGCGTGCGATATCCATATTTGTTGCGCCACAGCGCAGCTCGTTGAGGATCTCACATTCACGTTCGGTCAACGGCGAATTCTCCATCGGCGCCGCAACCTGATCCGCAGAATACAGCGCCGGGTGCATCACGCTCAATTCAGCCGTCTGTTCACCGTTTAATACGGCTTTGACGCCCTCAATTAAGCGCGATTGGTCATCGTCATGACGGAATACGCCATATAACGCAGGCCATTGCGCCATTTCGTACAACTCATACTTTTGCGCGCTATTGATAATCAACAAACGCGGATTATCTGCCTGTACGCGAATAATATCTCGCCACACGCTATTCAATTTCTTATTGGAAACAGCAATATCAAACAATATTACGGAATCTTTTGCCAGGCGTTGAGTTAGCGGTTTGTTGATATTATGCAGAGTTACGTTTACGGATAGCTTCTCAGTCAACCACGTCGCAAATGCATTACTCTGAATGGACGGATGAGTAATGAAAGTCACCTGACGCGAATGCAGTAAATTCTCCGATAAATTAATCACTTGAAACTCTCCTTAGCAGTACCCCGCCATCTTAGCGGTTAAATTAACTGAAAATTAAACGTTCAATAATGTATTTATATTTTCAAATACATTTTGGTTATTGAAACATCATTTCATGAGAATCTTCCTATTCCCGTAAACAGCATAAATCGAACCCCGCAAAAGTGTCAAAAGGTAATCCCACTTTTTTCCTGGTTAAGCGGGGTAAATGTAAGCCCGCTGTCATAACATTCATTATTTAGGCTTAGGTCGTACCACTTATTTGTATTATAAAAACATTTATCAAAACATTAATTGAACACTGAATTAACAATTTAATGAATACCATCTTAGTTTCATCACTACGAGGGCAGTAACTCACCTGCCGCTGCACGTTGTTGAAAACTCTGCGCAAAGGTTTGCATCCCAGCCTGCTGGCTGGTTTGCATCACGCCGGGTAGTTGATGCGTTTTTCCTTCGCGGATCAAATTTGCCACCGCCGGCGTGTTCACTAAAAGTTCGTATAGCGCAACCCGGCCGCCAGAAGCATTTGGCAACAATTTTTGCGCCGCCACGGCGCATAAACTCCCTGCCAGCTGGCTACGTACCGGCTCTTTTTCTTCCGCTGGAAAGACATCCACCAGCCGCTCAATGGCCTGCGCCGCGCTGCGGGTATGCAGCGTCGCCATCACCAGGTGCCCGGTTTCGGCTGCGGTCAGCGCCAGACGAATGGTTTCGCTATCGCGCAGCTCGCCTAATAAGATGACGTCCGGGTCCTGACGCAGCGCCACGCGTAGCGCCGCCGCGAAAGAGGAGCAATGGCGGCCGATTTCGCGCTGCTGGATCAGGCAGTTTCTGCTGGCGTGAATAAACTCCACGGGATCCTCAAGGGTTAAAATATGACCATGGCGATGTTGATTGAGGTAGTCCACCATCGCCGCCAGGGTGGTCGATTTGCCGCTACCGGTAGCGCCGGTAATCAGGATCAAACCACTCTCTTCATTTAGCAGTTCGCTAAGCGCGGCGGGCGCGCCCAAATCAACCAACTGCGGGCATTGCTGCGGCAACAGACGCAAAGCAAGCGACAGGCCGCGCGCGTGGGCAAAAGCGCTGGCGCGCAGCCGAGGCCCGTTCGGGAGGGCCAAAGCGAAGTCAACCTGACCATCGGCACGCCACTGCGCCAGCTGTGGGTCGTTAAGCCAGCGAGTGAGGATTTTCTCAACATCCGGCGAAGTAAAGGGCGCAGGCTCAAGCTTTCCCAAACGACGCCAGCGCGGCGGATACGCGCTGCACAGGTGTAGATCGGAGACGTTATGCTTTACACTAAGGGCCACGATTTCTTCCAGCTCCATAACTGATCCTCGGAATATGAACGATATTGCGCATAACCTGGCACAGGTCCGGGATAAAATCTCAGGCGCTGCCGCCCGCTGCGGCCGCGCTCCAGAAGAAGTTACGTTGCTTGCAGTGAGTAAAACCAAACCTGCGAGCGCTATCGAAGAAGCAATGGCCGCAGGACAGCGGGCATTCGGCGAAAACTACGTCCAGGAAGGGGTGGATAAAATCCGCTATTTCCAGCAGGCGGGCGTCAGCGGTCTGCAATGGCACTTCATCGGCCCGTTGCAGTCCAACAAAAGCCGGCTGGTGGCCGAACATTTTGACTGGTGCCACACCGTCGACCGGTTGAAAATCGCCACCCGCCTGAGCGAACAACGTCCGGCGGATCTAGCGCCGCTGAACGTGCTGATTCAAATCAACATCAGCGATGAACAGAGTAAATCCGGGATCCCGCTGGCGGAGCTTGACGCTTTAGCCGCCGGTGTCGCCGCCTTACCGAACCTCCAGCTTCGCGGGTTAATGGCCATTCCGGCGCCAGAGTCAGAGTATGAAAGGCAGTTTGCCGTCGCCCAACAAATGGCGGTAGCATTCGCGCAACTGAAAACGCTCTACCCTTCGGTTGATACGCTCTCTCTGGGCATGTCGGATGACATGGAAGCCGCTATCGCGGCGGGAAGCACTATGGTGCGCATCGGGACCGCAATCTTCGGCGCGCGCGACTACAGCAAAAAATAAGGAATCTGAGGAACGCCATGAAGACGTTGACCTTCCTGCTCTCAACGGTCATTGAACTCTACACAATGGTCATGTTGTTACGCGTCTGGATGCAGTGGGCGCGCTGCGACTTTTACAATCCGTTTTCGCAGTTCGTGGTGAAAGCCACCCAGCCTATCGTCGGGCCGCTGCGCCGGATTATCCCGGCAATGGGGCCGCTGGATAGCGCCTCCCTGCTGGTCGCCTTCGTGCTCTGCGTTATCAAGGCGATCGTGCTGTTTATGGTGGTCACCTTCCAGCCAATTATCTGGATTGCCGCGGTGCTGATCCTGCTGAAAACCATCGGTTCGCTGATTTTCTGGGTGCTGCTGCTGATGGCTATTATGAGCTGGGTAAGCCAGGGCCGCAGCCCGGTGGAATACGTGCTGATGCAGTTGGCTGACCCGCTGCTGCGTCCGATTCGCAACCTGCTGCCATCCATGGGCGGCATCGACTTTTCGCCGATGGTGCTGGTGCTGCTGCTGTACGTGATTAATATGGGGATCGCCGAGCTGCTGCAAGCTACCGGCAATGTCCTGCTTCCGGGGCTGTGGATGGCGCTATGAGTGCCGTTGAAGTCTGTGCTGACGGGCTGGTGCTCAGGCTGTATATTCAGCCAAAGGCCAGCCGCGATAGCTTTGTTGGTCTGCATGGCGACGAGCTCAAAGTCGCCATCACCGCCCCACCCGTCGACGGCCAGGCAAATGCCCATCTGGTAAAATATCTCGCTAAACAGTTCCGCGTCGCGAAAAGCCAGGTGCTTATCGAAAAAGGCGAACTAGGCCGTCATAAACAGGTAAAAATCATTCACCCGCAGCAGATCCCGCCCGCCGTCGCGGCGCTGACTGACTAAACAGGATTGAATATGCAAAAAGTTGTACTCGCTACCGGCAACGCCGGTAAAGTTCGCGAGCTGGCCTCGCTGCTGGAAGATTTTGGTCTCGACGTCGTCGCCCAGACCGAGCTTGGCGTCGATTCCGCCGAAGAAACCGGCCTGACCTTTATCGAAAACGCGATCCTCAAAGCGCGTCACGCCGCGCAGGTCACCGGCCTGCCGGCCATCGCCGACGATTCGGGCCTGGCGGTGGATGCGCTGGGCGGCGCGCCGGGAATTTACTCCGCTCGCTACTCGGGCGAAAACGCCAGCGACCAGCAGAATCTGGAAAAACTGCTGGATGCCCTGCAGGATGTACCCGATGAGCAACGCCAGGCCCAGTTCCACTGCGTACTGGTCTACCTGCGCCATGCCGAAGACCCGACGCCGCTGGTATGCCACGGCAGCTGGCCGGGCGTGATTACTCGTCAGGCGGCGGGTAACGGCGGCTTTGGCTATGACCCGATTTTCTTTGTTCCGTCCGAGGGTAAAACCGCGGCGGAGCTGAGCCGTAAAGAGAAAAGCGCCATTTCCCACCGCGGGCAGGCGCTGAAACTGTTACTGGAAGCATTACGTAATGGCTAATTTGCCGCCTCTGAGTCTTTATATTCATATCCCGTGGTGCGTGCAGAAATGCCCGTACTGCGATTTCAATTCGCATGCGTTGAAGGGCGAAGTGCCGCACGACGACTACGTCCAGCACCTGCTTGCCGATCTACGCCACGATGCGCCATACGCACAGGGACGTGAAATTAAGACTATTTTTATCGGCGGCGGTACGCCGAGCCTGCTTTCCGGCCCGGCGATGCAAACCCTGCTTGATGGCGTGCGCGCCTGCCTGCCGCTGGCGGCGGATGCGGAGATCACCATGGAAGCCAATCCGGGGACCGTGGAGGCCGATCGCTTCGTTGACTATCAGCGTGCCGGCGTCAACCGTATCTCCATCGGCGTGCAGAGCTTTAGCGAGCCCAAATTGCAGCGTCTGGGACGTATTCACGGCCCGGAAGAGGCAAAACGCGCGGCGCGGCTGGCGAGCGGCCTCGGGCTGCGTAGCTTTAACCTCGATTTAATGCATGGCCTACCGGACCAGTCGCTGGATGAGGCGCTGGATGATTTGCGCCAGGCGATCGCGCTGAATCCGCCGCATCTGTCGTGGTATCAGTTGACTATTGAGCCGAACACGCTGTTTGGTTCGCGCCCGCCGGTGTTACCGGATGACGATGCGCTGTGGGATATTTTCGAACAGGGACATCAATTGCTGAGCGCCGCAGGTTATCAGCAGTACGAGACCTCCGCTTACGCCAAACCAGGCTATCAGTGCCAGCACAATCTCAACTACTGGCGCTTTGGCGACTACCTCGGTATCGGCTGCGGCGCACACGGCAAAGTGACCTTCGCTGATGGCCGCATTCTGCGTACGGCAAAAACCCGTCACCCGCGCGGCTACATGGAAGGCCGTTACCTGGAGCGTCAGCACGACGTGGAGGCGGCGGATAAACCGTTCGAGTTCTTTATGAACCGCTTCCGCCTGCTGGAGGCCGCGCCGCGCGCGGAGTTCAGCTTGTATACCGGACTTGATGAGCAGGTTATCCGTCCACAAATCGATGCCGCCATCGCCGAAGGCTATCTGCTGGAAGATGCGCAAAACTGGCAGATTACCGAGCACGGTAAGCTGTTTTTAAATTCGCTGCTGGAGCTGTTCCTCAGCGAAGAATAATCCCTGCGGGCGGCGCATCGTCGCCCGTATCTTCCCCCTACATCCTCTCCCGCTACGGTCAAATCGACTGGCGTTTTTTTGTTCGCTTATTTGCTGCGAATCACAAAATCCGATCGACTTTTTTCCTTTTCTTGACTCATTTTTTGCGCAGTGGTAATCCTGCTTCATCGGTTGAGCAAATGTAAAACCGACGTATCCTACATGTGAATTATTGGTAACTCTGATTAAAAAAGTCTCTGTAACGTCGGCGCAACCCGGCGGGCTTAAGCCTATAAAAAAGAGGGTAACACAATGAATTACCGTAATATTTTTATCACAATCGCCGCACTAACCGGCACCGTCACGGCTTCAGCCTGGTCTGCAGAGTCCGCCACCGTGGCCTTTTTAATGCCCGATCAGGCCTCTACCCGCTATGAGCAGCACGACTTCCCCGGTTTTAAGGCGGAAATGAGCAAGCTTTGCGCGGAATGTAAGGTCATCTATCAGAATGCCAACGCCAACGCGTCGCTCCAGCAGCAGCAGTTCAACTCGGTAATCGCCCAGGGGGCGAAAGTGATCGTCCTGGATCCGGTTGACTCTTCCGCCGCCGCCGCGCTGGTCGAAAACGCCCAGGCTCAAGGGGTTAAGGTCATCGCCTATGACCGCCCGGTGCCAAACAAACCGGCCGATTTTTATGTTTCGTTTGATAACGAGGGCATTGGCTACGCCATCGCGAAATCCCTCACCGACCATCTGAAAGCGAGCGGCGTGCCGCAGGATGCCGGGGTGCTGCAAATTAACGGTTCGCCAACCGATGCCGCCGCAGGGCTGATCCGCGACGGTATCCATCGCGGATTGAAAGAGTCCGGTTACAAAACGCTGGCCGAATTCGACACCCCGGAGTGGGCGCCGCCGAAAGCCCAGGAGTGGACCGCCGGGCAGGTTACCCGCTTTGGCGACAAAATTAAGGGCGTGGTCGCGGCGAACGACGGTACCGGCGGCGGGGCGATTGCCGCCTTTAAGGCTGCCGGCGTCCAGCCGCTGCCGCCGGTCACCGGCAATGACGCCACTATCGCCGCGCTGCAGCTGATCATCGCCGGCGACCAGTACAACACCATCTCCAAGCCATCGGAGATCGTCGCCGCAGCGGCGGCCAAAGTGGCGGTTGATTTTATTCAGGGCAAAAAACCGCAGGCCAGCACCACCCTGTACAACACCCCTTCCCAGCTATTTACCCCGGAAGTGGTGACCGCCAAAAACATCAAAGCGGAAATCTTCGATAAAAAAATCCAGACTTGGGATCAGGTGTGTAGCGGCGAATACGCCGCCGCCTGCCAGAAGTTAGGCATCAGCAAGTAACCTGTGACCCTGCGCCCGCCGCGGCGGGCGTGATTTCGCCATTATTGAGGTCGTTTTGTATGCCGCAACAACAACACAACTCCGCCGCCGGGCGGCCAATACTGCAACTGCGCAACGTCTCTAAACATTTTGGCGCGGTGTCGGCGCTGACGGATATCGAATTAGAAGTCCACGCCGGCGAGGTGGTCGCGCTGGTCGGCGACAACGGCGCGGGCAAATCCACGCTGGTGAAGATCCTCGCCGGCGTCCACCAGCCGACCTCCGGCACCATTGAGTTTGACGGCAACCCTGTCACCCTCGATAGCCCCGGCAAAGCGCTGGAATACGGTATTGCCACGGTGTTTCAGGATCTGGCGCTGTGCGAAAACCTTGATGTGGTGGCAAACCTGTTTCTGGGCCATGAAATTTCGCCGTTCCAGCTTGATGAAGTAGCGATGGAAGTGAAAGCCTGGACGCTGCTGCAGGAGCTGGCGGCACGAATTCCATCAGTACGCGAACCGGTGGCATCGCTTTCCGGCGGCCAGCGGCAGACCGTCGCTATCGCCCGTTCGCTGCTGCTGAATCCTAAAATCATCATGCTCGATGAGCCTACCGCGGCGCTGGGCGTCGCGCAGACCGCGGAAGTGCTCAACCTGATTGAGCGCGTTCGCGAGCGCGGGCTTGGCGTCATCATCATCAGTCACAACATGGAAGACGTTCGCGCCGTCGCCGACCGTATCGTGGTGCTGCGTCTCGGGCGCAACAAAGGGATCTTCACGCCCGATGCTTCTAATCAGGATCTGGTCGCCGCGATCACCGGCGCGACGGAAAACGCCGTCTCACGCCGGGTTGAACGTAAATCACAGCCCACGACTTCCGGAGCGATGTAATTTTATGAACAGTAAGACCGCATCCCACACCGCGCTGGACCGCAGCGATGAGCGCGTTCGTCACGACGAGGGCCTGTTCGGCGCCCTGCGCGCGCAGATAACCCGCATCAAAACCGGCGATCTCGGCACCGCGCCGGTGATCGCCGGGCTGATTGTGATTTCCCTGGTCTTCACCTTCCTCAATCCGGTCTATATCGCGCCGAATAACCTGGTGAACCTGCTGTTTGATTGCGCGACGGTCGGGTTTATCTCGCTCGGCATCGTCTGCGTTTTGATGCTTGGCGAGATAGACCTGTCGGTCGGCTCCATGAGCGGCCTGGCATCGGCTATCGTCGGCGTGCTGTGGGTGAACGCAGGATGGCCGCTGGCGGGAGCCATCGCCGTGGCGCTGGTCTGCGGCGTGGCCGTCGGGCTGGTCTACGCGCTGCTGTATAACCGCGTCGGGATGCCGAGTTTCGTCGCCACCCTCGCCGGCCTGCTGGCGCTGCTGGGCATGCAGCTGTATATCCTCGGGCCGAGCGGCAGCATTAACCTGCCCTACACGTCGCCGCTGGTACGCTTTGGCCAACTGCTGGTGATGCCAGGCTGGTTCTCACACCTGATGGCGCTGCTGCCGGGGCTGGCGATTATTGTCTTTGGCCTAAAAAAACGCTCGCGGCGCCTGGCGGCCAATCTTTCCGCCGAGGGGGTCAGCTCGTTACTGGCGCGCGCGATCGCGCTGACGATTATCTTCGAGGCCGCGGTGCTTTACCTCAATCAGGGGCGCGGTATTCCGTGGATTTTCGGTCTCTTCGTCGCCTGCGTGATGATCCTCAACTACGCGCTGAAACGGACAAAATGGGGCCGCTCAATGTTCGCGGTCGGCGGCAACCGTGAAGCGGCGCGCCGTTCGGGGATTAACGTACGGGCGATTTATGTGAGCGCTTTCGTCCTGTGTACCACGCTTGCGACCTTCGGCGGCATTCTCGCGGCGTCACGACTGGCCTCCGCCAGCCAGCAGGCCGGCACCGGCGACGTCAACCTCAACGCCATCGCCGCGGCGGTGATCGGCGGCACCAGCCTGTTCGGCGGACGCGGCAGCGCCTGGTCCGCGCTATTGGGGATCATCGTGATTCAGTCGATTTCAAATGGGCTGACGCTGTTGAACCTGCCGTCATCGCTGCGCTATATCATTACCGGCGCGGTACTGGCGATTGCGGTCATCATTGATTCTCTGGCTCGCCGTTCACGCGTGTCGCACGGCCGGGCCTGAGTGGAGAAGAGCGCGGCCCAAAGGAATGCGGGCCGCGAAATCTTGATTATTTTAACGAGCCAACCAGCGCTTTGCGGCTCTCTTCCAGCGAGACCACCCGGCTGCAGACATCTTTGCCGAACTGCTGGAAATCCGCTTCCTGGTTTTTCCACTCATCCTGGATTGCGGTTTGCAGGCCGCCAAGACTGCCGAGAATGCCCTGCAGCGGATTGCCGCCGCCTTTGAGCACCGCTTTGGCGCCCATCTCGTTAATGCTGTCCTGCAGAATGCCGCCCATCGCCTGATTCACCAGCTGTTGGCCATCGGCGCGAACCTGGTCGATAGCTT
This sequence comes from Klebsiella sp. PK01, assembly GCF_057624675.1. NCBI lineage: Bacteria > Pseudomonadati > Pseudomonadota > Gammaproteobacteria > Enterobacterales > Enterobacteriaceae > Klebsiella > Klebsiella sp. PK01. The sequence continues at coordinate 434,103 of NZ_JBYEZM010000003.1, forward strand.
TATAGTGGAAAGTCAGGCCATCGCTGCGACGTTCGATAATGCGGTTCATCTGTTCTTTCAGCTGCGCGTCCAGCTTGGTCAGGCGGCTATGCATACTGCTGCTGGCGCCGACCTGCTCGGTGATGATTTTATCCAGCGCCTTACGGCCCTTCTCGACGCGCGAGCGCGCGCCGTCGTCAATCCACGGCAGGCTGCTGCGCAGACCGGCCTGATAATCTTGCGCCTGTTCGCGCTGGGCGGCGCTAAGGGCATAGGCTTTACCGTTAAAAGTCAGATTGCCGTCCGGCTTAATCACCAGATCGCCGTTTTCCCCCTTCACCTGCACCTGCTGCGGGCTGAGGATCACATCGTCACGCGGCGTGACGCTACACTGGTAGTCCGCGTGGGCAGACAAAGCGGTGACGGAAAGCGCCACCGCCAGCAGCGTTTTGCGCATCTTTTTACTCCCTTAAGACAAATCGGGCCGGCAATTGCCGACCCTTGTCAAACTTAGTCCCACCAGACGTCAAAAAGTTCGCTGGTGCGCACATCCGCTAATTTACGATCTTCCAGCCACTTACGAACGATGGCCTGATGCTCTTCGGTGCATTTACCAATTTCCTGCATGCAGATGAGCCCTTCCCACGAGAGATAGCCGCTGCCGTCAAAGGCCAGTTTGTTCGGCTCAATGACCTCTTCGATCAGATCGTTGACCGTCTGGTCGATCTGCTCTTCGCTGGTCCCTTCCGGGAAACGCCAGGCTACGGAGAAACCTAACTCCTGAAACTCGTCGATATGCATTTTCTTACGCAGACGACGGCTACGATTCTTGGCCATTATTTCACCCTCTCGAACATTAAGTCCCATACGCCGTGACCAAGACGATGGCCACGTTGTTCAAATTTGGTTACCGGGCGCGATTCCGGGCGCGGTACGTAATCGTTACTTTCCGACAGGTTACGATAGCCTTCCAGCGAAGACATCACTTCCAGCATATGCTCGGCATAGGCTTCCCAGTCGGTCGCCATATGGAAGACGCCGCCCAGCTTCAGCTTGCTTTTTACCAGCTCGGCGAAAGGCGGCTGCACGATACGACGTTTATTATGACGCGCTTTATGCCACGGGTCAGGGAAAAACAGCTGCACCATATTCAGCGAGTTATCCGGGATCATCGTGTGCAGCACTTCAACCGCATCGTGACACATTACGCGCAGATTTTGTACGCCTTCTTCTTCCGCGGAAGCCAGGCATGCGCCGACGCCCGGCGAATGCACTTCAATACCGAGGAAGTTTTGCTCCGGTTTAGCTTTCGCCATCGCCACCAGCGAGGCGCCCATGCCGAAACCAATTTCTAAGGTGACCGGCGCTTCGCGGCCAAACAGGGCGGCGAAATCGAGCGGCGCATCGTTGAATTCAACGCCCATCACCGGCCAAATGTTATCCAGCGCATGCTGCTGCCCTTTCGTCAGGCGGCCCTGGCGACGGACGAAGCTACGAATACGGCGCAGCGGGCGACCGTTTTCATCGAATTCCGGAGAAATGACGTCGTTTTTCATAAAAGTTAAGTCTGCTTGTGAATGTGTTCGGAAAACGGGCATTATCCAAAGTTACCCGGCGGATGCAAGGGTTTACAGCCACTCGCCCTTGTGCTGCAATCTGCCACCCTGTAATCGCGATTCCGGAGCCGTAGCTTTGACTTTTCTCGCCGCGCAATTTTCAGCCCAGGTCCTGGACTGGTACGACAAATACGGCCGTAAAACCCTGCCCTGGCAAATCGCCAAGACGCCTTACAAAGTATGGCTCTCCGAAGTGATGTTGCAACAAACCCAGGTCACCACGGTTATTCCCTATTTTGAACGCTTTATGGCGCGTTTCCCAACGGTTGTTGATTTAGCCAACGCGCCGCTCGATGAAGTACTGCATCTGTGGACCGGCCTTGGCTACTACGCGCGAGCGCGCAATTTACATAAAGCCGCGCAGCAGGTCGCCACGCTGCACGGCGGCGAGTTCCCGCAAACCTTTGAAGAGGTGGCCGCGCTTCCCGGCGTCGGGCGCTCGACGGCGGGGGCGATTTTATCCCTTTCGCTCGGTCAGCATTATCCGATTCTCGACGGCAACGTGAAGCGGGTACTCGCCCGCTGCTATGCTGTGAGCGGCTGGCCGGGGAAAAAAGAGGTGGAAAAACGGCTGTGGGAAATAAGCGAAGAGGTGACGCCGGCGCAGGGCGTAGAGCGCTTCAACCAGGCGATGATGGATCTCGGCGCGATGGTTTGCACCCGCTCGAAGCCGAAATGCGAACTGTGCCCGCTGAGTAACGGCTGCGTGGCCTACGCTAACCATTCATGGGCGGAATATCCGGGGAAAAAACCGAAGCAGACCATCCCGGAGCGCACCGGCTACTTCCTGCTGATGCAGCACGGCGACGAGGTGTACCTCTCCCAACGTCCGCCGGTAGGTTTATGGGGCGGATTGTTCTGTTTTCCGCAGTTTGAGGATGAAGCCGGGCTACGCGAGTGGCTAGCGCAGCGTCAGATAAAGGCCGATAATCTGACGCAATTAACCGCCTTCCGCCACACTTTCAGCCATTTCCACCTGGATATTGTGCCGATGTGGCTTACAGTGCACTCATCTGGCGCATGCATGGATGAAGGTAACGCACTCTGGTATAACTTAGCGCAGCCGCCATCGGTCGGACTGGCGGCCCCCGTGGAGCGCTTGTTGCAACAGTTGAAAGCCGGAACGCCGGTCTAGTTTTTTCGGCTATAAAAGAGGATTGATTATGAGCAGAACGATTTTTTGTACTTTCCTGCAGCGTGAAGCGGACGGCCAGGATTTCCAGCTGTATCCGGGCGAGCTCGGTAAGCGCATTTACAACGAAATTTCCAAAGAGGCCTGGGCGCAGTGGCAGCATAAGCAGACCATGCTGATCAACGAGAAAAAACTCAGCATGATGAACCCGGAGCACCGCAAGCTGCTGGAACAGGAGATGGTGCAGTTCCTGTTTGAAGGGAAAGACGTTCACATCGAAGGCTACACGCCGCCGGAACAACAGTAAGGGCCTCACGGCCTTTACCAAACAAACACAACACGCACTCCCGGAATGATGAAAAAATACTTAGCGCTCGCGCTGATTGCGCCACTGCTCGTGTCCTGTTCCAGTTCCAATAAAAAAGGCGCCGAATATAACGAGGCCTGGGTCAAGGACACTAACGGATTCGATATCCTGATGGGCCAGTTTGCCCATAACATCGAGAACATTTGGGGTTATAACGAAGTTCTGCTCGCCGGGCCGAAGGACTACGTAAAATATACCGATCAATATCAAACCCGTAGCCACATCAACTTTGATGCCGGTACGATTACCGTCGAGACCATCGCCGGAACCGATCCGCAAGGAAGGTTACGCCAGGCGATTATCAAAACCCTGTTGATGGGCGATGACCCCAACTCTATCGACCTCTATTCCGACGTCGATGATATTCAGATTTCCAAAGAACCGTTCCTCTACGGCCAGGTCGTCGATAACACCGGCGAATCCATTCGCTGGGAGTGGCGCGCCGCGCGCTATGCCGATTATCTGCTGCAAACCCGCCTGAAGAGCCGTAACAACGGCCTGCGCATGATTTATAGCATCACCATTAATCTGGTGCCTAACCACCTCGATAAACGTGCGCATAAATATCTCGGCATGGTGCGTCAGGCCTCGCGTAAATACGGCGTAGATGAGTCGCTGATCCTTGCGATAATGCAGACAGAGTCGTCGTTTAACCCCTATGCGGTGAGCCACGCGGATGCCATGGGGCTGATGCAGGTCGTCCAGCACAGCGCGGGGAAAGACGTCTTCCGCTCGCAGGGCAAATCCGGCCTGCCGAGCCGCAGCTATCTGTTTGACCCGGCGAATAACATCGATACCGGTACCGCCTATCTGGCGATGCTGAACAACGTTTATCTCGCCGGCATCGATAACCCCACCTCGCGTCGCTACGCGGTGATCACCGCCTATAACGGCGGCGCCGGCAGCGTACTGCGCGTCTTCTCCAGCGATAAAGTCCAGGCGGCGAACATCATTAACAGTATGGCGCCAGGCGACGTCTACCAGACGCTCACCACCCGCCATCCGTCGGCGGAATCGCGCCGTTATCTGTATAAAGTTAACACCGCGCAAAAAAGCTATCGCCGTAAGTAACGCTTCTCCCCCACAGGCCCGGGCATCGCACCGGGCCTCTCTTTTTTTATGACATACTTGGTAATATCTTTCGATTTTCTGCGGCAGTTAACAGAAGCTTGCAATCGCTGAATGATAGAATCGCATCAAAATAACGGTGGTTATGTTATTTAAAAAACATAACAAGCCCACATTCGTGAGGATAAATACATGAATCTTAAGCTGCAGTTAAAAATACTGTCGTTCCTGCAGTTCTGCCTTTGGGGGAGTTGGCTAACCACGCTCGGCTCGTACATGTTCGTCACCCTGAAGTTTGACGGCGCGGCCATCGGCGCGGTGTATAGCTCGCTCGGTATCGCCGCCGTTCTGATGCCAACGCTGCTCGGGATCGTCGCCGATAAATGGATCAGCGCCAAATGGGTGTATGCCATCTGCCACCTGGTCGGCGCGTTAACGCTGTACCTCGCGGCGCAGGTCACTACGCCAGGCGAGATGTTCCTCGTGATCTTGCTTAACTCGCTGGCCTATATGCCGACGCTTGGCTTGATCAACACCATCTCCTACTACCGCCTGCAGTCGGCGGGGCTGGATATCGTGACCGATTTCCCGCCAATTCGTATCTGGGGCACCATCGGCTTTATCCTCGCCATGTGGGGCGTTAGCTTCTCGGGCTTCGAGCTTAGCCATATGCAGCTTTATATCGGCGCGACGCTGTCGGTCTTGCTGGCGCTGTTCACCCTGACGCTGCCGCATATTCCGGTCGCCAACGCCCAGCGCAACCAGAGCTGGACCGAGATGCTCGGCCTGAACGCCTTTGCGCTGTTTAAAAACAAGCGTATGGCAATCTTCTTTATCTTCTCCATGATGCTCGGCGCCGAACTGCAGATCACCAATATGTTTGGCAACACCTTCCTGCACAGCTTCGATAAAGACCCGCTGTTCTCCGGTAGCTTTATCGTCGAGCACGCATCAGTATTGATGTCGATTTCGCAGATCTCCGAAACGCTGTTTATTCTGACTATCCCGTTCTTCCTTAGCCGCTACGGCATTAAGAACGTGATGCTGATTAGTATCGTGGCGTGGATGCTGCGCTTCGGCCTGTTCGCCTTCGGCGACCCGACGCCGTTCGGTACCGTCCTGCTGGTTCTGTCGATGATCGTCTACGGCTGTGCCTTCGACTTTTTCAACATCTCCGGTTCAGTGTTCGTTGAGAAAGAGGTGCGTCCGGAAATCCGCGCCAGCGCCCAGGGTATGTTCCTGATGATGACCAACGGCTTCGGCTGCATCCTTGGTGGGATGGTGAGCGGCAAAGTTGTCGAGCACTTTACCGTTGAGGGGATCACTAACTGGCAAAGCGTGTGGCTGATTTTCGCCGCCTACTCGCTGGTGCTGGCCTTCGCTTTCGTGGCGCTGTTCAAGTATCAACACGTCAGACAGCCTGCCGCCACGCGCCAGAACGCCTGATTGTCATTGCCCGGTGACGGCTGACGCCTTACCGGGCCTACAGAATTTGTAGATACTGTTATCGGTTGGCAACGGTTTTGTCGCACAGGAGTTTTCCCGGAGGCGGCGCGTTGCGTCTTCTCCGGGCTACCAAACCGCACAGCGCTGTAGCCCCGGTAAGCGGCAGCGCCACCGGGGGTTTTGAGGCCATTGGTACCGGCAGTTTCAGCCAGCACGATGATTAAATTAAAGGCAGGCCGCACGGACCGTAGGCCGGATAAGGCGCCAGCCGTCATCCGGCAAAATACGCGCACAATGCCTGGTCCCGGCTTAGGCTATCAACACATACCCATACAACCGCTTAATACCATCGGCATCCGTTTCGCTATAAACCCCCTGCAGCTCCGGCGAAAAGCCCGGCAGCATATTGACTCCCTCTTCCAGCGCAAGGAAGTAGCGCAGCACCGCGCCTCCCCAGATCTCGCCCGGCACCACGCACAGCACGCCCGGCGGATACGGTAGCGCCCCTTCCGCCGCGATGCGGCCTTCGGCCTCGCACAGGCGCACCAGCTCAACGTTGCCGCGGATAAATTCGCGGTTGGCGTCCTGCGGGTTCATCACCACCGGCGGGAAACTCTGCTTGCGGAACATCGCCTTTTGCAGGTCTTTAACATCAAAACTGACGTACAGATCGTGCATTTCCTGACACAGCTGGCGAATGGTGTAATCGCGGTAGCGAACCGGGTATTTGTTGTAAATCGTCGGCAATACCTCAGCAAGCGGCGAATCCGCTTCGATATGCTGTTCGAACTGGGCCAGCATCGCCACCAGTCGCGCCAGTTTCTCCGCGCTTTCGGCCGGCGTCAGCAGGAACAAAATCGAATTGAGATCGCACTTCTCCGGCACGATGCCGTTTTCGCGCAGGTAGTGCGCCAGGATGGTCGCCGGGATGCCAAACTCGGTATAGTCTCCGCTATCGGCATCGATACCCGGCGTGGTCAGCAGCAGCTTACACGGATCGACAAAGTATTGATTGTCAGCATACCCGCTAAAGCCGTGCCAGCTCGCGCCCGGTTCGAAGCTAAAGAAGCGCCGTTCGCTGGCGATAGTCGCCGTCGAATGCTCCTGCCACGGTTTCCCGCCGACCAGCGGCGGCACAAACGGCCGCAATAATTTACACTGCGCCAGTATCGCTTTACGCGCTTCAATACCCAGCTCAACGCACTCCGCCCACAGCCGCCGACCGCTCTCTCCTTCGTGGATTTTGGCATTCACATCGAGCGAGGCGAACAGCGGATAAAACGGACTGGTGGAAGCATGCAACATAAAGGCGTTATTCAGCCGCTTATGCGGGCAGAAACGCGCCTGGCCGCGCAGATGGTTATCTTTCTTGTGAATTTGCGAGGTCTGCGAAAAACCGGCCTGCTGCTTATGCACCGATTGCGTCACAAAAATGCCCGGATCGTTTTCATTGAGATCCAACAGCAGCGGCGAGCAGTCAGCCATCATCGGGATAAACTGCTCGTAACCGACCCACGCCGAGTCAAACAGGATGTAATCGCAGAGATGGCCGATTTTATCCACCACCTGGCGCGCGTTATACACCGTGCCGTCATAGGTGCCCAGCTGGATCACCGCCAGGCGGAACGGGCGCGGCGCGTCGGCTTTTTCCGGCGCCGCCTCGCGGATCAGCTCGCGCAGGTAGGTTTCATCAAAGCAGTGGTCGTCGATGCCGCCGATAAAGCCGAACGGGTTGCGCGCGGCTTCCAGATAGACCGGCGTCGCCCCGGCCTGGATCAGCGCGCCATGGTGGTTTGATTTATGGTTGTTGCGATCGAACAGTACCAGATCGCCGCGGGTCAGCAGCGCATTGGTCACGACCTTGTTCGCCGCGGAAGTGCCATTAAGCACGAAGTAGGTTTTATCGGCATTGAAAACTTTTGCCGCAAATTTCTGCGCGTGCTTCGCCGAACCTTCATGGATCAGCAGATCGCCGAGCTTGACGTCGGCGTTGCACATGTCGGCGCGAAAAACGTTCTCGCCGAAAAACTCGTAGAACTGGCGGCCCGCCGGATGCTTTTTAAAGAACGCGCCATGCTGATGGCCGGGACAGGCGAAAGTACTGTTGTCCATCTCAACGTACTGGCTAAGCGTATTAAAAAACGGCGGCAGTAGTTTCTCTTCATAGCCGCAGGCGGCCGCTTCCAGCTCCAGCCACTCCTGCTCTTTGCCGCTAATCACCGCGACGACTCCTTCCGGCTTATCCGTTTGCGTTTCGCTAAACAGATAGACCGGCAGATTGAATCCGCTGCGCTTGAGCAGGGCCAGGATACCGCTGCGGCTATCCGCCGCGGTGATGACGACCGCTGCCGCATCGGTAAAATCAGTGCTGTCCAGCGCCACAACCTGACGATGGGTGGACAGACGGGAGACCAGCTCGCAGCTGGCGGCAATGTGCATAGATTTCATAAGCGCAAATGCCCGTATCGGGAGTGTAAAAATCTCAGGCAAAGGTGGAGACTTGCCCAACGATGTGTCCGGGTCTGACGGAATTCAGCTCCGACCGCCGGACATCAGTAAAAGCAGACGCGTCCGATCTTACTGTTGTCCTACAGTGAGCATACGTGGCCTTCACCGCATGGTGAACTGGGGGAGTAAGGAATGAGGCAAACCACGCAGCAGTACGCAGCGGCAACGGCGATGTAATGGCGATGTCGTCATCCCGGCGGCCTCAGGGTAAAGAGGTGAAAATCCGCGCAATCATGGCACCTTTCCGAAAGTGGCGCAAGATGAAATCCATATGCATTCTCCCCACGTATCCGCAAGCCTTCGCGGCAAAACATGGCCATAATAATGCGGACATCAGGAATAATTAACAGGAGTTTACTTTGGTTATAGGGCCATTTATTAACGCCAGCGCGGTGCTTGCCGGCGGCGTATTGGGCGCGCTGCTGAGCCAACGATTGCCGGAACGGATCCGCGCCTCGATGACCTCGATTTTCGGGCTGGCATCACTAGGGATTGGTATTTTACTGGTCATCAAGTGCGCCAACCTGCCGGTGATGGTGCTGGCGACGCTGGTCGGCGCGCTACTCGGCGAAGTGTGTAATATGGAGAAAGGCATCAATACCCTGGTGAGCAAACTCCAGCAACTATTGTCGCCAAAGGGCAGGAAAAAGGCCTCGGCCCACGAGTCTTATATTCAGAGCTACGTGGCGATCATCGTGTTGTTTTGCGCCAGCGGTACCGGCGTTTTTGGCGCCATGCGCGAAGGAATGACCGGCGACGCCAGCATCCTTATCGCCAAAGCGTTTCTCGACTTTTTCACCGCCACGATTTTCGCCTGCACCCTGGGGCTGGCGGTGTCGGCAATCTGTGTGCCGATGCTGCTGATTCAGCTTAGTCTGGCGGCCTGCGCCTCGCTTATCATGCCGCTGACCACGCCGATGATGATGGCCGACTTCAGCGCCGTCGGCGGTATGCTGCTGGTGGCGACCGGCCTGCGTATCTGCGGGATTAAGATGTTCGCAGTGGTCAATATGCTCCCCGCCCTGCTGCTGGCAATGCCGATTTCGGTCGCGTGGACGGCCTTTTTTGCCTGACGACGCGTGCTTTTACGGCAAAGTGGTGATAGATTGTGCAGTCTGCTGCGAAATTTATAAATTTCGTTGACGAGGCGCGGTGAATCAGGTTTAATGCGCCCCGTTGCCCGGATAGCTCAGTCGGTAGAGCAGGGGATTGAAAATCCCCGTGTCCTTGGTTCGATTCCGAGTCCGGGCACCACTATTTAAAGAACCCGCCCAAAAGGCGGGTTTTTGCTTTTCTGCGGCCGGACTCTTCATCGAACTGCGTTCGATTATTCGCCGCAACGCGGCTCACCCCTTCGGGGCCAGCGCGACAAGCGCGCTGTTCAACGCCTGCGGCGTTAGTCCGAGTCCGGGCACCACTATTTAAAGAACCCGCCCAAAAGGCGGGTTTTTGCTTTTCTGCGGCCGGACTCTTCATCGAACTGCGTTCGATTATTCGCCGCAACGCGGCTCACCCCTTCGGGGCCAGCGCGACAAGCGCGCTGTTCAACGCCTGCGGCGTTAGTCCGAGTCCGGGCACCACTATTTAAAGAACCCGCCCAAAAGGCGGGTTTTTGCTTTTCTGAGGCCGGACTCTTCATCGAACTGCGTTCGATTATTCGCCGCAACGCGGCTCACCCCTTCGGGGCCAGCGCGACAAGCGTGCTGTTCAACGCCTGCGGCGTTAGTCCGAGTCCGGGCACCACTTATTCAGAGAACCCAGCCTATGGCTGGGTTTTTGCTTTTCTGCAACCGGACTCTTCATCGAACTGCGTTCGATTATTCGCCGCAACGCGGCTCACCCCTTCGGGGCCAGCGCGCTGTTATAACCAGTTGAGATAGTTATAAAATAACATCGGGTCATGCAAACCAAGTTTCTCTTTGAGTTTTGAGTGATAATATGAAACTTGTTTCCTGTTAAGATTCAACGTATTGCATATAGAGCCAATGGTTTTAATTCCCCGGGTCATCAGTAAAACAGCATGCGCCTGTTGGGTTAACCCTTCCCCATTGCAAATTGAATAGTAATACGAAATTAATACTTTAATTTGTTTTGAATTATCAACCAGTAATATTTTACGCCACTCATCTATTGATGAACGTTTTGATACAAAGAACAAAGACGCATCTCCCTGAACGATTCTATCGCTCAGTATGATGATTGAGGCATCCCTGCGTTCATAAATCAAATGAATCATATATAATAAAGTATAGACACTAAGGAAACCAAGCTCCTCAAGTATATATATTTTACTTTTTTCACCCAGTCTAAGCTCATCATACATCGTATCAAGACCCAATTTTACATATTGATTCTTGACATAAAAATGATATTCCATCGTCAAAGCACAATGTATAACAGATAAATCATCATCAATTTTAATCATTCTGAAATTCATTGTTGTTGTTGATTCTTTTTTTATTACAAAGCAAACTAATAAAGCGCTTCGCTTTCTATTGTGAAGAATAGATAGTTTTCTGATTGGTTTACACTGAAAAGTCATTTCTTATTCTTATTCACTTTAGTTATGCCTTAATTTAGAGATTTTATTTCATATTAAGTTATCCTACTCGTCTTAGCGCGGAAGAAATAAACCATTAATATAAAAGGATTTTTTAATGATCGAAGAAAAAGAAAGCGGCTCAAAAAATAATCATTACTTTATAATTAATGGTCGTGTTAAATTTATTCCATTTCGCAGAACAATAGAGGACATGAATACTGGAACAAAACTTAAACTTCATGTTCCAGCAAGCCTTTGTCTGGATAGATTATTAAAAAACCAAGGACGTCTTGTATCTCAGGATGAGCTAATCCTGTACGCCTGGGGCTTGAAGCGAGAGTCCACAGTGAGTTCTAATACTTTTTATCAGAGCATACTACATCTACGTAGAAAACTGGCACAGCTGGAATTATGTGATGTTATTGAAACCGTCCCACGTCATGGTATTATTTTTAACAATAGTGTCAGTGTATTAATTACGCAGGATACCCCCCCGGCGTTTCAACTCAATGAGAGTAATCAAACACCAGAAGGCACAGCGGAAAAGGATATAGAACCAGTGCCGTCCGTTGAAATCGGCAAAAAACACTTCACCGAGGAGATACCTGTATCGCTTCCTCCCGAATTTGGTTCTGATATGGTCCTCACGTCAACGATTCAGGTTGCGAAAAAGAATAGATTACAAATAAAAACCCGCTACGTTTTATTCACCGGAGCTATATTATTAATACTGATAACCGTATTGGGATTCATGTACATAAGCTTCACTAATGATAATATATTCAAATCTTATAACCAACTCTCATCCACGAACTGCTTCATCTACACTATAGGTGATCAATATTCTGAAAATGAAATTAAAAACATAATGAAAAGTGTCGGGTTACCCTGCTTTAATAAAGAGAACGTTTTTTTTACCGTATCTCCGATGCAATCAAAAATAAACATAATCAACTGCGCTACATATAATAAAAAACAACAAGACTGTCGCTCCGTTACCATAGCGAGAGAATTAGAGGAAACACCATGAGATATAAATCCATTTTATGCTCACTTGCATGTTTAGGCGCTTTTGCAGGGGTATATTTTTATTTACCCTCTCCATTTAATACCGACAGTGCTATTTCATGCCATAGCCGCCATACTCTCATTAACAATGATTTTAAATTAGATGCAAGTTATGGTTTTATTTTTGGCGGTAATAAAGGCGAGTTAACAATGTATGGTTATGCGGTAGACAATGGTATTCGGATAAATATCAGGAGAGTGATTAGTTTTACCTATACAAGAATGGATGATATTTATACTTTTCACAGTAAAAGAGTAGAGAAGTTTTACGGAGATAACAGTGAAAAAGGAAATGTAAATATTCATCTCCCCGAATTTTTTTATCAGACAGGAAAAGACCTTACCATACAACTCAAGCGGGATGGCTTCAATATCCCGATAATTTTCGTGCATCGCATGCCTGTTTTTTATTGTAATCAATCAGGTTAATGTATTATCAACAAGATATATTTTACTGGTCACCAGTCAGCAATTGTGGGAGTCGATTCCGCGACGTCGTCGTGAGATCGTTGAGACGCCACGCGGATATTAATGATAATAAACCGGACGCCTTCTATTACCTCCGGTTGCTTTTCCTCTCCCGGTCCAGGGGGACGCATCTGGTATGACGCCCCCCTGGTGACAGAAACCCGTTTTAGTTTTGACATACGGTGATTCGCCAGCATAAGCCCCATCTGGCTATCTTTCCCTAAGCGCTTCACCAACCTTGTTAAATGGTTTAATCAGGTACTGAAGGATTGTCTTTTTGCCGGTCTTGATATCTACACTCGCCACCATCCCAGGAGAAATAAAGTGCTGTTTATTATCTTTAGTTTGCAAATGGTCCTTCGTGGTTCTGATATAAACAAGATAAAAAACAACTTCCGGTTTTTGAGGATCGGAAATCGTGTCAGGTGAAATTGTTACCACCTCACCATCCAGTCCCCCATAGATTGAGTAGTCATAGGCGGTGATTTTGACGATCGCACGCTGTCCTGGATGAATAAAAGCGATATCACGTGGCAATATTTTAGCCTCGATAAGTAATCGGTCATCAAGGGGAACGATGTTCATGATAGTTCCATTTGGGGGAATGACGCCACCAATAGTGTTAACTTCAATATTTTTCACAATGCCCCTGACTGGAGAAGTGATGGTCGATTTTTTCAGTAGATCGCGCTGACCGATGATCTTCTGATATAACGAATCAACTTCTCCGGAAATTCTCGATAGTTCCTCTCCAGATTTTACCTGATAGTTGTAGTTTAGCTCTGATTCTTTCATATTCAGATCGACGAGCTGCTTCCTGAGTCTGATAACATCAACTTTACTTGACGCCCCCTGGGCCATAAGTCGAGTGTTAATCGCGAGTTCGTTATTCAATAATACTCTTGACGCCTGAATATCTTTCATCGACGCGATATAATTATTTTTCCGCGAAGTATAAAGCACCATTTCTCTATCGGTGATTTCTGCAAAATCATGTAATTCATCAGGAAAAACTAAAGGACGATTGCTAATCTCCGCCAAAAGTCTAACTTTGCTGGCCAATAGCGCCCGATATTTGGATTCAGATTCCATCACTGCAGCCTGGGTTCTTATCGTATCCAGATTAGCAATAATATCCCCCACCTGAACTATCTGTCCTTCAGTAACGTTGATTCTATCGAGAATCCCACCATCAAGAGATTGAATGATCTTCTCTTTCGAGCTGGGGATAACCCTCCCATCGCCTTTCGAGACTTCATCAATACTAAACATAGAAGCCCACAGCAAAAATACGCTGAGAAAAAAGATAACGCTGAGCAATATATACAATGCCCGGCTAGTCTTAACGCCGCCATGCGTGTCGGCAAGCGTAAACTCGTCAGTCTCTCGTACCCTATGAGTCGCATCCTTATCCGTTGTAAAAAAAACATTCTTACAAAAGTCCTTTGTAAGTATAAAATTCTTTTTTACTTTTCCTGGTATATTTTTCATTAAAAACCATCATTTAAAATAGCTGGGCGAAATATAATGATATAATTAGTGGCAATATATTAATTACATATCATCAATAATTTCATCTTTGCGTTTATCTAACACCACCCTACCGCCAGACACCACGATAGTTCGATTAACAAGATCCAATATTTTCTTACGATGGGTAGCAATAATAACTGTTTTACCGGAAATCCAGTTGTTCATTTTTTTGACGAACTCATCTTCTGTCACATCATCCAGTGAGGAAGTGGGTTCATCCATAATAACAATATTAGGATTACGCAATACCAGTCGAGCCAACAGAATAGTCTGCTGCTGTCCGCCAGAAAGACCGTGCCCACCCTCCTGGATAATATAATCTAAACCCGATGGTAGCTGGTTGATGAAATTAATGGCACCGGTTATCTTAATGGCTTCAATAATATCTTCATCCTGGGCCAAGGGGGATCCCAGTGTAATATTTTCACGAAGCGAACCGAAAAATAGTCGAGAGTTTTGGCTCAGGTATCCAACATCACGACGCAGATCGGCGGGATCGATATCATTAATATTGATACCATCCAGAATTACTTCGCCGGACTTCTGATGCATCATCCCTGAAAGCGCGTTTAACAGCGATGACTTACCCGAACCATTGCGCCCAAGAATGGCAATACGCTCACCCGCTTTGATCTCCAGCGAATCAATACTCACCGCGATTTTCTGACCGTCTACCTGATGCGTAAAAGCCGCGTTGGTAATCGAATACTGGCCTTCGATAAATTTCTTGTGAATCAACCGTTGATGTTCCGGTTGATCGATGGGTAATTGCATTATCGAGTCGAGACCAGTCATCGCGACTTTGGTTTGTTGCCAACGAGTTATGATGCTCGCTATTTGCGCAATAGGCGCCATCATTCTTGAGCTCAGAATGGATGAGGCCACTAATGCCCCGGTTGACAGATCGCCGGACATAACAAAGGGAGTTCCTACCAGTACCAGGCATACAAACACCGAACTCTGGACGAAATATGACCAGGTTGTTAAGGTATGCGTCAGATGCTTTAATTCCAGACTGTTTTCTGCCGTCGTCTTAATGTAGTGCAGCCATTGCTGTTGAAAGCGATGCTCGGCTTGCAAAAATTTGATGTCGTCCAGCCCTTGAACCGTTTCGACCAGCATGGCGTTACGCAGACTGGATTCTCGCGTAGCCGTGTTGGCTAACCTGAACAGTTTCTTTTGACTTAATAGACCAGGAAGCACCATAAGAATGGCCCCAGCTAAAGGTACGAGGAAGACAATTCCCCCCAAAAAATAGATAATTACCAGGAACATAAAGAAGAACGGTAAATCCGTGATGGCAACGACGGTTGACGAAGTCATCATTTCACGAACCTGTTCCAGTTCCTTTAGCTGAGAAATAAACGACCCTGTTGATTTCGGGCGATAAGGGTTTTTAATCCTCAAGGCACGACCAAAGACCCTGTCTGAAATAATCAAGTCTGCACGCTTGCCGAGGATATCAGTTACGCTATAGCGAATTAAGCGCAAGGTGAAATCAAAAATAAGCGCCAGGATCACACCAATGAAAAGCACCCACATTGTAGGATGTGACTGTGCTGGAATGACGCGGTCGTAGGTCTGCATAGAGTAAGTAATACCGGCCAGACCAAGCACATTGACAAACAGAGACCCCAGTATGACCAGATAGTATGGTTTCATGTCGGCAAAAATAATTTTCCAGACCCAGTACTTTTCAGCCGGCTTGATGTAATCATCAATGCGAGGATCGGAGACATTTTTGGCCGGGCGCAGCGTGATAATTCTACGACCTTCAGCGCGGACCTCATCTTCTTGTAATAGTGAGATCAGCTCATTATCTTCAATAAACGAGACAACAAAATTTTTATCTTCATCAATACTCTTGATAATGGCCAGACGGCCATCTTTCATTTCCAGCACTTGCGGAAACAACCACGAATTAAAACGATAACCCGCAACAGCGTCTTCCTTAAAAGAAAGCCCTGCCCGGCGACTCATAATCTCTACAACTTTACTGCTTGAATCTTTATCATGCCATAAAGATGTTATCAGGATATTCTGTTCTGAAACATTGAGACGATAATGGTGCGCGATAGTCACTAACGCGCTTTTCCACTGCTCCAGATAGTACTCTTTGGCGCCACTGTCACTTTCCATAGAGGAAAAGAAATCCATATCTTGCACTATATCATCCTTTATTTTTCATTAAATTAATTAATTTGCCAGCGTAGTACAGACTTTCCATGGCAAGGTTCGACAAAGTATAATGACTATTAATGATGTCGGCTTTGGTCTGATGGATCTCGGCTTCAGCGCTAGTTAAATCGGAAACCGAACGAGCCCCCAACTCCAGGTACTGTGACATATAAAGATTACGCGTTCTTATAGCGCTCTGCTCCCTTTCGCGTTTGTTTTCGAGGCTAATTTTGGTGTTTCGCATTTGGCTCGAATATTCCATTATTCTCTGATCGGCATTATTCTTTTCAGCATCTAAGTTAAATTGCGCAGTATTGAGCGCATCTTGTGCTTGCTGTACCTTAGAGGATACAGATCCGCCCTGATAAAGCGGGACTTTTACATTAATAAATGCGCCATAACGGTCGCGGTTTTTGGTGGTGCCATTGTTAGTCGATTGTTCAGTCAAATCATGTTCATAGTAAGGCGCCAACGTTATTGTCGGATAATATTCATTCTTCTGAACATCGATTTGTTTTTTGGCTATATCAATTTTAGCTCTGGCAACCCTGATTGCCGGTGAGTCAATATTAACTGGATTATCACGTAAGATATTATTATAGAGTTCTTCGATTTCAGCCGGGAACTCCATGATAATACTGGCTGATATTTTTTTATTTAATAAATGATCCAGCGTAGCCAGCCATTTTTTATATTGCGAAATATAATCATTATAATTTGAGAGTGCCTCGGCTACTCTGAGGTTTGCCTGAGAGTAATCAGATTCAGCGCTGGCCCCCAAAGCAACGCGTTTTTTCGTTAAATCTTTGATCTTAGAAAAACCGTCAATACGTTCCTTTGCCGCAGCGCTGAGTTGATGATAGCGGACTATTTGCAAATAGGCGCCAATCGTCTGATAAAGAATATCATTAATCTCTTTTTCTATTTCGTAGCTGGCGCTGGCGACATTCAGTTGAGAGAGCTCAACCCGGTCACTGGTGCTACCAAAATCATAAATCATCTGCTCAACTGATAAGTTGAGTTGATTGGTTTTATTATTATCATCACTATAATCATCTTTGGCGATACCGGAATTAAGGCCCATTTGCACATTAGGATAATATGCAGATTTAACCTCATCTATCATCGACTTTAGTCTTTCCGATTCAGCTATTGCCCGTTTAATTTCCGGGTGCCAGCTAACGGCCATCAGCATTGCGCTGTGCAGATTATATTTTTCTTTTGAAGAAATAATATTTTTTATAACCGTATCTGCA
Source organism: Klebsiella sp. PK01 (assembly GCF_057624675.1). Lineage (NCBI taxonomy): Bacteria > Pseudomonadati > Pseudomonadota > Gammaproteobacteria > Enterobacterales > Enterobacteriaceae > Klebsiella > Klebsiella sp. PK01. The sequence goes on from NZ_JBYEZM010000003.1 coordinate 451,264, forward strand.
GGTGCAGCAGGCGGCAGTTGTTTTGCAAGTTGAGTTTTTTCAACCGGTTTAGCATATACAACTGGGGCATCATTGGACAGTGGCTTATTTGGTTGTGGAGTTTCTGGTGACGTTGATGATTTATCCTCATTAACAAATGAAACGGGAAAAGTGATAAGCTCACAGGAAGCACTAGCAATCATTAACAGATTTCCTATGGCAACGGATAAATAGAGTCGTGCTTTATGAGTAAGTCCCACTGGATAGCTCCCTGAATTATAAATACAACGCGTTATCATTCCATGATGATGTATATCTGGTATCGTGCATGAAGGTACATCTCATGACACCGTTGAGAACCACATACTGTAAAGCTATGTGGCTGACCAATCCCGGCGGCTAACCGATGTAGCAGCCGGGAAAGGTATTACTTAGAATTAAGCAGCAGCATACTGATAACTTTCTTCATTTAGCTGTAGCTGATTGACGATTTGATTCAGTGAGTTATATTCTCCAGAATCTTCAGCACCTTGTTGCTGTTCAGTAACTTTGTTTTCTGCCACGACGGAATTGTTTTCTTCACCTACCAGAGAATCCAAATTGATATCGTTGGCATTATTTTCCTCCGTCAGCGAAGCGAGCTGTTCATCAGTCAACTCTTCGTTTACTGCTTCCTTAGAAGCCTGTGAAGCCTGAGAAGTCTGCGAATCAACCATTTCGTTAAGCGAAGTTACGTTGCTATCAGAGTAAGTGGCTAACTCATTAAGCGTATTGGTCATGGTGGCCAAATCATCAGTAGACAAACTTTTCTCGCTGCCTTCACCCACAGATTTTTCCAGAAGATTATCAACCGTTTTTTCTGCGCTAACGAGCAGTTTATCAAGGGTTTCAGCCGCTGGTTTCGCCGCCTCGGCAGCAGTTTCAACGGAATCAGCTAAAGTATTGAGCGCATTGGCGGCCACATTGTCATTGGAGGAGCCGCCAAAAATTTTCGCGACAATATCGTTAATGATATTAGAGATCGTTTCCAGCGGATGAGTGATGCCATAAATAACTTCGGAGACAAAATCAATGATTCCCTTAAATGGACTCAAGATGGCATCAATGACCGAGTTAATAATATCTGTAACCGTTCCGACTGGGTCGCTAATAAATTTGACCATCAATGTTAGAGGATCGCCGAGCAGTTTTAATATCGAATCAATCGGATTAGTAATAAAATTAAAGATGGAGCTAGCCGTGTCAATAAAGAACTTACACGGCGCAAGAATAATATCTATGATATCCTGGAATATGTTACCAATAGCGCCAAACGGATCGCTGAGGAAGTTACCAATGCATTCTATGAGATTACCAATAACTTTGCCGATAGCCTCAAACGGCGCGGCAATAAAATCAATAATAGAACCTACTGTATCAATAATAAACTTGCATGGCGCAAGAATAACATCAATAGCACTCTGGATCACATTCCCAATAAAGGCGGCCGGATCTTTAAAGAAATCCTGAATGCTATTGGAAATAGAAGAAAAAATATTCTTGAGGCCTTCGATCGGCGAAGAAATAAAGTCAATAATAGAGTCAATAAAATTATTAATTGGCGTATCTGGAGTATCGGAATCCGAGTTTAAACCCAGCATGCCTTTTATAAAGGCTTCAACTATGGTTACCGCCGATGTCCCAGCACTCATGGCAATCGGGAGACCCATAATCAACGCCATACCCAGTTTCGTGACCAGGTTAACAACATTACTTAAGCCATAATGAATAGCAATAAGAACGCCATCAATGGCCAACGTGAAATCTGAAACCACACTGGCAATCGGTATTAATCCCGGAATAAACTGCAGGAATCCGGTAATAATCCCCAAAACCCATTCGGCAATGACGCTTATAACCTCAACACCTAGCTTAGGAATAGCCATAATAGCGACGAACAAGTCGCCCAGTACTAATGGAATCAGTGGGTTTTGCAATAGCGATTGCGAGAAATCAGCGACGAAATCTTCCATTGCGGAGGAATCACCGTTTAGTAAAGCGGTAAATCCTTTAACCAGGGTTATCACCCAACCTATGGCGCCGGTAACGATCGCAGGCAGGCTAATAAGACCAACACCGATACTCTCTACAATAATTTTAAAGCCGTTACCCAGGCCATCTACGAGAATCAGTAAACCATTAAAGATTTGCGGAATGGTTCCTAATGGTCCCCAAATCCCTCCCAGAATACCGGTGATAAATCCTGTCACCCACTGAACCATGTTGGAAATAAAACTTAATGGCACGTGAATGACTTCAACGAATGCCTCCCAGGCGACCAGGGCGACGCCGGTCAGTGCCGCAGGCGCGGATTCGAGCAAAAAGTGGTAATCACTTAACATCGGAATAACCGATTTAAGTGCTTCTAACAATCCTTTCGGAATGGCAATAATCGCATTCCAGATGCCGCTGAGAATATCTTCCAGGAATGACGGTTCGTTTTCAGCATTGAGGGTAGCGGCGTCGGATTGAGCTTTCTCCACCCCCGCGATATCGGTGGCGTCGTTTACCGCCTGATGCGCTGCGTCCTTTTCATCCTTGCTCAGGTTATCCATAGCGTCGATCGCCTTGTTGGCGCTATCTTTCGCGCCATCAAGGTTATTGCTGGTGGCATCGGCCAGCGCTTGCTCAAGGCCCGCCACGCCTGTCGCGTCGTTCACTGCCTGGTGAGCCGCTTCTTTCTGCTCGTCGCTCAGATAGGTCATGTCGTCGATCGCCTTGTTGGCGTCGGCTTTGCCTTCCTCAAGGTTTGTCGCCGCGGCAGCAGTCTCTGCTTTCTCCACGCCCGCAATATCGGTGGCGTCGTTCACTGCCTGGTGAGCCGCTTCTTTCTGCTCGTCGCTGAGATAGGCCATGTCGTCGATCGCCTTATTGGCGTCGGCCTTGCCTTCCTCAAGGTTTTTCGCGGCAGCGGCGGCTTCGGCTTTCTCCACGCCCGCAATATCGGTGGCGTCGTTCACTGCCTGGTGAGCCGCTTCTTTCTGCTCGTCGCTGAGATAGGTCATGTCGTCGATCGCCTTATTGGCGTCGGCTTTGCCTTCCTCAAGGTTTGTCGCCGCGGCAGCAGTCTCTGCTTTCTCCACGCCCGCAATATCGGTGGCGTCGTTCACTGCCTGGTGAGCCGCTTCTTTCTGCTCGTCGCTGAGATAGGTCATGTCGTCGATCGCCTTATTGGCGTCGGCTTTACCTTCCTCAAGGTTTGTCGCCACGGCATCAGTCAGCGCTTTCTCTACCCCCGCCGGGTCCGTCGCGTCTTTCACCGCCTGGCGGGCCGCTTCTTTCTGCTCATCGCTCAGATAGGCCATATCGTCGATCGCCTGATAGGCGTCGGCTTTACCTTCCTCAAGGTTTTTCGCCGCGGTATCGGCCACCGCTTTTTCCACGCCCGCAATGTCGGTCGCGTCGTTCACCGCTTGCTGCGCCTCGGCTTTCTGCTCGTTGCTCAGGTACGCCATATCGTCGATCGCCTTGTTGGCGTCGGCTTTGCCTGCCTCAAGGTTTGTCGCCGCGGCATCGGCCTCGGTTTTTTCCACCTGCGCAATGTCAGTCGCGCCATTGATCGCCTGGTGTGCCTCGGCCTTCTGCTCGTTGCTCAGGTACGCCATATTGTCGATCGCTTCATTGGCGTCGGCTTTACCTTCCTCAAGGTTTATCGCCACGGCATCGGCCAGCGCTTTCTGCACCTCGTCGACGCTGCTCGCATTATCAACGGCTTTCTGAGCTTCAGCCTTCTGTTCGTCGCTCAGGTACGCCATGGCGTTGATTGCCTCACTGGCGTCGGCTTTGCCTTCCTCAAGGTTTTTCGCCACCGCGTCAGCAAGCGCTTCCTCTACGCCCACAACGCCGGTCGCAACGTTCACCGCCTGTTGAGCCGCCCCTCTCTGCTCATCGCTCAGATGCGTCATGCCGTCGATCGCCTGATTGGCATCGGCTTTGGCTTCTTCAAGATTTTTCGCCGTGGCGTCGGACAGAGCTTTCTGCACCTCATCTACGGTGGTCGCATTTTCAACGGCCTGGTGAGCGGCTTCTTTCTGTTCGCTGCTCAGGTACGCCATAGTGTCGATCGCCTGATTGGCGCCGTCTTTCGCTTCCTTGAGTTTGGCTTTGGCCTTATCCTGGCTATTATCACCGCCGTCGTCGTTATCATTAACGGCGGCAATGGCGAGACCACCGATCGCAACCGCGGCGATTAATGGCACGACCCATACATAAACATCGCTATCGTTCGCGGCTGGTTCAGCCGCGGTAAACACCTCTTCAAAGCTCTGTAATGGTTTAAATTGCAGACCATTGAATTGTTCTTTGTCGAGATAATCAGCCTCAAAAATCTCCTTACCATCGTCAAAAACCAGCTTCTTTTTTGTGTCGCCAAAAAAGTCTTCGATGACGATTTTTTGATTATCTTTCATTAAGATATTAAGGGCGTTCTTATCCTTTTGTACGCCCGTGACATCCCTCGCAGATACAGGTAAACGGATCGCTCCGCTTTCGACCGGGGCAGCCCCTGTCATTTCTGCCGTGCTTGCGAGTTTTTCGCCTGTTGGCGAGAAAAAATCTATTGTTCCATTCATATAAATTCAGTCCATATTTATTAATAAAAAAGAAAACACACGGTGATAAGCTCAAAACCACCCAGGAACATCCCTATTCCATTTCTGATTCAATGTATTTTCTTATAGTTTGAAGAGCTATTCTCCTGAGCTCCTCTTTAGCTTATTTGCGGTGTATCAGCCTTTTTCCCTCCCATACCCTTAATAATGTCGAGAATGCCATCGAGATTAAATACAATGGCTTCTTTCATCAGCATGATAATATCTTGCGGAGCCGAGAATAGTTTTGTAAGCTCGTGGAAAGATAGTTTTACTTTTTGTTCATCCTCTTTGATAGAAACAATCATTCCCTCAGAGAGTACTCTTTTTACCCATTTCTCTAAATTACGACTATCGATTACACCAGACAGTGATTTTAATAACTTCATTACATCTGGCTTAGCGCCCTGCTCGGATACAGCTGAAAAAACACCTTCCAGAGATTTTTCGCCCAGGTTATCCAGAAGCGGCGTAAGAATATCTTTCTGTAAATCCGCAACAAACATCAGGCGATTCCACGCTTGTAATTTTACCAACATGAATTTTTTGTCGTTCAGAACAAACTCTTTAGTTTCCATAATGTTTTCTCTGGCGGGATGAATAGTGTTTCAGGAGAAGACCGCCCTCTCTCCCCCCGAAAAATCAATGTGCTTCCCCCGATTACCGGGGATGGTTACGGCCAACTCAAACGCGCTATCACAGCGCCAATGAATAAACCACCAGCGTCTACAACCTCTTTCCTGCTGAGGGTAAAGAAAGTAATAGATTGAATTAAATGCCAAGATAGTAAGCTTTGCGCTTAATTTAAAATGAAGTTAGCTTCATTATTCTTATCAACATCTACCCAACCCCTAAAGTTATCTTTACTTACCTTAGCGAAACACAATAACCTATTGATAAAAAACAAATTACCACGCACTTAAGATATAAAAAAAACGGCGTTTTTTTGACGATGCTCTGCCCATCAACAGGCTCGCTGGCCGGAGAGAGCCGCAAGAAAAACGATAACCAGAAGTGGCTCCGGTTATACCTGTAGTATGAAAGGGTTACGGCGATTCTCTAATGCGACTGGACGCCGCTGAGGTGTTCCTTCAGACGAACGACGTCCGGCGTCTGGAATGTTGATAGTGTCATTATGGCGAGTGTATAATTCCATGATTGCAAAAAAGAAAAACAATTGAAATCAATGGAAAGCGTAAGCACTTCTTATCATCTTTCCAGAAAAATGCGGGACGTTCCATGGCCACATTATCCTATGGCATTCCCTCACTTTCCGGTGAAGGGAGAGAATATTTCCCTCCTTATAATATTCTCTCCCGCTTGCAAGGCCCCTGCCGCGTTAATACACTTTATAAAAATGCTCCATACAACTATCTTTACCAAGAACAATGTACCGGGAGATTATGGTGAAATAAGAAATCCGCCATTTGGATAAAATAGAAATCCATCTTTATAAAAAACCATCATAATAAACATTCCTACCACCACAGTATTAACCACGAACGTTTACATCTCTCTATTTACATACCAACCTTTAATAATAATAAACATCAAAACACGTCGCATGGCGTGACTGATTGCAGACATCAGTCCATATCTATCACCTACCGTGTCCCCGCTCATTCCTTTTTATCCTTACTTTCCGAGCGCTTACTGCTCCGATCTGATATTCCCTCCATTCCCTACAACTGAGATTTGCCCTATACGCCTTTCCGCTTTCATTCGATTCCTATTAATCATTGCAATCCTCAAATGAAATTGGTAATTATTCTTATTATTGTTTTTGTTAACACCCTGTCTGGCACGGTACCCCCAAACGGTATGTACAGGCTAAAATTAAAATTCACCGGCGGAAAAGGAAAAATCATCAGATGTATGCCCGCGAGTCTCGCTCCACGCCCCCGCGCAGGACGCTTTTTGCCATTTTCTCTTGCCTTACGCTCAGTTACAGCGCTCCTGTCTTAGCAAAACCCGATATGCAGCCGCTGGGGCCCAATATCGCCGAAAAGGGTTCGGCCTTTTACCACTTCAGCGTCCATCAGTTCGACTCCGCCGACGGCGCACGCCACTATCGGGTGTGGACGGCAGTGCCGAACAAAGCCGCGCCGCCCACCGGCTACCCGGTGTTATATATGCTTGACGGCAATGCGGTAATGGACCGTCTGTCTGACGAGCTGCTCAAACAGCTCACGGCGCAATCGCCGCCGGTGATCGTCGCGGTCGGCTATCAGACCAACCTGCCTTTCGATCTGAAGGGCCGGTCCTATGATTATACGCCTGCCGTCAAAGGAAACGGCCAGGCACCAACCGATCGTAAAAGCGGGGGGAGTCATGATTTCCGTCAACTGCTGGAAACGCATATCGCCGTTAAGGCGGAGCAAGGATTGAGTATCAATCCGCAGCGCCGCGGCCTGTGGGGCCACTCCTTCGGCGGCCTGTTTGTGCTCGACTCCTGGCTGTCATCCTCGTACTTCCGCGCTTACTATAGCGCCAGCCCATCGCTTAGCCGGGATAACTTTGCGCTACTTAGCCGTATCACGACGGCCGAACCTGCGTCGTACTGCGGCAAAAGTCTGGTCATTATGGAAGGGTCAGCGACGCCGGGCGATAAGCGGGATTCGAACGCTGATCACGTGCTAACAAAAGTGAATACCGCGATGACTACGCTGAAAGAGAAAGAGGTAGATGCCGCTGTTTGGGATTTCCCGGGCCTGGGCCATGGACCGATGTTTAATGCCTCTTTCCGCAGCGCGCTGCTAGATATCAGCCGTGAAAAAGCTGAACGCGTACCAGACTGCCACTAATCCAGCCACTGCCCGCATGACACGGGCAGTGAAACCTTTAACAGCATGCCGTGCGGCTAGGGCCACGGATAATAAATATGTTCCGCCTGTTCGCGCGCCGGCGCTTCATCGCCCTGCAGCCGCGCCGCCAGGGTAAAAGCGAAATCAAACACCTTGCCCAGCCCCCGGCCGCTGAGCAGATTGCCGTCTTCCACGACGTCGGCATCCACGTACACGCCATCGCTCACCTGCTGCCAAAGATCGCCAGAACAGACATAGCGACGCCCCTTCAGCAGCCCGTTACCGCCCAACACGCGGGCGGCGGCGGAGCAAATCGGGCAGATATATTTGCCCGCTTCATCGTGGCGGCGAACGAAGGCAATGACCTCCGCGCTTTTCGCCAGATTAACACTGCCTTCCGGGCCGCCCGGCAACACCACGGCATCAAAGGTTTGATCGAAGCTGGCCTTCAGGGTGCTATCCGCTAGCATCGGGATAGCGTGGTAGCTCACCACTTCGCGACTCTCGCCGCAGGCAATCGTCTGCACCGCAATATTCAGACGGCGCAGGATATCGATAGTGACTATCGCTTCCCCCTCTTCAAACCCGGGGGCTAATAACACGGCTACGTTTTTCATCTCGTTCTCCATTCCTTGAGGATTACCAGTACGGGTACCAAATCTGTCGCAGCCGCGCCAGCAGCTCAAGATAGAAATAGTCACCCCAGCTACAGCACTGATCGACGCCCTTTCCGCTGCCCATATGATAAACCGAGTGCTGCAGCAGCCCTTCGGTAGGGTCATCGTCGTGGGCCAGGTAGTTGTCGGTCAGCGATAGCGCAATGCGTAGCACCATCTCTTCGTAATACGCGCGGTTGGCGTCGAGCGTTGGCAGCGCCTTGACCAGCTCCAGCAGGCCGCAGGCGGCAATCGCCGCCGCCGAACTGTCGCGCACGGCATCGGTGCCGAGCAGCGCCAGATCCCAATGGCAAACATCATCTTCCGGCAGGCGGTTGAGGAAGTAGTGCGCCAGGCTGCGCGACAGCTCAACCATCTGCTTATCGCCGGTGTGCTGATAGCTCAGCAGGAAACCGTAAATGCCCCACGCCTGGCCGCGCGACCAGCATGAAGTATCGCTGTAGCCCTGATGAGTGTTACCAAAGCGCGGCTCGCCGGTCTGCACATCCATATAGTAGGTGTGATAAGTCGAAGCGTCTTCACGCACGATATAGTTTGCCGCCTGCCCGGCGTGCGCCGTTGCCGCCTGCGCGTAGCGCGGGTCGCCGGTCTGCTCGCTGGCCCAGTACAGCAGTGGCAGGTTCATATTGCAGTCGATGATCATTCGCCCCTGCTGCTCCGGATCGTTTAAATCGCCCCACGCCTGGATAATTTTGGCCGTCGGGTTAAAACGCTCCATCAGGCGCTCGGCAGCCAGCAGCGCCGACTGGCGAGCGGCTTCATTGCCGGTGAGCCGCCAGGCGCTGATGCAGGAGAGCGAATAAAGGAAGCCAAGGTCGTGGGTCGCGGTGTCGATACGCTGCTCAATACGCCGGGCGAACGACGGTAAATAGCGCTCGGCGGCTTCGCGGTAGTGCGCTTTGCCGGTCATCTCCCACGCCAGCCACAGCTGGCCCGGCCAAAAACTGGTGGTCCACTCTACGTTCTCGGTACGCGGCCAGATGCCGTTTTCACAGGCTTCGCCGGGGAACTTATCGCCGAAGGCAACGATATTTTTGTCCAGCTTGCGCGTCACGCGGGCCAGCGCGTCTTCCAGCTTCTGGCTCAACGCCAGGCGGTCGACCTGATGCAGTTCTATCGGCCGTAGCGCTTCGGTGATAACAGATTTGGTCATAACAACTCCTGAATTAATGTTTGGCCGGTTCAACCGAGGCGGTATCTAAAGCCGGAGTAAAGGGTCGTGAGGCATCGCGCTTCGACTGGCAGCGCGATAGCGTAAAAGCGGAAATCAGCGTAAACGTCAGGGCGCAGCAGCCCATCAGCAGATAGGTATGCTCAAAGCCGATTTTGTCGTACAGGTAACCCGCCGGCGGCGCGACCACAATCGATCCGACGTAAATCATTGCCTGGTAACCCAGCAGGTACATCGTGGCGTTAACCCGACGATGGAAGTGTTCGGCGATGTATTTGAAAACTGAAATCAGCAGCAGCGCGATCTCGACGCCGTAAAACGGTTTGATGATGGAGATGACAATCGGGTCGTTGGTCAGGCCGGAGGCAATCAGCCGCGCCCCCACCACGCAGCCGCAGAACAGCAGGCCGCGCTTGGCGCCATAATGGTTCACCAGCCATGGGATAAACATCATCATCACGAATTCCATTCCCGACTGGACGGTACTCAGATAGCCGTACCAAGCGTTGCCCTGCTCTTTGGTGGCAAAGAACGAGACGAAATAGCGCGGGAACTGCTGCTCGGCGATGAACATCATCCACGCCACTCCGGCGACGTAGAGGCTGAACATCCAGAATTTGCGATTTTTCAGTAGCATCAGCACATCGGCAAAGACGATCTTATTCGCGGAAATGACGTTGTTATTGCGCAGCTGTTCATCACCGATTTTGAGGCTAATCAGCACCAGCAGCATCAGTACCGAGGTGCCGCTGCTGAGCAAAAAGTTAGCCAGCGGCGTGAAGTTAAACAGCAGTCCGGAGACCGAAGCCGCCATCGCCCAGCCCAGCGAACCCCACATTCTGATACGGCCAAACTCCAACCCGTACAGGCGGCTAAAGCGGTCGGCGTAAGATTCGGAAGCCGCCACCCCGGCGTACCAGCCGAGGCTCAAATACAGCGCGCCGATGATAATCCCCAGCGTCGCGTGGCTTTGCAGCAGCGGCTGGTACACCAGCGCGAAGAACGGCGCCATCAGCGCGGAAATGGCGCAGACAAAATAGAGCAGCCACTTGCTCATGCCGATTTTGTCCATGATATAGCCATACACCGGCTTTAGGACCACCGCGAAAACGCCATTAATGGCGAACACGCTGCCAATGGTAATGCTATCGAGGCCTACCTTCTGGCTCAGCCACAGCGCGTACAGGCCAAAGCTGGATGACCAGGTGAAGAAGTAGAGAAAAATAAAGGTACTCATTTTGTACTGCGCGGCGCGTACGGATGATGATGTGCTCATAGCGATGCCTCCGGGGCCAGAACGAGCGTCGTTTCTTGTCGTGCCGTCACGAAGCGTACCGCGTCATCGCTAATGAAGGCCTGTGGGCAGTGTTGCGGTTCGAAGTCAGCGGCATTCCCCGCCCATACCGCGCTTACCAGGCAATGCGTCCCCGCATCGAGCTCGCCGCGCAGCACCGGCACCGCCGCACGTTCGGCGAACAACAGATTGCTGTTCGGCGGCGTCAGCACCGTCTCGCCGCGGCGGGCGTGCGGATGTAAACAGAAAATCGCCGAGATATCGCGGGCGTTGCGTAAGCAGCAGGCGCCGTCACTCTCTTGCGTCTGCGGCAGCGGACGATTCGCCAGGCTAAAGCCGCCTTCCGCGCAATCCAGAGCGCGCTGGGTAGTAATGCGATGGACGCGCAGCTGCCAGTCGCCCAGCGCCAGTAGCCAGCTATCAATCACCACGTCGCGCCACGGCAGCCAGCGACTGTAAATGATGCCGTTAGCGGTGACCACCTGCTGGCATTCGCGGCGGCCGCGCCAGTAATTATCCTTTTCGGCCAGCAGCAACATCGAGTCGGGGGCGGCATGGTTCAACCCGTAGCGCCCCCGTTCAATGGTGAAACCAAAGCGGGTGGAGTAGGCAAATTTGCAGTATTTCGCTTCAGTATTAACGAAGTTGTTCAGCTCCAGCTGGCCGGAAGTCAGCATCCACAGGTGATCGGCCTGATGTACCAGCACCTGATCCGCATGGGCTATTGTGTGCTGCGCGGGCAGCGGCGGCAGCGGCAGTTCAGCCGCCTGCCAGAAGGCGTCGCCCTCGCCTAACGCCAGCACCAGCATGGTTTTCAGCCCCCAGTACGGTGAACCCGGCGCGTTGTAATCTTCCGCCATCGCCAGGTTCGGGTAGCTGTAGCCGACGCTCAGTACGCCGTCGCGATCGAACATCGGCTGCTTCAGCCACCAGCGCAGGTGGCGCAATACGATGCCTTTAATCACGCCCGGCGAAAATACCTCCAGCCCGGCGAAGGCCGCCGCGCTCCAGAACGCCGCTTCGGCAAAGCGATAGGTCAGACTACGGCCGAACGGGATCGCCGCGCCGTCATCGGCAAAGAAATGGATGAAGTCAGAGGAGAAACGCGCGGCCCGCTGACGCAGTTCCGCACAGCGCCGCGGATCGACATCGGCCATCAGCTTCGCGTAAATCAGGCCATAGAAATGGAAGCCCATCGAGATGTAATAGTCGCGCGGGCGGCCCGGACCATCCGAATACCAGCCATCGCCGAGGTAATAACGTTCCATGGCGGCAAAATGATCTTCCAGCGCCTGCGGATTGGTCGGCATTCCACAATAATGAAAGCCAACCTGTACCAGAATCGGAAAGAAGTGCCAGTTATTATCCGGGATATCCTGGGTCTCGCACTGCTTTAACCAGCGCCATAAGTTCTCTTTTTCCGCAGCAGTGAAGTGCGCCAGTACGGTTTCGCCCGCCAGCGCCAGCAATAGTCCGTAAGCCGCCATCTCGACAATGCGTTGATCGTAAGGCGCGACTTCGCCCCAATAATCGGCATGCTGCGGATTGGTGCCGTTTTTTATCGCCTGTAAATAGAAGGAGAAATGCTGCGGCTCGCTGCCGCCAGCCAACAGCGGCGTTACGCCCCACAGCAGACGGGAAAAGGTTTCCATGCTCGCGACCTGCTGGCCGTAGTGAGCGGTGAAGTTCGCTAAATCAATGCGGCTGGCGTCGTTTTTAAAATAAGGCGCTACCGCGTTCAGCATTTCATTGACCAGCCGTAGCACCTCTTCCCGGCTTATCAGTGGGTTATCCAGATGAATATTTTCAGGTTGCACAGGGTCCTCCCGTATAACACGAGGGTAGAGGTAAGTTATTGTTATTAAGCTTTTATCAAGCCACGTGTGCGACGTCTGGATGAAGAGTAACCGCTTTTATTCCCGGCGCTGAGTGAGCAGACTCACAAAATTAAACCGCCATTTCATTTTTGCTGGATTTTGTCGACCGCGCGGAGGATAAATTGCAAATGATGGCGTAAAAATTTAAATCTGTTGTCCTGGAGGCAAAATGGGCGAAGCGCAACTGCTGGAACGTATTACGCTCGATCGGCAGGCCATTTCGTTTAATCGCATGTACACCACCAGCGTGCTTTACTACCACTGGCATCAATGCGTTGAATTGCTTTATATTTCCAGCGGCTATGGCATCGTGGTGGTGGATAACCAGCACTACACCGCCCGTCCGGGGCGATTATTTATCTTCCCGCCCTTCCGTTTGCACAAAGTGCAGGTCGATCATAGCGATAAAAATCCTTATCACCGCACCACCATGCACATTGAGCAGTCGGTCGTCGAGAGCGCGCTCAGCGCTTTCCCGCGCCATCAGGCCCAGTTCGCGGCGCTGGCCGCCAGCAATCTGCCGGCGCAAATTTACGACCTCAGCGAGCACGCGGCATTTATCGAAAGGATCCTTGAACAGTTTCAGCGTCTGGAGGATAACGAGCAGACCACCGCCTGCGAGGTGGCGTTTTTGATGATGCAGCTAATGACGTTTCTACCCGAGCAGCCGCAACGCTACCCGCCGCGCCAGCAGACCGTCGCCTCGCGGATTATGAACTGGATCGAAGCCCACTATGCCAGCAAGTTTTCCCTTGACCAGCTGGCTTGCGACCTCGGACTTTCGCGCAGCTACACCTCGCGGGTTTTTCGTCAGCAGACCGGCGGCAATATCCATGAATATTTGCTCACCCGGCGAATAAAACGCAGTTGCGATCTGCTACGTAATAGCGATGAGAGCGTTGATGCCATCGCAGTGGCGGTGGGATTTGGCGAGGTGACCTACTTCATTACCTGTTTTAAAAAGATGATGCGCCAGACGCCGCTGCAGTACCGTAAGGCCAGCCAGCGGCGCTCCGCTTTATAACTTAATCCATCGCCTGCTTGAGGCCAACCTGACGGCGACGCCAGGCGCTATCGCGGCTCGCCAGCCAGTAGTACAACGGCGAGGTCACCAGCAGGCCGACCAGCCAGGAGAGATCGGCGCCGTTAAACCACGCCGAGACCGGGCCAACGTACAGCGGGGTATTCATAAACGGGATCTGCACCAGGATGCCAATGGCGTAGGCCAGCAGTGCGTGCGGGTTATAACGGCCATAGATACCGCCATCCACCTGAAATATCGAGTTAATATCGTAGCTGCCCTTGTGAATGGCGTAGAAGTCGATCAGGTTAATCGCGGTCCACGGCACCAGCACCACCAGCAGGGCCAGAACCAGATCGATAAAGTGGCTGATAAAGTCCGCCGAGGCGAAGATCGCCGCCGCCACGCAACAAATAAGCACGATGACCGACAGCAGCGCGCGGCTACGACTGCCGGGGATCCAGCGCCACAGGAAGGTTTGCACCAGGGTTATCACCGACATCACCGCGCCATACAGATTAAGCGCGTTATGGCTGATGACGCTCAGCAGGAACAGCACCAGCATCAATGGGCCTATCGCGCCGGTCGCCAGCTTTACCGCATCCATGGTTTCCAGCCCCACCGGCGTTGCCAGCACCGCTACCGCGCCAAAAATAAACGACAGGCTGGAACCGAGCGTCGAGCCAAGGTATGTGGTCCAGAACGTCGCGGCGACGGGAACATCCGCCGGCAGGTAGCGCGAATAATCAGAAACATACGGGGCGAAGGCAATCTGCCACAGCGCCGCCAGCGACACGGTGGCCAGCCAGCCCGAGAAGGAAAAACCGCCGCGAGTTAAGAAATCGGCGGTATGCAGATGCGTGAAGATGTAGCCAAAGCCGACCATAATGCCGATGCCCAGCACCCAGGTGCCGATCCGGTTGAGAATGTGAATACATCGGTAGCCGATGATGCCAATCACGCAGGATCCCACCGCGCCGATCGCAATCCCCACCGGTAGCGGAACCGCGGGAGCGATGCCGTGCAGCGACTGCCCGGCCAGCACGATGTTCGAGGCAAAGAAACCAACGTACATCACCCCGGCGATCGCCACCACCAGCAGCGAACCAAAAGATCCAAACTGCGCGCGGCTCTGGATCATCTGCGGGATCCCCATCTGCGGCCCTTGCGCCGAGTGCAGCGCCATCAGCGCCCCGCCGACCAGATGGCCGACTAAAATCGCAGCGATCCCCCACAGCAGATTCAGGTGAAAGATCTGTACTCCCAGGGCGCCTGTAACGATCGGCAGCGGCGCGATGTTGCCGCCAAACCACAGGGTAAAGAGATCGCGGGTTTTACCGTGGCGATCTTCTGGCGGAATATAGCCAATGGTGTGCTTCTCAATAAGCGGCGGCGATGATTCTTTGGTCGGCATAGCATTCTCCAAAGTCAGGAACCATTAATAATGGTTGTGATGTGCAGGTGTTTTTATGTTTTGGAGATAATGCGCATTATTTAGCGAAAGGGTAAATTACTTTGTTTATGGCTACAGAAAATAAAAAAACTAATTAGCCAGGCAGAACGCCGATAAATATCATAAAATTTTATCATAACCGTTCCGGTAAGATAAAATAATGATATTTTCAACGCAGCGGTAAATTGTCAATTAGGAATACAGAATAAATAATCGTGATGAGATGAATTTATGGCGGATAATAAAATACGGGCCGCTATTCAGGCCCGTATTATGTGATAAGTTAAAACTCAAACGGCTAGCGCTTAACTAAAAAACTTACCTTTCAGTAGATTAAGTCCTGCGGAGACCAGGTCGCCCTGGGCCGGCGCTTCGCCCTGCGGCGACAGGCCATCGACGATTTTTGGCAGGTATTCCGCAATCAGCGATGAGGCGGTTTGCGAATCAACGCCCAGTTTGGCGCCGAGTTCCTGCAGGGCAGGCGAGCCGAATACCGAGGTAATCTGATCGCTGTTCACCGACATATTACTCTGCTGGCTAAGCCACGACTCGACGATTTCACCTAAGCCGCCGCTGCGGAATTTTTCCAGGATTCCCTGGATACCGCCCTGCTGTTCAATCCAGGTCATGATCGCCTGAAGTTGTTCAGCTTTGCCAGCCTGCCCGCCAAGCACGCCGCCGATTTGATCTAATAATCCCATTACAATCTCCATCAAAACGTTGCTATTAATCCCTGATTCACGGCTTACTTCGCCGGGATAATCAGCACCTGCCCCGGATAGATCTTATCGGGATGCTTCAGCATCGGTTTATTGGCTTCAAAAATACGCTGATAGTCATTGGCGGAGCCATACATCGCTTTTGAGATGGCGCTGAGGGTATCACCGGATTTAACCGTATAGTAACGGCTTTCCGCCCCGCTCTGCGTCACAGTAACGCTATCGTTGACCTGGCCAATCCCGGTTACGTTACCTACCGCCACCAGAATTTTTTCCTTATCTTCCTGTGAACCGACATCGCCTGTTACCGTCGCGGTACCATCGTCCGCTACGGCAATATTGACTTTTTCGGCACCAGGCAGGTTAAGACTATCAATATGTTTTTTCAGCTTGTCGGCCTGATCTTCCTTGCTGGAGCCGGACACGGCATCCCAGATCTTCTCGCCCGCTTCTTTCACAAAACTTAATAATCCCATCTATCCATACCTCCATTACTGTTTCACGATGAATGCTTTCATCAGACACGATAATCATAGCTTATAAATACCGTTCACTTCCTTTAACAAATGCTCGACGAAGCGGGTAAGTTTCGGTAAGGGGCGCAGATCCTGGCGCCACAGCAGGTGTATCGGCCTCGGTTCCGGCGTGTAATTTTGCAAAATACGCACCAGTCGGCCATTGGCTAAATCTTCCGCCAGCAGCACTTCCGGCTGCAATAACAGCCCGGCGCCGGCCACCGCCGCCATACGCAGCGCGTAGCCATCGTTGCAGCGCAGCACCGCATCGCGCTTCCAGCGTACCTCTTCCGCAGCGCCCGGCAGCCGCCACTCGTTGCGCGCGGTCCACACCGTATGCGAAAGACACTGATGTCCGGCTAAATCAGCGGGGGTTTGCGGGGTTCCGTGGCGCGCCAGATAATCCGGCGCCGCGCAGATCGCCATACGATAGGGAGCGAGATACTTCGCCACCAGATCGGTACGCTGGATGTCGCCGATACGAATCGCCAGATCGATTCCCTCATCCACCAGGTCCACCATGCGGTTCGTCAAATCAAGCTCGACGCGTACCTCCGGCCAGGCCTGCAGAAAGGAGGCGGTCAGCGGCGCGATAATGCTGGCGCCGAAAGAAACCGGCGCGCTCACCCGTAGCGTACCGGCAGGGGCCAGCCGTAACCGTTCAACCGAACGCTCGGCATTCGCCACCTGCTCCAGTACCCGCCGCGCCTCATCAAAATAGACTCGCCCGGCATCGGTCAGGCTTTGCCGACGGGTATTTCGCTCCAGCAGGCGGGTGCCGAGCTGGCCTTCAATTAAGGTGATATATTTGCCGACCATCACCGCCGACATCTCAAGGCGCGTCGCCGCGCCGGTAAAACTGCCGCACTCTACCACCGCGACAAACGTTTCCATTCCACGCAGCTTGTCCATATTACAAACCTCTGGTTAGTAATCATCTAACTTTTAGCCAGTTTATCCGACAATCGATTAATTAAAGAATAGAGGCTCACTTCACTGAGGAGTTTGCGATGAAAATTATCGTTATTGGCGCCAGCGGTACCGTTGGCCGCGCGGTTGCGGAAGAACTGAGCCGCCAGCATGAAGTTATCCGCGTTGGCCGCACCCACGGCGACGAGCAGGTTGATATCACCTCGCAGCACAGCGTGCAGGCGCTGTTCGAGAAAGTTGGCCCGGTCGATGCCATTGTCTCAGCAGCCGGCAGCTTATACTTTGGCCCGCTAAGCACGATGACCGACCGCGATTTTGACCAGGGACTGCAGGATAAACTGTTGGGGCAGATTCGCCTCGCCCTCACCGGCCAGCATTATCTCAACGATGGCGGCTCCATTACCCTTATCAGCGGCATCGTCGCCGATGAACCGATCGCTCAAGGGGTGAATGCCACCACCGTCAACGCCGGACTGGCGGGTTTCGTTCGCGCCGCCGCCTGCGAATTACCGCGCGGGATCCGCATTAACCTGATAAGCCCCACCGTGCTCAGTGAATCCGTCGAGACCTATGATGGTTTCTTCCCCGGTTTCGCCAGCGTACCGGCCGCAGCGGTGGCGCAGGCCTATCGCCGCAGCGTCGAAGGGATCCAAAGCGGACGGGTTTATAAAGTCGGTTATTAATTATTTTCGGGCAGGATGTCGTATTCCTGCCCTTATATTGAATATCTGTTGGTTATTGTGAAGCGCCTCGCATAACGCACTTCACCCTGTTATTTGTGCGCCTTTAGGATACACTACACGATAATACTAATGTCATGATGTATCAGCTAATTATTTTATTTCTCCATTATTTTATCGGGCCAATCATCTATCTCATTAGACCATAATAAAAGCAGGGAATTGTTATTTCTCTCTACGGTTCATCATTCTAATCCCCTCGCAATATGGCAGAGTTTTATCTGCCCGATAAAAAACCATCAGCGGGTTTGCCAGTAAAAAATTAAGCACGAAGCATAAAACTCCAAAAATAGCGCAACGCACAAATGCAGCGTTTTTCCAGCGCCGGGTAAAGCATTTTTTTTATATCCAGCACCGATATTTTTTGTCATTTCGCAAATGATACAGAGTTGTAAAAATGGTGAATGAAATGTTGTGATGAGTAGATTAGCTGTACTCCTCATTGAAATATCACTCTTACGCTGATGAAGACCAAAATAATGAGAGAGCACCATGACAAAACATCAATCTGTTAATGTCGAGAATCTTGAAAGTAATACCATCAGACCTATCCCCTTAAATATGCGCCACGGCAAACCAGGCGATCTTTTTACCATTTGGTTTGGCTCCAACATTATGCTGTTAACGGTCATCACCGGCGCGATGTCGGTGACGATTTTCCACCTTTCCTTTTTATGGTCAGTGATTGCGCTATTTATCGGCAGCCTGGTCGGCGGGCTCTTTATGGCGCTGCATTCGGCGCAGGGGCCAAAACTCGGGGTACCGCAAATGGTCCAGACCAAGGGGCAATTTGGCTCCTATGGTTCGGTACTGGTGGTCTCCATCGTCGTACTGATGTATATCGGCTTTACCGCCTCCAGTCTGGTGCTCGGCGGGCAGTCGATGCACGCGATTTATCAGCCGATGAACTCGGACATCGGGATTATCGTGGTCGGCGCGCTAAGCCTGTTCGCCACCATCTTTGGCTATAAGATCATCCACTCCTACGCGCGGATCATGTCGTGGATTTCCGGCATTGTACTGGCGGCAACCTTCGTGTGGATAGTCTTCATCCATGGCCTGCCGGGCGACTTTGTCGACCGCGGCGGCTTCAACATCGTCGGCTTTCTCGGCGCCGTCTCTATCGCCGCGCTCTGGCAGCTGGCCTATGCGCCGTATGTCTCTGACTATTCCCGCTATATGCCCTACAGCACCAACGATAAAAGCGTCTTTTACGCCAGCTATTTTGGCTGCATTCTCGGCTCCTATCTGCCGATGGTGCTCGGGGTGCTGGTGGCGATTTGTATCGGTAATGACGATATCATTCAAGGGATTATGGATCTGACCGGCAGCATGGGGGCGATAGTGATTATCGTACTGGCGCTGGGGATCGCCGCCACCAACTCGATGATGCTGTACTGCGGCGTACTCTGTACCCTGACCCTCGGCCAGACTTTTATCGACGGCTGGTCGCCGATGGCGCGGGCACGCATTATCACCGCTATTTTGACCATGCTGCTGGAGATATTCCTCGCTATCTATGGCCAGGAAAATTTCCTGCTAATCTACACCAATTTTATTACCGTGCTGCTGTATGTGCTGGTGCCGTGGACGGCGATTAATCTGGTCGATTATTATTTAGTGGCCCACGGCGAATATCACGTTGAATCGTTCTTTAAACGCGATGGCGGTATTTACGGTTATTTTAATGCAACGGCGATATCCTGCTATATCCTCGGTATTCTGGTCGAAGTACCGTTTATGTCGACCTCAATTTATACCGGGCCAATCGCCCTCTCCTTTGGCGGCGCGGATCTCTCCTGGATTGTGGGTTTATTGGTGGTCTCGCCGGTCTATTATTATTTCTCGAAAGCGAAGAGTGTTAAAAGCATGGCTTTTGCAAAAGAGAAGGTTTAAGGCCTACAAGAAAGCGCGCCGCCTTCGCGGCGCGCCGGCGTTTAAGCTGACATCCAGCGGCAGAGATTTTTCAACATCTGCTCGCACTTTTCCAACTGCGCCTCGCTAACAAACTCATCCGCCTTATGCCCCTGCTCCATGCTCCCCGGGCCACAAACAAGCGTGGCCACGCCGGCCTCATCAAACAATCCGCCTTCGGTGCCAAAAGCGACCGTTGAAAAATCCTCGCATTCGGCCCACTGCGCCAGCCAGCCGGCGAACGCCGACTGCGGGTCGCTCAGCAGGCCGGGATACTGGCTAAGCGGTTGAAAGGTAATAGCCGATTCCGCCGCCGTCGCGCGCATTTTTGGCAACAGCTCACCTTCGGCATACGCCTGCAGCGAGGCCAGCGCATCATCGACCGACACATCCGGTAAATGGCGAATTTCAAAATCGAACTGACAGTGCTGCGGTACAATATTCAACGCCGCGCCGCCCTTAATTACCCCCACCTGCAGGGTGCTGAAAGGCGGATCGAAACGCGTATCCTGGCGAAGCGCAAGCTGCTCGCCCAGCTCATCCAGGCGGCCAATCAGCTTTGCAGCCCAGGCAATCGCATTCACGCCATCGGGCGCGTAAGCGGAGTGGCAAGCGTGGCCGTGAACATCGCAGCGCATCGCCAGCTTCCCCTTGTGACCATAGACCGGGCGCATCTCCGTCGGCTCGCCGATAATGCACATCGCCGGTTTCTCTGTCGACGCCTGCAGATGGGCGACCAGGCTGCGTACGCCAAGACATCCCACCTCTTCATCGTAGGAAAAAGCCAGGTGCAGCGGCATGCGTAACGGTTGGGCGAGAAAATCAGGAATGGCGGCCAGTACGCAGGCGAGAAAGCCTTTCATATCGGCACTACCGCGGCCGTAGCAGCGGCCATCGCGTTGCGTGAGGGCAAAAGGGGGAACCGTCCATGGCTGGCCGTCAACCGGCACCACATCGGTATGGCCGGAGAGCATAACGCCGCCGGGCCCCGCAGGGCCCAGTCGTGCATAAAGATTAGCTTTTCTCCCTTGCGCATCATAAAAGCGCTGCGTTTCGATTGCGAAGCCGTGGAGATAATCGGCAATATCGTCGATCATCGCCAGGTTCGATTCGCGGCTGGTGGTGTCAAACGCCAGCAGCCGCGCCAGAATATCCTGTAATCGACTATTCATCACCGGGTACTCCGTAACTGGGAGCCTCCCGCGGGTCGAGGGCACGCGTGACATAGGCCTGCATTTGCGGTTCATAGGCCTGCCACAGCGCCGCCAGCTCGCCAATCGGGTCCGTTTCACTCCAGTCAACGCGCAGATCCACCAGCGGCCAGGAGTAATCATCCACCACTTTCACCGCCGCCGAATGGACCGGACCGGCCTCGCCGCCCTGAGCGACGCCAGCCTGTAGCGCGGCAACCAGCCGCGTCGCCAGCTCGCCTTCGGTTTGCGAAAACGTTGCCGCCATCGCGGCAATCACCGCTTCCGACGCCAGCATATTACCGCCGGCGATACAGTTATCGCCCTGCACAACATGCCAGGTCCCCAGCGTTTTATCGCCGCTGAACCACGCGGTCTGGCCGCTGGCGTCGATGGCGATAATCTGCCGATAGCGGCTAAAATCGTCTTCCGCCAGCGCCCGACGCATCGCTTTCTCCGCCGTCAGTCCCTGCTCCATCTGCGCCAGAGTGAGTTGCCCCAGCGCCGGTAAGGTAATGTTCTGGCTCGATACCGCCCCTACCCCCGCCTGCAGCCACGGACAGCGGGCGCCGACGGCAATGCTTGAAGAGCTGATCGCGATACCAAACTGCCCGCTTTCCGGGCAGCGTGCGGCAATCGAAAATGTCATTCTGCCTCCTTATTTCGCCGCGTCATCAGGGATGACGGCGATAACATCGATTTCCATTAGCCACTGCGGCTGCGCCAGCGCGGAAATCACCAGCCCGGTGGAGATCGGGAACACGCCTTTTAACCACTTGCCTACCTCCTGATAGACCGGTTCGCGATAGCGCGGGTCGATAATATAGGTGGTCGTTTTCACGATATGCGACAGGTCGCTCCCCGCCTCTTCCAGCAGCTGTTTGACGTTTTTCATCGCCTGTTCCGCCTGCGCCCGCGGGTCGCCAAGGCCCACCAGATTGCCTTCAAAATCCGTCCCGACCTGGCCGCGAACGTAGACGGTATTACCGGCGCGTACCGCCTGACATAAGTCATTGTCCAGCGTCTGATTAGGGTATGTCTCTTTGGTATTGAACATCCGAATACGAGTATGGGTAGGCATAAGGGTTATCCTGTTCAGTAAGTCATGATTAACGCTGGCTGGCGTCTTTGTACTGGCTGTATTTACGGCGGGTGGCGATATGGTCGGCGATATGCTTCGCGTCGTGCCAGACGCCCCAGATAAAGGTTGATCCCCGGCGCGATAACCACGGCAGGCCGAGGAAGTAGACGCCCGGCTCGCTGGAGACGCCGCGCTGATGCTGAGGGCGACCCTGTTCGTTGAAAGCGTTGACGTTGAGCCAGCTGTAGTCCACCGCATAGCCGGTAGCCCAGATAATGGTGTTAATCCCCGCCTGCGCCAGATCGAGCGAGAGGATCGGCGACGTCATGCAGTCCGGGTCCGTTAAGAATTGCCGCGCGGCGGGCTCTTCCGGTAAATCCAGGCCATTGGCGGCAATGTAAGCATCGGCGGCATCCAGCAGCGCCAGATAGTTTTCATCGCCGAGGCGAATGTTTTCGACGAGATTATTTTTAAAGGAGACGGTTCCCCCGGCGAAGGATTCGGTGAGACCAACCAGCGTGATACCACGATGCGCCAGCTCGCGGAAATCAACCGTGTGGCCGCCGTGCGCGCCGCTAACCGCGATGGTGACGTGCTCTTTACCGGGTTCGCTGGCCGGGGCATCCCACAGGCCTAATACCCCCAGCCACCAGCAGAAATCCCGGTTACGATAGGCGCGCGGCGGGCGGTCATGGGCGCCGACCGACAGATAAACCTTGCGGCCTGCGCGCTGCAGTTCATCGGCGATTTGCACGCCGGACGAGCCCGCGCCCACCACCAGCACCGCGCCTTCCGGCAGTTGCTGCGGGTTGTAATATTTCGCCGAATGAATTTGATGGATGGCGCTGTCGCGCGGAGCGATCGGCGGGATAACCGGCTTCTGGAACGGCCCGGTCGCCGCGACAATATTCAGCGCTTCAATCACGCCGTCGGTGGTTTCAATGGTAAACCCCGGACGCCCGTGGTTACGCACCGCACTTTTGACTTCCACGCCGGTACGGACCGGAAGATTAAACTCGCGCACATAATCGACAAAGTATTGCGCAACATCATCCTTGGCAATAAAGGCATCGGGGTCGCCGCCTTTAAACTCCATGCCCGGAAAACGGTCATGCCACGCCGGGCCGTTCGCCACCAGCGAATCCCAGCGGCCGGTACGCCAGGCTTCGGCAATGCGATTCTTTTCCACGACCAGATGCGAAATACCCTGTTTGCTCAGGTGCTCGCTCATGGCGATACCGGCCTGCCCCCCACCAACAACCAGCGTCTCGATTTGTATTTTTTCTACGGTCATAAATATGTCCTTCGGTGATGTTCTGCTCATGACCGAGGTTAATAAACCGTTATGCACAGGTAAATTATTATAAATTTAGCACCTGAGAATAAAATAATGATGCAGCGGATTCGCCCCGCCGCCAGGCCATTTCCGCCACGCTAATACGCAGTATTTATTTTTCAGGCATGAGATTTTGAAAGGAAAAACAACCATGACTTTCGAGGCTCATAAAAATATCGTCAGAGCTTCGTTTTTTTATAGGCAATAAAACGCAGAAAATACCACATGAATATATTTACCCGCGCTAATGGCGGGTAAATTTGCTCATTCAGGCGACTTTCACTTCTTGCTGCGGCGGGCTTAATACCGCGTTGCGGCAATACTCCATAAACAGTTTGGTCGGTTTGGTCGGTTCGCTACTGCGCAGATGGGCCATCACCAGCGCGGAATTCGCCATTTCATCCTGAATCTCCACACAGCGTACCTGCTGGCCGTCATAGGTCATGTCGTTCACCGGACGCGTCACCAGCACCGAGAAGCCCAGCCCCTGGCCGACCATGCAGCGCACCATCTCAATCGACGGCGAACTGTAGGCCACCTGCGGGTTGTAGCCCTTATCTTTGAAAATGCTGATGAAGTAGTTTTTGCTCGGTACCACATCCAACAGGATCATTGGCAGATTGCTCAGCTCGGACAGCCGCACGGCGTGCCGCTGGGCCAGGGGATGATCCGCCGGTAACAGCGCATAGGGCTTCTGCGGCGCATTGAGGCTCTCGGTATAAATCGAGGTATCCAGTTCGAGGTCGTAGAGAAAAGCCAGGTCAAAACGCCCGCGGTGCAGGCCGTGTGCAATCTCATGCTGCTCGCCGTCGTAAATTTTAATGGTGATTTCCGGATAAATTTTCTTAAATCCGGCCATCAACGACGGCATATACAGCGGCGCGGCGGTCTCGAAACAGCCGATGGAAATAATCCCGGAGACCAGCTCATTATCGGCCTTCGAGTTTTGTTCAAATTGATAAGAGAGCCGCAGCAGTTCTTTGGCTTTTTCATAAAAACGCTGTCCGCTCGGGGTCATTGATACCCCCTGGGCGTGGTGGCGAATAAAAAACTGCTGTTCAAACATATCTTCCAGCGTCTTCACGGCGATGGAAATCGACGGCTGCGCGATATGCAGCTGGCGTGAGGCTTCAGCAATACTTTCCGCCTCGACGACGGCAACAAAGTATTTGAGCTGTTTCAGGGTGAAATGGGGCATGTGATACCTTATTTTTTATCATCAAGGAGGCAGGCTGGTTAGCTTTAAACGATGAACACCCTGGCCTGCAACCCTCTGCCGTGAAAAAGATCAACAATCCGACAGCGATCAGATTTTTACAGAAAATTAACAGATACCTGGCGAGAAAATTGCGAGCGCCGGAGGATAATACTTCGGCCAGTATAAACAGGATGAGAAAAAACAAGGCATATAACTACCTTATATTACAACGTATTAATTATGCTTACGCTCATTAAAACGCGCTGGTGAGGTCGAACGTATCATCGTTATTCATTTTGCCTTAATTAGTATTTATATTCTCAACACCTTAATTTGAGAATATTTAATATCGCCAAAAGCACGCAGGATCCGGGGTTGCAGAAAACTGATCGCAAATAAAAACTCTTTGAATTACAGCTTATTGAAAAATCGCACGTCCCCGTTATTTGAGCGCCATCACAGCGCACGACCTCCCGCCCTGGATCACAGAAAATCGCCAATCCTGGCTAACAACGATTTTTATAGAGGTTGCCTAGATTTTTAGTCCTTTCTCGCCGCATTGCCCTCCTGCATCATGAACTCAAAGAAACAAATAAATAACAATTACGCAACATGCGAAGGAGAAGGTTCATGTCTGATAGAAACTTTTGGCAGCGCAGGCTGCAGGAGCAGCGCTTTATCAGCCACGCCATTATCGATGGTCAACCGTACGTCGCGAAAAGCCGTAAAACCTGTCCCGCCATTAACCCAGCCAGCAATACGCTGCTGGCGGAAGTCACCTCGCTGCAGACGGAAGATATCGATATCGCCGTCGCCTCCGCGCGTCGCGCTTTTACCTCCGGCGTTTGGTCAGGTCTGGCGCCACAGGAACGTAAACGCGCGCTGCTGCGCCTGTCGGCGCTGATCCTTCAACATCGAGAAGAGCTGGCGCTGCTGGAGAGCGTCAGCATGGGGAAACCGGTCAACGATGCGCTGAATATTGATGTCCCCGGCGCCGCGCACATCCTCAGCTGGTATGCCGAAAGCGTAGATAAACTCTACGATGAAGTGGCTCCCACCAGGCCCGGCGCGCTGGCGACCATCACCCGCCAGCCCATCGGCGTGGTTGCCGCCATCGTACCGTGGAACTTCCCGCTCGACCTCGCCTCCTGGAAGTTGGGTCCGGCGCTGGCCGCCGGCAATAGCGTGATCCTCAAGCCCTCGGAAAACTCGCCGTTTAGCGCCCTGCGTCTGGGCGAGCTGGCGCTGGAGGCCGGTATTCCGCCAGGCGTGCTTAACGTGGTGACCGGGCTGGGCACCGAAACCGGGAGCGCGCTGGGACTGCATCACGATATCGATGTCATCGCCTTCACCGGCTCAACCGCCGTCGGCAAAGCCTTTATGGCCTATTCGGCCCAGTCCAATCTGAAACAGGTATGGCTGGAGTGCGGCGGCAAGAGCGCCAATATCATCTTCGCCGACTGCCAGGATCTCGACCTGGCCGCTGAAAAAGCAGCCTTCGGCATCTGTTTTAACCAGGGCGAAGTCTGCTCCGCAAACTCCCGCCTGTTGGTTGAGCGCCCGATTTACGCGGCCTTCATTGCCAAACTACAGGAAAAAATGCAGGCCTGGGCTCCGGCGCATCCGCTCGATCCGCAAACCCGCATGGGGGCCATGGTCAGCGCCGCCCATGCCGAAAAAGTGATGGCGGCTATCCGCCGCGCGCAAGACGAGGGCGCAACGCTGCTTACCGGCGGCCGTACGGTGGAAATAGACGGCGTCGCCAACTACGTTCAGCCGACGCTGCTGGCCGACGTAAACGAAGAGATGGCGCTGTGGAAAGAGGAGATTTTTGGTCCGGTGCTGGCGGTTTGCGCCTTCGATAGCGAGAAGGAGGCGGTTCATCTGGCGAATAACCATATCTATGCGCTGGCCGCCTCGCTGTGGACCGACAATCTGCACCGCGCCCATCGCGTCGCCGCGCAGCTGACCGCCGGAACAATCTCGGTAAATACCGTCGATGCGCTGGACGTCACCGTTCCCTTTGGCGGCAACAAGCAGTCGGGCTTTGGCCGCGATCTGTCTCTACATGCCTTTGATAAATTCACCAGCCTCAAAACCACCTGGTTTCAATTTCGCGAGTAGGCCGCAGCCTGCATCACTTTTTCAGTTTCAGCAGACAGGAGAGACGAAATGACTAATCCAAGCAATCAGAACCGTTCGACGTCCGATTATCAACATTCAGATGCGGCTCACCATATTCACGCCTTCCTGGATCAAAAAGCGCTGAACGCCGAAGGGGCGCGCGTGATGGTACGCGGCGAAGGGTTATACCTGTGGGACAATGACGGGAATAAATACCTCGATGGGATGTCCGGCCTGTGGTGTACCCAGTTGGGCTACAGCCGCCAGGATCTGGCGGACGCCGCCGCGGCGCAGTTTGCCAAACTGCCCTATTACAACATGTTCTTCCACACGACCCACCCGGCGGTTATCGAGCTTTCCGAGCTGCTGTTTAGCCTGCTTCCGCCGCACTACAGCCACGCTATCTACACCAACTCCGGTTCGGAATCGAATGAAGTGCTGATTCGCACCGTTCGCCGCTACTGGCAGATCCTCGGCAAGCCGGAGAAAAAGGTGATGATTGGCCGCTGGAACGGCTATCACGGCTCCACGCTGGCGGCAAGCGGGCTCGGCGGCATGAAGTTCATGCATGAAATGGGCGGCGTGATCCCGGACGTGGCTCATATCGATGAACCCTACTGGTTTATGCACGGCGGCGACCTGACGCCGCAGGAGTTCGGCCTGCGCTGCGCCCGCCAACTGGAAGAGAAGATCCTGGAACTGGGCGCGGAAAACGTCGCCGGCTTTATCGCCGAACCGTTCCAGGGAGCGGGCGGGATGATCTTCCCGCCGGAAAGCTACTGGCCGGAGATCCAGCGTATCTGCCGGCAATATGACGTGCTGCTGTGCGCCGATGAGGTGATTGGCGGCTTTGGCCGTACCGGCGAGTGGTTTGCACATCAGTACTTCGGCTTTGAACCGGATACGCTGTCGATTGCCAAGGGGCTGACTTCTGGTTACGTACCAATGGGCGGGCTGGTACTGAGCAAGCGCATGGCCGACGTGCTGGTAGAAAAAGGCGGCGTTTTCCCACACGGTCTGACCTATTCCGGCCACCCGGTGGCGGCCGCGGTGGCGATTGCCAACCTGAAAGCCTTACGCGATGAGAATCATGTCACCCGGGTTCGCACCGATAGCGGCCCCTATCTGCAAAAAACGCTGCGCGAAGTGTTTGAAAACCATCCGCTCATTGGCGAGGTGCAGGGCGCCGGACTGGTGGCCGCCCTGCAGTTTGCCGAAGATAAAGCGACCCGCAAACGCTTTGCCAACGAGAACGAACTGGCCTGGCGCTGTCGCACCATCGGCTTTGAAGAAGGCGTGATCATCCGCTCAACGCTGGGGCGCATGATCATGGCGCCGGCGCTGATTGCCGGACATAGCGAACTCGATGAACTGGTTGAAAAAACCAAGCGTGCCGTTGACCGTACCGCTAAAGAGATTGGCCTGCTATAAGTCATTTACTTACTGCTTTTGATTATCTTTTAGCGGAGGCCTTCGGCCTCCGTTTTTACCTGCATTCCACTTAGCAGGATTCCGGGTATCAGCAGACCGTCATGAGATGCGCTTTTAGAGCGTCGGCAAAAAAATGTTGATCTGATACGAACAAGCTTTTATTTTGCTGCTAGTTTTCAAACTGAGATGAAACTGATGCCTACTATTATCGCCAGTAGTATGAAAGAAGCTAAAGAATTAGTTAACGCCAGAAAGTACCGGGAAATAGTACTGAATTTCGATGTTGACGCTGATGATTTTTTCACCCTTGCAACAGCGCAGCATGACACCAAAATCACCTTTGCAAACAAAAATAGCCACTCACCGGTTACATTAGAAAAATAATAAAACCCCTGAGGAAATCTTTATGTTGTTGTTTATTGGCACTATTGCTGTCGCTTTTCTCTCTTCCCTGATGCTCATCTGGCTTGACGATCGCATCGCCGAGCAGGAGTAAACCCTCCCCCGATTTAAAGCTCTCCGCACCGGTCATCGGTGCGGAGACAAAAGATTACAGCGATTTCGCCAGACGTTCGACGGCGGTCAGCAGACCGGCTTCAGAAACCGTCGAATAGGAAAGACGCAGCGTGCGGGTATCCGGATTATCGTTGTAGAACGCTTCACCAGGTACGTAAACCACGCCGTTTTCCAGCGTCTTCTCCAGCCACGCCATGGTATCGAACGGATAGCGGAAACGGGCCCAGAGGAACATTCCCCCTTCCGGGCGGCTAAACTCAAGATGCTCGCCAAGACGACTTTCCAGCGCATCAGCCAGCGCCACGCACTTCTTGCGGTAGTCTTCGCGGATCAGAGCGATCTGATCGTTCAGGCGATTCATTTCCAGATACTCAGCGGTGATAACCTGAGAGAGCATATTAGTATGCAGATCCGCCGCCTGCTTCACGATCACCGCCTGATGCGCCAGCCATTCCGGCATCACGATCCAGCCGATACGCAT
The DNA here is from genome assembly GCF_057624675.1 of Klebsiella sp. PK01. Taxonomy (NCBI): domain Bacteria; kingdom Pseudomonadati; phylum Pseudomonadota; class Gammaproteobacteria; order Enterobacterales; family Enterobacteriaceae; genus Klebsiella; species Klebsiella sp. PK01. The sequence goes on from NZ_JBYEZM010000003.1 coordinate 480,343, forward strand.
TCCCGGCGCAAGGATCTTGGAGAACGTGGAGGTGTACACCACCCGTTCTTCACAGCCTTGTTCGATCGCATGTTGATACAGCGGACGACGCACTTTATCGGTGAAGCTGATTTCGCCGTAGGGATCGTCTTCGATGATCACAAAATCATGTTGCTTCGCTAGCGCCACCAGCCGCTGGCGGCGATCGTCGCTGAGGGTTTTACCGCCGGGGTTGCCAAATGTCGGCACCAGATAGACCGCTTTAACCTTAGTGGTTTCCAGCAGATCGGCCAGTTGTTCAACCAGCATGCCGTTATCGTCGGTATCGACGCTCAGGATATTCGCCTGCGCCAGCTGGAATACCTGCAGCGCGGCAAGGTAGGTCGGACGTTCAACGACGACCGCATCGCCCGGATCGAGCAGCGTGCGGGCAATGATATCCAGCGATTGCTGCGAACCGGAGGTGATATACACCTGGCTTGCCGAGCAGGCCACGCCGCGCGACTGGCAGATTTCGCTCACCGCCTGGCGCAGCGGCGGATATCCTTCGGTAAGGCCGTACTGGAACGCATCATTAAAACGTTCACTCATCACCTTTTGCACCGCGAGGTTGAGACCTTCGGTATCAAACAGTTCCGGAGCCGGAATACCGCCGCCAAGCGAAATGACGCCAGGCAGTTTACTGTGTTTGAGAAGTTCGCGGACGGCGGAGGGCTTAAGTTCACCCGCGCGGGCGGCGAGGCGCCGATCGTGCATATGCTTTTCCTTTTCTATCTTGTTGTTGTGTTAGTTGTTCGTTGTAGCTTTGCAGGTGCCGGGCAGCGATACTAGCCGCTGCCCGGTTTGCGGCCGTTACTCGTCGTCTTTCAGCACGACTAATGGCTCAATATCGCTCTCTTTTTTCACCACCAGCGAATCATCGCCGCGCAGGCAGGTACCGCCATAGTTACCGCCCACCGTGAAGGTGCACACCTGAATGTACTTGCCGTCAACCTTCGGCAGACACCACAGCTGCTGGTAAATATTTTTGCGATCGACAAATTGCCCGCTGGTCTGATCCAATACCTCATCGTGCGGGCTTATCAGATCGATGTTATTACCGCAGCGCCCGGAGATCGGTTTGACCGCATAACCGGTTTTCGCCAGCTCGTCATTGACCACAAAATCGGTATCCAGCAGATAACGATGATGTGGGAACAGCGACCACAGCACCGGCAGAATTGCCTTGTTGCCGGGGATAACCGTCCACAGCGGTTCGAATACCAATACTTCAGGGCGCAGCAGGACGTCAATCAGGCGCACCTCATTTTGCGGATGACCGGTACGAATCGGCACTGCTGCATACTCATCGGCGCTGACTTCACGCACCTGCTCGATGGCGGTTTCCCATGCCCAGGTCTTCCACACGCAGTTAACCAAGCGGCCATCGCCATCGATAAGCTGCCCGGCGGCATCCCAGCGCAGTTCATCAAGGCCAAAGAGAATTTTGCTCTCAAAGCCCGCCTCGGTTAGCGAACGCTGAATAAACTGGGCATGGTAGTTCTCTTCAAGATCCTTATCCTGCATGATGTGCACGAACGGCCGCGCGCGGCTGTGCTTCCACGCCCCCGCCAGCTCCTCAAGCAGATTTTCCGCCGGATTATGGCCGGTACCGCGATAGCCCTGTTTCAGCCACTGTTCGAGGATCAATCCGCCTTCCGTATGGCAAGAGGCAGAGTCGGCGTTGTATTCGTACACCTTCAGCCCGCGCTCATCCATGCAGAAATCCATGCGCCCGGTAATCATATGATGACGGCGGCGCTGCCACGAGAGGCGCAGACGAGGCCAGAGAATTTTCGGAATATCGAACAGCGCCAGCAGGTTGTCATCCTTCATCACCTTATCAGTGGCGTGCAGATACATCAGATGCAGTTCATTGGTCGCTTTAATCAGTTCCTGTTCGGCGCTCTCGCTGATGGTGAAGTACTGGTAGGGATCCTGATTGATGAAATGACCGTTGGCTTCAACATAGGCCTTTTGCAGCGCGTCTTTCTCATTGAGCCAGTTACCGCGGAACTGGCCTTTATTCGGCAGCCGCGCGCCGCTGATTTTCATCTCCTCGCCCGGCAGCACCGGCTGCGGCAGGCTGTGCTCGGTATCGGCGGTCTGGATCATCCAGCCTAAAATTTCGGTATCGGCAAAAGTATCTTTGATGGTATAGACGCCGTCTTTCACTTCCAGCGTTAGCTCGCGGGTCCACTGCTGGCCCTGCGGCAGCGGCGCGTGGATGACGTTCTGCTCGGCGATACGGACCTTATTCCCTACCAGTTGCGTAATCACCGCCACGTGTCCGGTATGTTTAAACTCGCCGCCCTTCTGCCAGATCAGCAGCGAACCGGCGATCGGCGGACGGCGCGAGCCGTTGGCGAAGGCCTGCAGGGGAAGAATGTTGTCATTGACCACTTCGCGCAGAAAGCGCAGCGAGAAGATTTCGTAAGCCATACCGACGTCGGTAAAGACAAAGCCGTAGGTGAGGAATAAAAAGCGCCGCGCGAACTCCACGCACTGCCATTTATGCCCCATATACTCATTGCCGATATAGCTGCGGAAAGCGGCGTCATCCGGATAATCTTGTGGATTTAAGCTACTGTAATTCGAAGAATAAATTGCCACGCCGCCCGGCGCGTAGCCTAAAAGCGTGCCGAAAGGGGCGTCAATACTGGTCGATCCTTTACTCATTTAGCCTGACCTCAAATTAATGCAGCCCGGGCAGTTGGCGGAACAAAACTCCCTCTTCTTATCCTGCCGCAGGCACTTACCAGACAGAGGTGAAATGATGATACCACTCATTCGATTAGCTAAACGTGCCCTTATAGAAAATAACCCGGCGTCCATTGGCAAAAGTGATATTGTTAGCCAACACATAACAAAAAAACATCACTACATCAGGAGTCGACAATGAGCGCACCTTCGCATCTCAATGCCCAGCCGCTGGTCTGGGGACATGGCCCGCGGACTTTTGAAGTATTCCTCGAACCAACCTGTCCGTTTTCCGTTCGCGCCTTCAACAAGCTTGATGAATTGCTGGATGAAGTCGGCGCCGAGAACGTCACGATTAAGATTCGCCTGCAGTCCCAGCCGTGGCATCTGTTTTCCGGGGTAATCGTGCGCTGCGTGCTGGCCGCCTCCACCCTGCCGCACGGCAGAGAGCAGGCGCACAAAGTCCTGCAGGCGGTCGCCGATCATCGTGAAGAGTTTGAATTCACCGACCACTGCAGCGGGCCGAATATGAATACCACTCCGCAGCAAATTATCGAGCGCCTTGAGCGCTATAGCCACGTGTCGCTGGCGGCGGCATTTGCCCGCCCTGAGCTGCAAAACGAAATCAAATGGCACAGTAAATACGCCCGCCAGAACGGCATCCATGTGTCGCCGACGTTTATGGTCAACGGCCTGGTGCAGCCCGATCTCGGCAGCGGCGATGACGTCAGCGTGTGGGCCGCGCGGATTATGGCCTGAGATTAGCTGCTAGACTTTTTTGTACACCTTACTAAAGAGGCAGGTCAGTATGTCCGACAATCAATACCAACCACCGAAAGTATGGGAATGGAAACAGAATAACGGCGGCGCGTTCGCCAATATCAACCGTCCGGTTTCCGGCGCGACGCATGAAAAAGTGCTGCCCGTTGGCAATCACCCGCTACAGCTCTATTCGCTGGGCACGCCGAACGGGCAGAAAGTGACTATCATGCTGGAAGAGCTGCTGGCGCTGGGCGTGGCTGGCGCTGAGTATGACGCCTGGCTGATTCGTATCGGCGAAGGCGATCAGTTCTCCAGCGGCTTTGTCGAAGTGAACCCAAACTCGAAGATCCCGGCGCTGAGCGACCACTCCACCACTCCGCCGACCCGGGTATTTGAATCCGGCAGCATCCTGCTCTATCTGGCGGAAAAATTTGGTTTCTTCCTGCCGAAAGACCCGGCCGGGCGCACCGAAACGCTGAACTGGCTGTTCTGGCTACAGGGCGCAGCGCCGTTCCTCGGCGGCGGCTTTGGCCACTTCTATAACTATGCGCCGGTGAAAATCGAGTACGCCATCGACCGCTTTACCATGGAAGCGAAACGTCAGCTCGACGTGCTGGATAAGCAGCTGGCGCGCGGCCGCTTTGTGGCGGGGGAAGAGTACACCATCGCCGATATGGCGATCTGGCCGTGGTACGGCAACGTGGTGCTGGGCAACGTCTATAACGCCGCGGAATTCCTCGATGCCGGCAGTTACGTTAACGTGCTGCGCTGGGCGCAGGATGTGGGCAATCGCCCGGCGGTGAAGCGCGGACGGATGGTTAACCGCACCAATGGCCCGCTCGACGAGCAGTTGCACGAGCGCCACGACGCCCGCGATTTCGACACGCAGACCGAAGACAAGCGCCAGGCGTGATGCCCTTACCCGGCGGCGCGGAGCTGCCGGGTAAGTTGTCACATCAGTGTTTTACCTTGGTCAGGCGATCGAGATAGCCCATCACAAAGGCTGACAGCACAAATGTGAGATGGATAATGACGTACCACATCAGCTTGTTATCCGGCACGTTCTTCGCATCCATAAACACCCGCAGCAGATGAATGGAAGAGATAGCCACAATCGACGCCGCCACCTTGTTTTTCAGCGATGTCGCATCCATTTTGCCAAGCCAGTTGAGCTTCTCTTTACCTTCGTTAATATCCAGCGTCGAGACGAAGTTTTCATAACCGGAAAACATCACCATCACCAGCAGCCCGCCCACCAGCGTCATATCGACCAGCGAAAGCAGCGTCAGAATCAGATCCGACTCGCCGACGCTGAAGATATGCGGCAGGATGTGGAATATCTCCTGAAAAAATTTTATCGATAGCGCGATAAGCCCCAGCGAGAGGCCGAAATAAACCGGCGCCAGCAGCCAGCGCGAAGCATAAATAGCGTTTTCCAGAAAGCGTTCCATAAGGTCCTGTCAGTTTGTAAAAATGGCGGCCATTATATCGCAGCTGGTCCATATCAAAACGGTGTGCAGGCGGCGGGGAAATAAAAAAGGCCAACGCAGTGTTGGCCTTTCGGGAGATATCCTGGGGGAAATTACTTCGCTTTGACGGTCTCTTCGCCCACCAGACCAATTTTCAGGTAACCGGCCTGATGCAGCGTATCCATCACTTTCATCATCGTCTCGTAGTCGACGGTTTTGTCGGCGCGGAAGAACACGGTGGTGTCTTTCTTACCCTGAGTCAGCGCGTCCAGCGAGGCAATCACGCTCTCTTCGGTCACCGGATCGTTGCCGAGGAACATCGATTTGTCGGCTTTCACCGACAGATAAATCGGTTTTTCCGGACGCGGCTGCGGCTGGCTGGATGAGGCAGGCAGATTGACTTTGACGTCCACGGTGGCCAGCGGCGCCGCCACCATGAAGATAATCAACAGCACCAACATGACGTCGATAAACGGCGTCACGTTAATGTCGTGCATTTCGCCGTTATCATCGAGGTTTTCGTTAAAATGCATCGCCATAGCGGATCAACCTACCCGTAATTTCTGCGCCGGACGCAGCGGCTGAGAACCACTGGCGTTCAGGTCAAGGTCACGGCTTTGCAGCAGCATAATCTGCGCGGCCACATCGCCGAGAGAGGCTTTGTAGCTGGCAATCATGCGGGCGAAAACGTTGTAGATAACCACCGCCGGGATCGCGGCAAACAGACCAATCGCCGTTGCCAGCAGCGCTTCAGCGATACCCGGCGCGACAACCGCGAGGTTAGTGGTCTGCGTTTGCGCGATACCGATAAAGCTGTTCATGATGCCCCAGACGGTACCGAACAGGCCGACGAACGGAGAGATGGCGCCGATAGTCGCCAGATAACCGTTGCCGCGGCCCATATAGCGGCCAACCTGCGCCACGCGGCGCTCAAGGCGGAAACCGGTACGTTCTTTAATGCCTTCGTTGTCATCCACGCCTGCCGACAGTTCCAGCTCATTATTGGCTTCGTTAATCAGCTGAGTGGTCAGGCTTTTAGCATGGAATCCATTCGCGATAGTGTTAGCCTGATCGAGAGAACGCGCTTCGCTGAGCTGCTGCTGCTCACGCTTGAGGCGACGCTTGCTGGACAACATTTCGGCGCCCTTGCCGAAGAAGATAGCCCAGGTGACTACCGAAGCCAGAATCAAGCCAATCATCACAACCTTAACGACAATATCGGCGTGATGATACATACCCCAAACGGAGAGATCCGCCTGCATCAAATTATTACCCACACTGTTTCTCCAGGACGTCAATCACAAAAACTGAGCATAATAATATCAAAACGACATCGAATTGATAGTGGTTCTCATTAGTATTTACACTGTGCAGCAAATCACGTTTATTTTCTTTGCGCTTACGCAGTAAAAAAGCGGCTGACGCCGGTTTCGGGAAAATTTTTGCCTGTATCGTTTCCGGCCCGGTACACAAACCGGTATTCATGGTAGTTTAGACGTCCAGACGTATAAAAACAGGTTTCTATAACATGGCTGATAAACATCTTGATACCGCGCTGGTCAACGCCGGGCGCCGCAAAAAATATACTCAGGGTTCGGTGAATAGCGTTATCCAACGCGCCTCATCGCTGGTGTTTGATACCGTCGAGGCTAAAAAACACGCCACCCGTAACCGCGCCAAAGGCGAGCTGTTTTATGGCCGCCGCGGCACGCTAACCCACTTTTCGCTGCAGGAAGCCATGTGCGAACTGGAAGGCGGCGCTGGCTGCGCCCTCTTCCCCTGCGGCGCGGCCGCGGTCGCCAACACGATTCTGGCCTTCGTCGAACAGGGCGACCACGTGTTAATGACCAACACCGCCTATGAACCCAGCCAGGACTTCTGCACTAAGATCCTTGCGAAGCTCGGGGTGACGACCGGCTGGTTCGATCCGCTCATCGGCGCGGATATCGCCAACCTGATTCAACCCAATACTAAAGTCGTGTTTCTTGAATCCCCCGGTTCGATCACCATGGAAGTGCATGATGTGCCGGCCATCGTCGCCGCCGTGCGCCGCGTCGCGCCGCAAGCCATTATCATGATCGATAACACCTGGGCGGCAGGGGTACTGTTTAAAGCGCTCGATTTTGGTATCGATATCTCTATTCAGGCGGCAACGAAATATTTAATTGGCCACTCCGACGGGATGATCGGCACCGCGGTGGCCAACGCCCGCTGCTGGGAGCAATTATGTGAAAATGCCTATCTGATGGGCCAGATGGTCGATGCCGACACCGCCTACATGACCAGCCGCGGCTTGCGCACGCTTGGCGTCCGCCTGCGTCAGCATCATGAAAGCAGTCTGCGCGTCGCCGAATGGCTGGCGCAGCACCCTCAGGTGGCGCGAGTCAATCATCCGGCGCTGCCGGGCAGCAAGGGCCACGAGTTCTGGAAGCGCGATTTTAGCGGCAGCAGCGGTCTGTTCTCTTTCGTCCTTAATAAACGTCTGACCGACGCCGAACTGTCAGCCTATCTGGACAACTTCAGCCTGTTCAGCATGGCCTACTCGTGGGGCGGGTTCGAATCACTGATCCTCGCCAACCAGCCGGAACATATCGCGGCCATCCGCCCCGGGGCGGAAGTGGATTTCAGCGGCACTCTTATTCGACTGCACATAGGTTTAGAAAATGTTGACGATCTGCTGGCGGATTTAGCGGCAGGTTTCGCGCGTATCGTGTAAAGTGACAGGAAGTGGCAACAAAAGCGGACGCTTTCAGAAAAGCGGCCGCTTTTGTTGCGCCCGGGATCAAGGTGCTCGGGCCGCTTCAGGAGTACACTAGTCGAAAAACGGTACCACTTAGGAAAGTCCATGGTTGTCATTCAAGAGATTGTCGCCGCGCTGTGGCAACATGATTTTGCCGCATTGGCAAACCCTCACGTTGTGGGTTTTGTATATCTGGTCATGTTCGCGACCCTGTTTCTGGAAAACGGGCTGCTGCCGGCTTCATTTTTACCGGGCGATAGCCTGTTGCTGCTCGCCGGCGCGTTAATCGCCAAAGGCGTCATGGATTTTGTCCCCACTCTCGCCATTCTGACCGCCGCCGCCAGCCTCGGCTGCTGGCTGAGCTATTTACAGGGGCGCTGGCTGGGTAATACCACTATGGTGAAAGGCTGGCTGTCGCATCTGCCGCACAAATATCATCAGCGCGCCACCAACATGTTTGATAAACACGGCCTGCTGGCGCTGCTGGCCGGACGTTTTCTGGCGTTTGTCCGCACCCTGCTGCCAACCATGGCGGGTATTTCCGGCCTGCCGAACCGTCGTTTCCAGTTCTTTAACTGGCTCAGCGGTCTGCTGTGGGTTGGCGTCGTCACCGGTCTCGGCTATGCGCTGAGCATGATCCCATTCGTGAAAAACCACGAAGACCAGGTCATGACCTGCCTGATGATTTTACCGATCGCCCTGCTGGTAACCGGCCTCGTTGGTACGGTTATCGTCGTTATCAAGAAGAAATACTGCAGCGCCTGATTCACTCGCGCCGGATGGTCTCAAAATCCCCGGTAGCGCTGGCGCTTACCGGGGCTACAGGCGCCGCATCCTTATCAAATCCCCTGCATCGTGCGAATACGCGCGGCATCTTCACCCGGTGTAATACCAAAATAGCGTTTAAACTCACGGCTAAACTGCGAGGCGCTTTCATAGCCGACGCGCATCGCCGCCGCGCTGGCTTTCATGCCGTCATGAATCATCAGCATTCTGGCCTTATGAAGGCGATAGGTCTTCAAATACTGCAGCGGCGAGGTGCTGGTAACCGATTTAAAGTTATGGTGAAACGCCGAGACGCTCATATTCGCTTCCGCCGCCAGCTGGTCGACGCTGAGGTTTTCGGTGTACTGGCTTTCAATGCGCTTCAGGACGCGGCTAATCAGGCTAAAGTGCGTCTGCCGGCTCACCAGCGCCAGCAGCGCCCCGCCGCAGGGGCCAATCAGGACGTGATAAAGGATCTCGCGGATAATCTGTTTGCCGAGAATGCGCGCGTCCAGCGGTCGCTCCATCACGTCTAACAGGCGTTCCGCCGCACAGAGGATCTCTTCTGATAGCACCGCCGAGTTGATCCCGCTGGAAGCGACCGACGGCTGAAAAAGCTCATCTTCGCCGATATCCATCAGCAGCTCCTGCAACTGCAAAATATCGACATTCAACCGCATTCCCGCCAGCGGCACTTCCGGAGTCGCGAAGGTTTCGCATTCGAACGGTAGCGGGACGGTTAACAGTAAGTATTCGTTGGTGTCATAACGGAAGGTTCGTTCATTGATATAGCCAATTTTATGGCCGGAAAAGAGAAAAACGATCCCCGGCTGGTACATCACCGGCGTACGGGTGCCCGGCTGTGTCCCGTACAGCAGACGGATATCCGGCAGCAGGTCACTTAGCATTTCTTGCTTATCTTTCAGTTTGTTAACCTTGTCTGTTAATAGCTGGCATATCTCGGCACGGTTCATTTTCGCTGCTTCTCCGACGATTTTTCTACGTCCTTATTGTGCGTAGTTTCCTTCCTTTTCTCCAGCCAAATGGAGAAATGGGCAAGACAATGGCAGGAATGTGCATTGAGAGGAAACGGGCGCAGGAACACAATAGCCGCCATCGGGCAGAGAGTCGTCCTTTCTGCCGGGAGTTTCATCTTTATGAGGGCACCAGCCATGAATAACTTCAATTTACATACCCCAACCCGCATTCTGTTCGGCAAAGGCGCCATCGCCGACCTGCGCGAACAAATTCCAGCCGGCGCTCGCGTGCTGGTGACTTACGGCGGCGGTAGCGTGAAGAAAACCGGCGTACTGGATCAGGTACTGAGCGCGCTGGCTGGCTTTGACGTGCTGGAATTCGGCGGGATTGAGCCAAACCCGTCTTACGAAACGCTGATGAACGCGGTAAAACTCGCCCGCGAAGAGAAAGTGACCTTCCTGCTGGCGGTTGGCGGCGGTTCGGTGCTTGATGGCACCAAGTTTATCGCCGCGGCCGCGCACTATGACGCGAATATCGATCCGTGGGAAATTCTGGAAACCTACGGCAGCAAGATTACTCGCGCCATTCCGATGGGCTCGGTATTGACCCTGCCGGCGACCGGTTCCGAATCAAACAAAGGCGCGGTTATCTCGCGTAAAACCACCGGCGATAAACGCGCGTTTATGTCCGAACACGTTCAGCCGGTCTTCGCAATCCTCGATCCGGTTTACACCTACACCCTGCCGCCGCGCCAGGTCGCTAACGGCGTCGTTGACGCTTTCGTCCATACTGTTGAGCAGTACGTGACCTATCCGGTAAACGGCAAAATTCAGGACCGTTTCGCCGAAGGCATTCTGCTGACGCTGGTGGAAGATGGCCCGAAAGCGCTGCAGGAGCCGGAGAACTACGACGTGCGCGCCAACATTATGTGGGCGGCGACGCAGGCATTGAACGGTCTCATCGGCGCAGGCGTCCCTCAGGACTGGGCGACCCACATGCTCGGCCACGAACTGACGGCGATGCACGGCCTGGATCACGCTCAGACGCTGGCTATCGTGCTGCCGGCGCTGTGGAATGAGAAACGCGATACCAAGCGCGCTAAGCTGCTGCAGTACGCCGAGCGCGTGTGGAATATTACCGAAGGTTCCGAAGAACAACGTATCGATGCCGCTATCGCCGCAACCCGTCGTTTCTTCGAGCAGATGGGCGTGCCGACTCGCCTTTCCGATTACGGTCTTGACGGTAGCTCCATCCCGGCGCTGCTGGCGAAACTGGAAGAACACGGCATGACTAAGCTTGGCGAAAATCAGGATATCACTCTGGACGTCAGCCGCCGTATTTACGAGGCTGCCCGCTAAGTTATCCCCGCCTGATTCACCTCTCCTTACGTTAAACAAACGTCCGGGAGAGGTGTTTTTACTACCGTTTTTAGCTATTTCGTCCAGACTTAATGCTACCCCTCGGCGGATTTTTCACGCTGAGTTCATTAACAGGAGGAAGGCATGACACATCCAACCGTTATTAAACTACACGACGGCAACCTGATGCCGCAGCTGGGTCTCGGCGTGTGGAAAGCAGGCAACGAGGAAGTCGTCTCCGCCATTCATAAGGCGCTGGAAGTCGGTTATCGTTCTTTTGACACCGCCGCCGCGTACCAAAATGAGGCTGGCGTCGGCAACGCGTTAAGCAGCGCGGGCGTCAATCGCGATGAGCTCTTCATCACCACCAAACTGTGGAATGACGATCAAAAACGGCCGCATGAAGCGCTAAAAGAGAGCCTCAGCAAGCTGAAACTGGACTATGTGGATCTCTATTTAATCCACTGGCCGGTGCCAGCGATAGGCCATTACGTCGAAGCCTGGCAGGCGCTGATCGAACTGCAGCAGCAGGGGCTGGCAAAAAGCATCGGGGTGTGTAATTTCCAGGTGCCGCATCTGCAAAAGCTGATCGATGAAACCGGCGTCGCTCCGGTGATCAACCAGATTGAGCTGCACCCGTTAATGCAGCAGCGCCAGCTGCACGCCTGGAACGCCACCCACAAAATCCAGACCGAATCCTGGAGCCCATTAGCGCAGGGCGGCAAGGGAGTTTTCGATCAGAAGATTATTCACCATCTGGCGGATAAATATGGCAAAACGCCGGCGCAAATCGTCATTCGCTGGCATCTCGACAGCGGACTGGTGGTGATCCCGAAATCCGTCACGCCATCGCGTATTGCGGAAAACTTTGACGTCTGGGACTTCCGTCTCGACAAAGACGAACTCAGTGAAATCGCTAAGCTGGACCAGGGGAAACGTCTCGGCCCCGACCCGGATCAGTTCGGCGGGTAATCCCCTTCACTTTTGCCTTTAGCGCCGCGCGGCGCTAAAGGCTTTCGCAAATTAAATGGATATCCTCAGGCTCCAGCGCAAACAGCTCCGGGTCGGGCTCATCAATTAAACGACATCCCTGGGAAAGATAAAAATCAACGGTACTTTTATTGGGAATGGACGAAATATACAGGCCGGACGCGTCAAGGGCAGGAAGCTGTTGCAGCGCATAATCAAACAGACGTGGCCCCCATCCCTGACCGCGCTGCGCCGCGCCCACATAAAAGAATAACAGTTGGCGTAGATCGCCATTTTCACCCCGTGGCAAGGTATCAATCGCCGCCGCGGCAATGATTTTATCCTGCTCGAAAAAGGCGAAAAAAATACCGCCGCGATCGTAGCAGGACTCGTGAATAGGCGTATAAATCTGGCGATCGTGAGGATCCCAACCTCGCACATCATAATATTGCGGGTACGCCTGAAGCCGGCCATTATCGAGCTTATAAAGGGTGTCGATAATTTCACTGCGATCTATCTCCCACAACATTTCCAATTGCTGTCGCGACAGGATTACCGGCGTCATTATCGTTCTCTCTCCTTATATGAAAGGCTTTCCCCCGCGATCGCAACCGCCGGGGAAGCGTCTTAGCGGGACGCTGTCTTCGGCTTAATACGCTTTTTCGCACCCGGAGCGGCCGGCGTCTGGCGCTGATGCGCAACCGGCGTATGCTTCGTCAGCGCCGGGCGTGTATGACGGTTCTGGCGACGCGCTTCGCGCATCTCGTCCAGCGTCGGCGCCGGTACCAGGCAGTCACGGCGTGAACCAATCAGATGCTTTTTACCCATCGCCTCCAGCGCCTGACGGATCAGCGGCCAGTTTGCCGGATCGTGATAGCGCAGCAGCGCTTTATGCAGACGGCGCTGTTTATCGCCCTTCGGCACCACCACGTCCTCGCTCTTATAGCCGATTTTACCCAGCGGGTTCTTGCCGGTGTAATACATGGTGGTTGAGTTCGCCAGCGGCGACGGATAGAAGTTCTGTACCTGGTCGAGACGGAAGCGATGACGCTTCAGCCACAGCGCCAGATTCACCATATCTTCATCGCGCGTCCCGGGGTGGGCGGAAATAAAGTACGGGATCAGGTACTGTTCTTTACCCGCCTGCTTCGAATAGGTATCAAACAATTCTTTAAAGCGGTCATAGCTGCCCATGCCCGGCTTCATCATCTTCGACAGCGGCCCCTCTTCGGTATGCTCCGGGGCGATCTTCAGGTAGCCGCCGACGTGGTGGGTCGCCAGTTCTTTGATATAGCGCGGATCCTCTACGGCGATGTCGTAACGCACACCCGATGCGATAAGGATTTTCTTGATGCCTTTCAGGTCGCGGGCGCGACGGTACAGATTGATCGTCGGCTCATGGTTGGTGTCCATGTGCGGGCAGATATCCGGATAGACGCACGAGAGACGACGGCAGGTCTGCTCGGCGCGCGGCGATTTACAGCGCAGCATATACATATTGGCGGTTGGGCCGCCAAGATCGGAAATAATGCCGGTAAAGCCGGGAACCGTGTCGCGAATCGCTTCGATTTCATTAATGATCGAATCCTCAGAGCGGCTCTGGATGATGCGCCCTTCGTGTTCGGTGATCGAGCAGAAAGAACAGCCGCCGAAACAACCGCGCATGATGTTGATGGAGAAGCGAATCATCTCGTAGGCCGGGATACGCGCATCGCCATAAGAAGGATGCGGCACACGCTTGTACGGCAGCGCAAAGACGCTATCCATCTCTTCAGTCGACAGCGGGATCGCCGGCGGGTTAACCCAGATATAACGCTCGCCGTGCTTTTGCATCAGCGCGCGGGCGCAGCCTGGGTTGGTTTCATGGTGCAGAATGCGCGACGCGTGAGCGTACAGCACTTTGTCGCCTTTGACCTTCTCAAAGGAAGGCAGCAACACGTAGGTTTTTTCCCACGGTTTTGGCCGCGGCGGCTGCACGACAACGGCTTTGGCCTCGGCTTTTTTCGGCGCCACCGGTTTGTTGTCTGCGCACGGCAGGTCTTCACCGTACGGATGCGGAATCGGGTCGATTTTGCCCGGCGTATCCAGACGCGTGGAGTCAACGCCGCTCCAGCCCGGCAGCGCCTCTTTTACCATGATCGCGGTATTACGCACATCGCGAATATCGCCGATGTCCTCGCCCATCGCCAGACGATGCGCCACTTCAACCAGCGGGCGCTCGCCGTTGCCGAACATCAGCATATCGGCTTTCGAATCCACCAGCACCGAGCGGCGCACGGTATCGGACCAATAATCGTAGTGCGCGGTCCGGCGCAGGCTGGCCTCAATACCGCCGAGGATCACCGGCACGTCTTTCCATGCCTCTTTACAGCGCTGGGTATAAACCAGCGTCGCGCGGTCCGGGCGCTTACCCGCGACGTTGCCGGCGGTATAGGCGTCGTCATGGCGCAGCTTACGGTCGGCGGTATAGCGGTTGATCATTGAGTCCATATTGCCCGCGGTCACGCCGAAGAACAGATTCGGCTTACCCAGGCGCATGAAGTCTTCTTTGCTGTTCCAGTCCGGCTGGGAGATGATCCCTACGCGGAAGCCCTGCGCTTCCAGCATACGGCCGCAGATAGCCATGCCGAAGCTTGGATGGTCGACGTAGGCGTCGCCGGTCACCAGAATAATGTCGCAGCTATCCCAGCCAAGTTGATCCATCTCTTCACGCGACATTGGTAAAAATGGCGCAGGGCCAAAACAGGCAGCCCAGTATTGCGGCCAGGAAAATAGGTCACGATCCGGCTGGATCAGGGATATTGCGCTCATATTGCTTCCGGGGAAAATGATAAAAAAATAACCAAAAGGGCGTGGATTATAAGCCGGAATGATAGTGGAAATGAAGGAGGATTTTCTCAAACCCTGACCGTGTTGCGGCCAGGGTTGCGGATATTATGGCGCCGGATTCACCAGAATCTGGCCAATCGAGCCGCGGTCGGCGAGCTCCAGCGTCTGGCTCAGGTACTGGAATGGGAAGTGCGGCCAGGAAGGCTGGTTATAATAAACCAGCAGTTCCACCTGCCCGTCGATCCATACGGTATCTTTCCAGCCTCGATCTTCCGGGAACGGCATCGTTCCATTAACGTTACGGATCTGGAACATCACGCCTTCAATATGGAACGACTGCGGGCGGTCGGCGCGCACGGTCCAGCGCTCCCAGGTACCCTGCTGGGCGGTGATATCAATACGCTGCGGATCCCACAGTTGGCCATTGATGCCGGGGTCGTCGCCGAGCGTAATATCGCGGCTGCGCAGCGGCGTGCCGGAGAGCAGCTCGGTCGGCAGCAGCCGCACCGGCAGGCTATCGGTAACCAGCGGCAGCAGGCCGGTCGGACGCAGCGTCAGCACCAGCGTGGAGATCAAAATGCTCGACGGCTCGAAGAAACCGCGGATACGGTCGACGATGCTCGCCGCTTCGCCGCAGGTAATCGACACTTCATCGCCGTTGGTCATATCCACCAGAATTTCTCGCCGCTCGCCGGGGGCCAGCGACAATTGCTTAAGTGAGACCGGCGCCGGCAGGAAGCCCTGATCGCCTGAGATAACGTGCAGCAGACGACCATCGCTCATCTGCAACTGATAGCGGCGCGAGTTAGACGCATTCAGCAAACGCAGTCGTACCCAGCCGCGAGAGACTTCGACATACGGCCCCTGCGCGCCGTTGACCAACAGGGTATCGCCAACGAAGCCGCCGCTGCCCGGTTCGCTATATTCCGGGGTGCCGAAGTTATCCAGCCGCTTATCCTGAATAATCACCGGGAAGTCATCAACGCCGTAGTGGTTTGGGATCGGCAGGTTTTTGCTGACCTCGTCTTCCACCAGCCACATTCCCGCCAGACCGTTGTAAACCTGTTTCGCCATCCGGTTCGGGGTATTCGCCTGATACCACAGCGTGGCCGCGCCCTGGCGGATCGGCAGCACCGGCGCCCAATCCGCATTCGGCGACATCATGCGCGCCGCGCCGCCAATCAGCGGCCCCGGCACCTGCAGGCCGCGAATCGTCATGGCGACGTTTTCGGTCAGGCGGTTACTGTAGATAAGTTTGACGTCATCGCCATTCCAGACGCGAATGGTCGGCCCCAGGTAGCGGCCATTGATGCCCCATACCGGCGCGCGCGTGCCCTGGGTGAATGACCAGTGGGAACGTTGCAGGGTCAGAAACAGCGGCTGACCGCGACGGGATTCCAGCAGAGGCGGTATGGGGAGCGCCGGCTGCTGGCCGGCGGCATGAGCCTTCAGCGGCGCGGCGCCCGCGCACAGCGCTACACCTGAAGCCTTAATAAACTGACGCCGACTGAGTGACATATTAACTCCATGAAATACTGACAATGCAAAAAGGGAATTCGTTTCCCGCCAGCAATACGCTCGCGTTCGCGGCGTTTCCTGTATTATTTCTTTCCAGCCGCTTCGCGCTCGGCCACTTCTTTATCCAGCTCGGCGATTTTAGCGGACATCAGCTCGCGGCAGTGTGTCGCCAGCGCGCGCACGTTATCTTTACCAAACTGGCTGGTATCGACCGGCGGCAGCATCTCGACAATCACCAGACCGTTGTTCCAGCGATTGAGTTTAATTTTGTTCGATGTATTCGACACGCATACTGGAATAATCGGCACGCCAGCGGCGATAGCCGCGTGGAACGCGCCGGTTTTAAAGGGCAGCAGACCACGGCCGCGGCTGCGGGTTCCTTCCGGGAACATCCAGAACGAAATTTTACGCTTTTTAAACGCATTCACCACTTCAGCAATAGTGCCGTGCGCTTTGGTTCGGTTATTGCGATCAATCAGCAGGTTGCCCGTCAGCCAGTAAAGCTGGCCAAAGAACGGGATCCACAACAGGCTTTTTTTACCCACGGTAACCGTCGGCGGCTGCACGATGTTCGACGCTGTCACCATATCATAGTTGTTCTGGTGGTTAGCGATGTAGATCGCATTGCCGTAGCTTTCCGCGTCCGCAGGCTTACGCAGCTCGACTTTCAGGCCGAATACCGGGGACAGTCGGCCAAACAGATGACCAAACGTCGCGACGTGCTTAGGGTTGCGCGGGCTGAACAAGCAGTAAAGACTGCCAAATATGCACACCACGATGCAATAAATGACAACAAAAATTAGTCGAAAAATAAATAACATAGCTTCCTCTGAAACCCAAACCGCTTAGCGTTATCCCTGTAGAATAACAGGTTCAGGACACCGCAGCCCTCTCAACGCGGGGCGGAAAATCTCCGCCCCTGGAGGACATGTTAATCGCAATGCCTGAATAAACAACGATTTTGCGGCAAATTTTCGCATCCTCCAGCCAGGTGAAGGATGCGGGTCTTACTCTTCGCTGTCGCCAGCCGAGGCGCGGCGCGGGGAGTCGATCTCCACGCGGTCGATTTTTTGCAGGCCGCGCATCAGCGAACCGCGACGACCGCGCTCGCCGGTGACTTTTTGCAGCTCTTCCGGACGCAGTTTGATCTTACGCTTGCCGACGTGGATAGTCAGCGTGCTCTGCGGCGGCAGGACAAACAGATGCGCCAGCCCATCCTGGCCGGAGGCGGCTTCCGCCGACGGAATGTTGATAATCTTGTTGCCTTTGCCTTTCGACAGCTGCGGCAGGTCGCTCACCGGGAACATCAGCATGCGCCCGGCGTTGGTGATCGCCAACAGCATATCGGCATCGTCTTCAATGACCAGCGGCGGCATGACATGCGCGTTCTCCGGCAGCGTAATCAGCGCTTTACCGGCGCGGTTGCGCGCCACCAGGTCGTTGAAGGTACAGACGAAACCGTAGCCGGCATCGGAAGCCATCAGCAGCTTCTGATCGTCTGCCTCCATCAGCATATGTTCTACGCTCGCGCCCGGCGGCAGCGTCACTTTACCGGTGACCGGTTCGCCCTGGCCGCGGGCGGAAGGCAGCGTAATCGGGTCAATGGCATAGCTGCGCCCGGTGGTATCAATGAATACCACCGGCTGGTTGCTCTTGCCTTTCACCGACGCTTTCCAGCCATCGCCGGCTTTGTAGCTCAGCCCCTGCGCATCGATATCGTGACCTTTGGCGCTACGCACCCAGCCCATCTGCGACAGAACGATAGTGACCGGCTCGGACGGCAGCATATCGTGCTCGCTCATCGCCTTCGCTTCTTCGCGCTCGCGCAGCGGCGAACGGCGATCGTCGCCGAAGGTATCGGCATCGGCCTGCAGCTCTTTCTTCAGCAGGTTATTCATCTTGCGCTCAGACGCCAGAATCGCCTGCAGCTGATCGCGCTCTTTTTCCAGCTCGCTCTGCTCGCCGCGGATCTTCATCTCTTCCAGCCTGGCGAGATGACGCAGTTTTAATTCCAGAATCGCTTCCGCCTGGGTTTCGCTGATGCCGAAGCGGGCAATCAGCGCCGGCTTCGGTTCATCTTCGTGGCGGATTATCTCAATCACTTCATCAATGTTGAGGAAAGCGACCAGCAAACCTTCGAGGATGTGCAGGCGCTTGAGGACTTTTTCCAGACGGTAGTTCAGGCGGTTACGCACGGTATCACGACGGAAGGTCAACCACTCCGTCAGGATTTCAAGCAGGTTTTTCACCGCCGGACGGTTGTCCAGGCCGATCATGTTGAGGTTGATGCGGTAGCTCTTTTCCAGATCGGTGGTGGCGAACAGGTGGTTCATCACCTGCTCCATATCCACGCGGTTGGAACGCGGCACGATCACCAGACGGGTCGGGTTTTCATGATCCGACTCATCACGCAGGTCATCAACCATCGGCAGCTTTTTGTTACGCATCTGCGCGGCGATCTGCTCCAGCACGCGCGCGCCGGACACCTGATGCGGCAGCGCGCTAATCACCACCGCGCCGTCTTCTTTCGCCCACACGGCGCGCATGCGCACCGAACCGCGGCCGTTCTGGTAGATTTTGCGAATTTCCGCGCGCGGGGTAATGATTTCCGCTTCGGTCGGGTAGTCCGGCCCCTGCACGATATCCAGCAGCTCATCGAGGGTGGTTTTCGGTTTTTCCAGCAGCGTAATCGCCGCCTGCGCCACTTCACGCAGGTTGTGCGGCGGGATATCGGTGGCCATACCAACGGCGATGCCGGTGGTGCCGTTCAGCAGAATGTTCGGCAGACGCGCAGGCAGCATTTTCGGCTCCTGCAGCGTACCGTCAAAGTTCGGTACCCAATCGACGGTGCCCTGGCCGAGCTCACTGAGCAGCAGCTCGGCGTATTTCGACAGACGGGATTCGGTGTAACGCATCGCCGCGAAGGATTTCGGATCGTCCGGCGCCCCCCAGTTCCCCTGCCCGTCCACCAGCGGATAGCGGTAAGAGAAAGGTTGCGCCATCAGCACCATCGCTTCATAGCAGGCGCTGTCGCCGTGCGGGTGATATTTACCCAGTACGTCGCCGACGGTGCGGGCGGATTTTTTGAACTTGGCGCTGGCGTTCAGGCCCAGCTCGGACATTGCATAGACAATGCGGCGCTGAACCGGCTTTAAGCCATCGCCAATAAACGGCAATGCCCTGTCCATGATGACGTACATGGAGTAGTTCAGGTAGGCATTTTCCGTGAATTCATGTAGCGCGAGGCGCTCTGCCATATCGCTCATTAATCGTGGATCCTCAATCTGGGACGCGGCCATTGCGGCGGCAAAACTACCCGCGATAATACCCGATCTCACGCCCTGAGTCACAGGAAGTGAGATCGGTTAAAGAGGATGAGGATATCAATCAGGCTAACGGTAAATAAATATCGGTGCGGAGTTCATGCTCGCCAACTTCATGCACAAAATTGAGGTAGCGGAAGTACACCGGAAAATCCCTTAGCGTCTCCCCGGAGGCGGGCAGCCAGTCGCGATAGAGAAACCAGACGCTTTGCGCCAGCGTGTCCAGCGAACCGTGATGGCGGGCCACTGCGCAACGGCCTGCCGGGATCTCGCCGTTAATCACGCCAAACGCGTTTTCGCGAATCGGTTGCTCAACGGTGCCGCAGATATCAAAACGAAACGCGTCGCCTGGCGTTGTTTGCGGATCGTCCCAGGCAATGCCCCAGGTTTCGCTGGTGGCGACTGGCGACAGCCCGCTCGTTTTGCGCCATGCGATAAAACGCGCGGCGGTGGCGTTGACCAGGTCCGGGCTCCCGCGATGTTGCAATACAGCGATCCTTGTGGCTGGAAATTGAATAATGTTGACGTCCATCGAAGTTTGCTCCTGTAGCGTATGTTTCGGTACGCGCCGATGCCACTCGCCCCAATCCGGTCGCTGACGGAACTGAGTCGGGCTTTGATCAAACGCGGTACGGAAGGCGCGACTGAACGACTCCGAATTTTGAAATCCGGCATCAAGGGCAATATCGATGATTTTATCCTGCGGGTTGAAAGCCAGGCGCCAACAGGCGCGCCGCAGGCGTAACCACTGAATATACCGGTACAGCGGAACGCCGGTATACGCGCTAAATTGCCGGTGAAAATGGTAAGGCGAGCTATACGCAATCGCGCTCAGCGCCTCCAGCGTTAGCGGCTCATCAAGATGGTTCTCAATGTACAAACAGACTCGCTGAAAACGCCCGACGTACGCCGGGCTGGCCTTAATATCGTTCATCGTCTCCTCCACGCGACACACTCTGCCAGAGCGAGGATAGCGATTCCTGACCGATCTTGCGCACTCTGGCGCGGGCATTATGGCGTGATTTTACGGATCTGCTTCACGTCGATCTCGACCGAGTTCCAGTCTTTATCGACTTCACCCTGAATTTCTACCGTATCCTGCGGGCCGACGGTGACGCCGTTCCAGCGCTTGTGGTCGATATCGACGTTCACCACGCCGGAGGCATCCTGGAATTTATACAGGTCATCAGAGATGCGCTCGACGATTTTACCGCGCAGGGTCACCCAGGTGTCATCACGCAGCGACTTGGCGTTCGCCACGGTGGTCACCGCGCCGCTCGGCCCGGTGAAGCCGCCGGCCTGCGTGGTAGTGGTAGTCGACGGCCCGGTGAAGCCACCCTGCCCGGCGGCCAGTACCGGCATGGAAACCAAAGCAATAATCGCGGTCATCGCAGCAATTTTTTTCATCTTATATTCTCCCTTTTGTGTTGGTATGGCTCCTATTACGCCTGACAAAACTTAACGACTTCTTAAGCGGAAAAAAGAAATTTTAATGCTGTACATCCCCTGCTTCAACGCGGTTTACTGCGCAAAGAAACGGGATCGGCGGAGGGAAACATGCGCATATTATTGGTAGAAGATGACAAACTGATCGGCGACGGCATCAAAGCCGGGCTGAGCAAAATGGGCTTCAGCATCGACTGGTTTACCGCAGGCCAGGAGGGTAAAAATGCCTTATATAGCGCCCCTTACGACGCCGCGATACTTGACCTTACCCTCCCCGGCATTGACGGCCTCGATATTCTGCGCGAATGGCGTGATAAAGGCCGTAATGAACCCGTGCTGATCCTCACCGCCCGCGACGCGCTGAGCCAGCGGGTTGAAGGGCTACAGCTCGGCGCCGATGACTATCTGTGTAAACCCTTCGCCCTGATTGAGGTGGCGGCGCGTCTCGAAGCGCTGATCCGCCGCGCTCACGGCCAGAGCAGCAGCGAGCTACGCCACGGCAAGGTGAGCCTCGATCCAAACCGCTTAACCGCCAGCCTCGACGGCGAAAGCCTGGCGCTGAAGCCGAAGGAGTTCGCCCTGCTGGAACTGCTTATGCGCAACGCCGGGCGCGTATTGCCGCGTAAGCTTATCGAGGAAAAGCTCTATAACTGGGACGACGAGGTCTCCAGCAACGCCGTGGAAGTACACGTTCATCATCTGCGCCGCAAACTCGGCAGCGGTTTTATCCGCACCGTGCACGGCATCGGCTATACCCTGGGTGACGCATGAAACGACTCGCCCGTTTAAGCCTGCGCCTGCGACTGACGCTGCTGTTTGTCCTGCTGACCAGCGCCGCCTGGGGGATCGCCTGCGTGATCGCCTGGCAGCAGACCAGCGAAAAGCTGGATAAGCTGTTTGATACCCAACAACTGCTCTTCGCCCGCCGCCTGAGCGCGATGAATGTCGAGGAGCTACAGGCGCGACCGACGCAAATCCGCGAAAAGAAAAAAGTTAAACACGGCCATCTTGATGATGACGCGCTGGCCTTCGCTATCTTCACCCGCGACGGGAAAATGGTGCTCAACGATGGTGAAAACGGCGAAGATATTCAATGGGGATCGCAACGCGAAGGCTTCAGTGACGGCTATCTGCGCGGCGATGACGACGAATGGCGCTTCTTGTGGTTGACCACCGCCGATGGCCGACATCGTATCGCCGTCGGTCAGGAGTGGGATTATCGCCGGGAGATGGCGGTGGATATCGTCACCTCGCAGCTCACGCCGTGGCTGGTCGCGCTGCCGCTGATGTTCCTGTTACTCATTGTGCTATTAAGCCGCGAGCTGGCGCCGTTGAAGAAACTGGCTCGAACCCTGCGCCAGCGCGCGCCGGACTCGGCGGAACGTCTGTCGGACGACAAAATCCCTTCGGAAGTTCGCCCGCTGGTCGATGCCCTGAATCAGCTATTCAGCCGTACCCACGAAACCATGCTGCGCGAGCGCCGTTTTACCTCTGATGCCGCCCACGAGTTGCGCAGCCCGCTGGCGGCGCTGAAGGTGCAAACCGAAGTCGCCCAGCTTTCGATGGACGATCCCGAAGGCCGGGATAAAGCGTTGGCGCAATTACATCAGGGCATCGACCGCGCCACTCGGCTGGTCGATCAATTACTTACGCTGTCGCGTCTGGATTCTCTCGCGCAACTGGATGACGTGCAGCCGGTCGCCATCGACGACCTGCTGCAGTCGGCGGTGATGGAGATGTATCACCACGCCCAGCAGTCCGCCATTGAGCTACGCCTGCATCTGAATGCCAGCAATATCGTCCGTACCGGCCAGCCGCTGCTGCTCAGCCTGCTGGTACGCAATCTGCTGGATAATGCCGTGCGCTATAGCCCGCGCGGTAGCCGGGTGGATATCACGCTTTCCGCCCGCGAGTTCCGGGTTCGCGACAATGGTCCAGGCATTAGTCCGCAAGCCCTGGCGCGCATTGGCGAGCGTTTTTATCGCCCGCCGGGCCAGGACGCCCCCGGCAGCGGATTAGGCTTATCGATCGTTCGCCGCATCGCCTCGCTGCACGGTATGCGGGTTGATTTTGCTAACGCGCCGGACGGCGGCTTCGAGGCACGCGTTTACTGGTAGCCTCATTATTGCCAAAAATGCAAAAGACTTTGCACATTTTGCTCATTTTACTGCCCCGCTTCGCGGGGTAAAATTGCCGACAAATTTAATAGGTTGAGGGCAAAAAATGAGCAACATCCTGATTATCAACGGGGCGAAAAAATTCGCTCACTCTAATGGCCAATTAAACGACACCCTGACCGAGGTCGCGGATGGTTATCTGCGCGACGTCGGGCATGATGTTAAAATCGTCCGCGCGGAAAGCGAGTACGATGTAAAAGAAGAAGTGCAGAATTTCCTGTGGGCCGATGTGGTTATCTGGCAGATGCCGGGCTGGTGGATGGGCGCGCCGTGGACCGTGAAAAAGTACATGGATGACGTCTTCACCGAAGGCCATGGTTCTCTGTACGCCAGCGATGGCCGTACCCGCTCCGATGACAGCAAAAAATATGGCTCCGGCGGGTTGATTCAGGGCAAACAGTATATGCTGTCGTTGACCTGGAACGCGCCGATGGAAGCTTTCACCGATAAAGATCAGTTCTTCCACGGCGTCGGCGTTGATGGCGTTTACCTGCCGTTCCACAAAGCCAATCAGTTCCTTGGCATGAGCGCGATGCCGACCTTTATCGCCAACGACGTGATTAAAATGCCTGACGTTCCACACGTCATCGCAGAATATCGCAAGCATCTGGCCGAGATTTTTGGTTAACTAGATGTCTACACTCGCTGTTATTCAAGTCACTAACCTTGAAGTATGGCGAGTTAACACACAGAAGGAGTTGAGTTAACCATGTTAACAGTGATTGCCGAAATTCGTACCCGTCCGGGCCAGCACCACCGTCAGGCGGTACTGGATCAGTTCGCTAAAATTGTCCCTGTGGTACTGCAGGAAGAGGGTTGCCACGGCTACGCGCCGCTGGTTGACCACGCCGCCGGCGTGAGTTTCCAGACCTCCGCCCCGGATTCGATCGTCATGGTCGAGCAGTGGGAAAGCGTCGCGCATCTCGAAGCGCATCTGCAAACGCCGCACATGAAGGCTTACGCCGAAGCGGTAAAAGGCGACGTGCTGGAAACCAGCATCCGCATTTTGCAGGCTGGCGTATAAGCCCGGCAAAAGCAAAAAAGGGAGCCTGGGGCTCCCTTTTTCGTATCTGGCGGCTGACGTCGGCTCAGGCTTCGAGATCCGCCATATCGCCTTTTTCCTGCAGCCAGTTGCGGCGGTCTTCCGAACGCTTCTTGGCCAACAGCATATCCATCACCGCGGTCGTTTGCTGCTCGTCTTCATCGGTGATGATGAGCTGCACCAGGCGGCGGGTATTCGGGTCGAGCGTGGTTTCACGTAGCTGCATCGGGTTCATCTCGCCCAGCCCTTTAAAGCGCTGTACGTTCGGCTTGCCTTTCTTACGCTTCAACTGCTCCAGCACGCCGGCTTTTTCTTCTTCCGTCAGCGCGTAGTAAACCTCTTTACCCAGGTCGATACGATACAGCGGCGGCAGCGCGACGTACACGTGCCCCTCTTTCACCAGGGTACGGAAATGCTTCACGAACAGCGCGCACAGCAGGGTAGCGATGTGCAGACCATCCGAGTCGGCATCGGCGAGAATACAGATTTTACCGTAACGCAGCTGGCTTAAATCATCGCTATCCGGGTCGATACCAATCGCCACCGAAATGTCGTGCACCTCTTGCGAAGCGAGAACTTCATCGGAAGAGACTTCCCAGGTATTCAGGATCTTGCCTTTAAGCGGCATGATCGCCTGATATTCACGGTCGCGCGCCTGTTTCGCCGAACCGCCCGCCGAG
This sequence comes from Klebsiella sp. PK01, assembly GCF_057624675.1. Classification (NCBI taxonomy): domain Bacteria; kingdom Pseudomonadati; phylum Pseudomonadota; class Gammaproteobacteria; order Enterobacterales; family Enterobacteriaceae; genus Klebsiella; species Klebsiella sp. PK01. The sequence continues at coordinate 505,117 of NZ_JBYEZM010000003.1, forward strand.
TCCCCTTCGACGAGGAACAGTTCGGTGCGGTTCAGGTCCTGCGCGGTGCAGTCCGCCAGCTTACCCGGCAGCGCCGGGCCGCTGGTGAGCTTTTTGCGCACAACTTTCTTGGCGGCGCGCAGGCGGCGCTGGGCGCTGGAAATGGCCATTTCCGCCAGCAGCTCCGCCGCCTGTACGTTCTGATTCAGCCACAGGCTGAAGGCGTCTTTAACCACCCCGGAGACGAATGCCGCGCACTGACGCGACGACAGACGTTCTTTCGTCTGCCCGGCGAACTGCGGATCCTGCATCTTCACCGACAGTACGTACGCGCAGCGATCCCAGATATCTTCCGCCGACAGCTTCACGCCGCGCGGCAGGATATTGCGGTATTCGCAGAACTCGCGCATCGCGTCGAGCAGACCCTGACGCAGACCGTTAACGTGGGTACCGCCCTGCATGGTCGGGATCAGGTTGACGTAGCTTTCAGTCAGCAGTTCGCCGCCTTCCGGCAGCCACAGCAGCGCCCAATCCACCGCTTCCGTTTCGCCGGAGAAGTTACCGACAAACGGTTTTTCCGGCAGCAGCGGCAGGCCGTTGACCGCCTCGCACAGATAATCATTAAGGCCGTCCGCATAACACCAGCGCTGTTCGCTGTTGTTCACCTGGTCGCGGAAAACAATTTCCACGCCCGGGCACAGCACCGCTTTCGCTTTTAGCAGGTGAGTTAGCCGCGAGACGGAGAAACGCGGGCTATCGAAGAAGCTTTCATCCGGCCAGAAATGGACGCTGGTCCCGGTGTTGCGTTTACCGCAGGTGCCGGTGACGCGCAGGTCTTCAACTTTTTCCCCGTTCTCAAAGGCGATGCTGTAGACCTGGCCATCGCGGCGCACGTTGACTTCCACGCGTTTAGACAAGGCGTTGACGACCGAGATCCCTACCCCATGGAGGCCGCCGGAGAACTGGTAGTTTTTGTTAGAAAACTTACCGCCCGCGTGCAGCCGACAAAGGATCAGCTCAACCGCCGGAACCCCTTCTTCCGGGTGGATATCAACCGGCATCCCGCGTCCGTCGTCAATGACTTCCAACGATTGATCGGCATGAAGGATGACCTCCACGCGTTTGGCGTGACCGGCCAGTGCTTCATCCACACTGTTATCAATAACTTCCTGACCAAGATGGTTAGGACGGGTTGTGTCGGTGTACATTCCCGGGCGGCGGCGAACCGGCTCAAGCCCGGTGAGTACCTCAATGGCATCAGCGTTATATGAAGATTGCGTCATGGTGTGTATTCGTAGGTCGTTCTGAACCGCTTAGCGCAGGCCCAGAAAATCGATAATCTGGGTGAAATGATCTTCAAAGCCAACAAATGCGTGATTACCGCCCTCCTCGACCGTTTGACGGCAGGAGGCGAAGTAGTCAACAGCCTGGCGGTAATCAAGCACTTCATCGCCCGTTTGCTGCAATAACCAGATGAGGTCAGGCGCTTCCAGCGGGTCGATATGCATGACTTTAAGATCGTAAATATGGCGAGACTCTAGCACATATTGCTGCCCGGTGTACGGATTCTCATTGGGGCCAAGAAAATTGTTCAGCAGTTCAAATGGCCGCACCGCCGGGTTAACCACCACCGCCGGCAGCATAAAACATTGCGACAGCCAGGTGGCGTAGTAGCCGCCCAGCGACGACCCCACCACGCCTAACGGCTCGCCGCCGTGCTCCAGCACGATAGCTTCCAGCATCTCTGCCGCCTGCGCCGGGAAAGCAGGCAGTTCCGGCACCACCATGTTAATTTCCGGGTGGTGCTGCGCCAGCCACGTTTTCAGCGCCGTCGCTTTTGCCGAGCGCGGCGAGCTGTTAAATCCGTGCAGATAAAGAAGAGTAGACATCAGTATCCTTCTGAAGCGATATCCGGGTGAAACTCGGCGCCGCTGAGACGACAGACTTCAGTCGTCAACGCGCCATCGGGATGCAGCTCCAGCCAGCGCCAGCCTGGAGAGACGGTATCGAGGGTGAAATTAGCGCAGTGCGGTTTAAACTGCACGCAGGTCGATGGCGTCGCCATCATCCGCCGCCCGTTCCAGTCGAGATCCAGCTCCTGGTGAATATGGCCGCATAGCAGGTGCTTAACCCGCGGATAGTTGCTCAGGATTTGGTCTAACGCCCCGGCGTTGCGCAGGCTATGCTGATCGAGCCAGCTGCAACCCGCCGGCAGCGGATGATGATGGAGTAACAGCAGCGTGTAGCGCTCAGGTTCAGCATTCAATTGATGCTCAAGCCACTCCAGTTGGAAATCGCTCAGCTCGCCGTGGGGCACCCCGAAGACCTGGCTGTCGAGCAGCAGGATTTGCCAATGGTCGCCCAACAGGACGCGTTTGGCGGGGGATATGCCGGCATCGTGCAGCGTGCTGTACATCGCCGGTTGGAAATCATGGTTTCCCGGCAGCCAGACGCAGGGTGCGGCAAAGCTCGCGATGCCTTCAGCGAAATGCTGATAGGCCGCGGCGGAGTGGTCTTGCGCCAGATCGCCTGTTGCTACAATCAGGTCGCATTCACGCTGTGAGGCATGTATCGCATCCAATACAGCCTGATAACTTTCCCAGGTATTGATACCCAACAGCGTTTCATGTTTTTCAGCAAACAGGTGAGTATCAGTAATTTGTAATATCCTGACTCTGGCCTCACCAGCCAGAGGTAGGTTTAACAGGCTTTCCAAATGGTGTCCTTAGGTTTCACGACGCTAACAAACCGGAATCGCCATCGCTCCATGTGCTAAACAGTAACGCAGCCAGTCGGCCAGAAACTGATTAATTTGATGCTTTTCGTCGCGTTGATGCAACTTTTTATTAGGATAATCATATCTCGCTTTGAAGCGAAAAATCTGCTGACTTGAACACACTTCGGCCACCATCGCATCGTGGTACAGGCGCACCGTCATTGACGGCAGGCTCCAGTAGCTTACCGCAGGCTGGGTCTGTTCTATTGTCACCAATGTAGTGTAGCGGGTCGATTCGACCACCGTTAATCGGTATTGCGCCGCACCCACCTGATAGTTCGCCATATCGCCGACCGCCTCAGTGCGAGGCAACAGGCGGCGCAGCTGGGCGAAATTGGTTTCGCACAGGCGCATCATTTCCGGGAAGTCAGGTGTATAACGCTTCATATTATTTCCACTCGTTTCGTAAGCTATGATAATGCAGCTGCAGCCATTGCAGGGCGATGACAGAAGCCGCGTTGTCGATTTTCCCCTCTTCTACCCACTGGTAAGCCTGTTCCCGGCTCACCACATGCACCCGAATATCCTCGTTTTCTTCGGCCAGGCCGTGAATGCCTTTTGCCGTCGATGCATCAACTTCGCCCACCAGGATCGATAACCGTTCGCTGGTGCCGCCTGGGCTTGCCAGATAGCTTAATATTGGTTTGGTACGCCCAACTTCAAGCCCGGCCTCTTCCAGCGCTTCGCGGCGGGCGACATCCTCTACCGTTTCGCCTTCTTCTATCATCCCGGCGACCATTTCCAGCAGCCACGGGCTCTCGCTGGTATCATAGGCGGCAATGCGGATCTGCTCGACCAGCACAACTTCATCGCGTACCGGGTCAAAGGGTAGCAAGACCGCGGCGTGCCCGCGCTCAAAAATTTCGCGGGTCACCTCGCCGCTCATCCCGCCGTTAAACAGGCGATGGCGAAAACGATACAAATCGAGCGAAAAAAAACCGCGATAAAGCGTTTCGCGTGCAATAATTTCTACATCGTTTTTAGAGAAGGTAATTCCCTGCTGATTGGGTTTGCTCATTGTCAGTGTCCTGCTCATCCGAAAGTAGGGATTTATAGGCCGTTTGGCTACCGTTTTACAGCCTGTATGTTAGATTGGTGCAAATTACCGCCCTATGGCACGTAACGCCAACTTTTTACGGCGACAGAGTCGATACAATCAGCGATTATTTTTAGAATTTGAGTAGCGCTAAATGCTTCACAACAAGGAATGCAAATGAAGAAACTTTTTCCCATCCTTATCGGCCTGGGCCTGACTGGCTTCAGCGCCATGAGCCAGGCAGAGAACCTGTTGCAGGTTTATCAGCAGGCGCGTATTAGCAACCCTGATCTGCGTAAATCGGCAGCCGATCGCGATGCTGCATTCGAAAAAATCAACGAAGCGCGTAGCCCATTACTGCCGCAACTCGGTCTGGGCGCGGATTATACCTATACCAATGGATTCCGTGACAGTAACGGTCTTAATTCCAATGTCACCAGTGGTTCACTGCAGTTAACGCAAACCCTGTTCGATATGTCGAAATGGCGCGCGCTGACCCTGCAGGAAAAAGCGGCGGGCATTCAGGATGTCACCTATCAGACTGACCAGCAAACGCTGATTCTGAATACCGCGACGGCTTACTTTAAAGTTCTGGCCGCTATCGATACGCTCTCCTATACCGAAGCCCAGAAACAGGCCATCTACCGCCAGTTGGATCAAACCACCCAGCGTTTTAACGTGGGCCTGGTTGCCATCACCGACGTGCAGAACGCCCGCTCGCAATACGACGCCGTGCTGGCAAATGAAGTGACCGCGCGTAACGACCTCGACAACGCCGTTGAAGAGCTGCGTCAGGTCACCGGCAACTACTATCCGGAGCTGGCGTCGCTGAACGTTAACGGTTTCAAAACCAACAAACCGCAGGCGGTGAACGCGCTGCTGAAGGAAGCGGAAAACCGCAACCTGTCGCTGCTGCAGGCGCGTTTGAACCAGGATCTGGCGCGTGAGCAGATTCGCCAGGCGCAGGATGGTCATTTGCCAACACTTAGTCTATCCGCTTCAAGTTCGGTATCGAATACCAGTTATAGTGGTTCAAAAACTCATGCTAATTCTCAGACTAGCATTCAACAGTATAAAGATAACGATGCCGGCCAGAACCAAATCGGCCTGAACTTCTCTCTGCCGCTGTATCAGGGCGGGATGGTTAACTCGCAGGTGAAACAGGCGCAGTACAACTTCGTCGGCGCCAGCGAGCAGCTGGAAAGCGCGCACCGTAGCGTGGTGCAGACCGTGCGTTCGTCGTTTAACAACGTGAATGCCTCCATCAGCAGCATCAACGCTTACAAACAGGCGGTGGTCTCTGCGCAGAGCTCCCTGGATGCGATGGAAGCGGGTTATTCGGTGGGTACACGTACCATCGTTGACGTGTTGGATGCGACCACCACGCTGTACAACGCCAAGCAGCAGCTCTCCAACGCCCGTTATAACTACCTGATCAACGAGCTGAACATCAAGTCCGCTCTCGGCACGCTAAACGAGCAGGATCTGATTGCGCTGAACAACACGCTGGGTAAAGCGATCCCGACTTCACCAGACAGCGTCGCGCCGGAAAACCCGCAGCAGGACGCCGCCGCTGACGGTTATGCGAACACCGCCTCCGCACAGCCGGCTGCCGCCCGTACGACGAAGACCAGCGGTTCCAATCCGTTTAGTCACTAATCGTTGAATGCGATTACGCCTCGTCTGGCCTTCGGGTCAGGCGGGCGTAAAACGTAAGACAACGTAAAGACCCCCGCTTTTCCCCTCTTTCGCTTCAATTTCCACCACTCATACTCTATCCTGAGCGTTGACAAACGCACTACCACTGGGTCCTGGAAGACAAATATGAAACGGACAAAAAATATTAATCATGCGTCGTTCCGCAAAAGCTGGAGCGCTCGCCACCTGACGCCGGTCGCCCTTGCCGTCACCGCCGTCTTTATGCTCGCCGGTTGCGAAAAAACTGACGAGACGGTTTCTCTGTATCAGAACGCCGATGACTGCTCCGCGGCTAACCCAAGCAAAGCCGCAGAGTGCACCACCGCCTACAACAACGCGGTGAAAGAAGCCGCGCGCACCGCGCCGAAATACGCCACCCGCGAAGACTGCGTCGCCGAGTTCGGCGAAGGCCAATGCCAGCAGGCGCCAGCTCAGGCGGGCGTCGCCCCGGAAAACCAGGCGCAGGCGCAAAGCAGCGGCAGCTTCTGGATGCCGCTGATGGCCGGTTACATGATGGGCCGCCTGATGGGCGGCGGCATGGCCGCGCAGCAGCCGCTGTTTAGCTCGAAAAACCCGGCTAGCCCGGCCTACGGCCAGTACACCGATGCCAGCGGTAAGAGCTATGGCGCGGCGCAACCGGGCCGTACCATGAACGTACCGAAAACCGCGATGGCGCCGAAACCGGCAACCACCACGACTGTCACCCGCGGCGGTTTTGGCGAATCCGTCGCTAAGCAATCGACGATGCAGCGTAGCGCCGCGGGCTCCAGCTCCTCTTCACGCTCGATGGGCGGTTAAGCGGCATGGAAAGAATCAGCATTACCGGGCGCCCGGACTGGCGCGAGAAAGCGACCGAGTATGGCTTCAATTTTCACACCATGTACGGCGAGCCGTACTGGAGCGAAGAGGCCTACTACAAGCTGACGCTGGCGCAGGTTGAAAAGCTCGAAGCGGTCACCGCCGAGCTGCATCAAATGTGCCTGCAGGTCGTTGAGAAAGTGATCGCCAGCGACGAGCTGATGACCAAATTCCGCATCCCAAAACACACCTGGGGCTTTGTGCGTCAGTCGTGGAAAACCAACCAGCCGTCGCTGTACTCGCGTCTGGATCTGGCCTGGGATGGCGTGGGCGAGCCGAAGCTGCTGGAGAACAACGCGGATACGCCAACCTCACTATATGAAGCAGCGTTCTTTCAGTGGATCTGGCTGGAAGATCAGCTTAACGCCGGTAATCTGCCTGCCGACAGCGATCAGTTCAACAGCCTGCAGGAAAAACTGATTGAACGCTTCGGCGAGCTGCGTGAACAGTTTGGCTTCCAGCTGCTGCATATGGCCTGCTGCCGCGATACCGTTGAAGACCGCGGCACCGTGCAGTACCTGCAGGACTGCGCGGCAGAAGCGGGCGTCGCCACCGAGTTCCTGTATATCGAAGATATCGGTCTTGGCGAAAAAGGTCAGTTCACCGATTTGCAGGACCAGGTCATCGGCAATCTGTTCAAGCTCTATCCGTGGGAGTTTATGCTGCGCGAGATGTTCTCCACCAAACTGGAAGACGCCGGCGTACGCTGGCTGGAGCCGGCGTGGAAAAGCATTATCTCCAACAAGGCGCTGCTGCCGATGCTGTGGGAAATGTTCCCCAACCACCCTAACCTGTTGGCGGCTTACTTTAGCGAAGATAACCATCCGCAGCTTGAGAAGTACGTCATTAAGCCGATTTTCTCCCGCGAAGGCGCTAACGTGTCAATCGTTGAAAATGGCAAAGTGGTGGAAGCAGTGGAAGGCCCATATGGGGAAGAAGGCACCATCGTGCAGGAGTTTTATTCGCTGCCGAAATTTGGCGATAGCTATACGCTGATTGGCAGCTGGCTTATTAACGACCAGCCTGCCGGGATCGGCATTCGTGAAGATCGGGCGCTGATCACCCAGGATCTTTCGCGTTTCTATCCGCACATTTTCGTCGAATAACGGCAAACCCCGGCAACCTGCGTGGCCGGGGTTTTTTCATGTGCGATAGCTGCCGTTACGCGGCGCCCACTACCACCGACAGCATACTCAGCGATCCCATCTCCATCCCTTCGACCGGGATGGTTATCGGCTCTTCGCCATCCCACGCCCCCAGAATATAGAGCAGCGGCAGGAAGTGCTCAGCCGTCGGGTTAGAGAGCGATCCGCCTTCATGGCTCAGGTAGTTCACCAGCGGATGCTCGTCGACCGGCCCTTTCCAGGTTAAATTCGCTTTCACATAGTCGTTGAACGACTCGGCCCACGGATACGGCGTACTTTCGCCATGCCAGCGCGCGGTACGCAGGTTATGCACCACGTTGCCGCTCGCCACCAGCATAATACCTTCATCACGCAGCGACGCCAGCTTACGCCCCATCTCCAGATGCCACGCCGCGGGCTTTGTGCTATCGATACTTAACTGAACCATGGGAATATCGGCATCAGGATACATTTTGATCAGCACCCCCCACGAACCGTGGTCAAACCCCCACGCCTCTTTATCGAGGGCGACGGGCACCGGCGCCAGTAGCTCAACCAGATGCTGCGCCAGCTCCGGCGATCCCGGCGCCGGGTAGTGCGTATCGTACAAAGCTTGCGGAAAACCGCCGAAGTCATGAATGGTTTTCGGCGCTTCCATCGCCGTCACGCCCGTGCCGCGAGTAAACCAGTGCGCGGAGATAACCACGATAGCTTTCGGGCGCGGCAGTGTTTCACCGAGATGGCGCCAGGCGCGGGTATAGATATTATCTTCCAGCACGTTCATCGGGCTACCATGGCCTAAAAACAACGCTGGCATACGGGTACGGGACATGATGGTATCCTTCAGTAGGGAGTATTTGATTCCTTCACATTACGCGCTTTTAACCGCAGATAAACTCAGATAAGCGTGATGATCATCATCAGAAAATTTGAATGTGAAAACTCTCTCCCTTTTTACCTGCGGAGAAAACCTATTGACTCGGCCCAGAAACAACAAAGCCCACCGTAAAGTGGGCTTATCATCAGAACAGCGGCAACTTAGCTGGCTTTGCGATCGTGCTCGCGGCGGTAAGCCACCAGATCTTCAATGGTAACCACGGCCATGTTGTGCTGCTGAGCGAACTTGATGCACTCCGGCGCGCGCGCCATGGTGCCATCGTCGTTAGTCAGTTCACAGAGAACGCCTGCCGGTTTGAAGCCCGCAAGGGTCACCAGGTCGATGGTCGCTTCAGTGTGGCCGCCGCGGGTCATTACGCCGCCTGGCTGCGCACGCAGCGGGAAGACGTGGCCCGGACGATTGAGATCGGAGGGTTTCGCGCCATCGGCAATGGCGGCGCGCACGGTCGTGATGCGGTCAGCGGCGGATACACCGGTGGTCACGCCTTCTGCCGCTTCAATGGTGACGGTAAAGCCGGTGCCGTAGGCGCTGGTGTTGTTCTCAACCATCATTGGCAGGTCAAGCTGCTTGCGGCGATCTTCGGTCAGGCACAGGCAGACAATACCGCTGCCGTGACGAATGGTCAGCGCCATTTGCTCAACGGTCATGGTTTCGGCGGCGAAAATCATATCGCCTTCGTTTTCACGGTCTTCATCATCAAGCACCATCACACCGCGGCCTTCGCGCAGTGCGTCTAAAGCGTGTTCCACACGTTCAAAAGCGGTACCAAAAGAAGAAAGGAGCGTCTGATTCATGGTAAAAAAACCTCATTAAAATTATGGTTACCAGAATCAGGGCAGTCTTAGGAGTGCCGGTTTAGCGGCAAAAGTCAACGCAAGCGGAACGTAATCCGACTGAGCCGTTACTCTCTCCCATCCGGACTTTAACCGTCGGCCCCGGAATTACACCGGATCTGCTGACCTTCCCGTTTTCACAGGAAGCGCTCGCGGGCTTTCAACGCGCAGGTTGATTTACCGCCGGTGGGGAATTTCGCCCCGCCCTGAGAATAAGCGAGATAACTATAACGCCATTAACTATCTTCATCAATGGCTACTCGCTATACATCTTACATTTGTGGTTTATAGGCGCTCCCGTTCGCACTACAATGAACGGTAACTAGATCAGTGCAGGAATCCACCATGATTGACCCGAAAAAAATTGAACAAATCGCCCGCCAGGTCCATGAATCGATGCCGAAAGGCCTTCGCGATCTTGGAGATGACGTAGAAAAGAAAATCCGCCAGGTGCTGCAATCGCAGTTAACTCGCCTGGATCTGGTTAGCCGCGAAGAGTTCGACGTGCAAACTCAGGTTTTACTGCGCACCCGCGAAAAGCTGGCTTTACTGGAGCAGCGTATTAGCGATCTGGAAAGCCGCTCAGCCACGCCGAAGAGCGAAGAACAGCAATAAAAAACGGGCCTGATGGCCCGTTTGAGATTGATGGCAAAGCTCATACAACCTTTGCGCTTACAGATTGCACCAGGTAAAAAACATGGAAAATCAATTTATTGATTTTCGGCTGATAACCGCAAGGAAGGAAAAACCACGCTTTTTCCTTCCTTGTCAGCAGTCTGACGGGCCTGATGGCCCGTTTTCATTTTGCTTTAGTGCTCTAACTCGACCGCGCTATTCACCTGGCGACAATAAAGCTCATAGCGTTGGCAAAACCATTCACGATGTTCCTCATCCATATTGCCGACAATAGCCTGAAGATCGACTGAATGGCCTTGCGCGTGCATCCTGGCGAAACTACGTGCCAGAAAATCGAAGTTCTTCATAGAATACATATCGTTATGGTTCATCCGCATACTCCTTCAGCCGTTGGTGTTCTGATTGGTCATATGCCTTTTACTAACTTCAGTATTTACGCTTACCTTAACGTACTTTGTACGAAAAATGCGCTTAACCGGGTTATTTATTGCGCTAAATCATTTTCCGCATGATTAAATAAAAACGGCCCGCGAAGGTATCCCCGCAGGCCGTTGTAGACCACCCCGTTCAGAGCGGTAAAGCGTATTGATTACTTATCGCTATCTTTCTGAATTTTCTTGATAATATTGGTAGTCGAGCAGCCATCTTCAAAGTTGAGCACCAGCACTTCGCCGCCGTTGGCCCATACCTCTTCGCTGCCGGCGATCTGCTCCGGCTTATAATCGCCGCCTTTCACCAGCAGATCCGGCAGGATCCCGGCAATCAGCCGCTGCGGAGTATCTTCTTCAAACGACACCACCCAGTCGACAGCTTCCAGCGCGCCCAGCACGATCATCCGCTGTTCCAGCGGGTTCACCGGGCGGGTTTCGCCTTTCAGACGTTTGGTTGAGGCATCGCTGTTGACGGCGACGATCAGACGATCGCCCAGCTTGCGCGCATTAGCCAGATACGAGACGTGACCCGCGTGCAGAATATCGAAGACGCCGTTGGTCATCACCACTTTTTCGCCGCGCTTACGCGCCGCGGCAACCGCCTGTTTCAGCTCTTCTTCGCTCATCACGCCAAAACCGGTATCGGCACGCCCGCGCACCGCGTTTTCCAGCTCGATTGGCGAAACGGTGGACGTCCCCAGCTTGCCAACCACGACACCGGCCGCGGCGTTAGCGAAATAGCAGGCCTCTTCCAGCGTGTTGCCCGCCGCCAGCGTCGCCGCCAGCACGCCAATAACCGTATCGCCTGCGCCGGTGACGTCATACACTTCCTGCGCCTGGGTCGGCATATGCAGCGGCGGACGACCCGGCTGCAGCAGCGTCATCCCCTGCTCGGAGCGCGTCACCAGCAGTGCGGAAAGCTCGAAGTCAGCGATGATTTTCATCCCGCGTTCGACGATTTCCGCTTCATCCTTACACTTTCCGGCGACGGCTTCGAATTCAGAGAGGTTCGGCGTCAGCAGCGTCGCCCCGCGATAGCGTTCAAATTCAGTGCCTTTCGGATCAATCAGCACCGGAACACCAGCATCACGCGCCAGCTTAATCATGGTCTGCACGCTGGCCAGTGCGCCTTTCGCGTAGTCAGACAGCACCAGCGCGCCGATCGAACCCAGCGCCTGCTGAATACGTTCATGCATCGGCTGCGGATCGACCCCGGAGAAGCCCTCTTCAAAATCGAGGCGGATCAGTTGCTGGTTGCGCGACAGTACGCGCAGCTTGGTGATGGTCGGATGCGTCGGTACCGACACGAAATCACATTTCACTTTTACGTCAGCCAGCGCTTTGCTCAGCGCGCGTGCGGCATCGTCGATACCGGTCAGGCCGACCAGCCGAGAAGTCGCGCCGAGCGAAGCAATGTTCATCGCCACGTTAGCCGCGCCGCCAGGACGTTCTTCGATATTTTCCACCTTCACCACCGGCACCGGGGCTTCCGGGGAAATACGGCTGGTAGGGCCATACCAGTAGCGGTCCAGCATCACATCGCCTACCACCAACACTCCTGCACGTTCAAACTCTGGCAGCGTTACTTTCATTACTCTCTCCTGCGAGATGCAAACTTTGCGCGCGATAATAGCACACCCGATTTGTTAGTTAAGCCATCAACCACTTCTGCCAGCTGGCGCTCACCTGCTGACGTTCGCCGTCGAAAGCATCCAGCGCAACGTTGCCCGGCTGCTCCTGCAGCGCCAGGTGGTGCAACGCATCGCGTAGCGTGGTGTAAGCATGGGTAAGCGCCCGCGCCTCTTCTTCATCCATGATGTCGTTCTGCGCCAGCAGTTCCAGAATACGCACATTATCGGACCAGCGCGTCAGCTTTGGTTTTTCATGCGCGTAGCGCAGCACCAGATATTGGGTAATAAATTCAATATCAGTGATCCCTCCGGCATCGGCTTTGATATCAAAGCGATCGCGCTGCTTATTGCCGAGATGGGCGCGCATCTTTTCCCGCATCTCACGTACTTCGGTTTGCAGCGTCGCGCCTTCACGCGGAGTGGTCAGGATATCGCGGCGGATCGCATCGAAGCGCGCCTGCAGCGCCGGGTCGCCATACACCACCCGGGCGCGAACCAGCGCCTGATGTTCCCAGGTCCAGGCTTCATTGCGCTGATAATCGGCGAAGGCGTCGGCGGTAGTCACCAGCATGCCCGCCGCGCCGGATGGACGTAAGCGAGCGTCCACTTCATACAAGATGCCCGACGAGGTGCGGGTGCTGAAAAGATGCATGATCCGCTGGGCAAGGCGCAGATAGAACTGGCGGCCATCGATTTCCCGTTCGCCGTCGGTCATCACCTCCATCGGACAGTCGTGGAGGAAGACCAGATCGAGATCGGAACTATAACCCAGCTCCCAACCGCCAAGTTTACCGTAACCCACTACCGCAAAACCGCGCCCCTGACGGTCGCGTAGATGAGTCGGCTGGCCGTAGCGGGCGACCATCTGTAGCCACGCCTGCTGTACCACCGCGTCGATCATCGCCTCCGCCAGCCAGGTTAAGTGATCGCTCACTTTCATCACCGGTAGCGTACCGGCAATATCGGCGGCGGCGATGTGCAGCAATTGCGCCTGTTTAAACTGGCGTAGCGCTTCCAGCTGCTGTTCTTCGTCTTCTTCCGGCACGCGCAGCAAATACTGGCGCAGCTCGTCGCGGTACGCATCGGTCGCCGTCGGTTGATAAAGCGTGTTCGGATCCAGCAGTTCGTCCAGCAGCAGCGGGTGGCGCGCCAGCTGGCTGGCGACCATCGGCGAAGCGGCGCACAGGCTAATCAGGTGTTTTAGCGCGCCGGGGAATTCGCTGAGCAGCTCCAGATAGGTGGTACGGGTGACGATACCGGTCAGCAGCGGGGTGATCCGCGCCAGCGGTAGCGGCGCATCCGCTCGCGAGCAAACCTCGCTAAGCAAATGCGGCATCAACTGGTCGAGCACCTGCCGCCCGCGCGGGCCGATGGTGCGCCGGTCGAGCTCTTTGCGAAAATCGGCGATCAGCGCCAGCACGCTGCGCCGGTCGTTGTCGTCGAGGTGCGCCAGCGCCGGCGTTGTGTCGTCTTCTTCCAGCGCGTCCTGCCACAGTTCGCGCCAGTACTCTTCCAGCTGTTCATCCGGCGATTGCGCTTCATCGTCGCCAATCAGTTCGTTAAAGACGCGACGCACGCGGCGCATCTGCTCTTCCAGCTGTGCGCTGAGCGTCTGCCAGTCGGCGACGCGCATCCCCCACGCCAGACGCGCGCGGTTGAGCTCATCCTGCGGCAGGGTTTGGGTTTGCTCGTCGTTAATGCTCTGCAGCAGGTTTTCGAGACGACGCAGGAACAGGTAGGCTTCACGCAGCTGGGCGGCATCGCCTTCCGGCAACAAATGCAGCTCGTCAATCGCCGCCAGCGTCGGCAACAGCGCACGCTGCTGCAAGGCCGGTTCGCGACCGCCACGGATCAGCTGGAAAACCTGAACGATAAACTCTATTTCGCGAATGCCGCCCGCGCCAAGCTTGATATTGTCTGTCAGGCCACGGCGGCGCACTTCACGGGCGATCATCCCTTTCATGTTACGCAGGGACTGAATGACGCTGAAATCGATGTAGCGGCGGAAGACGAACGGGCGCAGCATGGCGCGCAGTTCGTTGGCGTACACGCCGTCGTTATCGCCCATGATCCTCGCTTTCACCATCGCGTAGCGCTCCCAGTCGCGCCCCTGCTCCTGGTAATAGTCTTCCAGCGCCGCAAAGCTCAACACCAGCGGGCCGCTGTCGCCAAACGGACGCAGACGCATATCCACGCGATAGACGAAACCATCCTGCGTCGGCTGATCGAGTACTTTGATTAACCGCTGGCCCAGACGGGTAAAGAACTGACCGTTATCCAGCTCGCGGCGTCCGCCCTGGGTGGCGCCGTGTTCCGGCCAGGCGAAAATGAGATCGATATCGGAAGAGAAGTTAAGCTCGCCGCCGCCCAGTTTCCCCATGCCCAGAATCAATAGCGGCTGCGCTTCGCCCTGCGCATTGCACGGCGTCCCCCACTCCCGGCAGCAGGCGGCGTACAGCCAGTCGCGGGCGGCGACGATTAAGGTCTCCGCCAGGACGCTGAGCTGCTGCAAACTGCTTTCTTCGCTTACCAGCAGCAGCGCCTGCGCCCAAGCGATACGCACCATTATCCGGCGGCGGAACTGGCGTAGCTCGCGCATCAGCGCGGCCTCGTCAGTCACCTCTTGTAGCTGTTCCGCCAGCCAGTCGCCGTAATGACGCCATTCGTCGGCCTGCGGCGGCGCGCTTTCCAGTTCAGCCAGCCACTGCGGCTGAGCGACCAGACTCTGTTCAACGAACTCGCTGAATGTCATCACCGACTGCGCCTGCGAACTTAACGTTTGCAGGGGAAAATCTGCCGGAAGCCGGTTTACAACCGTCTGCCAGTGCTGCTGTAACTGCGAAGAAAGCGCCATTATAGGGGTCTCCCTGGCCTGAAATTATCGTTTTCCACTATGCAGCCAGAATGGTTCCGCGGCCAGCGCCTGACGACGGAAATATTCGATGACGCTGCGGTCATTGTTCTCGATAGCGCGGCGCACCTCTTGCCAGTTTTCCAGCCAGCTCTCGGCGACCTCGGCATAGGCGCTGGATAGCAATTGAATGGTGTCGATCTCGCGCGCCAGACGCGTGAGCCGATCGCTATAGTCGTCCTGCGTCTGCTGGAAGTTGCTTTTCAGCTCTGCCGCCGCTCGCGACAGCTGGATATCGGCAAAGCGTTTGAACGAACCGGCGATTTTCTTTTGCCCCGCGTCGTTGAGGAACGAACGCCAACCGCGGGTAACCAGCCACTCGGTCAGCAGCAGTTTGGCGCCAACCGTGGCGCGGTTGAATAACGCCGCTTCGGCTTTTTCCGCTCCGTCCAGCGCCGCTTCGGCCTCAGTGAGCAATTCACGTAACTGCACGGTGGCTTTTCGCGGCACAATGCCGCCAAACAGCACCAGCGCATGGCGCACGCGGGCCATCGCCCGCTGGATTTCACCTTTAGCGGCCGCGTTGCCCCGGTTCCAGACTTCATCATGATAGAGCCAGTGCGCCAGCGCGCTTTCCAGCGCCGCTTCCAGCCCCTGCTCGACGCTGGCTTTCGCCGCCACGCGCACGACCGTTAACGGTTTAACCGGGCGCGCTTCGTTGCCCTGCGCCAGCTGATAGCCGCGCGCCGCTTTGCTCAGGCTGCCCTGGCGCAGCACGCCGGTTGCCAGTAAACGATGCGCCAGCGCCAGAATGTCCGCGGTATCGCCGCTCAACAGCTCAAGCTCCAGTTCGCAAATGGCTTCCTGATGCTCACCGGCTTTGACGTCGCCAAGGTCGAGGGCTATCTCAATCTGGCTGTCGCCCTCTTTCACCACCCATTTTTCACGGAGGAAATCAGTGCTGAACAGCGGCTGCACATTTTGCGCCAGTTCTGCCGGCAACTGCCCCTGCGGCCAGACTTCAGCCGGCAGTTTATCCAGCGCCAACTCTGCTTTTTCCAGCGGGATATTGTATTCCGGACGCTGATGCAGGCCGCCCACCACCCGACCGGCAATTTTCAGCGTCATTTCATAGCGCTCCCGATCGCCGCGGATCCGCAGCCCCATGTCGTGCCGGCGCAGCCAGTTATCGGCGGTTTCGTAGTAAATATTCAGCAGTTGGCCTGCCGGCGTGTGCTGCGCATCCAGCGAATTGAGATGCTGGCGCAGCGCCTCAACGCCGTCGTGGGCAACGATAAACTTCAGTTCGATTTCTTGAGCCATGGCTGAATTCTTCCACCTGATAAGCGTCGCCGGGAAAATGCGGCGAACTAATGACGATATTTTTTGTCAGTAAATAGTATTTTGCGGCGAATCGCCATGCAATGCGCATTTGCCAGCTGCATTTGGATGATTCCGATTGTGGCGGAAAACTTTGCGTCGCTCTGGCGATGCCACTACTATCGTTCAACTTTTTATGACCAAACGATGACCTGATGCCAAAATTACGCCTTATTACCTTTACATTGCTAGCGCTTAGCGCCGCTACGGCGGTTCACGCAGAAGAAAAGCGCTACGTTTCCGATGAGCTGAGCACCTGGGTTCGCAGCGGTCCTGGCGATAACTATCGTCTGGTCGGCACCATTAACGCCGGCGAGGCCGTCGACGTTCTGCAAACCAACGACAGCACGAATTACGCACAGGTACGCGATAGCAACGGGCGTACCGCCTGGATCCCGCTGAAAGAGCTGAGCAACGAGCCCAGCCTGCGCATTCGCGTGCCGGATCTGGAAAATCAGGTCAAAACCCTGACCGACAAGCTGAACAACATTGACGCCACCTGGAATCAGCGTACCGCCGACATGCAGAAAAAAGTCGCCGGTAGCGATGGCGCGATCAACGCCCTGAAAGAAGAGAACCAAAAGTTGAAAAACGAGCTGGTTGTCGCTCAGAAGAAGGTGAACGCGGCGAATCTGCAGCTTGATGATAAACAGCGCACCATTATCATGCAGTGGTTTATGTACGGCGGCGGCGTGCTTGGCGTCGGTCTGATCCTTGGTCTGGTGCTGCCGCATCTGGTACCGAGCCGCAAACGTAAAGACCGGTGGATGAACTAATTCGTCTTCTCTGCCAGACTTACGTATCATCTTGCGAAAAGTCGATGCGGGAGAAAGAGGCGTGAAGATTTATTTGGTCGGTGGTGCAGTACGAGATGCGTTATTAGGACTACCGGTCAAAGACAGAGACTGGGTGGTGGTTGGCGCCACGCCCCAGCAGTTGCTCGACGCGGGCTACCAGCAGGTAGGCCGCGATTTTCCCGTGTTCCTTCACCCGCAAAGCCGTGAAGAGTATGCGCTCGCGCGTACCGAACGTAAATCCGGCTCCGGCTATACCGGTTTCACCTGTTATGCCGCCGCTGACGTCACCCTTGAGCAAGATCTACTGCGCCGCGATCTCACCATCAACGCGCTGGCTCAGGACTCTGACGGTCAGATTTACGACCCCTACGGCGGCCTGGCCGATTTGCGCCAGCGCCTGCTGCGCCACGTCTCCCCGGCCTTTAGCGAAGATCCGCTACGCGTACTGCGCGTCGCGCGTTTTGCCGCGCGCTATGCCCATCTCGGTTTTCGCATTGCCGATGAAACCATGGCGCTGATGCGTACGATGGCCGACGCCGGCGAACTGGCGCATCTGACCGCGGAGCGGGTATGGAAAGAGACGGAAAACGCGCTTAGCACACGTAATCCACAGGTCTTTTTCCAGACCCTGCGCGACTGCCACGCGCTGAAGGTTCTGTTCCCGGAAATCGACGCCCTCTATGGCGTCCCCGCGCCCGCCAAATGGCATCCGGAAATCGATACCGGTGTTCACACCCTGATGACGCTCACCATGGCGGCGATGCTATCGCCGGCCATCGACGTCCGCTTCGCCACCCTGTGCCACGATCTTGGCAAAGGCTTAACGCCCAAAGAGTTCTGGCCGCGCCACCACGGCCACGGCCCGGCGGGGGTGAAGCTGGTGGAACAGATTTGCCAGCGCCTACGGGTACCGAACGATATCCGCGATCTGGCCAGACTGGTCGCCGAATTCCACGATCTGATCCACACCCTGCCGATCCTGCAGCCAAAAACTATCGTGAAGCTATTTGATAGCATCGATGCCTGGCGCAAGCCGCAGCGCGTGCAGCAAATCGCCCTCACCAGCGAGGCAGACGTGCGCGGACGCACCGGTTTTGAATCCTGCGATTATCCGCAGGGGCGCCTGCTGCTTGAAGCCTGGGAAGTGGCGCAGTCGGTTTCCACTAAAGAAGTGGTAGCGGAAGGTTTCAAAGGGCCGGAGATTCGCGAAGAGCTGACGCGGCGCAGAATTATTGCCGTGACGCGGTGGAAAGAACAACGGTGCCCCCAGCCGCAAGGCTGAGGGCCTGGGCCTTAGAAGAAGACCACGTAGACGGCTGCCGCGACGATAAAGCGGTAGATTGCAAATGGGATAAACGAAATACGTTTAATCAGCTGCAGGAAGGTTTTAATCGCAATCAGCGCCACGATGAACGCCATGATAAAACCGACGGCAAACATCGGGATATCGCTGGAGTTGAGAAAGCCGATGCTCTTGTAAACGTCCAGTACGGTGGCGCCCATCATCATCGGTACCGCCAGCAGGAATGAGAACTCGGATGCCGCATAGCGGCTAACGCCCATCAGCATGCCGCCGGAAATGGTCGCCCCGGAGCGTGAGAAGCCGGGCCACAGCGCCAGACACTGGAAGCAGCCGATGGCAAACGCCTGACCATAGGTCATGTCGTCAAGACCCAACGCGCGCGGCTCTTTCGGTTTAAATAGCTCCGCCGCGATCAGCAGGAAGCCGCCGACAATCAGCGCGTACATCACGTTAACCGGGTTAAACAGCGATTTAATCAGGTCATGAAACACCAGCCCCAGCGCCACCGCCGGGATCATGCCTAACAGGATATGAATCAGCGACAAGCGCCCCTGGCTTACGCCCTCATGCTGCAGAGGACGGCCAAAATGAATGCCAATCAGGCCAAACAGTCGACGCCAGAACACCACGACGACGGCGAGAATAGAACCCAGTTGAATCACGACTTCAAAAGTATTGGCGGTATCCCCTTCAAAACCAAGGAGATGGCCAACGATAATCATATGTCCCGTACTGGAAACCGGTAAAAACTCCGTCAACCCTTCAACCACACCCAAAATTGCCGCTATCAGCAGCGAGTGTAAATCGCCCATTCAATAAACCCTTAAAATAAAAAGTAAAATTAAAATCCAGGCACTAAGACCGGTATAAAACAAATTTGTTTAAACATTATGACGAGAAACGTTTTGTTTCAGATTACTGCCACGTTCAATGATTACGCCGACGTTGGCCGCACGGGCCACCGCGCCAGGCTTGCTGACTTTAATCCGCACCCACGGAGAATTGAATTTTTGCAGCAGCAGCTCGGCTACCTCTTCGGCCACCCTTTCAACCAGCGCAAAACGCCCGCCCTCGACGTGGTTAATAACCAGTTCGCTGATATCAGCATAGCTCAGACAATCGCTGACATCGTCGCTGGCTGCCGCTTTGCGGTTATCCCACGCCATTTCGATATCGAACACTAACTTCTGTTCGATGGTCTGTTCCCAGTCGTAAACACCGATAGTGGTGATTACCGAAAGTTGCTCTATAAATACAATATCCATCACGACCTGCCTGCTTTTTGGCTAAACCGGATACCACTTCCGGCGAATTATGCGTATTATCCACAGATGCAAAGACATCCCCTAAAGAATTCACGTGCCCTGACAGCGGCGACGCAGCAAGATTTCGGGAACATAGCAGCATCACTATGTAACCTATCGCGCAAAGAAAGCCAACAAGCTGTTAACACGAAAATGGGTGGGGTCCTAACGACGTTTTCAAAATGGAACAGCTGATGAGTGCAATCGCGCCTGGACTGGTTATCCTCGCCTACCTCTGCGGCTCAATTTCCAGCGCCATTCTGGTATGCCGTCTTGCTGGTTTGCCCGACCCTCGCGATAGCGGTTCCGGCAACCCAGGGGCGACGAACGTACTCCGAATTGGCGGCAAGGGAGCAGCCGTAACGGTATTAATTTTTGATGTCCTGAAAGGGATGCTGCCGGTATGGGGCGCCTGGGCTCTCGGTCTCACGCCGTTCTGGCTCGGGCTAGTGGCGATCGCCGCCTGCGTAGGCCATATCTGGCCGGTGTTCTTTAATTTCCGCGGCGGCAAAGGCGTGGCAACCGCATTTGGCGCTATCGCTCCCATCGGCTGGGATCTCACCGGCGTGATGGCCGGCACCTGGCTGCTGACTATTCTGCTCAGCGGGTATTCATCGCTGGGCGCTATCGTCAGCGCGCTGGTAGCCCCTTTCTACGTCTGGTGGTTCAAGCCGCAGTACACCTTTCCGGTCTCGATGCTCTCCTGCCTGATCCTGCTGCGCCATCACGACAACATCCAGCGCCTGTGGCGCCGTCAGGAAACGAAAATCTGGTCACGATTCAAAAAGAAGAAAAAAACGCCAGAGCAGAAATAATCTCCGCGCCCGGCCGCCTGTGCCGGGCTTCTTTGCCCCCACAAACACATTCTATTTCCCACTTTTTTAGCCAATCATAGCGGCAAAAGAGAAAACCAAAGATAATCCTTTCACTACAATGACTTAGTTATGAGTTATAACCAAAAGTGATTTTTTCGTCCCCGCGTCGCTGTTTACTCTGAAGCTCTTTATAAGAGAAAAAAGCACAACACCATGACTGATGTAATTAACGCGACGCCCGCGGCAAGCTCTGCGTCGCCCGGCGGGGAAGTAAAATGGATCGGCAGCGCGGCGGACGTCTCGCGCCTCATTAATGAAGGCAGCAGCGGGCGCAATAACGCGCGTATCGTCATGGGTATCGCCCTCGGCGGTATTTTCCTTGATGCCTACGATCTCGGCTCACTGGCCTTCGGGCTGAAAGATATCACCCGGGAATTCAACCTGACGCCTGCCGGTACCGGGATGGTCGCCTCAGCCATCACCTTCGGCGCTATCGTTGGCGCGCTGCTCGGCGGTTACTTGACGGACAAAATTGGCCGCTATCGCGTGTTTATGGCGGATATGCTGTTCTTCGTGGTAGCGGCAATCGCCTGCGCGCTGGCGCCGAATGAATACGTCCTTACCGGCGCGCGCTTCGTGATGGGCCTCGGCGTCGGGATCGACCTGCCGGTGGCGATGGCGTTCCTTAGCGAATTCGCGAGGCTCAAAGGCCCCGGCAACAAGGCGGCCAGCGTGGCGATGTGGTGCCCAACGTGGTACGCGGCGATCAGCATTTCCTATCTGCTGGTACTCTTTTTTTATGCCGTCTTACCGGAGAGCCACAGCGACTGGCTATGGCGGATTATTCTTGGTTTTGGCGCGATCCCGGCGCTGGTGATTATCGCTATCCGCAGCCGCTACATGAGCGAATCGCCGGTGTGGGCCGCCAACCAGGGCAACCTGCGTGAAGCGGCCTCCATTCTACGCCAGGCGTACAACATCAATGCACACGTTGCCCAGGACGCGCTGGAAAAACCGGCGCCGAAAGTTCGTAGCGCTCAATGGAGTAACTATCTGCGCCTGTTCCGCGGCGTCTACCTGCGCCGCACGACGCTCTCTACCCTGCTATCGGTGGTTTCCTCGTTTGCCTATAACGCCGTCGCGTTTGGTCTGCCGGTGATCATCTCCAGCTTCTTCGTACAGTCGATGCTGACGACGATTTTGATTTCGCTGGCGCTGAATTTGCAGTTCGCTTTCGTGGGAGGGATACTGGCGGTACGCTTGGTACCGCGCTTCGGGGCCTGGCGGATGTCGCTGGCGGGTTATGGCTGCCAGTTGGCGGCGCTGCTCGGCCTGGCGCTGATTGGCCGTCCTGATGGCGCAGGCGAAGGCGTCGCTGCCGTGGCGATGCTGGCGCTGTTCCTTTTCGGCCAGGGATTCGGCCCCGGCGCGCACACTATGACCTTCGCCTCGTTAAGCTATCCGACATCGCTGCGCGGCGTTGGCGTCGGACTCAACCAGACGCTTATGCGCGGCAGCTCGACGCTTTCTTTATTCCTCTTCCCGCTGCTGGTCGCCGCGCTGGATACCCGCGTTTTCTGGATCATCGCCGCGGCGCCGCTGATTGGGCTGTTGTCGCTGCTGGCGATACGCTGGGAGCCGTCGGGCTACGACATCGACGCCGAGGATTATCAGCAGCCTTAATCCACGCGTAAAAAAGCCGCCTCAATGGGCGGCTTCAGACTGCTGACAAAGAAGGAAAAAGCGTGGTTTTTCCTTCTTTGTGGTTATCAGGCGGCCGGCAGTTCCGCCAACGGCCAGCGCGGCCGCACGGTAACGCCGAGTCCGGCATTGGCGCCGCCCTGCAGGCGGACCATCCCGGCGTAAGCGATCATCGCGCCGTTATCGGTACAGAACTCAGGACGGGCATAAAACACTTCGCCGCCGCGTTTGCTCATCATTTCCGCCAGCTTCGCGCGCAGCGTACGGTTAGCGCTTACGCCCCCCGCCATCACCAGACGCTTAAAGCCGGTTTGCTCCAGCGCGCGGCGACATTTAATCATCAGCGTATCGACAACCGCGTCTTCAAATGCGCGGGCGATATCGGCACGGGTTTGCTCATCGTCGCCGTTGTTACGAATGGTATTGGCGGCGAAGGTTTTCAGGCCGGAGAAGCTGAAATCAAGCCCCGGACGATCGGTCATTGGCCGCGGGAAAACGAAGCGGCCTTCGGTGCCCTGAGACGCCATTTTCGATAGCATCGGCCCGCCGGGATAATCCAGCCCCAACAGTTTCGCTGTCTTATCAAAGGCTTCGCCAGCGGCATCGTCGATTGACTCGCCCAGCAGTTCATACTGACCAATGCCGGTGACGCTAATCAGCTGGGTGTGACCGCCGGAAACCAGCAGAGCGACGAACGGGAACGCCGGCGGATTATCTTCCAGCATCGGCGCCAGCAGGTGTCCTTCCATATGGTGTACCGGGATCGCCGGCACGTTCCAGGCGAACGCCAGCGAGCGGCCAACGGTCGCGCCGACCAGCAACGCGCCCACCAGGCCAGGGCCTGCCGTATAAGCGACGGCATCAATATCTTTCGCCGTCAGGCCCACTTCTTTGAGCGCCGCCTGGATCAGCGGAACGGTTTTACGCACGTGGTCGCGCGACGCCAGTTCAGGCACCACGCCGCCGTAGTCAGCATGCAATTTCACCTGACTATACAGCTGGTTGGCTAACAGGCCTTGTTTATCGTCGTAAATAGCGATGCCGGTTTCATCGCAGGATGTTTCAATTCCCAGTACACGCATGAGTTGTTTTACCTCGTTTCAATACCGCGCAGTGTAGGACCAATGACCGGCGATGTAAAACTTTGCTCACCCCTGGTGTTCTCTTCGTGTATACTCCTCACCCTTATAAAAGTCCCCTTTCAAAAAAGGCGCCGGTGCTTTACAAAGCAGCAGTAGTTGCAGTAAAATTCCGCACCATTTTGAAATAAGCTGGCATTGCGGCCAGCGGCAAACCGAATTAATCAAAGGTGAGAGGCACATGCCGGTAATTAAAGTACGTGAAAACGAGCCGTTCGACGTAGCTCTGCGTCGCTTCAAGCGTTCCTGCGAAAAAGCAGGTGTTCTGGCGGAAGTTCGTCGTCGTGAGTTCTATGAAAAACCGACTACCGAACGTAAGCGCGCTAAAGCTTCTGCAGTGAAACGTCACGCGAAGAAACTGGCTCGCGAAAACGCACGCCGCACTCGTCTGTACTAATCTGTTGAGAGCGAAGCTCTCAATTCAGACCGAGTTGTAGTTGTAAGGCCGTGCTTCCGAAAGGAATGCGCGGCTTATTTTCGTTTATGCATTAGCAGATACACGAGATCGTTCAAACTGTCTTCAGGCGACATATCGAGGCCGTTTGCAGGATGCAGTGTATAGATTACGGGGCATATGGCTGGACGAATCCCACGCGTATTTATCAATGACCTGCTGGCGCGCACCGACATCATCGATCTGATCGACGCTCGGGTGAAGCTGAAAAAGCAGGGCAAGAATTATCACGCGTGTTGTCCGTTCCATAACGAAAAAACCCCCTCCTTCACCGTCAACGGTGAAAAGCAGTTTTACCATTGCTTCGGCTGCGGTGCGCACGGCAACGCCATCGACTTCCTGATGAACTACGACAAGCTCGAGTTCGTCGAAACCGTCGAAGAGCTGGCCGCCATGCACAACCTTGAAGTGCCCTATGAAGCAGGTAATGGACCGAGCCAGATAGAACGGCATCAGCGGCAGAATCTTTATCAACTGCTGGACGGTCTGAACACGTTTTACCAACAGTCTCTGAACCAACCCGCCGCCGAACCCGCGCGCCAGTATCTGGCAAAACGCGGCTTAAGCAGCGAGGTGATTACCCGCTTCGCAATAGGCTTCGCTCCCCCAGGCTGGGATAACGTTTTAAAACGTTTTGGCGGCAATCAGGAAAACCGCCAGTCGCTTATTGATGCGGGCATGCTGGTCACCAACGATCAGGGGCGCAGTTACGACCGCTTCCGCGAACGGGTGATGTTCCCGATTCGCGATAAGCGAGGCCGGGTGATTGGTTTTGGCGGGCGCGTGCTGGGCGATGCGTTGCCAAAATACCTGAACTCCCCGGAGACCGATATTTTCCATAAAGGCCGCCAGCTGTACGGCCTGTATGAAGCGCAGCAGGATAACGCCGAACCTCAGCGTCTGCTGGTGGTCGAAGGCTATATGGACGTCGTCGCGCTGGCGCAGTACGGCATTAATTATGCCGTGGCCTCGCTGGGCACCTCGACGACCGCCGACCATATTCAGCTGTTGTTCCGGGCGACCAATCAGGTCATCTGCTGTTACGACGGCGACCGGGCAGGCCGCGACGCGGCATGGCGCGCGCTGGAAACGGCGCTGCCGTATATGACCGATGGCCGCCAGCTGCGTTTTATGTTTTTACCTGACGGCGAAGACCCGGATACGCTGGTGCGTAAAGAGGGCAAAGAGGCGTTTGAAGCGCGGATGGAGCAGGCACAGCCGCTCTCCACGTTTTTATTCAATAGTCTGATGCCGCAGGTCGACCTGAGCACCCCGGATGGGCGCGCGCAGCTGAGCACGCTGGCGCTGCCGCTGATTACCCAGGTGCCGGGCGAAACGCTGCGCATCTATTTGCGTCAGGAGCTGGGCAACAAACTGGGCATTCTGGATGACGCCCAGCTTGAACGTTTAATGCCGAAACAGGCGGAAAATAGCGCTCCGCGCCCGGCGCCGCAGCTAAAACGCACGACCATGCGTATACTTATAGGGTTACTGGTGCAGAACCCCGATCTGGCGCCGCTGGTTCCGCCCTTAGCCGGTCTGGATCAGCAGAAGATGCCAGGGCTTGGTTTATTCAGCGAACTGGTCAATACGTGTCTGGCGCAGCCAGGTCTGACCACCGGGCAACTTTTAGAGCAGTATCGCGGGACAAATGAAGCGGCAACCCTTGAAAAACTGTCGATGTGGGACGATATAGCAGATAAGGATATCGCTGAACAAACCTTCACCGACTCGCTCAACCATATGTTTGACTCACTGCTGGAACTGCGACAAGAAGAGTTGATAGCTCGCGATCGCACACATGGTTTAAGCAGTGAGGAGCGCCGGGAACTCTGGACTATCAGCCAGGAACTGGCCAAAAAATGAATTTAACGGCTTAAGTGCCGAATATCGATCGGGAAGCCCCCGACAGCCGCGCTGAGGCGCAGCGGCAATAATATAAGTACGCCCTCGCTTTAAATGTTGGCAGTTCGTCTGCCTGCACCAATCAAACGAATTAAGTGTGGATACCGTCTTATGGAGCAAAACCCGCAGTCACAGCTGAAGCTTCTTGTCCAACGTGGTAAGGAGCAAGGCTATCTGACCTATGCCGAGGTCAATGACCATCTGCCGGAAGATATCGTCGACTCCGATCAGATCGAAGACATCATCCAAATGATCAACGACATGGGTATTCAGGTGATGGAAGAAGCACCGGATGCCGATGATCTGCTGCTTGCTGAAACCTCCAATAATACCGATGAAGACGCAGAAGAAGCGGCGGCACAGGTGCTGTCGAGCGTTGAATCTGAAATTGGCCGTACGACCGACCCGGTGCGCATGTACATGCGCGAAATGGGTACCGTTGAACTGCTGACCCGTGAAGGCGAAATCGACATCGCTAAACGCATCGAAGACGGGATCAACCAGGTCCAGTGCTCCGTTGCGGAATATCCGGAAGCCATCACCTATCTGCTGGAGCAGTACGACCGCGTCGAAGCTGAAGAAGCTCGCCTGTCTGACCTGATCACCGGCTTCGTCGATCCGAACGCTGAAGAAGATATGGCGCCGACCGCCACTCACGTCGGTTCCGAGCTGTCTCAGGAAGAGATGGACGACGACGAAGATGAAGAAGAAGATGACGACGACGACAACAGCGATGACGATAACAGCATCGACCCGGAGCTGGCCCGCGAGAAATTCGCCGAGCTGCGCACCCAGTACGAGCTGACTCGCGACACCATCAAAGCGAAAGGCCGCAGCCACGCCGCCGCGCAGGAAGAGATCCTCAAGCTGTCCGAGGTCTTCAAACAGTTCCGCCTGGTGCCGAAACAGTTCGATTACCTGGTCAACAGCATGCGCAGCATGATGGATCGCGTTCGTACTCAAGAACGTATCATCATGAAGCTGTGCGTTGAACAGTGCAAAATGCCGAAGAAAAACTTCATCACCCTGTTCACCGGCAACGAAACCAGCGAAACCTGGTTCAACGCCGCCGTGGCGATGAACAAGCCGTGGTCCGAGAAGCTGCATGACGTTAAAGAAGACGTTCAGCGCGGCCTGCAGAAACTGCAGCAGATTGAAGAAGAAACCGGCCTGACCATCGAGCAGGTTAAAGATATCAACCGTCGCATGTCCATCGGCGAAGCGAAAGCCCGTCGTGCGAAGAAAGAGATGGTTGAAGCGAACTTACGTCTGGTTATTTCTATCGCCAAGAAATACACCAACCGCGGTCTGCAGTTCCTCGACCTGATTCAGGAAGGCAACATCGGCCTGATGAAAGCGGTAGATAAGTTTGAATACCGTCGTGGTTACAAGTTCTCCACCTACGCCACCTGGTGGATCCGTCAGGCGATCACCCGTTCCATCGCGGATCAGGCGCGCACCATCCGTATTCCGGTGCATATGATTGAGACTATCAACAAGCTCAACCGTATCTCCCGCCAGATGCTGCAGGAAATGGGTCGCGAGCCGACGCCGGAAGAACTGGCTGAGCGCATGCTGATGCCGGAAGACAAAATCCGTAAGGTGCTGAAAATCGCCAAAGAGCCTATCTCCATGGAAACGCCGATCGGCGACGATGAAGATTCGCATCTGGGTGACTTCATCGAGGATACCACCCTCGAACTGCCGCTGGATTCTGCAACCACCGAGAGCCTGCGTGCGGCAACGCACGACGTGCTGGCGGGCCTCACCGCTCGTGAAGCGAAAGTGCTGCGTATGCGTTTCGGTATCGACATGAACACCGACCACACGCTGGAAGAAGTGGGTAAACAGTTCGACGTTACCCGCGAACGTATTCGTCAGATCGAAGCGAAGGCGCTGCGTAAACTGCGCCACCCAAGCCGTTCTGAAGTGCTGCGTAGCTTCCTCGACGATTAATCGTCGCGCTGCAAACAGAGTAAAAAGCTCCCCGCGGGGAGCTTTTTTTATGCCAGCTATTCGGGCGTCATCACCGCCCTCGCCCCGCCAGCGCCTCATCCAGTTCGCGATAGGCTTCAACCAGCTTGTCCAGCGACGCCCGGTTTAAACCGCTGGGATTGGGCAGCACCCAGATTTCAGTTTCACCGATGGTCGCCTCCTGGCGTCCCCACTTCGCGCCACGCACCCTGAACGCCTGCTCATAGGCCTGCTTGCCGAGCACCGCCAGCGCCTGCGGCTGATAGTCCTGAATTTTGCTTATTAGCTCCTGCGCGCCATTACGCAGCTCCAGCAGGGCGACTTCGCTGGCCTGTACCGTCGGCCGCTCAACCAGCATGGTGATACCGCAGCCGGTATCCAACAGATGCTGCTCCTCTTCCGGCTTCAGCTGCCGCTCGGTGAACCCCGCCTGATGAATAACCTTCCAGAATCGATTGCCGGGATGGGCAAAATGAAACCCCGTATGCGCGGAGGACTTCCCCGGATTGATACCGCAAAAGACCACCCTCAGCCCCGGCGCCAGGATATCGCTAATCATAATTTCTCCGGCTGAATGACTAAAAAGCTGATTATAAAGGATTGAAAATGCATTGTTTATAAAAACAGCAGGCGCGCGCTTTACGCTGGATTGCCGCGTGCAGTTACATTATAATCCCTCGCCACGGCCCCTTAGCTCAGTGGTTAGAGCAGGCGACTCATAATCGCTTGGTCGTTGGTTCAAACCCAACAGGGGCCACCAAATTTTAGCTTTAAAATCATATAATTAAGCCACTCGAAAGAGTGGCTTTTTTGTTGCTTGAATATCCATTGGCAGCAAAATGGCAGCAGGATTTCAGCTACTATCAACAAAAAACCCGCCGAAGCGGGTTAGTTTGTTAGAAATTCATGTGTCCCTGACCACTATTTAATGGGTGTGGCGGTGCATGATCCACAAGTCCAGGAGTAACAATGTAGCGCACGACGGTTTCATGGGTGACAAATGTGCTGCCACAATTAATGTTCTGGCACTGGCAGTAGCGTTCTTTAGTGTTATCAGACACCCGAAAGCTACTACGAGTATGTGCAGCATGTCCGCATTTCGGACAATTCATCATATCTGTCTCTCCCCACCGATTTCTCGCAATCACATAATGATATACCAACCATCCATTTTGTGAACAAAATTATTCCATTTCTAAATCATCAATTTTTACTTCAAGCTCCAGACTGGTAGTAAAGCCATTATCCGGGCTGACCGTATGCGTCAAAGTTGTAATGGTCCATTCGGCCTCATCGATAGGCTGCTTAAAACCGCTCACCTTTACTGGCATTTCTGTATAGAGATCTGCCCGGCCCTCTGCAAGCTGCAGGGAGAATGACGCAACACCACGCTGCAAACGCTCCCACTGCATTTTTGCCGCACGCTCAGCATTACTGCGGTTTGCATAGGTGCGATTTAGTACCAGCACGTTTTCATCCGTTCCCACCAGATAATCACCCTGTTTTACTTCCGCCTCTTTAGGTGTGGTGGTTTTCTTCCGACGGCGCTTAACTTTCGTTGTTTCTTTTTTCTTAGGTTCGCGGGTATGCAGCCAACTGGCAATTACGCCGGTATAAGCACCACGATCAGCCAGGGTAAAACGATGACCGTCACCGGCTTTACGCTCAATGGTGATAACAGGCAATGGCTTACCGCTCGCCGTTCTTCCCTGCCCCTGCCGGATAAACAGCAGGTTTCCATCCTTAACGGAAGCAATCGCGCCAAACTGGCGCGCCAGTTTCATCAGAAAACTGGCATCGCTTTCATTGGTCTGGTCCATATGATCCAGCGCCTTATCTGTCAGGTCTTTACCCAGCGCCATTTTGAGCTTATGCCGGGCGGCAATTTCCTTTACAACCTCCCCCACCGTTGTCTGGTGCCATGACTTTTCACGCCGGGTATTGAGGGTTTCCCGGAAATCTGCACTCCGCGCCCGGATGGTAAGACGATCAGGGGCACCGCTATGCTCAATCTCATCCACAGTGAATGCACCTTTTGGGAAAAGCAGCTGCCCCTTCCATCCCAGCGCCAGATGAATAACGGCACCACGTCGCGGCAGAACAATCTGCCCGTCAGCGTCGTCCAGCTCCAGATCAAGCTGGTCTGCTTCAAAACCCCGGTTATCGGTCAGCGTCAGACTCAGCAGACGGGCATCCAGTACGGTAGTTACGTCCTTACCTTCAATGGTGATACTGAAAGCCGGGCTTTTGCTGTTGGGATCAAAAAGTTCAGAACTAACATTCACTGAAGCATCCCTCCAACCGTGTTTTTAATATTACCGATTGCAGACGTTGCAGAGTTCTGCAGATTACTGAGCTGATCGCTGAGATTACCGAACATATCAGACAGCGACTCATCAACCCTTTTCAGGGTCAGCGTAAACTCAATACGGCGAGGCATTCCGCTTGCAAAAAACTCCGTTTTTGTCTGACTCAGCCCCTCGATCACAAACATGCCGTAAATGGTCCCGCTCCCCTCAATCAGGGGCCACGCTTTGCCCAGCTCAGCCATTTGCTCTAGTGCCAACAATGACAGCCTGCCGCCGGTGACTTCCGGCAGCAGTACACCAGATAACGTCAGCGAATCGTTATCCGGTCCAAGAAACTGCGTTGATGGTCGGCGGTTCACCCGGCTGTTTGCGGCGTGTCGCCAGCTTCGCTGATACTGCAGCTCCTGATAGGGCACGGTACGCAACATAAAGACATATAACCCAAGCACCATCATCATGAATCATATCCCCCTTGATCGCTGAAATTACTGCGCGCTTTCGCCCTGGCTTTGCGCTCGCGCTCATCAAGCTGCCGCGCGACTTCGCGGGCAATATCCTGCGCACTCTGCCCAGGCTGGGCAGTGATATGAATGGGCGCGTTAATCTCATAACGGATCACTGACGGTACGCTGGCAGATTTCACAGGTTGACTTTGTTTGTATGCCATTGCTGGTAGGCTGTACGGATGCAGAGGTGCGGCCTCTGCAGGCGCTGCAGCTACGCCCATGACACCTGCAACGACGGAAGCCAGCGCGGCAGTGCGCCGCCTGCTGGTCACATTTGCGGGACCGTTCACTATTTCAGGGCCGTTCTCCCCAACGATGCCAAACTGACCACGCGGGATCGTGCCTCCGCTGTCATACATACCTGCAAACCCCATAGACGGAAATCCACCTGGCGGCAGCACTACCTTACCGTCACTGTTCACCGTGGCAGGCTGTTGCCGTGTAACCTGTTCGGGGAGTTTTGCTTTTGCCGCCTCCTTACTGACGATGCCGAGTTTTTCAAGTAACCACGACACACCTGATTTAAGCGACTCAAGCGGGTGCATCACCATATTCAGACCTTCAGCCAGCGCCTCACCAAACCTGCGCCCCATTGCCGCTGCGCTGTTCAGTTCTTCGGAAGTGGATTTAACCGGCGTGAGCAAATCAGTAAACCATCCCCACAAAGCCTGCACCCTGTCACCAATCCACTGAAAAACAGGCCGCAATGGCTCAAAGGCAGCACTGATCGGTGCAGCTGCGGCTTTAAACCCCTCCACCACACCACCTAAAAATGCCCTGATGGGCTGCCAGTATTTCCACACAACCAGCGCCACACCAGCCAGCGCAGCTACAACCAGCCCTATTGGGCTGAGCAGCGCACCCAGCAGGCCGGAAATCCCGTACAGCGCAACGCGAAGTAATGCCATCGGGCCGGAAACCAAAAAGCGCAGCACGCCGCCAGCGGCAGATAACCCACCCCGCAGCGCCGCCAGCGGATTCACCACCATACCAATAACATTACGTATGCCTGACATTCCCGCGCGTAGCATGGTAAGCGGTGCACCTGCTACCGCTTTCAGTGCGTTGCCAGCCAGTCCGGCAGAACGTCGCAGGGAATGAAAGGGAGCACTCAGCAGACTGGCACTACCGCCGGATGAGGACATGCCACGACGTAACAGGGAAAGCGGCGCGCCTGCCAGCCATGACAATGCACTACCGGTGCGGGTCACAGCCGCAGTGACAGAAGGTAAAGTTTTTACACCCAGCACAGACAGGCCCAACCGGATCACCGCCAGCGGCCCCAGTACAGCAGCTACCGCCACGGCCAGCGTACCGAGCGCAACGGTGATCGCGGCAGTCGCCGCTGCAACTTTCATCAGCGTGCCTGCCAGCTGCGGGTTGGTTTCCACCCAGCGACGTAGTGCGCCGGTGATGCGTTTTACAGAATCCATAATATCCATCAGTGGCTGGCGTAGCGTTTCGCCCAGACTACTGAAAGCGTTCTGCGCACCTGTTTTAACCAGCAACCACTGCGCAGATAAAGAGTCTTTATTGATATCAGATTCTTTCTGCATGGAGCCGCTCGCTTCATTGCCTGAGGTGAGTTTTAGCTGACGTTGTAATTCCGGCAGATTGTTAGCCAGCTTTGCTGCGTCGTCACCAAATTCTTTGCCAAAAACCATGGTCATGGCAGACAGGCGCTTATCTTTGGGTAGCTTGTTGACCTTCTCCAGAACGCGCTGGATAGTGCCCATTGCGTCGGTGGTCATCTGTTTCTCAATCTCTGCGGGATTGAGTTTAAGCAAGTCCATACCTTCAAAAAAGCGCTTGCTTTGCATGGTTGCAATGGAAAGTTCACGTACCATGGCATTCGAGGCACTCGCGGCAATTTCCGGCGCAGCGCCCAGAGAAAGGAAGGTTGAACCCAGCGCGGCGGCCTTTCGGAAGTCGAGGCGGTCAGCCACGCCCCCCATGCGCTGCAGCACGTTGATAATATCCCCACCCTTTGACATGGCGTTATCGTCCAGGTAATTCAGCGCATCACCCAGCTGTTCAATATTGCGGGTGGGGACTTTATACAGCTGCGCAATTTTACCCAGCCCTTCCGCCAGTTCGTCAGCGGGTAGCTCAAACGCCGTTGCCGCTTTTGCCGCCGTGGATGCAAAGGCCAGCAGGTCACGCTTCTGGTCTTCGTAAGGATCGTCCTGATTGATGACACCCATGCGTGCGCCACCTTCAACCAGCGCGGCATAATCTATAGCGCCATTCTCCATCGGCAGCTGTTCACTGGCGGCCTTGATGGCAGCCTGCATGTCATAAAACTGTTTTGTGCGGTTGCCATTATCGTCCCGCAGCCCGTTTACCTGCTTTGCCACGCCTTTCATGGCATCTTCCATGCTGGCGTAGCTTTTCACCGCTGCCATGACCGGCGCGCCCATTGCCAGCCCCGCTGCTGTTGTGGTTGCCCCTGCCCCGGCGATACGATCCCGCACCTCAAGACGGCGCGAATACTGATCGCGGACGGCGTTCATTCGCGCCTGCTGTTCGCCCAGGCGTTTCAGGGATTTCTGCTGCCGGTCCAGCGCCTGCCGGGTTTCGTCGGCATTCTGCCGCAGTTCCCGTTGTGCACTACTGAGCTTTTTCGTGTCCAGCCCGGCTTCATTGAGCGCAAGACGCTGGCGCTGTACCGACTGACGCAAGCCGTTATATTTACTCTGCAACTCTGTAACACGGTTTTTTGCCTGCTCAAGCAGCCGCGCCTGCGCCGCCGTCGGGCGGTTGGTGGCAGAGAATTGCGTGGCAAGTTTAGCCGCTTCTTCGCGTGCGGCTTTAAGGCTGTTGCCGGTGACTGCTAACTGAGCACTGGCCTTGCGGAAACCGTCAATACGGCCCGCCAGGGCATCTAACTCTTTTAAACGGGCGCGGCTTTGCTGAATGGCTGTAGCCAGCTCTTTTGAGCTGGCCTGCGCGGATCGGAATGGGCGGGTGAGCTTGTCAACCGCATTAAGAATCACCTGCAAGCGCAGGTTATTGTCACTCATCGCTGGCCCCACTTCTTTGAATCGCTTTATGCCGCCACTCCAGCACATCAGTCAGCGGCATAACGTCAGTGACGGACGGCGACCAGTGAAAGATGGTGGCAATATCTGCCACCAGATCATCAACCGTCAGGCTGTCGGTAAACCGGCAAGCACCGACTTCTTCAACAAAAAAGTCACCACCTCAACCGACAACGCGGTGAGATCGGCAGGGTCCAGCTCAGCCATTTCCTGCGCGGTCAGCGTCGGGGTGGAGATGCGCGGAATAACGGTCATCATCGCGCCCACGTCCATATCCATAATGGCCTGCAGACGGGTGCCACGCAGTGCACCGGACTGCGGCTTACGCAGCACAATTTCAGTAATTTCCGTTTTACCGCGCTTGATCGGGGTATCCAGTGGTACGGTCTTTTCAGTCAGCTTGTCGCTCATATTCGTTTCCTGTTAATGAAATACTGGCGCGGCTTCCCGCGCCGTTATGGTTAATCAGAGGCCGAGGGCATTACGGTGTTCTTCCATCAGGTCCACGCCGTCAACGATTTCAATCATGTTGACCACATCAACCTCATAGAGCACCTCACCGTTAATGGTCAGCTTCGCGTAGCTGTTGGTGCTGCTGACTTTGGTGGCGCTACTCTCTCCGGTTTTCCACTCGCCGGAATCCACTTCTTTATGACGCCCGCGCACAACCAGCTCAACGGCCTGGACTTCGCCGGTATCGTCACGCTGAATGGAGCCGGTGAAACGCAGCTGGATGCCGTCAACCGTGGCCTTGCCCATCTGCTTGAATAACAGCAGTTCGGTGCCGCCGATTGAAAATTCCGTGTCCAGTGCGCCGTCATCCAGCCCCATGTCCACGTCCACCGCGCCCGGCATACCGCCGCCGCGATACTTCTCAAACTTGCGGGTGAATTTCGGCAGGGTCAGAGACTCAACGATCCCCTGCCAGTTGTTCCCGTCGTTGAACAGGTTCAGGTGTTTTAACTTACGTGGTAAAGCCATGGTGTCCCCTTACGCGCTGACCTGGCTGGAGAAATCCAGCAGGTATCGATCGGTGATGCGCTGGCGCAGCATCAGGTTTTCAAGCGGCGGCACTGGCGTGTAGTCGTAGTCAATGGTGAGCTTCCCGGCTTTCAGAGAGTCTTTATCGTTCACCGCCTCATCCAGCCAGCAGTCTGCGCCGATGATGTAGCCCTGCGTTTTCAGGCTGCGCAGTTTGGCGCGGATACCTTCGATAATGTCGCGGGCCAGCGACGGGTTAAGCACGCCATCCACCGCCCACATGTGCGCCTCTGCAATGGTGTCAGCCAGCACCTGCGCCGTGCGGGTGTAGTTCTCAAAAGCAAACAGCGGATCATCGCTGAGGCAGCGGGAACCCCAGAAGCGGAAGCCATCATTGCGGATAAGCGTGGTGACGTCGTTCTGGTTCAGCAGCCCCGCATCGGTTGCCGGGTCCTGCAGATCCCAGAACACATCAGCGGAAATACCGGTGACACCATTCACGCCCACGTTGGACAGGGTTTTGTGCCAGCCGGTCTGCTCGTCAATTTTGGCACGCAGCCCGAGCGCACGGGCGGAGGCATAAGCCGTCGCATCGGCATTCAGCACGGTGTCAAAGTTGATAAAGTCAGGCCAGATCAGCATCCCCTCGCGCTGGCTGAAATTGTCACGGTAGGCAATCACTTCTTCCACCGTTTTGCAGCCGTAAGCTGACAGGTAAGCAAACCCGCGCAGGCTCTGCGCCACGCCCAGCAGCTCAGTGGCAACCGCCTGCGTGTCGTGCCCCGGCACGCCGAGAATGCGCGGCTTAACGCCGAGCTGCGACTGCGCCGAAAGCAGTGCTTTCATGCCCGTTTTTTTACCGTCAGCGGTCACACCGCCGATAATGTTGGAGGTGGTTTCCGCTTCGGTTTCGCCCTGCGCCACGCGCACAACGACGGTCACGGGTTTAGCCTGGTCGGCAATGGCATCCAGCGAGCGGGCCAGCGTACCGGACTCGCCCGCTTTGCCGCTGGCGGTCAGCACATCGGTCAGCAGAACCGGCTTATTAAGGGGAAACATGGACGCATCAGCATCATCGCCGGTGCAGACCATGCCCACGATGGCGGTGCTCACCGTGGTAATGCATCGGGTGCCCTCGTTGACTTCAACAACGCGCACCCCGTGGTGGTAATCCTGAGCCATAAGGCAGTCTCTCCGGTTTACAAGGGGTACGCCTATGTTCTGGTTGATATGCACGCGGCGCACGCTGCGGGCTATGTGTGGGTCATGGCACAATGAAAGGGGAATAAAAACCCCCGCGAATGCGGGGACGGGATTAATCTTCCGGAAGCTCAGGCCAGCTAATATCCGGCGCTTTAGAGGTGTCCACTGCCTGCACGGCTTTGATGTAGTTCATCCAGCTAATCAGTCTGGCCTTATCATCATCACTGATGATGCCGAGCTGCAGCTCGGTTTGCCATCCGGTGATTTGCTGCTGCGCCTCAGAAAGCAGAGCCTGCTTTTGCTGTTCTGCAACCGCAATCTCATTAGCATGTTGCGCCGCCGTGTCGGTCACCCACTGGCTACCATTCCATTTATCATACGCCGTGACAGGTGCCAGTAACGTCAGCGTATCCGGCAGCTCACCAAGAAAAGCGATGATTTCCGGTTGCCCGGTATCAGTGCTGTAAGCCGTTAAACCGCGATAATCCGCAATGTTTTCCCACTGTTTTTCATCCGCGCTGCGCACCAGTGCAAAGCCGTCACCCGGTAAATCTGGTTTATCGGCATAACCGAAAGCAGGCAAGCCCACACCCGCGGCTAAATATTCCATTGTTACCGACTGAAACTCACGTTGTTGAGGCTCTACGCTGTACACCGTGAGCCAGCCGGCAGCGGTAGCAATGCCGTTTTTATTCAGTTTTGCGACAGGTAATTCAGTATTGTATTTGCTCATTATGCTGCTCTCACGATGTAGTTAAATGCGATGTTGCGTGGTCGGTTTTCTGATGCGGTGGGGACGACACGAGAAGCGTCAAAGCCATATGACATCACATCGTGGAAAGTATTATCGCCTCCCCAATGCACCCATGAGGTATTCGCTGGAGTCGATTTAAAATAGAGCGCACCACCTTCCCCACCTACGGCATTAATTGAACCAGTAATATTTCTGATAGCGTCGCCCTGCGCAGCCAAAATGGCTCGCCCTGCGTCCACTCCGCGCCCGGCGTCCCAGCCACGAATAAACTCACCGCGCAGGTCGGGTAATTTGCCTGATGGATAAGCCGCAGCCAGATAGGGATACATCGCCTTGTCAAAGGCCGCACCATTACAGATAAGCCAGCCAAGCGGAGCGCTCGTCAGAGGCCACGGCTGGGGAATACCAACAGGGGAAACATCGGTACCGTTGATGACAAAGCTCCCGTCCTGCCGGAACTCGACCCAGGCAGTGGTATCCCCTCCCTTGATTTCAAAACCGAGAAAAGCCCTTTACCCCACCATTTCGGTGAATCTGATTTTTCCGTACTGCTCACCTACGCCCAACATAAACAAACCATCAGTCTGATTAAATTTCTGACTTCCATCGGTGTAGGAATACGCGCCGCTTTTATTGATGGCGTCTGTTCCGGTTATTTTGAGACTTTTTGGAGTGAACTTGTCAGTAAACCAGCCATCAGCATTACCCTGCATTTGCATGGTGCTGTCAGTGCTGGCGATAGGGCGTAAAAATACCCCCGCTTTCGTTCCCGCCCCCGACTCGCTGCTGATAACCAGCGCATTATTCGCGTTATCCCTCATCACAGTTGACGCACCGAGAGTGATAAGGGATTCCGTTCCCGTTTTACCGACCTGAAGAACACCACCGACACCGAGACGCCCGGTAATATCACCACCGGCTAAAGAGAGGTATTTCGACAGTTCGTCCTGATTACCTACCCGCATCAATGTCCATCCGCTAGTCGTATTGTTATATCGGGTACCGATAAAAGAAATATTCCCTGCGTTGTGAGAAATAAAAATAACGGTGCACCCGTAGCTGTTATCCCTGACACCTAAACAATGCGCGTAAACATACTCTCCTTTACCGTTTGGCAGACCGACAGGGATATTGGTACAACTCTCCATTTTGAGGAGCAAAGACTCACCGGCGCGGAAAATACGTGTTTTAAAATCAATCGCAGTGGTGCTGATTTTATCCGCCCCCAGACCAAAGCCGCCGACGCCAATCACCTGACCCGCGCCGGTTCCGACGTCTTTTGTCGCTGCCGTTCCCAGCTCCAGCGATCCACGCGCTTTTGATTTGTCGGTCAGCTCTGACAGGTTATTTTTTGCCTGCAAATACTGAGCATGCGGGTTAGCCTCCGCCAGGTGGGCTTTCATCGCCTCATCCGTATAGAGCCTGACCTCAATCGCGGTATCGTCCACATACTGACGGGTAGCCAGCACGACTGCCGGATCAATTTTGAGAGTGATATTGTCGGTGCTACTGGTAATCAACACCATGCGTACGGTCTGCGTGCGTCCACTCCCCTCCGCCAGCTGCGGCTTGTAACTCTCCGGGCAGTTGCCCACGGCGAACAGTGCGCCGGTTTCATCGAACAGACCAATTTCGCGTATCCACCATCCTCCCTCAGTTTCTGGGATCACCTGCTCAGCAATAATCTGGCTACTGTTCTGCGGATCGATATACAGCATATTGAGGGAAGCCCGGCGCTTTTCAGCAACCAGCTTTGTCTGTTGTGCGCTGGGCGTGGGCAGCACACCGCCACCATCGCCTACCGCCATATGGGTAATTTTCAACGGAACACCGAGCGCGGCGGCGCTTGCCAGTTTCGCCGCGCCGATATCCGTCAGCAGGGTATAGAATTTTGCGCTCATGGATTCACTCTCATTGTGTCAATAACATGGACCGCCCCGCCATCGTAAGCGGTGCCGCCGGAAATAATGGTTTCGTTGATATACGGGTAAACTGTAATTTCTTCGCCCGTGTAAGTGGCTGCCCCCACAAAAAAGGGACCACTGCTCTGCAGGTTAATGGACATACCGATCAAGTGGCGGCTGCAGGGTTTGGCGTCACTAATCAGGCGCTCCAGTTCCAGATAAGTTTCTTCTGTGATCCCCTGCTCCTGCACACCGATGTCCAGGCGAAACGTGCCCGGTTGCTCGCCGGTCTGCCACCACTCAATGATGCGGATCAGGAAGCCGAACGGCTCCACCACGCGCCGCACGGCGCTGGTTGTCCCCTTATGCTGATGAATATAGAAAGCGTCCTGTACCACCCGGCGCTTGACACTCTCCGTCCAGCTTTCGTCCCAGCGGTCAACGGAAAACGCCCACGCCAGATACGGCAGGAAGCTGACCGGACACGTTGCCGGGTTCCATAAATCGCGCAGCGGCACCTGCAGATCGGAAATCCCGCTGCAGGTCTGCGCCAGCCGACGCTCAAGCGGCGATGAACCGGGCGGCAGCATACTATTCATCCGTGCCCCCGTTGGTTACGCTCCATTCCGTACAGGATGCCGCCTGCGTCTTATCCAGCACCACATCATCCAGCGGGGAGGCCAGCTCCACACGCTGAACCCCCTCAACGTGCAGCGCGGCATAAATGGCACTGCGACGGATATCACGGCCCAGCCGCGTCTGACTGGCGATATACTTCTGCAGGCTGGCTTTTGCCGCCGCCATCACCGGCTCAGCTTCCGGCCCCGGATAAAGAAAGATCGTCGCATCCACGCTGTACGGAATTATTTCAGCGCTGCGCACCGTCAGTCGGTCTGCCACCGGGCGCACGTTCTCGCTGTTAAGCGCCTGCTCCACCACCGCCAACAGATCAGCCTCTGCCGCACCATCACCTTCACGGCTCAGTACAGTAAGTACCACCTCCGCCGGTGCCGGGCTGGTTGCGCTGGCATCTGCCACACGCCCGTCCGCGCTTCTGGCGTGAAACTCATAGGCCGCCGTCGGCCCCGCAACGGACAACCCCT
Organism: Klebsiella sp. PK01; assembly: GCF_057624675.1. Lineage (NCBI taxonomy): Bacteria > Pseudomonadati > Pseudomonadota > Gammaproteobacteria > Enterobacterales > Enterobacteriaceae > Klebsiella > Klebsiella sp. PK01. Next base: position 544,441 of record NZ_JBYEZM010000003.1, read on the forward strand.
CAAACGCAGCCGGAACACGCAGGCGCAGCGCTTCATCGCTTTCCATGACGGCAGCAACCGGCGGCACTGCGTCGTTATCGGCAGGCGTTACCGTCAGGCGTTTCACGTTGTAGTTGGCTGCCAGCTGATCGAGATCGCCGCCGATGGCATACGCCACCATGACCGCCTGCGCGGCCTCATTAATACGCTGGCGCAACAGGATTTCGCGGTAGGTACTTTCCTGCAGTAGCTTGGTGACGGGTTCAGATTCCAGCGCCAGCGTGCGCCGTACAGCGTCCTTCTCATCCAGCGGATAAAGGGCCACAAAAGCGGCCTTGCGCTCAGCCAGCAGCGTCTCAAAATCCGGCACGTCCACTATCTGCGGCGCGGGCAGTTGGGAAAGGTCAATTACTGCCATTTTCTGCTCCTGTTGATACCGAAAGGGAAACCGGCGCGCCGTTATTGCGCTGCCCGGTAAGCTCAACCACCATGGAGCCGTCAAAATTGCTGCTGATGGTGATGGAATCCAGCGTAAGACGTGGCTCCCAGCGGCTCAGCGCCACATAGACTGCAGACATGACCTGCAGGCGTAGCGCCGGATTCTGCGGCTGGTCAATCAGGGCAGACAGCAGGGAACCATATTCCCGGCGGGCAATACGGCTGCCCTGCGGCGTCAGCAGAATATCCCGCACTGACTGGCGCAGATGGTCCATATCAGTAATAGCTTTGCCGTTGCCCTGGCTCATGCCGATATACAGCGTCATACCGGGCCTCCTGATGTATCGCCGCCGGACTTCACGCCGGTGTGAGCGTGTTTATCCACCACGATCCCGTTAGAACTCATCGCGCCGCCGCCATGGGTGACGCTGCCATTGATCACCATCTCGCTGTTAATGCGCGTGGTGTCTGCCTCCACCACAAACTCACCAGTTTTGAGGGTGATATTGTCCGCCGCCTCGATCACCATGGATTTGATGCCCCGGACATGCCACCGCCCGGTGGCGGGTTCATACTCAAACCAGCCTCCGTCCGGGTACTCCGTCACGCAGCCATCCACGGAATCCGACGGCGGCGCAAACTGATTGGAGTAGATGGCAGGCAACGCAAAAGCGGTTTCCAGATTGCCGCCCATACTCAGCACCACCACCTGCTCATCCGGCGACGGGCACCACCATGTACGGGCACCACCGGCACGCAGCGTCAGCCAGTTAATCCAGTTGGTTTCAAGCTCGCCCACCCTCACCCGGCACAGCCAGTTTTCCCGGTCCACTTCGGTTACGGTGCCGGTGCGGATCAGGTTGGTGATAAGGCGCATGATTTCGGTAAGTTGTGCGTTCATGCCTTTATTTTGTAATAGAGATCATGAACGCAAAAGATGGATGATTTGTATGAAGGATGGAACAAGGAATTAACTAAATGGATATTAAGTATTCCTTTGTAACAACTATATTTTCAATATCATTTTTGTACATATTCATTAGAGCGAGTACTTTTTCAGTTAGTTGTTCAAAACTAACCTGCTCAACAATCAAGCGCTCCCCATGTGCAATATTGTTCCTCGCACTCACTATTGACTCATCAATATAAGGATAAAAGTCCTTGTATTGATGAGTGTCGACACCAATAGACTTAGCGATGTTATCGAAAACTTTAGAACTTAAATTAGACTCGGTATCAACATAGTTTTCATGCCTTATCACTGCTACATTAGTCTTTTTCTCTATCAATGCAGTTAAAAATCTTATACATGTATCAACATCCTTAGTTTCAGAAAATCCATGAATCTCTTTTTTAAGAGCATGGGTCACATAAACCAATTTCAAGGACTCCATCTGTATTTTTTGATAATGAAGAAAATTCAAAAAATACTCGGTCGCATTTTTGACAAAACCTTCCCAATGGGAATATGATATCGCAACACCAGACCTGATGATTGTTTTCTTTAGAGATCCCTCTTTCGCTTTTGCCTCCATGCGCAACTGTATTATCTCTTTAGTTCGCCAAGAGAGTTCATTCGTCAACTCTCGACTCAACATTTCAGCGGTTCTTATTTCCATTTTAGTCAAACCAAACTGGAGCTTTAGGCAGGGTATTAATCAAACGACTTGGCGCATTAACTCCAGCCCGAGCATAGTTTGTAAACTCAGGATTATTCCAGATTGCTTTGATTTTCTCTTCGACATAACCCGCTGACTGCTTCTCATATTTATCAATATTCGCAGCAATACCCTGTGTAATAACCTCATAAGCAGAAATTAAAAAACCTCTTGAGAAGTTATTGCCATCATATTTTTTAAACGAGTTCTGGCCTGTAGTTTTAGCTAAAACATCGAACGTTCTCTTAAATAAATCACTCTCAGCATCTATGTTATAAGTTTTATCCGATGCAATATCTCGAGAAATAGAATTTAACCATTCATTTATATCTACACTTTTATCAAAAGTAGAGTATCTATAGGCAAGAAAACGCAAAGTAAGATCCAATGGCTTCTGTTCCGATATAGATTTCTCAGTTTGAAGAGTTACCTCCTTGAAGCTAGCATACTGACTTAGTTCATTAAGTTTTTTGAATAAGTCCGGATTAAGCATAACCATGATGCAATTTCGCACTTCTTGATCTGTGAGTCTAGAACCACCTGTATTTAACCTTTCAAATAATTCATACTTTGTCTTTTCATCACTTTCCTTTTTAAGTATTTCCACTCGCAACCGAGAGCGTTCAAAATCCAAACGAATAGATAAAGGAATAACTTTTTCATCGTCTTCTGATTCTTTTTCCCACTTCATACCATCAAGGGAAGGTAGCAGTCTTGTTCCAGAAGGAATGAACTGAGGATGACAAGTCCCATCGTCTTTTTTTAACACACCTGAAAACTCAAATATAGTAGAAAGCCGTTGCAAGCCATCAATAACCTCCCATCTCCCACTCTCATCGGTAAATACAAATATAGGAGGAATAGGAATGCCTAACAATAATGACTCAATAAAGCGAGTTTTCTGTGATTCATCCCATCTGAACAATCTTTGATAACTTGGATTAATTATAACTTCATTTCTTTCATAAATACGGCTCAGCTCTCCAACTGACATATCAAAGCTATCTTTAGATATTTCTTTCTTTGCTAGATTTAATTCATCCTGCAATCCCATTTTGGACCCCTTATGTTTTAACGTTTCATATAATCTAACATAATGTTTTTTACTAATTCTACAGTATTGTTGGTATGTCCAAGCAGTCTCCGTTCAGGATACTTTTTTAAGGGGCCTAATTTTGTAATTCTGTCGCGCAGGCCGTAGTGGTGTACACGGGCAATACGCTGCACCCACTCAGCAAACTCAACGCAGGCAGAGTCCGCAGTTGCGGCGGTTTTAAGGTATTTAGTTGTGCGCAATTTGGCGAACATCTGGCGCTTGATGCGCCCCTTCTTGCTGCGGGCTGTCACCCGGCGCGGCTCATAGCCGCTGCCATCAGGATTGCGTTGCTGCCTGATGTTCTGCTGCTGCGTCCGGCGCAGCTGTTGCGCCAGTTGTCGCATCATACGGCTGCGTGCGGCGGGTTCCAGATTTGCCAGCAGCGCCGTCAGCCAGTCATCCACCCTCTGCAGTTCATCCACATTTCACCGTCCACATTTCCTCTGGTTCGTCCGGCTCCGGCACCGCTTCAACACTCGACACGCTGCCGTCAGTGCTGACCAGCACACGTTCCGTCAGTTGCAGGTTCATGCTGATATCGCACACATCGTTGCGCAGAATATCCACTTCAAAAGTGAACAGTTTTTCGCGCAGCTCAGGATTATTGATAGCGTCCGGCTGGTTGTCATTTAGCCACAGCAGCACAGGAGCCATCAGCAGATTCTGGTCACCGCTGAAATCTTCGATTACCACGTTCAGGGTGTAGCGGTATTCCCATGACATGGAGCTGGCTCCGGTTGCCACCAGTGAGCCGTTATCAACGAAAAGGTGCAGCTTGTCCGGGTTGCCGCGGACATATGCAACCGATTTATTCAGGGCGCTGCGTAAGGACTGCGGTTTTTTCACTGTCTCGCTCCTGACACGCAATAATCGTGTCCACTTTGTCAGCACAGGCCGCCCAGGCGGCCTCGGTTTCATCCAGCGCCGCATTCAGATCGCCGTTACTGCGCGGCGCTGACCTGTCCAGGCGGCACTGCGTCACTCTGGGACAACCACTCACGGTAAGCTGCACCTCCGGCGAGGGCCGGGCGGACCCGCAACCGGATAATGTCAGCAGGCAAAGGAGTGTCAGCCCAGCGGCGCAAATCCTCGTTTTCACGTTTTAGCTCCTCGATCCGGCGCTGACGGTTGCGCAATAGTGCGGTAGTTTGCTCCGCTGCCGCATAAAGCCTCGTCTGCTCCCGGCTGTTGGTTTCGGTCAGAATGGACAAGCCGATCAGCTGGCTGTTTTTCTTCGTCAGCTCCTGCTTTTTGCTTTTCAGCGCCGCGCCCAGCGTCTCGATGGCGTGGCTGGCATTGTTAAGCCGCCACGACTGCCAGCCCAGCGCCGCAAGCGCCAGCGCCAACACTACCGCCAGCGCACGCATCAGGCTGCCATCGGCTCATGAAGCTGCGCGCGGGCAATCTGATAAAAAACCAGCGTCAGCAGGTAAAACACCAGGGTGATCACCCATCCCGAAAACGCCAGGCACAGAACAATAAGCAACCTGATAACCCAGGTACGCACGGGTTTTACGGGGTGCGCCCTGAATTTGATTAATGCCGACCTGACCTCATCGCGCGCCCGCTCTCCGGCGAACCACCCGACAGCGCACAGCGCAGCAAGTAGCCAGGCGAGGAAGCATGACACCCAGACAGACGCACCAACCAGAACCGGCGCACCGCTGCGCGGATACAGCAGACTGATAACCAACAGCGCAGCCCATGCCAGCTGGAAAAAAACGCTCATGACTTTCTTTTTCATTCCGTTATGCTCCTTTTAAGCACCAGGCCATTTCCCGCGCGCGGCGATTGTCCAGCCCCTGATTAAACACACCTTTGACATATACCCAGCGCGGCAGCTGATGGCAGGCATCTGTCCAGCGCCGCTGGTTCAGCAACTTAACCAGCGTGGAGCTGCAGGCGTTGCCGGTGCCCACGTTGAAAGCAAACGACACCACCGCGTCATAGACTTTTTGCGGCATCGGCTGCACCACACATTTATCCAGTGCCCGCTCCACGCGCAGCACGTTAGTGATAAGTCCCTGCGCCGCCTGCCGTTCCGTGATGGTTTTACCCGGCACCACACCGGACGTATTGCCGATCCCGTCAGTCCACATGCCCGCGCTGCACTGATAAGGCTGCAGGCGGCACCCCTCGTAATCGGCAATCAGTTTCAGCCCCTCAACAGAGGTATGAAGCGACTGAAAACCGGGCAGCGTGGCAGCAATAGCCAGCACCGCCCCGACAAGGCAGCGCTTAACGATTGAAGGATTCATATTCCCCCCGCGAAATCTTGCCGCCACGTAACAATTTGAAAGACTGGTGTTTGTAGTACCAGTTGATAGCCAGCATCAGCACACCAATCAGTACGCCGCCAACCGTTGACGCATCCTTGAGCGACAGATCGCCCAGCCATGCCAGCAGCACGGCGATGCAGTAAGTGATAAAGGCGCTGATTCGTTCAAGCGTCATAATTCAGTCCCATAGCTGGACGGTCTGCGCCGTGGTTGACGCCGTAATGTCCGGCAACTCCACCTGCAGCCCGTGCGGTAAAAATGGGCCGTACTCAGCCAGCCCCGGATTTGCCTGCAGAACCTGCTCAGTGACACCCTGCGTGCGCCCGTAATGACGCCAGCAAAGCGCGTCCACCGTGTCATACTGATGCGCACGCACTTTCATCAGATAAGCTCCACCGTACAGTGCGGTGTATCCTGTACCCGACTGATAGCCCAGCGGGCATCACGCCACAGATCGCCGCTGGCCTCCGCCAGCTCCTCCCCTCGTTTCACGCCTGACGCCGTGGCGTCATAGTCCTGATAACGCTCATTGAGCACAGCGCGCGCCCAGCAAAAAACAGCGTTGTGGTAGTGCTGGATACGCTCGCTTTTGCCGTCCAGCATTTCTGCAGGAACGTCTGCAAGTGACTGCCAGCCCAGCATCTGCTGACGCTTGCGGAAGTCGTACAGCTCAGCGTTAACCTCAGAAATAGCCGTCAGCACAACCTGCTTTAAACGCGGCTGCGTCACCGTGCCGTCAGTACGCATCACACTGCGAAATTCCGACAGGTCCACATCAGGCCAGAACGGCGTGTTTTTGATGACCTCCGCCTGTTCCGGTGCCTGTTCGGGCGCAACAAACTTCATGCGGCTTTCTCCTGAATAAGTGGGCGGTGGACGGGATTTTGATGTGGCAGTGCCTTTCGCCACCCCGTGCCGCCCGTGCGCGGGGCACGTTCTTTAGCGGCTGTCATTGCGCAGTCTGCGCTCCAGCTGCTGCTTTTCTTTTTTAACGCCACAGCGGGGATCGAGCTGCAGCGCATGGGTAAGGTGATTCAGGGCAGATGCCGGGTTGCTTTCGCTCAGTACAGCGCCGATGGCTTTATGCAGACGTGCCCGCGACTGGTCCGGCATATCCAGATCGGTTGTCAGGTCCAGCGCCTGCAAAAGCAGATCGGCATCAAAACCGGCTGCGGCTAGCAGGGCGCTTTGCGCCGCGTCTGCCATTTCTTCTGCCAGCACGGTCTGCACGTTACGGTTGCCCAGCGGCATCACCCAGCCATGGCGCAGCGCATGACGCCCGATTTCCAGCGCACCGGCATAATCCCCGGCATCGATACGCCACAGCATCACGTACATCAGCACGTCATCCTGCTGCGTACCTCCGGCAGCCAGCACGCCCTCCGCCCAGGCGGAATATTTCGGCAGCAGCTCCACCTTGATTTCCGCCTTTTTCACCGTGGACTGGACGCCCTTGAGGCGGCGGCGGTCTTCTGCAAGTTGCAGCAGCATCAGGTCATAGCCCGACGCATGGCGAACACTGCCGCCCTCACGGGCGGCCTGTTCGGCCTGAATGCGCAGGCGGTGCTGCCGTGCGGGACTCAGGCTCATGCGTTATTCCCCACCTTCCGGTGCGGCAGGCGCGCTGAAATCACCGATTTCGATGTTTTCAACCAACGCCGCGCAGCGGTAGTCCTCGACCACATACGCCTCGTTGACGGATTCAAAGTTTTCAATCCGGTCACGTTTCGGGTTGTCGATAACAGAACGTCGGCGGGTGTCTTCCTGCCAGTAGATGGACAGGTTATCCAGACGGGTGATCAGCAGGGCTTTTGCCGGGAAGAAAGGCGCGCGTACAGCCTGCAGGCCGCCCATTCGTTTCTGGCTGATGATCAGATCGGCGGAGATTTTCTCGCTGTTGTCCTGCTCTTTGTTGACCAGCGGGAAATACTTGTCTGACAGTAGTTCACGACCACAGACAACAACCAGCTCGTCATCATCCTGATACTCCACATCGATCAGCTCGTTGACAGTATCCATCACCACCGCGTCAAGATTTACATACTTACCACCCGGACCTACTTTTACCGGTTCTGCAGTAGTGGTGCCGTCTTCTGCGGTTTTGCTGCCCATGACGTGATCCGGCGCGTCTTCGCGGATTTTCTGCAGCCAGCCTTTATTGACGTCCTGCAGCAGCGGGTTTTCAGCACGATTGGAGGTTTTGGCACGCTTCACGCCGTTAAAGCCGATCATGATGCGGTCCAGTGCCTGACGCTTAACAATGGCGTTGCGGATACGCACCTGGAAGTCCTGGAATTTCGCCCACATGTCCAGTTTTGCGTAGGTCAGCACCGTATCAAAGTTGGTCTGCTCGCATTTGTATTCCACGTCTTCCATCAGCGTCGGATCGGTAGGCTCGCGCTCTTTGGTGGTGGTATCGGTGGTCCCGGCAATCGTGCTGCCAACGCCCAGCCCCAGCAACTGCCCGGACTGCTCAGTGACCGGCGTGATGTTAATCACCGTCAGGAAAGCGGCGGACTGCTGGATCTGGTCTTCCAGCGTCTGCTGCACGGACGGCTCCACGGTGAACTTGCTGGAGAGTTCTTCAATCTCCACACCGTTCAGGCGCGCCAGTTGCTGCAGGTAAGCGTTAAAGGCAAAGCGGGTTTTCTTTTTCATCGGGTTTTATGCTCCATCAGCAATTGGTCAGGGTGCCAGCCGGTGCGTCACCGCCCGGCGCGCGCTGGCGGTAGTCTTTACGGCTGTCTTCACGGCTCAGCTTCTGCTCAAGCTCGGCAAAGGCGACCTGCTGCTCCTGCAGTGAGGTCTCCAACTCAGAAAGGCGCTTGTCCTGTCCGGTCAGGGATTTATCCGTGCGCTCACTCAGGTTCTGCTGCTCGGTGGCAACCAGTTCCACGGCTTTATGCACGTCGGAGAAACTCGCCTCATCGGTCTGCTCTTTTTTGGTTAACAGCGCGGTGATGCGGGCAAAGAGGGACGGCTTTTCGTCCTGGGCTTCTTCCAGTTCGATCAGCGTTTCAACTGCTTCCGAAAACAGGTTTTCAGGGTTCTGCTTACGGTTCGCCAGCGGGTTATGCGCGGCGCTGGCGCTGAATGCCAGCATTTCGGTGCCCAGACTCGCCGGATCGTCCGTCGCACCCAGCCCCACAAGGTAGGCTTTGCCGGTGTCGGCAAACTTCGTGCTGACCTCCATGGAGGTGAAAAGCTTCTGGCCCTTTTTCACCAGTTCCACCAGGGCGTCCGTGGGTTCGATATCGGCATAAAGCGCCATCTTGCCCGCCAGCAGCCCGTCCTTGATTTCTTCTGCAACCAGCCCCGTTACCCTGCCGTAGCGGTTAAAGGTACTGTCCGGCAGATAAGACTTGATGTGCTCAAGGTTAATCAGCGCGGTATAGACCGTCGGGTTGTAGCTGGCAGCCATCTGTACCAGCCATTCACGCTGGATCTCGCGTCCGTCAGTGGTGGCACCTTCCACCCCGATGCGGAAACGCTTTGCTTTCACTGTCATGAGCCGTACTCCGTTAGAAAAAACTTACTGGAGCCTTATGTTTGCGGTGATGGGGGGAGTGAAACAACGCGCGGCACTTGTACGGTCAGCCACACAAACCGCAGCCGGGGAAAGCCGTCAGGCTAGGCCGTATGTTGGGGGACATGAACACGACACTGACCCCCGCAGACCTCGATCCCCGTCGGCAGGCCATGCTGCTGTACTTTCAGGGATACCGCGTAGCCCGCATTGCTGAAATGCTGGGCGAAAAAGTTGCAACCGTTCATAGCTGGAAGAAGCGCGATAAATGGGGCGAGTATGGGCCGCTGGATCAGATGCAGCTCACCACCGCCGCCCGTTACTGCCAGCTCATCATGAAGGAGCAGAAAGAAGGGAAAGACTTCAAGGAAATTGACCTGCTGGCGCGCCAGTCAGAGCGCCACGCCCGGATCGGTAAGTTTAACGATGGCGGGAACGAAGCAGACTTAAACCCGAAAGTTGCCAACCGTAACAAAGGGCCACGCCGCCAGCCCGAAAAGAATGTTTTCACTGATGAACAGACCGAAAAGCTGGAGGAAATCTTCCGCAACGGCATGTTCGAATATCAGCGCCACTGGTGGCAGGCTGGCGTAAAACACCGCATTCGCAACCTGCTTAAATCACGCCAGATCGGGGCAACATACTTTTTTGCCCGCGAAGCGCTGATTGACGCCATCACCACGGGGCGCAACCAGATTTTTCTCTCAGCCAGTAAGGCACAGGCGCACGTTTTTAAGCAATACATCATCGACTTTGCAAAAGAGGTGGATGTTGAGCTGAAAGGCGACCCGATGACCCTCAGCAACGGCGCGTGCCTGTACTTCCTCGGCACCAACGCCCGCACGGCGCAGAGTTACCACGGCAACCTGTACCTTGATGAATATTTCTGGATACCGAAATTCCAGGAGCTGCGCAAGGTTGCCTCCGGTATGGCCATTCACAAGAAATGGCGACAAACCTACTTTTCCACGCCGTCCAGCCTGACCCACAGCGCCTATCCGTTCTGGTCCGGCGCACTGTTCAACCGGGGCCGCGCCAAAGCGGACAAGGTGGATATTGACCTGACCCACAGCAACCTTGCACGCGGCGTGCTCTGCCCGGACGGACAGTACCGCCAGATCGTCACAGTGGAGGATGCGGTGCGCGGCGGCTGTAATCTGTTCGACCTCGACCAGCTGCGCATGGAGTACAGCCCGGACGAATACCAGAACCTGTTGATGTGTGAATTCATTGACGATCTGGCGTCAGTGTTCCCGCTCAGCGAGCTGCAGGCGTGCATGGTGGACAGCTGGGAAGTGTGGACCGATTTTCAGGCGCTGGCGCTGCGCCCGTTTGGCTGGCGCGAAGTCTGGATCGGATACGACCCGGCGAAAGGCACGCAGAACGGTGACAGCGCCGGGTGCGTGGTGGTGGCACCGCCAACCGTACCGGGCGGCAAGTTCCGCATTCTTGAGCGGCACCAGTGGCGTGGGATGGACTTCCGCGCCCAGGCTGACGCCATCAAAAAGCTGACACAACAGTACAACGTGACCTATATCGGCATCGACTCGACCGGCGTCGGTCACGGTGTCTACGAAAACGTGAAAGCGTTCTTTCCTGCCGTGCGGGAGTTTGTCTACAACCCCAACGTCAAAAACGCCCTGGTGCTCAAGGCATACGATATTATCAGCCACCGCCGTCTGGAGTTTGACGCCGGGCACACCGACATTGCGCAGTCCTTTATGGCTATCCGCCGCGCCACCACCGCCAGCGGAAACCGCCCTACCTACGAAGCCAGCCGCAGCGAAGAAGCCAGCCACGCAGATTTGGCCTGGGCAACGATGCACGCACTGTTTAACGAACCGCTGCAGGGCGAAGCCGCCAATACCAGCAATATTGTGGAGATTTTCTGATGGGAAAACGCAAGAACCGCCGCACCGCGGCTAATCACAGCACAAATGCCAGCGGTGGCGCAGCGACAGAGGCATTCAGCTTTGGCGACCCGATCCCGGTACTGGACCGCCGTGAACTGCTAGATTATGTGGAATGCGTGCAGATGGATAAGTGGTATGAGCCGCCCGTGAGCTTTGAGGGCCTGGCCCGCACTTACCGCGCCGCCGTGCATCACAGCTCACCGATTGCCGTTAAGCGCAACATCCTGACCAGCACGTTTATCCCGCACCCGCTATTGAGCCAGCAGGCATTCAGCCGCTTTGTGCAGGACTATCTGGTGTTTGGTAACGCCTATCTGGAGAAACGGACGAACCGGCTGGGCGGTATTTTGTCGCTGGAGCCATCGCTGGCGAAATATACCCGCCGCGGGATCGATCTCGACACTTACTGGTTTGTACAATACGGCATAACCACTCAGCCCTATGAGTTCACCAAAGGCAGCATCTTCCACCTGATGGAACCGGACTTAAATCAGGAGATTTACGGTCTGCCTGAATACTTGTCCGCCATCCCTTCCGCCCTGCTGAACGAGTCCGCCACGCTGTTCCGCCGCAAGTACTACATCAACGGCAGCCACGCGGGTTTCATCATGTACATGACCGACGCGGCGCAGAACCAAGAGGACGTGAACAACATCCGCCAGGCCATGAAAAGCGCCAAAGGGCCAGGCAACTTTCGCAACTTGTTTATGTACTCACCCAACGGCAAGAAAGATGGCATTCAGATCATCCCGCTGTCAGAGGTAGCGGCAAAGGATGAGTTTCTGAACATCAAGAATGTTAGCCGGGATGACATGATGGCAGCGCACCGTGTCCCGCCACAGATGATGGGTATCATGCCGAGTAATGTTGGTGGGTTTGGGGATGTGGAGAAGGCTTCCAATGTTTTTGTTCGCAATGAATTATTACCACTTCAAAAAAGGATGCAAGAAATAAACGACTGGTTAAAGGATGATATACTGCAATTTGAAAATTACTCCTTAGCTTAATTTTTAAAGTGGGAGGCATAGCCTCCCAAGAAAAAATCATAGCTATCTCAATGCCATTCTCAAAAGGCTGCGAATATATCTTGCACCGCTCAACGTTATACCCTCACCATGCACACAATATCCTAAGTGCACCATATCTTTTGCAAATTGCGTATTACCGTTTTTCCAGTATTTATTATTAAAGTAATGCTGAATCTCGCGAGATGATAGCAATGCGTCTGAAGCATTAATCTCATAAGATTCTATAATATCAGGCACAATTGTCGAAGCAATATAGTTTTCCACTAATTCTTTTTTCATATCCGAATGAAAAGAAAAGTCTTCCCCGCCTTGTTGTTCTCGGCTAGACATACGACTTGCAAATAATCGTTTTTTCAACTTTGTTAGTTCGAACTGTAATTTTTGCGATTCATCCTCCTTGATTTTAAGCTCTTCCTTTATTTTCTCCTTCTCTTCATGTTCTAAATTAGCCTTTTCTAACAATTTATTTATCAATTCAGTTCGTTCGGCATTTATCTTACTTAGCTCATTCTCATCAACTTCAATTTTTTCTTTCATTTGACTTACCCCTGAATTTTTTGGGGATGTCATTATGCTACGCATTGAGTTATAGCCTTCATCTAAACTTTTTAATCTCTCACCAAACCCGCTTTCTATTCTTATCAACAAGTCAGCAATATCTTTCGTAAATTTAAAAGTGTTGTTATAAAAATCATTACTTGTCTCAGTAGCTTTAAAATAAAAAACTGCAGATAAGCCAACAGAAAACAATGCCAGCACAGTTGATAATAAGGCTATAAAATCAAAGTTCATTGTGAAAGTTGCATTGTAGAATTTTAGAGACAGGAAAAAAACCACAATTATACTGATAATCGCTTTAACCCAGTCCCAGAGATTTGCTTTTAACATAGTTAGTTTTTCAGTTATTCAGTTGGATTAGATGGTAGGAATGTTAACCTTACTTTTCAGACTTAGTAAACACCTCAAACTTCAAACTCTTAAAATTTCCTAAATTTTTATCTGAGAAGTCTACAGATATGGCATGTTAAAAAGGAAGTTCTGCCAACTCATGGGTAAAGATTGATAATCTTACCTAGGGCGCGCGCTCGTATCCCCGCCACGCCTGCCCGCTTTATGTAGTGGTTTTCATGCATCTGCATGACATAAGCAAAGGCCCACCAATTCTGGCTGGCCTCGGCAAATATGATCTCCGAACGATCATGCGTTTTCATGCAGCATAGATATGCACAACGGAACTAACGCCTCACATGCTCGTTGTTCAACCTTGCAGGCGTCAGTATCAAGTCCTAACGCCAGCAACGTTCCTGTGTCTAACTGGAGAGATCCATTGAACGGGTGTAATCATGAGCACGGATTTTCGCCATTAGTTCATCGGTCAACTCTGATACCCACTGGATAGCAAGCCGCTTCTCTTCATCATCGCACTCACTAGCAGCTACAAGCTTCACAAAAAAATCAATGCGCTGGAGCTTTAACGACTCCAAAAAATAGTCCTGCATTTTCCCCTCCACTCAAAACAACTGTATATAAATACAGTATATAATTAACCGCTTAATGTAAAATGTTTTTTCTATCTTTCAAGCATATGGCATAAGTGAGATGCTCTAAAGAAACAACGAAATGAGGGACAAGATAATGCGCAAAGCATGTATTGAGCTTATGGCGGGGACTAATGCCGCATGCCTGGTTTCAGGCGAACTAGGCACTGGTCGCTGCCTTTACGTGGTTGTAGTAATGGAAGACATATTCGGTAAGCCTACAACTGAACAATGGCTTAAATCTTTAAGGCTTTGCGAAGCCAAGGCAGTTGAACTCAAGTATGAAGTTGCCCGCATTCGCGGCAGGAGCCTAGCCGGTTTGTGATCCTTCAATTTATGGCGGCTTAGTACCATTGCCGCTATTTATCATCTTCCTGTAGTCGTTGGTTCCGGTAGAAAAGGCGCAGGCCAGCGCTAGATGGAATACTGCCACCACGCAGAAGCAAATCGATCTCCCTGTCGCCGCCGTCAAAGCCCCTGGACCGCAGTTCATACTCCAGCTGCAGGCGCTGCTGAACGTCTATTTTCTGTTTGTAACCTTTCCGGCGTTTCGGTTTTACTAAGCGCAATCGCGTGTTTAGTTCCCGCAGTTCTTTTTTACCCATCCCGTACAGGTAATACTGTAGCTCCAGCTGATTCATGGTGGTTATGTCATGTTCTGCAGGTTCATTACCTGCTTCTGAATCGTTCGTTTTTTCCACTAGGGGACAGTTATTGCCACGAGTCCAAGGGGCGCAAGCGCCCTGGTCGGCTGTCGCCTCCTGAACGTCAACGGACTTACGAACCTTTTTCCACTTCACCGCGTGCGTGCAAATCTTGCCCTCTACAATCGGGGACCAGATGCCATAGATACGGATACCGTGATCGCCGTAGGCGCTCGGTTCTTCGTTAAGCTCGTAGGCCGTGCGGACAAGGTGATGTTTGCGGGGAACCAGCACACCGCCCTGCTTCATGATGTAGGTGGCAAAGCAGCCCGCATCAGCCGCCGCCAGTACCGCATCCAGACGCGGATTATCCAGTACCGGCGCGCCCGCTTTGCGTTCACCCTGCACTCTTGCCGCCTGACCAGCCAGCAAGCGCAGCTCGCGGTATGCCTGACGCCCCGGAATACCAAAGAAACGGAACTGCTGGACACGATGCAGTGACGCCCAGGCGCTGACATGCTCGGCGCTGTCACGCAGTGATCTGCCGGTTTCTTTGCTGATTTCTTTAGCCAGTCCGCGCCCGTCGATGTTCTTGCTGATGTATTTGGCGATATAGCTGGTCGGCGTCCCCTTACGCGGGTTGATAAGCTCGGACTTGAAGCGCGGCCCGGTATTGGTGCCCAGCTCCTCGCGGTCTTCACGGATGGCAAACTTACGCAGCAGTGCGGTGATGGAACGGCGGTCTTTTTTGCGCATGAAGCACAACAGATGCCAGTGCACGGTGCCGTCGTGGTGCGGCTCTGCCACCCGGACACCATACCAGCGCAGCCCGGCCTTGTGCATTGCCTTGCGGAAAGCGGCGAAGGTATCAACCAGATAATCACTGCTCTGCCGGACAGTGGCGCTGGTCCATTTCGGATTAGGTCTGCCGTTGTTGAGGGTTGCGTGGAAGCGTGACGGGCAGGTGATGGTATAGAACACCGCACAGTCGCCGCGCATTTCCGCTATCAGCTCCAGTCCCTTAACACAGGCCATCATTTCATTACGGCGGTGTGCCGGGTTGCTGTTGCTGGCGTTCACCACGTCTTCCATGTCCAGTGTGTCGCCGTCTTCGTTGACCAGCTCATGCGAGCGGAAGAACTCCAGAGATTTGCGGCGCTGCTCCCGTTTATGGATCACGGCTTCATAGCTGACATACGGGGACGCTTTTTTGTTGACAAGGCAGACGGCGCGCAGTTGCTGCTCCCGCCACTCGCAGCGCATCTGCCACAGTTTGCGATACCACCAGTCCGCGCACAGCATACGCGCCAGCGACGGTGGGATCAGTTCATAAGGCACCGGCTTGCGGCGGCGCTTCTTGCGGCGCAGCTGCTCAAAGGCAGGCGGGATGACCTCAAGGCGCATGACTTCTGCGGCAACCCTTTCCCATGCCTGGCGGATTTCTTCTGGTTTAACATCGTCGCTGACAAACAGATCACCGCAAGCCGTATCAAGACACATGCTCATATGTGCCGCTACCAGTGTTGAAAGGCGCTTGACCTGATCCTGATTCATTTCAGGTAGTACCAGCAGCCCTTCCAGCCCGTCGTGGCTCGCCATGAACCGGAAAGACGCAGACACCTGACTGTCACGCACGCGCTCCAGCCGCTCAAGACAGGGCCTGATGGTTTCACGCAGGTAGCGGGAATAGGCTTTTGCTCTGCCCAGACTATGGAAATATTTAATCCGCTCCAGCAGAGGCTTGCTGATATGGGACGGCATGGCGTTAACGTCAGCCAGAATGACCAGATCGGGATTAAAACGCTGCTGCTCGCGCGCCATTTTGGCACGACTAATCAGTCGGTCCTGCTCCATTTCGCGCTGGACAGGATCACGGGATTCATTGAAGAAATAGCGTTCCCAGACCTCATCGCTCAGCGCCTCACGGCGCAACTGCTCCAGCTCGTTATCCGCAGCGTAAAGAGCGATCAGGTTTGAAAGCGCAGACTCCGGCGCAACCTCCGCCGGGTCCAGATAGGGGTTAACCGCTTTTTTAGGGTTATTCCATGAAAAGGCCACGGCGGCCTCATTCGAGCCGCCGGTGGTTGGTTCATTATGTAATGTGAATTTACTCACTACCACGCCCGCACCTCAGTTTCCACCGAGATATCTGGACCGGACGCCAAATCGACACCAAACCAGTCTGCTGATTTTATGGCGATGATTTCAGTTGCAGATTTACTCTCACCGGCAGCCACACCCATGCTGCGCTTTGCAGTGATGCGATGGCGGGTAAAATTACGATAAAGCGAACGGGTCAGGGACGTGTCACTGTTGGACACGATAACCGGATGACCTTCTGATGACCGGCGCTCAAGAATAGACGCCAGATGATACTGATCGTCCTCTGTAAAACCGGCAGTGTGATAACCGCTAAATGTGCCATCGTATGGCGGATCACAATAAACAACATCACCAGCCTGCAGCAGCGCCAGTGTTTCATCATAACTGGCACAAATAAACGTTGCGCGTTGAGCCTTTTCTGCAAAAGCGAGTATTTCACTTTCAGGAAAATAAGGACTTTTATAGTTACCGTATGGAGCGTTAAACTGCCCTTTCTGGTTATAACGGCATAATCCACGATAACAATGGCGATTAAGATAAAGAAACATAGCTGCGCGCCATTCTGCGGGCCAGTGGCGATCACAATTAAACTCCTTACGTATACCGTAATAATCTTCTGCGGTGTTATTTTTATCAAATAACCCTTTCGCAATAGTAATTAGTAATTCAGACTTGTTTTTAATGACGCTGTAAAGGCTGATCAGGTCAGGATTAATATCTGCGACAAGATAATGAGGATAGTCTGTCGCCATCATCACAGCGCAGGAACCCGCGAAAGGTTCAACCAGTCGCGGACCAGCGGGAAGGTGCTTAATCAGTTCCGGCATGATGGCGGTTTTATTTCCCGCCCATTTCAGGATGGTGCTCATACAGCACCTCCATTGTAGTGTTTGCCTTTCAGCTCTGCGATTTCCTGACAGGTGACGCAGCACTGCACGCCCGGAATGGCGCGGCGGCGTGCTGGCGGGATAGGTGCATCGCAATCAATGCAGAGAACACGGGAAACGCCCGGCGTTTTATTGCGGGCGGTGTGGATGTGGCGCTGGCGTTCTTCTTCAACGCGCTGCTGTACAAGGTCCATTGAATCAGCCATCAGTGGATCTCCTGCGCTTCGTTCTGAATCTTCAAAGCTTCCTGACGCAGCAGCTCAGCCGCTTCCGTGTGGTTAAGCTGACGTGACACGATACGAGCAGCTAAAGAATCCAGACGCGCAGCCATCACATCTGCACGTCCCCGACGTTCTTCTTTGCGTGCTTCACTCAACAGCAGGTTAAGACCAGCATCATCTGGTCCGGTTTTAGTGTTACGGATTTCAATATTTCGCATCGTTGTTTCTCCTGAATTTGGGCAATAAGAAGCCCGGCGGGTTAACGCCATTAATTTCTGTTGTGGGTTAATTCGGCATGGTTAGCCGTTTGGGAAATAAGCTCACCACTGCACGAAAATGATTCATTGCTTTCACCAGTTCCCGCTTTTCGTCAGTAGTCAGATCACTAATATTGACGCCGTGACGTTCTGCCGGAATTTTTGCCATATAAAAAATGGCTGCCAGTGCCCGCTCATTCTGTTTATTATTTACGTCGCGTGGGTCGCGCATATCTTTAATAAACCTTTCAAGCTCCGGCTCAATATTCAGACCAAACACTTTAGCCCTCAATTCCGCAATATGGTTCAGTCCATCCAGGCGTTTACCGGGGCTTAATGGAACAGTCGCCGTAGCGCCTTCAATAGCCATGATTTCCCCTGTTTGGTTGTGGACAGGTCAGCCAGCAATTCATCCTGAGAGCGGCACGGGTGCCAGCGTTTGCCATCCTTCCCCATGATCCAGCCATGACCGTAGTGCATTGCCGGGCTTTGCTTTAGCAGAAGTGACGCGAAGGATGGTTCTTTAGACAGCATAACCACCTCAGATCAGACCGAACGAAGCGCCAAGGCCCGTCACGGTATCCACCGCGCTTGCCATCGCCGGGTTAGCCTGTAAACGCGCCTGCATCGAAACGGCAGCCAGTGCCATCAGACGAGTAACAGAGTTAATGCTGCTGATAACATCGCGGCGGCCTGCGGTGGTTTTCACATCACCCGAGACGGCACCGGCAGCAACACGTCCGATTTCAGCAGTAGCGCTCATGACGTAATGCGGCAGCTTCTCTTTTGCTACTTCGTTCATCGGTACGCATGGCAGGCAGTGAATCTGAGCCAGAAATCCGTCAACCAGCGTGGAGTCCTCAGTAAGATCGGTAAGCATCCAGATTTCCGACGGCGTGAGCTGATGCGGTTGCTCCGGGTTCAGTTTGTTACGCAGCGTCTGGACGTTCATTCCCGCTCGTTTTGCCAGCTTCGCCATGTTGTGACGCAGCGCAAAAGCCCGGCAGGCTTCGTCATAGTGCGGATGTTTGGAAACACGATAATCAAACATGATGTAAATCCTTTTCTATCCCAAAATGGAACTATCAGGCTTGCATTGTGACTTCGCAGCCTTGGGCCGCTTCCATCGTCAACGCGAACATGTTGATTTCGATAAGGCTGTTAACTCCGGCTTTTTTCCTGATGGGCAGGCGGTTTTCCCGGATCATTTGACGGGCATAACTAGGCTTGTAACCAGTACGGCGACAGAACTCATCCAGTGTGATGAATGGCTCAGATACCACAAGGTTAATGCTGGGGCGCATTGAAAAATTGCTTTTCATGATGCACTATTCCTCAGTTTGTGTTTAAAACTTCACTATTCGGAACTATTCGCATTCATTCCGAACACCACAAAACCGATAATAGGATCGCATTTTAAATATGTCAAACACAAAAGAGACCCCAATAGCGATCTCAGAATACAACTTTCCATCTCAAAGTGGTGGAAAAGAAGCCATAACTCGTATCCTCCAGGCCTATGGATTCAGTACCAGACAGGCTTTGTGCGATCACCTTGGGGTATCCCAGAGCACTATGGCAAACCGTTGGATGCGCGATACTTTTCCGCATGACTGGCTCATTGCCTGCCATCTTGATACAGGTGCATCCATGCTTTGGTTAACTACAGGACAGGGCACCCCCACCACAAAAATAATCAATGACAATGGATTGCTTTTGCAATTAAAAGAAATTTCAAACGGGATTTACTCATCTTCTGAACAGGTCCGTTATGACTCCTGCCTTATCCCCCCAAATGCAACAGATCCGTTCTTGGTGAAGTTTGAAAAGGCTTTCTATCTTGTGGATGAGTTCAGGGGAGAAATCAACGATGGAATCTGGTTGATTAAATTAGATGGTTTTCTGAGCATCAGGCAAGTTTATCGCCTTCCTGGCGGACGCTTACGTGTAGAGAATGGACCCGCATCCTTTGAATGCACCCCATCGGATATTGAGGTTAACGGTAGGGTGATCAGTAAAACAGCATTTACAGAATGAGCGAATTCGACTTTATACGGAAATAAGTTGAGGCTACTAGCATGAAAAAATTAATGGCAATCGTTACGTTAGGTTTAGTGTTTTTGGCGACACAGCCATCATATGCACGCAATTACCCATGCTCTGGAAAAAAAGGTGGCGTCTCACATTGCACATCTGATGGCAAATTTGTTTGCAATGACGGCACTATCAGTAAATCAAAACGAATTTGCTCTAAAAACTGATTATGGCTGTCTCAAAGTTAGCCAATGGTAAGTGGCAGGCTCAGGTCTTCCCCAACGGTAGGGATGGGCGGCGCATCCGTCGCCAATTCGCCACCAAGGGCGAAGCCATGGCCTTTGAGCGTCACATTAAGGATCAAGCGCAGGACAAGCCTTGGTTAGGAGAAAAAGCAGATAAGCGGCGAGTTACTGATCTTGTTGAAACCTGGTTCAACGCACATGGCGTTACACTCTCTGATGGCCTCAAGCGTAAAGGTGCAATGGAATTTGCCTGCTTTGCTATGGGAAACCCTCTCGCCACTGAATTTAACGCCAAACTTTTTGCAACCTACCGTGAACAACGTTTAAGCGGGAAAATTACACGTTCTGATCGGGTAAAAGCAGTGACTCCCCGTACCGTTAATCTTGAGCTGGCTTATTTCCGCGCCATGTTCAACGAACTAAAAAGACTGGATGACTGGAGTGCGCCCAATCCTCTCGAAAACGTCCGGGAATTTAAAATCGATGAGGCAGAGCTAGCCTGGCTGACAGTTGAAGAAGTTAAGCAGCTTCTGGCTGAGTGCGAGAAAAGCAAGGCGGAAGATTTAGTAACTATAGTAAAGATATGCCTTGCAACCGGCGCACGATGGGGCGAGGCGGAGTCACTAACAGGCAAGCAAATAAGCCCCGGCAAAATCACTTATATCAAAACCAAGGGCAAGAAAAACCGCGCCGTTCCAATAAGTGATGAGCTTTACGAATTACTCCCAAAAGTAAGAACATCAAAACCAGTCTTTACGGGGTGCTATTCTGCATTTCGAGGGGCGATTAAGCGCACGGGGATTGAGTTACCTGACGGGCAGTTATCGCACGTACTACGCCATACGTTTGCAAGCCATTTTATGATGCGCGGTGGCAACATTCTCGTACTGCAACGCATCCTTGGCCACACTGACATTAAAGTAACGATGCGCTATGCTCATCTTGCTCCAGATCATCTCACTGAAGCAATTAAACTAAACCCATTGACATTAATAAACAATATAATTATTTGAATGGATGCCACTATGTATAATCAAACAAAAAAACAATTTAAGGGCGAATGTCCACACTGCGAGAATATCATCGATTATCATGAATTAAAATTTCCAGTCACAAATGATAATGGGGAGATTCTCGCAAGATGTCAAAACTGCAAAGAAATGTTTGGAATTCAATGCAAAAACCCCGCTGAATCATATATTGTAAGCGGTGCTGAAAAAATAGATTATTTGGATTATGAAGGTGAATCCCCATCAACCTTTCATAAGTTAAAAGTATCATTTAAGTATAATGGCGATGTATTCAGAAATAATCCAAAATTTGATTTCGAATCTTACAATCTTTATAAGTGCCCACATTGTGATGACAACTTAGAGAAATTAGCACACGAAAAAATGGTCAATGACTATCAAGAGTGGGGGCCGCGAATTTGCCAATATATATCAGAAGACATTTCTGGATATGGATATGATGCAGAAAAATCAATAATAAAAGTCGATTTCTCTTGCACTTGTGAATGTAAACACTCTGCATTATTTTACAAAAATTTCGATCATCGCGATTTTTCAGATGACGATTTCCTGCTTGGACATATAAGTAATTGCATTTCTCTTGAGGAAAGAATCGATGGAACCATTACAAAATCAGATTTCATTGAGTTGATAAAAAAATTAATGATTAGATGGGAGCTTTTATTTGAAAAGACTTACCTGATATTCCCTTACGTCGGGCATACGCGTTCAAAGAGTGATGAACTATTGGAACTGTGGGGAGAAATAATATCACAATCCGACTCAAACAAACTTAAGATTATAACCAAAACTCAAACATTGAATTCTTATAAAAATGCAGTATCTGAAGCTATTCATGATTATAATATTTTGAGCAAATTTAAATTCACACCAAAGGTAATAGATGATGCTATTAGGAACACTCGATTCCATGCAAAGATTTATTGTGGCGTAAATGACAATTATGTTGAATGCCTAAGCGGTTCAGCCAATATTGCAAAAGGCCCAACACATGAACAACTTACGTTTAAAAGCTATGATAGTTACGATACTTTTTATGAAAGATTTTTGAAAGTGTTTGATACTCGTAAAGTTGCAGATGATGTATTTAGCATTGTAGAGAAGAACAACTCTAACAAATGCCATGTTCTGTTCGATCAATCAGAAGGTTATCATCACTCGCAACTAGAAAAATCATCACTCATCGCACTCATCAAAAGTTAAAGCTTCAAAAGTGGCAGCAAAATGGCAGCAGACCAATTCACTATGCTTTCATATTCCCCAGTATTCGACGCCATAAGACGTTGAAATTGAAGTAACTTATTGTTTTATAATATTTAAGTTTGGGACTCATAATCGCTTGGTCGTTGGTTCAAACCCAACAGGGGCCACCAAATATCAAGGGCTTACGATTACTCGTAAGCCCTTAGTCTTTTCCAGGATACCTACAGAATACGGCAGGCAACTACTGCGGAGTACAAACGCGCTGGGTTAGAAGCTTGCAATATAGCGAACCAATCCGCTCACGGTTGAGCAGAGTTCATCTTATACCAGAGCCCGCAGCTCCTCGCGCATGTATGAAGAAAAGTACTCAGGATTCTTAATAACTATACGCTCGCCGGACTCAATTCGTTCCGCCCATCCAGCTAACGTTTTAGTAAATTCGGGATCCCAGCCCTCTTGAGTGCCCCGGGCATATACATCAGCCGCGCTGGCCGGAGCGCCTAACTCATTAAGATACTTGAAAATGCCTTTAGCCGTACTTTCATCCATGGTGTGCGGTGCTGAAGATGACGTGTTCATGCCATTAATAAAATCCAGTGCTTTATCAATTACTGCTGACATATTCTTATCCTTAAAATATCCACGTTCGGTACAAGGCTTTAATATGGACTATATTTTGCTTAAATATCAAAAGGTTTATCCATTTAATTGTTCAAATGTGAGCTATGTACAAATGGCTATATTTTTCTGCCGGGCAATCAGCACGGTAGTTAACATTATGCAAAGCGTGATTCTGGATATACATTGCTGGCGATGCCCTTCTGAGGCTACTACGTAAGCCAGCGCCATAAACCCGACAAAGCCAGCCATTTTCATGTCCCCAAAAGGTGATGATGGGGTGACAATTAAAAAAGGAGTTAAATCATCTAACTCCTTTTTGCTCAGTCGTCCGCCTGTATCACTTTGCCACTGCTCGTATCATTCACTGAATCAAAAAAGCCAGCCCGGCTGCGAAAAGAATAGAAAGCAGCACCGATGCCAGGCCAGGCAGCAGAAAAGGATGATCGATAATATGCCGCCCCAGTTTAGTTGAGCCGGTAACATCCAGTTCCACCGCCGCCAGTAACGTCGGATAGTTTGGTAAAATAAAAAGCGAAGCGGTAGCCGGGAAGCAGGCCACCAGAATACCGGGGGCAACGCCCATACTCAGCGCGGCGGGAAATAAAATTTTTGTTGAAGCCGCCTGAGAATACAGGAAACATGACGCCGCCATAATAATAATGGCCAGCATAATGGGTGACTCCAGGAAGTGTGACGAGAGCGTACTTTGCAACCACTGCTGATTGCTGTCCATAAAGGTTGACCCCAGCCAGGCGACGCCGAGTATACAGATACAGGAGGTCATCCCGGTTTTAAATACCGAGCCGGACGGGACCTTTTGTACGTTAACCCGGCAACTCACCAGAATCAGCAGCGCAACGCCCAACATCACCCCTACCCGCGCCTGCCCGCTGCTCATGACCGGATCGGTAATCAGCCCTAATTTGGGGCTGGTGACAATCGCATAGCACAGCACCACCACCAGCCCGACGATAAAGATCAGCACCGAACGAGCGGCATAAGGCGGGATCTCCCGCCCAGTCCGAGCCTTCACCTGCACCGGATTGTCATAGAGCCTATCCTGCCGGCGAATTCTGTCCCAGCACAGGTAAAACACGGAGGTGACCAGTAACGCAAGAAAGGTGGAAGGGATGGATACCGCAATAAGCTCAATATAGCCCCAGCCAGAATGGCTCTTTTCCAGAATCCCCGAGAAGAAAATCACCGCCGCGGAAATGGGCGATGCCACAATGCCAAGCAAAGAGGCGCTGACGGAGAGAGCGAGCGCCCGGGTAGGTTTTATATTGTTCTCTTTCGCCACGCCGACAATCACCGGCATACAGGCAAAAGAGACCTGTCCGGTGCTGGCCATCATGGTTAATAGCCAGGTGGAAAGCGGAGCGGTGATGACTAACAATCGCGGATAGCGGCGCAGCAGGCGCTCGGTGAGGTCAACCAGATATTCGATACCGCCGGCCTCCTGCATGGCCGCAATCGCCACAATCACCACCATGATAAACACGATAACCAGCATCGGCATATCCCCCGGCGTGGCGCCAAGCGCGCTGAGGACAATCACGCCAGCGCCGCCGGCAAAACCTACGCCGATACCGCCAACCCGCATGCCGATATAAAGAAACAACAGCACGACCAGAAACTGAACTAATACCATAATTTGCCTCCACGGCTCCCTGTCCGGCATTAACCCTTTACATAATGAAATGACCTGCTAGTTCTGGTAGCCGGGTGTGTCGATCAGGATGACATCTCCCGGAGAGCTCGCGCTGAACGCGCCGATATCCGCAATACAGCAAGAGATCTTTCTGCATTGCGGATTAACAACAGACTCAGCATAAATTAACGAACGAGGCCCAGCTCAGCAGCGCGCATGGCGTCGTGGATCTCTTTTTCAGCCCCTTTTTCGAGCGGCAAAAGCGGGGAGCGGACGGTGGCATGCTCAAGGATCCCACGCGCGACTAACGCATGTTTCAGCGCCACGGTACCTTCCATATGAGAACCGCGGTGGTATACGCTTTTGGTCACCGGCAGCAGTCGATCGTGCAGCTCACGCGCTTTCACATAATCACCCGCTTTACCCGCCTTAATCATTTCAATTAATGGTTCAGGCGCGATATTACCGTAGCCAACCAGGAAGCCATCGACATCAAACGCGGTGTGCAGCAGATATTCATCGTGGCAGCTTAAAATTTGCAGATCCGGACGCTCGCGGCGAATAACCGGAATTTCAGTATCCCAGCGGCGCATATTACGCACGCCATTCTTCATGGCGAATACGCCAGGCTGTGCGGAAATATCCAATAACGTTTGCAGATTGTAAGTGGCTTTAGTGACATCCGGATACTGGAAAAGAATCAGCGGCAGGCCGCTTTCTTCATAAACCACGCGGTAACGATCCTGAGGCGCGCCGTCCTGATAGCCAAAACGCAACCAGCCGTGAGAAGGATACAGCAAACCAGCGGATGCGCCGGCGGCAACAGCACGCTTGGCCTCCAGCGCAGCGACTTCCGTCCCTTCTCCGGTGATACCGGCAATAATTGGAAGCTTGCCATCTACCGACTTCACAAATGCGCGGATCACATTCGCCTGCTCTTCCTGAGTTAGAAAAGTCCCTTCCCCTGCGTGTCCCAGAACCACCAGACCTTTTACGCCGTCAATGCTGCCCAGCCAGCTACCGAGGCGCTGGATGGCATCATAATCTACGCGCCCCTCGCGAGTGAAGGGTGTAACCGGAGCCGGAGTCAAACCTCTGAGATCGATGTTAATCATAAGTATCCCCTTGATGAGTAAGCGTATATTTGCAGGTTAGCGATCGTTTGAAACGGATATGAAATCGTTTCTGCAATCGTTTTCACTTAATTGACATTGAACCGCAAAAATAAAACCGTCAACGCCGAATTGGTTAAAAATGCAACGCAGATCACAAACTAAACAGCATTCCGCATCCGGGATGAGATCCGTTATACAAAATTCAATCCTCCCCGCTTTCACCAGGAAAGCCAGGAGGATCGCCGACGGATTAGTGACGTGGGGACGAGGTAGACTTACGAGGAATAAGGGAAGGCGTGGTAATCCGCATATTATTATTTACTTCTGGATTCAATAACATATCTACCGCATTACTGGCGATATGCTCCAGTGGCGTTCTAACCGAAGTCAGGGCTACGGGCAGCCTACTCACCAGAGGAATATCATTGTATCCCACCAGAGACAGATCCTCGCCAATCACCAGTCCTAGCTGATGCGCGGCCGCGAGCACGCCAATCGCCAACTCGTCATTGACGGCAAACAGTGCGCTCGGGCGATGAGGCTGGCTGAGAATTTTCATTCCCTGCTGCTCTCCAGAGGCGATATTAAAATCAGAATGGCAGCACCATTCCGCTTCGATCCTGAGCCCGGCCTCCTGCATTGCCCGCTCAAAGCCCTTACGCCGGTTAAGCGCATTGGAGGCAAAATCGGGACCGCCGATCAGGCCAATATCACGGTGGCCTAAATCTATCAGGTGTCGGGTTGCCAGATAGCCGCCAAGCTCATCGTCCCCGACCGATGAAGGACTAAACCCATCGGTGCGCAACGCCAGAACATGGGGCACATCCCGTTCACGCAGGGCTTGCGGCAAAGGATCGTCCAGCCGGCAGGTTGACATAATCAACCCATCCACACGACGATCCAGCAGCGATTCAACGGCGTTCCTCTCCTGCTCCTTGCTATCTCCGCAGGTCGCCACGATCGCGAAATACCCTCTCCTCGCCGCAGCCCGGGCTATCTCTTCGAAAAGCATCGCCGTGACGGCATCGGTCAGCCTCGGAACCAGGACGCCAAGCGTTCCGGTATCGCCACGGCGCAGGCTGGAAGCAACATAGTCCCGACGGTAGCCCAGCTCTCGGGCCACCTGGCGAATTTTATCTGCCGAGGCGCTACGCGAGGTGGGTAATCTTTCATCGAGTACGCGCGAAACGGTCGAGACGCTCACGCCCGCAGCGCGAGCAACGTCCCGCATTGTCACCAGCTTTTTTTCCGGAAAATCGTTCAGTTCACTTTCTTGATCCATCTGCTGCTCCAACTCATCAATGCGGGTAAAAATCCGTGTTGCCCGTGCAAGGGATACCATCGTGCAAACCGTGGGGTGAAAGGATCTTACGTCAAACCTCGCCCGGACAAAAGGAATGGTACTTAACTTTGCCGGGTTCATTCGACGGGCCGTTAATTCACATTTCTTATTCGTTTTAACCTGTATTCGTCACTTCGCTTTTTTGCTCGTGAGTTTATTCAGATTGTGAACTGCTCGACATTTATACAACGGGCGTAATTGACTTAGCGCCAAATCCAGCAAAGGATTAGCTGAGAGTGAAATCGATTGCAGTAACGTTACCACAAACTAATCAAGACAGCATTATATGCAGCACGTCTATGAATAAGGGTTCGTTGCCCTGTGGTTATTCAGAACCTTACGTGTATGCCCCAGACAACGTTTAACAGGGTAATACTATGTCAACTCAGGCCATTGCTTCAGATTACGCCGTTGCCAGCGGAACGACGTCAACACCAGACGTGCTGCTGGCAAGGCTGGAACGCCTCCCTATCACCCGACGGCTGAAGGCTATCCGCGTTATCGTCGGCTTATCGACCTTTTTCGATGCCTATACCATTATCGCTATCGCTTTTGCGCTCCCGCAGCTTACCCAGGAGTGGGGTTTAACGCCGACGTTTGTCGGTCTTATTATTGCGGCCAGTTATGTGGGCCAACTATGCGGCGCGCTATTTTTTGGCTCGCTGGCGGAAAAAATAGGTCGTATCGGCGTATTACGTATCACCATCATTCTGTTTGTACTGATGGATGCGGCCTGTCTTTTTGCATGGAACGGTTGGTCAATTCTGATTATTCGCTTTTTACAGGGAGTGGGAATCGGCGCGGAGGTTCCCGTTGCCAGCGCCTATATCAATGAATTTGTCGGGGCAAAAAGGCGGGGGCGGTTCTTTTTGTTGTATGAGGTGATTTTCCCCATCGGCATGATGTTTGCCGGGTTAGTGGGGTATTTTCTGGTGCCCATCTATGGATGGAAAGTCATGTTTTTAATTGGCTTAGTCCCTTCCGCATTGACCGTCCCTCTGCGCTGGTTAATGCCGGAATCACCCCGCTGGTTGGCCGCAAAAGGTAGACTAAAGGAAGCGGATAATATCGTATCTACGCTGGAATCAGAGGTCATCAGGCGCGGTATGACATTACCCGAGCCGGAAATGAAAGCCCCTACGGTGCAAAAAGCGGCTCCGGAAGGCGTAAAAGCCCTATTTGGCGGGATCTATAAATCCCGAACCTTTATGCTGTGGGGACTGTGGCTGACGGTTTATAGCGTCAACAACGGCATGATCACCTGGTTTCCAACCCTTTATAAAACCTGGTTTAACCTCTCTCTCGATACCAGTCTGGCCTACGGTTGGATCACCTCTTCCTGCGGCGTCGTGGCTTCAGTGATTTGCGCCCTGCTGATCGACCGTGTCGGGCGTAAGCGCTGGTACACATGGGCTTTTTTACTGGCCATCGTTCCGCTGATTACGCTTTCGATTCTCGGCGCCAAATCCGCCGTGGAAATTCTGATTCTGGGAAGCCTGACCTACGCCATTCTGCAAACCATCGCTTTCTCGCTTTATCTATACGCGGCAGAACTATATCCCACCCGACTACGCGCCATTGGCACCGCGTATTCCAGCGCATGGCTGCGCGCAGGGTCATCCATTGGCCCACTGATGGTGGGTTTTATCGTCGGAGGCTTCGGGATCCGTTTTGTGTTCATCACTTTCGCGGTCATTGCGCTGATTGGCGGCTTAATTACCTGGCTCTTTGCCATTGAAACCAAAGGGAAATCGTTAGAAGAGCTGTCTCCATAAACGCTCCGTGGCTCCGGGAGATGCGGGGCCGCCTCTGGCAATAAAACGACGCACCAGGCTGATTCAACTGCGTCTTATCGGGAAAACTCCTAGACCTGGATCATCAACAGGCGGTGAAAAATATGAACAAACTGATTCAAAGCGGCACGATGCTGCTGGCTTTACTACACCCTTTCCTGGCGTTGGCCAACGATACGTTTTTTTCTCCCACAGCAAAAAACATGACCGGAGAGTGGGGCGGCGTGCGCACGGATCTGCGCCATCGTGGTTATGACTTTACGCTGGAATATAGTTCGATGACCGCCACGAATATTTCCGGCGGTTACGATCGCGATAAAACCCTGCGCTACAGCGATCAGTATATTCTCGGCATCGATATGGATCTGGAGAAGATTTTCGGCATTCACGACGGAGAATTTAAAGCGTCGCTAAACGATCGTAACGGGAGAGATTTGACTCAGGATCGTCTCCAGGATCCACGTGCTCCGGTAATCGGCTCGGGTGTTCAGAGTAACTACGGTCGGGGACAAACATGGCACGCGACGCAGTTCTGGTTCAAAAAAACCTGGCAGGATAAAAAGTGGGATCTCAAGGTCGGTCTCATGCCGCCAGGAGAGGACTTTGATAATAGCGGCTGTTTTTTTCAAAACCTGTCGTTGTGCGGTTCGTTAGCCGGGCACGGTAGCGGCGTCTGGTATAACACTCCCATAGGCCAGTGGGGTGGCCGCATTAAATACGCTCTTAGTTCGGCGCTTTATATCCAGGCTGGCGGATTTCAATATAACCCCAACTACGCTACCCGCCACGGCAGTTTCGAGCTCGATGGCACCGGGCATTTGGGGTACATGTACATTGTTGAACTAGGGCATAGGCCCACTCCAGGCGCCACATTCCTGCCGGACACCTGGAAAATCGGCGGCTGGTACAACACAGCGGACGCCAATGATGTACTGGATGACGACAATGGCGATCCCTATGTCCTCACGCGGCAGGCTGCCCGGCGACACGGCGGCCGTTACGGAGGTTATCTCTATGTCAGCCAGCAGCTGACCCACTCGGGCAGCCAGCGACAAAATGGCCTCAACATTTTCGGGCATCTGGCCATAAATGATAAAAATACGGCGACAATGGACTATCAGATCCAGGCCGGCATCATTTATAAGGGCCCTTTCGCCAGCCGCCCGCAGGACTTTATCAGCTTCGGCGTAAGTAAAATGCATGCCAACGCCAAAGTCGCTCGTCGAGCGCAGCTCCAGAACCAGATGCGAGGGATCGATGATTATGATGATCCCTTGTATGTCCCGGTCCGCAGAAGCGAGTATGCCGCAGAGCTGCATTATAGCTTTCACGTTACGCCATGGCTGACCTTGCGGCCTAATCTCCAGCTACTCGCCCATCCGGGAGGAATAGAGGAGATTAAAGATGCATGGGTTATCGGAAACCAGGTGACCATCAAACTTTAATAAAACAGGCCTCGCCGTGTGGACTGATAAGAAAATATAAGTAACAAAATCATGCAATTAAGCCACTCCACAGAGTGGCTTTTTTCTGGAATCAGTAATGATGGTTCGATAGTCTCCAGCCATTTTGCTGTTTACGCAAAAAATTTTAGCGCTTCCAAAATCAAAAATGAAACAGCGTTCCAACAACCTCTTGTTTTATCAACAGTTCCTGTCCCTTTTTCGCAAAAAACGACGCCCGCGCAGGGCAATAAAATATCGGCAAGGCTCACAAAATATAAACGCAAAATTTTTTCGTATTGCGCATACGAAATGCGTAGTGATTTAATTCTTATAGCCAAATCATCCTTAGAGCGAGAATGAGAATAAAAAATGGAAAAGCATTCACTGAATAAAAATATTGATTTACTGCTGCGCGGATTTACTGAATTAAAAGATAACGGACGGTTTAATGAACCCAATCTTGACGGTAGCGCCGGGGATTATATTTCATTTTCCAGTTGGGAATGGCCGCAGGGCGTAGGGCTATTTGGTTTGGTACGTTTATGGGAAAACACGAAGTCTGATGAGCTATATCAAATTATTGACCAGTGGTTTCAGGGAAATATCGAAAAAGGTCTCCCAGGCCTCAACGTCAATACTACCGCGCCGATGCTTCCCCTCTCGCTTTTCTGGTCCCATAACCGGCAGCCGCACTACCAGCAGGTGCTGGATAACTGGGCAAATCGCGTGATGACGGAACTGCCGCGTACGCCGGAACAAGGCTTCCAGCATGTGGTTTCCGACGGCATTAACGACATGGAGATCTGGGACGATACGCTGTTCATGGTAGTACTGTTCCTCGCGCACTACGGTACGGTTTCCGGGCGCCAGGAGCTGGTAGATGAAGCCGTTCGGCAGTTCCTGCTGCATGCGCGCTATCTCAACGATCCGCAAACCGGGCTGTGGTACCACGGCTGGAGCTTTGTCGAGAACAGCAACTTCGCTAAAGCCCGCTGGGCGCGCGGTAATGCGTGGATTACCGTCGGTATACTCGAATTACTGGAACTAGCCGACGTAGGCGCGGGCGTTCGGGAGTACCTGATAGAGTGCCTGAAAAAGCAGGTTAATACGTTAATCGACCTGCAGGCCGCTAATGGCGCCTGGCACACCCTGCTCGACCATCCTGACTCTTACATCGAAATTTCCGCCACCGCCGGTTTTGGCTATGGCTTATTAAAAGGCGCGCGTATTGGCATTGGCGATGAACGATGGCTACAGGCGGGTATGAAAGCGCTGGAGATTGTTCAGGATAATATTGATGCCGCAGGAACGGTACACAATGTTTCTTATGGCACCCGAATGGGGCGCACCCTGCAATTTTATAAAGATATTCCATTACAACCTACCGGCTATGGACAGGCATTAGCAATATTATGCCTGAGCGAAGGTTTGCGCCTCGCTGATAAAAAATAAAATACCGCCCTTCTCTTTTGGAGAAAATAATAATGGCTATCGAATATAGTAATTTTAATTTAACGGCGGGTAATGCCGTGCGCTACTGGCAGCTATCCGATATTACCAGTTTACGCTATGACACGGCGGACACGCCGATGGCTGGCGAAATGGACCCGTTTTTCTTTTTAAGTAAACATAAAAACTTCATTCCTCATACCTACCCGTGCCGCGACGATTTTCGCCAGCACTTTGCTGAAAAAAAACCGCAGCCTTTCGCCAGCGCAAACTACTTTCGCTGGTGGTTCCCTTTTGCTTCCGACAGGGTCGACCTCTCCGGATTTTGGTTTCGCCCAACCCGCGTCGGCGCCTGGGCCAGAACGCTGCTCGATTGCCCACAGGCGGGCGAGTATCGTTTTCGCCTCGCCACCTGCGGCGGCGCGCTGCTGAAGCTTAACGGCGAAGAAGTACTCTGGATGGCTGATTATCAGCGTAACCTCGAAAACCAGCGTGAATTCAGCCTGTCGCTACAGGCGGGGAAAAACGAGCTGGAGCTGTGGTTTGATGACTTAGCCGAACGCGATATTCGCTTCTTTTTCCAACTCGACTACCTTGACGGCGAGCCGCTGCGTATTGCGCTGGCAACGCCGCTGACCGACGCGCAGGTCAAAGAGATGGAGCAGTTACTGGACGGCGTTTCCTTCGAGCATCCGGTATATAACCGCGGCACCATTCGCCTCGTATTTCCTCAACCCGCGTCGACGGACTACTGCCTGCACGTCAACGTGCTGGGGGATTTTATCTCGCTGGATGAACCGGTCACGCTCGATAGCCGACTCTCCGCCGGCGAGTCGCTGGTCGCCATTGCCGAAAGCGAAGCTATCCCGGCGGACTTCCGCAATTTCCACATTACGCTGCAGCGTGAAGGGTTCAAGATAAGCCGCACGCTGGGCGTCGAAATCTGCCACGCCGACCGCCAGACGGCAATCCCGACAACGCTGGAAGCGCGGATTGCGGAAGCGCTGGAGGTGGTCGCTCATGAAGGTGAATACAGCAGCGTCAAAGCGCTGGCGCGCCTGGCCTGCGGCCTGAACGATGAGCAAACCCAGCAGATGCTGGATGGGGTCCTGGCGTCGGTGCTCGACTGTCACGATTGCGCCGACTTTACCCTTGTGCCGCTGCTGTGGTGCCGGACGGTATGGGGCGACAAGATCGATCCTGCGGTTCGCGGGCGCATCGATGACGCCATACTGCGTTTTCGCTACTGGATGGACGAACCCGGTAACGATGTACAGTGGTATTTCTCTGAGAACCACGCCCTGTTATTCCACACCGCGGCGCTGCTGGCGGGCAATCTCTTCCCGGACGCGACTTTCACCCGTTCAGGACGCAGCGGGCGCGAGCAGGCGGCGGCGGGTAAAGCGCGGGTCATCAGTTGGCTGGACCATTTCGAGCAGTGTGAAATGGCCGAATGGAACTCAGCGCCCTACTTCCCCATTGATTTAAAAGGTCTCACCGCGCTGGCGGCGCTGTCCGGCGACGCGCAAATAAGCCAGCGCGCCATCGCGGCAATCACGCGCTTGCTGGCGCAGATTGCCCGCTCCGCCCACCAGGGTTTTCTGACCGCCTCGCAGGGACGTTCTTACGAACACACCCTACGCGCCGGACGCTCTCTGGAACTGGCGGCGATTTCGCGTCTGCTGTGGGGCAAAGGTAACTATGGCTGTCGTTTCCATGCGCTGCCGCAATTAGCCCTGCTGCTGCGTGATGGCCTGCTCACCCTTCCGGCGGAACTAGCAGAAGTTGCCGCCTGGCAAAAAGAGAGCGCCATCGAGTGGTGTTTTGCCCAGGGCGCTAACCGGATCGCCAAACTCTATCACTACAAAAACCGCCATGCGGCGATGGGGTCCATCGCCGGCTATCGCTGGGGAGAGTGGGGCTATCAGGAGACGCCGTTCCATTTACGTCTTGGCAACCAACCCGAAGCGCAGATCTGGATCAACCATCCAGGCGAGACCCTGCACGGCGGGTTCGGTCGCCCCTCCTACTGGGGCGGCTGCGGCACGCTGCCGCGCGTGCAGCAATATCGCGGGCTGGCGGTGCTGACTTTCAATCTGCACGCCGATCAGCCTGACTTTACTCACGCCTGGCTGCCGCAAAGCCAGTTTGATGAGGTCGTTATTAGCGGCCAGCGCGCGGCGGTACGCAGCGGTGACGGTATGGCGCTGCTGGTGGGTAATCAGCCGTTTGAAACGGTGAATACGGGGCCAACCCGCGGCTGTGAAATACGCCTTAACGGGCAACAAACCCGCTGGCTGGTTCGCATCAACGATCGAGTCGATAGCTCCCTCGAGACCTTCAGCGCATGTTTCAGCGACCTGACCATGATGCAGCACGACGACGGCAGTATTGAAGTGAACGATCCGCAGTACGGAACGGTGCGCTTCCTTGCCGATGGACGAGTGAGCGCCGAGAACCGCACGCTGGACCCACAGCAGTGGAGCGTCGTGGGCAGCAGCCGTGAACTTCCTCTGTAACCAACGCCCGGCAGAGACCGGGCAAGGAAAATAATAATGGATACGCAAATCGACAAACAGGCTGTGCCTTCCGGGCAGGCCTCTGATGATGTTAATCCGAATACGCTGCACAATCCCGCTCGCGAAATGGCTAAACCGAAAAGCAACTATCGCTGGGTCATCTGCTCCATGCTGGTGTTTGCCACAACGGTTAACTATATGGATCGCCAGATCCTCGGCTTGCTGGCACCGATGCTGCAAAAAGATATCGGCTGGACGCAAATGGAATATAGCTGGCTGGTCAATGCGTTTACCGTCGCGTATGGCGTCGGCACGCTGGTATGCGGGCGAATTATCGACAAACTGGGGACCAAAATCAGCTATGCGGCGGCGATGGTCGTCTGGAGCGTCGCGGCGATGGCGCATGCGGTCGTCGGTTCGGTGGCGGGGTTTGCGCTGGTTCGCGTCCTGCTTGGGCTAGGCGAGTCCGCTAACTTCCCGGCGGCGATGAAGGTGATTGCCGAGTGGCATCCTAAAAAGGAACGCACGCTGGCGACCGGCATTCTTGGCGTCGCGGTCAATATCGGCGTAGTTATCTCGCCTGCGCTGATCCCGCTTATCGCAGTGCATTACGGCTGGCACGGCGCGTTTTTAATTCTCGGCGCCATTGGCTTACTGTGGCTGATTCCCTGGTTCATTGCCTTTGGTCCGGTGAAAGCGAAGGCCAGCGCCGAAGAGCAGGCGTGGATTGCTCAGGATAAAGAAGAAGCCGTCAGCGTTTCGGCCATTAAATGGACGCATCTGCTGGGCTATCGCCAACTGTGGGCCGTGGCATTAGGCAAAATGTTGACCGACCCAATCTGGTGGTTCTTCCTCTTCTGGCTGCCAAAATGGCTCAACGAATCCCGCGGTATCAACATGGAAGGTCTGGGACTGCCGCTGATCGTTATTTATCTCTTCGCCATCGTCGGCAGCCTCGGCGCAGGCTGGTTACCCGGCAAATTGATGAGTAAAGGATTTAGCACCGCCAGCGCACGTAAACTCACGATGCTGATCTGCGCCTGCCTGGTCCTGCCGATTTTCGCCGCCACCCAGGTCGAAAATCTGTGGGCCGCCGTCGCGCTGGTCGGGTTAGCTGCGGCGGCGCACCAGGGGTGGTCTGCCAACATTCTGACCTCGGTATCCGATCTGTTCCCGAGCGCAGCCGTCGGTTCTGTCGTGGGGATTGGCAGTACCTTCGGGATGATCGGCAGCGTGATCTTCTCTACGGTGATTGGCGCCGTGCTTGAAGCCTCTGGTAACTATTGGGCGCTGTTCGCCATCAGCTCTGTGGCTTATCTGCTGGCATGGGCGATTATGTATCTGCTGTTAGTGCCGAAGATGGAGCGGGCTAAATTCGACTAACCCGCTCTCTTTACCGGTGGCGCGTATCAGGCGATACGGGCCACCGATTGACGTTCGACGATGGCGCACGCCAGCTCAACCCGTCTTGGAATTTCGACACTACCCGCAATCATATCCTGCAGTAGCTCCAGCGCCAGCGTGCCGATTTCGTGTACCGGAAGGTGAACGGTAGTCAACGGCGGTGTGGCAAACTCCGCCTGCGGCAGGTTATTCATACCGACTACCGAGATATCTTCCGGCACGCGCAGTCCTAAGGCCCGCACGCCGTTGATCGCGCCGATCGCCAGCGAATCATTGGCGCACAGTATCGCCGTACACTCGCGCGGAGTATCACGGAAACGCGCAATCACCGCCTGCTCCGCCAGCTCCGGCAGCCAGTCGGTTACCGTCAGGATCCGCGAATCGTCGCACAACAGCTGGCGAGCGCGCATCGCTTCCCGCCAACCATCCTCACGCTGTTCAATGGTTCGCCTGCCTGGGTGGGTTAAAAAAAGAATGTCGCGGTGGCCGCGCTCGAGTAAATATTCACAGGCCATGCGCGTGGCCGAACGGTTACAGGGCAGCACGCTGGACAAGCGCATTAACGGATCGTCAGTATTCACCAACACCGCCGGTTTTTTCAGGTTCGCCACCGTATTCAGAAAACCGCTGTCGTCCACCGTCAGCGCCAGCACGCCGCCTACGTCCGCTTCTTCCAGCAGCGCCTGTAGAGCGCCATTGTCATTATCGCTGAGCTGATGAGTAATGAGATCAACGCCCAGCACCTTCGCTCGCTCTTTTAACCCTTGCAGGACGTACCAGCTAAACTGATAGCGGTTGTAATCCAGCATCGCCACTTGTGAAATAGCCAGCACAATTCGCGCGCCGCCCAGCTCCTGAGCCGGCGTATATCGCATGGCCCGCGCCACTTCCTGAATACGCGTGCGCAGTTCGTGGCTGACCCCTTTTTCGCCCGATAGCGCCCGCGACACGGTACTGAGCGAGGTACGACAACGGGTAGCGATATCCTCCAGCCGCACGCGGCGATATCCTGCATCGCGCTCTGTCTGATTATCTGATTTACTCATCTCTCATCCTTTATGACACCGCGCGCCACTCGGCGTAAAAATGAAAACCGCCGCGACTGGCGAATAATATGCAGTATTCAGTGTAGCCATTGACGCTGCCCAAACGGCTTCGCGCACCACGGCACGATAAGCCATTTTTTACCCGGCATCGATTAAGAATCGCGGATTTGTGATCGTCAGTCGCACTATCCGGTCACCGGCATCGCTGTCTCACTAAATTCGGCGAGCCCGAATAAATGGCGAATGCGTAAAGGGAGATTGCTATTTAAATGTATTAATAACTATCTTACCTTACGCCATAAATATAACAGACATAAATGATTATTTTGATGAAAAAATGGAAGGAGTTAATTTTTAAAAACAAAAGCATTCACAAACTCAATGATTTAATTAAATAAAGCCCTTCAATCAAACATCTACAACATCACCAAAATGAATACTAACCTCAAATTTCTTTTTCCAAATTATCATTAACCCATTGGCATTAACACAACTCTCATTGCACATATAAAATGATGTCCAAAATCAAAGAAATGTATCAACCTGTAATCTATATATACATTTCGCATAATTATATAATGGATAACAAAATGGAAATTTTTAAATTAACGACATGCATACTTCCCGCCATTTTATTAATCGGATGCGTATCAAAACCACCGATCGCGACAGAAAACGAAATGCGAGATGCCGCAGCGTTTACATTAAATGTCAATGCTTCTGACGTGACAATTTCAGATGTTCAGCAAAATGGCGTTAAAACCAATTTTGTGGCGACAATAGGTAAGAAAGCACACCGTTGTTATGTCACTAAAGCTGCAGAACCAAAACTTTATGGACTGATATCAATAGGGGGAAGCAGTACGGTTTCTGATGCTATTTGCGCTGGTGGTGTAGCAAGTTCTACTAGTAAAACATGTGATGCATTATCAAAAGCCGCAGGACGCTGTTAATTAATAATACTCGCCTTAGGTGTTCGCTCAGGGACACCTTAGGCGGCATAAAACATCCATTTGCCATGCCCCGATACTGACTCCATACTCTTTATTTTTACGACAACATTATTGTTAAAAAATAGCCAGTAGAACAGCATCCTATCTTCCCCACTCACAGCTCTTCCCACATATAAAACCAGTGGGTGGCGTCCCGACAAACGGCGCGGAACATGGCGGCGGAGACCAGCTGATAGCGGCGGTCCTGAGATTGTGCTGGCGTATATGCGCACACGTAGCGCCCGCTATTGGCGTCGGGCAGCCCCTCTTTAACGGACATCCACGGGAGAATCAGCTGCTCCGGCGGGACGCCCGCCGAGATGGTATCGATCACTTCATGCGCCAGCGCGCGGGCGTCGCGGCTATAGGGGCCAGCAGCAACCTGTTCACAGTGTCTGAGTAAATTTTCCATTAATTATCGTTTCCTTTTTTGCGTCTCTATTTTCCCTTAATTATTGCAAAGATATCATTGGAAATAACTATTATTTAATAGAGTTTAATGGCACTTATTTACTTAAAAATAAATTTTTAATACGAAACTATAATGACTCGTATTTATATCCCATTGATATAAAAAAGCCATCTTCAGCTATCTCCATATCGACATAGCTGAATAATGGCTAATTCAGGCAATAACGCACTATGCGCAATTGGCCGTAAACTCTACCGGCAAGTCGCCATAAAACCAGCCATCGTCCTGTTTGGTGAGATCAACGCGGATAGTCTTCTTCTCGCCAAACAGAAACTGTTTCACCAGCACCTTACGGGTAAAGACGCCGCCGACGTTAATACGCACGCCGTGGTGCTCCACCTTCTTAACCCGGATGGTTCTTGTGGAATAATCTATTTGAATATCAACATGTTCACCGTGACGAGCGATGAAAGCCGCGATCCTGACATGCCCCCCGTTTTTGGAGAAAGAGATAAACGGTTGACTCTTTCTACCGCGCCTCCCCTTTTCTATATTAACGAAATTGTTTACGTCAGAGTGCGCTGCACCATTGAACACAAAGAAGCCTCCCTTCTCAGCAAAATCGTATCCCTTAAAACGAAAAAACAATGGTTTATTTCACTAGCAGGATGAATTTATAACAGAATAATTGACTGCATTTTAATTTGGAAGCGAAACAAAATCAAACGCATCACGGCGTATTCAAGCGCAAGAATCTACTGATTTGCGCCAGATTAAGAGAAATGTACTGGCCGTCATGCCGCGCCGTTTCTGGCTTTGAGGACCCATCGCAGATAGTTCAGTATGCAAGCGTAATGAAAGGTAAAGCCGCTCCTGAGCAAGAAGTCAGGGGATATGGCTCCATCGCTAATGATCGGCAAGCGAGTCGGCGGCCTCGATTGCCGCTTGATTCAAATAACCGCCGGTTAATTTTGCCCCCGGCGCTTAAACTGCCCGGCGTCGATATCGTACTGCTTCATCTTGCGCCACAGCGTGGTACGGCCAATATTCAGCAACTGCGACATCTCCTGTACCCGGCCGTTGGTCACGCGCGCCGCCTGGATAATCGCCTCTTTCTCGATGGCGCTGAAAGACAGGCTAGACGGCAGTAGCGATGAGGCCGTTTCGCTACCAGGCCGGGTAGAGAAGAGATGTTCGGGGAGATTGCTTAAGCGGATATGCCCGTTATCGCTGCTCATCGCGATATTCTCAATAATGCTATTAAGCTCAAAATCATTGCCAGGCCACGGGTAGGCGGTCAGTTGGGCCAGCGCGTCGTCATCGACCTTCAGCCGCGATGAAAAGCGTTTCTCCAGCCGACGCAGACGGCTATGCACCAGCGAAGGAATGCTGCCGCGCCGCGCCCGCAGCGGCGGAATGACTATCTCAAACGAATGTAGCGCATAGTACAGCTGGCGGCTAAAGCGGTTCTGCTCCACCAGGTTCGCGAGGTCGACGGTGGTGGTGGCGATCACTTTCACATCCACCGGAATCAGCCGCCGGGCATCAAGACGCGTCAGCACGCCCTGTTTTATCACCTGCAGCAGCGCCGACTGCAGCTCGGGGGCCAGATACTCTATTTTTTCCAGGAACAGCGTGCCGCCGTTAGCCAGTTCGAGTCGGCTGAGGCGGCCATTTTCATCGTCGGTTGGCGCGCTGCCCATAAAATCCTGTCCCAGTACGCTGTCGGCGTACAGCTGGCAGTTAACTGAAATATACGGGCCCGGCGCCCGCTCGCTTTCGTTATGGATAGCCTGGCTCAGTAATTCTTTACCCACCCCTTCCTCGCCGCACAGCAGCACCGGAAAAGCGCCGCGCGCCGCCTGGCGGCCAAAGTGGATCAGCCTACGGGTTTCCGGGTCATCCGCCGACATCTGTTCGAAGGTATGGCTCACTTTGCCCAATTGGCTGGTCATTAATTGACGCATCTGCTCCACCGGGTGGAGCAGTAAAATGAAGCTATTGCCCTGCTCCTCCACGATAGGCTTCAGGGTGATCACCGCGTCGATAAACTGATGCTGGCTCTCGAAGGTCACTTCCACATGATTAAGGCCGCGGGCCTGTTTAATCGCGCGGCGCAGCAACGCCGGCAGGGTCAGCAGTTCGTTGATATTTCGCCCCTGGCTGGCCTGGGTATCGAGATGCAGCAGCGTGGCCGCCTGCACGTTGAGAAACTGCAGCACTCCCTGCTCGTTCCACGCCATCACCCCGTCGTCCATACTTTCCAGCAGGCCGTACATTTGATTAAGGTGACGGTTAGATTCCGCCAG
This sequence comes from Klebsiella sp. PK01, assembly GCF_057624675.1. Classification (NCBI taxonomy): domain Bacteria; kingdom Pseudomonadati; phylum Pseudomonadota; class Gammaproteobacteria; order Enterobacterales; family Enterobacteriaceae; genus Klebsiella; species Klebsiella sp. PK01. Next base: position 584,619 of record NZ_JBYEZM010000003.1, read on the forward strand.
CAGGCTGTCGGTAAGCAGCGAGTTACCCACTTCGCGGGCAATGGCCAAGGTCAGCGACAGATCCGCCGGGGCCCACTCTTCGCGCAGACAGCATAGCGAAATCGATCCAAACAGGCGGCCATGGTTATCGAACACCGGCGTCGAACTAAACGACCAGCGGCGCAGCGCCTGCTTAAAGTGCTCGTCGCCCGCGGTGTTGACCGGCTGTCCGAGCATCGAAGCCAGCGACAGCGCGCAGGTGCCGATAATGCTCTCCGCGCAGTAGCTGCCGTCGCGAAATCCCAGTTCCGCCAGCTGTTCCAGTGTCTGCGGGTTACCACAGCGGCTCAGAATACAGGCCGACTCATCAAGGATGAACAGCGCGCAGGGGCGGTTGGCCATAAACTCCCACGCATCTTCCAGCGCCGCCTGACCGATGGTCAGCAGCGCGGTTTTGCGACGGCAGATCGATTCAAAGGTCAGCCCCTGCGCCTGATGCGGCGCCTGCCAGGTTTCCCGCTGCATAAATTTGCTGCAGCGATGCCACGACTGGCTGATAACGGCTGAAACTTCATTTTCCGCGCCCTGAGTCTGAGCTGTCATATCCCTTTTCCGCTGTAGTTAACACAGTTAAAACGACAAAACCCTCCGGCAGCGGCTGCCGGAGGGGAAAGTTCATGCCGCATTATGCTGCGGCGTCTCGGTCAGGCGAAAACGAATTAACGCGCCAGCCACTGCTGCCCAAGCAGGTCCGCGGTAAGGATGGCGGCGTAGACGCTATCCGCGGTGACCGGGAACGGCATATTGTGGATGGTTTCGCCTTCTGCGCAGGTGGCTTTCGCGACCGCGTGGATTTTGCTTTCAATACCCTCTTTCACGCCCATCTGCGCAAGGGTGATCGGCAGGCCGACTTTTTCACAGAAGCCCATCACGGTTTCGATCTCTTCCAGCGGGCTGTTTTGCAGCACCAGCTGCGCCAGGGTGCCGAAAGCGACTTTTTCGCCGTGATACAGATGGTGGCACTCTTCAAGAATGGTGAAACCGTTGTGAATCGCGTGCGCGCCGGCCAGGCCGCTGCTCTCAAAGCCAATACCGCTCAGATAGGTGTTGGCTTCGACAATGCGCTCCAGCGCATCGGTCACCACTCCAGCCTGAGCCGCCAGGCGTGCTTTTTCGCCTTCCGCCAGCAGCGTATCATAGCACAGGCGCGCCAGGCTCAAGGCCGCCGCCGTGGACTGCCCGCCCGCCATGCTGGTAGCTCGCGCATCGAAACAGGCCTTGGCTTCAAACCAGGTGGAGAGCGCATCGCCCATCCCGGCCACCAGCAAGCGTACCGGCGCTTTGGCGATAATCGCCGTGTCCATCACCACCATATCCGGGTTTTTCGGGTAGATCAGATACTCTTCAAATTCGCCCGCCTCGGTGTAGATAACCGACAGCGCGCTGGTCGGCGCATCGGTTGAGGCAATTGTCGGGATCACCACCACCGGCAGCTTCTGGTAATAGCCGATAGCCTTCGCGGTATCGAGGGTTTTCCCGCCGCCGATACCCACCACGCCGCGGCAGCCGTGCTGCTTAAGAATAGCGATCAGGCGGTTGATTTCCGCATGGCTGCACTCGCCGTTAAACCGTTCCGCATGGCAGCTAATATTGTGGCTATGCAGGCCGTTCAATACTTTGTCGCCCGCCAGCTTCATCACGAAGTCATCGGCGATAACAAAAAAGCTGTCGGCCAGGTTTTTAGCGTATTCGCCAAACAGCATGGCGGCATCAGGTCCCTGGAGATATTTGGCTGGAGATTGAATAACTTTTAGCATTCCTTTCACCCTCAAATAAGTGCATATGTTGACACGTGAGCCCTGGCCGTCATGCCGCGGCGCCTGGTATCAATGGCGCCTACAGCCACGCTGCCGGAGCGATGCATCCACTGTAGGGCGAGCAAAAGCGAAAAAAATTTTTCCCTTTTTTGTTCTGTTCTGAAACAGATAAAAAAATAATGCGTTTCACATTGAAACGACATGACTGAGAAAGCGATGGGATTGCGATCGCGATCGGCTCATTTTGGCAAAAAAGCCGCTATCGTCCCTCCTCTTTAACGCAGAAAATCGCCTCAATGCGGCGCAATAGCGAAAAAAATCATCATCGGCCCCGCTCTGATAGCAGAAAAACACGGCCACATTATTAGCGCTGGCTCGCAATTTTCCTGTTTATCGGCGAATAACGTTCCATAAAGGAACAAAAATCATTTTCTACGTTCCGTTATGGAACTCATTTTGACGGCGTTTTATTTTGCGCCCGCTCAGCCAGAATCACTACATCGCCGGGCTACCCTTATAGACAGGCGACCTCCCCTACCCTACGGAGCATAAACAATGAAAAAACTGATTAACCGTGTGGAAGATGTACTGAGTGAACAGCTTATCGGCCTGGCGAAGGCGCATCCTGAACTGACGCTGCACCAGGACCCGGTCTATGTGACCCGCGCCGATGCGCCGGTCGCCGGCAAAGTGGCGCTGCTCTCCGGCGGCGGCAGCGGACACGAACCGATGCACTGCGGCTACATCGGCCAGGGCATGCTCTCCGGCGCCTGCCCGGGGGAAATTTTCACCTCGCCGACGCCGGACAAAATGTTCGAATGCGCGATGCAGATTGACGGCGGCGAAGGCGTCCTGCTGATTATCAAAAACTATACCGGCGACATCCTGAATTTTGAGACCGCCACCGAGCTGCTGCACGAAAGCGGCGTTAAGGTCACCACCGTCGTGGTGGATGACGACGTGGCGGTAAAAGATAGCCTCTACACCGCCGGACGCCGCGGCGTCGCCAATACCGTACTGATTGAAAAACTGGTCGGCGCCGCCGCCGAACGCGGCGACTCGCTGGAAGCCTGCGCCGAACTGGGCCGCCGTTTAAATAACCTTGGTCACTCGATTGGCATCGCGCTGGGCGCCTGCACCGTACCGGCCGCCGGACAGCCCTCGTTTACCCTGAAAGATGATGAGATGGAGTTCGGCGTCGGCATCCATGGCGAGCCGGGTATCGACCGCCGCCGCTTCAGCTCGCTCGACCAAACCGTCGATGAGATGTTCGATACCCTTCTGGAAAACGGCGCATACAGCCGCACGCTGCGCCAGTGGGATAACGTCAAGGGGGCGTGGCAGGAAGTGAAACAGAGCAAAACCGCGCTGCAAAACGGCGATCGGGTTATCGCGCTGGTCAATAACCTCGGCGCCACGCCGCTTTCCGAACTGTATGGCGTTTACAACCGCCTCGCCCAGCGCTGCGAAGCGTCCGGCATTGTGATTGAACGCAACCTCATCGGCAGCTACTGCACCTCGCTGGATATGGCGGGTTTCTCCATCACCCTGCTGAAAGCGGATGATGACACGCTGGCGTTATGGGACGCCCCGGTCCATACCCCGGCGCTGAACTGGGGAAAATAAGGAGCACGACATGTCACTGAACAGAACGCAAATCGTCGACTGGCTGTACCGCTGCGGCGACATTTTCACCAAACAGAGCGATTTTCTCACCGGCCTTGATAAAGAGATCGGCGACGCCGACCACGGCCTCAATATGCATCGCGGCTTCAGCAAAGTCGTCGAAAAGCTGCCGTCGATCGCCGATAAAGACATCGGTTTTATTCTCAAGAATACCGGGATGACGCTGCTTTCCAACGTCGGCGGCGCCAGCGGCCCGCTGTTCGGCACCTTTTTTATCCGCGCCGCCCAGGTCACCCAGGCGCATCAGAGCCTGACCCTCGACGAACTTTATCAGATGATCCGCGAAGGCGCGGACGGCGTCGTCAACCGCGGTAAAGCGGAGCCGGGCGATAAGACGATGTGCGACGTCTGGCTGCCGGTAGTGGAATCCCTGCGTCATTCCAGCGAGCAGCATCTGTCTATCCCTGCCGCGCTGGATGCCGCCTGCGAAGTGGCCGAGCGCGCCGCCCACGCCACCATCACCATGCAGGCGCGTAAAGGCCGCGCCAGCTATCTCGGCGAGCGCAGTATCGGGCATCAGGATCCCGGCGCGACCTCGGTGCTGTTTATGGTTCAGATGCTGGCTGCCGCCGCCAAAGAGTAAGGAAATCGCGATGGTAAACCTGGTTATTGTTTCTCATAGCGCCCGGCTGGGCGAAGGTGTCGGAGAACTGGCCCGGCAGATGTTAATGAACGATGGCTGTAAGCTGGCGATCGCCGCCGGGATCGACGATCCCGACAGCCCGATCGGCACCGATCCGATTAAAGTCATGGAGGCGATCGAATCCGTCGCCGACACCGACCATGTACTGGTGATGATGGATATCGGCAGCGCCCTGCTCAGCGCCGAAACCGCCCTCGATCTGCTCGATCCGGCGATTGCGGCAAAGGTGCGGCTGTGCGCCGCGCCGCTGGTCGAAGGGACGCTGGCGGCCACCGTCAGCGCCGCCTCCGGCGCCGGGATCGACAAGGTTATCGCCGATGCCATGAACGCCCTGGAAGCCAAGCGGGTTCAGCTGGGTTTACCCTCGCACACGCCTGACGCCGCCGCCCCAACGCTTGCTGACGACGGCGACGCTAAATCGGTTTCAGTCATTATTAACAATCACAACGGCCTGCACGTGCGTCCGGCATCGAAGCTGGTCGCCGCGCTGGCGGGTTTTAACGCCGACCTGGTGCTGGAGAAAAACGGCAAATGCGTCACCCCGGACAGTCTGAATCAAATCGCTCTGCTGCAGGTGCGCCGCCACGATAAGCTGCGCCTGCTGGCTCGCGGTCCGGACGCCGATGCGGCGCTGGCGGCGTTTCAGGCGCTAGCCGCCGATAACTTCGGCGAGTCGCCGGAGGTGCAGCCGACTGCGGAACCCGCCATACCTGTGCGTGTTGAAGGCGCGGCGCTGCTTTATCCGCTGGCGCCGATCCAACCGGCGCTCCCCGCCGCCGCCGACGTTGCTCGCGAGCAGCAACGCCTGCGCCAGGCGATCGACCAGACGCTGGCCGATCTCAATGCGCTCACCGAGCTGGCGGAAAACAAATTTAACGCCGATATCGCGGCGATCTTCGCCGGTCATCACACTTTACTCGACGATGAAGATCTGTTTGATGCCGCCAACGATCGTCTGCTCACCGAACAGTGCTCAGCGGAATGGGCGTGGCATCAGGTGCTGATGGAGCTCAGCCAACAGTATCGCCAGCTGGATGACGCCTACCTGCAGGCGCGCTATATCGATATCGAAGATATTCTGCAGCGCACGCTACGCCATCTGCAGGGTATTAAGGAGACGCTGCCATTCGCCAGTGAGCCGACGATTATTATCGCCGACAATATTTATCCCTCGACCGTACTCCAACTGGATGCCAGCAAGGTCACCGGCCTGTGCCTGCGCGACGGCAGCGAACAGGCCCACGGCGCGATTATCGCCCGCGCGGCGGGGATCGCCTGGTTATGCCAGCAGGGCAACGCGCTGAATGATATTCAGCCTGGCGAAGCCATCACGCTCGATATGCGTCAGCAACGTCTTATTCGTCGCTAAATCCACTTTGACCGTTACCACTCCGGAGGCCCGCCTCCGGAGGGTGAGTTTTCGCTTACTCTTCAGGAACCACTATGTCTCAATTCTTTTTTAACCAGCGCGCCAGCCTCGTTAACGACGTGATCGAGGGAACCATTATTGCCAGCCCGTGGAACAACCTCGCCAGGCTGGAGAGCGACCCGGCGATCCGCGTAGTGGTGCGCCGCGATCTGAATAAAAACAACGTGGCGGTGATTTCCGGCGGCGGCTCCGGCCATGAACCAGCGCACGTCGGCTTTATTGGTAAAGGCATGCTGACCGCCGCGGTCTCCGGCGATCTGTTCGCCTCGCCGAGCGTCGATGCGGTACTCACCGCGATTCAGGCGGTGACCGGCGAGGCGGGCTGTCTGCTGATCGTTAAAAACTACACCGGCGATCGGCTTAACTTCGGCCTCGCGGCGGAGAAAGCGCGCCGTCTTGGCTACAACGTGGAGATGCTGATCGTCGGCGACGATATTTCGCTGCCGGATAACAAACAGCCGCGCGGTATCGCCGGGACCATTCTGGTGCATAAAGTGGCGGGCTATTTCGCCGAGCGCGGCTTCAACCTCGCCACCGTCCTGCGCGAAGCGCAATACGCCGCCAACCATACCGCCAGCATCGGGGTGGCGCTGGCCAGCTGTCACCTGCCGCAGGAAGCGGAAAGCGCGCCGCGCCATCAGCCTGGCCACGCCGAGCTGGGGATGGGCATCCACGGCGAGCCGGGAGCTTCGACGATCGCGACCCATAACAGCGCGGAAATCATGCAGATTATGGTAGAGAAGCTAACCGCCGCCCTACCTGAAACCGGCCGCCTGGCGGTGATGCTCAATAATCTCGGCGGCGTGTCGGTGGCCGAGATGGCGATTCTGACCCGCGAGCTGGCCAACACCCCACTCCATGCGCGCGTTGACTGGTTGATTGGCCCCGCTTCGCTGGTAACGGCGCTGGATATGAAAGGCTTCTCGCTGACCACTATCGTGCTGGAAGAGAGCATTGAAAAGGCGCTGCTGTCGGATGTCGAAACCGCCAGTTGGCAGAAGCCGGTGCAGCCGCGGGCTGTTAATATCATGCCGTCCGCGCTTGCCAGCGCACGCGTCGCCTTTACGCCATCGACCAACCCGCAGGTGGGCGATTACGTGGCGCAGGTGACCAGCACGCTCTCCGGCCTCGAAGCCCATCTCAACGCGCTGGACGCCAAAGTGGGCGACGGCGATACCGGCTCCACTTTCGCCGCCGGCGCGCGCGAGATTGCCGCTCTGCTGCAACGCCAGCAACTGCCGCTCAATGATTTACCCACGCTGTTCGCACTGATTGGCGAACGCCTGACGGTGGTAATGGGCGGCTCCAGCGGCGTCTTGATGTCGATTTTCTTCACCGCCGCCGGACAGAAGCTGGAGCAAGGCGCCAGCATGGCGGAAGCGCTAAATGCCGGTCTGGGGCAGATGAAATTTTACGGCGGCGCCGATGAGGGAGACCGGACGATGATTGATGCCCTGCAGCCGGCGCTGGCGGCGCTGCTGGCCGAACCGGATAATCTGCAGGCCGCTTTCGTCGCGGCGCAGGCCGGCGCGGATCGCACCTGCCAGTCGAGCAAAGCCGGTGCCGGACGCGCCTCCTATCTCAACAGCGAGAGCCTGCTCGGCAATATGGACCCCGGCGCTCACGCGGTAGCGATGGTGTTTAAGGCGCTGGCGGAACGCTAAACCTCCCCCGGTGGCGCTGCGCTTACCGGGGCGACATAACACCATTGAAAGGTAGCCCGGAGAAGGCGCAACGCGCCGCCATCCGGGTTTACCGCTCTATCTATTATTTGCTATGCCAGTACGCCTGCGAACGCACCAGCTGCTGATCGATACTCGGATCCTCAAAGCGCGCCAGCAGCGATTTCACCACGCCGCCTTCTCCGGTCAGCCAGATGAAATAATCTTCTGACGGCACCTTAACCTGTGCCAGACGCTCGGCGACGAACGCCGGGTGGTGGCCTACCACCCATTCGATATTAAAGCCGTCGAGATCCGCCAGATAATCTTTATACGAAGCATCCGCAATAGAGACGATGGCCGTCACCTGCGGCGTCACCGGCAGCTGGCGCAATCCCAGCAGGCGGCGGCGCAGCGCCGGCATTCCCGACTCGTCACAGACATAAAGCTGCCAGGCGTAATCTTCCGGCACCACCAGCGAACCGCGCGGCCCGCCGATCACCAGCTTATCGCCGACGTTGGCTTCCAGCGCCCAGCGGCTGGCAATACCGCCATCGTGGATATAAAAATCGTAAGCCAGCTCGTGGCGTTCGGCATCGTACAGCGGCGTGTAGTCACGGGTCGCCGGGCGCACGCCCTCGCCCCAGTTAATGCCTTCGTCGGTCACTTCCGGCGGCGTAAATACGCTGCCCGCCTGCGGGAAAAACAGTTTAGTGTGGTCGTCAAAACCCTGGGAAACAAAGCCATCCAGCGCCTCGCCGCCCAGCACAATCCGCTGGAACGCCTGGCCGATACGCTCAACGCGCAGCACGGTTAATTCGCGAAAACGTAGTTCGTTACGCACGCGCTGCGGATATTTTGCTTGTTTAATTGTGGTCATCCGTCGTCGCCTTGGTGAAGGGTAAATAGATATATCTAAACTCAGTGCAAATGATAATGATTGCCATTAGTGAAAATGGCAAGTTTTTTTTGATATAAAGCGAGAGAAAGTCACAATAAAGCCAAAATCAAAAACAAATTCAATTATATCAGTCAATTAAAAATAAACCGTTGTCATTTATTATTTTTTAGATATAAATTAGATATATCAAAAATACAGGAGACATCGATGCGACATCATCACGAAGAGGGCCACGGCGAACAGGGCCGTCGCGGCGGCGGACGCCGCCAGCGTTTCTTTGGCCACGGCGAATTGCGCCTGGTGATCCTCGATATCCTTTCGCGCAACGCCAGCCACGGCTATGAGCTGATTAAAGAGATTGAGGCGCTGACGCAGGGCAATTACAGCCCCAGCCCCGGCGTCATCTATCCGACGCTCGACCTGCTGCAGGATCAGGGATTGATTAGCGTAGAAGAGGAGAATGGGCGTAAAAAAATCGCTATCACTGAAGAGGGGCGCCGCCTGCGCGCCGAAAGCGGCGAGCTGTTAAGCCAAATTCAGACGCGCCTGCAGGAACGCATGGTCGGCTGCGAATTGCGCAAAAATCCGCAGATGAAACGCGCGCTGGAGAACTTTAAAGCGGTGCTGGACCTGAAGGTCAACCAGCAGAGCATCAGCGACGCTCAATTGAAACAGATCATCGGCGTGATTGACCGCGCGGCGATGGAAATCTCCCAGCTCGATTAACCTCTCGCACCACAATAGTTCCCAGGCTGCTCCATCACGCGGCAGCCTGCACCACCCCAATTCATACCGCTTCACACCCCAACGGCAGTTTATCTTGCAGCCTCAGGAATAAAACGTGCCAATAATTAAGTTATGAGATTAAATTTTGCACATTTGCGCCTTAACTTTGCGTTTATCCCGATTTTCATCGTCGCTGCCAGGCTGGCGTAATCCCTGCAATACTTAATTCAGTATCATGTGATACGCCCCCCCAGGAGCACATTTTGAACAGGTTACCTTCCAGCGCATCGGCTCTGGCCTGCAGCGCGCACGCACTGAATCTCATCGAGAAGCAATCGCTCTCCCATGACGAAATGAAAGCACTGAACCAGGAGGTGAGAGAATACTTTAAAGAACATGTGAACCCGGGGTTTCTGGAGTATAGAAAATCGGTCACAGCCGGCGGGGATTACGGAGCCGTAGAGTGGCAAGCGGGAGGGTTAAATACGCTTGTCGACACCCAGGGACAGGAGTTTATCGACTGCCTTGGTGGGTTTGGCATCTTCAATGTAGGGCACCGTAATCCAGTTGTGGTATCCGCCGTCGAAAATCAACTCGCGAAACAACCGCTTCACAGCCAGGAGCTGCTGGACCCGCTGCGGGCCATGCTGGCGAAAACGCTGGCGGCCTTAACGCCCGGCAAGCTCAAATACAGTTTCTTCTGCAATAGCGGCACGGAATCGGTGGAAGCGGCGCTGAAGCTGGCAAAAGCCTATCAGTCTCCGCGCGGCAAATTTACCTTCGTCGCCACCAGCGGCGCGTTCCACGGTAAATCGCTGGGCGCGCTGTCGGCCACCGCGAAATCGACCTTCCGTAAACCGTTTATGCCGCTGCTGCCGGGCTTCCGTCACGTGCCGTTCGGCGATATTAACGCCATGCGTTCCATTCTGAGCGAATGCAAGAAAACCGGTGATGACGTCGCGGCGGTGATCCTTGAGCCTATCCAGGGCGAAGGCGGCGTGATCCTGCCGCCGGCGGGTTACTTACCGGCGGTCCGTAAACTGTGCGACGAGTTTGGCGCGTTGCTGATCCTCGACGAAGTACAGACCGGCATGGGCCGCACCGGCAAGATGTTCGCCTGCGAGCATGAAAACGTGCAGCCGGATATTCTATGTCTGGCTAAAGCGCTCGGCGGCGGCGTAATGCCGATCGGCGCGACGGTAGCGACGGAAGAGGTCTTCTCGGTACTGTTCGATAACCCATTCCTGCACACCACTACCTTCGGCGGCAACCCGCTGGCCTGCGCGGCGGCGCTGGCGACGATCAACGTCTTGCTCTCGCAGAACCTGCCGGCGCAGGCGGAGCAAAAAGGCGATCTGTTGCTGGACGGCTTCCGTCAACTGGCGCGCGAATATCCGGATCTGGTGAATGAAGTCCGTGGGAAAGGCATGCTGATGGCCATTGAGTTTGTCGATAACGAGATTGGCTATAACTTTGCCAGCGAGATGTTCAGGCAGCGGGTGCTGGTCGCCGGGACGTTAAACAACGCCAAGACGATCCGCGTTGAACCGCCGCTGACGCTCACCCTCGAACAGTGCGAACAGGTGCTGAAGGCGGCGCGCAAGGCGCTGGCGGCACTGCGCGTTTCGGTCGAAGAGACATAATTCACACCCGACCCTCTCCCGCTGGGAGAGGGTATTTTCGCGTTATACCACCCGCACGCCTGCCGGCATGACGCGCTCCGGCGTCAACAGCACGCTTTCGCTTTCATCCTCGGTTTCCGCGCATAACAGCATGCACTCAGAAGTTTCACCACGCATTTTGGCTTTCGCCAGATTACACAGCACCACCACCGTTTTCCCCAGCAGCTCTTCTTCGCTGTAGTAGGGCACCAGGCTGGTGACCGTCTGCAGCGTGCGGTCGCCGACATCAATCCGCGCGATGTACAGTTTGTCAGCATTGTCATGGCGCTTCACCTCGACAATCTTGCCGACGCGCATCTCCAGTTTGGCAAAATCAGCGTAAGCTACGGTATCCATCTCTCACCTCCAGTAAATTTTTACTAAAAGATAGCAAGTTTTTGCCGTTCGTCTGCATAATGCTGAGAATAATGCTACTTCTGTCACGCTATCGCCGGGGAAAACAGCCCTCGCGCGCAGGCGTTTTTTACTGAAATAAGGTGCAGGACGCGACGCTTGCTTTACAATGGATGAGCAAACATGGGCAACGTCCGATAAAGGAAAAAGATGGCAACGCTAAAAGACATTGCGACCGAAGCGGGTGTTTCGCTGGCGACGGTTTCCCGGGTGTTAAACGACGATCCCACCCTGAACGTGAAAGAAGAGACCAAGCATCGCATTCTCGAGATTGCGGAGAAGCTGGAGTATAAAAGCAGCAGCGCGCGTAAAACGCAGGTCCTACCCGTCGGCCACCATCATATCCTGGCGCTGTACAGCTACCAGCAAGAGCTGGAAATTAACGACCCTTACTATCTCGCCATTCGCCACGGTATTGAAACCCAGTGCGAAAAGCTCGCCATCGAGCTCACCAACTGCTATCTCAATAACACCCTGCCCGAGCTGAAAAAAGTCACCGGCGTATTGATTATCGGCCAGCCGACGCGCGAGCTGCGCGAAACCGCCAGCGCGCTGACCGACAATATCTGCTTTATTGATTTCCACGAAGCCGGCAGCCCGTACGATGCGGTGGATATCGACCTGGTACGTATCGCTAAAGAGGTGGTCGACTTCTTTATCCAGCAGGGCGCGTCGCGTATTGGATTTATCGGCGGCCAGGACCAGCCCGGCAAGGCCGATATTCGCGAAGTGGCGTTTGTGGAGTACGGCCAGTTGAAGGGCGTGGTTTCAGCCGATGATATCTGGCGCGGCGGTTTTTCAAGCTCGTCCGGTTATGAGCTGGCGAAGCAGATGCTGGCGCAAGCGGAATTTCCGCGGGCGCTGTTTGTCGCCTCGGACTCCATCGCCATCGGCGTGCTGCGCGCCATTCACGAACGCGGGCTGGCGATCCCGGAAGATATTTCGCTGATTAGCGTCAACGATATCCCCACCGCGCGCTTTACCTTCCCGCCGCTGTCGACGGTGCGGATCCACTCCGAAATGATGGGTAGTCAGGGGGTGAACCTGCTGATCGAGAAGGCCCGCGATGGCCGCGCCCTGCCGCTTAACGTTTTTGTTCCCAGCGTGTTGAAGCTGCGCGGCACCACCCGTTAATCCAACCCCATCCCGGCGGCGCTTCGCTTAGCCGGGCTACCGGTCCTGACCGGAACGCCATTCTGTAGGCCGGGTAAGGCGAAGCCGCCATCCGGCACAAAGTGGCTCATTTTGTGATCGAGTTAAAGTAAATCATCCCTGACGATTTTATTTAGTAAAAGTTTTACTAAAATGAGTTTTATCTTATTAAGCCGTTCAGGGAGGCGATATGAATCGCTGGGAAAACCTTCAACTCACTCATGAAAACAGGCTGCCGCCGCGGGCGTATTTCTTCTCTTACGACTCACTGGCCCAGGCGCGGACCTTCGCCCGCGAAACCAGCAGCCGCTTCCTGTCCCTCAGCGGGCAGTGGAACTTTCGCTTTTTCACCAACCCGCTGCTGGTACCGGAGAGCTTTACCTCATGCTATCAGAACGAGTGGGGGCCAATTACCGTACCGGGTATGTGGCAGATGGAAGGCCACGGTCAGCTGCAGTACACCGACGAAGGTTTCCCCTTCCCCATCGACGTGCCGTATGTCCCGACCGATAACCCGACCGGCGCCTACCAGCGCCTGTTCACCCTCGGCGACGGCTGGCAGGGCAAACAAACCATCATCAAATTCGATGGCGTCGAAACCTATTTCGAAGTCTACGTTAACGGCCAGTACATCGGCTTTAGCAAAGGCAGCCGCCTGACCGCCGAGTTCGATATCAGCGCGGCGGTGCAAACCGGCGACAACCTGCTGTGCGTGCGCGTGATGCAGTGGGCGGACTCCACCTATATTGAAGATCAGGACATGTGGTGGTCGGCGGGCATTTTCCGCGACGTCTATCTGGTGGGGAAAAATCCGCTGCACGTGCAGGATTTCACCGTGCGCACCGATTTTAACGATGACTACATCGACGCGACCCTCTCCTGCCAGCTGACGCTGGAAAACCTGGCTCCGCAGACGGCGGCGGCGACGCTGGAATATACCCTGTTCGACGGCGAAAAGGCGCTTTATTCGGGCAACGTCGGTCAACTGCAGGTCAGCCAGCAGCTGAACACCGGCTTCACGATTGATGTGAGCGCGCCGCAGCAGTGGTCGGCGGAAAACCCGTATCTTTATCATCTGGTGCTGACGTTAAAGAACGCCGCCGGCGAGGTGCTGGAAATCATCCCGCAGCGCGTCGGTTTCCGCGATATCAAAGTGCGCGACGGCCTGTTCTATATCAATAACCGCTACGTGATGCTGCACGGCGTAAACCGCCACGATAACGATCATCTGAAAGGCCGCGCGGTCGGCATGGATCGCGTGGAAAAAGATCTGCTGCTGATGAAGCAGCACAACATCAACTCGGTGCGCACCGCCCACTACCCGAACGACCCGCGTTTCTATGAAATGTGCGATATCTACGGACTGTTCGTGATGGCGGAAACCGACGTGGAGTCCCACGGTTTCGCCAACGTCGGCAACCTCAGCGCCATCACCGACGACCCGGCCTGGGAACACATCTACGTTGAGCGCATCGTGCGCCACGTGCACGCGCAGAAAAACCATCCGTCGATCGTCATCTGGTCGCTGGGTAACGAATCCGGTTATGGCTGCAACATCCGCGCCATGTACCACGCCACCAAAGCGCTGGATGATACCCGGCTGGTGCACTACGAAGAGGATCGCGACGCCGAGGTGGTGGATATCATCTCCACGATGTATACCCGCGTACCGCTGATGAACGAATTCGGCGAGCACCCACATGAAAAACCACGCATTATTTGCGAATACGCCCATGCGATGGGCAACGGTCCCGGCGGACTAACTGAATATCAGAACGTTTTTTACCAGCACGACTGTATCCAGGGCCACTACGTGTGGGAATGGTGCGACCACGGTATTCAGGCCAGCGACGAAAACGGCGCGGTGTGGTACAAATTCGGCGGCGATTATGGTGACTACCCGAACAACTACAACTTCTGTCTTGATGGCCTGATTTTCTCCGACCAGACGCCGGGGCCGGGCCTGCGCGAATACAAACAGGTCATCGCCCCGGTAAAAGTGCAGGCGCGGGATATCTGCCGCGGCGAACTGCGGGTGGAAAACAAACTGTGGTTCTCCACTCTCGATGACTACACCCTGCGCGTTGAAGTGCGCGCCGAAGGCGAAACGCTCTCCAGTCAGTTGCTGAAAGTGAAAGACCTGGCGCCGAACAGCGGCCGCGACCTGCAAATCGCCCTCCCGCAGCTCGACGAACGTGAAGCTTTCGTCAACATCATGGTGACCAAAGATTCGCGCACCCCGTATAGCGAAGCCAATCACGATATCGCCGTCTATCAGTTCCCGCTTAAAGCGCGAACCGCCGCGCGAACGCCGCTGTTAAACGCCAGCGCCACGCCGCTGCAGATTGTCGATGAACGCCTCAGCTACACCATCTGCGGCCATAACTTCCGCGTGGTGTTCAGCAAGGTCAGCGGCAAACTGAGCGAATGGCAGGTCAACGGCGTCGACCAGGTAACCCGCGAGCCGAAGATTAACTTCTTCAAGCCAATGATTGATAACCATAAACAGGAATACGAAGGACTGTGGCAGCCGGCCCACCTGCAGATAATGCAGGAGCATCTGCGCGAATTCAGCGCTGAAATAGAGGGCGAAACGGTGGTGATCACCACCCGCAGCGTGATTGCGCCGCCGGTGTTCGACTTCGGTATGCGTTGTACCTATCGCTGGCAGATTACCCCACAGGGCCACATCAACGTTGAGCTGGCCGGCGAGCGCTACGGCGACTATCCACACATCGTCCCGTGCATCGGCTTTATGCTGGGCATTAACGGTGAGTTCGACCAGGTGAACTACTATGGCCGCGGGCCGGGCGAGAACTACGCCGACAGCCAGCAAAGCAACATCATTGATATCTGGCATACCACCGTCGACGATATGTTCGTCAATTATCCGTTCCCGCAGAACAACGGTAATCGTCAGCACGTGCGCTGGGCATCGTTCAGCGACCGCCACGGCAGCGGTCTGTTGGTCGTTCCGCGCAATACGCTCAACATCAGCGCCTGGCATTATACGGCAGAAAACCTGCACGCCGCCCAGCACTGCAACGAACTGCAGCGCAGCGATGACATCACCCTGAATATCGATGCGCAACTGCTCGGCCTCGGCTCCAACTCCTGGGGCAGCGAAGTGCTGGATAGGTGGCGCGTCTGGCTCAACACCTTCAACTATGGCTTTACGCTGCTGCCGCTGGAGGGCGGATGCGGCACCTCGCAGGTACTGGCGAACCATAGCTTCGGCGCCGGTTTCTTTTCCCCCGTTGCACACAGCGAGGCTGAACAATGAGAATTCTCGATAATTTAGAACAGTTTAAGCAGGTTTATCATAGCGGCCGCAAATGGCAGCGCTGCGTGGAAGCCATCAATAACATCGACAACATCCGCCCGGGTGTGGCGCATTCCATTGGCGATTCGCTCTCCTATCGGGTGGAATCCGATAGTACGACCGATGCGCTATTTGTCGGCAACCGCCGCTACTTTGAGGTGCACTATTACCTGCAGGGGCAGCAGAAAATCGAGTTTGCCGCCAAAGAAAATCTGCAAACCGTCGCCTGCTACCGCGACGAAACCGATCGCGAATACCTGAAAGGGATCGGTGAAACGGTGAAGGTTCACGAAGGGCAGATGGTGATTTGCGATATCGACGAAGCCTACCGCTTTATCTGCGATGCGCCGGTAAAAAAAGTGGTGCTGCGAGTCACGGTTGAAGACGGATACTTCCTCAATAAGTAAACCCGCGTTAAGCGACAAGGGAGGTCAACGGGTAAGCCCGTTGGCCTTTCGGTTCCAGCCCGCTGCGGCGGGTAGATGAATGATTGGAGGACGTATGTCCGAATCTGTACGTGCCAAAATCGGCAAGTTCGCGCTGCTATCGATGGCCTTTACCGCCGTCTTTAACGTGCGAAATATCGTCAATAACAACATTGAGTTAGGGCTCAGTTCCGCGCCTATCTTCTTATTCGCCACTATCGTTTACTTTATCCCATTCGTGTTTATCATCGCCGAATTCGTCTCGGCCAACAAACACTCCGAATCCGGGATGTACGCATGGCTGAAGCAGCCGCTGGGGACCCGCGCCGCCTATCTTGGTTCCTTCCTCTACTGGTTTGTGAACCTGTTCTTTTTCCTCTCGCTGTTGCCGAACGTGGTGGCCTACGCCTCATACGCGATCACCGGTTACGCGATCCCCTTCTCGCCGATGGTGACCTCGCTTATCTCCATCGTGCTGTTCGCCATGGCTACCCATATATCCACCAAAGGGGCGACCTGGCTGGGTAAAATTTCCGAATGCGTAGCCTACGGCGTGTTCGCTTTGTTCGCGATTTACGTCGTCGGCGCGCTGACCGCGCTGGGTTCCGGTCACGTCCCGGCGCAGCCGATTACCCTGGCGGCGATGGAGCCGACCATCAACTGGGCGACGCTCGGTATCATGTGCTGGATTTTCCAGGCCGCGGGCGGCGCGGAAACCGTTGCCGCCTACCTCAACGACACCAAGGGCGGGCAGAAATCCTTTATTAAAGTCATCATCACCGCCGGAGTGCTGATTGGCGGTATGTACGCCTTAGGTTCGCTGCTGGTTAACGTCTTTGTCGCCCGTGAAAACCTGACCTACGCCGGCGGAATGGTGGAAATCTTTACCGGTCTCGGCGCCTACTTCCACATTTCTGAAGCGCTGATGGGCCGCTTCGTCGGCATCATCCTGTTTATCGCTATCTTCGGCAGCATGATGATGTGGACCGCCGCGCCGGTCAAAATCCACTTCTCGGAAATCCCGAAAGGTATCTACGGCCAGAAAACCACCGAGCTGAACGCCCACGGCGTGCCGGTACGCGCCGCCTGGTGGCAGTTCCTGTTCGTCTTCCTGATGTTGATTGTTAACGGCTTCGGCTCCGCCAGCGTGCAGCAGATGATGAACACCGCCATTAATCTCACCGCCGGTACCGCCATGCTGCCGCCGCTGTTCATCATGGCCGCCTACTTCGTCTTCCGCTGGAAACACGATGACACGCCGCGCGATTTCCGTATGGGCTCAAGGAAAGTGGGCATGAGCGTGGTATCGATGCTGATTGTGATTTTCGTGGTTAGCATGACCGCTTCGGCCTTCCCGCCGGGCGTCGATCTGGTTAACGCTTTCTTTATCAACGTCTTTATGACCGCGGTCTTCTCCGGCCTGGCGTGGTGGTGGATCACCCGCTTTGAAAAAAAGCAGCAACGTCTGCGCGCCGCGGCGCCGGTTAACGCTGCCGCCGCCGGTAAATAACGTTCCTGTCGTCCCGTCAGCCCCTGGTCGGCTGGCGGGATTTTTTTAACCCTCTCCTGATTACGTATTACTCAACCTTTTTCGTGATCGAGTTAAAGCTATTCGGTTTCTTTACTTCTATTTACTAAAACTTTTACTAAAATCGACATTAATTCTTAACTACCTCTACCCTACAAACAACACAACCCCTTCAGCGACCCTCTGAAGGACAATGTGTGGAGATGTGTTATGTCTGATACTAAACGTAATACCATCGGCAAGTTCGGCCTGCTATCGCTGACCTTTGCCGCCGTTTACAGTTTCAATAACGTCATCAACAACAATATCGAACTGGGGCTGGCGTCGGCGCCGATGTTCTTCCTCGCTACCCTGTTCTACTTCATTCCGTTTTGCCTGATTATCGCCGAGTTCGTGTCACTGAATAAAAACTCCGAGGCCGGGGTTTACGCCTGGGTGAAGAGTTCGCTCGGCGGCCGTTGGGCGTTTATCACCGCCTATACTTACTGGTTCGTAAACCTGTTTTTCTTCACCTCGCTGCTGCCGCGCGTGATCGCCTATGCCTCTTACGCCTTCCTCGGCTACGAATACATTCTGACGCCGTTCGCCACCACCGTGTTGAGCATGGCGCTGTTCGCTTTCTCCACCTGGATCTCCACCAACGGCGCGAAAATGCTGGGGCCTATCACCTCCGTTACCTCATCGCTGATGCTGCTGCTGACGCTCTCCTATATTTTGCTGGCCGGTACCGCGCTGGTGGGCGGCGTGCAGCCAGCGGATCCGATCACCGTCGAGGCGATGATCCCTAACTTCAACTGGGCGTTCCTCGGTATTACCACGTGGATCTTTATGGCGGCGGGCGGCGCGGAATCGGTGGCGGTGTACGTCAACGATGTGAAAGGCGGCTCGAAATCCTTCGTCAAAGTGATCATCCTCGCCGGGATCTTCATCGGCGTGCTGTACTCGATCTCCTCCGTGCTGATCAACGTCTTCGTCAGCAGCAAAGAGCTGAAGTTTACCGGCGGATCGGTGCAGGTGTTCCACGGCCTGGCGGCTTACTTTGGCCTGCCGGAAATGCTGATGAACCGCTTCGTCGGCCTCGTTTCGTTTACCGCGATGTTTGGCTCGCTGCTGATGTGGACCGCCACCCCGGTTAAAATTTTCTTCTCGGAAATTCCCTCCGGCATCTTTGGTAAAAAAACCGTCGAGCTCAATGAGAACGGCGTCCCGGCGCGCGCGGCCTGGATCCAGTATCTGATCGTCATTCCGCTGATGATTATCCCGACGCTGGGATCCAACACCGTGCAGGATCTGATGAACACCATCATCAACATGACCGCCGCCGCTTCCATGCTGCCGCCGCTGTTCATCATGCTGGCCTACCTCAACCTGCGCCGCAAACTCGACCATCTGCCGCGCGATTTCCGCATGGGCTCGCGTACCACCGGCATCGTGGTGGTATCCATGCTGATTGTGATTTTCGCCATCGGCTTCATCGCCTCAACCTTCCCAACCGGCGGCAACATCCTGACCATTATTTTCTACAACGTTGGCGGGATCGTGATTTTCCTTGGCTTCGCGTGGTGGAAATACAGCAGATACGTCAAAGGATTAACCCAGGAACAACAACAAATAGAAGCGGCTCCGGCTTCCCATACCTCTTAAATACCTTAAAAAAATGAAAACTAACCCTTACTTATACGGGGCACTCGTTGCCCTGGCTTTTTGCGCCCCTGCGGCGGCCGCTGAGACTGTCCATCCGGCCGAGCACGACGATACCAAAACGCCGGAATTAACCACCACCTCCTATCGCTTTTACGGCGAATTGGGGGTTGGCGGATACATGGATTTAGAAGGCGAGGACAAACATAAATACAGCGATGGCACCTATATCGAGGGCGGGCTGGAGGTCAAAAACGGCCACTGGTTCGGGCTGATTTACGGCGAAGCCTGGACGGTACAGGCCGATAGCCAGGGCAATGCCTGGACGCCCGGCCACAGCTGGGGCGGCGTGGAAGGCGGCCTTAACCGCCTCTATGGCGGCTATAAAACCGATAACAACACCGAGATCATGCTCAGCCTGCGCCAGGACTCGTCGCTGGACGACCTGCAGTGGTGGGGCGACTTTACCCCCGATCTGGGTTATGTGATCCCCAATACCCGCGACATCATGTACGCGCTGAAGGTACAAAACCGCAGCGGCGATTTCCGCTATAGCGTCACCGCCACGCCGGCCGGTCATCACGATGAAAGCAAGGCCTGGCTGCACTTCGGCAAATATGATCGCTATGACGATAAGTACACCTATCCGGCAATGGTCAACGGCTACGTGCAGTACGACATCGTCAAAGATGTCACCTGGATGAACGGCCTTGAAGTGACCGACGGCACCGGACAGCTATTCCTGACCGGCGTTCTGTCGCCCAATCTGGCCTTCCGCGCCTGGCACCATACCGGCCGCGCCAAAGGGCTGGATGTTCCCGGCAGCGAAACCGGCTTTATGGCCAGCGCCATGTATGAAGCCTTAAGCGGGCTCTACTTCTCCACCGCATACAGCTACGCCAAACACCGCCCGGACCACGCCGCTGATGAAACCACCGCGTTTATGCAATTTGGCATCTGGTACGAATACGGCGGCGGGCGTTTCGCCACCGCCGCCGACAGCCGTTTCTACACCAGCAACGCCAGCGGCGACCCGAGCGACAAAATTTTCCTGATGCAATACTTCTACTGGTAACAAGGAGCCGAGATACCATGAACCTCACCACTACGCTGACGCCGCTGGCCTGCGCGCTGATGCTGAGTTTTTCCGCCCACGCCGTCACCGCGCAGGCGTTTAAAAACGTCATCGATCGTAGCGGCGCGCCGCAGTATATGCAGGATTTCGACGCCGATGACCACCAGCGCTTCAACCCCTTTTTCGACCTCGGGGCGTGGCACGGCCACCTGCTGCCCGACGGCCCGGCGACCATGGGCGGTTTCCCCGGCCCGGCGCTGCTGACCGAAGAGTACATCAACTTTATGGCCACCAACTTCGATCGCCTGACGGTGTATCAGAACGGCAAAAAGGTCGATTTCACCCTGCAGGCCTGGAGCCTGCCCGGCGCGCTGAAACAAACGCTGACCGCGCCCGGCGTGAAGGTGGAGATGACGCTGCGCTTCGCCAGCGCCCACACTTCGCTAGTGGAGACCAAAATCACCAGCAACACTCCACTGAAGCTGGTGTGGGATGGCGAATTACTGGAAAAACTGGCCGCCAAAGAGGGTAAAGCGCTGTCGGGCAAAACCATTGATGAAGCTTTCCCGGACTATCAGCGCCGTCTGAGCGCCACGCCCGACGGCCTGACGGTCAGCTTTGGCAAAGTTCGCGCCGCCTCTGACCTGATGACTTCCGGCGAATCGCAGTATCAGATCCACCGTTCGCTGGCAACCGAGACCCGTATCGACGGTCACCGCTTCACCAGCAGCGCGGAGATCCGCGGCTCCACCACCCTCTACACCACTTATTCGCACCTGCTCACCGCGGAGCAAGCGCGGCGGGAAAAAGCGCAGATCCGCGATATTCTGGCGCGCCCGGCTTACTATCTCACCGCCTCCGAACAGCGCTGGGACGGCTATCTGCAAAAAGGTCTCAGCAATCCAGACGCTACCGCCGAACAGACCCGCGTGGCGGTGAAAGCCATTGAGACGCTCAACGGCAACTGGCGCGCGCCGGGCGGCGCGGTGCATTACCACACCGTCACCCCATCCGTGACCGGCCGCTGGTTCTCCGGCAACCAGACCTGGCCGTGGGATACCTGGAAACAGGCCTACGCCATGGCCCACTTCAACCCGGATATCGCCAAAGAGAATATCCGCGCCGTCTTCTCCTGGCAGATTAAAGCCAATGATAAGGTGCGCCCGCAGGATGCCGGATTTGTGCCCGATCTGATTGCCTGGAACCTGAGCCCCGAGCGCGGCGGCGACGGCGGCAACTGGAACGAACGCAACACCAAGCCAAGCCTCGCGGCCTGGTCGGTGATGGAGGTGTATAACGTCACCAAAGATAAAGCATGGCTGGAAGAGATGTATCCGAAGCTGGTGGCCTATCACGACTGGTGGCTACGCAACCGCGACCATAACGGTAACGGCGTGCCGGAATATGGCGCGACCCGCGATAAGGCGCACAACACCGCCGACGGCGCCATGCTGTTCACGGTGAAAAAAGGGCAAACCGAGCAGACGCTTTCCGGCCTTAGCGCCTACGAGCAGGTGACGGCCAAAGGCGATTACGACAGCCTCGAAATCCCGGCGCAGGTAGCGGCATCGTGGGAATCCGGGCGCGACGATGCGGCGGTATTTGGTTTTATCGATAAAGAACAGCTGGATAAATACGTCGCCAACGGCGGCAAACGCAGCGACTGGACGGTGAAATTCGCCGAAAACCGCGACCGCGACGGCAACCTGCTGGGGTATTCGCTGCTCCAGGAGTCGGTCGATCAGGCCAGCTATATGTACAGCGATAACCACTATCTGGCGCAGATGGCGACCATTCTTGGCAAAGCGGAGGAAGCAAAGCGCTATCAGGCGCTGGCGGCGAAGCTGGCGGATTATATCAATACCTGCATGTTCGACCCGCAGACCCGCTTCTATTACGACATTCGTATCGAGGAACAACCGCTGGCCAACGGCTGCGCCGGTAAACCGATCGTCGAGCGCGGCAAAGGGCCGGAAGGCTGGTCGCCGCTGTTTAACGGCGCGGCGACGCAGCAACATGCTGACGATGTGGTTTCGGTGATGCTCGACCCGAAAGAGTTCAACACCTTTGTGCCGCTGGGCACCGCCGCGCTGACCAACCCGGCCTTTGGCGCCGATATTTACTGGCGCGGACGAGTGTGGGTGGATCAGTTCTGGTTCGGCCTAAAGGGAATGGAGCGCTACGGTCATCGCGATGAGGCGCTGAAGCTGGCGGACGCCTTCTTCCAGCACGCCAAAGGCTTAACCGCCGATGGCCCTATTCAGGAGAATTACAATCCGCTGACCGGCGCCCAGCAGGGGGCGCCCAACTTCTCGTGGAGCGCGGCGCATTTATATATGTTGTATAACGAGTTTTTCCGTAAGTAGTAATTCCCCTCACCCTAACCCTCTCCCCACAGGGGAGAGGGAACCGTTCGATGCCGTTTTTATTCATTGCTCCGGCCCGCTTTTCTCCCTCTCCCACTGGAGAGAGGGAACCGTCCGATGCCGTTTTTATTCACTGCTCCGGTCCGCTTCTCTCACTCTCCCACTGGAGAGAGGGAACCGTTCGATGCCGTTTTTATTCAATGCTCCGGCCCGCTTTTCTCACTCTCCCACTGGAGAGAGGGAACCGTTCGATGCCATTTTTATTCAATGCTCCGGCCCGCTTTTCTCACTCTCCCACGGGAGAGAGGGAACCGTCCGATACCGTTTTTCTCCCTCTCCCACTGGAGAGAGGGAACCGTTCGATGCCGTTTTTATTCACTGCTCCGGCCCGCTTTTCTCCCTCTCCCACTGGAGAGAGGGAACCGTTCGATGCCGTTTTATTCACTGCTCCGGCCCGCTTTTCTCCCTCTCCCCTCGGGAGAGGGTCGGGGTGAGGGCTCGTCTCACACCGCCGGTAATAGGCCGATAAAGCTGCGTTTCTGCCGCGGCTGCGACATCATCTCCTCCAGCTTTTCGACGCAGGCTAAATAGTGCGGCGTCTTCTTATGCGCCAGCACCGCCTCATCGTCTTTATAGGCTTCGTAGATAAAAAAGCGGGTTTTCACCTCTGGATCCTGCAGGACATCAAAGCGCAGGTTGCCCGGTTCCCGCAGCGCGCCTTCGTGGTTGGCGCGAAACACCTCGAGAAACTCATCCACCCGCTCGGGTTTAATATTGATCTCCACCAGCGTGACGTTCATTTCAGCTCTCCCTGTTTTTCTTCCTGCCAGAACTGATACGCTTCGCGCGCGTTCAGATTCTCATGCACCACCTTTTTCACCGCCTTCAGCATCGCACGCGGGGCGCTGGACTGGAAAATATTGCGCCCCATATCCACCCCGGACGCCCCCTGGTCAATTGCCCGCCAGCACATCTCCAGCGCCTCATGCTCCGGCAGTTTTTTACCGCCGGCGATGACGATCGGCACCGGACAGCTGGCGGTCACTTTTTCAAAGCCTTCCTCAACGAAATAGGTCTTCACAAACTGCGCCCCCATTTCGGCGGCAATCCGGCTGGCCAGCGAGAAATAGCGCGCATCGCGGGCCATCTCTTTGCCGACGCCGGTAACCGCCAGGACCGGCATACCGTAGCGATTGCCGGCATCCACCAGTTTGATGATGTTATTGATCGACTGATGTTCGTATTCGCTGCCGATATAGACCTGCGCCGCCACCGCGCAAACGTTGAGACGCAGCGCGTCTTCCATCGCCACCGCCACGCATTCGTTAGAGAGTTCGCTCAAAATCGAATTACCGCCGGAGGCGCGCAGCACCACCGGCTTATTGGTGGCCACCGGTACCTGGCTGCGCAGTACGCCGCGGGTGCACATCAGCACATCGGTGTCGGCAAACAGCGGCGCAATCGACAGGTCGATACGCTCAAGCCCGGTCGTTGGACCCTGGAAGTAGCCGTGATCGAAGGCCAGCATCACCGTGCGGTTGCTGTGCGGATTAAAGATGCGCGCCAGCCGCGACTGCATGCCCCAATCCAGCGAGCCGCAGCCTTTCAGGGTATACAGCGTGTTCTGCTGCGGGCGGTCGATACCGAAGTCCTTACCCTCTTTGATGTCGTCTAAATCAGCCATCTCATCCTCCGTCAGAAGTCGTAGTTGTTGATATTCTCTTTGCTGAACACCACGCGCTCCGGCAGCAGCACGATACCGTTGCCCTTCGCTTCATACTGGTAGCCCTGCACGCTATTCGGTTCGACCTTCAACGAGCCGATATCTTTCACCTCAACGCTATCGCCTACGTTAAGATCGCCCTTTTTCAGCAATCGATCGGCGACGTTAACCGCAATTTTGCCCTGCTGAACCACATCCCACAGGCCGAAAGCTTTCACCGTGCCGCGCTCAACGTACGGGCGCATCACGTTCGGAGTACTAAAGCCGACGATCGCCACGCCCTGACGCTTGAGGTTCTCCGCCGCCTGCGCCGCCGCCGGCAGCGCATTGGCATCCGGCGCGATAATGGCGTCGAGATCCGGATAGGCTTTTAAGATCCCCTCGGCGGTTTGCAGCGATTTGGTGGCATCGTTATAGCCAAACTGGGTGGTGACGATTTGCCACTGCGGATGCTCTTTTTCGATTTTGGCTTTGGCTTCCTTCACCCACTGGTTCTGGTCGGTCACCGTCGGGCTGGAGTAGAAAAACGCCACTTTGGCGGCTGGTTTGCTGACCTGCTTTTCCGCCATCTCCACCAGCAGGCCGCCGAGCTGCT
Source organism: Klebsiella sp. PK01 (assembly GCF_057624675.1). Lineage (NCBI taxonomy): Bacteria > Pseudomonadati > Pseudomonadota > Gammaproteobacteria > Enterobacterales > Enterobacteriaceae > Klebsiella > Klebsiella sp. PK01. The sequence goes on from NZ_JBYEZM010000003.1 coordinate 609,363, forward strand.
GCGGCGTACCCTGGTTGATATAGATGCTGCGGCACTCCGGCTTGGTATCGGAATCCCAGGTCAGGACTTTCACCCCACGCTGCATCGCCCGCTTCAGCGCCGGGCACAGGCCGTCCGGCGAGACGGCGGAGACGATAATCGCGTTGTAGCCCTGGTTGACGAAGTTGTTGATAAGCTGCACCTGGCCGGAGACGCTGGGCTCGGTCGGGCCGTCATAGGTGACATCAACGCCCAGCGCTTTCCCTGCCTCTTTCGCGCCGTTGCCGCCGCTGGTAAAGAAGCCGACGCCAACCAGCTTAGGAATAAAGGCGATGCGGTCCGCCGCCTGCGCGGTAACCACGCTCATCGTCAGCGCCAGCACGATCAGTTTTAATTTCATTTTATGCTCCGATTGTTTTATGCGAGAAAAGACGCCGCCAGGTTGCGCGCACCCATTCACGGTGCAGGCTCAGCGAACGCCCCATCACCACCACAACCAACAGCGCCCCTGACAGCGCGCTCGACACCTGGTTGGGGATGCCGACCATCTGTAAACCCTGTTGCAGATACCCCACCAGCAACGCCGCCAGCGCGGTACCCAGTATCGATCCCGAGCCGCCGTAAATATTGGCCCCGCCAAGCACCGCCGCGGTCAGCGCCGGCATCAGCAGGTCGCGACCTAAATCCGAACGCGCCGAGCCGAAATAGGAGACCATCACCAGCGCTGCGACCGCCGATGCGACGCCAACCAGGCCATACAGCACGTACGGGATGCCGTTCACCGACAGCGCGGCATAGCGCGCGGCGCGCGGGTTTTGCCCGAGTAAAAAGAGGTGGCGGCCAAAGCGCCCGCGATGGGCCAGCAGCCAGAAGAAAAAGGTGATAATCGCGAACAGCACCAGCGGCAGCGGCAGTCCTGCGAGGGTTAAATTGGCGAAGGCGGTGAAGCTATCGGGAAAACCGCCAATCCCCTCGTAACCGGTCGCGCCGGCCATCCCGGAAAGCAGCAGCGCGCCGCCACCGTACAGATACAGCGTCCCGAGGGTGATCACCAGCGGGCTGATGCCGGTGTAGTGAATCAGCGCGGCGTTAAATAACCCGCACAGCAGCCCCAATAGCAACGTCAGCGATACCGCCAGCCACAGCGGCCAGCCCGCCTGGGTCATTACGCCGAGGGCGATAGCGCACAGGCCGATGGTCGAGCCCAGCGAAATATCGATCCCGCCGCTGATGATCACCAGCGTCAGCGGCAGCGCGACGATGCCGATGCAGATAAAGTCGCTGGTGCTAAAGAGCAGCATATTGAGATCCAGCATGCGCGGATTCAACGCGCCGAATAGCAGGATTTCCGCGATCAGCAACGCCAGCAGCGCGCTTTCCCAGTTAAGCTTCAGCTTCATTTAAGCCACCTCTTTGCTTTTGCGTTCGGGAAAGCGGGCAACCTGTTTGCCCCCTTTATTACCGGGCTGGAAACGGCTGTACTTTAGCGCCCGCTGATGGCGGGCCAGCGCCTGGCGCAGGCGGCCATCGAGCACTAGCACGCCGAGCAGCACCAGGCCGGCGATAAAGTCATTCCACCAGGCGGGAAGGCGGAACAGCACCAGCACGGTGTCGATTTGGGTGAGGAAAAAGGCGCCGAGAAACGCGCCGAGCAGCGTACCGGTACCGCCGAGCAACGAGATCCCGCCCAGTACGCAGGCGGCGATGGCTTTCATCTCCAGCCCGCTGCCGGTCTGATTAGGCACAAAACCAATTTGCGCGGCGAAGACGATCCCGGCGCAGGCCGCCAGCATGCCGTTGAGGGTAAAGGCCAGCATCCGCGTGCGGTTGACCGCCACGCCCAGCTGACGCGCGGCGGCGAGATTATCGCCAACGGCGTAAAAATCACGACCAAAGGCGGTGCGCGACAGCAGCCAGCCGCCCGCCAGCAGCAGCGCCAGCACCAGCCAGCCCAGCGGCGACACGCCAATAAACGCGGGCTCCGAGAGCGATTTCAGGCTGTCGGGCAAGCCCTCGATCCATTTCCCGCCGGTCCACAGCAGCATCACTCCGCGATACAACCCCAGCGTACCGAGCGTCGCGACAATCGCCGGAATGCGCAGTCCCACGACCAGCAGGCCGTTAAAAGCCCCGGCCAGCGCGCCAATCGCCAGCGCGAAGGCGATAGCCGTCGCCAGCCCGTAACCGTTGTTCAGCGCCACGCCGACGGCGATGGCGCACAGCCCAACGGTCGAGCCTACCGACACATCAATATTGCGGGTCAGCATCACCAGCGTCGCGCCTAATGCCAGCAGGCAGAGGATCTGCGAGCTGGCGAAAATCATCGCCAGGGTCTGCAGGCTGAAATAGGCTGGATTGAGCGCCACCAGCACAACAAAGAGCGCCACGATGGCAAAGAAGGCGCTCAGTTCGCGATTCTTCAGTAACGTTTTCATGCCTGCCCTCCGAAGGCCAGGGTCATCATGCGATCGACGGTCACCGCCTGCCGCGCCAATTCGCCACTGTAGCGGCCCTGATGCATCACCAGCACCCGGTCGGCCAGGCCAACGAACTCATCCAGATCGCTGGAGATCATCAACACCGCCACGTTTTGCGCGGCAACGCTTTTTAGCAGTTGATAGATATCGGCGCGGGCGGAGACATCCACGCCGCGCGTCGGCTCATCGACAATCAGCAGTAACGGATTGGCTTCCAGACAGCGCGCCAGCAGTACCTTCTGCTGGTTACCGCCAGAGAGAGTGCGCACCGGCTGATCGCCATCGGCCAGCTTGATCCCCAGCGCACGGTGATAGCGCTCAACCACCGCCGCCTCCCGTTTCCCCTGCTGCCACCACGACGGCTGATTGAACATCACCGTGTTCCAGCGCACCGGCGCATCGAGAAACAGCCCCGAGACCTGGCGGTCTTCCGGCAGATAGACCAGCCCGCTGGCTAGCCTGGCGCGGATACTATCGCGGCCGATCTCGCGATTCTCCAGCCAGATCCGCCCGGCGCGCGGTGGACGCAGGCCGTATAGGGTTTCAGCAAATTCGGTGCGCCCAGATCCCACCAGCCCGGCCAGACCGACGATCTCTCCGGCGCGGATCTCCAGATTGAGATCGATAAAACCTTCTCCGGTGAGATCCTCCACCCGTAGCACGGGAAAGTCCTGCGGTTGAGTACGCCGGTTGCCCGGTAGCGCCAGCCACAGCTTTTGCGTGTCGCTCAGCGCATGGTCGCGGCTGGCCGGCGTCATAGCGTTAATCAGTTGCTCATCGCGATAAGCCGCGGTCTCGCCGCTCAGCACCACCGCGCCATCGCGCATCACCGAAATATGGCTGGCAAGCTGGCGTATTTCGGGCAATTTGTGTGAGATAAAGACGATCCCAACGTCCAGCGCCTGTAACGCGCGGATCTGGCTAAAAAGCCTCTCGGTTTCACCCGGCGTTAAAGAGGCGGTGGGTTCATCCAGGATCAGGATCCTGGCCTCGCGCATCAGTCCGCGCAGGATCTCGACCATCTGTTGATCGGCTACCTCGAGCGTGCTGGCGCTGGCGTCGAGGTTGATCTGGCAGCTCAACTGCTGCAGTTTGTCCTGCAACCGCGCGGCGGTATCCGCCCGCTTCGACAGGCGGAAGAGAATGTTCTCGCGCACGCTGAGGTTGGGAAACAGCATCGGCTCCTGCGGCACCAGATAGATGCCCAGCTGGTGCGCCAGCGCCGGATTGAGACGCGCAAACGCGCGGTCACCGAGCGTCAGTTCACCGCTGTCCGGCGTTTCAACGCCAGCGATGATCTTCATCAGCGTTGATTTACCCGCGCCGTTGCCGCCCATCAGCGCATGCACCTGGCCCGCGCATAGCGTGAAATCGATGCCCTTCAGCACCGCAACGCCGGAGAACTGTTTGCAAATCTGACGAGCTTCAAACAGTGGCTTCATCATCGCGCCTCGATTGAACAAATGATTTTTAAATTTAATAATGTTCAAAAGCGTAGACGGTGAACTATATTTACAACCGTGCGAAGATCACACTTTGGTGCTTTAGATCGTCAGGAATAAATGCGCCAGCGATGAAAGATCCGTTTTGCCAGTCGGCTCACACTTTCCGACCGCGCAATAGCGAACATATGATCTAAATTTTTATAAGAGTTCAATTTATGAGCGAAAAACGCATTACGGAAGAGAACCGCTACGCCGGGCTGGCGTTAGCCGAGGAAGAGCTGGTGGCGCGGGTGGCGTGGTGTTACTACCACGATGGCCTGACGCAAAATGACATCGGCGAGCGTTTGGGGCTGCCACGGCTGAAGATTTCCCGCCTGCTGGAGAAAGGCCGCCAGTCCGGAGTGATCCGTGTACAGATCAACTCGCGCTATGAGGGCTGCCTGGCGCTGGAAAGCGAACTCCAGCAGCGTTTTGGCCTCAAGCTTGCCCGCGTGCTGCCGGCGCTCAATACCCCGCCGATGAATACCCGGCTGGGGATCGGCGCGGCGCAGTCGCTGATGGGCATTCTGCAACCGGGGCAATTATTGGCGGTCGGGTTCGGCGAAGCCACCATGAGCTGCCTGCAGCATCTCAGCGGATTTATTGGCTCGCAGCAGGTGCGGCTGGTGACCCTCTCCGGCGGCGTCGGCCCTTATATGACCGGCATCGGCCAGCTTGATGCCGCCTGCAGCGTCAGCATTATTCCGGCGCCGCTGCGGGTCTCTTCGGCGGAGGTCGCCGAGATCCTGCGCCGCGAGTCGAGCGTGCGCGACGTGATGCTGGCGGCGATGGCGGCGGACGCGGCGGTGGTTGGCATTGGCGCCATCGATCAGCGGCGCGACGCCACCATTTTACGCTCCGGCTATATCAGCGAGGGCGAACAGCTGATGTACGCGCGCAAAGGCGCGGTCGGCGACATTTTAGGTTATTTCCTGCAGGCCGACGGCCGGCCGGTAGAAGGACTGGAGATCCATCGGGAACTCCTCGGCGTAACCCTTGATGAGCTGGCGCAGCTGCCCACCATCGTCGGCGTCGCCGGGGGAGAACAAAAAGCGCAGGCGATTCATGCCGCTCTGATTGGCAAGCGCATTAATGGCCTGGTAACGGAAGAGACAACAGCACGCGCGGTGCTCGCACTGGCCTCCTGACGGCCTGGCGCCGCGCGACAACAGCGAGGCGCATGTCATGAGTTACCTGTTAGCGTTAGATGCCGGGACCGGCAGCATTCGGGCGGTCATTTTCGATCTTAATGGCCGCCAGCTGGCGGTAGGCCAGGCCGAATGGAAACACCTGAGCGTTGATAACGTCCCCGGCTCGATGGAGTTCGACCTTACTACCAACTGGCAGCTGGCCTGCCAGTGCATTCGCCAGGCGCTCGACGCCGCCCGACTCTCTGCCGCCGATATTCAGTCCGTCGCCTGCTGTTCGATGCGCGAAGGGATCGTCCTCTATGACCGCGACGGCGAGGCCATCTGGGCCTGCGCCAACGTCGATGCCCGCGCCAGCCGCGAAGTGGCGGAGCTTAAGGAGATCCACGACTATCGTTTTGAATCCGAGGTGTACGAGGTCTCGGGACAAACCCTGGCGCTAAGCGCCATGCCGCGCCTGCTGTGGCTGGCGCACCACCGCCCCGATATCTACCGCAAAGCGGCGACCATCACCATGATCAGCGACTGGCTGGCGGCGAAGCTTTCCGGCGAGCTGGCGGTCGACCCGTCAAACGCCGGCACCACCGGCATGCTCGATCTGTTCAGCCGCGACTGGCGCCCGGCGCTGCTGGATATGGCCGGACTGCGCGCCGATATGCTGTCGCCGGTCAAAGAGACCGGTACCCTGCTGGGCGCCGTCACCGAAGCGGCGGCGCAGCAGAGCGGCCTGCGCGCCGGGACACCGGTGGTGATGGGCGGCGGCGACGTCCAGCTCGGCTGCCTGGGCCTTGGGGTGGTGCGTGCCGGGCAAACCGCAGTACTCGGCGGCACCTTCTGGCAGCAGGTGGTCAACCTGCCGCAGGTGCGTACCGATCCGCAGATGAATATTCGCGTTAATCCTCATGTCATTCCCGGCATGGTGCAGGCGGAATCGATCAGCTTCTTTACCGGGCTGACCATGCGCTGGTTCCGCGACGCCTTCTGCGCTGAAGAAAAACTGATTGCCGAGCGGCTCGGCGTTGATGCCTATTCGCTGCTGGAGGAGATGGCCAGCCGCGTGCCCGCCGGATCCCACGGCGTGATGCCTATTTTTTCCGACGCTATGCACTTTAAGCAGTGGTACCACGCCGCGCCGTCGTTTATTAACCTCTCCATCGATCCGGAGAAGTGCAACAAAGCGACCCTGTTCCGCGCGCTGGAGGAGAACGCGGCGATTGTCTCCGCCTGCAACCTGGCGCAGATTTCGCAGTTCTCCGGCGTGACATTCGAGAGCCTGGTGTTTGCCGGCGGCGGCTCTAAAGGCGCGCTGTGGAGCCAGATCCTCAGCGACGTCACCGGCCTGCCGGTGCGGGTGCCGGTGGTCCGCGAAGCCACCGCTCTGGGCTGCGCCATCGCCGCCGGAACCGGCGCCGGACTGTATGGCGATATGGCCAGTACCGGAGAGCGGTTAGTGAGCTGGCATCGCGAGTTCACCCCTAATCCGCAGCATCGCGAGCTGTATCAGGAGATGATGAGCAAGTGGCAAACGGTGTACGCCGATCAGTTGGGTCTGGTGGATAGCGGGCTGACAACGTCGATGTGGCAAGCGCCGGGTCTGGAGCGCCGCCAGCGCGTAGCCCCCTCACCCTAACCCTCTCCCGGTGGGAGAGGGAACCGTTCGGCACTAGCGTTGAATATCGGTGCCGGTCCGCCTTTCCCCCTCGCCCTTTGGGTGAGGGAACCGTTCGGCGCAGGCCTTGAATACCGGTGCCGGTCCGCCTTTCCCCTTGCCCTTTGGGTGAGGGAACCGTTCGGCGCAGGCCTTGAATACCGATGCCGATCCGCCTTTCCCCCTCGCCCTTTGGGAGAGGGAACCGTTCGGCGCAGGCCTTGAATACCGATGCCGCTCCGCCTTTCCCCCTCGCTCTTTGGGTGAGGGAACCGTTCGGCGCAGGCCTTGAATACCGGTGCCGGTCCGCCTTTCCCCTTGCCCTTTGAGCGGGAACTGTTCGGCGCAGGCCTTGAATACCGGTGCCGGTCCGCCTTTCCCCCTCGCCCTTTGGGTGAGGGAACCGTTCGGCACTAGCCTTGAATACCGATGCCGATCCGCCTTTCCCCCTCGCCCTTTGGGTGAGGGAACCGTTCGGCACTAGCGTTGAATATCGGTGCCGGTCCGCCTTTCTCCCTCTCCCTTTGGGAGAGGGTCGGGGTGAGGGACAACGTGTTCCGTTCTTTGAATCCCATCACAATCACCGCACTCCCCTTTTCCCTTTTTCTCCGCGACGGCTAAATTAGTAACTCATCCGACCACATAACAATAATTTTACATTGGAAGCCACTATGAGCCGCTATCCGTCGCTTTTCGCCCCGCTTGAGCTGGGCTTCACAACGCTCAAAAACCGCGTGTTGATGGGCTCAATGCATACCGGGCTGGAAGAGTTACCGGATGGCGCGCAGCGGCTGGCGGCCTTTTACGCCGAGCGCGCCCGCCACGGCGTGGCGCTGATCGTCACCGGCGGCATCGCCCCGGCGCCCTCTGGCGTCACCATGGCCGGCGGCGCGGTACTCAATGATGCCAGCCATCTGGCGCACCATCGCCATATTACCGACGCGGTACACCAGGAAGGCGGCAAAATCGCTCTGCAGATCCTGCACACCGGGCGCTACAGCTATCAGCCCGCGCTGGTCGCCCCCTCGGCGCTACAGGCGCCGATCAACCGTTTTACGCCCCATGAACTGAGCCACGATGAGATCCTTACGCTTATCGATGATTTTGCCCACTGCGCCCAGCTGGCGCGCGAAGCGGGCTATGACGGCGTCGAAGTGATGGGCTCTGAGGGCTATCTGATTAACGAATTTCTCGCCGCGCGCACCAACCAGCGCGACGACCAATGGGGCGGCGATTATGCCAGGCGCATGCGTTTCGCCATTGAAGTGGTTAAGGCGGTGCGCCAGCGCGCCGGTCACGATTTCATTATCATCTACCGTCTGTCGATGCTCGATCTGGTCAACGACGGCAGCACGCTGGCGGAGGTCACCGAACTGGCCCAAGCCATCGAAGCGGCAGGGGCGACAATCATTAATACCGGCATCGGCTGGCACGAAGCGCGCATTCCGACCATCGCCACGCCGGTACCGCGAGGGGCTTTCAGCTGGGTCACCCGCAAGCTGAAAGGCGCGGTGTCGATCCCGCTGATTACCACCAACCGCATCAACGATCCGCAGGTCGCGGAGGATATTCTCGCCCGCGGCGATGCCGATATGGTATCGATGGCCCGCCCGTTCCTCGCCGACGCCGAATTTATGTCGAAAGCGCAGAACGATCGTGCCGATCAGATCAACACCTGCATCGGTTGCAACCAGGCGTGTCTCGATCGGATTTTCGTCGGCAAAGTCACCTCCTGTCTGGTCAACCCGCGCGCCTGCCATGAAACCCTGATGCCGGTCCTGCCTGCCAACGCGCCTAAACGGCTGGCGGTGGTCGGCGCCGGGCCTGCCGGCCTGGCTTTCGCCGTTAACGCCGCCGCCCGCGGCCATCAGGTCACGCTGTTCGATGCGCTCCCGGAGATCGGCGGCCAGTTTAATATCGCCAAACAGATCCCCGGCAAAGAGGAGTTTCACGAGACGCTGCGTTACTACCGCACCATGCTCGATCTTCATGGTGTCGATCTACGCCTGAATACCCGCGTCACGGCAGACGATCTGCTAACGTTCGATGAGACGATCCTCGCCACCGGTATCGCCCCGCGCCTGCCGGCGATCGCCGGGATCGATCATCCCAAGGTGCTGAGCTATCTGGATGTCTTGCGCGATAAAGCGCCGGTTGGCGCAAAGGTGGCGATTATCGGCTGCGGCGGCATCGGCTTCGATACCGCGATGTATTTAAGCCAGTCGGGCGCGGCCACCAGCCAGGATATCGGCGAGTTCTGCCGCGAATGGGGTATCGATACCAGCCTGCAAACGGCGGGAGGGCTGAGTCCTGAAGGCCCGCAGTTGAGTAAAAGCCCGCGACAGATTGTGATGCTGCAGCGCAAAGCCAGCAAACCGGGCGAAGGGCTCGGCAAAACTACCGGTTGGATCCACCGCGCGACGCTGCTGGCGCGCGGCGTGAAAATGATCCCGGCGGTCAGCTATGAAAAGATCGATGATGAAGGGTTACACGTCACTATCGGCGGCGAGCGCCAGCTGTTGGCGGTCGATCAGGTAGTTATCTGCGCCGGTCAGGAACCGCGCCGCGAGCTGGCGGAACCGCTGCGCGCGGCGGGGAAAACGGTGCATTTAATCGGCGGTTGCGACGTGGCGGCGGAGCTGGATGCGCGCCGGGCGATTGCCCAGGGCACAAAACTGGCGCTGGCGATTTAGCCGTGTCCCGGGGGCGGCGCGATGCGCCTTCCCCGGGCTACCACGATAATCCCGAAAGGTAGCCCGGCTAAGGCGACAGTCAGTAGCCCGGCTAAGGCGAAAGCCGCAAGCCGGGGGAAACAGCGACATGCATCAGCGCTGTTTACGCACCTTCGTTGCTTTCAAAATGACAAACTTATTGTTCGTCGCAATGGTCGTGCAATTACCAAAAGCGCGCTTCAGTTTACGGAAGTAATCGAGGTGGCGGTTGCCGACGACGTATAGCTCGCCGCCGTATTTCAGGCTGCGGCGGGCATCGTTAAACATCTGCCAGGCAATATGGTCGGTAATGGCGTGCTGCTGATGGAACGGCGGATTACACAGAATCGCCGTAAAGCGGTCGGGCTCTATGCCGGAAAGCGAATTGTTGACCATGAATTCACAGCGTGCGATATCGTCCGGCAGGTTGCGCTCGACGTTCAAACGGCTGGAAGCCACCGCCATGTGCGACTCATCGGTGAACATCACGCTGGCGTTTGGGTTTTGCGCCAGCGCCTGCAGGCCAATCACCCCATTGCCGCAGCCAAGATCGGCGATCTCGCCTTCTAAATCAGACGGTAAATGCTGCAGGAAGAAACGCGCGCCGATATCCAGTCCGCTGCGGGCAAAAACGTTGGCGTGGTTATGGATGGTCCACGGCGTGCCGTCCAGCTTCCAGCTGTAGGTTTGCGGCGCATCGGCAAGCTTAGGGGCGGTGAAAACGCAGTGGATCAGACGCGCTTTTTTCCACGCCAGCGAGGTGGTGGTGGTACCGAGGATTTTTTCAAACAGCGCCAGCGTCGAGTTGTGTACGTCACGGGCTTTCGCCGCGGCGATAATGCGGGTTTCCGGCGTCACCACTTCGCGCAGCGCGCGCAGCTGCTGTTCCAGCAGCGCCAGCTGTTTTGGCACCTTAATCAGCACCAGCGCCGGCGAGGCCGGCAGCGGGCTCAGGCTATCCTGAAAGCGCACGCTCTCTTCATCGATACCGTTCATCCGCAGGTTGTGGCGGGTCGCCAGCTCGGAAATAAAGGAGTCGTTGATGCTGACCGGGTTGCGCTCCGCCAGCGCGCAGGAGAGCGCGCCGAAGCCGTCGTTGAAGATGAGCGTCAGGCCGTCGACGTCATTCACCTGTTGCAGCAGATATTCATCCGCCGCTTCCCATGCCTGAAGCGCTTCTTCTTCAGCGTTAGGTGGGAACCGCTCTAATGTGAATAACTCACCGTTTAACTCTACCTGGCTCATCGCCCCTCCGAAATGCTAAAATTCGCGCGTGTTATCGCTCAATTCTCCGGAGAAGTAAACTTTTTTCACCATGAACACGCTACCTTACCTTCAGGGCTACCCCGAATCGCTGCTGTCGCAGGTGACGACCTTAATCGAGCAAGGTCGCCTCGGCGAGGTGCTGCAAAAGCGCTATCCGCAGGGGCATGATGTCAACAGCGATAAGGCGTTATATCAATACACCCAGGATCTGAAGGCCCGCTATCTGCGCGGGGCGGCGCCAATCAATAAGGTGATGTACGACAGTAAAATCCACGTTCTGAAGAACGCGCTTGGCCTGCATACCGCTATTTCCCGCGTTCAGGGCGGCAAACTGAAAGCTAAAGCGGAAATTCGCGTAGCGACGGTGTTTCGCGACGCGCCGGAAGCGTTTCTGCGCATGATCGTGGTTCATGAACTGGCGCACTTAAAAGAGAAGGATCACAATAAGGCCTTCTATCAGCTGTGCTGTCATATGGAGCCGCAGTATCACCAGCTAGAGTTTGATACCCGCCTGTGGCTGACGCACCTTTCGTTAAACCGTTCTGCGTGATAGCGCACTCGTTTTGTCATCATGGCGTGCTAGAGTGACGAAAGGTCCCCTTTAACGGAGTTCGTCAACGTTTATGATACGTTTCGCAGTTGTTGGCACAAACTGGATTACTAAGCAGTTTGTCGATGCCGCCCATGAAACCGGTAAATTTAAACTCACCGCGATTTATTCCCGCAGCCTTGAACAGGCGCAAGCTTTCGCTAATGACTACCCGGTCGAGCATCTGTTTACTTCGCTCGATGAACTGGCGCAGAGCCCTGACGTTGACGCGGTCTATATTGCCAGTCCGAACTCGCTGCACTTCCCGCAAACCCGTCTGTTCCTGAGCCATAAAAAACACGTGATTTGCGAAAAGCCGCTGGCATCGAACCTGCAAGAGGTCGAAGCGGCGATTGCCGTGGCTAAAGAAAACAACGTGGTGCTGTTTGAAGCCTTCAAAACCGCCAGCCTGCCAAACTTCCTGCTGCTGCGCGAAGCGCTCGATAAAGTGGGCAGACTGCGCAAAGCCTTCATCAACTACTGTCAGTACTCATCGCGCTACCAGCGCTATCTCGACGGCGAAAACCCGAATACTTTCAACCCGGCCTTTTCCAATGGCTCGATTATGGATATCGGTTTTTACTGCCTCGCCTCGGCGGTCGCGCTGTGGGGCGAACCGCAAGCGGTCCATGCCAGCGCCAGCCTGCTGGCGAGCGGCGTTGATGGTCAGGGCACGGTGGTGCTGAGCTACGGCGATTTCGATGTCACCCTGCACCACTCGAAGGTCAGCGACTCCACTATCCCCAGCGAAATCCAGGGCGAAGAAGGCGCGCTGGTGATTGAGAAAATCTCCGAATGCCAGAAGGTGGCCTTTATTCCACGCGGCGGCAAAGCGCAGGATCTCACCCAGCCTCAGCACATCAATACTATGCTGTATGAAGCGGAAGCGTTCGCGCGGCTGGTGGAAACCAACGACGTCGCTCATCCAGGGCTTGAAGTCAGCCGCATTACGGCAAAACTGCTTAGCGAAATCCGTCGCCAAACCGGCGTGATCTTCCCGGCGGATACTCAGCCTGTGGAGTAAAGGAGTGTAAATGGGCCCTCGACCTCCATTGACGCCCTTTATAACTTGTAATACTTTGTTACGTGCAAAGGGGAGTAACTTCCTGGCCGGTCGATCGTCATTACGATGCGTGCAAAACCGCATCCGGTCGCCGGGCAACAAGATCAAGGATCCATGTCCGCTCTTGTTGTAAGTGAGACCTTGCCGGAAGGCGAGGTCTATGCATAAAAGCGCAGCGGCTGCCGTCTTCCGACGACAGCCGTTTTGTTTTTATGTAAGGAATAACGCAATGAATAGTGTCGGCACGCCGTTATTATGGGGCGGATTCGCTGTAGTCGTGGTCATCATGCTGGCGATCGATTTACTGCTTCAGGGAAGGCGCGGTGCGCATACCATGACCATGAAGCAGGCCGCCGGTTGGTCCATCCTGTGGGTCACCCTCTCCCTGCTGTTTAATGCCGCTTTCTGGTGGTATTTGGTGCAAACGCAGGGCCGCGCCGTCGCCGATCCGCAGGCTTTAGCCTTCCTCACCGGTTATCTGATCGAAAAATCACTGGCGGTCGATAACGTCTTCGTCTGGTTAATGCTCTTTAGCTACTTTGCCGTGCCGCCTGCGCTACAGCGCCGGGTTCTGGTGTATGGCGTCCTCGGCGCGATTGTCCTGCGTACCATTATGATCTTCACCGGCAGCTGGCTGATTTCGCAGTTCGAATGGCTACTGTACGTGTTCGGCGCCTTCCTGCTGTTTACCGGGGTGAAAATGGCGCTGGCGAAAGAAGATGATTCCGGGATCGGCGATAAGCCGCTGGTGCGTTGGATCCGCAGCCATCTGCGCATGACGGATAAAATCGAGAGCGAGCGCTTCTTCACCCGTAAAAATGGCGTGCTGTTCGCCACGCCGCTGCTGCTGGTGCTGATCCTGGTTGAGCTGAGCGACGTGATTTTCGCCGTTGATAGCATCCCGGCGATTTTCGCGGTGACCACCGACCCGTTCATCGTGCTGACCTCTAACCTGTTTGCGATTCTCGGCCTGCGTGCGATGTACTTCCTGCTGGCAGGCGTGGCGGAACGCTTCTCGATGCTGAAATATGGTCTGTCGGTGATCCTGGTGTTTATCGGTATCAAGATGCTGATCGTCGATTTCTACCACATTCCGATCGCCGTTTCCCTCGGCGTGGTGGGCGGTATTCTGGCGGCAACGCTGCTGATTAACGCCTGGGTGAACAGACAGAACGATAAGAAGAAACAGCTGCAATAACCCCCTACCCCCGGCCAGATATCGCGTATCTGGCCGGGATACGCCGCACGGCTTTAGGTTTCCCGCGCATAATCTCTATGCATGTCACAAAAACGTTAATATATAGTTAAAAAACAAGATCGGCGTGCAAGAAACAGTAGAATACGCTTCCTCCCTCGCGTTCTTTCCGTATACTCGACCATGCAAACATTCATTTACATCCGGACATAAACGTAACAAATAATACGTCGCCGGGATGGACTGCTACATCACTGGAAGGAATGATTTATGACAACACAAACCCGCCCGTCGGGGCTGCTGCAGCGCCTGGCGCAGGGCAGCCTGGTGAAACAAATCCTGTTGGGACTGGTACTTGGCGTGGTACTGGCGCTGGTCTCAAAACCGGCGGCCATCGCCGTGGGATTGCTGGGAACGCTGTTCGTCGGCGCGCTGAAAGCCGTCGCGCCGGTGCTGGTATTAATGCTGGTGATGGCGTCGATCGCGAACCATCAGCACGGACAAAAAACCAGTATCCGCCCGATTCTGTTTCTTTATCTGCTGGGCACCTTCAGCGCGGCGCTCACCGCGGTGCTGTTTAGTTTTGTTTTCCCTTCTACGCTGCATCTGACCAGCGCGGCGGACAGCATCACCCCGCCGTCGGGGATTGTAGAGGTGCTGCGCGGACTGCTGATGAGCATGGTGGCGAACCCTATCGACGCGCTGCTGAACGCCAACTATATCGGGATTCTGGTGTGGGCGGTGGGACTGGGCTTCGCGCTGCGCCACGGTAACGACAGCACCAAAAACCTGATTAACGACGTCTCGCACGCGGTGACCTTTATCGTCAAGCTGGTGATCCGCTTTGCGCCGCTGGGTATTTTTGGCCTGGTCTCCTCGACGCTGGCGACGACCGGTTTCGATACCCTGTGGGGCTACGCCCAGCTGCTGCTGGTGCTGGTCGGCTGCATGCTGCTGGTGGCGCTGGTGATTAACCCGCTGCTGGTATTCTGGAAAATCCGCCGTAACCCGTATCCGCTGGTGCTGACCTGCCTGCGTGAAAGCGGCGTCTACGCCTTCTTTACCCGCAGCTCCGCCGCCAACATTCCGGTGAATATGGCGCTGTGCGAGAAGCTGAATCTGGATCGCGATACCTATTCGGTATCTATTCCGCTGGGGGCGACCATCAATATGGCAGGCGCGGCGATTACTATCACCGTGCTGACGCTGGCGGCGGTGCATACGTTGAATATTCCGGTGGATCTGCCGACGGCGCTGCTGCTGAGCGTAGTGGCCTCGCTGTGCGCCTGCGGCGCTTCCGGAGTGGCGGGTGGTTCGCTGCTGCTGATCCCGCTGGCCTGTAATATGTTCGGTATTCCGAACGATGTTGCCATGCAGGTTGTCGCCGTCGGCTTTATTATCGGCGTGCTGCAGGATTCCTGCGAAACGGCGCTCAACTCGTCCACCGATGCGCTTTTCACCGCCGCGGCCTGTATAGCTGAAGACGAACAGCTGGCGAAGAATGCCCTGCGTAGTTAAATATTGCCTGATGGCGCTACGCTTATCAGGCCTACGGACCTATTCTGTTGGTAGCCCCGGTAAGCGCAAGCGCAACCGGGGAGAGTTCAATGACGGCGCCGTTATTTTGTCGGATGACGCTACGCTTATCCGACCTACGGTCCGTGCGGCCTGCCTTTAATTTATTCACCATGCTGGCTGAAACTGCAGGTGTTAGTGGCCTCAAAATCGCTGAGACGTTGCCGGAAGGCCGGGGCAGCCCGCATGGATGCGGGCTGAGGGCCGTGATTTGCAAGGACGCTGCCTCGGCCCGACCCGAAGCCTGCCGGGATAAGTCGAAGGCACCACGAAGTGGCGATTTTGGCGGCCAGAGCCCGGGAGTACAGAGGGCGGCGGCGACTGGCCGCCCTTTGTGCGCTCCCTGCGCCATGAGGGACATAACGCAGAAGAAATATCGGGAGCGCAATCTGCTCTGAAATAATAAAAAACAACTGTTTTTCCCGGACCAAAACAGTTGCAAATCGATAACAGTATCTACGGACCTATTCAGTTGGTAGCCCCGGTAAGCGTAAGCGCGACCGGGGAGCGTTCAATGACGGCGTCGTTATTTTGTCGGATGGCGCTACGCTTATCCGACCTACGGTCCGGTATTCAGTTGGTAGCCCCGGTAAGCGTAAGCGCAACCGGGGAGCGTTCAATGGCCGCGCCATTATTTTGTCGGATGACGCTACGCTTATCCGACCTTTCAAACACAGCGGTAGCCACTGTCGTTACAGCGTGACGCCGCTTTTAAAGATTGCCAGTTCGCGGAAATCATTGCGTTCGTTGCAGGTCTGCTTGCCGTTGGCGATATCGACGATCAGATCGACAAACTCCTCCAGCACCTGCGGCATCGCTTTCCCGTGAATCAACTGCCCGGCATCGAAATCAATCCAGTGCTTTTTCTTCGCCGCCAGCTCGCTGTTGGTAGCGATTTTTACCGTCGGTACGAAACCGCCATAAGGGGTGCCGCGACCGGTACTGAACAGCACCATATGGCAGCCGGCGCCCGCCAGCGCGCTGGTCGCCACCGCATCGTTACCCGGCGCGCTCAACAAATTCAACCCGTGGACTTTCAACCGTTCACCGTAGCGCAGAACGTCCACCACCTGGCTGGAACCCGCTTTCTGCGTGCAGCCAAGCGACTTATCTTCCAGCGTCGTGATACCGCCCGCTTTGTTACCCGGCGACGGGTTCTCGTAGATAGGCTGGTCGTGGGCGATAAAATACTGTTTAAAATCATTGACCATAGTGACCAGTTTGCCGAAGGTCTCTTCGTCGCGACAGTGGCTCATCAGCAGCTGCTCGGCGCCGAACATTTCCGGCACTTCGGTCAACACCGTGGTGCCGCCGTTCGCAATCAGGTAGTCAGAAAAACGCCCCAGCAATGGGTTAGCGGTAATGCCGGACAGGCCGTCCGAGCCGCCGCACTCAAGGCCAAACTTCAGTTCGCTCAGTTTACCCGCTTCGCGTTTATCATGGCGCATCACTTCATAGAGCTGGTGAAGATGCTCAATTCCCGCTTCCACTTCATCTTCCTGATGCTGGCAAATCATGAAGTGTACGCGTTCCGGGTCAAAATCCCCCAGCGTTTCACGGAAGGCATCCACCTGGTTGTTCTCGCAGCCGAGGCCAATCACCAGCACCGCCCCGGCATTCGGGTGACGGACCATGTTTTGCAGCATGGTACGGGTGTTGATGTGGTCATCTCCCAACTGCGAGCAGCCGTAGGTGTGGCTGAAAAGGAAGACGCCGTCGGTGCCTTCCGCGTCGTTGGTCTCTTTCAGGAAACGGTTCTGGATCTGCCGGGCGATACCGTTGACGCAGCCCACGGTCGGCAGGATCCACAACTCGTTACGCACGCCGACTTCACCGCTGGCGCGACGATAAATCTCAACGTCGCGATCCGCAGGCTGCGCCGGTTGTTCAACCAGGTCAGGTTGATAGCGATACGCGTCGAGATCGCTCAGATTGGTACGCGTATTATGCGCATGAACATGCTCGCCCGGCGCGATATCCGCCAGCGCATGACCAATCGGCAACCCGTACTTAATGACGTTTTCACCTTTCGCAATGGCCCGCAGCGCGAACTTATGACCGCGGACAACATCCTGGCTGAGGGTGACGGTATCGTTATCAATCGTCACCACGCTGCCTGACGCCATATCCGCCAGCGCCACCGCGACGTTATCCTGCGAATGGATTTTAATGTATTGCATATCAACCGACCTCAGGCCTTAGTTCAATTCAATGGCGAAGTAATCACGCGCATTGTTAAAGCAGATGTTTTTCACCATCTCGCCCAGCAGAGCGATATCCGCAGGCGCTTCGCCAGCAGCCACCCAGCGGCCGATCATCTGGCACAGGATACGGCGGAAGTACTCGTGGCGAGTGTAGGAGAGGAAGCTGCGGCTGTCGGTCAGCATACCGACAAAGCGGCTCAGCAGGCCAAGCTGCGCCAGCTGGGTCATCTGACGTTCCATGCCGTCTTTCTGATCGTTGAACCACCAACCGGAACCGAACTGCATCTTGCCCGGCATGCCTTCGCCCTGGAAGTTACCGATCATGGTGCCCAGCACTTCGTTATCGCGTGGGTTCAGGCAGTACAGAATAGTTTTCGGCAGCAGGTTTTCTTCGTTCTGTTTGCTCAGCAGCTTTGACAGTTCTTCGGCCATCGGACGGTCGTTGATGGAATCGAACCCCACATCCGGCCCTAACAGTTTGAACTGACGCAGGTTGTTATTACGCAGCGCGCCGATGTGGTACTGCTGTACCCAGCCGCGGCGCGCGTATTCCGCGCCGAGGAATACCAGCACCGCCGTTTTGAACTGCGCGACTTCATGCTCGCTGAGCGTTTCGCCCGCCAGACGGCGCGCGAGAATGCTATCCAGTTCGTTATCGCTAGCTTCAGCGAACAGCACCACGTCCAGCGCGTGGTCGGAAACTTTACAGCCGTGAGCGGCAAAGTGATCCAGACGCTTAGTCAGCGCGCTTTGCAGGTCGGCGAAGCGGCGAATCTCGGTATCGGAGACTTCGCCAAGCTTGTTCATATAATCGTTAAAAGTGGCCTGCTCGATGTTGAACGCTTTATCCGGACGCCAGCTCGGCAACACTTTGATATCAAAGGTACTGTCTTTGGCGACCGTCGCATGATGCTCCAGTGAATCTATCGGATCGTCGGTCGTCCCCACCATCTTCACATTCATCTGCTTCATAATTCCACGGGCTGAGAAGGATTCCTGAGCCAGCAACTCATTACACTGGTCCCAGATTTCATCCGCCGTGGCTGGCGACAACAACTTACCTGTAATACCAAAAGGACGGCGCAGCTCTAAATGCGTCCAGTGATATAGCGGGTTACCGATGGTATGAGGTACGGTCGCCGCCCAGGCGTCAAATTTCTCGCGATCGGAAGCATCGCCGGTACACAAGCGCTCCGCCACGCCGTTGGTGCGCATCGCGCGCCATTTGTAATGGTCGCCTTTCAGCCAGATGTCATACAGATTTTTAAAACGGTAATTTTCGGCAACCTGCTGCGGCGGAAGGTGGCAGTGGTAGTCGAAAATCGGCTGATCTTTGGCGTAATCGTGGTACAGACGGCGGGCAAACTCGGTATCAAGCAGAAAATCTTCGGTCATAAACGGTGTCATTGTCGTGTCCTCTTCGCCCCATCAAGGAGCCCATCAGATGATTGACTCTAATGCTGACAAAGTTATCACACCAATTTCTACAGGCCGAAGTATTTTTCGTGAGTTAGATCAATAAACGTCGACAAAAAAAGCACCACCAAAGGAGTAAACATCGCTGCAAGCCGCGCCAGCCCTGGCTTTAATTGACGCGATTAATGTCCCTACAAACTTTCCCACTTTTGTGACAGTACTCAACTTTTAAAGTTGTATGACAAGTTATCTTTCTGCCGTCGCAACATATAAACCGACGGAATGCATTACCGATGTGAATGACATCGGATTAAACGGTAGGGATGCCGGTTTCACTTTAACCACTGATGGCAAGGTTCAGTTCACGTCCTGAACCCTCCGTTTCCCCATCCTCCTCCCCTGGCGGGATGAAAGATGGCCGCAGACGCTGCGGAGAGACAACAACGATGAGGTTTTACATGCGTAAAATTAAAGGGTTACGTTGGTATATGATCGCACTGGTGACGCTGGGCACCGTGCTGGGTTACCTGACTCGTAACACCGTAGCGGCGGCTGCGCCGACGCTGATGGAAGAGTTGCACATTTCAACCCAACAATATTCTTATATCATCGCCGCCTACTCCGCTGCATATACCGTTATGCAGCCGGTTGCCGGCTATGTGCTTGATGTGCTCGGCACCAAAATTGGCTACGCCTTCTTTGCTATCGCCTGGGCGGTGTTCTGCGGTTCAACGGCGCTGGCAGGTAGCTGGGGCGGCCTGGCGCTGGCCCGCGGCGCGGTCGGCGCAGCGGAAGCGGCGATGATCCCTGCCGGTCTGAAAGCCAGCTCCGAATGGTTCCCGGCGAAAGAGCGTTCCATCGCTGTCGGCTACTTCAACGTCGGCTCTTCTATCGGCGCGATGATTGCTCCGCCGCTGGTGGTATGGGCGATTGTCATGCATAGCTGGCAGATGGCATTTATTATTTCCGGGGTTCTGAGCTTCGCCTGGGCGATGGCCTGGCTGATTTTCTACAAACACCCGCGCGATCAGAAAAAACTCACCGATGAAGAACGTGACTACATCATCGGCGGCCAGGAATCTCAGCATCAGACCAATAACGCGAAGAAAATGTCGCCGTGGCAGATCCTGCGTAACCGTCAGTTCTGGGGTATTGCGCTGCCGCGCTTCCTCGCAGAACCAGCCTGGGGTACCTTCAACGCCTGGATCCCGCTGTTCATGTTTAAAGTTTACGGCTTTAACCTGAAAGAGATCGCTATGTTCGCCTGGATGCCGATGCTGTTCGCCGACCTCGGCTGCATCGTCGGCGGCTACCTGCCGCCGCTGTTCCAGCGCTGGTTTGGCGTGAATCTTATTGTCTCACGTAAAATGGTCGTGACGATGGGCGCCCTGCTGATGATTGGTCCTGGCATGATTGGCCTGTTCACCAGCCCGTATGTGGCGATTGCGCTGCTGTGCGTCGGCGGTTTTGCTCACCAGGCCTTGTCCGGCGCGCTGATCACTCTCTCTTCCGACGTCTTTGGTCGTAACGAAGTGGCCACCGCCAACGGCCTGACCGGGATGGCGGCGTGGCTGGCCAGCACCATGTTCGCGCTGGTCGTCGGCGCGCTGGCGGATACCATCGGTTTCAGCCCGCTGTTCGCGGTGCTGGCGGTCTTCGACTTACTCGGCGCGCTGGTTATCTGGACGGTACTGAAAAACAAATCGGCCGACGATGACTCGACGCCGCTCAATACCACGAAACCGGTGACGCAAAGCTAGACTGCCAGATGATTTTGCACCGACTAAGCCGCCTTTTTGAGGCGGCTTTTTTTATGCCTTCCAGTGGTGGAAAGCGCGTAAAAGTGGTATAACAAATCGAATATTGTCGCCATCTTCCGGGAGCGAATATGGAAATCAGTGAACCGCGCCGTCTCTATCAGCAGCTTGCCGCTGAGCTAAAGACGCGTATCGAACAAGGCGTCTACCTTGTAGGGGATAAGCTGCCTGCAGAGCGCTTTATCGCCGATGAAAAAAGCGTCAGCCGCACCGTGGTTCGCGAAGCCATCATCATGCTGGAAGTCGAAGGCTATGTTGAAGTCCGCAAAGGCTCCGGCATCCACGTTATTTCCAACCACCCGAAATACCAACAGGTGGTGGATGAATCGCTGGAGTTCGCCAACTATGGTCCGTTTGAATTACTCCAGGCCCGTCAGTTAATTGAGAGCAATATCGCTGAATTCGCCGCGACTCAGGTGACCAAACAGGACATCATGAAGCTAATGGAAATTCAGGAGAAAGCCCGCAACGAGAAGTGCTTCCGCGATTCCGAATGGGACCTGCAGTTCCATGTCCAGGTCGCGCTGGCCACCCAGAACACCGCGCTTGCCGCCATCGTAGAGAAGATGTGGACCCAGCGTGTACATAACCCGTACTGGAAAAAACTACACGATCATATCGACCTGCGCACCGTCGACAACTGGTGCGACGATCATGACCAAATCCTCAAAGCGCTCATTCGTAAAGACCCTCACGCGGCGAAGCTGGCAATGTGGCAGCATCTGGAAAATACCAAGCTGATGCTGTTTAACGAAACCAGCGATGACTTTGAATTCAATGCCGATCGCTATCTGTTTGCCGAAAATCCGGTGGTTCATCTCGATACCGCGGCGAACGGGGCAAAATAACGTATTATCCCTTTCACGGGCAGAACCTCTTTTTCTGCCCGCAGACCCGACAGGGTAAGCAAAGCATATATAGTGTCAGCCTGTGTAAATCCTCTCGCTACTCGCCCCTGCAACCCGCAAAATCAATCAGCAACAAACTGCAATTTCTATGACGTGAAGTCAGCTAGTTTGTTACAATTAGATGCATTTTACCGTTCTGCAGGTAAGTGTTTACTTACTGTTTAATCAAGGATTCGATCAGAACGTATTAACAGCGGCCATACTCTCATAATAATTTAGTCGCTATACCCGATGGCTAATGAATACACCGCGTTCAGACGTACCGTTAACCGATGTACCAGGAATCGTGAATGGAACTACTAACCCAATTACTGAATGCCTTATGGGCCCAGGATTACGAAACCCTCGCTAATCCCTCCATGATTGGCATGCTCTATTTTGTCTTATTTATGATTTTGTTCCTTGAGAACGGTTTACTGCCGGCGGCGTTTTTACCAGGCGACAGCCTGCTGGTGCTGGTTGGGGTGTTGATCGCCAAAGGGGCGATGGGCTTCCCGGAAACCTTACTGCTGCTGACGGCGGCGGCGAGCCTTGGTTGCTGGGTAAGCTATATCCAGGGCCGATGGCTGGGCAATACGCGGATCGTGCAAAACTGGCTCTCGCATTTACCCTCGCATTATCACCAGCGAGCCCATCACCTGTTCCACAAGCATGGGTTGTCAGCGCTGCTGATTGGCCGCTTTATCGCCTTCGTACGTACGCTGCTGCCAACAATTGCCGGTATCTCCGGTCTGAATAACGCGCGTTTCCAGTTCTTTAACTGGATGAGCGGCCTGCTGTGGGTGCTGATTCTTACCTCTCTCGGCTATCTGCTGGGTAAAACACCGGTGTTCCTGAAGTATGAAGATCAGCTGATGTCATGTCTGATGCTGCTACCGGTTGCGCTGCTGGTCTTTGGTCTGATCGGCTCCCTGGTTGTACTGTGGAAGAAAAAACACAGTAGTCGGAGCTAAACATGGTCATCAAACGTCCTTCCTGGCGCCAGATGCGGTGGATGCTGGGCGGCTCACTGCTGCTTTGCGCCATCGTCTGGCTGTGGCTGACCGTCAGTCAGCATGAATCCACTCTGGCCATCCGTCCCGTCAGCCAGGGCGTCGCCATGCCGGACGGTTTTTCCGTCTGGCATCATCTTGACGCCAACGGCATCCGTTTTAAGAGCATCACGCCGCAAAAAGACGGCCTGCTGATCAAATTCGACTCCAACGCTCAGGGCGCCGCGGCAAAAGAAGTATTGGGCCGAGCTCTGCCTCACGGTTATATTATTGCTCTGGTGGATGAAGAAAATTCGGCCACCGCCTGGTTATCCCGCCTGCGCGATGCTCCGCGCCGTTTTGGATAACGCGTCAAAAATTCCGAATCTTTTCGCACGGTTTGGTGAAGTCCCGCTTTCGTGTCTATTATTAAAACTGCGGGAACCGCCTGGCTCGTATTGTTGACTGGATTGGGTGTATCGTCGATATACCCTCACACAATGGAAGGTAGAATCCATGAATTACCGCATCGCACTATTACTGGCTCTGACCTCACTTAGCGCCAGCGCCTTCGCAGCCTCTCCTTGTCAGGAAAAAGAACAAAGTATCCAACGGGAGATCAGCTATGCCGAAAAACACCATAATCAGCATCGCATTGACGGCCTGAACAAAGCGCTGCAGGAAGTTCGCGCTAACTGCAGCGACAGCAAGGTCAGGGCTGAACATCAGCAGAAAATCGCCAAACAGAAGGC
This sequence comes from Klebsiella sp. PK01, assembly GCF_057624675.1. Taxonomy (NCBI): domain Bacteria; kingdom Pseudomonadati; phylum Pseudomonadota; class Gammaproteobacteria; order Enterobacterales; family Enterobacteriaceae; genus Klebsiella; species Klebsiella sp. PK01. Next base: position 632,566 of record NZ_JBYEZM010000003.1, read on the forward strand.
CGAAGTTGCCGAACGTCAGCGCGATCTGAGCGAGGCGAAGCAGAAAGGCGATGCGGACAAAATTAGCAAACGGGAACGTAAACTGGATGAAGCGCAGCAGGAACTGAAAGCGCTTGAGTCACGCGATTATTAATTGGTAAACGCTACAGGAGAACAAGATGGCTAAAGATAACGTTGCAGAAGATCTACGCGCTGAGCTGAAAAATCTGGCTGACACGCTGGAAGAAGTTCTGAACTCCTCCACCGACAAATCGAAAGAAGAGCTCGGCAAACTGCGTAGCAAAGCGGAAAGCGTACTGAAAGACAGCCGTGTGCGTCTCAGCGACACCAGCGATGCCATCGTCAAGCAGACGCGTGAAACCGCCGCTCGCGCCGATGAGTACGTTCGCGAAAATCCATGGACCGGAGTGGGCATTGGCGCAGCCGTCGGGCTGGTTGTCGGCGTACTGCTGTCGCGCCGTTAATTATGGCAAACTCTCAACACACGCAGGGCCCGGGACAGAGCGTATTCGGCATCGGCCAGCGGATTATCACGCTGCTGGTCGAAATGGTGGAAACGCGCTTGCGCCTGGTCGTCGTGGAGCTGGAAGAGGAGAAAGCGAACCTCTTCCAGCTGTTGCTGATGCTCGGGCTAACGCTGTTATTCGCCGCTTTTGGGCTGATGAGCTTGCTGGTGCTGATCATCTGGGCCGTCGATCCACAGTACCGCCTGCATGTGATGATCGCGACCACCAGCGTCCTGCTGCTCGCCTCGCTGATAGGGGGAATCTGGACCCTCAGGAAAGCTCGCCGTTCAACGTTTTTACGCCATACCCGCGACGAGCTGGCGAACGATCGCGCGCTGCTTGAGGACGATCGTCGATGAGCGGCCAACAGGAACGCGACCAGCGAAAAGCGCTGCTGCTGCGCCAAATCCAGCAACAGCGGCTGGATTTGGCCGCCAGCCATCGTCACTGGCTGGAAGCCACCTCACCTATCGATCGCGGCTGGCAAACGCTGAAACACCTGCGTTCATGGGCGATGGTCGGCAGCGGGGTAATGGCTATCTGGTCGGTGCGCCATCCGCGCTTTTTAATCCGCTGGGGCAAACGCGGCCTCGGCATCTGGAGCACCTGGCGGATGGTCAAAGGGATCCTGCGCCAGTCAGCATCGCGTTAATTACGCGCTCAGTGCGCCAGCGCGCTGAGCTCTTGCTCGCATACCGGTGGTTTTACTGACCAGCGCGCTATCAACGCCGTTATGAAACATCGCGAGGGCTATTTTACACGTCGCCTGACGTTCGCCTTCTTCTCTACCTTCTTCACTCCCCTGTTTACTTCCCTTTGTGCGCCCTCGCTCTTCAAACCATTCTGCTAATGTCATCAGTTGCTCCTTATGTTCAGGCATTCCCTGCGCCAGTTGACGAAAAAATCTGCCTGGGCTGGTCAAATGGCCGGAACGGGCAAGGATAAGATGCCTCTGGTGATAAAACAATCAATAGCCACGCACGCTGCGAGGCGCCTCGGAAAATATTTTCGCCGATCGCACCAATTGCTCAGAAAGTTTGAAAAAGAACTACAGTTTTCCTTGCTAACAATCCCCTCTCAAGCTCGCTAATATCCTCTCCATCGACAGCAAGCCCGCGTAACCACGCAGGATTGCACTAAAAAACGAAATCGCCGCCCTTTGGGTTTTCTGGAGTAAGAAATGAAAAAATTAGAAGATGTTGGTGTTCTGGTAGCGCGTATTCTGATGCCGATTCTGTTCATTACCGCTGGTTGGGGAAAAATCACCGGGTATGCAGGTACGCAGCAGTATATGGAAGCGATGGGTGTTCCGGGAGCGCTGCTGCCGCTGACTATTCTGCTTGAGTTTGGCGGCGGTCTGGCGATTCTGTTCGGTTTCCTGACTCGCACTACCGCGCTGTTCACCGCAGGCTTCACCCTGCTGACCGCGTTCCTGTTCCACAGCAACTTTGCTGAAGGCGTGAACTCGCTGATGTTCATGAAAAACCTGACCATCGCTGGTGGTTATCTGCTGCTGGCCGTGACGGGTCCGGGCGCATTCAGCATCGACCGCGTGCTGAATAAAAAGTGGTAAGCGCACTATACTGAGTAAAAATCTAAAAAAGCGAGGGGCTATCTCCTCGCTTTTGCTATCTGAAGGAGGAAGTAATGGGACAATTAGTCGACGGCGTCTGGCAAGATACCTGGTATGACACCAAATCCACCGGAGGACGGTTCAAGCGTTCCGTTTCAGCCTTCCGCAACTGGCTCACCGCCGATGGCGCGCCGGGTCCCGCGGGCGAAGGCGGCTTCGCCGCAGAGAAAGACCGCTATCACCTGTACGTTTCACTGGCCTGCCCGTGGGCGCATCGCACCCTGATTTTGCGCAAGCTGAAAGGATTAGAGCCCTTTATATCCGTCTCGGTTGTTCATCCGCTGATGCTGGAAAACGGCTGGACCTTCGCCGCCGATTTCCCGGATGCGACCGGCGACCAGCTCTACCATCATCAGTTCCTCTATCAACTTTATCTGCAGGCCGATCCGCATTACACCGGCCGGGTGACCGTTCCGGTGCTGTGGGATAAAAAACAACAGACCATCGTCAGCAATGAGTCGGCTGAAATTATCCGCATGTTCAATACCGCGTTTGATGGCCTGGGCGCGCGCGCAGGCGACTATTATCCGCCGGCGTTGCGGGACAAAATCGATGATCTGAATAGCTGGATCTACGACAATGTTAACAACGGGGTGTATAAAGCCGGTTTCGCCACCAGCCAGCAGGCCTATGATGAAGCCGTCGACGCGCTGTTTACCTCGCTCGAACGCCTTGAGCAGATCCTCGGTCAGCACCGCTACCTGACCGGGAACCAGTTAACGGAAGCGGATATCCGCCTGTGGACAACGCTGGTTCGTTTCGACCCCGTGTATGTCACCCACTTTAAATGCGATAAGCGCCGCATCAGCGACTATCTCAACCTGTACGGTTTCCTGCGCGATATCTACCAGATGCCGGGGATTGCGGAAACGGTGAATTTCCCGCATATCCGCAATCACTATTATCGCAGCCACAAAACCATCAACCCGACGGGGATCATCTCCGTGGGTCCGCAGCAAGATCTCAACGAGCCGCACGGGCGGGATCGCTTTTCCCGCTGATCGATAAGGCGCCTAAGGGCGCCTTTTATTCAGATTACGGATATTTACCAGTTTGATATTCATGCCTATGATTATTTTGATCGCTTTGAAAACAAGTGATTAATGGTTAACTAAGGCGTGAGAAAATGGACTGGTATCTAAAAGTATTACGAAACTATATTGGCTTTGGCGGTCGCGCCCGGCGCAAAGAGTACTGGATGTTTATTCTGGTCAACATCATTCTCACCGCAGTGCTCAGCATCATCGATAAGATGCTCGGCTGGCAGCGTGCAGGAGGTGAAGGCATCCTGACGACCATTTACGGCGTGCTGGTTTTTTTACCCTGGTGGGCGGTGCAGTTTCGTCGCCTGCATGACACCGATCGCTCGGCGTGGTGGCTACTGCTGCTGCTGATCCCGGTCATCGGCTGGCTGGTGATTTTGATTTTCAATTGCCAGAACGGCACGCCCGGCAATAATCGCTTTGGGCCAAATCCAAAACCCTACTCCTACTGATTTACGCGCTCCTCGGGCCGAGGAGCGCATCTTCCCGTTATCTGCCGGCAAACAGTTTCGGGATCTCCCGAAGACACCAGGATTTGGCTTCGCCCATGCTGTCGCGGCGCCAGGCCATAATAATATCAATTTCGTTGGTGTATTCAGGACTCACAACCCGCAGGCGCCCTTCAGCAATATCTTTCTCAACCAACGGATACGGCATGGTCGCCACGCCAAGCCCTGCCAGCAGCGCCTGGCGTTTATCTTCAATAGTGCTGACGGTTAGGCGCGGCTGCTTATCCAGCAGTTGCACCGTCAGTACCGGACGCTCGCGCGCGGTATCCGCCACCGCGACGCCGCGATATTTCACTCGAGTCACCTCGGAAAGCGGTTCTGGCTCCTGATGAATCGGGTGATCCGGCGCGGCAACGTAAACGCTTAACACCGAATAGAGCTTACGCGAGTTAATTTCTGACGATGAACGAAAATGCATATCCGGCGCGACGACAATATCAGCACGCCCCTGCTCCAGCCTTTCCCAGGCGCCGGCCAGCACTTCGGTAATAATCGACAGCTGGGTATTAGATTTGGTCGCCAGCTTCTCAATCAGCGGAAACAGATCGGTGGTCGGAACCAAGGCTTCGGTAACAATGGTCAGGTGAGTTTCCCAGCCGCGCGACAGCGCTTCGGCGTCGGTGGTCAGCTTGTCCGCCGCTTCCAGCAGCACGCGCCCGCGTTCCAGCAGCATGCGGCCAACGTTCGTAAATTTTGTGCGATGGCCGGAACGGTCAAACAGCACCACATCCAGTTCTTCTTCCAGTTTTTGCATGGTGTAGCTTAGGGCCGAAGGCACGCGACCCAGCTCGTCAGCCGCAGCGGCAAAGCTCCCGCGTCGGTCTATCGCATCCATTACGCGTAACGCTTCCAGCGTTAATGCTCTCTCTTTCGCCATTTCGCTCTCATTCAGGAATTTTGAACATACCGGGCAGAATATCTGGCTAACAATACAGCGTCCATACCTTTACCATTGATTTAGTGTAAAGAGAGGTCAAGAAAATGATTACAACCCGAACAGCCAAACAATGCGGTCAAGCAGACTTCGGCTGGCTGCAGGCCCGCTACACCTTTTCCTTTGGCCACTACTTCGACCCTAAATTGCTGGGTTACGCCTCGCTGCGCGTACTCAATCAAGAAGTGCTGGCGCCGGGCGCGTCATTTCAGCCGCGTACCTACCCAAAGGTCGATATCCTGAATCTGATTCTGGAAGGTGAAGCGGAATACCGCGATAGCGACGGCAACCACGTACAGGCAAAGGCTGGCGAAGCTCTGCTGCTCTCCACTCAACCGGGGGTCAGCTACAGCGAGCATAATCTCAGTAAAGAGCAGTCATTGACGCGCATGCAGCTGTGGCTGGATGCCTGCCCTGAGCGCGAAAACCCGCTGGTACAGAAAATGACGGTTGGCGATTCGCCGATTCAGCTATTAGCCTCTCCGGACGGCAGCGGCGACAGCTTACAGCTGCGCCAGCAGGTGTGGATCCATCACCTGCAGCTGGCGAAGGGCGAAGAGATCAACGTTCAACTGCACGGCCCGCGCGCCTATCTGCAGTCGATTCACGGTACGGTACATGCCGTGGCAAAAAAGGAAGAGAAACAGGCATTAACCTGCGGCGATGGCGCTTTTATTCGTGACGAAGCTAACATTACCCTCGTCGCCGATACGCCGCTGCGCGCTTTGCTGATAGATTTACCGGTGTAACAAGGAAGCCGGGAGTTTGTGAGTGAGCAAGAAGAAGAGCAAAAAAGCGAAACCGTTAGACCTGCCAGTTACTCCGGAAGCCATGAGCCCAATCGGCTTTGGCTATGAAGAGATGCTGAGTGAACTGGAAGCCATCGTGGAAGATGCGCAAACGCGGTTGCAGGACGAAGATAACGCCGCCTGAAGAAATCGGCCCCATAACGGGGCCGACTTTATTACTCGCTCAGCGCCTGAGAGAGATCTTTTTTCACCTGAGTACGCTGTTCCGGCGTCAGTACCTGATTAACACCGAAATAGTACTTCACACGATAATAGCGCACCTGTTGCTCAACCTTGCTGAAAGCCGCAAGCTGATCTTTCACCGCTTTTTCATTCCATTTCCCGGAATCGATCACGTCAAATAACACGCCATCTTTAATATCTTTCTGCGAAACCTGTTGGACGTTCTTTTCCATTTCCTGATGCAGGCTCTTAATTTTAGCGACCTGATCCTGGCTCAATTTTAAATGCTGAACGATAGGATCCTGAGCCGGCGCCGGCGCGGCGGCAACCTCAGCGGCCTGTGCCGCCATGGAGAATCCTGCGGCTGCAGCCGTCATTAATACCATCCGAGAAAGTTTGTTCATTTTGTTATCCTGAATAAGTACGTAGTGATAAGACGCCCTATTATTCCCTGAACAATAATGACGATGTGTAAAAAAGCATGTTCACCAGTGTAAGCATTCAGATAATATATTCACCAAATGAATTTCATAAAAAATAAAATTCACATTGATTATTGAATGCGCGCTAAGTCCGGTGATGTTAAATTAATATCCATGCGCGGCGCGGCCAGCATAATGTTATTTTCATCGAGCGCATTTTTGATATTTTCCAGAAAATCAAAATAGGTATCCCAATACTCCGCATTTTTCACCCATACGCGAATGGTAAAATTAAGCGAGCCGGGAGCCAACTCGATCAGGCGAACCGTGGTACCGCGAGAGTGATCGATGCGCTTTTCATCATCGATGAGCGTCTGGATCACCTGTTTAACGTGCGATATCTGGCTATGACATGCTACCCCAAGCGTGAGATCGATGCGGCGATAGGGATGGCGGGAATAGTTAACGATGCTATCGGCTATAATTTTACCGTTCGGGATAATGACTTCTTTATTATCTACAGTCAGCAACGTCGTAGAAAAAACATGTACCGATTGTACCAGCCCGGCTACCGCCCCCACCTGCACAAAGTTACCCGCACGGAAGGGACGTAACGTCACCAGCAATACGCCTGCGGCAAAATTTGACAGCGAGCCCTGCAGCGCCAGGCCAATGGCCAGACCTGCCGCGCCAAGGACGGCGATAATGGATGAGGTTTCAATCCCTACCCGGCCTAACGCGGCGATAATCGCAAAAGCCATGGTGATATAGCGCACCAACGCGGCGAAGAAGTGGACGATTGTCGCATCTACGTTGCGTCGCAGCAGAATTTTCTCGAGAGTTTTGCCGAGTAGTTTCGAAATCAGCTTACCAACAAACAAAATGATCAGCGCCGCCGCGATATTCCACGCAAACTGCATAATTGTATCGCCATGGCCGACAAGCCAGGCGAGCGCCGCTTTAATTTGAGGAAATAAAACCACATTTTTCACGTCAGCCGCTCCTGTCTGGATAACACGTTAAACCTGCTATCCATTAAGCTGAATGATGACCGCTACAAATGAGGGATTGAGATTAATGGATAGAAGATACATTTTCAAAGCGTGACAGTATCAATGAGCGCGGCCTGCAATGCAGCCAGAAAGCTGTTTAAAAGTGGATATCCGGCAATACAGGTTTGTAATGGGCTGAAATCAAAAAAACGAAATGGGATTGAGTTCCAGATAGTAAAAACCCCGCCGAAGCGGGGTTTTTACGTAAAGAGGTGAAACTGACCGATAAGCCGGGTTCTGTCGTGGACAGTCATTCATCTAGGCCAGCAATCGCTCACTGGCTCAAGCAGCCTACCCGGGTTCAGTACGGGCCGTACCTTATGAACCCCTATTTGGCCTTGCTCCGGGTGGAGTTTACCGTGCCGCGGACTGTTACCAGCCGCGCGGTGCGCTCTTACCGCACCCTTTCACCCTTACCTGATCCCGCTTGCGCGGGCCATCGGCGGTTTGCTCTCTGTTGCACTGGTCGTGGGCTGTGACACCCCCCAGGCGTTACCTGGCACCTTGCCCTATGGAGCCCGGACTTTCCTCCCCTCCGCCCGTCTCCCCCTTAGAGGACGACGACGAAGCGGCGACTGTCTGGTCAGCTTCGGCGCGAAGTATAGAGGGTTCGCGCGCCTTTGTCACCCCGCACAGCGCATTCCGCTCGCAAGCGTCGCGGCAATCATGGCTTTCACCCTCCCCTCGCCGGCAGAAAGGCTTTGTTTATCAGAGCCAGGGACGAAAAAATGTTCATGGTGATGTAGCCTGACGGCGCTGCGAAAAGTAAACATAACAGGGCGCAGGCACACGCCCATCTTGTTAGCGAGTCACTTCCACTTTCGCCAGTTTTTCGTAGTAACACGCCAGAGCGCTATGGTCCGCGGTACCCAGACCATCCGCGCGCAGCGCCTGCATCATCTCCATTACCGCCGCCGTCAGCGGTAGCTGGGCGCCGACGCCGTGAGATGTATCCAGCGCATTGGCCAGATCTTTGATATGCAGATCGATGCGGAAACCCGGCTTGAAGTTGCGATCCATCACCATCGGCGCTTTAGCATCAAGCACGGTGCTGCCCGCCAGGCCGCCGCGAATCGCCTGATACACCAGGTCCGGGTTAACGCCGGCTTTGGTGGCCAGGGTTAACGCCTCCGACATGGCCGCGATGTTCAGCGCCACAATCACCTGGTTGGCCAATTTGGTGACGTTACCTGCGCCAATATCGCCGGTATGAACCACGGATCCCGCCATCGCTTTCATCAGGTCGTAGTATTTATCGAAAATCGCCTTGTCACCGCCAACCATCACCGACAGGGTACCGTCGATCGCTTTAGGTTCGCCGCCGCTTACCGGCGCATCCAGCATATCGATGCCTTTGGCCTTCAGCGCTTCGCTAATTTCACGGCTCGCCAGCGGCGCGATAGAGCTCATATCGATCACCACAGTGCCCGGTTTCGCACCTTCGATAATGCCGTTTTCCCCCAACGCAACGTCTTTTACGTGCGGAGAGTTTGGCAGCATGGTGATAATTACATCGCACTGCTCAGCAATGGCTTTCGCTGTGCTCGCGGTTTCTGCACCCGCGGCAATCACATCAGCAATGGCTTCAGGGTTACGGTCGGATACCACCAGCGAATAACCCGCCTTCAGCAAATTTTTGCTCATCGGCTTGCCCATGATGCCAAGACCAATAAAACCCACTTTGATAGTCATAATCTTCTCTCTTAATCCTGGTGATTATTTTTTAAAAGAATCAGCAAGTTTCTGGGTTGCTGAACGGAAGACGCCTAAATCGCTACCGACGGCGACGAAGGTCGCGCCCCACTCCAGATAGCGACGCGCATCGGCTTCTACCGGTGCAAGAATGCCGCTCGGCTTACCGTGTTTCCTGGCGCTGGAGAAAATATGCTGGATAGCATGCTGAACCTCAGGATGGGCGGCATTGCCCAGATGGCCCAACGCCGCGGCAAGATCGCTCGGACCGACGAACAGGCCATCAACGCCATCGGTCGCAGCGATCGCGTCGACGTTGTCCACTCCGGTCTGGCTCTCAATCTGCACCAGAATGGCGATGTTGTTATTAGACTGAGTGAAGTACTCCGCTACGGTGCCGAACATATTGCCGCGATGAGAAACGGAGACCCCGCGGATCCCTTGCGGCGGATAGCGGGTTGATGCCACCGCCTGAGCCGCCTGTTCAGCGGTTTCGACAAACGGCACCAGGAAGTTGTAGAAACCGATGTCCAGCATACGCTTGATGATAATCGGTTCGTTGGTCGGCACGCGCACGACCGGCGCGCTGTGGCTGCCCTTTAGCGCCATTAATTGCGGGATAAGCGTGGTCACATCATTGGGCGCATGCTCCGCGTCGAGCACCAGCCAATCGAAACCAGCCAGCCCTAATACCTCGGTGCTAATCGAATTCGCCAGGGCGCACCAGCAGCCGATTTGTACCTGGTGGGCCGCCAACGCGGCTTTGAATTTGTTCGGGAAAATTGCGTTATCCATGATTTTTACCTTGGGTTAATCGTTGCTTACTGCTGTCATTCAATCCGTTTAATATCGTCAATCACAAATATAAACAGCAGAATTAAAAAGCGAACCGCTACCTATTTTCTCTTATCCAGGATCATTTAGATATTTTTCTGACACCGAATGTCCTTTATTATTTTTTAAGCGAGCTATTTATTCGTATATCGAACACCGCAAAACATGGCTCAGTATAATCATCCCACCGTTGCCAGACACTATGCACAATCACAATATAAGCGCCTCAATAATCATTTTCGTTATGCAAATGCCAGAGAACGTGGGCGCTAATCCACACTTCTCAGGATTACCCACCTATGTGCAACGGTCGTCGCGGCAAGGAGTGACGTAGATCACAACCTAACGCTATAACTCCTGACATTCTTTATTTCATTATTTTGCTAAGCAGTAATTTAATTAACGATTTATTTTATTATTAGCACCGGTTTGGAGATCACTGGACAATGGCTGACATTGAAATTCGACAACAGTCACCGACGGCTTTTTATATAAAAGTACACCCTACAGATAATGTGGCGATTATTGTTAACGATCGCGGTTTAACCGCCGGAACGCGTTTTCCGGATGGCCTGACCCTCGTTGAACATATCCCGCAAGGCCATAAAGTCGCCCTTGTCGATATCCCTGCCCATGGTGAAATCATCCGCTACGGCGAAGTGATTGGCTTCGCCGTTCGCGATATACCAAAGGGAAGCTGGATTGATGAGTCGCTGGTCGAACTGCCAACCGCGCCGCCTCTCAATACCTTACCGCTGGCGACTAAAGTCCCCACGCCGCTGCCGCCGCTGGAAGGATACACCTTTGAAGGCTATCGCAATGCCGACGGCAGCGTGGGCACCAAAAATTTGCTGGGGATCAGCACCAGTGTGCACTGCGTCGCCGGCGTGGTGGATTATGTGGTCAAGATCATTGAACGCGACCTGCTGCCTAAATATCCCAACGTCGACGGCGTAGTGGGATTAAACCACCTCTACGGCTGCGGCGTGGCGATTAACGCCCCGGCGGCCATCGTGCCGATTCGCACCATCCACAATATCGCGCTGAACCCTAACTTTGGCGGCGAGGTAATGGTGATTGGCCTTGGCTGTGAAAAGCTGCAGCCGGAACGTCTGCTGCAGGGAACCGAAGACGTGCAGCCGATTGCCGTCGATAGCGCCAGCGTGGTGCGTTTGCAGGATGAACAGCATGTCGGTTTTAAATCGATGGTCGATGATATCCTGCAGGTTGCCGAGCGCCACCTGGCGAAGCTGAACGCCCGCCAGCGTGAGACCTGCCCGGCTTCGGAATTAGTGGTGGGTATGCAGTGCGGCGGCAGTGACGCCTTCTCCGGCGTGACCGCCAACCCGGCGGTGGGTTATGCGTCCGACCTGCTGGTGCGCTGCGGCGCGACGGTGATGTTCTCGGAAGTCACCGAAGTGCGCGATGCTATCCATCTGTTAACCCCGCGCGCTATCAACGAAGAAGTTGGCAAACGACTGCTGGAAGAGATGGCCTGGTACGATAACTATCTGGAGCTGGGAAAAACCGACCGCAGCGCCAATCCGTCGCCGGGTAATAAGAAAGGCGGTCTGGCGAACGTGGTGGAAAAAGCGCTGGGTTCGATTGCCAAATCTGGCAAAAGCGCCATCGTCGAAGTTCTCTCGCCGGGTCAGCGCCCGACGAAACGCGGGCTTATCTATGCCGCGACGCCGGCCAGCGATTTTGTCTGCGGCACTCAACAGGTGGCTTCCGGCATTACCGTTCAGGTGTTCACCACCGGGCGCGGCACCCCTTACGGCCTGATGGCGGTGCCGGTGATTAAAATGGCGACCCGTACCGAGCTTGCCAACCGCTGGTACGACTTAATGGATATCAATGCCGGTACCATCGCGACTGGCGAGGAGACGATTGAGGAAGTCGGGCAGAAGCTGTTTGAGTTCATTCTTGACGTCGCCAGCGGGCGTAAGAAAACCTTCTCCGATCAATGGGGTCTGCATAACCAGCTGGCGGTGTTCAACCCGGCGCCGGTGACGTGATCCCGAACAGAGCGCGTATCACCAGCCGGGTTATACAGAATATCCCGGCTGGGAAGAGAGTTATGATTTGACCAGGATAACTTCAATCCCACCCTTACGTAGCCCCTCGAGACTCTCTTGCGGGATCGCATCATCGACAATAATGGTATCAATACGCTGCGTATCGATAATCTTATGCAAACTGGAGCGATTGAATTTACTGGAATCCGTCACAACGATAATGCGCTCTGCGACCTCGCACATTTTACGGTTCAGGCGGGCTTCGTCCTCATTATGGGTGCTGATCCCGCGCTCCAGATCCATCGCATCCACCCCCAGAAAAAGCATATCAAAGTGGTAATTCTGCAGGGATTGCTCAGCCTGATCGCCATAAAAAGACTGCGACTGGCGGCGTAGATGCCCTCCCGTCATCAGTAACTCCACCCCTTCTGCTTCTAACAACGCGTTGGCGACATTTATTCCATTGGTCATCGCGATGACATCCTGATGTTGTCTTAGCTGACGAGCGATTTCACAGGTAGTCGTGCCCGAGTCGAGAATAATACGGTGCCCCGGTTTTATCATTTCAACGGCGGCGCTGGCGATTTGGCGTTTGATGGCTGTATTCAGCGCGCTTTTGTCTTCCACTGACGGTTCGATGCCAGGTGTATGGCTATCGCAAATCAGCGCGCCGCCATAAGCTCGCACCGCAATACCCTGCTTTTCCAGAAACGCCAGATCGTTGCGTATTGTGACCGTCGATACACCATACGCCTCCGCCAGGTCATTAACCTGAACGCTTCCCTGCTGTCGCAACCGCTGGATGATCTGCTCACGCCTTTCACTTGTCCCGGAAATGCGCTTTTCGGCAGATGACTCGCTGCTGTTCATAACTATATCCTTGGTTGAATCTTTCGTTTCATTTCGTTTTGACTATTAACGCCTTTCTTTTAGCAGAATGCAAGCGCTATCGGGTCAGGAAACAGAGGTTCTCCCCGCGTTGAAAGCTTTCATTATGTTTCTTTTGTGAAACAGATCGGAAAACTATTATCTTTCGTTTTATTTTTAAAGCACGCTGAAGCACTATAAAGCGAAACAAAACGAAAGATTAAAATCGTCAACATCTGACCCGGAGAGGAAAGTGAAACATCTTACACAATTGGTGGTGCGACACAAACAGGGTGAGGCTAACGGGATCTACGCGGTGTGCTCCGCGCATCCGCTGGTGCTGCAATCCGCCATTCGGTTTGCTCAGGCAAACCACACGCCGCTGCTCGTTGAAGCGACTTCCAATCAGGTTGATCAGTTTGGCGGTTATACCGGTATGACCCCCGCCGATTTCTGCGGCTTTATCTATCATCTTGCCGATTCACTGGGTTTCCCCCGCGACGATCTCATCCTCGGCGGCGATCACCTGGGGCCAAACCGCTGGCAACATCTACCGGCAGCACAAGCCATGGCCCATGCCGACGACCTGATCAAAAGCTATGTCACCGCCGGATTTAAAAAAATCCACCTCGATTGCAGCATGTCCTGTAAAGACGATCCTATTCCCTTAACCGATGACATCGTTGCTGAACGCGCCGCAAGGTTGGCGAAAATCGCGGAAGAAAGCTGCATTGCCCGGGGAGGCGACTCCGATCTTGTCTACGTGATAGGCACTGAGGTTCCGGTTCCGGGCGGCGCGCATGAAACGTTAAACACATTGCAGGTCACGACCCCCAATGCCGCACGAGCGACTCTCGACGCACACAAAAGAGCCTTTGCCAGACAAGGGCTTGAAGATCTCTGGCCGCGAATTATTGCACTCGTAGTACAGCCTGGCGTTGAATTTGATCACAAACAAGTTATTGATTATAAATCAAAAAATTCAAAACCTCTTAGCGCAATGGTAGAGGATTACGCCACGCTGCTCTTCGAGGCGCATTCCACGGATTATCAGACGCCGCATGCGCTACGCCAACTGGTGGTCGATCATTTTGCGATTTTGAAAGTCGGCCCGGCGTTGACTTTCGCGTTACGTGAAGCGCTGTTCGCTTTAGCAGCGATTGAAGAAGAAATCGTACCGGCAAAAGCCTGTTCAGGGCTACGCCAGGTACTGGAAAACGTCATGCTCGATCGCCCGGAATACTGGTAAAGCCACTACCACGGCGATGGCCACGCGCAGCGGTTAGCACGCGGCTACAGCTATTCCGATCGCGTTCGCTACTACTGGCCGGACAGCCAGATAGACACCGCTTTAGCGCATCTGGTGCGCAATCTGGCCGATGAGGCCATTCCGCTTCCGCTCATTAGCCAGTATCTGCCTTTACAGTATGTAAAAGTTCGCGAGGGGGCGCTCAGCGCTACGCCGCATGAACTCATCATTAGCCACGTCCAGGACATATTGCAGCAATACCATGACGCCTGTCAGGGCATGACATCTCATAACGGATAACAACGAAGAGGAAACGGCGATGCCAAATATTGTTTTAAGTCGTATTGATGAACGCTTAATCCACGGCCAGGTTGGCGTGCAGTGGGTCGGGTTTGCAGGCGCGAATCTGGTTCTGGTTGCCAATGACGAGGTGGCTGAAGACCCTGTGCAACAGAATTTAATGGAAATGGTATTGGCAGAGGGAATTGCCGTGCGCTTCTGGTCGCTGCAGAAAGTCATCGACAACATTCATCGCGCCGCCGATCGGCAAAAAATATTGCTGGTATGTAAATCGCCCGCCGATTTTCTGACGCTGGTTTCCGGCGGGGTGCCGGTATCGCGCATCAACGTCGGCAATATGCACTACGCCGACGGGAAACGACAAATTGCCAAAACCGTCTCTGTCGACGGCAATGATATTGCTGCCTTTAACGGTCTGAAATCCGCCGGCGTTGAGTGCTTCATTCAAGGAGTTCCGACAGAACCGGCAATGGATCTTTATAAACTGCTCTAAGGGGCTCGCCATGGAAATTTCGCTTTTTCAAGCCATTGCATTGGGTATCCTTGCCTTTATCGCCGGCCTGGATATGTTCAACGGATTAACCCATATGCATCGTCCGGTGGTGCTTGGCCCTCTGGTGGGTCTGATCCTCGGCGATCTTCATACCGGTATATTAACCGGCGGCACGCTGGAGCTGGTGTGGATGGGGCTGGCGCCGCTGGCCGGCGCGCAACCTCCAAACGTGATTATTGGGACCATCGTCGGTACCACCTTTGCCATTACCACCGGCGTTAAACCCGATGTCGCCGTCGGCGTTGCGGTTCCCTTCGCCGTCGCGGTTCAGATGGGGATAACATTCCTTTTCTCGGTAATGTCCGGTGTTATGTCGCGCTGCGATCGCATGGCGGCAAATGCCGATACCCGCGGCATTGAGCGCGTGAATTACCTGGCGTTGCTGGCGTTAGGCGCTTTTTATTTTCTCTGTGCCTTTCTGCCCATCTACTTTGGCGCAGAGCACGCCAAAACCGCGATCGATGTACTCCCTGAGCGCTTGATCGATGGTTTGGGCGTCGCGGGCGGCATCATGCCAGCAATCGGTTTTGCCGTACTGCTCAAAATCATGATGAAAAATGTCTACATCCCCTATTTCATCATCGGGTTCGTTGCTGCGGCCTGGCTCAAGCTCCCCGTGCTAGCCATTGCCGCCGCCGCGCTGGCTATGGCGCTTATCGACCTGCTACGTAAATCTCCCGAACCGACTCAATCTGCGGCGCCTAAAGAGGAATTCGAAGATGGCATCTAATCAACATACGCTGCCCAATGTGGCAGAAAGTGAAACAACGTTACTCACAGGCGTCAACGAAAACGTTTATGAAGATCAAAGCATTGGGGCCGACCTGACGCGAAAAGACATTAACCGGGTGGCCTGGCGCTCGATGCTTTTACAGGCATCATTTAACTATGAACGTATGCAAGCTTCCGGCTGGTTATATGGACTGCTGCCGGCATTGAAGAAAATCCACACCAATCCGCGCGATCTGGCGCGGGCGATGAAAGGACATATGGGGTTTTTTAACACTCATCCTTTCCTCGTGACCTTTGTCATCGGCATCATCCTGGCGATGGAGCGCTCGAAGCAGGATGTTAACAGCATCCAGAACACCAAAATCGCCGTTGGCGCGCCGCTCGGCGGTATCGGCGATGCCATGTTCTGGCTAACGTTACTGCCGATTTGCGGCGGCATTGGCGCCAGCCTGGCGCTTCAGGGTTCGATTCTCGGGGCCGTCGTTTTTATCGTCCTGTTTAATGTGGTCCATCTCGGCCTGCGTTTCGGCCTGGCGCATTACGCTTACCGGATGGGGGTAGCGGCGATCCCGCTCATCAAAGCCAATACCAAAAAAGTCGGTCATGCCGCTTCCATCGTCGGGATGACGGTGATTGGCGCGCTGGTAGCGACCTATGTTCGTCTAAGCACCACGCTTGAAATCACTGCCGGCGACGCCGTGGTTAAACTGCAAACCGATGTCATCGATAAGCTGATGCCCGCCTTTTTACCGCTGGTTTATACCCTGGCGATGTACTGGCTGGTACGCCGCGGCTGGAGCCCTCTCCGTCTTATCGGCATCACGGTCGCGCTGGGTATCGTAGGTAAATTCTGTCACTTCCTGTAACGCTAAGAGGTTTTCGATGTTAGGAATCATTTTGACCGGCCATGGCGGGTTTGCCAGCGGGATGGAAAAGGCAATGAAACAGATTCTGGGCGAACAGTCGCAATTCATTGCGATAGATTTCCCTGAATCATCCACCACCGCCCTGCTAACCGCACAGCTGGAACAGGCGGTCAATGAACTGGACGGCGAAGAAGACATTGTTTTTCTGACTGACTTACTCGGCGGCACGCCGTTTCGCATCGCCTCCACGCTGGCGATGCAAAAACGCGGCCGGGAAGTGATTACCGGCACTAACCTGCAGCTATTGTTGGAGATGGTGCTGGAACGCGAAGGATTAACCAGCGAAGCATTTCGTCTTCAGGCGCTGGAATGCGGTCACCGCGGGTTAACGTGTCTGGTCGACGAACTGGGACGCTGTCGGGAAGATCATGCTGTTGAGGAAGGCATATGAGCCGCATACTGCGCGCCAGGCGCTTACTCACAGAGCAAGGATGGCTTGATGACCATCAGCTACGGATTGAAAATGACGTTATCGTGGCGCTGGAGCCGATTCCCGCGGGTGTCCTCACTCGCGATGCCGAGCTGCTGTGTCCTGCTTATATCGATATTCATGTCCACGGCGGCGCAGGCGTAGATGTCATGGATGACGCGCCGGATACGTTAGATCTGCTGGCGAAACACAAAGCGCGTGAGGGGGTCGCCAGCTGGTTGCCGACCACCGTCACCGCGCCGTTAGCGGCAATCCATGCGGCGCTGGAACGTATTGCGCGGCGCGTTCACGCAGGCGGTCCAGGGGCGCAAATTCTTGGCAGCTATCTTGAAGGCCCTTACTTTACGCCGCCGCACAAAGGCGCCCATCCGGAACAGTGGTTCAGGGAACTGGATCTTGCCGAATTCGATCGGTTGATTGCGGTTTCTCGCGAGACGCTACGCGTCGTCGCCCTTGCCCCGGAAAAAGAGGGGGCGCTACAGGCAATCCGTCATCTTAAACGGCAAGGCGTGCGGGTCATGTTGGGCCATAGCGCGGCAACCTGGCAACAAACCTGTGCCGCCTTTGATGCCGGCGCGGATGGCCTGGTACATTGCTACAACGGTATGAGTGGATTGCATCATCGCGAACCGGGAATGGTCGGCGCCGGATTAACCGATAACCGCGCCTGGCTTGAACTCATTGCCGACGGCCATCACGTACATCCCGCGGCAATGCAGCTATGTTGCCGTTGTGCCGGAGATCGCATCATACTGATAACCGACGCGATGCAGGCGGCGGGTATGCCTGACGGCAATTACACCCTATGTGGCGAAACAGTAGAAATGCGTGATGGTATCGTCCGTACGCTAAATGGAAGTCTGGCGGGAAGTACCCTTTCACTCGATTCCGCCGTGCGTGCCGTCAGTTCATTACCCGGTATGACGGCTGAACAGGCTATTCATATGGCTTCTCTTCACCCGGCGCGGCTATTAGGGCTGGATCGACAATTAGGATCGTTACAACCGGGAAAAATGGCCGACATCATTGCAGTAGATAACGAACTGCGACTGGAAAATATCTGGATCCGCGGTGAAACGTTTTCGCTTTAAGCCCACTTCTCTCCTCAGGTCTGCAGCCTGCCTGCAGACCTTTCTTTTCCTTTCTTTTTGGATTCGCAATCGGTTCAAATAAAAACCATATTATTTCAATTTGTTATGTAAAAAATAATCCCAGAGCGCGGCTATTTTCGTTTTATTGTCAATCATATTATTGAGCTTTCGATTTCTTTCATGTAAATTTTAATACATTAAAAGCAAGTCAAAGTGAAACGAAACGAAAGAACTGCATTAGCCCACACCGAAAGCGGAAATCATCACCATAAGGATTGCGTTATGTCAGAAAGATATACCCCCGCGCCATCAACCACTGGTACCTGGACCGAAGAAGAGATCCGCCAGCAACCAGGCAGTTGGATACAATCTTTAAAGAATATCGATCGTTTGCGATCGGAGATTGATGGTTTTCTCACGCCGTTGCTACGAAAAAACGATCTCCGTATCGTCCTGACCGGCGCCGGCACTTCTGCATTTATCGGCGAGATAATCGCGCCCTGGCTGTCCCGCCATAGTGGTAAAAACTTTAGCGCCGTTCCAACCACCGACCTTGTAACCAACCCGATGGATTATCTGGATCCCGCACATCCACTACTGCTGGTTTCGTTTGCCCGTTCAGGCAATAGCCCGGAGAGCGTGGCCGCAGTGGAACTAGCGAACCAGTTTGTTACAGAGTGTTATCACCTACCCATTACCTGCAACGAAGCAGGCAGCCTGTATCAAACCGCGCTGGATAGCGACAATGCTCTGCCGCTGTTGATGCCGCCAGAAACCCACGATCGCGGCTTTGCGATGACCAGTAGTATTACCACGATGATGGCCAGTTGCCTTGCAGTGTTCGCACCCAACCTCATTAATAGCCAGACATTCAGCGATGTCGCTGACTGCTGCCAGACGATTCTTAACTCGTTGAGCGATATTAACGCTGGGGTTTTCGGCAACGGAGCGTGGAAACGGATCGTTTACCTCGGTAGCGGCGGGTTGCAGGGCGCCGCGCGCGAATCCGCCCTGAAAGTGCTTGAGCTCACGGCAGGTAAGCTGGCCGCGTTTTATGACTCGCCTACCGGCTTCCGTCACGGGCCTAAGTCACTGGTGAATAACGAAACGCTGGTGGTGATGTTTGTCTCCAACCATCACTATACCCGCCAGTACGATCTGGATCTTCTCGCTGAGTTGCGTCGCGATCGCCAGGCTATGCGGATAGTAGCCATCGCCGCAGGTTCCGATCCTGTTATTGAAGCAGGCCCGCATATCATTCTCCCGCCATCACGACACTTCAACGATGTCGAACTGGCATTCAGCTTCCTGATGTACGCCCAGATTTTCGCGCTTAACCAATCTCTCGCCGTGGGCAACACCCCGGATACGCCTTCCGCCAGCGGTACCGTTAACCGCGTCGTACAAGGTGTCGTTATTCATCCCTGGCAGGCTTAAAAGGAGCGCGCCATGAGCATTATTTCCACCAAATATCTTCTGCAGGATGCCCAGAGTAAAGGTTATGCGGTTCCTGCATTTAACATTCATAACGCCGAGACGATCCAGGCGATCCTGGAAGCATGCAGTGAAATGCGATCGCCGGTGATCCTTGCCGGCACGCCGGGAACCTTTAAGCATATCGCGCTGGAGGAAATTTACGCGCTCTGCCACGCCTACTCCGCCACCTACGCGATGCCAATTGCGCTACATCTCGACCATCATGAGTCGCTGGCGGATATTCGTCGTAAGGTCAATGCCGGGGTCCGCAGCGCAATGATTGATGGCAGCCATTTTCCGTTTGATGAGAATGTGAAGCTGGTGAAATCAGTCGTCGATTTTTGCCACGCGCTGGATTGTAGCGTCGAGGCGGAATTGGGACGGCTTGGCGGAATGGAGGACGATCTTAACGTTGACGCGGAAAGCGCCTTTCTCACCGACCCGCAAGAGGCTAAACGCTTTGTCGAATTGACCGGTATCGACAGTCTCGCCGTGGCGATCGGTACCGCTCATGGGCTATATCAAAAAACGCCTAAGATTGATTTCCAACGGCTGGCGGAAATCAGGGAAGTGGTCGATATCCCTCTGGTGCTGCATGGCGCAAGCGATGTACCGGATGACTACGTCCGTCGTGCTATCACGTTGGGAATTTGCAAGGTCAATGTCGCCACAGAACTCAAAATCGCCTTCGCCGCCGCGGT
Source organism: Klebsiella sp. PK01 (assembly GCF_057624675.1). Lineage (NCBI taxonomy): Bacteria > Pseudomonadati > Pseudomonadota > Gammaproteobacteria > Enterobacterales > Enterobacteriaceae > Klebsiella > Klebsiella sp. PK01. Next base: position 652,505 of record NZ_JBYEZM010000003.1, read on the forward strand.
GAAAAAATGGTTTGCTGACAATCCGCAAGGTAACGACCCACGTTATTACATGCGTGTCGGCATGGATGCGATGAAAGAAGTTGTAAAAAGTAAAATTAGCGTGTGCGGTTCCGCTAACCGACTATTACAGGCCGCAGAAGCTTGAACACCATACAATGACAAAACGTTAGCCCGAGAGGGCTAACGTTATTAACCTCTGATATAACGACAGCAAGGATCTTTCTAATGAAAAAAGTGCTCACTGTTTCGTTACTGGCCCTACTGGTTTCGCAAAGCGCGGCGGCCGCTGAATACACATTAAATAACGCATCGATGGCGCTTTCATTTAACGATGCGAACTCAGCAACAATGGTAAAAGATGAAAAATCGGCCCATCAACTTTCACCGCAAGAACTGTTTTTTCTCACGCTACCAGATGAAACCATCATCCACACCGCTGATTTTAAAGTAAAGAATGTCGAGAAAAATAGCGACTCTATTATTATCGATTATACCCGCCCCGATTTTAACGTCACGGTAAAGATGAACCTGATAAAGGGAAACTACGCGAGTATTGATTACACCATCGCGGCGGTAGGCCAATCGCGAGACGTGGCAAAAATAACTTTTTTCCCGACTAAAAAACAATCGCAAGCACCGTATGTCGATGGCGCAATCAATAGTTCACCGATTGTGGCTGATACCTTTTTTATATTGCCCGATAAACCTATCGTAAATACCTGGGCATATGAGGCGACCACGAATCTGAATGTAGAATTAAAAACAGCCATCGACCCCGCCGCACCACTCAGCTATACGACCTACTTCGGCACTTTTCCGGAAACCAATCAACTTCGTCGCAGCGTGAATATCTTTATTGATGCCGTGCGTCCACGCCCCTATAAACCCTATCTACACTATAACAGCTGGATGGATATTGGTTTCTTTACCACCTATAGCGAACAGGATGTGCTAAGCCGGATGGATGAATGGAATAAAGAGTTTATTTCCGGTCGCGGCGTCACATTAGATGCCTTTCTTCTGGATGACGGTTGGGACGATCGTACCGGCAGATGGCTCTTTGGCCCCGCCTTCAGCCAGGGATTCAGCAAAGTACGAGAAAAAGCGGCCAGCATGCATAGTTCTGTAGGGCTGTGGCTTTCCCCTTGGGGAGGTTATAACAAGCCCAGAGATATTCGCGTCTCCCACGCCAAAGAGTATGGCTTTGAAACGGTCGATGGCAAATTCGCGCTATCCGGACCGCACTATTTCAACAACTTCAATCAACAAATTATTAAGCTGATTAAAGACGAGCATATTACCTCTTTTAAGCTTGATGGTATGGGCAACGCAAATTCGCATATTGCGGGTAGTCAGTTTGCTTCCGATTTTGATGCATCTATCGCTTTATTGCATAACATGCGCAGCGCCAATCCTAATCAATTTATTAATTTAACCACCGGGACAAACGCCAGTCCTTCCTGGCTCTTTTATGCTGACGCTATCTGGCGCCAGGGAGACGATATCAATCTTTATGGCCCTGGAACGCCAGTACAGCAATGGATGACCTATCGGGATGCCGAGACTTATCGCTCAATTGTGCGTAAAGGGCCGCTCTTCCCGCTTAACTCACTGATGTATCATGGTATTGTCAGTGCTGAAAATGCCTATTACGGGCTGGAAAAACCGCAAACCGATGGCGATTTCGCCGATCAGGTCTGGAGCTATTTCGCGACGGGTACGCAATTACAGGAGCTATACATCACACCATCGATGCTTAACAAAGCGAAGTGGGATACCCTGGCGCAGGCGGCAAAATGGTCGAGGGCAAATGCGGATGTGCTGGTGGATACCCATTGGGTCGGCGGCGATCCTACCGCGCTGGAAGTTTACGGCTGGGCTTCATGGAAGAAAGATAAGGCGATATTAGGCCTGCGTAACCCATCAGATAAACCGCAGCAGTATTTCCTGGATCTCGCAAAAGCGTTCGAGATACCGCAGGGAGAGACATCGCGATTTACGTTAAAAAGCGTTTACGGTAGTAACGCGACCTTCCCAGCTGATTACCAGCAAGCGGTTATTGTTACGCTACAACCCTTACAAACGCTGGTTTTCGAAGCGACGCCGGTAAAATAGTCAGCCGCGCCCGGTTAACCCCGGGCGCAGTGGTTATCCCTGCTGCTCCAGCGCGTATTTATACAGCGCGTTCTTCTTCACGCCGTGGATTTCCGCGGCCAGCGCGGCGGCTTTCTTCAACGGCAGTTCCGCCTGTAACAGCGCCAGAGTCCGCAGCGCGGCCGCCGGCAACGCCTCTTCCTGGGCCTTAAAACCTTCGACGATCAGCACCATCTCGCCTTTGCGGCGATTTTCGTCTTCCTTCACCCACGCCACCAGCTCGCCAATCGGCGCGCCGTGGATAGACTCCCAGGTTTTGGTCAGCTCGCGTGCCAACACTACGTAACGGGATTCGCCCAGAACCGCGCAGATATCCTCCAGGCTCTCCACCAGACGGTGCGTTGACTCATAAAAGATAATAGTGCGCGGCTCTTCTTCCAGCGCCTTCAGGGTATCGCGGCGGCCTTTCGATTTCGCCGGCAGGAAACCTTCATAGCAGAAACGATCGGACGGCAAACCGGCGGCGCTCAGAGCGGCAATCGCAGCACAAGGGCCCGGTAGCGGCACGACGCGAATATTGGCTTCACGGCAGGTACGCACCAGATGGTAGCCGGGATCGTTAATCAGCGGCGTGCCGGCATCGGACACCAGCGCGATGTTCTGCCCCTCTTTTAATTTCGCTAAAAGTGTTTCGGCCTTTTGCTGCTCGTTATGGTCGTGAAGGGCAAATAAACGGGCGTTAATCGCAAAATGCTGCAGCAGCAAACCGGTATGGCGGGTATCCTCCGCAGCAATTAAATCAACAGCTTGCAACACTTCCAGTGCGCGCTGCGTGATATCAGACAGATTCCCTATCGGAGTGGGCACAATGTACAGTTGCCCCTGAGAATTATCCGCTGATTCGTGTTGTTTCATTGTCTCGTCCGTATTGCCGATTTAATATTGAGCATTGAGCCAAAAAAATATCACTGGATACATATGGTACCGTCAACATTTCTTCGTTCTAAGCCCGCGCGCTGTCTGCCCGTATTGCTGGCTACTCTTCTTTTTGCTGGCTGCGGCACCCACACGCAGGATCAAAGCACGGCGTTTATGCAGGGTACGTCGCAGGCCAACTCCAGTTTCTACCTACAGCAGATGCAGCAAAGCACGAATGATAGCAAGACCAACTGGCAATTACTCGCCATTCGTGCACTGCTGCAGGAAGGTAAGAAGCAGCAGGCTATCGACCTGTACAACCAACTGCCGTCGAACCTGAACAGCACGCAGGCCCGTGAACAGTCGCTGCTGGCGGTGGAAGTCAAACTGGCGCAAGGCGATTACCAGGGCGCGAAGGCATTGCTGAGCAAACTCGATCCTCTCAGTTTTGAGAAAAATCAGCAGCCGCGCTACTGGCAGGCGCAAATTGACGCCAGCCAGGGACAGCCGTCTCTGGCATTGCTGCGTGCGCTGATTGCCCAGCAGCCCCTGCTAAACCAGACGAAGCAAAAACAACAAAACATCGACGCCACATGGAAAGCGCTAACGGCGATGACCCCACAGCAGGCCAACGCGCTGGTAATCAATGCCGACGAAAACGTGCTGCAGGGCTGGCTGGATCTGCAGCGGATGTGGTTCGACAACCGCAACGATCCGGCAATGCTGAAAGCGGGCGTCAAAGACTGGCAAATCCGTTATCCGCAGAACCCGGGGGCGCAGATGCTGCCCACTGCGCTGGTGAATATGCAAAACTATAAACCGGCCTCGACCAATAAAATCGCCCTGCTGCTGCCTCTGAACGGCCAGGCGGCGATTTTCGGCCGCACTATCCAGCAGGGTTTTGAAGCGGCGAAGAATGGCGCCCCAGCGGTCCAGGGTAGCGCAGTGCCGGCGCAGGTCGCCCAGGCGGCGAATGTTGCCGGCAATAACGATGTGGTGAGCCCTTCGCAGGCGGAAGTCGGCGATCTCACCGCCACCGGCAGCCAGGCCGCGCCGGTGCAGGCGCCAGCGGAGACGCAGGCCGCGCCTGCCGCGAAACCAGCAGCCGCTCCGCTATCCGCCCCGGTTACCGCAACGCCGGCAGCACAACCGGTAGCACAACCGGTGAGCGCGCCAGCCGCGCAGCCGCAGCCCGCGGTGGCGACCACCGCCAATCCTGCCGCTGAACTGAAAATTTACGATACCACCAGCCAGCCGATGAGCCAGCTGCTGGCGCAGGTGCAGCAGGACGGCGCCACCCTCGTGGTCGGCCCGCTGCTGAAAGAAAACGTCGAAGAGGTGATGAGAAGCAACACCTCGCTGAACGTGCTCGCCCTTAACCAGCCGGGTAAAGTCGAGAACCGCCCGAACCTGTGCTACTTCGCGCTCTCCCCGGAAGATGAAGCCCGCGACGCGGCGCGTCATATTCACGATCAGGGCAAGCAAACGCCGTTACTGCTGGTGCCGCGCGGCGCGCTTGGCGACCGCGTGGTCAGCGCATTCGCCGACGAGTGGCTGAAACTGGGCGGCGGTACGGTGCTGCAGCAACGTCTGGGATCGACGGCGGAGCTGAAATCCGGCGTCAACGGTGGCGGCATCTCGCTGACCGGCAGCCCGGTATCGACGCTGCCGTCATCTGTGGATAGCTCGCTCGGCAGCCCAGGCGACGTTCCGGTCAGCAGCGGCGGCAGCATCGATGCCGCCTATATCGTCGCTACCCCGGAACAAATTGGCTATATCAAGCCGCTGATCGCCATGCGCAACGGCAGCCAGAGCAACGTCACCCTGTACGCCAGCTCCCGCAGCGCCCAGGGCACCTCCGGCCCGGATTTCCGTCTGGAGATGGAAGGCCTGCAATATAGTGAAATCCCGATGCTGGCTGGCAGTAACCCGGCGCTGATGCAGCAGGCGCTCTCAGCCGTGCGTAACGACTACTCGCTGGCGCGTCTGTATGCGATGGGCGCCGACGCCTGGTCGCTGGCGAATCATTTCGCGCAAATGCGCCAGAGCCCAGGTTACGAGCTGAACGGCAATACGGGCGATCTGACGGCCACGCCGGACTGCGTGATCAACAGGAAGTTATCATGGCTCAAGTACCAACAGGGACAAATCGTCGCAGCCAACTAAGCAAACAGACCGGCGACGCCTGGGAAAGCCAGGCGCGTCGGTGGTTAGAACGGCATGGACTGCGTTTTATCGCCGCCAACGCCCGCGAGCGCGGCGGCGAGATCGATCTTATTATGCGCGACGGCGCGGTTATCGTGTTCGTCGAAGTGCGCTACCGGCGCAGCGCCAGCTACGGCGATGCCGCCGCCAGCGTCACGCCGCAAAAGCAACAACGTCTTCTCAAGGCTGCTCGTCTGTGGCTCTCCCGGCAGAATGGGAGTTTTGATACTGTGGATTGCCGTTTCGATGTGGTAGCCTTCACCGGCAACGACATCCAATGGCTGAAAAACGCCTTTGGCGAATAGCGTATTATCAGATTTAAGGGATCCCGTGCTCGACAGAATTAAAGCCTGCTTTACCGAAAGCATTCAAACCCAAATCGCCGCCGCGGAAGCGCTCCCGGACGCCATCTCGCGAGCGGCTATGACGCTCGTTCAGTCGCTGCTTAACGGCAACAAAATCCTCTGTTGTGGTAATGGCACCTCCGCCGCCAACGCACAGCATTTTGCTGCCAGCATGATCAATCGTTTCGAAACAGAGCGCCCTGGTTTACCCGCCATTGCACTAAATACCGATAATGTGGTCTTAACCGCAATCGCCAACGATCGCCTGCATGATGAAATCTACGCTAAACAGGTGCGCGCGCTGGGTCACGCCGGCGACGTACTGTTGGCGATTTCTACGCGCGGCAATAGCCGGGATATCGTGAAAGCCGTGGAAGCGGCGGTCACCCGCGATATGACTATCGTGGCGTTAACTGGTTACGACGGCGGCGAGCTGGCTGGCCTGTTAGGTCAGCAGGACGTTGAAATCCGCATTCCTTCGCACCGCAGCGCGCGGATCCAGGAAATGCACATGCTTACCGTCAATTGTCTGTGCGATTTGATTGATAACACGCTTTTTCCACACCAGGACGAATAAGGAGAACACATGAAGGCTCTCTCGCCCCTCGCCATCCTGCTTTCTGCGCTACTGCTACAGGGCTGCGTCGCCGCAGCGGTAGTCGGTACGGCAGCCGTCGGCACCAAAGCGGCAACGGACCCGCGTACGGTGGGTACGCAGGTTGATGACAGCACCCTGGAGCTACGCGTTAACAGCGCCTTAGGGAAAGATGAACAGATTAAGAAAGAAGCGCGTATTAACGTCACCGCTTATCAGGGTAAGGTCCTGCTGACCGGCCAGTCGCCGACCGCCGATCTCTCCTCTCGCGCCAAACAAATCGCGATGGGAGTTGAAGGGACTACCGAAGTCTTCAATGAAGTGCGTCAAGGCCAGCCGATTGGCTTAGGCACCGCGTCGTCGGATACCTGGATCACCACCAAAGTTCGTTCCCAACTGCTGGGCAGCGATCAGGTGAAGTCTTCCAACGTGAAAGTGACGACCGAAAACAGCGAAGTGTTTCTGATGGGCCTGGTCACCGACCGTGAAGGCCGCGCGGCGGCGGATATCGCCAGCCGGGTAAGCGGCGTGAGCCGCGTCACCACCGCGTTTACCTATCTTAAATAAACGTTATCTAACCCGGCTGGCGCTTCGCTAAGCCGGGCTACCAAATAGCGCTGCGCTGTAGCCCCGGTAAGCGGCAGTATAAATTAAAGGCAGGCCGCACGGACCGTAGGCCGGGTAAGGCGCAGCCGCCACCCGGCACAAAATCCGGCGCCCCGCTCCGGATAAATTACACCAGCGCCAGCGCGCCGACGATCGCCCCGCACAACGCCACCAGCCCGCCGGTTAGCCACAGCGCTTTAGCCGGGAACGCCTTACGCAACATAACCAGCGACGGTACGCTCACCGCGGGCAAGGTAATCAGCAGCGCCAACGCCGGCGCGGTGCCCATTCCAGCCAGCATCATCGTCTGCACAATCGGAATTTCCGCCGCCGTCGGGATAACGAACAGGCAACCGGCTATCGCCATTGCGATCACCCAGAACAGCGTGTTATCGACCGCGCCCTCGGCATGCGGGAACAGCCAGACCCGCGCCGCGCCCAGTACCAGCACCGCGAGGATGTAAACCGGGATCGTACTCCAGAACAGCGACCACAGCGCGCGCAGCCAGCGGTTGATAAAACTGCCCTCATCATTCTTCAGTTGGCTAACGTCTTCTGCCGCTACCGGCTGCGTCGCCGCCTCTTTTACCCATTTTTGCACCAGCGTCGCCACCACCAGCACCGTCGCCAGCCCGGCCACCAGCCGGATCAGAGCAAACTGCCAGCCAAGCACGAAACCCATAAAAACCAGCGTCGCCGGGTTCAGCAGCGGGTTGCCCATCCAGAACGCCAGCGCCCCGCCCATCGACACCTGCTGTTTACGCATTCCGGCGGCAACCGGCGCGGCGCAGCAGGTACACATCATCCCCGGTAGCGAAAAAATTGCTCCCAGCAGCGTACCCTGAAAACGAGATTGCCCAAGCGTGCGCAGCAGCCAGTCGCGGGGGATCAGCACCTGAATAAGCGAACCGAGCAGCACGCCGAGCGCCGCCGCTTTCCAGACCGCGAGGAAGTAAACCATCGCGTAATCCCATGCCGCCTGCAGCGGGTTTACATCAGCCTGGGCGAGAATAGATTTACCGATACTGTGGGTTTCCGCGGCCGTAAAGGCTTTACCGTAATACGGCTGCCATTTGACGTACCACAGGCCAACGATAACGACGAGAAAGAACAGTGCGGGTTTCCACCATTGAAATGGTGATGCCGCCTGAGATGAAGACTGACCAGCCATAGCATTCCCCAGGGAGAAGAGATAATAAATAAGGAGGTGAATACTACGCCTGCCGTCCAAATTTGAAAATGATTAATCCGCCTGCCGGGCGGCGCGTTCCCGTAGCTGAGACGAGGTCAGGATCTGGACGCCTTCATGGCTCGGCGCCAGCGCCTCGGCCAGCAGAGCCGTCGCCACATCGCGGGCCTGAATGGCTTTCCAGTCTCCAGGCAGAAAACGAAATAGCGGTGCAAAGAGCGTTTCATTGGCGCGTTTATGCTCCCGATCGCCCAGTAACATCGAAGGACGGGCAATGGTCAGTCGCGGCCACTCCTGCGCAATCAGCGCCTCTTCCATTTCTCCTTTCACGCGGTTATAGAAGAAGGGCGAATGCGAATTGGCGCCCATCGCGCTGACCACCAGCATATGTTGCGCCCCGAGGCGCTTCCCGACCAGCGCCGTATCCACCACCAGCGTATAGTCAGCATGCACAAACGCTTCTTTACTCCCCGCTTCCCGTCGCGTGGTGCCCAGGCAGCAGAATACGATATCGACAGGATCAACCACCTGCGCCAGTGCATCGGTCAACTCCGGATCGTGTGGATTGAATATCCCCTCCGCCGGAGCAAGCGGACGGCGCGTTGGCGCAGCAATCGCGCTAATACGCGGCTCACTCTGTAGCAGACGAAGTAAGTGCCCACCAACTAAGCCAGTCGCGCCGGTTAATAATACCTGACTCATCAAATCTCCTTTGCAGAATTGTCTGCCTTGCACTTTGCCCCACATGTTCCAGGCTTAATAGCTTACGAGGTAAGTATCCACCATCATCATGGAAATGCCTCATTCACTGCCAAAAGATCGGAGGAAGAATGAGTAAAAAGATTGCCGTACTAATCACCGACGACTTCGAAGATTCTGAATTCACCTCACCTGCCGAGGCTTTTAAACTTGCCGGGCATCAGGTCGTGACAATTGAGAAACAGGCGGGAAAAACGGTAAAAGGGAAGCAAGGCGAGGCTGAAGTGGCGATCGACAAAGCGATTGATGACGTGACGCCGGCGCAGTTTGACGCCCTGTTGCTGCCTGGCGGCTATTCACCGGACCAGTTGCGGGGTGATGAGCGCTTCGTCACTTTTACTCGCGACTTCGTGAATAGCGGTAAACCGGTCTTTGCCATTTGTCACGGCCCGCAGTTACTCATCAGCGCAGACGTCATTCGCGGGCGTAAGCTCACGGCGGTTAAACCCATCGTGGTCGACGTGAAAAACGCCGGCGGTGAGTTTTACGATCAGGAAGTGGTGCTTGATAACGATCAGTTAGTCACCAGCAGAACCCCGGACGATCTTCCGGCGTTCAATCGCGAGGCGCTACGCCTGCTCGGGGCTTGAGTCGCGCAGCCAATATAGCTTTTTGCCAAAACCCAGCGTGTTGTCGGTAAATTTAAGCTCGTCGGGACGGATCTCCCACACCGGCGCCGACAACATGCGGGCGACAGGAAAGCGTTTAACGTAGCGTTTTCGCATCTCAGCCTCTTCGTCACCGTGAAGGCGGCGGATCTCCCCCTTAAACTGCACGCCGCGGATTAAGGCAACGGTCTTTGGCTGGCCGTTGACCGTCCCGGCGACCTTCGCGCGTTCGCCGGTCATCTGGCCGTGACGGGTTTTTTCGTCGCTCAGCAGATAAAAAACGACGTTATCCGGGTCGTAAACGTAAAACGCATTGGCGCACCACAGCTCGTCATCACGTGCGACGCACCAGGTGATGACGTGTTGTTTACCCAGCCAGCGGCTAATCGCGGCAAGCGTATCCATCTTTATTCTCCATTATGCTATGGTGCACACACCCTAACAGACTGACGTTATTACCGTGTGCTGGTTTCTCTATCTTATTCGAACCGCTGATAACCGCCTGTATACCGGCATCACCACCGATGTTCCGCGCCGCTTTCTTCAGCATCAGGAAGGCAAAGGAGCGAAAGCGCTGCGCGGCAAAGGCGAACTGGCGCTGGCGTTTTGTCAGAAAGTTGGTGACCACTCACTCGCTCTGCGGCTGGAGTATCGCATCAAGCAGCTAACGAAGCGCCAGAAAGAGCGCCTCGTTGCCGGGGATGGTTCGTTCGAGACCCTGCTGGAGGGGCTCAGAAGCGATTGAAATGATCGCTGTACTCGACCAGACCGTGTACGCCCTGCAGCGCGTCATCCGCCAGACGGTGCACCTGGAAGGCTTCAGCGGTGTCCGGCCAGCGGCAGCGTAAATCGAACGCGGCGGCGGGTTCAAAGCCTAAACGGCCATACAGCGCCGGTTCGCCCAGCGTAACCACCGCGGCGTAGCCAAATTCATTTAATGAATCCAGCCCTTCGTAGACCAGCTGTCGGCCAATACCCTGGCCGCGATAGCTTTCATCTACCGCCAACGGCCCCAGACCGACCCACTGCAGCTCTTCGCCTTCGACGGTGACCGGGCTAAAGGCGACGTAGCCCACCACCTGGCCTTCATCGTCAGTGGCGACTAAGCCCAGCGTGATCAAACCATCTTCACGCAGATCGTGCACCAGCTTCGCTTCCGCGTCGCTGCCGAACGTACGGCGCAGCAGCGCGTCGATACCCGGCGCATCAATCCCAATTTCCACTCGAATCAGCATGCCTCACCTACCGATGTCTGTTCAGGTTTCTGCGGGCTCTTCAGGCCTGCTTCGACAAAATCCGCCATCTGCAGCAGCATGACCCGCAGTGCTTTCGGCATCTGCTCCAGCTCGATGGCATCCATCAGGTTCTTCACGTATAGACCCAGCTCAGTATCACCTTCAATCACCAGACGACGCTGGAAGAATAGCGTATCCGGATCCTGTTTACGCGCGGCAATCATCAGCAGATCGCTGGCATCGGCGCTAAAGCTGACGTCGGCGTCAGCCTGCTGGCTGACCACCAGGCGACCATCGACTACCGAGGTATACCACAGCAGGCCAATATCGCGCACATTAATACTTAACCAGCGACCTTCGAGAAACTCCAGTTCTCCATCCGCCAGCGCCTGGCGAAATTGCCAGCTCAATACTTGTTCCAGCACCTGGCGCTTGAGGGCAAAAGGCGCCAGCTTAACCGGCACGCTCATTAAAGACGGGCCAAAACGGACCAGCCGGGAACGCAGTTCATCCAACACAAGCTTCACTCCATGCATGCAATAGTTTCGCTATTGTGCCATATCAAATAAACGACATAGCGGCGTAAATCAACAAAATCGCGATGATGGTCGCCAGCTATTGAGCCCACCAATACGCTTTTAACTGCCTCAAATCAAAAATTGTCACCAGAAGGTTAACTAAAATCCCAGCTCGTTAACCATTTTGCGTCCCTGACCGGCCGCGTTTTTCAGGAAAAATTATGGAGCTGCTCTGCCCCGCCGGTAACCTCCCGGCACTTAAGGCGGCCATCGAAAACGGCGCCGATGCCGTGTATATCGGGCTGAAAGATGACACCAATGCCCGCCACTTTGCCGGCCTTAATTTCACCGAAAAGAAATTGCAGGAAGCCGTCAGCTTTGTGCACCAGCATCGCCGTAAGCTACATATCGCGATTAACACCTTCGCCCATCCCGACGGTTATGCCCGCTGGCAGCGTGCTGTGGATATGGCCGCGCAATTGGGCGCCGACGCGCTTATCCTCGCCGATATCGCCATGCTGGAGTACGCCGCGGAACGCTATCCGCACATTGAACGTCACGTTTCAGTGCAGGCGTCCGCCACTAACGAAGAGGCGGTGCGTTTTTATCACCGCAACTTTGACGTTGCCCGCGTCGTACTGCCGCGGGTGTTATCCATTCACCAGGTGAAACAGTTAGCCCGCGCCACGCCGGTGCCGCTGGAAGTCTTCGCCTTCGGTAGCTTATGCATCATGGCGGAAGGCCGCTGCTATCTCTCGTCGTATCTCACCGGCGAATCGCCAAATACCGTCGGCGCCTGTTCGCCCGCGCGCTTCGTCCGCTGGCAGCAAACGCCGCAGGGTCTGGAGTCACGCCTTAACGAAGTGCTGATCGATCGCTATCAGGATGGCGAGAATGCCGGTTATCCGACGCTGTGCAAAGGCCGCTACCTGGTCGACGGCGAGCGCTACCACGCGCTGGAAGAACCCACCAGCCTCAATACCCTGGAGCTGTTGCCAGAACTGATGGCCGCCAATATCGCCTCAGTAAAAATCGAAGGCCGTCAGCGCAGCCCGGCATACGTCACCCAGGTAGCGAAAGTCTGGCGTCAGGCGATCGACCGCTGTAAAGCCGATCCGCAGAATTTCGTGCCGCAATCCGCATGGATGGAAACCCTTGGTTCGATGTCCGAAGGAACGCAAACCACCCTTGGCGCCTATCACCGTAAATGGCAGTGAGAAACATGAAATATTCATTAGGGCCGGTGCTGTACTACTGGCCAAAAGAGACGCTGGAAGATTTTTACCAGCAGGCGGCAAACAGTAGCGCTGACACCATTTATCTGGGCGAGGCGGTGTGCAGCAAGCGCCGCGCCACTAAAGTCGGCGATTGGATCGAAATGGCGAAAGCGCTGGCCGGTAGCGGCAAGCAGGTGGTGCTCTCCACCCTCGCGCTGGTGCAGGCCTCCTCCGAACTGGGCGAGCTGAAGCGCTATGTCGAGAATGGCGAATTCCTGATTGAAGCCAGTGACCTCGGCGTGGTCAACCTCTGCGCCGAACGCAAGTTGCCCTTCGTCGCCGGTCATGCGCTGAACTGCTACAACGCCGTCACTTTGCGCCTCCTGCTGAAGCAGGGCATGACGCGCTGGTGCATGCCAGTGGAGCTTTCCCGCGACTGGCTGGCTAATTTGCTGACCCAGTGCGAAGAACTGGGCATTCGCAACCAGTTTGAAGTCGAAGTGCTGAGCTACGGCCATCTGCCGCTGGCTTATTCCGCACGCTGCTTTACCGCCCGCTCGGAAGACCGGCCAAAAGACGAATGCGAAACCTGCTGCATCAAGTATCCAACCGGGCGCAGCATGCTGTCGCAGGAGAACCAGCAGGTGTTTGTGCTTAACGGCATTCAGACGATGAGCGGCTACGTCTATAACCTTGGCAACGAGTTAACCTCGATGCACGGTCTGGTGGATATGGTGCGCCTGTCGCCGATGGGCAGCGAGACCTTCGCCATGCTCGACGCCTTCCGCGCCAACGAAAATGGCGCTGCGCCGCTGGATCTCACCGCCAACAGCGATTGCAACGGCTACTGGAAACGGCTGGCCGGGCTGGAGCTGCAGGCGTAAGGTGAAGTGTAAAAGCTCACTTTGTTAACAACGGTTATTAATTTTTAATGCACTATTAAAAGATTCACCGTCGACAAAGTGAGCTGTTATGACTGATAAAACCATTCCGTTCTCGGTGCTCGATCTGGCGCCGATCCCGCAGGGATCTTCGGCTAAAGAAGCCTTCTCCCACTCTCTCGCTCTCGCCCGGCTGGCGGAATCCCGCGGCTACCACCGTTACTGGCTGGCTGAGCACCATAATATGGTGGGCATTGCCAGCGCGGCGACTTCGGTGTTGATTGGCTATCTTGCCGCCAATACCACCACCCTGCATCTGGGCTCCGGAGGCGTGATGTTGCCTAACCATTCGCCGCTGGTGATCGCCGAACAGTTCGGCACCCTGAATACGCTGTATCCCGGACGTATCGATCTCGGCCTTGGCCGCGCGCCGGGCAGCGATCAGCCGACCATGCGCGCGCTGCGTCGCCATATGAGCGGCGATGTCGATAATTTCCCGCGCGATGTGGCGGAGCTGGTGGACTGGTTTGACGCCCGCGATGCTCATCCGCAGGTGCGCCCGGTTCCCGGCTATGGCGAACGAATTCCGGTGTGGCTGCTGGGCTCAAGCCTGTACAGCGCGCAGCTGGCGGCGCAGCTTGGTCTGCCGTTTGCTTTCGCCTCTCACTTCGCGCCGGACATGTTATTCCAGGCGCTGCATCTGTATCGCAGCAATTTCAAACCTTCGGCGCGGCTCGAAAAACCGTACGCGATGGTATGCATCAATATTATCGCCGCCGATAGCAATCGCGACGCGGAGTTCCTCTTTACTTCGATGCAGCAGGCGTTCGTTAAGCTGCGCCGCGGCGAAACCGGGCAGTTGCCGCCGCCGGTGGAAAATATGCATCAGCTCTGGTCAGCGTCCGAGCAGTATGGTGTGCAGCAGGCATTAAGCATGTCGCTGGTTGGCGATAAAACCAAAGTTCGCCACGGGTTAGCGTCGATTCTTCGCGAAACGGAAGCGGACGAAATCATGGTTAACGGCCAGATCTTCGACCACCAGGCGCGCCTGCATTCCTTTGATTTAGCGATGCAGGTGAAAGAGGAGTTGTTAGGTTAGTGACGCGGTAAGCCCGGTGCGCGTCACGCCACCGGGCGATGCGGTTATTGATAAACCGGCAACAGATTAAAGCTCGACAGGAAATGCACCACCGCGTTGCCGAGCCCGAACAGCAGGATCAGCGTAATCATCGGTTTTCCGCCCCAAACGCGGAACTGTGGGCTACCGAAGCGTTTACGCGAAGCGCGGGCCAGCAGCGCCGGCACAATCGCCGCCCATACCGTCGCCGCCAGACCGGCATAGCCGATGGCGTAAAGGAAGCCATCTGGTTTCACCAGCCCGCCGATCATCGGCGGGATAAAGGTCAACAGCGCGGTTTTAAAGCGTCCCATCGCGCTATCGTCAAAGCCAAACAGATCCGCGAGATAATCGAACAGCCCCAGCGTCACGCCGAGGAAGGAACTGGCGACGGCAAAGTTGGAGAACACCATCAGCAGCAGATCCAGACCGCGGCTATTCAGCACGCCGCTCAGCGCCTGCACCAGCACATCAATGTTGCCGCCCTTCTGGGCGATACCGATAAACTGCGGACGAGGGATATTACCCATCGTCACCAGCAGCCAGACCACATACAGACCCAGCGCCAGCAGCGTACCGTAAATCAGACAGCGGGTAATGGTACGCGGATCCTTACCATAATATTTCATCAGGCTCGGCACGTTACCGTGATAGCCAAACGAGGCCAGACAGAACGGCAGCGTCATCAGCAGGTATGGCGCATAGGAGGCATTCTTCTCCACGACGTTAAACAGCGTCGTCGGCTCGACGTGCCCCAGCAGGCTGCCGAAGGTCAGAAAGAAGGTAATCACCTTAGCGCCCAGTACGATAGCCGTCATGCGGCTTACCGCTTTCGTGCTCATCCAAACGATAAAGGCCACCAGCAGCGCGAAGCCGAAGCCCGCAGCGCGCGCGGGTACGTTCAGCGACATTTCACTGAAGGTGTGGTGCAGGATCGAACCGCTCGCCGAAATATAGGCGTAGGTCAGGATATACAGCACAAAGGCGATCGACACGCCGTTTACCAGGTTCCAGCCTTTGCCGAGCAGGTCTTTGGTAATGGTGTCGAAGCTGGAGCCAATCCGGTAGTTAAGGTTGGCTTCCAGAATCATCAAACCGGAGTGCAGCATGCAGAACCAGGTAAAAACCAGCGCCGCCAGCGACCAGAAGAACCACGCGCCGGACATAACCACCGGCAGCGAGAACATGCCCGCGCCAATAATTGTGCCGCCGATAATCACCACGCCGCCAAATAAAGACGGTCGGGTGGCCGTAGTGGTTAGTGTCGCCATTTGCCGAAATCTCCAGTCGAAAATACTTCGCTCACGTTGAGCATGACGCACTGTACCAGTACACGAGTACAAAAGAAATAAAAAAAGCCCCAATCATGACGATCGGGGCTGTATTATTTACTTTACGCTAGCGGATTGCGCTTATTACGCATCGCCACCGAAACGACGACGACCCGCGGAATCATCACGGCGCGGCGCGGAAGCATCGTCACGACGCGGCGCGCGGCCGCCTTCACGACGTTCGCCGCTGAAACGACGACCTTCACCACGACCGCCTTCACGACGTTCGCCACCGAAGCTACGACCGCCTTCACGACGCTCGCCGCCGAAGCCACGACCGCCTTCACGACGCTCGCCGCCGCCACGACGTTCGGTGCGCGGCTGCGCATCGCCCAGCAGCTGCATGTTCATCGGCTTGTTCAGGATGCGGGTACGAGTAAAGTGCTGCAGCACTTCGCCCGGCATACCTTTCGGCAGTTCGATGGTGGAGTGAGAACCGAACAGCTTGATGTTACCGATGTAACGGCTGCTGATGTCGCCTTCGTTAGCGATCGCGCCAACGATATGACGAACTTCAACGCCGTCATCACGGCCCACTTCAATGCGGTACAGTTCCATCTCACCCACGTCACGACGCTCACGCTTCGGACGATCTTCACGATCGCCACGCGGGCCGCGGTCATTACGGTCGCCACGGCGTTCGAAACGGTCATCACGATCGCGGAATTCACGACGCGGACGCATCGGCGCATCCGGCGGAACGATCAGAGAACGTTCGCCCTGGGCCATTTTCAGCAGCGCAGCGGCCAGCGTTTCTACGTCCAGCTCTTCGCCTTCCGCGGTCGGCTGGATTTTCGCCAGCAGCGCACGGTACTGGTCCAGATCGCTGCTTTCCAGCTGCTGCTGAACTTTAGCGGCGAATTTCTCCAGGCGACGTTTGCCCAGCAGTTCTGCGTTCGGCAGTTCTACTTCAGGGATCGTCAGCTTCATCGTACGTTCGATGTTACGCAGCAGGCGACGCTCACGGTTCTCAACGAACAGCAGCGCGCGACCCGCACGACCCGCACGACCGGTACGACCGATACGGTGAACGTAAGATTCGGAATCCATCGGGATGTCATAGTTAACAACCAGGCTGATGCGCTCAACGTCCAGGCCGCGGGCCGCAACGTCGGTGGCGATCAGGATGTCCAGACGACCGTCTTTCAGGCGCTCCAGGGTCTGCTCACGCAGCGCCTGGTTCATATCGCCGTTAAGCGCGGCGCTGTTATAACCGCTACGCTCCAGCGCTTCTGCCACTTCCAGGGTCGCGTTTTTGGTACGCACGAAGATAATCGCCGCATCAAAGTCTTCCGCTTCCAGGAAACGCACCAGCGCTTCGTTTTTACGCATGCCGTAAGCAGTCCAGTAGCTCTGGCTGATGTCCGGGCGCGTGGTGACGCTGGACTGAATGCGCACTTCCTGCGGCTCTTTCATGAAGCGGCGGGTAATGCGACGAATCGCTTCCGGCATAGTGGCGGAGAACAGAGCGGTCTGATGACCTTCCGGGATCTGCGCCATAATGGTTTCTACGTCTTCGATAAAGCCCATGCGCAGCATTTCATCTGCTTCGTCCAGTACCAAGCCGCTCAGTTTAGAGAGATCCAGCGTACCGCGCTTCAGGTGGTCCAGCAGACGACCCGGGGTACCGACAACGATCTGCGGCCCCTGACGCAGGGCGCGCAGCTGCACGTCATAACGCTGGCCGCCGTACAGGGCAACCACGTTTACGCCGCGCATATGTTTAGAGAATTCCGTCATTGCTTCAGCAACCTGTACCGCCAGTTCGCGGGTCGGCGCCAGCACCAGAATCTGCGGTGCTCTCAGCTCAGGATCGATGTTGTTCAGCAGCGGTAAAGAGAACGCTGCAGTCTTACCGCTACCGGTCTGGGCCATACCCAGAACGTCGCGGCCGTCCAGCAGATGCGGAATGCACTCAGCCTGGATCGGAGATGGTTTTTCGTAACCCAGATCGTTAAGCGCTTCAAGGATAGGAGCCTTCAGGCCCAGATCTGCAAAAGTGGTTTCGAATTCAGCCATGTAGTACGTGTGCCTCAAAATTAATGGCGGCCAGTCTACATAACTCATCGTGAAAATTTAGAGTAATTTTCATTGAAAAGTGTGAACCGGCTCAAAGTAGGTGTATTAACGAACAACAACGCCCTCACCCGCGAAGGTGATGGCAATCAAAAAATGGGCTGATGTGTGTTCGTCAGCTATTGCTGGTCCGATTCTGCCAGGTCATCTTGCTCCTGGCCCAAGAGCGATAATTCCAACAATGCGTATCGGTGCTCAACGTAGTTATGAACGTTGTTAGCGACCGCCAGTTTGAACAGTGCCGTAGCGCTGTCCTTGTCCCCCAGACTTAGGTAGTACTTACCTAAATAGAAGTTGGTTTCACTGAGATGCTCAGCGAGCGAGGTGTTATCCGTTGCGTCTGCCTTCAGACGGGTCATCAGCTCTTTTTCGCTAATGTCGCCAAGGTAGAACTCGACAATGTTCCATCCCCATTGCTCTTTATCCGACTTGTTGAAGCGCTGTTTCAGTGCTTCAAGCGCCTGCTTCTCATCAAGCTTACGCTCGGCGAGGTATAACCACAGACTGCGGAAAGGATCATTGGGATCGTCTTGATAAAACGCCAGCAGATCATCTTGCGCTAACTTAGCACGGCCACCGTAATACAGAGCGATGCCGCGGTTTAAGTGCGCGTAGTTGTAAGTTGGATCAAGCTCAAGTACAGAATCAAACGCTTCATAGGCAGCATCAAAATTGCCTGCCTGCGTTAAATAAATGCCTAAGTAATTGAATACTTCAGGCATATCAGGTCGGATTGCCAGCGCTTGTGAAAAATCATTTCGCGCTAATGCCCTCAGACCGAGACTATCATACAACACTCCGCGCTCATATAAAAGCTGTGCGCGTTCGTCATCGGTTAAAGCCCGACTGGCAAGAATTTGTTCCATGCGCGCCAGAATCACTTCTTGCTGCAAAGTCGGTTGCAATGGTACCGCGAGGACGGCGTCCTTACGCCAGGCAGAGTTGCTGCATCCTGCCAGCGTGAGAGCTGTCGCCACGAAACACCAGCGCAGAAAAGGCTTCATTTCCCACTCCCGAAGACAACGATTGGATGAACGTCCAGTTCCCCGGCTGCAAAAAGGCATCCTGCCCGGAATAGACCCTCCGCCGAAGCGGAGGGCAATCGGCAACCTTACTCGCCCTGCTCTGCGGCCGGAGCTTCCGGCGCGGTAGCTGGCTGAGTCTGCTCAGTTGCTTCTTTAATGCTCAGACGTACGCGGCCCTGACGGTCAACTTCCAGAACCTTAACCGGTACTTCCTGACCCATCTGCAGGTAATCAGTCACTTTCTCAACGCGCTTGTCAGCGATCTGAGAGATGTGAACCAGACCTTCTTTACCGCCGCCGATGGCAACGAATGCGCCAAAGTCAACGATGCGGGTCACTTTACCATTGTAGATACGGCCAACTTCGATCTCAGCGGTGATCTCTTCGATACGGCGGATAGCATGCTGCGCTTTGTCGCCGTCGGTCGCTGCGATCTTCACGGTACCGTCATCTTCGATTTCGATGGTGGTGCCGGTTTCTTCGGTCAGAGCACGGATAACAGAACCGCCTTTACCGATAACGTCTTTGATCTTGTCCGGGTTGATCTTGATGGTGTGGATACGCGGCGCGAATTCGGAGATGTCGCCGCGCGGCGCGTTAATCGCCTGTTCCATCACGCCCAGGATGTGCAGACGCGCACCTTTAGCCTGGTTCAGAGCAACCTGCATGATTTCTTTGGTGATACCTTCAATTTTGATATCCATCTGCAGCGCAGAGATACCGTCGCGAGAACCCGCAACTTTGAAGTCCATATCGCCAAGGTGGTCTTCGTCACCCAGAATGTCGGACAGTACGACGAAGTTGTCGCCTTCTTTCACCAGACCCATTGCGATACCCGCAACGGCGGCTTTCACCGGCACGCCAGCGTCCATCAGCGCCAGAGATGCGCCACAGACGGAAGCCATGGAAGAAGAACCGTTGGATTCGGTGATCTCAGATACCACGCGAACGGTGTACGGGAATTCGTCGATTGTCGGCATTACGGCCAGAACGCCGCGCTTAGCCAGACGACCGTGACCGATTTCACGACGCTTCGGAGAACCCACCATGCCAGTTTCGCCTACGGAGTACGGAGGGAAGTTGTAGTGGAACAGGAAGGAGTCCGTGCGCTCGCCCATCAGTTCGTCGATGTTCTGCGCGTCGCGTGCGGTACCCAGAGTCGCGGTAACCAGCGCCTGAGTTTCGCCGCGGGTAAACAGTGCGGAACCGTGAGTACGCGGCAGTACGCCGGTACGAACGTCCAGACCACGGATCATGTCTTTTTCGCGGCCATCGATACGCGGCTCGCCTGCCAGTACGCGGCTACGAACAACGTTTTTCTCGATGGCGTGCAGGATTTCACCCAGTTCGTTGGCGTCCAGGGTTTCATCTTCAGCAACCAGCGTAGCGATGGTTTCAGATTTGATGACGTCAACCTGAGCGTAACGCTCTTGTTTGTCGGTGATACGGTAAGCATCGCTCAGGCGGGATTCAGCCAGCGCAGCAACGCGCGCGTTCAGCGCTTCGTTGACGGCTTCCGGCTGCCAGTCCCAACGTGGTTTACCGGCTTCTTTCACCAGATCGTTGATGTTCTGAATAACAACCTGCTGCTGCTCGTGGCCAAAGACCACCGCGCCCAGCATCTGGTCTTCGCTCAGCAGTTCAGCTTCGGATTCAACCATCAGTACGGCCGCTTCGGTACCGGCAACCACCAGATCCAGTTTGCTGGATTTCAGCTCTTCCTGGGTTGGGTTCAGTACGTACTGGTCGTTGATGTAACCCACGCGAGCGGCGCCGATTGGGCCATTGAACGGAATACCGGACAGAGACAGCGCTGCGGATGCGCCGATCATCGCGACGATATCCGGGTTAACCTGCGGGTTAACGGAAACAACGGTCGCGATAACCTGAACTTCGTTAACGAAGCCTTCCGGGAACAGCGGACGAACCGGGCGGTCAATCAGACGCGCGATCAGGGTTTCGCCTTCGCTTGGACGGCCTTCACGACGGAAGAAGCCACCCGGGATTTTACCGGCAGCGTAAGTACGCTCCTGGTAGTTAACAGTCAGCGGGAAGAAGTCCTGGCCCGGTTTCGCTTTTTTCTGACCCACAACGGTAACGAATACCGCGGTGTCATCCATGCTAACCATCACAGCGGCCGTTGCCTGGCGCGCCATCATGCCGGTCTCCAGGGTTACGGTGTGTTGGCCGTACTGGAATTTACGAACGATCGGATTAAGCAAAATTCTATCCTTTTATCTAAAAATGACGCCATATCCACGATATCGCGCCTGATGACCCGATCCTCTGCATCCTCGCGACTAATGACAACCTTTACCCGCCCCTGCGGATGAAGCCTCTCATTAGCCGCGCGAACCTCTGCATGAAGATCATTAATAGCAACAATACATGAGTTTTTAATGAATTGCTGCCGCCCGGTCGAAAAAAGGGGCCGTGAGGCCCCTTTTTCTGAAACTCGCAGAATTAGCGACGCAGACCCAGACGCTCGATCAGCGCGGAGTAACGTGCAACATCTTTACGTTTCAGGTAGTCGAGCAGTTTACGACGCTGAGAAACCATGCGCAGCAGACCACGACGGCTGTGGTGATCTTTTTTGTGCTCTGCAAAGTGACCCTGCAGGTGGTTGATCTGTGCAGTCAGCAGTGCAACCTGAACTTCAGTAGAACCGCTGTCGTTTGCGCCACGACCGAACTCAGAAACGATTTGTGCTTTAGCTTCAACGCTTAGAGACATTTTCAAACTCCAAAATTATAAGTAAAGAAAGGGTGCCGATCTCTAATTCAGCAACCCCTGATGCAACGCCCGAAAATGTTAAAACACTTTAGCGGACGTTAAGCGGCAATATTCTACTCGTAGCAGGCTTTTATCGCAACAAAAGCGCTCACTGCGGGTATTCCACCACCAGACGACGAGGCGCGACGCGGCCTTCATCGTCGATTTCGCCCATGCCGAGGAACTTGCCGGACTCGCTTTCCATCACCCGCACCAGCCCGTTAAGCGGCGCGCCTGACTGACGAACCGGATTACCGTTCTTAAAGTAGACCGCGGAAGTTTCTGGAATATGAACCAGCGGGTAATCCGAAGCCGGGCTGTCCATCGGCATCAGCAGCGGATCAAGCAGTTGCGCGGCAGGAATATCCTGCGCCGCCGCCTGTTCGACCAGCGCCTGCAGCTGCTCCAGGGTCACCATCCGCTCGACCGGGTATTTGCTCACCGCCAGGCGACGCAGGAAAATCACGTGCGCGCCGCAGCCAAGTTTCTCACCCAAATCATCGATAATCGTACGGATGTAGGTGCCTTTCGAGCAGTGGATCTCAAGCTCCAGTTCATCGCCTTCATGGCGAATAAACAGCAGCTCATAGACCGTAATCGGCCGGGCTTCACGCGGAACCTCAATGCCCTGACGAGCGTATTCGTACAGTTTTTTACCCTGATACTTCAGCGCCGAGTACATCGACGGCACCTGCTGAGTCTCGCCGCGGAAGCTATCCAGCGCCGCCGCCAGTTGTTCTTCGCTAAAGGTTAGCGGGCGTTCTTCCACCACCTGACCATCGGCGTCGGAGGTATCCGTACGCTGGCCAAGTTTGGCGATCACGCGATAACGCTTATCGGAGTCCAGCAGATACTGGGAAAACTTAGTCGCTTCGCCAAGGCAAACCGGCAGCATACCGGTCGCCAGCGGATCCAGCGCGCCGGTATGCCCAGCGCGGTTGGCGTTATAAATACGTTTTACTTTCTGCAGCACATCGTTGCTGGAGGCGCCCTGAGGCTTATCCAGCAGCAATACGCCGTGCACGTCGCGGCCGCGACGACGAGGACGACTCATTAGTCCTCCTTGCTGTCGTCCGGGTTAACACGACGCTCATCGTCGTGTTTCACCACGCTGGTAACCAGGTTGGACATGCGCATCCCTTCGACCAGCGAGTTGTCGTAGAAGAAAGTCAGTTCCGGCACGATGCGCAGGCGCATCGCTTTGCCCAGCAGAGAGCGGATAAAGCCAGAGGCTTCCTGCAGCGCTTTGATGCCCGCTTTCACCGCGGCTTCATCTTTGTCGTTGAGGAAGGTGACATACACTTTGGCATAGGCCAGGTCACGGGACATTTCCACGCCGGAAACGGTGGTCATCATGCCCAGACGCGGGTCTTTGATTTCACGCTGCAGGATGATGGCAATTTCTTTTTGCATCTCCTGGGCCACGCGCTGCGGGCGACCAAATTCTTTCGCCATAATAAATTCTCCAGAATAAAGACAAAAAAGGGGCCAAAAGCCCCTTTTTAAAATTATTGCCGGGTGGCGCTTCGCTTACCCGGCCTTCGCATAGCTATCTGACGATTAATCGATGCTACGCTGGATTTCGATGATTTCGAACACTTCGATCATATCGCCAACGCGAACGTCGTTGTAGTTCTTCACGCCGATACCACATTCCATGCCGTTACGGACTTCGTTAACGTCATCTTTGAAGCGGCGCAGGGATTCCAGCTCGCCTTCATAAATAACCACGTTGTCGCGCAGGACGCGGATTGGGTTGTGACGTTTAATCGTACCTTCGGTAACCATACAGCCCGCGATGGCGCCGAATTTCGGCGATTTGAAGACATCACGCACTTCAGCCAGACCGATGATCTGCTGTTTCAGTTCCGGAGACAGCATGCCGCTCATCGCTGCTTTCACTTCGTCGATCAGGTTATAGATGACGGAGTAGTAACGCAGATCCAGGCTTTCTGACTCGATAACTTTACGTGCGGAAGCATCGGCACGAACGTTGAAGCCAACCAGAATCGCGTTGGAAGCGGCAGCCAGGGTCGCGTCGGTTTCGGTGATACCACCTACGCCGGAACCGATGATCTTCACTTTAACTTCGTCGGTAGACAGTTTCAGTAAGGAATCGGAAATCGCTTCGACAGAGCCCTGCACGTCCGCTTTCAGCACGATGTTCACTTCGTGAACTTCGCCTTCGGTCATGTTAGCGAACATGTTTTCCAGTTTAGATTTCTGCTGGCGAGCCAGTTTAACTTCACGGAATTTACCCTGACGATACAGCGCAACTTCACGCGCTTTTTTCTCGTCACGAACAACGGTAACTTCATCACCCGCCGCCGGAACGCCGGACAGACCGAGGATTTCCACCGGAATGGACGGACCCGCTTCCAGCACTTCGCGACCCAGTTCGTCACGCATCGCACGTACGCGGCCATATTCAAAGCCACACAGTACGATATCGCCCTTATGCAGAGTACCTTCGCGAACCAGAACGGTAGCTACCGGACCACGACCTTTATCCAGGAAGGATTCGATGACCGCGCCGCTCGCCATACCGTTACGTACCGCTTTCAGTTCGAGAACTTCAGCCTGCAGCAGGATTGCGTTCAGCAGGTCGTCGATACCGGTACCGACTTTCGCTGATACTGGGATGAACTGCGCTTCACCGCCCCACTCTTCCGGCATCACGCCGTACTGGGAGAGTTCGTTCTTCACGCGATCCATATCCGCTTCCGGCTTATCGATCTTGTTCACTGCAACCACTACCGGCACCTGCGCCGCTTTGGCGTGCTGGATAGCTTCCACAGTCTGCGGCATCACGCCGTCGTCTGCCGCCACCACCAGAACCACGATATCCGTCGCCTGCGCGCCACGAGCACGCATAGAGGTAAACGCGGCGTGGCCCGGGGTATCCAGGAAGGTGATCATGCCGTTGTCGGTTTCTACGTGGTACGCGCCGATGTGCTGGGTAATACCACCCGCTTCGCCGGAGGCAACCTTAGTAGAACGAATGTAGTCCAGCAGAGAGGTTTTACCGTGGTCAACGTGACCCATGATGGTCACTACCGGTGCGCGCGGTTCAGCCGCAGCGCCGGTGTCACGGTCGCTCATTACTGCTTCTTCCAGCTCGTTTTCACGACGCAGGATAACTTTGTGGCCCATCTCTTCGGCAACCAGCTGTGCGGTTTCCTGGTCGATGACCTGGTTGATGGTCGCCATCGCGCCCAGTTTCATCATCGCTTTGATGACCTGAGAGCCTTTGACCGCCATCTTGTTGGCCAGCTCGCCAACGGTGATGGTTTCGCCGATCACAACATCACGGTTAACGGCCTGAGCCGGCTTCTGGAAGCCCTGCTGCAGAGAAGAACCTTTACGATGTTTGCCGCCTTTACCGCCGCGAACGGCCGCACGGGCTTCTTCACGGTCAGCTTTAGATTCAGCGTGTTTGTTGCCTTTCTTCGCCGGACGCGCAGCTTTGCTGTTACGGCCACGGCCGCGACCGCCTTCAACTTCACGATCGTTATCATCTTCAGCCTGACGCGCATGCTGAGAGGTGGTTACGTGGTAGTCGGTCGTTTCTTCTGGGGTTTCCGGAGTTTCACTCCAGTTTTTTTCATTTTCTTCAGCCATACGGCGTGCTTCTTCCGCTACACGGCGCGCTTCTTCTTCAAGTTTGCGGCGTGCTTCTTCTTCCGATTTGCGCTTCAGCTCCGCTGCTTCGTTCTCACGGCGGATCTTTTCAGCCTGGGCGGTCTTGGTCATTTCGTCGGTATGTTGATTGCTCACTTTGTCTTTTTCCGCGGCTTCACGTTTCGCTTTATCAGCGACTTCACGTTTAGCTTGTTCTGCGGCCTCACGTTCAGCTTTTAATTGCGCCTCGCGTTTAGCTGCTTCTTCAGCTTCACGACGGGCCTGCTCTTCCGCTTCACGCTGCGCCTGCTCTTCCGCGGCCAGGCGTTCAGCCTCTTGCGGATCGCGTTTCACAAAGGTGCGTTTCTTGCGGACTTCGATTTGTACCGATTTACTCTTTCCACCGGTACCTGGAATATTTAACGTGCTGCGCGTTTTACGCTGCAACGTCAGCTTGTCAGGCGCCGAGCCGTGTTCACGGTTCAGGTGCGTTAACAAGGTTTGCTTTTCTTGCGCGGTCACAGAATCATCAGCCGATTTGCGAATGCCTGCATCAGCAAATTGCTGTATCAGGCGATCCACAGAGGTCTGAATTTCTGAGGCCAGCGCTTTAATAGTCACATCTGTCATGCTGTTCCTTCCTGCTACAGTTTATTACGCTTCGTCGCCGAACCAACAAATGTTGCGAGCAGCCATGATGAGTTCACCAGCTTTCTCGTCGGTCATACCTTCGATATCAGCCAGGTCATCAACGCCCTGTTCGGCGAGATCTTCCAGCGTACAAACACCACGGGCAGCCAGCTTAAACGCCAGAGCACGGTCCAAACCTTCCAGATTCAGTAAATCGTCGGCAGGTTTGTTGTCTCCCAGGCTTTCTTCCTGAGCCAGCGCCAGTGTAGTCAGTGCGTTTTTCGCACGCTCACGAAGTGCTTCAACGGTCGCTTCGTCAAGGCCGTCGATTTCCAGCAGTTCTTTCATCGGCACATAGGCCAGTTCTTCCAGCGAGGAGAAGCCCTCTTCAACCAGTACGGTTGCGAAATCTTCATCAATATCGAGATATTTGGTGAAGGTATCGATAGCGGCATGGGCTTCAGCCTGGTGCTTAGCCTGCAGGTCATCAACGGTCATGACGTTGAGTTCCCAGCCGCTGAGCTGCGATGCCAGGCGGACGTTCTGACCGTTACGGCCGATCGCCTGCGCCAGGTTGCCTGCTTCTACCGCGATGTCCATGGTGTGTTTATCTTCATCCACCACGATGGACGCGACGTCAGCCGGCGCCATAGCGTTAATCACGAACTGCGCCGGGTTATCATCCCACAGGACGATATCGATGCGCTCGCCGCCAAGCTCGGTAGAAACCGCCTGAACGCGCGCGCCGCGCATACCGACACAAGCGCCAACCGGGTCGATACGCTTGTCATTGGTTTTCACGGCGATTTTCGCACGAGAACCCGGATCGCGGGCTGCGGCTTTGATTTCCAGCACTTCTTCGCCAATTTCCGGCACTTCAATGCGGAACAGTTCGACCAGCATCTCCGGTTTGGAGCGAGTCACGAACAGCTGCGCGCCGCGTGCTTCCGGACGAACGGCGTACAGCACGCCGCGAATACGGTCGCCCGGACGGAAGTTTTCACGCGGCAGCATATCTTCACGCAGGATCACGGCTTCAGCATTGCTGCCCAGATCCAGAGTGATGTTGTCGCGGTTCACTTTTTTCACCACGCCGGTGATGATCTCACCTTCGTGCTCGCGGAACTGATCGACAACCATCGCGCGCTCAGCTTCACGTACTTTCTGTACGATAACCTGTTTAGCGGTCTGCGTAGTGATACGGTCGAAGGTGACAGATTCAATCTGATCTTCAACGTAGTCGCCGACGTTCATGCTTTCATCTTCGTAACGCGCAGCTTCCAGCGTGATCTCGCGGGTAGGTTGAGTCACCTCTTCAACCACCAGCCAGCGACGGAAGGTGTCGAAATCGCCGCTTTTACGGTCGATTTCTACGCGAACGTCGATCTCTTGTTCGTATTTTTTCTTGGTCGCCGTTGCCAGAGCGCTTTCCAACGCTTCGAAAATCTTCTCGCGCGGCAGCGCTTTTTCGTTGGAAACGGCTTCAACAACAGCCAAAATTTCTTTGTTCATCGGGGCCTTTCACCTCAATCCAGACTGTTAAAAGTGGGGAACCAGGTTCGCCTTCTGGATGTTACTCAGCGCGAACACTTCATCTTTGCCTTCGACGGTTACCGTGATCATCTCACCGTCTACCGCTTTGATAATGCCCTGCCATTTACGACGGTTCTGTACCGCCATGCGCAGCACCAGCGAAACTTCTTCACCGGTGAAGCGTTGATAGTGTTCAGCAGTAAACATCGGACGGTCGAGACCAGGCGAAGAGACTTCCAGGTTGTAAGCGACGGTGATCGGATCTTCGACATCCATGACAGCACTGACCTGGTGGCTCACATCAGCACAATCATCAACATTGATGCCATCTTCACTATCAATATAGATGCGCAGTGTGGATGTGCGACCGCGAATAAATTCGATGCCGACCAGCTCAAAGCCAAGCGCTTCAACTGGCGCAGTGAGCATCTCTGTTAATTTTTGCTCTAATGTGGACAAACCCACCCCCAAGACATAAAAAAAGGGCGTATAGCCCAGTTATTCTGAAGTCAGATAACAAAAAACCCCGATAAATCGGGGCTTTAGATAACTGAACCCTGAGACCGCAATTGCGATCTGGAACACCTTCCAGAAGAATTCTTTCAAATCCGGCTACGAAGGACCTAGTCCTCACAGTATATTTGAAAAAGTACTTAATGGGAAAGTGGTTGCGGGGGCCGGATTTGAACCGACGACCTTCGGGTTATGAGCCCGACGAGCTACCAGGCTGCTCCACCCCGCGCCTGAAACGTGGCATATTTTACTCTTTCTGAGCAAAAGACGCAAATACTGCTGGGATTTGGTACCGAGGACGGGACATAAAATCGTGGTGAATTGTATCGATAAATCATATATTTTGTCAACATCCATTTTACACCACCCGCTTGCCGTTTATGCTGGCATTTCAGGCTTTTTTAGCAAAATCACCATCAGGCTCTTCCTGTCGCCAGCAAAAGATGATTAAATGAAAACTCACAATTAGTGCATAAAAATGCAAATTTGTTGTTGAGTCGAACTCACCACAGTCTATCTAGCAGGGTTTTATTTTATGACGACGATTCTTAAGCATCTCCCGGTTGGTCAACGTATTGGTATTGCTTTCTCTGGTGGACTGGATACCAGCGCCGCCCTGCTGTGGATGCGTAAAAAAGGCGCGGTTCCTTATGCATATACCGCGAATCTGGGCCAGCCTGACGAAGACGACTACGAAGCCATTCCGCGTCGTGCGAAAGAGTATGGCGCTGAAGGCGCTCGTCTGATTGATTGCCGCAAACAACTGGTGGCGGAAGGTATAGCGGCAATTCAGTGCGGCGCATTCCATAACACCACCGGCGGCTTAACTTATTTCAATACCACGCCGCTGGGCCGCGCCGTGACCGGCACCATGCTGGTTGCCGCGATGAAAGAAGATGGCGTCAACATCTGGGGCGACGGTAGCACCTATAAAGGCAACGATATCGAGCGCTTTTATCGCTACGGTCTGCTGACCAATGCGGAACTGCAGATTTACAAACCGTGGCTGGATAGCGACTTCATTGATGAACTGGGCGGTCGTCATGAAATGTCTGAGTTTATGATAGCCTGCGGCTTCGACTACAAAATGTCTGTCGAAAAAGCCTATTCCACCGACTCCAACATGCTGGGTGCGACGCACGAAGCGAAAGATCTCGAATTTCTCAATTCCAGCGTGAAAATCGTCAACCCGATTATGGGTGTGAAGTTCTGGGATGAAAGCGTAAAAATCGCCGCTGAAGAAGTGACCGTGCGTTTTGAACAGGGCCACCCGGTTGCGCTGAATGGTAAAACGTTCAGCGATGACGTCGAACTGATGCTGGAAGCTAACCGCATCGGTGGTCGCCACGGTCTGGGCATGAGCGATCAGATTGAAAACCGCATCATTGAAGCGAAAAGCCGCGGCATCTATGAAGCCCCGGGGATGGCGCTATTGCATATCGCCTACGAGCGCCTGCTGACCGGTATCCATAACGAAGATACTATCGAGCAATATCATGCTCATGGCCGCCAGTTGGGTCGTCTGCTGTATCAGGGACGCTGGTTCGATTCCCAGGCGCTGATGCTGCGCGATTCGCTGCAACGTTGGGTAGCAAGCCAGATCACTGGCGAAGTCACCCTTGAACTGCGTCGCGGCAACGACTACTCGATCCTGAATACCGTGTCAGACAACCTGACCTATAAAGCAGAGCGTCTGACCATGGAAAAAGGCGATTCCATGTTTACCGCTGAAGATCGTATCGGCCAGCTGACCATGCGTAACCTGGACATTACCGATACTCGTGAGAAGCTATTCGGCTATGCCCAATCCGGGCTACTCAGCGCGTCTTCCGCCACCGGTCTGCCACAGGTTGAAAACCTGGAAAATCGCGATAAATAAACCGCGAAGCCAAACTCTCCAGCCGGCGCTAACCCGCCGGCTTTTTTATTTCCGCAATAAATCCTAAATCACAACCCTACTTTATCGTTATAGTTTATGGCATCACTATTTTTAATAATCACCATCTATAATTTATCGAATACCTGTACTCTTATACCGAGAGGATCGCAATGAATATTAAACCTCCCGTTCGGCCGCAAGACGCGATCAACCGTCTGATGGCAATGCTGGAACCGCATGCCACGCCAATAAATATGGTCGCAAGGAAAAGGCTTAGCTGGGAATATAAAGGCAAAATCCAGCTCTATCTGTTTAAGAAAGGTGAGTTATCCATTTTTCGCTCATCGGACAGATTACTCATGGTCACCGTCTATGAACCACACCTGTTTGGCGTAGCCGAGATGCTGCAGCCCAGCCGTAGCCACGGCCTTCGCGCGGAAGTCGATACGGAGATCCTGCGGATTGACAGCGACAAAGCCATGCAACTGTTCAGTGAGCATAACATGTGGGAAGAGGTCACCCGGCTACTAGCTTACCACACCTCTTATTTGGTGTATCGCGACGATTTAGTATTACAGCAGCGGACTTATTCGGTCATTCGCAATCACTTAATGGAAATGCTGTTGCTTCCTGAAGAGACTCGTTCGCGGGTATCCATGCTGGAATATATTCAGGACCGCACGCATTTGTCGCGCAGCAGCATTCTGAATGTGCTTTCCGCATTGAAAAAAGGTGGCTATATCGAGTTTGCCCGCGGTGGTTATTTACAGAGTATCACCTCCCTGCCTGAGAAGTTTTAACACACTGCAGTCCCACTTATCGCCTCACGACCATTATTTAAAAATAAACATATAAACGGTAACGGTGGGCGATAAATGCTTTTATTCTGCACATAACTATTAAACCAGAAACCCGTTAATTTTGCCCGAGCGCTCGTATCGGGCATTTTTTTACCCGAAGGAATACGAATAATGAGCATGTTCAGATTGAAATCCATCCTGCTTATCGCCGCCCTGAGCGCCAGCAGCGCCGCCTTCGCTTCCGTTAGTCTTCACGGTGAGGCCGGTTCAGAATTCACCAACTTATCAGCCAGCTTTAATCCACAGGCTCCCGGAATGACCTTTAACGGTAACTGGGCGCATAGCGATAACGATGGCGATACGGTGGGATTGGGCATGGGCTATAACTTTGACCTCGGTCCGTTCCTGCTGACGGCCGGTGGTAAAGCGGTATACCTGAATCCGAACGATGGCGATGAAGGCTATGCGATTGCCCTCGGCGGCGGCGCTCAACTACCGCTTGGCGATTTCTTTACCTTGTTCGGTGAGGCTTATTATTCCCCGGATTCAATGTCCAGCGGCGTTGATGAATACCTTGAAGCCAATGCCGGCTTACGCGTGAATATCATCAAATCCATGAGCATCGAAGCGGGCTATCGCTATATCGATATGGCGGGTAAACATGACCACCGCGATAACGTCCTGGCGGATGGCGCCTATGCGGGTTTCAATTTCCGTTTCTAAGTGCGGCAAAAGGGATTGCCTGTCGGCAATCCCTTTTTTTATGCGACAGATGGTATGGTTTTCAGCAGCTTATTAATTTCCTGCAAGCCCGCAATATTGTTCTCTTTACGGTAGACGTCGTTCATCGAAGCCATTTGCTCAAGTTTGGTTAACGCACCGTAGACCTGAAACGCCTCGCTATGCTTATCAAAGACATCCCGTTTATCCACATCCTGTAAATAGTTGCTTTTAAGCGACTGGCTTAACTTGCTGATGAGCAGGTTGTTATCCTGAAAACAGTTAACGACCGTTGATGATTCCGGCGCAGGCACGGAATTATTTATAACCGGCACCTGCAGGGTATTCAACGTGTCTACTGTTTCTGGCGAAGAATTGCTGCTGCATCCGGCCAGGCCCAACATACCGGCAATGATAACTACTTTTAAAGTACGCATGGCGTCACTGAACCTCGTCAAAATTGATGAGGGCGACTTTAGCGATTTCACGGGGATCAAAACCAGCGGAGTGTTGTTTATAAATAAACAACGAATAGAGAGGGACAAAAACAAAAAAAGACGCTTTTCAGCGTCTTTTCTCTGGAATATTGGTACCGAGGATGGGACTCGAACCCACAAGCCCGTTAGGGCACTACCACCTCAAGGTAGCGTGTCTACCAATTCCACCACCTCGGTACAGAATACTTAGTGCGGGATATCGCTGGCCGGCTGAGCCGGTGCGGTTGGCTGAGTCTGCTCAGATTTCGGCGCACTCAGATTATCCCACTCACTTCCTTTATTGGTCTTGTTGCTGTTGATATTACCCAGCGCCAGACTGATGATGAAGAACAGCGCGGCCAGGATGCCGGTCATACGGGTCATGAAGTTACCAGAACCGCTAGAACCAAACAACGTGCCAGAAGCGCCTGCTCCGAAGGAGGCTCCCATGTCAGCGCCTTTACCTTGCTGCAGCATGATCAGGCCAACAAGGGCAATCGCTACAATAAGGAAAATTACTAAAAGAGCTTCGTACATAATCAACCTGTTCCTTGCGGATTCGCCGCATACCAAGTGCTTCACCAATAAAGCGGGACGTTTTAATATTTCCCACTGAAGCGGGTGTGAATACTAACCAAAGCGAATAACCTTCGCAAGGGCAATTTTGGCGTATTGTATCAACTGCGGAAAAAAACAGCAAAAAGCGTTTTTATATGCTTAAAAAGGCAGCAACAGCCGCCTTTTTAATCACTTAGACGCGATAGTTATACGCTTTTGACCGCATCGGCGATACGGTGGGCAAATTCCTTCACCTGCGCTTCATGCTCGCCTTCAACCATCACGCGAATCAGCGGCTCTGTGCCAGATTTACGCAGCAGCACGCGTCCACGGTTCCCCAGCGCAGCCTCTACTTCGGCAGTGACCGCTTTTACGCTGTCATGTTCCAGCGGGTTGCCGCTGCCTTCGGTAAAGCGTACGTTGACCAGAATCTGCGGGAACATTTTCATACCGCTGCACAGATCGTGCAGGCTCATATGATTACGCACCATCGCCGCCACCACCTGCAGGCTGGCGACAATGCCATCGCCGGTGGTGGTTTTGTCCAGCAGAATCACGTGGCCGGAGTTTTCCGCGCCGATACGCCAGCCTTTTTCCTGCAGTTTTTCCAGCACGTAGCGGTCACCCACTTTCGCACGGGTAAACGGAATGCCAAGTTGCTTCAGCGCCAGCTCAAGACCCATGTTGCTCATCAGCGTGCCGACTGCGCCACCGCGCAGCTGGCCCTGACGCAGACCTTCACGGGCGATAATATAGAGGATCTGATCGCCATCGACTTTATTACCTTCATGATCAACCATGATGACGCGATCGCCATCGCCGTCGTAGGCAATACCCAGATCGGCTTTTTCCGCCAGCACGCGTGCCTGCAGCGCGCGGACGTCGGTTGCGCCGACCTCTTCGTTAATATTTAGCCCATCAGGCTCACAGCCCATCGCGATAACCTGTGCGCCCAGTTCACGGAATACATTCGGCGCAATGTGGTAAGTCGCGCCGTGGGCGCAATCCACCACTACCTTCAGCGAACCGAGGCTCAGCTCATTCGGGAAAGTGCCTTTGCAGAACTCAATATAGCGGCCTGCGGCATCGACAATACGGCTGGCTTTCCCAAGCTCAGCGGAATCAACGCAGGTCAGCTCTTTTTCCATCTCTGCTTCAATCGCTTCTTCGACGTCATCCGGAAGCTTAGTGCCTTCGATGGAGAAGAATTTAATACCGTTGTCGTAGAAAGGGTTATGAGAGGCAGAGATGACGATTCCCGCTTCAGCGCGGAAGGCGCGGGTCAGATAAGCGATTGCCGGCGTCGGCATAGGGCCGGTAAACGAGGCGGACAAACCCGCAGCCGCCAGGCCAGCTTCCAGCGCGGATTCCAGCATATAGCCAGAAATTCGCGTGTCTTTGCCGATAATGATTTTACGTGAACCATGGCGCGCCAGCACTTTACCGGCCGCCCACCCCAGTTTCAGCACGAACTCAGGCGTAATAGGTGCGTCGCCAACGCGGCCACGAATACCATCGGTGCCAAAATATTTGCGGTTACTCATAACGTTTATTTTCCTTAGCGGCCAGGGTGGCTTCCACCACGCGCAGCGCTTCTACCGTTTCTTTGACATCATGGACGCGAATTATCTGCGCGCCCTGCATTGCAGCAATGACTGCGCAGGACAAGCTGCCGCTCAGCCGTTCCGACGGCCCTACGTTCAACAGCTGACCCACCATCGACTTACGCGACATCCCCACCAGCAGCGGGAGGCCAAAATGATGGAACTCCCCTAGTCGGGCAAGCAGTTCATAGTTATGGGAAAGATTTTTACCGAATCCGAATCCCGGGTCGAGCAACAATTTTTCTTTTGCGATCCCCGCCTGTTCGCAGCGCACAATGTGTTCAGCAAAAAAACGGTCAACATCGGCAAAAACATCTTCGTACTTCGGCGCTTCCTGCATCGTTTTCGGCTGCCCCTGCATATGCATCAGGCACACCGGTAGCCCGGTTTGCGCGGCGGCCTGCAGGGCGCCAGGCTCGGTTAATGAACGGATATCGTTAATGATATGCGCGCCAGCGCGCGCGGATTCGCGGATGACCTCGGCTTTCGAGGTATCAACCGAGATCCAGACTTCAAAACGCTGTGCAATTGCCTCAACCACCGGGATCACCCGCGCCAGCTCTTCCTCGACGCTGACTTCCGCCGCGCCAGGCCGGGTTGATTCACCGCCGATATCAATAATAGTCGCCCCGGCGTTAATCATCAGGTTGGCATGCTTAACCGCTTCAATCAGTGAATTGTGGCTGCCGCCATCGGAGAAGGAATCCGGCGTAACGTTAAGGATCCCCATCACATGCGGATGGGAGAGATCGAGCGTTGACCCCTGGGCGTGTAATTGCATGTTTTCTTTCCGCTATGGTTTGTACAGTTGTCGTTCGGACAGGATTCGGCCCGTACCATCTTAGAGATTCTGACGGTGACATCATTCAATTCCTCAAAAGGAATAATGAAGCGCCGGCGTTTAAATATTCAAAAAATGAATATTATCAGACAGACGATGCATCCGCGCGTGTTGCAGCCGCCTCCATCCCGAAAACATTTTACGCGATGGACGATAGCATGCCATCGCTATAGTTATGTTCCGAAAGAGGAGCGCTGAAGACCGGCACATAAAACAAAAGGGCCGCAGCGGATTAGGCTGCGGCCCTTATTAGTCAGAGCGCTTTGGCAAAGCGTGGAGACTTATTTGTCGCCCAGCTGTTCCGACATGGTATTACCCGGATTCGGCGTACGCGGTTCATCAACCGGACGCGGCGCCGTCGGGGTGCCGTTGTTGCCAGAGTTATTAGAAGAACCCGGTTCTTCCCAACCCGCCGGCGGACGAACATCGCGACGAGCCATCAGGTCGTCAATCTGCGGCGCATCGATGGTCTCATATTTCATGAGCGCATCTTTCATCGCGTGCAGAATATCCATGTTGTCGTTCAGCAGCTGGCGAGCACGACCATAGTTACGCTCAATCAGCGATTTCACTTCCTGGTCGATGATACGCGCGGTTTCATCAGACATATGCTTCGCTTTCGCGACGCTACGGCCGAGGAACACTTCGCCCTCTTCTTCGGCATACAGCAGCGGGCCGAGTTTGTCAGAGAAGCCCCACTGGGTAACCATGTTACGCGCCAGGTTAGTCGCAACTTTAATATCGTTGGACGCGCCGGTAGAAACATGTTCCGCACCGTAGATAATCTCTTCCGCCAGACGACCGCCGTACAGGGTGGAAATCTGACTTTCCAGTTTCTGACGGCTGGCGCTGATAGCATCGCCTTCCGGCAGGAAGAAGGTCACACCCAGCGCACGGCCGCGCGGGATAATCGTCACTTTGTGTACCGGATCGTGTTCTGGTACCAGACGGCCGATAATCGCGTGGCCCGCTTCGTGGTATGCGGTCGATTCTTTCTGCGCTTCCGTCATCACCATGGAGCGACGTTCCGCACCCATCATGATTTTGTCTTTCGCTTTTTCGAACTCAACCATCGAGACGACGCGTTTGTTGCCACGGGCAGCAAACAGGGCTGCTTCGTTCACCAGGTTCGCGAGGTCAGCACCGGAGAAGCCAGGAGTACCACGAGCAATAATTGCCGCGTCGATATCCGGCGCCAGCGGTACGCGACGCATGTGAACTTTAAGGATCTGCTCACGACCACGAACATCCGGCAGACCAACGACAACCTGACGGTCGAAACGGCCAGGACGCAGCAGTGCCGGGTCCAGAACGTCCGGACGGTTAGTCGCGGCGATAACGATGATACCTTCGTTACCTTCGAAGCCGTCCATCTCAACCAGCATCTGGTTCAGGGTCTGCTCACGCTCATCGTGACCACCGCCAAGACCGGCGCCACGCTGGCGACCGACGGCGTCGATTTCATCGATGAAGATGATGCAAGGCGCTGCTTTCTTAGCTTGTTCGAACATGTCGCGTACGCGAGACGCGCCGACACCCACAAACATTTCTACGAAGTCAGAACCGGAAATAGTAAAGAACGGCACTTTGGCTTCGCCGGCGATAGCTTTCGCCAGCAGCGTTTTACCGGTACCCGGAGGGCCGACCATCAGGACGCCTTTCGGGATTTTACCCCCCAGCTTCTGGAAACGGCTCGGTTCGCGCAGATATTCAACCAGCTCGCCTACTTCCTCTTTCGCTTCGTCGCAACCGGCAACGTCAGCAAAGGTGGTTTTGATCTGGTCTTCGGTCAGCATTCGGGCCTTGCTCTTGCCGAAGGACATCGCGCCCTTTCCGCCGCCGCCCTGCATCTGACGCATAAAGAATATCCAGACGCCGATCAGCAGCAGCATCGGGAACCAGGAAATGAAGATGGAAGCCAGCAGGCTTGGTTCTTCCGGCGGTTCGCCAACTACTTTGACGTTTTTAGTCAACAGGTTGTCGAGCAGCTTCGGATCGTTAACCGGAATGTAAGTCGTGTAACGGTTACTATCTTTCTTGGTAACGTTGATCTCACGTCCGTTGATACGCGCTTCGCGAACCTGGTCCTGATTGACCTCTTGCAGGAAGGTAGAATAATCCACCTTGCGGCCATTCGACTCGCTGGGCCCAAAGCTCTGGAATACTGACATCAGCACAACGGCAATGACCAGCCAGAGTATTAGGTTTTTCGCCATGTCACTCAAGGGATTAACCTCTTATTACAACTGTGTTAAAAACAGCGTCAGGATACTCTATATCCAGCGTCTTTCAAACTTTCGTTTGAAATCTACCGGTTATGGTTTACGCCCGGTCGCTACAATATACACTTCACGCGAACGAGCGCGGGAAGAGTCCGGCTTACGAACTTTGACCTTCGTAAACAGGGAGCGAATTTCTCTAAGATACTCATCGAAGCCTTCGCCCTGGAACACCTTCACAACAAAACTACCACCTGGCGCTAATACATCACGAGACATTTCAAGCGCCAGTTCTACCAGATACATAGCCCGGGGAATATCCACCGCCGGTGTTCCGCACATATTCGGCGCCATATCGGACATGACAACTTGTACTTTACTGTCGCCTACTCGCTCAAGTAACGCTTTCAGGACTAATTCATCACGAAAGTCGCCCTGAAGGAAGTCCACACCGACGATTGGATCCATTGGTAAAAGATCGCAAGCGATGATGCGGCCGCTGTTTCCGATCTGCGTAACCGCGTA
This sequence comes from Klebsiella sp. PK01, assembly GCF_057624675.1. Lineage (NCBI taxonomy): Bacteria > Pseudomonadati > Pseudomonadota > Gammaproteobacteria > Enterobacterales > Enterobacteriaceae > Klebsiella > Klebsiella sp. PK01. Next base: position 689,914 of record NZ_JBYEZM010000003.1, read on the forward strand.
TTGCGACCAGCCACCGGGTGCAGCGCCAAGGTCGACTATCGTCATCCCCGGCTTAAAAATCTTGTCACTTTGCTGTATTTCATCAAGTTTAAACCAGGCACGGGAACGTAACCCCTTTTTCTGTGCCTGTTGAACATATTTATCGCTAAAGTGTTCCTGAAGCCAGCGGCTTGAGCTGGCAGAACGCTTTTTACCTGTCATTTAACATTCCCATTCGGGTTCATCGTACTTTACTGCGTAAAAATCGACGCGGTAGTTTGGCGATATATGGGAGATGGCGGTAGAATGACCCGTTTTCAATCCCAACGTAAGCAAAAAAATACGATGAATCTGAGTACTAAACAAAAACAGCACCTGAAAGGTCTGGCACATCCGCTCAAGCCGGTAGTTATGCTTGGCAATAATGGTTTGACCGAAGGGGTACTGGCCGAGATCGAACAAGCGTTAGGGCACCATGAGCTCATCAAGGTGAAGATCGCCTCAGAAGATCGCGAAACTAAAGCCTTGATCGTGGAAGCCATCGTGCGTGAAACCGGCGCCTGTAACGTACAGGTCATCGGTAAAACGCTGGTTCTGTACCGCCCAACGCCAGAGCGTAAAATCTCGCTGCCACGCTAAGAATATCCTGAATCCCGACACAACATTGTGTAAAACGAGGGATTTCTGTGGCCAGGCGAGCAAAATGCCATGCTCCTGACGTTGATAAAAGGCCGCTATGCGGCCTTTTTCCTTTCTTTACAATCTATAAACATCGTAGCGGGAAATACGCCTTACAGGTACTCAACCTTGGTAATTTCGTATTCCACTTCACCACCCGGGGTACGGATAGTGACGACATCGTCCTGCTCTTTGCCAATCAGACCGCGGGCGATCGGTGAATTCACAGAGATGAGATTCTGTTTAAAATCCGCTTCGTCATCGCCCACGATACGGTAAGTCTGCTCTTCGTCGTTATCCAGGTTCAGCACACTGACCGTGGAGCCGAAAATCACGCGGCCATTATTCGGCATCTTAGTGATATCGATAACCTGCGCATTCGACAGTTTTGCTTCGATATCCTTGATACGACCTTCGCAGAAGCCCTGCTGTTCACGGGCAGCGTGGTATTCCGCGTTCTCTTTCAGATCGCCGTGCTCACGCGCCTCGGCGATAGCAGCAATAATCTCTGGACGACGTACGGACTTCAGGAAATCCAGTTCTTCGCGCAGCTTCTCTGCGCCACGTAAGGTCATCGGAATAGCTTGCATTTGTTATACCTCTTTATCATTCCTTCATGGAACGGACGGAGTCGTTCCGCCATCGGTCACGTCTTAGCCATGGCCGAAGCAAAAAGAAAACCGACCCGGGAAACATTCCCCAGGTCAGCAGCAATTTTCAATTTGATACGCATTTTACCCTGAAGTTCACTATGGGTCATCGTTTACTTTACAGGGTGATGCACCGTAGTATGACGGCTTGGTTTCAGGTTGTTAGCGCGAGATTATGCGATTTCCCAGATTTATCATCGGATTGACTGCCGGTATAGCGCTTAGCGCTCAGGCCGCGAATATTGACGAGTACATCAGTCAGCTTCCTGCTGGCGCGAACCTTGCCTTCATGGCGCAGAAGGTTGGCTCCCCGACGCCGGAGATAGACTTCCACAGCCAACAGATGGCGCTGCCTGCCAGTACCCAGAAGGTGATCACCGCGCTGGCGGCGTTGCTGCAGCTGGGGCCGGACTTCCGCTTCACCACGACGCTGGAAACCAAAGGCTCGCTTGACGGCGGTGTGCTGAAAGGCGACCTGATTGCCCGCTTCGGCGGCGATCCGACGCTAAAGCGTCAGGATATCCGCAACATGGTGGCGTCGCTGAAAAAAGCCGGCGTACAGCGCATTGAAGGCAATGTGCTTATCGATACCTCGGTTTTCGCTAGCCACGATAAGGCCCCCGGCTGGCCATGGAATGACATGACGCAGTGCTTCAGCGCCCCGCCAGCGGCAGCGATTGTTGATCGTAACTGTTTCTCCGTCTCACTCTATAGCGCGCAGAAACCCGGCGATTTGGCCTTTATCCGCGTGGCCTCTTACTATCCGGTCACCATGTTCAGCCAGGTGCGGACGCTCGCCCGCGGCTCCGCAGAGGCGCAGTATTGCGAGCTGGACGTCGTACCAGGCGATCTCAACCGCTACACCCTCACCGGCTGCCTGCCGCAGCGCAGCGAGCCGCTGCCGCTGGCGTTCGCCATTCAGGACGGCGCAGGCTATGCAGGCGCGATCCTGAAAGCTGAGCTCACCGATGCGGGTATCACCTACAGCGGCACTCTCTTGCGCCAGACCCTGGCTAACGATCCGGGCACCGTGCTGGCGACGACCCAATCGGCGCCATTGCACGATCTTCTACGCATCATGTTGAAGAAATCCGACAACATGATTGCCGATACGGTGTTTCGTACTATCGGCCACGCGCGAATGGGCGTGCCGGGAACCTGGCGCGCCGGTTCCGACGCGGTGCGGCAAATTCTGCGCCAGCAGGCGGGTATTGACCTCGGTAACACGATTATCGCCGATGGCTCAGGCCTGTCCCGGCACAACCTTATCGCGCCGGCGACGATGATGCAGGTATTGCAGTACATCGCTCAGCACGATAACGAGCTCAACTTTATCTCGATGTTGCCGCTTGCCGGGCACGATGGTTCGCTGCAGTATCGCGCCGGTCTTCATCAGGCGGGCGTTGACGGTAAGGTTTCGGCGAAGACCGGTTCGCTGCAGGGGGTATATAACCTGGCAGGTTTCATTACCACCGCCAGCGGGCAAAAGATGGCCTTCGTGCAGTATCTCTCCGGCTATGCGGTGCCGCCGAGCGACCAGCGCAACCGCCGCATACCATTGGTGCGCTTCGAAAGTCGACTGTATAAAGATTTGTACCAGAACAACTAAAACAAAAGGGCCGCATCAGATGATGCGGCCCTTTTTACTCAGAATTAACGTTTGTAGATGAATTCGACGCCTTCTTCGTCGTCTTCGTCCCAGTCGTCATCCCAGTCTTCGTCATCTTCTTCCAGTTCGGCTTCTTCAAGCTGCTGACGGTGATAGTCGTCCCACATGAACTCGACTTTCTCCGGCTTCTGCTCTTCTTCCGCCTGCACGATTGGATTTTCGATGATAAAGGTCATCACGTCCCAGCACAGGTCTTTAACGCCCTGCTGGCTGGCCGCGGAGATCAGATAGAACTTATCTTCCCAACCCAGCGCTTCGGCGATGGCCTTCGCTTTGGCTTCAGCCTCCGCTTTGTCCATCAGGTCAATCTTGTTGAAGACCAGCCAGCGCGGTTTAGAGGCCAGCTTCTCGCTGTATTTCTCCAGTTCGCCGATGATAATGCGCGCGTTTTCTACCGGATCGGAACCGTCGATAGGCTCGATGTCGATAAGGTGCAGCAGCACGCGGCAGCGCTCGAGGTGCTTAAGGAAGCGAATACCAAGGCCAGCGCCTTCCGCTGCGCCCTCAATCAGCCCCGGAATATCGGCGACCACAAAGCTCTTCTCGTTGTCCATACGCACCACGCCCAGGCTCGGTACCAGGGTGGTAAATGGATAGTCGGCCACTTTCGGCTTCGCCGCGGAGACCGCGCGAATGAAGGTGGATTTACCGGCATTCGGCATCCCCAGCATCCCCACGTCGGCCAGCAGCATCAGCTCGAGCTGCAGATCGCGCTTATCGCCCGGCGTACCCATGGTTTTCTGACGCGGGGTACGGTTAACGGATGATTTGAAGCGCGTGTTGCCCAGACCATGCCAGCCGCCTTTCGCAACCATTAAACGCTGACCGTGCTTGGTCATATCGCCCATGGTCTCGCCGGTTCCCTGGTCGATGACGCGGGTCCCTACAGGCACTTTCACCGTGACATCTTTACCGCGTTTACCGGTACAGTCGCGGCTCTGACCGTTCTGTCCGCGTTCTGCGCGGAAAGATTTTTCGAATCGATAGTCGATCAGGGTGTTGAGGTTCTCGTCCGCTTCCAGCCAAACGTCGCCGCCGTCACCGCCATCGCCGCCGTCCGGGCCGCCTCGCGGAATATATTTTTCGCGGCGGAAGCTAACGCAACCATTGCCGCCGTCACCTGCTACGACCAGGATCGTTGCTTCATCTACAAACTTCATTTTACTCTCCGTAAATCATTCGCCTGAGCGGGGCAGCGGTACAACCGCTTCTCGCTTGCGCCAGCGTCCCCAAAGACGATGGCCAATGGCGGAATACATCGCGCCCGCAACCACGACAAACGCACCGAGATAACCAATCAGGTTTAACATCGGTCTGGCGAAAACATCGGGCCAGGCCATTGATAATAAATCAGAAAACAGTAGCGTAAACAGTGGCGTTAAGGTAATTAACGCGCTGACCTGCGCCGCCTGCCAGCGCGCCATGGCTTCCGCCAGCGCCCCGTAGCCGACCAGGGTATTCAGCCCGCAAAAAATCAGGCAAGCCAGTTGCCAGTCGCTCAGTTGGGAGATAACCCCCGGTTTAGCGAGTGGCAGTAAAGCAATCGTACACAAAGTGTACAGCAAAAATAGTATCTGCTGTGATGCCAGGCGCCGCAATAACACCTTTTGCGCGACCCCGTAGCTTACCCACACCGTTGCCGCTGCGACACCAAAAATTACCCCCCACGTGTAGTCCGTGAGACGGGTAAAGATTTCAATCAGGCTGGTGTTGAAGAACATCACCAGCCCGCTGAGCAACATCAGCGCCCCTACAACCTGGGTACCGCGCATGCGCTCTTTCAGAATCACAACGCTTGCCACCATCATACCGACCGGTGATAACTGGCCGATGACCTGGGAGGCCGTTGGACTGAGATATTGCAAGGAAGAGCTGAACAGAATGAAGTTACCGAACAGACCGCCGGTAGCAATCGCTAATAAAACCAACCAACGCGGCTTGCGAAAAATACGCAGCGGCGGCAGCTTGCCTTTGATGGCGAGGATCGCGCCAAGACCAATACTGGCCATCAAAAAGCGATAAAAGACCACCGTTGGCGGCTCCATCACTTCGAGAACCTGCTTCATTGCAATTGGCAGTGCTCCCCAACACATCGCGGTGGTTAGCGCCAAAAGAATGCCTATGCCGGCCTGCTGCTTCATGATGCCCGTTTTCCCTGCAGAAATTTTTCCGGGATTCTAATGTAAAAAGCCCCGCAACGTGTTGCGGGGCTTTCATCCGTCACCAGGACGCGAAAAACTTATTCAGCAACGATGCTGATGAATTTACGGTTTTTCGGGCCTTTAACTTCGAACTTGACTTTACCGTCAGTCAAAGCGAACAGAGTGTGGTCACGGCCGCAACCAACGTTGGTGCCAGCGTGGAATTTGGTACCACGTTGACGAACGATGATGCTACCTGCCAGAACTGCTTCACCGCCGAAACGTTTTACGCCCAGACGTTTAGCTTCTGAATCGCGACCGTTACGAGTCGAGCCGCCAGCCTTTTTATGTGCCATTTAAATCTACTCCCTCAAGTCTTAGGCGCTGATGCCAGTGATTTTCACATCAGTGAACCACTGACGGTGGCCTGCTTGCTTACGATAGTGTTTACGACGACGAAACTTAACGATTTTAACTTTCTCGCCACGACCGTGAGCAACAACTTCAGCTTTGATTACGCCGCCCTCAACGAAAGGAACGCCGATCTTGATTTCTTCACCGTTTGCGATCATCAGAACTTCAGCGAACTCAACAGCTTCGCCAGTTGCGATGTCCAGCTTTTCCAGGCGAACGGTCTGACCTTCGCTTACTCGGTGTTGTTTACCACCACTTTGGAAAACCGCGTACATATAAAACTCCGCTTCCGCGCACCTCTTCGTGTGATTCAGAGTGCGCTATAAATATTCACAATAGGGCGCGAATATTACGCAAAACGCGACCCTTTGACAAGAGCGATCATCGATCAACGCAGAAAAAAAACACAACTTTCACGCTAACGTTTATCTGCGCTGATTTTTCAGTACAATCATATCTTCTTTTAATTCTATCTTAATCCTTCTGTGATCCCACCTGGATTCGCGGTAACAGGACATTTGGCCCGGCTTTTGCGATGAATTTAGAAAAAATCAATGAGTTAACCGCGCAGGATATGGCGGGTGTCAATGCGGCAATCCTCGAGCAGCTCAACTCAGATGTACAGCTTATCAATCAGTTAGGCTACTACATCGTCAGCGGAGGCGGTAAACGTATTCGTCCGATGATCGCCGTGCTTGCAGCGCGTGCGGTCGGCTATCAGGGGAATGCGCACGTCAACATTGCCGCACTGATCGAATTTATTCATACCGCGACCCTGCTGCATGACGACGTCGTCGACGAGTCCGATATGCGCCGCGGCAAGGCGACGGCCAATGCCGCGTTCGGTAACGCCGCCAGCGTACTGGTGGGCGACTTTATCTACACTCGCGCCTTCCAGATGATGACTCGCCTCGGTTCGCTGAAGGTGCTGGAGGTGATGTCGGAAGCCGTAAACGTTATCGCCGAAGGTGAAGTCCTGCAGTTGATGAACGTCAACGACCCGGATATCACAGAAGAAAACTATATGCGGGTCATCTACAGTAAGACCGCCCGTCTGTTTGAAGCCGCTTCGCAGTGTTCTGGCATCCTGGCTGGCTGCAGCGCGGAAGAAGAACAGGCGCTGCAGGATTATGGTCGTTACCTCGGCACCGCGTTCCAGCTGATTGACGATCTGCTGGATTACAGTTCCGATGGCGAACGCCTTGGCAAAAACGTCGGTGATGACCTGAACGAAGGCAAACCAACGCTGCCGCTACTGCACGCGATGCATCACGGTACCCCGGATCAGGCGGCGATGATTCGCGGCGCTATCGAGCAGGGTAACGGACGCCATCTGCTTGACGCCGTACTTGAAACCATGGCGGCCTGCGGTTCGCTGGAGTGGACGCAGAAACGTGCGGAAGAAGAAGCCGATAAAGCTATCGCCGCGCTGCAGGTTCTGCCGGATACGCCGTGGCGCGAGGCGCTCATCGGCCTTGCCCATATCGCCGTTCAGCGCGACCACTAATCCCCCCTTTCTCCCGCGCGCATTGCGCGGGAGAGTTCCAATAAAATCCAATATCCTTCAAATAACGCCAGAAACCTTAATATATTCCGAATATACAGGAACTATAATGGAACTTGTTAAAACCATATAAGAACCAGGGTATAGTATTTCAGCCGTCCGTATTGACGCGCAGACAGTTATCACCGGGAGAATTTATGGATAAGTTCATCGACTGGCATTCAGCGGATATCATTGCCGGCCTTCGCAAAAAGGGGACATCGCTCGCAGCTGAGTCGCGACGTCACGGTTTAAGCTCTTCTACGCTTGCCAACGCACTAACCCGTCCGTGGCCAAAGGGCGAATTGATTATTGCTAACGCGCTGGGAACCGATCCGTGGGTTATTTGGCCATCGCGTTATCACGATCCCATTACCCATCAGTTCATCGACAGAACGCAGATGATGCGTCAGAAGAGAAATAAGACCTAAGGTGAGGGAGAGCTCGATAACAGCCCCCGGACGGACGTCAGAGGGCTGCTACCGAAGCGGGACTACTCGCCCTTGACGCGTTCGATATTCGCGCCCAGAGCCTGCAGTTTATCTTCGATGCGCTCATAGCCGCGATCGATGTGATAGATACGGTCGACGATGGTCGTCCCTTCCGCAATACAACCCGCCAGTACCAGGCTTGCGGATGCACGCAGGTCAGTCGCCATGACCTGTGCGCCGGACAGCTTCGCGACACCATGGCAAATCGCGGTATTGCTCTCGATTTCCGCGTGCGCGCCCATACGGATCAGTTCCGGAATGTGCATGAAGCGGTTTTCGAAGATGGTTTCGGTGATAACGCCAGTCCCTTCAGCCACCAGGTTCAGCAAGGTGAACTGCGCCTGCATGTCGGTTGGGAAACCCGGGTGCGGCGCGGTACGCACGTTGACCGCTTTCGGACGGTTGCCGTGCATATCGAGGCTAATCCAGTCTTCACCGACTTCAATATCCGCGCCAGCTTCGCGCAGCTTCGCCAGCACCGCATCCAGGGTATCCGGCTGCGCATGGCGGCACATAATTTTACCGCCGGAGATCGCCGCGGCAACCAGGAAGGTACCGGTTTCGATACGGTCCGGCAGCACGCGATAAACGCCGCCGCCGAGACGCGCGACGCCTTCGATGGTGATACGGTCGCTGCCCTGGCCTTTGATTTTCGCGCCCAGCGCGTTGAGGAAGTTGGCGGTATCGACGATTTCCGGCTCGCGCGCGGCGTTTTCGATAACCGTGGTGCCTTCAGCCAGCGTCGCCGCGCTCATGATAGTCACGGTCGCCCCTACGCTCACCTTATCCATCACAATATGCGCGCCTTTCAGACGCCCATTGACTGATGCCTTCACATAGCCTTCTTCCAGTTTGATTTCCGCGCCCAGCTGTTCCAGGCCGGTAATATGCAGGTCGACCGGACGCGCGCCGATAGCGCAGCCGCCCGGCAGAGAAACCTGACCCTGACCGAAACGCGCCACCAGCGGCCCCAGCGCCCAGATGGAAGCGCGCATGGTTTTCACTAAATCGTACGGAGCACAGAAAACATTTACCGGACCGGCATCGATCCATACGGAACCATTGCGCTCGACCTTCGCGCCCAGCTGGCTCAGCAGCTTCATGGTGGTATCGATATCTTTCAGCTTCGGTACATTCTGGATTTCAATCGGCTCTTCGGCTAACAGCGCGGCAAAGAGGATTGGCAGGGCAGCGTTTTTAGCGCCGGAAATGGTGACCTCGCCCTGCAGGCGAGTCGGCCCCTGAACACGGAATTTATCCATTGATTCTGTTCTCGGTTAAAAATTCATCAACGCTGTAGGGAACATCCCTACAGCTTAAAAGCCATTAAGTTTGCGATCGCGCGCCCATTCTTGCGGGGTAAACGCTTTGATCGACAGCGCATGAATGCGATTGTCGGCAATATATTCCATCAGCGGCGCGTAGATAGCCTGCTGTTTTTTTACCCGGCTCATGCCGTCAAACATCTCACCCACAGCGATAACCTGAAAGTGGCTGCCATCGCCAGAGACGTGGACTTCCTGAAGGGAGAGTGCGTTCATCAGCACGGTCTGAATTTCATGATTTTCCATGGGATCACATTTTTCTGAGTGTGAAAACAGCCCAACATCTTAGAGGAAAGTGGCGCTGTCTTAAACAAGCAAAAAGCCCCATCGAACAGATTGATGGGGCTTTCAGAATAGCTTCAGCATTAACCTACTGAAAAATTTACGGGATCATGTCTGCCGGAAGGTTGTAAAGACTCATCAGCGTTTGCAGGTTTTCGCTTTTTCCTACCACTTGCGCCGTTTTGCCCTGCCGGCGTACCAGCGCGACAAAATGAACCAGCAACGCCACTCCGGCGCTATCGACCCGCGAAACGTCGCTGAGGTCGATAGTGGATACGCCGTCGGTGGCCTGCGCGCGGGCATTCCACAGCGGCAGTATAAATTCCTGATCCAGTTCGCCGCGCAACGCCAGGCGTTCACCGTCGCGGTTCCAGCTCAGTTGCTCGCTCATTATTTTTTCTGTTCCAGAGTGATAGGCTGGGCAGAAATAGCTTTCAGCTGCGCGGTCAGACCGTCAACGCCTTTCGTACGCAGCAGATCGCTCCACTCGTTTTGTTTGGTAGTGATCATGCTGACGCCTTCGGCGATCATGTCATAAGCCTGCCAGTTGCCGGTCTGGGTATTTTTACGCCATTGGAAGTCCAGGCGTACCGGAGGACGGCCATTCGGGTCGAGGATGGTGACGCGAATCGGAACGATGGTTGCGCTGCCCAGCGGCTGCTCAGGCGCAATTTGATAAGTCTGCCCGTGATACATGGCCAGCGCCTGACCATAAGCCTGTTTCAGATATTCGCGGAAGGCGGCAAAGTAGGCTTCACGCTGTGCAGGCGTCGCCTCTTTGTAGTAACGGCCCAGCACCAGCGCGCCGGCGTATTTCACCTGCACGTAAGGCAGCAGTTCCTGATCGACGATATCACGCAGATAGTTTGGGTTCGCTTTGATCTTCGGCTGTTCGTTCTTCAGACGATCGAAGGTCTTCTGCGCCGCCTCGTCCATCAGCTTATACGGGTTAGTTTGATCCGCGGCATGCGCGGCGGTCAGTGGAGCAATCACCAGCATGGCGACCATGAGTAAGCGTTTAAACATATCTTGTCTCTCCTGAAATTAATGCGTCATGCCGGCCTGCGGCGTAGCGTCAGTATGACTCTCAGCCGCCGCCTTATCATTGTCAGAATTCTGATTATCGCCGCCCTTGCTGTTATAGAGGAACTGGCCTATCAGATCTTCCAGTACCATCGCGGACTTGGTGTCCTGAATCGTACCGCCGTCTTTAAGAATAGCGGTGCCCAGTTCCGGATCTTCGAAACCGACGTTCAGCGCCAGGTACTGCTCCCCGAGCAGGCCGGAAGTACGAATCGCCAGCGAACTGGTATCCGGAATGTGGTTGTAGCTTTCGTCGATATCGATGGCAACACGCGGCAGATAGGTTTTCGGATCGAGGGTAATATCGGCAACGCGACCGACCACCACACCGCCGATACGCACCGGTGAACGCGCTTTCAGGCCGCCGATGTTATCGAAGGTCGCATAAAGACGGTAAGTCGGTTCGGTACGCAACGAGGTCACGTTCGCCGCCTTCAGACAGACAAACAGCGCCGCCAGCAGCGCCGCCAGTAAGAACACACCTACCCAGATCTCATTTTTTTTCGTTTGCATGAACTTAATTCCCAAACATCAGCGCAGTCAGCACAAAATCCAGCCCCAGAACCGCCAGCGACGAATGCACCACGGTGCGCGTCGTTGCCCGGCTAATTCCAGCGGAAGTGGGGATAGCGTCATAACCATTGAATAACGCAATCCAGGTTACCGTAACGGCAAAAACCAGGCTTTTAATCAGGCAGTTAACCAGATCCATTCGCCAGTCGACGGCATTTTGCATCGCGGTCCAGAAGAACCCTGCGTCGATGCCTTTCCAGCTTACGCCAACCAGCGAACCGCCCCAGACCCCCACGGCGACGAAAATGATCGTCAACAGCGGTAGCGAGATGACCCCGGCCCAGAAGCGCGGCGAAATCACCCGGCGCAGCGGATCCACCGCCATCATCTCCATGCTGGAGAGCTGCTCGGTCGCCCGCATCAGGCCAATCTCGGCGGTTAACGCCGAACCGGCTCGCCCGGCGAACAGCAGCGCGGCCACCACCGGCCCCAGCTCGCGCAGCAGCGACAGCGCCACCAGCATGCCCAGACTGGTCTCAGCGCTATAGGTCGTTAATACCAGATAACCCTGCAGCCCCAGTACCATTCCGATGAACAGCCCCGAAACGATAATAATCAGCATCGATAGCACGCCGACGTTATACAGCTGGCGTACCAGCAGCGGCGCATGCTTGCGAAATTCCGGCTTGCCCACCACGGCATTAAACAGCATTAATCCGGCGCGCCCGAAGGTCGCGGTGGTTTTGATGCCGCGGTGTCCGAGCGCTGCCAGCGCATTAAATAGCATGAGTCGTTTAGCTCCCTTTGCCTAATAAATCATGGTGGTAATCGCCCGCAGGATAGCGGAACGGCACCGGGCCGTCAGCGATGCCATCAATGAACTGGCGCACGCGCGGATCGCTATTTTCACGCAGCGATTGCGCGCTGCCGTGGGCAACGATTTTCTTATCCGCCACGATGTAGGCGTAATCCGCAATGCTCAGCACTTCCGGTACGTCGTGCGATACCACAATGCAGGTCACTCCCAGGGTGCTATTCAGCTCTGAGATAAGTTTAACCAATACGCCCATGGTGATGGGATCTTGTCCGACGAAGGGTTCGTCAAACATGATCAGATCCGGCTCAAGGGCAATCGCCCGCGCCAGCGCCGCGCGCCGCGCCATCCCGCCGGAGAGTTCAGAAGGCATCAGTTTCGCCGCGCCGCGTAGCCCAACCGCCTCCAGCTTCATCATGACGGTGGTATGCAGCAGCGCATCCGGCAACTCGGTATGTTCGCGCAGCGGGTAAGCTACGTTATCAAACACGTTCATATCGGTGAATAGCGCGCCGGACTGAAACAGCATGCTCATACGTTTACGCACGGTATACAGCCGCGAGCGCGTCATTTGCGGCACGTTTTCGCCGTCAAACAGGATCTCGCCGCTGTCCGGCGGGATCTGGCCGCCGATCAAACGCAGCAGGGTCGTCTTGCCGATCCCCGATGGCCCCATAATGGCGGTAATCTTGCCGCGAGGCACCGATAGCGAGATATCATCGAAGATGACGCGGTCGCCCCGAGAGAAACGAATACCGCGAACCTCGACTAAATTCGCCAGAGTTTGGCTCATAAAATCATCCTTACTAAACCTTCGGGCTAAGCATGGCGCTTTCTTTCACCACAAACCCAACATTTTTACAGAATCTTACCTGCCCGGGTTAGCGAAAGCTGGCATTTGTTTTACTTTTGCCACACATAAAGTCAAAATTAAGAATTCGTTACGCTGCGTACGGACGGCCAGCGAGGCGACGATTATACCTGAAGAAAGGACTTTAGATGCTCTTAGCAACGGCTCTGTTAATAATTGGTTTACTGCTAGTGGTTTACAGCGCCGATCGTCTGGTATACGCCGCTTCAATACTGTGCCGCATGATGGGGATCCCGCCGCTCATCATCGGCATGACTGTCGTGAGCATCGGTACCAGCCTGCCGGAGATCATCGTTTCCGTCGCCGCCTCCCTGCACGGACAAACCGATTTGGCGATCGGCACGGCGTTGGGATCCAATATTACTAATATTCTATTAATTCTCGGTCTTGCCGCCCTGCTCCATCCATTTACCGTGCATTCTGATATCCTGCGCCGCGAATTGCCGTTAATGTTGCTGGTCAGTTTACTGGCGGGATTTGTACTTTACGATGGTCAACTGTCGCGTCTGGACGGGCTGTTTTTACTGGCGCTGGCCATACTGTGGCTGGTGTTTACCCTAAAGATAGCGCGCCTGGCGGAACGCCAGGGCAGCGATAGCCTGACCCGGGAACAGCTGGCGGAGCTGCCACGCGGCGGTTCGCTGCCCGTCGCCCTGCTGTGGCTCGGGGTGGCGATGATCGTCATGCCGATGGCCACCCGCATGGTGGTGGATAACGCCACGGTGCTGGCGAACTATTTCGCCATTAGCGAGCTGACGGTCGGCTTAACGGTTATTGCTATCGGCACCAGCCTGCCGGAACTGGCTACCGCTATCGCCGGCGCACGAAAAGGGGAAGACGATATCGCCATCGGGAATATTATTGGCGCGAATATCCTTAACCTTGTGTTGGTGCTCGGGCTGCCGGCGTTAATCGCCCCTGGCGCCTTCCCTGCCGAAGCTTTTACGCGCGACTACAGCGTAATGCTGCTGGTCAGCGCTATCTTCGCGCTACTGTGCTGGCGGCGCAAACGGCAGCCGGGGCGCGTAGCGGGCGCCTTGCTGGTCGGCGGCTTTATGGTTTGGTTGGCGCTACTGTTCTGTTCTGCGCCGTTCTTCGTTGAATGAATTGGGATAACATCATGTCGCAAATAGATTTGCCAACGGATTTTGACTTTCAACAGGCAGGACGTCAGGTTCTGGAAATTGAACGTGAAGGTCTGGCCCAGCTCGATCAGTATATTAATGAAGATTTCACCCGCGCCTGTGAAACGATTTTCCGCTGCGGCGGTAAAGTCGTGGTGATGGGCATGGGCAAATCCGGTCATATCGGGCGCAAAATGGCGGCGACTTTCGCCAGTACCGGTACTTCGGCTTTTTTTGTCCATCCCGGTGAAGCGGCTCACGGCGATCTGGGGATGGTCACGCCGCAGGATGTGGTCATCGCGCTATCCAATTCCGGTGAATCTAATGAAATTCTGGCGTTGATTCCGGTGCTTAAACGCCAGCAGGTGCCGCTTATCTGCGTCACCAGCCGTCCGGACAGCAGCATGGCGCGCGCCGCCGATATTCATCTATGTGTGAAAGTGCCGAAAGAGGCCTGTCCGCTAGGACTGGCGCCGACCTCCAGCACCACCGCCGCGCTGGTGATGGGTGACGCCCTTGCCGTAGCGCTGCTCGAAGCCCGCGGCTTTACCGCCGAAGATTTCGCCTTGTCGCACCCCGGCGGCGCACTTGGTCGTAAGCTGCTGCTGCGGGTCAATGATATTATGCATACCGGCGATGAGATCCCTCACGTCGGCCTGCAGGCCACCCTGCGTGATGCGCTGCTGGAAATCACCCGTAAGAATTTAGGCATGACGGCCATCTGCGATGACGAGATGAATATCATCGGCATCTTCACCGATGGCGACCTGCGCCGCGTCTTTGATACCGGCGTCGATATGCGCAACGCCAGCATCGCTGAAGTCATGACCCCAGGCGGGATCCGCATTCGTCCGGGCATGCTGGCGGTAGATGCGCTCAACCTGATGCAGTCCCGCCATATCACCTGCGTGCTGGTTGCCGATGGCGACCGACTGCTAGGTGTGGTACATATGCACGATCTGCTGCGCGCTGGCGTAGTGTAAGTAAGGATAAAATAATGAATAATGCTGATGCCCAGGTCGACACCTGCTACGGGCCGGTAAGCCAGGAATTTATCGACCGGGCGGCGAAGATCCGTTTACTGATCCTCGACGTCGACGGCGTGCTTTCCGACGGCCTTATCTATATGGGCAACAACGGCGAAGAACTGAAAGCGTTTAACGTCCGCGATGGCTACGGGATCCGCTGCGCGCTGACTTCCGGTATTGAAGTCGCGATTATTACCGGGCGAAAAGCTAAACTGGTAGAAGACCGCTGCCAGACGCTGGGCATTACGCATCTGTATCAAGGTCAGTCCGATAAGCTATTGGCGTTTCGCGAATTATTAAGCAAACTGGCGGTTCGCCCCGATGAAGTCGCGTACATTGGCGACGATCTGATCGACTGGCCGGTAATGGCGGAGGTCGGTTTAAGCGTCGCCGTCGCCGATGCGCATCCGCTGCTGCTCCCGCGGGCGAACTATGTCACGCGAATTAACGGCGGACGCGGTGCGGTACGCGAAGTCTGCGATTTGTTACTATTGGCGCAGGGCAAGCTTGATGAGGCCAAAGGGCAATCAATATGAGTAAAACCAGACGTTGGGTTATCATCTTACTATCGCTGGTCGCGTTGATCCTGATCGGCCTGAACCTGGCGAGTACGGACGACACCGCGACCGTCGCGGTCAATCCTAACGATCCGACGTATAAAAGCGAGCATACCGATACCGTGGTGTACAGCCCGGAAGGCGCGCTGAGCTATCGTCTGATAGCCGAGCATGTCGAATACTTTTCCGAACAAGAAGTATCGTGGTTCACCAACCCGGTAATGACCACCTTTGATACCAACAAGGTTCCGGCCTGGTCAATCAGAGCGGATAAAGCCAAGTTAACCAACGACCGTATGCTGTATCTTTACGGCCACGTTGAGGTCGACGCGTTGAGCCCCGACTCTCAACTGCGCAAAATTACCACCGATAACGCGCAGGTGAACCTGGTGACCCAGGATGTAACCTCTGACGATATGGTGACGTTATACGGAACAACATTTAATTCCAGCGGCCTGAAAATGCGCGGGAACCTACGCAGCAAAAATGCCGAGCTGATTGAAAAGGTTAGAACCTCTTATGAAATTCAGAACAAACAAACTCAGCCTTAACATTGCGCTCGCAAGCGCGCTTCTGGCCGCCAGCCTGCCGGCTCTGGCAAAAACCGGCGATACCGATCAGCCGATTCACATCGAATCCGATCAGCAGTCGCTGGATATGCAGGGTAACGTCGTGACCTTCACCGGTAACGTGGTCGTTACCCAGGGGACCATTAAGATCAATGCCGACAAAGTCGTGGTTACCCGCCCTGGCGGTGAAAAAGGCAAAGAGGTGATCGACGGTTTCGGCAATCCGGCCACCTTCTATCAGATGCAGGACAACGGCAAACCGGTGAAAGGCCGCGCGTCGAAAATGCATTATGAACTGCAGAACGATTTCGTGGTGCTGACCGGTAACGCGCATCTGGAACAGCTGGATAGCAATATTCAGGGCGATAAAATCACCTATCTGGTGAAAGAGCAGAAAATGCAGGCCTTCAGCAACAAAGGCGGTCGCGTGACTACGGTACTGGTGCCTTCGCAGTTGCAGGACAAAAGCGGCGATCAGCAAAAGAAAGGTAAGTAATCCGTTATGGCAACATTAACTGCAAAAAACCTCGCCAAAGCCTACAAAGGCCGCCGCGTGGTGGAAGACGTCAGCCTGACCGTCAACTCCGGTGAAATCGTCGGTCTGCTGGGCCCGAACGGCGCCGGTAAGACCACCACCTTTTATATGGTGGTGGGCATTGTGCCGCGCGATGCCGGCAACATTATCATTGACGATGAAGATATCAGTCTGCTGCCGCTGCACGCGCGCGCGCGCCGCGGCATTGGTTACCTGCCGCAGGAAGCCTCTATCTTCCGCCGCCTGAGCGTCTACGATAACCTGATGGCGGTGCTGCAGATTCGCGACGATCTCAGCAGCGAGCAGCGTGAAGATCGCGCTAAAGAGCTGATGGAAGAATTCCACATCGAACACCTGCGCGATAGCCTGGGCCAGGCGCTCTCCGGCGGTGAACGCCGCCGCGTCGAAATCGCCCGCGCGCTGGCGGCGAACCCCAAATTCATCCTGCTGGATGAACCGTTCGCCGGGGTCGACCCCATCTCCGTTATCGATATTAAACGCATCATCGAACACCTGCGCGACAGCGGGCTTGGCGTACTCATTACTGACCATAACGTCAGGGAGACGCTGGCGGTCTGTGAACGAGCTTATATCGTAAGCCAGGGCCATCTCATCGCCCACGGCACCCCGCAGCAAATCCTTGAAGACGAGCAGGTTAAACGCGTGTACCTTGGGGAAGACTTCAGACTCTGATAGGGTAGAGGTTATAGACGTTTTAGCCGGAGATATTGACCCTGAACATGAAGCAAGGTTTGCAATTAAGGCTAAGCCAACAGCTTGCCATGACGCCCCAACTGCAGCAGGCCATCCGCTTGTTGCAGCTGTCCACGTTAGAACTCCAGCAAGAACTCCAGCAGGCGCTGGAGAGTAACCCGTTGCTTGAGCAAACCGATCTTCACGAAGAGGTTGAAACCACAGAAGCCGAGGACCGCGAGTCTCTGGATACCGTCGACGCGCTCGAACAAAAAGAGATGCCGGACGAGCTCCCGCTGGACGCCAGTTGGGATGAAATCTACACCGCCGGCACGCCGTCGGGTAATGGCGTCGACTACCAGGACGATGAACTGCCGATCTATCAGGGTGAAACCACCCAGAGCCTGCAGGATTATCTGATGTGGCAGGTTGAGCTCACGCCTTTCACCGATACCGACCGCGCGATTGCCACCTCCATCGTCGATGCCGTTGACGATACCGGCTACCTTACTATTCCCATTCAGGACATTGTCGATAGTATCGAAGATGATGAAATTGGCATTGAGGAAGTGGAAGCGGTACTCAAACGCGTGCAGCGTTTCGATCCGGTCGGCGTCGCCGCCAGGGATCTCCGTGACTGCCTGCTGATCCAGCTTTCACAATTTGCCAAAGAGACGCCGTGGCTGGAAGAGGCGCGGTTGATCATCAGCGAGCATCTTGATCTCCTGGCCAACCACGATTTCCGCAGCCTGATGCGCGTCACCCGCTTGAAAGAAGACGTTCTGAAAGAGGCGGTTTGCCTGATCCAGTCGCTGGATCCGCGGCCGGGGCAGTCCATACAAACCAGCGAGCCGGAGTACGTGATCCCGGATGTGCTGGTGCGCAAGGTTAGCGGCCGCTGGGTTGTCGAGCTCAATTCCGATAGCATTCCGCGGCTGAAGATTAATCAGCAATACGCGGCGATGGGCAATAATGCGCGCAACGACGCCGACAGCCAATTTATCCGCAGCAACCTGCAGGAAGCCCGCTGGCTGATTAAGAGCCTTGAGAGCCGTAACGATACCCTACTGCGCGTCAGCCGCTGCATCGTCGAACAGCAGCAGGCCTTCTTTGAGCAGGGCGAAGAATTTATGAAACCGATGGTGCTGGCGGATATCGCCCAGGCCGTCGAGATGCATGAATCAACAATTTCACGCGTTACCACGCAAAAATATCTGCACAGTCCACGAGGTATTTTTGAGTTGAAGTATTTCTTCTCCAGCCATGTCAATACCGAAGGCGGCGGCGAAGCCTCGTCTACCGCCATTCGCGCGCTGGTGAAGAAGTTAATCGCCGCGGAAAACCCCGCGAAGCCGTTGAGCGACAGCAAGCTCACCACCATGCTCTCCGATCAGGGTATTATGGTGGCACGGCGCACTGTTGCTAAGTACCGAGAGTCTTTATCCATTCCGCCGTCAAACCAGCGCAAACAACTGGTCTGACACAACCGATAAGGAAGACACTATGCAGCTCAACATTACAGGACACAACGTCGAGATCACTCCTGCTATGCGCGACTTCGTCACCACGAAGTTCAGCAAACTGGAGCAGTTTTTCGATAGGATCAACCAGGTCTATATTGTGTTAAAAGTAGAGAAGGTGACGCAAATCGCGGACGCCAATTTGCATGTCAACGGTGGCGAAATCCATGCCAGTGCGGAAGGGCAGGATATGTATGCCGCTATCGATGGTCTTATCGATAAGCTGGCAAGACAGTTAACAAAACATAAAGATAAACTGAAACAACACTAATTGTCCGGGCGATCGCCCTTATCCGCAGCCCGCGGATAAGGGCAGCTCAGGTGAAATTATGATGAACAACGATTCCGCTCTACAACTGAGCAATGTCCTTAACCAGGATTGTACCCGTAGCCAGGTTCACTGCCAGAGCAAGAAACGCGCGCTGGAAATCATCAGCGAACTGGCGGCGAAGCAGCTAGGTTTACCGCCGCAGGTGGTCTTTGAAGCGATCCTGACCCGTGAAAAAATGGGCAGTACCGGGATCGGCAACGGCATTGCGATCCCTCACGGCAAGCTTGAAGAGGATACCCTGCGCGCCGTTGGCGTCTTTGTGCAGTTGGAAACGCCGATCGCCTTCGATGCGATCGACAATCAGCCGGTCGATCTGCTGTTTGCGCTACTGGTGCCGGCCGATCAAACCAAAACCCACCTGCATACGCTCTCGCTGGTCGCCAAACGTCTGGCGGACAAAACCATCTGCCGTCGCCTGCGCGCTGCGGTGAGCGATGAAGAGTTGTATGAGATCATCACCGAAGCAGGAAGCAGCGATGACGCTTAACGTGAGTCGCGCCTTAACCTTTATCGTACTGAGGAGAAACGGTACATGGTACTGATGATCGTCAGCGGCCGCTCTGGCTCGGGGAAATCCGTCGCCCTGCGAGCGCTGGAAGATATGGGCTTCTACTGTGTGGATAACCTGCCGGTAGTGCTGTTGCCTGAGCTGGCGCGAACGCTGGCCGACCGCGATATCTCCGCGGCCGTCAGCATCGACGTGCGCAATATGCCGGAATCACCGGAAATCTTTGAACAAGCGATGCAGAACCTGCCGGAATCCTTCTCCCCGCAGCTGCTGTTCCTTGATGCCGACCGCAACACCCTGATCCGCCGCTACAGCGATACCCGTCGCTTGCATCCGCTCTCCAGCAAGAATTTGTCGCTCGAAAGCGCGATCGACGAAGAGAGCGATCTGCTCGAGCCGCTGCGCTCGCGCGCGGACCTGATCGTCGATACTTCCGAAATGTCGGTGCATGAACTGGCCGAGATGCTGCGTACCCGCCTGCTAGGTAAACGCGAACGTGAATTGACGATGGTCTTTGAATCATTCGGCTTCAAACACGGTATCCCTATCGATGCCGATTACGTTTTTGACGTCCGTTTCCTGCCGAATCCGCACTGGGATCCGAAGCTACGCCCCATGACCGGCCTCGATAAACCGGTTGCCGCCTTCCTCGATCGCCATACGGAAGTGCATAACTTTATTTATCAGACCCGAAGCTATCTGGAGCTTTGGTTGCCAATGCTGGAAACCAATAACCGCAGCTATCTGACGGTGGCCATTGGTTGTACCGGCGGTAAGCATCGCTCGGTCTATATTGCCGAACAGCTGGCTGACTACTTCCGCTCGCGCGGTAAGAACGTGCAGTCTCGTCACCGGACGCTGGAAAAACGTAAATCATGACCGTCAAGCAAACCGTTGAAATCACCAACAAGCTGGGCATGCACGCACGCCCGGCGATGAAGCTTTTCGAGCTAATGCAGAATTTCGATGCGGAAGTGTTGCTACGCAACGACGAAGGCACGGAGGCGGAAGCCAATAGCGTTATCGCCCTGCTGATGCTCGATTCCGCCAAAGGTCGTCAAATTGAGGTGGAGGCCAGCGGCCCGCAGGAAGTCGAAGCGCTGGCGGCGGTGATCGCGCTGTTCAATGCCGGGTTTGATGAAGACTAAGCATCTCCCGGCGGGATTGCGGTTAATGCAGCTTATTGGCCTGCATAAAGCCTTCGCCGCCTAACTGACGCATCTGGCGCAGGATCCATGCCTGTCGGCTGCGAACATAACCTGATGGCGCATCGGCGCGAAACCGAATCGGATTCGGTAATACCGCCGCCAGCAGCGCGGCCTCTGCAGGGGTTAAACGGCTGGCCGGCTTATGAAAATAGCGCTGGGCCGCCGCTTCAACACCGAAAATACCGTCGCCAAACTCGGCGATATTCAGATACACGGTGAGAATGCGTTTCTTGCTCCAGACCGTTTCGATCCCGACGGTCAGGCCCACTTCCAGCCCCTTGCGTAGCCAGCTACGGCCATCCCATAAAAACAGGTTTTTCGCCGTCTGCTGAGAGAGCGTCGACGCGCCGCGAATTCGATTTTCATTCCGTTCGTTGTGCGCCAGCGCTTTTTCGATTGCCGGCACGTCAAAACCCCAGTGGTCGGGGAATTTCTGATCTTCAGCGGCAATCACCGCCAGCCCCATCCAGGGGGAAATCTCGTCCATACCAACCCAATCAGAATGGGCGACATAATGAAAATCACCGGAGAACCAGGCGCTAACCTGGCGCTCGAGCATCACCGCTGAGAACGGCACCGGCAGAACGCTGAATACGGCGATACCGCCGCCCCAGAAAACCACGCAGATAAGCGCCAGGCGTAACAGCAGGCGCTTGATCATCGCCAGCGGCGCAACACGCTTACTCATTCAGCGAGAACCAGTACGCGATCGACCAGTTTCTCAATACCGCTGGCGGCCTCGGCAATATTCTGCGCCAGCATATAAGCAGGCGTGGTCACCACTTTGTTGTCTTCATCGACCACGATGTCGTCAACCGGGCACGGCACGTGCTCCGCGCCCATCTCTTCCAGCACCTCGGCAGTATCCGGATCGGTACCGATGGTTATCCGCAGCGGTGTCGGGAAAATCTTCGGCAACAGCGCCGGCGCGATACACATAAAGCCCAGCGGCTTACCCGCCTCGTGCATCGCCAGCGTTAACGCCTGCAGATCGCGGTCAACGACGCAGTCACTCCCCTGGGCGGCGAAATTACTCAGGTTTTTCGCCGCGCCAAAGCCGCCTGGCACAATCAGCGCATCCAGATCGTCCACACGGGCGCTGGCCAAAGGCTGAATAGCGCCGCGCGCAAGACGCGCCGCTTCAATCAGCACGTTGCGGCTTTCCGCCATCGTTTCGCCGGTCAGATGATTGATCACGTCGGTTTGCGCCTTATCCGGCGCAAAGCAGACGGCCTGCGCGCCGCGACGCGCAATGGCCAACAGGGTAATGACCGCTTCATGGATTTCTGCGCCGTCGTAAACGCCACAGCCGCTTAGTACCACGCCAATCTTCTTCATCTTGCTAACCCCTTAGCGCAACTCTATGAAACAAGTAAATAATTTTGATTTACTCGCTATGCTTCACATATTTTACCGATTCACGTAACAAATTATTTATGGTTTGCTATCTTAATGAACGAGCAAGCCAAATCCTCAGGTTGCGCCGTGTAAAAAAATCACTCGAACAA
Source organism: Klebsiella sp. PK01 (assembly GCF_057624675.1). NCBI lineage: Bacteria > Pseudomonadati > Pseudomonadota > Gammaproteobacteria > Enterobacterales > Enterobacteriaceae > Klebsiella > Klebsiella sp. PK01. Next base: position 711,948 of record NZ_JBYEZM010000003.1, read on the forward strand.
TCCTGGCTCAACAACCAGTTCCCTGGTGTTGGCGCAGTATTCGCGCACCCCGGTTTATCCGGGGTCATTTTTTATCCGCCGCCGCAATCCAGGCCTTCAGTATCGCAACATCGTTTTGCCACTCGGATTTCATCTCTTCCACCCACTCGCCGACGTTGTCTTCCCACGCGGGTAAATCTGGCGTTTGGATCTGCTGTCCCAACTGCTGGATATGGCGCAGGCCTATCGAACCCGCCGCGCCCTTAATTTTATGGCCCTCATCGACGATACCTTTCTGGTCGCGCGCGGTGAGATTCGATTCCAGCACGGACATGTAGCCTGGCATCATCTTCTCAAACACCGCCAGCCCGTCGGTAATCAGCTTCGGTCCCACCAGCTCGATATATTGCTCCAGCATATCGGTGTCCAGTACCGATGCCGATTTCGCGACATCCACCGCAGGCGGTTCATGGCCGTCGTCTTCCGGCGCATCCCAGAATTTCTTGATGATCGCGGTTAACGCCGGTACCGACAGCGGCTTACTCAATACATCATCCATGCCGGCATCAAGGTACTCTTTTTTGTCCTTCAGCACGTTAGCGGTCAGCGCCACCAGCGGCGGTAGCTCATCGGCGGCATAGCGCTGTTTTAGCTGCCGCGAGATATCGAGGCCGGTCATGTCCGGTAGCTGAATATCCAGCAACACCAGGTCGTATTCGCCGGGTTCGAACATCTCCAGCGCGGCTTTACCGGTCATCGCCACGTCCACGCTGTTGCCCAGTTTTTCCAGCACCGAACGGGCGACAATCACGTTCAGTTCGATATCTTCCACCAGCAGCACGTTCAGCGCCGGCAACGGCATATCGTCTTCGGCCAGCGTATCTTCGACTTCATCAGCCACCGCCTGCGCGTGTACGGTCAGGGTAAACGTCGCCCCCTGCCCCGGCTGGCTGGTCACGCTGATATCGCCGCCCATATTGCGCGCCAGACGGCGCGACACCGCCAGACCAATGCCGGTACCGGTTGCCGGTTTACCGCCATGGCTATCTTTCACCTGATAATACATGGCGAAAATTTTGTCCTGCTCCGCCTGCGGGATACCGATACCGGAGTCCTCGACTTCGAAGTGCAGCATATCGCCTTCATCATAGCGGACGCGCACGGTGACATTGCCCTGCTGGGTAAACTTCACCGCATTGCTGATCAGGTTCCACAGGATCTGCCGCAGGCGCGTACCATCGGTTACCACCTTGTGCGGCAGCGGCTGGGTTGGCTCCATCACAAAGCGCAACCCTTTCTGCTGCGCCTGCAGGCCCGAGAGGTTCTCCAGATCGGCAAGGAAGCTGGTGAAGTCCACCTCCTGATTATCGAGCTGCACTTTGCGCCGCTCCATTTTATCCATGTCGATAATATCGTTGAAGATATTCCCCAGCGTCACCGCTGAAACATGGATAGTTTTCAGATATTTTTCCTGCTCGTTGGTCAATTCAGTATCCAGCAGGATGCGGCTGAGCCCAACGATGCCGTTGAGCGGCGTACGCAGCTCGTGGCTGATGGTTGAGATAAAGGTGGTCTTGTCCCGGCTGGCGCGCTCCAGCGCGTCCTGATAGCGCTTACGCTCGGTAATATCGCGGCCAAAGCCCATCAGGCCACGGCGCTTGCCCACGCGGTCATAGTAGGGGACCTTGCGGATCTCAAAGCAGGCTTTACGCCCATCGGGATAATCGAGCCATTGTTCGTAGGTCAGCGAGACATTATGGCGGAAGACTTTCTCATCGGTCTCCAGCACTTTCACCGCGGCTTCTTCGCTATAGACATCCTGCGGCTTGAGGTGAATCAGCTGCTTTTCGCTTTTACCGGTCAACAGCTCCATCGCCCGGTTACAGCCGGAGAACTCTTTATCCTCGTTACGATAGAAAACCAGATCCGGTGAGGCATCAAGAAAAGAGCGCAGGAAAGAGGATTGTTGTTCCAGCTGAATTTGCGTCTCTTCGCGCTCTTTCATCTCTATTTTCAGCTGTTCCAGCGTGGTTTCGCGTTCCGCTTCCGCTTTCTCACGCTCGCCAATTTCCTGGTTCAACTGGGCGATATTGTCCTTGAGCTGCACGTTAAGCTTAAGGTCGCGCTCGCGCATCTCTTCCAGCTTTTCCACCAGCCGCGAGAGCCGCTGCCGCGACTCTTCCAGCTGTTCGACCACCACCGACAGAAAATAGACCGCCCAGGGGGTAATCAGCAGCCCGAAGAAGATAGAACGGATGACATCAATACTCTCCACCTGCCCATGCAGCACCATCGTGACGGCCATCTGCACCACGATAGCCAGCACCACCAGCGCCAGAGCTAACAGCATTGAAAAGCGCACCAGACCTAACTTCATCATCAGATCGACATAGTACTGCGCCAGCATACGAATTTGCTTCATGAGGGATTCCTTATCGCCAACTCCGCACAATAATACCCAATTCTGAACATTACGCTGTAAGTTGTGCAAAAAATGCGGCGGTAATCAGCCGTTAAGGAAGTGGAGCATCAGGCGGGCAGGATCCACGGTGTCCCCAATGCCGACCCCTGAACGCCATGGGCATTAAGGTATTTGTCCAGCTCGACCATGCCGGTCCAGCGGTTTTCGCACCACAGCGGCGCCAGCAGCGTTGGGCGACGGGCGCTGGCCGAGATACGGTGATAAATCACCTCCGGCGGGGTATGGCGAATCATCTCACCGGCGGTGACCGTATAGTCATCCAGCGCAATACCGTTCAGGCGCCCCGCCTGCCAGGCTTTCGCCATGATGCTGCCGGTCACGATGTGCAGCGGGTGCAGCTTGATGCCATCGACGCCGGTGTCAACTACCCGTTGCAGGGTGTGCAGGCACTGCTGCTGGGTTTCGCCCGGCAGGCCGACGATAAGATGCGCACAGACCTTTAATCCGCGCTCGCGCGCCAGTCGGGTGGTGCGCTGGTAGCAGGCAAAGTCATGGCCGCGATTGATACGATGCAGCGTTTTATCATGCGCAGTCTGCAATCCCAGCTCCAGCCAGATTTCATAGCCCTGCTCCCGATATTCGCTGAGCAGGTCCAGCACCGCATCGGGAACGCAGTCGGGGCGAGTGCCGACGCACAGCCCCACGATATTCGCCTGGCTCACCGCCTGCTGATACATCGAACGCAGGAGCTGAACTTCGGCAAAGGTGCTGGTGTAGGCCTGGAAATAAGCAAGATAGCGTTTCGCGCGGTTGACCAGCTGCGCCTGGTGCGCCAGCTGATCGGCAATTGAGCGGTACTGCTGGGCCTCGTCGGCGAAGGAGGCGACATTACAAAATGTGCAGCCGCCGCGGCCAATTGTGCCATCACGATTCGGGCAGCTAAATCCACCATGCAGCGTCAGTTTATGTACCTTTTCACCGTAGCGGCGCGTAAGATCCCCACCAAACATGTTGACTAATTTTTGTAACTGCATAATCTGATAGACCGGCCTCAAGAAAGGGGCCAAGCCTGCCATTTTTAGCCTCCGACGGCGATGACCTGGATCAATCGTCAGCGCGGCCGCTTAGCTCATTGCATATTCAATCAAAATAAACGCTGTTTCATTCACAGCTGCAGTAATAACATTTCCTTATACTTCAATGCTGAGTTTCAATTATCTTTGTCACAGCAAAAAATAGTTTTATTTCCTGCCATTAAGAACAGCAGCAGTCAAATACTCTGCTATAAAAATACAATTCAGCACAGAAAGGTAATCTTAGGCTGCGGATATAGTGAGACAGATCACACTAGATTACGCATCCCTGAGAGTTTACATGCCTTTAAAAAAACAATAATACTCTTTAAAATCATAAAATTAACCACCTCTTAGCACACTTTTGTATAAATAAGATTGCCATTTGACGTAAGTGTGGATTCTCGATAAGTTGGGAATCCGCTGGAAGCTTTCTGGATGAGCGCTCTGCTCATCATATTTATGCAGTAATTGAGATTCCCTCTTAATAGCAAGTCCTCAAACTTGTGTACCGATGCGAAAAGGATTTAAAGAGGGCGAATGCGAGGTAGGCAAAGATGCCCTTACCCCGTCGCCATGCTCTTGCTGTGCCTTGCGCGCAATCGATTAAGAGGGCATCCCGTAGAGCCTGGGGAGGTTCACTGATATGTTGTACGACAAATCCCTTGAGCGGGATAACTGTGGTTTCGGCCTGATCGCCCACATAGAAGGCGAACCTAGCCACAAGGTAGTGCGCACCGCTATACACGCACTGGCCCGAATGCAGCACCGCGGCGCGATCCTTGCCGATGGTAAAACCGGCGACGGTTGCGGCCTGCTGTTACAAAAACCCGATCGTTTCTTCCGGATTGTGGCGGAAGAGCGCGGCTGGCGCTTAGCCAAAAACTACGCCGTCGGGATGCTGTTCCTGAATAAAGACCCCGAGCTGGCAAGCGCTGCGCGCCGTATCGTTGAAGAAGAGCTGCAACGCGAAACATTGTCTATCGTTGGCTGGCGCGATGTGCCGACTAACGAAGGCGTGCTCGGTGAAATCGCCCTCTCCTCGCTGCCTCGTATTGAACAAATTTTTGTTAACGCTCCGGCAGGCTGGCGCCCGCGCGATATGGAACGCCGTCTGTTCATCGCGCGCCGTCGCATTGAAAAGCGCCTGCAGGACGACAAAGATTTCTACGTTTGTAGCCTGTCAAACCTGGTCAATATCTATAAAGGTCTGTGTATGCCGGCGGATTTGCCGCGCTTCTACCTGGACCTCGCGGACCTGCGCCTGGAATCCGCTATCTGTCTGTTCCACCAGCGCTTCTCCACCAACACCGTGCCACGCTGGCCGCTGGCGCAGCCGTTCCGCTATCTGGCGCACAACGGTGAAATCAATACCATCACCGGTAACCGCCAGTGGGCCCGCGCCCGTACCTATAAATTCCAGACCCCGCTGATCCCCGATCTGCATGACGCCGCGCCGTTCGTCAATGAAACCGGCTCTGACTCAAGCTCGATGGATAATATGCTGGAACTGCTGCTGGCAGGCGGGATGGATATCGTCCGCGCGATGCGCCTGCTGGTACCGCCGGCCTGGCAGAATAACCCGGATATGGATCCGGAGCTGCGCGCGTTCTTCGACTTTAACTCCATGCATATGGAGCCGTGGGACGGCCCGGCGGGCATCGTCATGTCCGACGGTCGCTACGCCGCCTGTAACCTCGACCGTAACGGTCTGCGTCCGGCGCGCTACGTCATTACCAAAGATAAACTCATCACCTGCGCGTCTGAAGTCGGCATCTGGGACTATCAGCCGGATGAGGTGATGGAAAAAGGCCGCGTTGGGCCTGGCGAGCTGATGGTCATCGATACCCGCAGCGGGCGCATTCTGCACTCGGCGGAAACCGATAACGATCTGAAAAGCCGCCATCCGTATAAAGAGTGGATGGAGAAAAACGTCCGCCGTCTGGTGCCGTTCGAAGACCTGCCGGAAGAAGAAGTCGGCAGCCGTCAGTTGGATGACGACACGCTCGCCAGCTACCAGAAACAGTTTAACTACAGCGCCGAAGAGCTGGACTCCGTCCTGCGCGTCCTTGGGGAAAACGGCCAGGAAGCGGTCGGTTCGATGGGCGATGATACCCCATTCGCCGTGCTCTCCAGCCAGCCGCGTATCATTTACGATTATTTCCGCCAGCAGTTCGCCCAGGTGACAAACCCGCCTATCGATCCGCTGCGTGAAGCGCACGTGATGTCGCTGGCTACCAGTATTGGTCGCGAAATGAACGTCTTCTGCGAAGCGGAAGGCCAGGCGCACCGCCTGAGCTTTAAATCGCCGATCCTGCTGTACTCCGACTTTAAACAGCTGACCACCATGGAGGAGGAGCACTATCGCGCCGACACCCTGGACATTACCTTTGATGCCAACGAAACCACGCTGGCCGAGACGGTAAAAGCGCTGTGCGATAAAGCGGAACAGATGGTGCGTAACGGTACCGTATTGCTGGTACTGTCTGACCGCAACATCGCGAAAGATCGTCTGCCGGTGCCGGCGCCGATGGCCGTTGGCGCTATCCAGACGCGCCTCGTCGAAAAGAGCCTGCGCTGCGACGCTAACATCATCGTCGAAACCGCCAGCGCCCGCGATCCGCACCACTTCGCGGTGCTGCTGGGCTTTGGCGCGACGGCTATCTATCCTTATCTGGCTTACGAAACCCTGGCGAAGCTGGTGGATAGCAAAGCTATCGATAAAGAATACCGTGCGGTGATGCTGAACTACCGTAACGGCATCAACAAAGGCCTGTACAAAATCATGTCGAAGATGGGGATCTCGACCATCGCCTCCTACCGCTGCTCGAAGCTGTTCGAAGCGGTCGGCCTGCATCGCGACGTGGCCGACCTCTGCTTCCAGGGCGTAGTGAGCCGCATCGGCGGTGCCGGTTTCGACGACTTCCAGCAGGACCTGCTGAATCTGTCGAAGCGCGCATGGCTGGCGCGTAAACCGCTGGCTCAGGGCGGCTTGCTGAAATACGTCCACGGCGGCGAATATCACGCCTACAACCCGGACGTCGTTCGCACCCTGCAGCAGGCGGTTCAGAGCGGCGAATACCGTGATTATCAGGAATACGCGAAGCTGGTTAATGAACGCCCGGCGGCCACGCTGCGCGATCTGCTGGCGCTCAACCCAGGCGATGAAGCCGTAAGCATCAATGAGGTGGAATCAGCGAAAGAGCTGTTTAAACGCTTCGATACCGCGGCCATGTCGATCGGCGCACTGAGCCCGGAAGCGCACGAATCACTGGCGGAAGCGATGAACAGCATCGGCGGCTTCTCCAACTCCGGTGAAGGCGGCGAAGACCCGGCACGCTATGGCACCAACAAAGTCTCGCGTATTAAGCAGGTGGCTTCCGGTCGTTTCGGCGTTACTCCAGCCTACCTGGTGAATGCCGACGTGATCCAGATTAAAGTCGCCCAGGGCGCGAAACCCGGTGAAGGCGGACAGTTGCCGGGTGACAAAGTGACGCCTTATATCGCCAAACTGCGTTATTCGGTACCGGGCGTGACGCTGATCTCCCCGCCGCCGCACCACGATATTTACTCTATCGAGGATCTGGCGCAGCTGATTTTCGACCTCAAGCAGGTCAATCCGAAGGCGATGATTTCCGTCAAACTGGTTTCCGAACCGGGTGTCGGCACCATCGCCACCGGCGTGGCGAAAGCCTACGCAGACCTTATCACTATCGCCGGTTACGATGGCGGTACCGGGGCGAGCCCGCTCTCATCGGTGAAATATGCCGGCTGTCCGTGGGAACTTGGCCTGGTGGAAACCCAGCAGGCGCTGGTCGCCAACGGCCTGCGTCATAAAATTCGCCTGCAGGTAGACGGCGGCCTGAAAACCGGCCTCGATATCATCAAAGCGGCGATCCTTGGCGCGGAAAGCTTCGGCTTCGGCACCGGCCCGATGGTCGCGCTGGGCTGTAAATACCTGCGTATCTGTCACCTGAACAACTGCGCCACCGGCGTAGCGACCCAGGACGACAAACTGCGTAAGAACCACTACCACGGCCTGCCGTTCAAAGTGACCAACTACTTTGAATTCATTGCCCGCGAAACCCGCGAGCTGATGGCGCAGCTGGGCGTGAAGCGTCTGGTGGACCTGATCGGCCGTACCGACCTGCTGAAAGAACTGGAAGGCTTTACGGCGAAACAGCAGAAACTGGAGCTCGGCAAACTGCTGGAAACCGCTGAGCCGCTGCCGGGCAAGGCGCTGTACTGCACCGAGAGCAACCCGCCGTTCGATAACGGCGTGCTCAACGCGCAGCTGCTGCAGCAGGCGAAGCCGTATGTGGATAACAAACAGAGCAAAACGTTCTGGTTCGATATTCGTAACACCGACCGTTCCGTTGGGGCGTCATTGTCCGGCTATATCGCCCAGACTCATGGCGACCAGGGGCTGGCCGCCGACCCGATTACCGCCCACTTTAGCGGTACCGCGGGCCAGAGCTTCGGCGTCTGGAACGCCGGCGGCGTTGAGCTGCACCTGACCGGCGACGCCAACGACTACGTGGGTAAAGGGATGGCGGGCGGTCTGCTGTCGATTCGTCCTCCGGTCGGCTCCGCCTTCCGCAGCCATGAAGCAAGCATCATTGGCAACACCTGTCTGTATGGCGCGACCGGCGGTCGTCTGTACGCGGCAGGACGCGCGGGCGAACGCTTTGCGGTACGTAACTCCGGCGCCATCACCGTGGTGGAAGGCATCGGCGACAACGGCTGTGAATACATGACCGGCGGTATCGTCTGTATCCTGGGTAAAACCGGCGTGAACTTCGGCGCAGGTATGACCGGCGGCTTTGCTTACGTCCTGGATGAAGATGGCGACTTCCGTAAACGCGTTAACCCTGAACTGGTGGAAGTTCTGGACGTGGACACGCTGGCTATCCATGAGGAACACCTGCGCGGCTTAATTACCGAACACGTCCAGCTTACCGGTTCGCAGCGCGGCGAAGAGATCCTCGCCAACTGGCCGGCCTTCGCGGCGAAGTTTGCGCTGGTTAAACCGAAGTCCAGCGATGTTAAAGCACTGTTGGGTCACCGTAGTCGTTCCGCAGCTGAGCTGCGGGTGCAGGCGCAGTAAGGGGTTAAGATGAGTCAGAACGTATACCAATTTATCGACCTGCAGCGTGTTGATCCGCCAAAGAAACCGCTGAAGATCCGTAAAATTGAGTTTGTAGAAATTTACGAGCCGTTTTCAGAAGGCCAGGCCAAGGCGCAGGCGGATCGCTGCCTCTCCTGCGGCAACCCTTACTGCGAATGGAAATGTCCGGTGCACAACTACATCCCGAACTGGCTGAAGCTGGCCAACGAGGGGCGTATTTTTGAAGCGGCGGAGCTGTCGCATCAGACCAACACCCTGCCGGAAGTCTGCGGACGTGTCTGCCCGCAGGACCGCCTGTGCGAAGGTTCCTGCACCCTGAACGATGAGTTCGGCGCGGTGACCATCGGCAACATTGAACGCTATATCAACGATAAAGCGTTTGAGATGGGCTGGCGCCCGGACTTGTCCGGCGTGAAGCAAACCGGTAAAACTGTCGCCATCATCGGCGCCGGTCCGGCAGGGCTGGCCTGCGCCGATGTGCTGACCCGCAACGGCGTGAAGGCGATCGTCTTCGATCGTCATCCGGAAATCGGCGGCCTGCTGACCTTCGGCATCCCGGCGTTCAAGCTGGAAAAAGAGGTGATGACCCGCCGCCGTGAGATCTTCACCGGCATGGGGATTGAGTTCCGGCTCAATACCGAAGTGGGTCGTGACGTCCAGCTCGACGATCTGCTGAAAGAGTACGATGCGGTATTTCTGGGCGTGGGCACCTACCAGTCCATGCGCGGCGGGCTGGAAAACGAAGATGCCAACGGCGTGTATGACGCTCTGCCGTTCCTTATCGCCAACACCAAACAGATCATGGGCTTTGGCGAAACGGCACACGAACCTTTCGTCAGTATGGAAGGCAAACGCGTGGTGGTTCTCGGCGGCGGCGACACCGCGATGGACTGCGTGCGGACCTCGGTTCGTCAGGGGGCGGCGCACGTTATTTGCGCCTATCGCCGTGACGAAGAAAACATGCCGGGCTCCAAACGCGAAGTGAAAAACGCGCGTGAAGAGGGTGTCGAATTCCAGTTCAACGTCCAGCCGCTGGGCGTGGAAGTGAATGCCAACGGCAAAGTGTGCGGCGTGAAAATGGCGCGCACCGAAATGGGCCAGCCGGATGCGAAAGGCCGCCGTCGCGCGGAAATCGTCGCCGGTTCCGAGCACGTGGTGCCGGCAGACGCGGTGGTGATGGCGTTTGGTTTCCGTCCGCACAGCATGGAATGGCTGGCGAAGCATAGCGTCGAGCTGGACTCTCAGGGCCGCATCATCGCCCCGGAAGGCAGCGACAACGCGTTCCAGACCAGCAACCCGAAAATCTTTGCCGGCGGCGATATCGTTCGCGGTTCGGACCTGGTGGTAACGGCGATTGCCGAAGGCCGCAAAGCGGCAGACGGTATCCTCAACTATCTTGAAGTCTGATTAGATTCTGAGTCGCAACCCATAAAAGCCCGATGGTTAACGCCACCGGGCTTTTTTATGCTTCATCGATTAGAAACGGCTTTTTTCAACGCCGTATTATACCAGCCACAGATATGCTCTAAGCGGGTTATCGCTGACCCGACGGTGACGGCCCACGCGCCGTGGCGCATCGCCTCAGCCGCCTGCGCTGGCGTATTATACCGTCCCTCGGCGATTACCCTGCAGCCCGCGGCGCTGAGGCTTTTCACCAGCGCCAGGTCGGGCTCATCCGGCGTCTCTTCTGCGGTATAGCCTGAAAGAGTGGTGCCGACGATTTCTGCGCCCAGCTGCCAGCACTGCAGGGCATCGGCCTGAGACGAACAATCCGCCATCGCCACTTTTCCCTGATGATGAATTTCCGCCAATAGCCCCGATACCGGTACCGGACGCTGACGCGGCGTACCGTCAATGGCAATAATATCCGCCCCGCCCTGCGCCAGCGCGACGATATCCTCCACCCACGGGGTGATACGCACCGGGCTTTCATGCAGATCGCGCTTTATCAGGCCGATAATGGGCACCGTCACTAGCGGACGAACGGCCTGCAGGTTGTTCAGACCTTCAATACGCAGCGCCACGGCCCCCGCCTGCTCTGCCGCCAGCGCCATCGCGGCGACAATCTGCGGGTTATCAAGCGGGCTGCCGGGTACCGGCTGGCAGGAGACAATTAATCCGCCATGCTGGCGTATGCGCGAATTTAGTTGGGCAAATAAAGACATTCCTGCTCCCCGAACGGATACGTGTAGCGTTAACAGTACCAGTGGCGAGACGCGTGATGTGTGGCGGGGTTAACAAAGCAGGCAGGCAAAAAAACAGGCCCCGGAGGGCCTGTCAGGCATTACTTCACAACGCGCAGCGCCGGACGACCACCGCGCGGCGGCGGTGGCGTGTCGTCAGGATCGTCATCGTGATTATCCGGCTTATCGCCATCAATCACCGACATCACCGTTTCGTTTTCGCTCTCAGGCGCGACGTCATCATCGTTGAGGCTGCTGACATCTTCGTCATAGGCCGCTTCAGGTTCAAACATCGTTCCTGCGCCGTTCTCACGGGCATAGATAGCGAGTACCGCAGCCAGCGGCACGGAAACGTTGCGCGGTACGCCGCCGAAGCGGGCGTTAAAGCGCACTTCGTCATTCGCCAGTTCCAGATTGCCCACCGCACGCGGCGCAATGTTCAGAACGATTTGGCCGTCGCGAGCGTACTCCATCGGCACGAGAACGCCTGGCAGCGTCACATCGACGACCAGGTGCGGAGTCAGCTGGTTATCCAGCAGCCACTCATAGAACGCCCGCAGCAGGTACGGGCGACGCGGCGTCAGCTGTGATACATCCATTATTTAGCCCCGGCCGAGGCGCATTTCACGCTCGGCTTCAGTTAAAGAAGCGAGGAAAGAATCACGTTCGAAGACGCGAGTCATATAGCCCTTAAGCTCTTTCGCGCCAGCACCCACCAGTTCTACGCCGAGAACCGGCAAACGCCACAGCAGCGGAGCCAGGTAGCAATCGACCAGGCTGAACTCATCGCTCAGGAAGTAAGGCTTCTGAGTAAAGACCGGCGCAATCGCCTGCAGTTCTTCACGCAGCTGCTTACGAGCGGCATCAGCCTGGGCCGCGGTACCGGTCTGGATGGTATTCATCAGCGAATACCAGTCTTTCTCGATACGTTGCATGTACAGACGGCTTTCACCACGCGCCACCGGGTAAACCGGCATTAGCGGCGGATGCGGGAAACGCTCATCCAGGTATTCCATAATGATGCGGGATTCCCACAGAGTGAGCTCACGATCCACCAGCGTCGGGACGCTTTGATTCGGGTTGAGGTCAATCAGATCCTGAGGCGGGTTATCCTTCTCCACGTGCTCTATCTCAAAACTGACACCTTTTTCGGCCAGCACGATGCGGACCTGATGGCTATAGATGTCAGTAGGACCAGAAAACAGCGTCATTACCGAACGTTTGTTGGCAGCGACAGCCATGAAAACCTCCAGGTATATTCAGAATTTTTACTGCTGCCGACCACGCATGGCCAGCCAGATGTATAAACCCCATTCGCACGGCGACGATATGTTCATTGATTAACTAAAAAATGAACAACCACCAGCATTTGGGCAGAAAATTGGATGATAGTTTACCAGATTTTGCGGACGTTGTGGTGAGGGTATTCTGGAAATGCTGAAAAAGTGGTAAGAACAGGCCATTTCTTTGTGGATAACAGCCGTTTTATCCATAAAAAAACCCGCCGGAGCGGGTTTTTTCGCAAATTGTTCTGCGTGAGCAGAAAACAATTAACGTTTGGAGAACTGCGGACGACGACGTGCTTTACGCAGACCGACTTTCTTACGTTCAACCTGACGAGCGTCACGAGTAACGAAGCCAGCTTTACGCAGTTCAGAACGCAGGGACTCGTCGTACTCCATCAGAGCGCGGGTGATACCGTGACGGATCGCACCAGCCTGACCAGAGATACCACCACCTTTAACAGTGATGTACAGATCCAGTTTCTCAACCATGTCGACCAGTTCCAGCGGCTGACGAACTACCATGCGGGCAGTTTCACGACCGAAGTACTGTTCCAGCGAACGCTGGTTGATTACGATTTTGCCGTTGCCCGGTTTGATGAAAACGCGAGCTGCGGAACTTTTGCGGCGACCAGTGCCGTAGTATTGATTTTCAGCCATTGCCTATAATCCCGATTAGATGTCAAGAACTTGCGGTTGCTGTGCCGCGTGGTTGTGCTCGTTACCAGCGTAAACTTTCAGTTTACGGTACATAGCACGACCCAGCGGGCCTTTTGGCAGCATGCCTTTAACCGCGATTTCAATCACACGCTCAGGACGGCGGGCAATCATCTCTTCAAAGGTCGCTTCTTTGATACCACCGATGTGGCCGGTGTGGTGGTAGTACATTTTGTCTTCGCGCTTGTTGCCGGTTACAGCAACTTTTTCTGCGTTCAGAACGATGATGTAATCACCAGTATCAACGTGCGGAGTGTATTCCGCTTTGTGCTTACCGCGCAGGCGACGAGCCAGTTCAGTAGCCAGACGGCCCAGAGTTTTACCGGTCGCGTCAACAACATACCAGTCGCGTTTTACGGTTTCTGGTTTAGCTGTAAAAGTTTTCATTAAAAGCTTACCCAAATAAATAAGTTACACGTTGGTGAACACCCAAACGTTTAGTCAGTTGAGGTTCACACGACAAAGTCCGGCAAACCTACCCCTTCGAATAGCCTATGCCAGCACATAGAAGATTTCGGGAAAAAAAACCTTCTCGTAACGTGGGGTCGCAAGATTATAGAGAAGTAGGGGCCAAAGATCGACCCCTTTATGTGATTTGCAGCAGGTTTTTCTCAACCTGAGAAGAAGGCTGGATTCAGGGCATGTGCGGCTGCTTCAGATACTCTTCGCTTTGCATTTCCTGCAGGCGCGATAAACAGCGCTGGAACTCAAACTTCAGGCGTTCGCCCTGATAGATCTCATACAGCGGTACCGCCGCGCTGACTACCAGCTTCACGTGGCGTTCGTAGAATTCATCCACCAGCGCGATAAAGCGCCGCGCTTCGCTCTCGAGCTGCGTCGTCATCACCGGCACATCGAACAACATCACGGTATGGAACAGGCGTGACAACGCGATGTAATCGTGCTGGCTGCGCGCATCCACGCACAGCGTGTCGAACGACGCCGCCAGGGTCTGGTTTTCCACGCCCAGCGTCGGCAGCGGCCGGTGGTTAATTTCCAGCGTCGGCATCTGCTCGCGTTTGGCCCCCGCCAGCGCCAGCCAGAGTTTATCCATTTGCTGGTTGGTCTCGGCATTGAGCGGCGACAGCCACAGATGCGCCTGGGTTAAAGTGCGCAAGCGGTAATCAATCCCCGCATCGACGTTCATAATGTCGCAATGCTGTTTGATGGCGTCTATCGCCGGCAGGAAACGCGCGCGTTGCAGACCATTGCGGTAGAGTTCGTCCGGCGGGATGTTCGAGGTAGCGACCAGCGTAATCCCCCGCGAGAACAGCGCTTTCATTAAGCCGCCGAGCAGCATGGCATCGGTGATGTCGGAGACAAAAAACTCGTCGAAGCACAACACATCGGTTTGCGCTTTAAAGCGATCGGCAACGATTTCCAGCGGGTCGCTATGCCCCTGCAGGGTGGTTAACTCTTCGTGCACGCGCAGCATAAAGCGATGGAAATGCAGGCGCTGTTTACGCTCGCCCGGCAGGCTTTGATAGAACATATCCATCAGCCAGGTTTTGCCGCGCCCCACGCCGCCCCACATATACAGGCCGCGTACGGCGGTCGCTTCCGCCGCCGGCTCGCGCTTGCCGAGTAGTTTGCTGAATTTCGCCCGCAGACCGCCGCCCGCGGGCGCTGCGGCTACAGGTTTATCCTGCAGTTCACGATAGATGGTATCGAGTCGGCTGACCGCTTCTCGTTGGACATCGTCTGGTTGATGGCTGCCCTCTTTGAGAGCTAAAAGGTAACGCGATGTTGGGGACAGGCTTTGCATGATCTTATTGTTATTCCTTGAAAACCGTGGCGCCGTAGCGCACGATTGACGAAAAAAAGGCGGTTCTACAGTACGCGATGATACGCCAGGATTCCACTTCTGTGGAATTAGCGGTTATAGTGGCACTATCGGGCGCAGGCGGAGAGCCTAACAGCCACCCTACGGAACCACAAAACAACGGGAGATGTTCATGACCTGGGAATACGCGCTAATTGGATTAGTCGTCGGTATCATCATCGGTGCCGTCGCCATGCGTTTTGGTAACCGCAAATTGCGTCAGCAACAAGCGCTGCAGTTCGAACTGGAAAAGAATAAAGCAGAGCTTGAAGAGTATCGCGAAGAGCTGGTCAGCCATTTTGCGCGCAGCGCAGAACTGCTGGACAACATGGCGGATGACTACCGTCAGCTGTATCAGCACATGGCAAAAAGCTCCAGCAGCCTGCTGCCGGACGCCATGGCGGACGCCAATCCGTTCCGCAATCGCCTGGCGGAGTCCGAAGCCAGCAACGATCAGGCGCCGGTACAGATGCCGCGCGACTACTCTGAAGGCGCCTCCGGCCTGCTGCGCGGTGGCGCGAAACGCGACTGATCCCGCTGTCTGCGTAAAAATATTTACCGGGCGCGCCTTCCGCGCCCGTCTTCCCCCTGCATCCCAGCTACAATTTAAGCACGGACCGCATTGTTAGCCGGTCGAAAATTCAATAACATCAAATCATTCGGACGTTTTTTCCATACACCTCAGGTTACGAGAGCCAGCATCTAATGAAGAAACAGACTTTGCTGTTGAGTGCGTTAGCGTTAAGCATTGGATTATCGTTGTCGGTCCTGCCTCCGGCGACGGCATCACTGCCGACCCAGGTTCCAGGCCAGGGCGCGCTGCCGAGCCTCGCGCCGATGCTGGAAAAAGTATTGCCTGCGGTGGTGAGCGTGCAGGTAGAAGGCACCGCCTCGCCGGTGCAGAATATGCCGGAAGAGCTGAAAAAATACTTCGGCGACAACGCGCCGCAAGAGCAGGCGCAGCCGTTTGAAGGCCTCGGTTCAGGGGTGATTATCGACGCCGCCAAAGGCTACGTGCTGACCAACAACCACGTAATAAGCCAGGCGCAGAAAATCAGCATTCAGTTGAACGATGGCCGCGAGTTCGATGCCAAACTGGTAGGCAGCGACGAACAGAGCGATATCGCTCTACTGCAGGTTTTAAAACCCAGCAATTTAACGCAAATCGCCATCGCGGATTCCGACAAACTGCGCGTCGGCGATTTCGCCGTTGCCGTCGGCAACCCCTTCGGCCTCGGCCAAACCGCCACTTCCGGCATTATCTCCGCGCTGGGCCGTAGCGGCCTTAATCTCGAAGGGCTGGAAAACTTTATTCAAACCGATGCCTCAATTAACCGCGGCAACTCCGGCGGCGCGCTGCTGAATCTCAACGGCGAGCTTATCGGCATTAATACCGCCATTCTGGCGCCGGGCGGCGGCAGCATCGGCATCGGCTTCGCCATCCCGAGCAACATGGCGAAGACCCTCGCCGATCAGCTTATTCAATACGGCGAGATTAAACGCGGCCTGCTGGGCATTAAAGGCATGGAAATGAGCGCGGATATCGCTAAAGCGATGAATATCAACGCTCAGCGCGGCGCCTTCGTAAGCGAAGTCCTGGCCAATTCAGGCTCCGCAAAAGCAGGGATTAAATCCGGCGACGTTATCGTCAGCATGAACGGCAAACCGCTAAGCAGCTTCGCCGAGCTGCGTTCGCGTATCGCCACCACCGCCCCTGGCACTAAAGTAAAACTGGGGCTACTGCGCGACGGCAAACCGTTGGACGTCGAAGTCACGCTGGATAAGAGCACTTCTTCCACCGCCAGCGCCGATCTGATTATCCCGGCCCTGCAGGGAGCGGCGCTAAGCGATGGCCAGCTGAAAGACGGCACTAAGGGCGTGACTATCGATAACGTCGATAAAGGCAGCGCGGCGGCGCAGGTTGGCTTGCATAAAGACGATCTGATTATCGGCCTCAACCGCCAGCGCGTGCGTTCCATCGCCGAGCTACGTAAAGTGCTGGAAACCAAACCGGCCGTCATCGCGCTGAATGTGCTGCGCGGTAACGAAAGCATTTATCTGCTGCTACGCTGACGGCTGCTTCCGGACATCGCGCGTCGTGCGATGTCCGGATAAGTCATGCTATGCTGCGCCTGCCCATTAATTAACGATATTCGCATCATGCCAGGAAAGCTTTTACGTTCAGTCCTTATCGGTTTAATCGTCGGCGGCATTCTGCTGGCGGCGATGCCTTCGCTGCGCCAGTGGCAGCTCTCATCGGCGACGCCGAGCGATACCGCTGACGAATCGCCCGCCAGCTATAATGCTGCGGTAAGACGCGCCGCGCCGGCGGTGGTCAACGTCTATAACCGCGCGCTGAACAGCACCAGCCATAACCAGCTGACGCTTGGCTCCGGCGTTATCATGGACCAACGCGGATATATCCTCACCAACAAGCATGTCATCAACGATGCTGACCAGATAATCATTGCGCTGCAGGATGGACGGGTATTCGAAGCCCTGTTAGTCGGTTCCGATACCCTGACCGACCTGGCGGTGCTCAAAATAAACGCCAGCGGCGGCCTGCCGGTCATCCCGATTAACCCGAAACGCGTTCCGCATATCGGCGATGTAGTACTGGCGATAGGCAACCCGTATAACCTCGGACAAACCATCACCCAGGGCATCATCAGCGCGACCGGTCGTATCGGCCTGAACCCTACCGGGCGGCAGAACTTCCTGCAAACCGATGCCTCTATCAACCACGGCAACTCCGGCGGCGCGCTGGTCAACTCGCTGGGTGAATTGATGGGTATTAACACCCTGTCGTTTGATAAGAGCAATGACGGCGAAACGCCGGAAGGGATTGGCTTTGCCATCCCGTTCCAGCTGGCGACCAAGATCATGGATAAACTGATCCGCGACGGTCGGGTGATCCGCGGTTACATCGGGATCAGCGGCCGCGAGATCGCGCCAATGCATGCGCAGAGCGGCGGCATGGATCAGATCCAGGGGATCGTCGTGAATGACGTCGCCCCGGATGGCCCGGCGGCGCAGGCTGGGATCCGCGCCAATGACGTGATCATCTCGGTGAATGATAAACCAGCAGTTTCGGCGCTGGAAACCATGGACCAGGTTGCGGAAATTCGCCCGGGTTCAGAAATCCCGGTGGTCATCATGCGCGATGATAAGAAAATCACCCTGCACGTGGCGGTACAGGAATACCCGGCGACAAATTAACGCTTAGCGCTCCTTTATCGGGAGCGCGATTAATCGGCAAACAGCGGTCCGGCCGGGAATCTGGCCAGAAACCCGGTCACCGCCAGTAACGACCACAACGATGGCCAGCGGATCTGCCGCTCCCGCAGTTCATCATCCAGCGTCAGTCAGTAACGCGAACTCCCCTCTCTCGCCGAGAACCCCGCCCTGCCACAGCAGCCGTTGCGCCTGCTGCCGCGCCCACGGCGATTCACTCCTCCAGGCCAGCAAATGCAGCAGCGACTGCTGTAAACAAACGCTGTGCGCATGGTTGTCCCGCAGCAATCGTCGATACACCGGCAGCGAGATACTGCGTACGGTGTAGAAACCGCTGCATGATTCACTATCAGCCTGCGCCACGCTGGCGCACATCTGCCCGGCCAGATCGCATAAACGATTATGCGTCAGCGGCTGACGCAGCGCATCCAGATGCCCGGCAGCGGCGCAAAGCAGGCCGCTCCTTTGCCGCTCCTGCGTCAGCGAATCAAGCAACGCCGCTACCGTTTCAGCCTCCCCGCTCTGCGCATGCTGTATACCGGCGTCATAACAACTGACAAAGAAATCATGGCTGCCACGGCCGACCGGCGGGTGCGCCAGCAGATTCAGCGCCGGATGCAGTTGTTCAAGCTCCTCCAGCGACGCCAGGGCGTCATCAACGACCCCCTCTTTTGCCGACGACCGGCTGGCAGGATGTAATACTAGCGTTTCATTCATCAAAGCCTCCTCAGGAAAAATTCCCGGCTCGCGCGGCGCCCGGCCGGGCTACGGGGTCACCGGTCGCCCGGCTAAGGTGCCAGCCGCCCTCCGGGAACCTCTCCCCGGTGGCGCTGCGCTTACCGGGGCTACAAACCGGAGCGGACCGGTCGCCCGGATAAGGCGCCAGCCGCTATCCGGCAACCTCTCCCCGGTGGCGCTGCGCTTACCGGGGCTACAAACCGGAGCGGACCGGTCGCCCGGATAAGGCGCCAGCCGCCATCCGGGAACCTCTCCCCGGTGGCGCTGCGCTTACCGGGGCTACAAACCGGAGCGGACCGGTCGCCCGGCTAAGGCGCCAGCCGCCATCCGGGAACCTCTCCCCGGTGGCGCTGGCTTACCGGGGCTACAAACCGGAGCGGACCGGTCGCCCGGATAAGGCGTAAGCCGCTATCCGGCAACCTCTCCCCGGTGGCGCTGCGCTTACCGGGGCTACAAACAGGAGCGGACCGGTAGCCCGGATAAGGCACCAGCCGCCATCCGGGAACCTCTCCCCGATGGCGCTGCGCTTACCGGGGCTACAAACCGGAGCGGACCGGTCGCCCGGATAAGGCGCCAGCCGCCATCCGGGAACCTCTCCCCGGTGGCGCTGCGCTTACCGGTGTTACAAACCGGAGCGGACGGGTAGCCCGGATAAGGCGCCAGCCGCCATCCGGGAACCTCTCCCGGTGGCGCTGCGCTTACCGGGGCTACAAACCGGAGCGGACGGGTAGCCCGGATAAGGCGCCAGCCGCTATCCGGGATGGACGCCGGCCTACATCGCCAGCACGTACTTGAGCATCACCCCGGCGGCGATCGCCGAGCCGATCACCCCGGCCACGTTCGGGCCCATCGCGTGCATCAGCAGGAAGTTCTGCCCGTCCGCTTCCAGACCCACCTTGTTGGACACCCTCGCCGCCATCGGCACCGCCGATACCCCGGCGGAACCAATCAGCGGGTTGATCTTGTGCTTACTGAATACGTTCATCAGCTTCGCCATGATCACCCCGGCGGCGGTGCCCACGCAGAAGGCGATCACGCCCAGCAGCAGGATCCCCAGCGTCTGCGGCTGCAGGAACTTGTCCGCCACCAGCTTGGCTCCCACCGACAGCCCGAGGAAGATGGTGACGATATTGATCAGCGCGTTCTGCACCGTATCGCTCAGACGATCCACCACCCCGCTTTCGCGCATCAGGTTGCCGAAGCAGAACATCCCCAGCAGCGGCGCGGCGTCCGGCAGCAGCAGCGCCACCAGCAGCAACAGCACCGCCGGGAAGAGGATCTTCTCGCGTTTGCTCACCGTACGCAGCTGCACCATGCGGATCTTCCGCTCTTTGTCGCTGGTCAGCGCCTTCATGATCGGCGGCTGGATCAGCGGCACCAGCGCCATGTAGGAGTAGGCGGCCACCGCGATGGCCCCCAGCAGCTCCGGCGCCAGCTTGCTCGACAGGTAGATGGCCGTCGGGCCGTCGGCGCCGCCGATGATGCCGATGGCCGCCGCCTGCGGCAGGGTGAAGGAGATGAAGCCGAAGTAGTTCAGCGTCAGCGCCCCGAGCACGGTGGCGAAGATCCCGAACTGCGCCGCCGCCCCCAGCAACAGGGTGCGCGGGTTGGCCAGCAGCGGGCCGAAATCGGTCATCGCCCCGACGCCCATAAAGATCACCAGCGGCGCGATACCCGAGCCAATCGCCACCTTATAGAAGATGGCCAGCACTCCG